>BAEM01000001.1 GCA_000314955.1 Paraglaciecola chathamensis S18K6 | reverse complement strand
ACAATCGGCCACGTTGACCACGGTAAAACGACTCTAACAGCAGCAATCACTACCGTACTTGCAAAAGTATACGGCGGTGCTGCATCTGCATTCGATCAAATCGATAACGCTCCTGAAGAGCGCGAGCGTGGTATCACTATTTCAACGTCTCACGTTGAATACGATACTCCTACTCGTCACTACGCACACGTTGACTGTCCTGGACACGCCGATTATGTAAAAAACATGATCACTGGTGCTGCTCAAATGGATGGCGCAATCTTAGTAGTAGCAGCGACCGATGGTCCTATGCCACAAACTCGTGAGCACATCTTGCTAGGCCGTCAGGTTGGCGTACCTTTCATGGTTGTTTTCATGAACAAATGTGACATGGTTGACGACGAAGAATTGCTAGAATTGGTAGAGATGGAAGTACGTGAATTGCTTTCAGAATACGAATTCCCAGGCGATGACTTGCCAGTAATCCAAGGTTCAGCTCTTAAAGCCCTTGAAGGCGACGAGAAGTGGGAAGCGAAAATCATTGAGCTTGCAGAAGCACTTGATAGCTACATCCCAGAGCCAGAGCGTGACATCGACAAGCCTTTCCTACTTCCAATTGAAGATGTATTCTCAATTTCAGGTCGTGGTACGGTTGTAACAGGTCGTGTTGAGCGTGGTATCGTAAACACAGGTGACGCAGTAGAAATCGTTGGTATGAAAGATACAACGACTTCAACGGTAACTGGTGTTGAAATGTTCCGTAAATTGCTTGACGAAGGTCGTGCAGGTGAAAACATCGGTGCATTGCTTCGTGGTACTAAGCGTGAAGACGTTGAGCGTGGTCAAGTACTAGCTAAGCCTGGTTCAATCAACCCACACACTCAATTCGAAGCTGAAGTATACGTACTAAGCAAAGACGAAGGCGGCCGTCATACTCCGTTCTTCAAAGGCTACCGTCCACAGTTCTACTTCCGTACAACTGACGTAACAGGTGCTGTAGAGCTTCCTGAAGGCGTAGAAATGGTAATGCCTGGTGACAACTTGAAATTCGTAGTTGAATTGATTGCTCCTATCGCGATGGACGAAGGTTTACGCTTCGCAATCCGTGAAGGTGGCCGCACAGTAGGTGC
>BAEM01000002.1 GCA_000314955.1 Paraglaciecola chathamensis S18K6 | reverse complement strand
GGTAAGCGAAGCGCATGCTTTAGTAAGCGCAGCGAATCAATTGGCGACTCAAACTTTCCCGATAACAGCAGCGACTTGTCAGATGGCCAGATAGGGGTGAACCCGAGGCTTTTAGGAGCAGCGCTCCTGTCGGGTGAACGATTCACCATGGATGGTGAAGCTGGGTGCACTACCAAGGATGGGTCGAAACTGAGTTTTGTATTAAACGCCTTCGAAGAACCTGATCGGCGTGCGATTTACAGGGATGTTTCCTCACGCCGGTATGACAAAAAAGGCGCGGCGGTTAGCGGATTAGAAAGTTTGTTGGAGCAAGAGACTTTTTGGTTACTTTGTCGTCTTTTGAAAAAGTGACTGGCTGACCACGGATGGTCTGTCATACCCAGCATGGATGCTGCTAAGCGAAGCGCATGTAGTAGTGACCGCAGACCATAAGTAAGCAAAGCGCATGCAGTAGTGGCCGAAAGCCATGAATAAGCGTAGCGCATGTGTTATTTCCGACTCAAGTATCCCCGAGCATCGAAGGCTAACGCTGGATTAATTGCATGGATGCAATTCAAGTGAAAGCCGCGCAGGGAGCGCGTTTTCACGGCCAGCGTTAATCAAGACGCACAGGGAATAGAGACTTGCTGGAGGCGGCTTCTTTCTGGTGACTCTTTCTTAGCTGTTGAAGAAAGAGTTACTCGAACCTCATGGATGAGGTTTGAAACCCAGCATGGATGCTGGTAAGCGAAGCGCATGTTTTAGTGAGCGCAGCTCATAAGTGCACGGAGTGCATGCTCTGTGGTCGAAGGCCATTGTAAGCGAAGCACATGCTTTAGTGAGCGCAGCTCATAAGTGCACGGAGTGCATGCTATAATAAGCACAAATTACATTTGTACTTCAGTGCTAACACGGTACTTCATTCCGTTTAATTCAAGCAAAGACAAACCTCTGTCAGCTTGATCTGCCGCCATTTTCCCCCACCCCGAATCAGCATGCTTTTGGGCCACGGCGTAATAATGCAAAGCCCGTTGCACACGAAGCTTAGTGTTGCGATCAGTCAAATCGTACTGACTATCTTCTAGCTTAGCAGCAAGCTGCTTCAGCTCGAAAGGTATAGACGAATTAACAACAGCAGAGCCTGAAGTGGAAACAGTTTCATCAGCTTGAGCACTTAGTAGAAAACCACCGGCGGCTAACGTTATAACTGTGGTCAATGACAATAAGGTTTTCATGGTTTCTCTCTTCATGTTAGTAGGTTAAACAAAGCTAATGCCTTGTTACTAAAACAGTATTTGCAATATCAGTACCTTCGATGCGCTAAAAAAGGCTGAAAGAGAAAAGCAAATTAAAAACTGTTTTAAATCATAAAGATAAAAAGAATAAACGACTGCATCACTGCTTATTACACCTACAATCAACGATTAATAGGCCTGTATCTTCCTGAAAGATTTAGAGATTTTTACACGCTTCAATGAAAAACTATCTACTTGAAGCTGACCAACCCTAAATCGAGCGGAATGATAACATGCGTAAAATTGATTAACGATTAGACAATATATGTAGAAACCTTAGAAAAAAGACCAAGCGCTCGCGGGACAGCTTAGTCAACTAGCTCTATGCCTAATGAAGCTAGCAACCCTAGCGCCTCTATTCGAGAAAAGCGTGCTTTCTCAACGCGGTTTTGCGTAACGTCTATCTGGTACCCATGGGCTTGGCTAAAATCTGTTTTTGTTAAATCACTTTGATGAAAACGTGTGTGAGCAAGCTCGCTACCGCGAAAACTAGCCTTAACTAGACTTGCTTGGGTAAAGTCAACGTCATGTATTTTGCAATCAATAAAATGTGCAGCACCTAATGAGAGCGCAAAAAACGAACCCGAGTTAAGAAGGCAGCCTTTGAATTTAGGAGGGTTACCTAAATTGCTTTGCCAATCGGCTTGCGTCCAATCTACGCCTAATAATTTGCAATTGCTAAACACTGCACTGTGCAACTGGCTGTTATTCAAACTAAGCAGAGAAAAATCACAGTTGATGAATTCACATTCATCAAACATGCAAAACCGCCACTGTCCTTGGCTTAAATCAAGTCCTTCAAAGCGGCATTGTTCAAAACGCAAGCTATTCCAACAAGGTTGGCTCGCCAAATCGTGCTGAAGGTCAATGTCACTATCAAAATATTCGTTTTCCATCACTGTGTTTGTCCTGTTGGCGTGAGTCTATTGTCCAAAGCCTTGTGAGACAGGGCGTTTCTCATTGAATTGCTGCGCCGTCAGTAATTGAAAAAATTCGTCTACGTCTTGCCCTGTATCCACCTCATCTGCAAACCACGGATGCAGCTTGAGTAATATACTGATGTGATTAATCGTGTCGCTGTATAAGCGCGTTTGCACTGGTCGGCCAGCGGTTCGCATCGCATCGGCGAGTTGCTGTTGATTAAACTCGCCCACGGCGCTATCCCCTGCCCCATGTAATAGCAGCATCGGCGGCTCATCACCATTAACATGACTGGTCGATTTCATCGCGTCGAAATTATCTTTACCAAAGGTGGCAATGTATTGGGCTGAATCTGGAGTAAACGTATAGGGGCCAGCAATACCAGCAAAACCGCTTATGTCGGCCACAGAAAGTCCTACGTCAGCCAAGTAGTGGTTATCTGTCATCAAAAGCGCACCTGTGTGCGCGCCAGCTGAATGTCCAGCGAGATAAATTTGTTGGGGATTACCGTTATAGCGGGAAATATTCTCTTTAACCCAAGCGAGCGCTTGCGCGCCGTCTTCAACAAACGCAGGAAAGCGCCCTTGGGGATATTTCACGTAATCAGGGATAACAACCGTATAGCCTCGCTCTACAAAAGCCTGCGCCACAAAGTAATAAAGACTTTTGTTTCCCCAACTCCACCCGCCGCCATGAATAAACACAATCACTGGGGCCATTGGGTGGGTAGGGTCACTTGGGTAGACATCCAGCATTTGCCAGCTTTCCTCCCCAAAAGAAATGTCAGTATTGACAGCGGTAGGTTTTAAAATCCGCATAGCATTATTGAGTATCATTAAGCCCGTGCTGCGGCTGTCTTTATACAAACAAACCCCAAGCCAAATAGCCAGCCCAATTATCAGAGTCAGTAGCACCACTAATATTTTTCGCATCTTGTTATTATTTTTGATTGACCTGCATCGAGTATAAAGACAATTTTGCTGTTGAAAACTCAAAACCACAGAATACAAATAAAAAGCCCCCTAACAACGCAAATTGTTAGGGGGCTTGTTAATCATTTTTAGGTTAAGCATTTAACCAAATTATTTGAGTATTTCAACCAATTCGCTTAAGTCTTTTACGACATAATCAGGCTTTTGCGCTAACGGATAAAGCGCCTTACCTGGGCGTGCCACAAAGGCAGTTTGTAACCCTGCGGCTTTAGCTCCGGCTACATCCCAACCATGAGCAGCCACCATTAAGGCTTCCTCTGGTTTGATGTTTAATTGTTCAAGTGCCCACGCATAAGCGCGAAGGTCTGGTTTGTAAACTTTGATATCTTCAATACTCATGCGCTTGTCAAAATAGTCGGTTAAACCGGCATTTTTAAACTGAGTCTCAACCCCTTTATTTGACGAATTGGTCAGGCTAACCAGTTTGAAGCCTTGTTCTTTAAGCGCTTTTAGACCCGCTTTTACATCTGGATGAGCAGGGAGCGACAACAAAGGAGTTTTAATTGCTGTCACAGCTTGTTCTTCGGTGATCTCAATATCGTTATTTTGGGCAACCATCATCAGTGCCGCCACGCCGATTTTACCGAAGTCCTGATAATCACCAGTGACGGTAGTGACTAGAGAATGATGTAGCATCGTGGAAAACCACAATGTTGTAAGCTCTTCCTGACCATCTAGCGCCTCACCAATAGAAGTGCGCATGGTTTCTAAATCAAGTAGCGTTTCATTCACATCGAAAATAATTACTTTTGGCTTAGGGGCTGCTTGAGCCATAAAATTTGCTCCTAATAACGAGAAAAAAAGAAAAGTTAGAGATAATAATCGCGTTCGTTTTGCTAAATGCATAAATAGTTGCTCTGGTTAGTTATCAAGTGTAGTTAGAATTTTCACGACCTCAGACGGCTCAGCACGTTTGGTATAATCTTCAGATACACACGCGTAAACAATTTCGCCGCTTTGGTTAATTACGTACGTCGCTGGCATGGGTAAATTGAAGGTATCATCACCATTGGTTGCTGGCAGATCCACGCCGGAATTTTTATACACCGGACGTAATCGCTCATCTAAGCTGTAAACCAAACCATAATCGTTGCTTACATTATTCCCCACATCGGAAAGCACCGCATAGGAGAGTTCGTTCTTGTCTTTGGTGGTTAACGAGTTATCTGGCGTTTCAGGGGATATCGCCACCAGCTGCGAGCCCAACTCTTCAATACGCTCAAGTACTTCTTCGAATGCCCGTAGCTCGTAATTACAGTATGGGCACCACCCGCCGCGATAAAAATTCAACACCACAGGGCCATGGGCAAGCATTTCAGCTAAGGTAACCAATTCACCATGAACATTAGGCAAACTAAAGTCAGGCGCATAGTCACCCACCTGAAGTGCGTCATTAGCCAGCCCTGCCGCCATTAATTCGTGAGTCGTTGATGCCATCAACTCCAAAATTTCTTTGGGGGCTGAAGCATTTTTTTGTTTATCGTATTCGGCAATTTGTGCCTGTAGCGACATCGTCGTCTCCTAATTCAAAAGTAGTGAATTTTTACAAATATGGAGTAAATATGGGGTTAGATAAAATAAAACCTAGAAGGCAAAACTAAAAGCATGGTTTAATAATTTCGAATCATAAAAGCAGTAGTAAACTTCATGTACACAATCAATGAGTTAGAAACATTCATCGCCATTGTAGAAAACAAAGGTGTGGTATCAGCAGCCAGTGCGTTGAACATCTCTCCCGCTACGGTAAGCCACAGGTTATCAAAGTTGGAGCGCATTTTAGGTACAGTATTAGTATACCGAGACAGCCGTAACGTGCGCCCTTCTGCTGAAGGTGAAGAGTTCTACCAGCGCGTGGGCGATATTTTGGCCGCCTTACATGATGCTGAGTTTGCTATCGGCGCCAGAGACAGTGCTATCAGTGGTCGCTTGAGGGTGACTTTACCCCCTTGGATTTTTTCAATTTTTATTCTGCCTAAGTTGGCTCAGTTTGAGCAACAATACCCAGACATAGTGCTCGATTTTTTAGTGACCGATCAATTTGTCAACGTAGTGGATGACGCTCAAGACGTCGCTATTCGAGTAGGTACCCTCGCCAGTTCAGGCCTGTTGGCGCGTAAAATAGTCAACAACAAACGGATTTTGTGTGCATCACCACATTACCTTAAGCAGCACCCGCCCATTACCGATATTGAATCATTGAGCACACATCGCTTTGTTGCCTTACCGTGGCAAAAACAACTTAAACTGCTACAAAACGACGGCAATGTGTTCTCCTTTAACAGTAATACTCGATTTACCATTTCTAACTCGGATAACATGACCCAAGCCTTACGTGCGGGTCACGGTATCGGTATCAAATCAGAAATTGCCATCAAGCAATGTATCGCAAGTGGCGAATTGGTGGAGGTATTACCCAATGTACTCGCTTCACCTGAGGCGCCAGTATGGTTCTTGCGCCCGCAGAACAGTCTCGCCACACGTAAAGCTGAAGCCTTCTATGATTTTGTTAAACAAGCCTTTAGCCACTGCTAATATTGCTTAAACACCTTACTGCAGGCAAAAAAATACCAAGCACTGCGTCTTGGTATTTCGGTTTTTATCATGCTTAAATCAGCGCCTTTAATAAAGCAGGCTGTAAACCTTACGGCGATACTGAGACTTAAGCGGCTCGCCGTCTGGCAAAGCGTTGATCATATCCAGCATGAGTTTTTTAGCATCTTCAAAGTTTATATCTTTGAGTAGCACAGAATGCATCAGACTCAACGCCTCTTCTAATTGATTGGCTTGGCGCATTTGCACCGCTAACTTTACTTTAAGCGCTAAATTGTCTGGGTCGTTTTCCAGTGCTTGCTGCAAGGCTATAATTTCTGGTGACTCAGCTGCCTGTTCGGCCAATTCAATTTTGCCCAAAATCGCACGGTAGTATCCGTCTTGGTCCACCAAGCCTATGGTTGCAAGCAGCTCTTTAGCTTGATTCACCTGCCCGACTTCGACTTGGCAATCCGCCAATAGTAACTTTATGTCTGCTCGGTTCGGATCAAGATCAAACGCTTGTTTAACCAGCGTAAAGGCTTCTTGGTAGTTTGCTTGTTCGGCCATAGCAGTCGCTTGGGCAAATAATTCGTCTTCAGGCTTAGGCAAATGCTTATCTAGCATGGCTTGAATATTTGCTTCGCTTTCGACTCCGGCAAAACCATCTACTGGCTGGCCGTCCTTGATAAGCATTACCGTAGGCAAGTTTTGCACACCAAATTGCGCGGTGATATCCGGCTGCGCCTGGCAATCCACCCGCGCATGCAATAAGTTCTCGCCCTGCTTGCTGGCAATCGTTTGTAACACAGGCGCTAACTGCTCACTGGGCTCGTAGCCTTGCGCCCAGAATTCAACCATAACGAGTTTGTTGGCTGATTCTTGCAATATCACTTGCTGAAAGTTTTCTATGCTAATGTCTACGCTATTATGCATGTTAAATCTCTTATGCTGTTGATGTACAAAGGGTGGGGTCGTTTGTGCCAAACTCAAGCGGCGAATTATTGTTGAGGCAACCGAAAAAATGGTAATTGTCGCCAATTGGACAATTCGCTGAACTGCACCCGTGCTAACGTCCTATTTTATTAGAACATATAATGAAGTGGAAACCACATGACGCAGAAATATCAGAGCTTTGCCGACTTCTATCCTTATTATTTGAGTGAGCATCAAAATAGCGCCTGTCGTCGTTTGCACTTTGTGGGGTCCACGCTGATTATTTTCACTCTCTTTTACGCTCTGTTCACGGGACAATTGGTGTACTTGTGGTTATTGCCTATTTTAGGTTACGGCTTCGCTTGGGTTGGGCATTTCTTTTTCGAACACAATAAGCCTGCAACGTTTACGTATCCGTTTTATAGTTTCTTAGGGGATTGGGTCATGTATAAAGATATTCTCACCGGCAAGATTAAATTTTAAAAAAGCGCCTTATCCCCACTATTAGTAAGGTTTGTATGTAACAAACCTTGCCATCTTCACTACAATTAATTTACACATCAGCTTAAATAATACCCTGCGTTTCCGCACAGTCCCTGTGATTTGCCTTGTTCTATAAGTGTCAAGCCCAAAACGTCAAAAAAACTAACAATTTGTTCAAAATATAGCCTTTTCAAGACTGTAAAAAAACCGTAAACTTGCCGCCCTTTTTTGCAAACCGGACAGTTTTTGCGCGATTTCGCGTTTTGAATTATGCAGATTGGTCCTTACAAGCTTGAAAACAATTTGATTCTGGCGCCCATGGCAGGCGTAACAGACAGGCCTTTTCGGCAATTATGCAAACGCATGGGTGCCGGCTTGGTAGTGTCTGAAATGCTGTCGTCTAATCCTGACGTGTGGCGATCAAATAAATCTAAGCAGCGTATGGATCATGTTGGTGAAAAAGGGATTCGCGCGGTTCAGATTGCTGGCGCCGATCCATTATTAATGGCTCAGGCGGCTCAGTTTAACGTGGATAACGGCGCTCAAATTGTTGATATCAACATGGGGTGCCCGGCAAAAAAAGTAAATAAGAAGTTGGCGGGTTCGGCACTACTGCAAGATCCACAATTGGTTGAGCAAATCGTTCAATCTGTGGTCGAAGCAGTGCAGGTACCGGTAACGTTGAAAATACGCACAGGTTGGAATACGGATAATCGCAACGGGGTGCAGATTGCAAAGATCGCCGAACAAAACGGCATTCAATCTTTAGCAGTTCATGGTCGCACCCGGGCCTGTATGTACAAAGGCAACGCTGAGTACGACACCATTAAAGCCATTAAACAGGCTGTGTCGATACCCGTCGTTGCCAATGGTGATATTACCTGCGTGCACAGTGCAAAACACGTGTTGGAGTACACCAAAGCAGATGCGTTGATGATAGGTCGAGGAGCTCAAGGTAACCCTTGGATTTTTCGCCAAATTCAACACTTTCTGCAAACTGGCGAAATACTACCCTCGCCCCCGCTAAGTGAAGTGCGTGATGTTTTACTCTCGCATGTGGCTAATGTTCACCAATTTTACGGTGAATTAAAGGGAGCGCGGATTGCCCGCAAGCATGTGGGTTGGTATTTAGCGGAACATGACCGTGAGCGGCGGTTCCGAGCCAAGTTCAATGGGATTGACGATGCTGCAGAGCAACTCGATACATTGGCACATTATTTTGACCACTTGGCAGGCGAACCTACGAGTCACCTCGTATCACCTGCTGCCTAACGATGACTAACTAAAGAGCAAGATTGTATATGTTCGAGCAAAATGTAACTTCTCCTTTTACCACTACGGTAACGACTCCTTCACAAACGCAGGCGCAAAAGCCTTTACGTGACTCTGTAAAACAAGCTGTGAATAAGTACCTTAAGCAACTAGACAACACAGATATTGAAAACTTGTATGAACTAGTAATGGCCGAAGTTGAAGCGCCAATGTTAGAAGAAATCATGACCTTCACTCGCGGCAACCAAACCCGCGCGTCAATCATGTTAGGCATCAACCGTGGTACGCTACGTAAGAAGCTTAAACAGTACGGCATGAACTAAGAAAAAAATTGAAAGAGCACCCTAGGGTGCTCTTTTTGTATGCGCTATACTGCACGCCCCTGGCATCATTGTTAATCCCTTTTTAGAAGATAAACACACTATGACGACTCAAAAACCTATTCGCCGCGCTTTACTTAGCGTATCTGACAAAACTGGCATCGTTGAATTTGCCACTTTCTTAGCCGAGCAAGGCGTTGAGCTTTTATCTACCGGCGGTACAGCGAAATTATTAGCGGATAGTGGTCTAACCGTTACTGAAGCGTCTGCTTACACTGGGCACCCTGAAATTATGGATGGGCGCGTGAAAACCCTTCACCCTAAGATTCATGGCGGTATTCTTGCTCGTCGTGGCCAAGACGAAGCCGTAATGGCTGAAAACAACATTCAACCTATCGATTTGGTTGTGGTTAACTTGTATCCCTTCGCGGCAACGGTAGCCAATGATGATTGCAGCCTTGAAGATGCGATTGAAAACATTGATATCGGTGGCCCAACTATGGTTCGCGCGGCAGCTAAAAACCATAACGATGTAACGATCGTGGTCAACGCAAAAGACTACGCGCGCGTGATTGAACAAATGCAAGCCAACAATGGTTCTGTGAAGGCGAGCACCCGCTTTGACTTAGCGATTGCAGCATTTGAACACACTGCTGAGTACGACGGTATGATCGCCAACTACTTCGGTGCGATGATAGAATCCGAAGAGCATGGTGATGACTGCGCAGACGACTGCGAGCATGTTCATAGCGCTTTCCCTCGTACTTTTAATGTACAAATGAGCAAGAAACAAGATTTACGCTACGGTGAAAACAGCCACCAAGAGGCTGCGTTCTACGTAGAAAACAACATACAAGAAGCGTCAGTTGCCACCGCAACTCAGTTGCAAGGTAAAGCGTTGTCTTTCAACAATATCGCAGATACCGACTCTGCATTAGAGTGCGTAAAAGAATTTGCTGAGCCAGCATGCGTTATCGTCAAACATGCTAACCCATGTGGTGTAGCACTAGGCGAGAATATCCTTGAAGCGTATAACCGCGCATATCAGACAGATCCAACTTCAGCATTTGGCGGCATTATTGCGTTTAACCGCGAGTTAGATGGCCCAACGGCGCAAGCAATTGTTGACCGTCAATTCGTGGAGGTCATTATTGCCCCTACCGTTAGCGACGAAGCAATTGCAATCGTTGCAGCGAAAAAGAACGTGCGTTTATTGGCCTGTGGCGATTGGCAAGGTCAGTTAACCGAAGGTTACGACTTTAAACGTGTCAATGGTGGTTTATTAGTGCAAGAGCGCGATTTTGGAATGGTCGATATGGAAGATCTGACCGTGGTCAGTAAAGTTCAGCCCACAGAGCAACAGCTAAAAGACCTAATGTTTACCTGGAAAGTTGCCAAGTACGTTAAATCTAACGCAATTGTGTACTGCAAGGACAGTATGACAATCGGTGTGGGCGCTGGGCAAATGAGCCGAGTTTACTCTGCGAAAATCGCCGGTATTAAAGCCGCAGATGAAGGCTTACAAGTGGAAGGCTCTGTGATGGCCTCTGATGCGTTCTTCCCATTCCGTGACGGCATCGATGCCGCAGCCGCTGCTGGTATCAGTGCTGTCATACAGCCTGGCGGTTCAATGCGTGATAACGAAGTGATTGCTGCCGCTGATGAACATGGTATTGCTATGGTCTTCACTGGAATGCGCCACTTCCGTCATTAATCACCAAATGCAGCCAGTCAAGCACGATATTTTTGACATCCTGCTTGGCTGTCTCGCGTAGACTTACGTTGCGGATTTACAGCAGATGTTATTCAGTGTTGTATAAAAAAACGCTACACTACTTTGGTCTAATGACCCATTATAGGATTTGCTCATGTTTAAACGTGCTACTCAGTTAATTTGTTCCGTTGCCTTGTTAGCGTCACCTTTTGTTCAAGCCGATGCACTGATTGATGCCTTAGCTGATGAAGGACGCCCTACTGAACAAAGATTGCGAGACGAATACCGTCACCCTCAACAAACATTGCGTTTCTTCGAAGTACAAGAAGATATGGCCGTGGCTGAAATATCTCCAGGCGGTGGATGGTACAGCAATATTCTGGCTCCGTTACTCAAAGAGAAAGGCCAGTTTTATGCAGCGCATTTCTACGTTGATGAAAACACTAACGAGTTTTACAAAAAATCTCGTGAACAGTTTGAACAAAAAGTCACTGCCCTTAAAAGCTATCAGAACGTTAAGGTCACTACTTTTCACCCAATGAAAGCCACTGATTTTGCCCCTGCTGAATCCCTTGACCGTGTGCTCACTTTTCGCAATATTCACAACTGGTATATGCAAGACGGTGATGAAGGCGTAGAGAACGCATTTAAAGCCTTTTACAAAGCGCTAAAGGTCGGCGGTGTGCTTGGCGTGGTTGAGCACAGCTTACGTGAGTCTCAAAGCAGTGCTTTACAGCAAAGTTCGGGTTATATGAAACAGTCTTACGTTATCGCATTAGCCGAAAAAGCCGGCTTTACCCTAGCTGGCAAAAGTGACATCAATGCCAATAAACTAGACAGCGGTGAACATGAAAAAGGCGTGTGGACCCTTCCCCCGAGCTTACGCCTAGGTGAAAAAGACCAAGCTAAGTATCTGAGAATTGGCGAGAGTAATCGCATGACGTTAAAGTTCGTAAAGTAACTTAACCGTTCAGGCTAACGATTAGCCCCTAGAAACGCCGCCTTACTGAGCGGCGTTTTAATAAATAGCCCATTTGTTAACCCAATAGAAAAGCGAATTTCATGAAAGTATTGATAATTGGCGGCGGTGGCCGCGAGCATGCTCTAGGTTTTAAAGCCGCCCAGTCTGACAGTGTCAGCCACGTCTATGTAGCGCCTGGTAACGCGGGAACAGCTCTTGAACCTAAACTTGAGAACGTCCCGATAGACGTTGAAGAGATTGAAGCGCTTGTGGCCTTCGCTAAACAAAACGCCGTTGAACTGACTATAGTAGGCCCTGAAGTGCCTTTGGTGCTTGGCGTGGTTGATGCGTTCCAAGCAGAAGGCTTAGCGATTTTTGGTCCAAGCAAAGCTGCAGCTCAACTTGAGGGTTCAAAAGCATTCACCAAAGACTTTTTGGCCCGTCATAAAATTCCGACGGCTGAATATCAAAATTTTACTGAAATCGAGCCTGCAATCGCATACTTGCAAGAAAAAGGCGCGCCCATCGTTATTAAAGCGGACGGTTTAGCCGCAGGTAAAGGTGTGATTGTCGCCATGACATTAGCAGAAGCCGAAGAGGCGGTGCGCGACATGTTAGCCGGTAATGCATTTGGTGATGCAGGTAGCCGTGTGGTGATCGAAGAATTCTTAGACGGTGAAGAAGCCAGTTTTATTGTCATGGTTGATGGTAAGAATGTACTCCCTTTTGCCACCAGCCAAGACCACAAACGTGTTGGAAATGGTGACACTGGGCCAAACACAGGCGGCATGGGCGCATATTCGCCAGCTCCAGTGGTAACCGATGAAATTCACCAGCGCGTAATGAATGAAGTGATCTACCCAACAGTAGAAGGTATGGCAAGCGAAGGTAATGATTATCATGGCTTTTTATACGCCGGTTTGATGATTATGGCTGATGGCACACCCAAGGTGATTGAGTACAACTGCCGTTTTGGCGACCCTGAAACACAGCCCATTATGCTGCGCTTACAATCTGATTTAGTGGAACTGATTCAACTTGCCGTTGCAGGCAAACTTGACCAAGCTACTGCTCAATTTGACCCTAGGGCAGCAGTCGGTGTTGTGCTTGCGGCTGGCGGTTACCCCCAAGCCTATAATAAGGGTGATGTCATCTCTGGTCTAAGCTTGAGTGATAGCGCAGATGTAAGCGCCAAAGTGTTTCATGCAGGCACCAAAGAGGTTGATGGGCAAGTCACTACCAATGGCGGCCGCGTGTTATGTGCCACAGCATTAGGTGAAACAGTAACACAGGCCCAACAGCGCGCCTATGAGCTGGCAAACACCATTAGCTGGGAAGGCATGTTCTATCGCAACGACATAGCTTACCGCGCTATTGCACGTGAGCAATAAGCTACGCTAGAACATAGCCAAACCCAAAAAAGCGCCAACAGGCGCTTTTTTCATGTCTTGTTTCGTCTTTCTAACTGACGAGTCGATTACGCCCTTGATGCTTGGCCTCGTACAAGCGTTTATCCGCTTGCTCAATCAGGTACTCTGGGTGATTAAAAGTGTCATCATTAATATCTTTATGATTTAGCGTGGCGACCCCCACACTGACAGTGACCTTCTCGTTTACCGTTGACGCTTTGTTATCAATGCCGAGGTTTTCAATGGCGGTTAAAATCGAGCGGCCAATCAGTTCAGCGCCCATTTTATCGGTAAACGGTAGCAGCACTAAAAATTCTTCACCGCCATAACGCCCCATGGCGTCACTTTCTCGTTGCAAGCTATCATAGATGGCGTTAGCCACTTTCTTAAGGCATTCATCCCCAGCTACATGCCCATAGTTGTCATTAAAACCTTTGAAAAAATCGATGTCGATCATTAACACTGACAGCTCATGTTGCCCGCGAATAGCTGCGTACCAAAACCGACTGAAGGTAGTATCAAGTTGCATGCGATTCGGCACACCCGTTAAGCCGTCAGTGCAAGATATAAGCGCCAGAGTGCGAAGCTTCGCTGACAGCTGCATATGGTTGTGAATTTTTGCATCCAAAATAGCAAAATCGATGGGCAGAGAAATGAAATCCAGGGCGCCTGCTTTTAAGCCAGGTAAAATCATCGCTTGCGTGACATTTTTACCGTATAAAAGCAAAGGTATATCTAGCGTCAGAGGGTGTTCTTTCAGACGAGAGCACAGTAACAGCCAATCGATTGTGCTAGATGATGCATTGATCATCAGCAAGTCGATTGGCGCATTAACAGTTAACTTGAGGGCATCTTCATTGTTGACACTGACTAGGAGATGAAACGAATCAGCGAAATGCTCAGTCAGCATATCCAGTTGCTCACCATCGTCTTCAATCACTAATAGTGTTTGTTTTAATACGTTGGATGTCGCTGGGCTGTGCATAGAGGCTCTTTAGGTTATTTGCCGTTACATTTCGCTGAGACACAGAAGAAACGAACAGACAGCATTAACGAAACCTCATTGTTCAATAATCACACAGCGGTTTCAATACCTTCTTGCTGTTTTTGCATGAGTATTTTTTTCAATAATGCATTTTCCTGCTCTAAGCGCTCAACAAGCGCTGTATCTTCAGGTTGCGGGTGGTTCACTTTGTCAAACCAATTGAAATATGCGTTCTTATTTTGATTATTCATAATACTACCTCTTACTGCATTGGTTATTGTTTTTATAGCATTGCTCGGCCAGTCTAATAGTGGATTAACTGAAATCGAGATCACTCACTTACCGATAATTTGTTGATGACTTTTTCCACGTCACTTGCCTTAGTGGCTATCTCTGTAGCCCGTTGCTTTTCAGCGTCATTCTTAACCTTGCCTTGCAGCACAACCACACCTTTTGTGCTATTGACATCAATATCAGCGCTGGTCACATTAGGCGCCACCAACAGACGCGTTTTAACCACAGTGGCGACCTTTTCGTCTGTCAATTTTCGTTGCTTCGCAGCATCGTCATTGTCGCCAGGGGAAAAAACAGTCAGCATATTTTCTACACCTATAACGCCTTCTACACCGAGCGCGAGCTCTTGCGCTAAGGCCTTATCAACATCCGTTTCTACTTTGCCTCTGAGGGTTACTGTTCCGTCGTCCACATCCGTATCAATACCAGATGCGTCTAAGTTGCCACTTAGCAACAAGGTGGCTTCTACGTAGCCGTCTATCCAGCCATCTTGAGCGCTTGCCGTCCAATAGTTTCCGGCGTGCACGCCAATACTCGCGGCACTTAAGGCGGTAAATAGGGTAAAACTGCGCAATATCTTGTTCATCTTTGCCTCCAGGAAAACCAGCACATTCTCTCAACGGGGTAAATGCGAGAATAATGCCAAGAATAACTCACTGATTTATTTACCAAAAAAGATGAAGACTGCGTAACTAAACGCAAAAATTACGCTATTTGATGTAAGAACTGCGTCGTCCTAAAAGGAGATAAAAACGCGATGAACTAGTTAGTTTGCTTCTTGTACTGTCTAAACGCTAAAGCACTGAAAATAACCACCAGCACCAAACATATAATGAAAATCAATTTAGCAATGCTGGCTGCAACGCCTACCACACCACCAAATCCGAAAACGGCCGCTATTACGCCTAGCACAAAAAAAGTTAGGGCCCAAGTTAACATACACACTTCCTTCAAAACCAAATAAGCAAAGAGGTAAATGCCTCTTCAGCCTATCCACTTAAGCGACATGTGTGCCAACATAAGAATTGATTAATAATCACCGTTCAATACTGATTAGCCGGTATTTACTAGCGTGTATGCTTGTAGCTTTTGCATATTTGTAGGAAATAATTACACGCTCGTTAGGACTTAAAAGCCAGGGCACAATGCGAATCACAGAATCCTCTTAGACCAATTACAATAAAAACAAAGTGCCTAACCCTAAGAATGCAACAAAGCCAACTATATCAGTCACCGTGGTTAAAATGACTGAGCCTGAAAGCGCAGGGTCAATATCGAGCTTGTGCAATATCATCGGTACCACTACCCCCGCTGCTGCGGCCGCTATTATGTTCAATAAAATCGCTAAGCAAATCACTAAACCCAGCATAGGATCAGCAAACCAAAAATATGCGATACACCCTATAACCAAAGCCCAAACCACCCCGTTTAAGCCGCCTACACTGAGCTCTTTTTTAAGTAATGCCTTGAAGTTTGAACTAGTCACCTGCCCTAACGCTAATCCGCGAATCATGAGCGTTAGTGTTTGGCTACCCGCTATTCCGCCCATGCTGGCCACAATCGGCATCAATACCGCAAGCGCGACCACTTGCTGCAAAGTCCCTTCGAATATGCCGATAAAGGCAGACGCCAAAAAAGCCGTAAGCAAGTTGATACCGAGCCATACAGCACGGTTTTTAGCGCTCTTAGGTACCGACGAGAATAAATCTTCGTCTTCATCCATACCTGCAGTCGCCATCACTTGGCGTTCATAAAACTCGTTTAATAATTCGCTAGCGGTCGTGATATCTAACCGGCCTAAGACTTTGTTTTGCTCATCCACTACCGGTAAAGAAGCAAAGCCTGAACGCTGCACTGCCAGCGATGCCATGGTTAACTCATCTGTGGCATTAATCGTGTCGAATACGTCTTCGGATAAATCGACTAATGGAACATGTTCCGGTAATCCCATTACATTCGTTAGCTTCACAGCTTCTGAAAACTGCCCAGCGCGATTGACCAAAAATATGGTGTCAGCATGCGTGGGTACGTCACGACGTATTAGGCGCAATGCATCACGCACTTTCGCATTCAATGGCAGTACGAGGGGGTCTTGGCTTAACCAATGGCCTACCTGTTCATCGGTAAACTGACTAGCATCTGTGAAGTACTGACGCTGCTGCTTGTCCATCGCGTCCAGTGCTTTATCCACCAAGGTATTGGGCAATGAATCTGATAATTCCAGCAGTTGCTCGGCATCGACTTCAAAAAAAATGGCTTCCCATTCACTTACATCGGTGGCGGCAATGAGCGTTTCACGGGGGTCGCCACGCATAGCCACTAACACGTCTAAGCGACGACGCTTAGGAATGCTGTCCCATACATTAAGCCTTTGATCTAAAGGTAATGACTCAAGTAATAACGCCACATCATCTGTGTCTTGTGCCGCCACGAGCGCCATTACATTATCCTGCTCACCACGTTCTGGAGCCGATACGACTTCTTCAATCAACTCGGGTAGTAATTCAGCCATGATGACTCCTATTCAATATGGGCAAGGTAATGATGATGCGATAATAATAAAATGGATTTATAAAAGTACGCTACCAGCGTGATGAACGACAATAGACGTAATGCTAGCGCTAAAAGTCACAAGATTTATGACAAGAACTTAATACCAATCCGTATTAACAAGAGCCCCCTCAATGCGCCAGCGGTTTTTGATTATGGCGCAGCGAGCGCCGCGCATGAGCTATTATTGGCAAACACCTTACTACTCAGGCTTGGTATCTTCCTCGTCATCTAAGGAGAATTGATAATATAAGTTTAGCTCACTATTTAAACTGCTGACCGCTTCAAGATACAGTTTAGGTATTAACTGATAGCGTAAAGCAACCTCAGAAACTGAATCAAATACCCCTACACCATAACGAATCTGTACACCGGGCGCGATATAGCCTGAGACAGAAAGCTTAGTTTCATCACCCGCACCACTGGTGTTTAGTGCTAAATCTTCAACACCTATTTTGCGCCCAATGTTGGTCACCTTGTTTTCACTTTTGCCTAAACCGAAGCCAATTAAGGCACTGGCGAGTGCCGCATCACTTGAGGTTTCATCTTCACTGTTGATAGCGGTACCACGCAACAGATAAGACAAGGCTTCTGGCTGGTCCATACTTGGGTCAGAAAACACACTCACTTGTGGTTGCGAGGCACTGCCTTGTATTCGCAAACCTGCTATAACATCGTCTGCCGTTTTATCTGGATCTCGAACGGCTTCAACCACAAGGTACGGGCTATCGATAGGACCGCTAAATTGGATTTCTCCTTCACGTATTACCAAATCCTGGCCGTACGCTTTATAGCGACCGTTGACTAAATTCAGCTCACCATTGGCGTTAAGCACTTCGCCATCTTGTGTTAATAACAAAGAGCCTTGCAAATCTGACGTTAATCCAAACGCATCCACTTTAACGTCATTATTCTTTTTCGGGTCAATATTCACCTGCAACGATAGCTTCAACGGCATTTCATCTTCCACTACTGCCTGTTGATCATTGACCAACACCACATCACTAGAAGGCGATATAGCACTAGGCGGTAATTCTCGCACTCTGATCCGCGCATAAGGCAGGGTTACTTCACCTTTTACCGACAATCCCGTGGCACCGAATTCAACGTTGACGTCAGGTGATAACTTAGCCCGCACCATATTTTGATAGTCGATTTCCATTTCGCTACCTTTAACATTCACCACCGCGCTTGGGGTATCTTGCCAATCAAACTCGCCATCCACTTGTCCTTTGCCGTTGCCTAATTGAAACGAACCAGTAAGCGTAGCTGCCTGGCCTGTAAAGTTGATTCGTTGTTCCACCTGATTAACCCGCGAAGGGAGCATTGAACCTGCAACAGCACCGTCATGTAATTTCACTTCACCCTTGATTAGCGGTGTGGTTAAACTACCGCTGATATCAACCGTGCCATCAACAATGCCTGCTAATTCAGTTAACTGAGGTACAAATTGCGCTGCCGCGCCTAAGGTAATTGTGTCTAAAGTAAGTTGCCCTGAAATGGGTTTTTCATCACCATTGACTTGCAAACTCACATCAGAGCGGATAGCACCCAATTGTTTACTTTCTAAGGTAAGTTTGCTGGTAATACGTTGAGATGAAGTGTTCTTCTGGGTGATCGTATTGACTTTAACATTCAGTGCATCAAGCTCAAGGGGAGTAGCCGCCCCTTCGACCGTCCATACAGATGGCGTCAGGCTAATATCTGCCTCAACTATTGGTAGTTCTTTAGTATTCCATTGCCCTTTTGCCAACAGGTTTAATTTAGCATCCGTATCTACCCCTTGTAGCTGAGGTAGATTAGCACTGAGTACAGGTGATAAAGGTAACTCGTTTATCGCAATATCAAATTGCGCCGTGCTGGCTAGATATTCAGCTTGTTTGATACACACACTGGCCTCATCATCGGACAAACAAAATGGGGATAAGCGATACTCATTTTTCGCCCAATTTGCATGTATGGATGGCTCTTGCTGCTCTAAACTGAATTGCCCTGCGTCTAACGCGATGGTCGCTACGTCTAACACCCCATCCCACTGGCTTTGTGCTAGGCTGCCATGAAGTTTAGTCACGACATTGGCTACATCGCTGTTGAGGGATAAGCTTATTTGGTGTTCTTGGGCGTCACCATTAAGTGCGACATTTAGGTTGGCAATATTTTGCTGAGCGATCATCGCATTGCTAAGTTGTAGTTCGACCTTAGCTTGCTTATCTTCATCCCAAATAACCTGTCCTTTGGTTGCTAGCTGAGAAATACGCATATCAGGCAAAGTAAGTTTGTCCGCTGAGCCATCAAAGTCGATTTCAGGCGCGGTCAACGTGCCATCAATCTGTGCGTTAAGCTGGGCTTTACCAGCAAAAGTGGGGTACAACTGAGATAGATCTTGAGCGTCTAGCGATAATTGCGCTTGAACATCGTCAAAAGCTTCCAATGTGCCGGTCATCGTGACTTGATTATCCCCGGTTTTCACCAGCAGTTCGGGTACTTCAATCCCCTCTTGTGAATTGAACTTAGCCTCTCCTGATGCGCTTAATTGATAATCTAACCAGTCGCCTGACGCGGAAAGCTCACGCATGTGGGCACGCACAATTTGGCCATCATACTGACCATCAATATCCACATTACCTTCTACATTAGCTTCTAGTTCGAGCCAAAATTGCTGAGGCTGAATGTTATTAAACTCAATATGACTTTGCCATTTCAGCAATGTATCTATCGTCACTTTAGCGGTTGCTTGAACTCGACCACCTAGCGTGTCTAAAGTGATGTGTTTTATATTGGCTTGACGGTTGTTCCCTTCTGCTCGCATCGCCACTAATGTGTGCGGAACAGACTGGCCTTTTAATGCAGTATCGAGTGCTAGCTGATACTGATTTAAGTTGCCACTAACAGACAGCTGACCTTTCTCGAGCTGAATATTTGCTTGTTCTGGGGGCCAATCCACAGGCTGCCAATTAACCTCTAGCGAAAGAGGCAATTGTGCCGACTGTAAATCAACGCTGGCATTAGCGGCTAGATCAAGGACTCCGCTGGTGGTGAGGTTAAGTTCACTGCGCTGTAAGTTTCCTTTTAAATTCAACTGAGCATCAATAGGGTATGTACTGTCCTGTGCACTTTTTAGCTGCATTTTTAACTGGTGCCGCCATTGTTTATTCACACTAGCGGTTAACTCAGCCTCACCCAAACTTGAGCTCACCTGCAGTTTTTTTACTGTGAGTAACTTAGGGGTAATATCAATGGCTGCCCGCAGTGCACTAATGTCGAATACGGGTTCTTTGCCTCGAGAGATTAACAGATCATCCACGGCCACGTTGTTAGCTCGCATCACGATCGGGAACACAATAGGCGCTAGTTTAATTGGCGTGTAATGCCAATTCGCAATGGCCTGAATGTCGAGCGCTGAGCCGTCCTTATCAGGTGCCTCTGTAGGTTCATTTGGCAATACAATACGGGTACCGCTCAAGGTGAGATGCTCGATATTCAATGTGCGGAACATGCTAAGTTCACTCGATACTGAGTTAATTTTCATCTCAAGCGTGTTGGCGACATCAACCCGAATGTTGCGAATATCCAGTGCATCCACGCTAACAGGAATAGGTAAAGTAATACGTTCTAGTGGCTCGTTACTTGGCGCAGATTGCTCTTCACTCGAAGACAGTTGCACAGCAACACTTTGCGCACTTAGTGCAGTTAAACATGCGTGCATCGTCGCCACGCACGACCAATTGACATCAACAGCGAGTTTACTGACTTTTAAACTCATATCTGGAGTCACATAGGCCACACGATTCAACGTCAGCTGGGATAGTAAGCTCCCTGAGCCATAGTCGATGTCCAATTCATCGAGGCTACTATCGGCCAATAATAGTACACCTCTTGTTCCCCACGGCGATGCAGTCAGGGCAAGTAACACAAGCAAACTGCCAATAAAAATTGCGCAGTATTTTAATATCTTCATAGTGCAGGCCCCATGGAAAAGTGAAAGCGCCATGTGGTTTCGTCCACGCTATTGCCTCGCGCAAAGTAAAAACGAATCGGGCCCACGGGGGATGACCAGCTCGCACCTAGCCCCACACCGGTCGCGAGATCTTTAAACGGTTTATCGCTGGCGTTACCAATATCGGTAAACACTGCTATTCGCCAATCTTGAACCACAGGATATGAGTATTCGATGCTCGCTACGTTTAAATATTGGCCGCCTGTGAGTTCGTCATCTTCTACCGGAGAGAGCGTATTAAGAGCGAAGCCTCGCACGCTTTGATCGCCACCAGCAAAGTAACGTAAGCTTGAGGGTACCTGAGAAAAATCGTTGGTCGCGATTGCGCCGAGTTCGGCACGCACAAAGACGCGATGCTTGCCGTAAGAGCGCAACCATTTAGATTGCAAACCAATACGTACTAAATCTATGTCAGACACCACTTCTTGAGTCGCCCCTTCCAAGGTATATTGCTGCTTATCTCCCCAGCTGATATCAAGGCCGCCACGCGCTCTACGTCGACTCAGGGTCACGCCAGGAATAAGCAAGGTCGTGGTTTGTTCATCGTCTGTCCCTTGGGTAAACTTCTCTTGTTCTAAACGTAAAAAGCCAATGCGCTTCCAGTCATTGTCTGCCTCCCCCCAATGGCGCTGAACTGCTAGGGTAATTGACTCACTTTGTGTGTCATTATCGTTTTCTGCTTTCAAGCCTGCTTGATAACTTAAATAGTTGTTGAGGGGATCTTCTAGCGGTACTTTATACTTCACACTCACGTTTTGCTCTGGGTCTGAAATAAACGCTTCAGCGGACAAACTATGCCCTTTACTGTTGACCCAAGGCCGCTGCCACTTAAAACGCCCGCTTGGGCCAGTGTCGGTAGAAATGCCACCACCAATGTTAAAAGTGTCTCGCGGTTTCGCACTGACAATAAGTTGAATAGGCACATTTGCCTCGTTTGCCTGACTCACCAAGGGCCGCGCAACGACTTGCTGAAAATATCCAGTGAGCTTCAAGTTTTGATTAAACTCTGCTAGCTTGTCGGCGTGATAGGGCTCGCCTTTTTTAAAGGTCATGACCTCTTCAATTAAGACTTTTGCTTTGTCATCATCGGGAATTTGTAACTCTCCGAAGGCGTAACGCTGGCCCGCAGAAAATTGCAGATCAATACTCGCTGAGTAGGACTTTAAATCGATGCGAATTTCCTGCACAGTAAATTTGGCATCGAAATAACCACGAACTTGTGCTTTGGATAACAGTTGGCTTTTTAAACCTTCATATTGGCCCTGTTCAAGGTACGCTCCCTCTTTAAGTTGTGCATTGTCGATAATAGTTTGCAACACTGGGTCAGGTGTTTGTGACCCAACTAACTTGATCTGACGTTGGCTAATTTTAACCCGGGAACCAGGGTTTACAGTAAGATATAGTTCACTGCACTCTTCGTCTTTTGAGAGACGAATTTTCAAAGTTTCTAACTGATAGTAGCCAATTGCCTGAGCCGCTTTAGTGACAGCTTCTTGTATGGTTTGACGATAGTTAGCTGTCATTTCACAGCCAACAGGTGCGCCGATAATCCCAATATGTGTTTCGATATTATCTTCAAGGCGGCTATCATCCACCCCTTCAATATCAACTGACATTCCTAGCGCGTGAGAAGAAATAAGCGCTAAAATCACAAAAAAAGAAATCCGCAGAATGAACACTGTCACCTCAGTAATGTGATAGTAAGCAGCGTTAGCCGCTTTCGTATTTCACTATCAAATGGAAAACACAAAGTATTCAAGCAAGATATATGACAGAACTCGAATAGTGATGGAATTAATCGCTTCGGGTTTAACTTATTGGCTGGCGATCGTCAGGAGATAATTCAGTACCTTCTCTTGGTTCTATATTGCCAGAGCGCTTAGCAGCAAACCACATAGTCATGAAATCTTTGATCAATTTTTGTTCTATCTCTATCGCTCGTTCGGTAGGGCAAAAGATAGCCACCGTGACCACCGAGTCACCAACCTCTGACGTAGAAACGTTAATATGCGGATCTGGCCCTGCAATTTTTACATCCAGACGACGCTCAATTGTTTGACTATATCGGTGAGCAACATCTTTAAAGTCTTCACAGTACAATTCTGCTTTTTGTTGTAACTGATCAATGAATAAATAAGGATTGACGCTTTGGTCACGGGTAATATTGAAATGATGGGTGGCATAACGCTTTAAAAAGTTTAAATTTTTAATGGTATTGGTGATCATCGCGTTATTGGGAATAAATAAGGTTTTACCCGTGTATTCGTATTTGTGAATATCCACTTCCAATAAGGTGCTTTTCATCCAATCTGTTTCGGATACTTCACCAACGATATCACCCACTTGCACCCAGTCACCGATGCGAAATGGACGCGTAGAAGCCAAATAGAAAAACCCGATCATGCATTGGATAAACTCTCGTGTTGCCAGCACAATAGCCACCGCAAAGGCGGCAATAGAAAGTGCGAAGGTTTGTAACTCCCCTGCCCACAAACTCAACAGCAAAAACAACATGACGAAGTTTAAAAAGTTCTTAATGTTATTAACCAAGTCGCGCTTGTCTTTGCCTTTACTGATAGCGCGATTGCGCACCGTTTTAACCAGTGCGTATTTGACGCCCAATGTCAGAAAAGTGACTAAGATCGTCAGCACCACCTTGTTATTAAATAAGGCGCTAAGGAAAAGGGAGAAGTGCTCTAAAACATGTGGAAAATCTATACTCATTTACGGCTTCATACTTGTTTGACGATTAGAATAGGCTGACCAAGTATCAACTTACGCTAAGGGCCAAAAGCTGGCAAATCTGCTACAGCATGCCTATGCCAACGCACGTGTTGAACTTTGCGTTATTTTAGCATGCTTAACATGGCCGATAGAGGCAGATACAGATTATTTTTTACGAGTCACAGCTGATTTACGTTCGGGTCTATCGGTAAATTTGCCGATAGTTTTCCATTTTGCTCGAGGGTTAATAATACTGGGGCGCGTCAAGATCAAGTTATTGGGATAAACAATAATTTCCCGTTCTTCGGTAATTAGCTTGGTATTGAACAGGTTAATTTCGGTAATAAACCCCTCTACGTAATTATCCGCATCTAGCACTCTTATAAAGTTCCCGCGCCGGAAAGATGTTTGAAACAGCAGCAAAAAATAGGCTGTAATATTGCTAAGCAAAGACCAACTAGCAAAAAACGCCACGCCTGTCAGTGTAATAAGGGAGGTAGAAATCACCAGCAAACCACTAAAATCAATCCCCCACGCTATCAAAATCACGGCGAAGGTGAGTATTCCAATCACTAAGCGAATGATATGGTACGCTCGCAAAACCTCAGGAGATTTTAAATTGCTCTCATCGATTTTCTTTTCTATTTTGGGAAGCGTCCACTTAGTAACAACGACATAAACCACGAGCATTGCTGCGGTCCAGATTAAGCTCCCCGTATACTGAATTGCCCAATTGACAAAACCGTTAAGCCACTGTGCTTTTTCCATTTATTGTGATCCAACTAGTAAAAATCGTTATTCGCTAATGCGATAGTCTAATTTACCGAGAATTTAATGTAAGTGGCTACCACTGTCGATAAAAGATTGACCGAGGTGCGAGATTACCTTTTTAACCTACAATGCACTAAGCAATATCATACTTTTGTCTGTAAAAATAAGATGATAGCTAAATAATTAGTCGTGTTTTTTCGATCCTATCGTGCAATTTCACAATGCTCGTGTAAGATTAAATTGTTAAAAAAATAGGTAAAGAAGCGCCTCCCTTTGGAATAAGTGGGTTAACAGGATTGAAGTACACATGAAACAAGATCTGACTTTTTACGCTTTAGCAAAACAATGGGCAATAAAATTAGCTTACATATTCGTCTCAATGGTCATTTTCAGTGCCTACGGCGAAGAAAGCGTTCAATTTAAAGTTGTCGACCAAAAGGGCAATCCGGTCGCAAATGCAGTTGTCAGCGCTAAAGGTGAACCTAAGGACCAGACTGCTCAAATGGCAGTGATGGACCAAATAAACTCTCAATTTGCCCCCCATGTGTTAGTCGTTCAAAAAAACCAGTCAGTGCGCTTTCCCAACAGTGACGATATTCGCCATCATATTTATAGTTTCTCTCAGCCAAAACCATTTGAAATCCGCTTATACAAAGGCGAAGGGTCGAATCCTGTCACCTTTGAGAAACCTGGCGTTGTGGTATTGGGCTGTAATATTCATGACCAAATGCTCGGCTATATTTACATTGCCGAACATGAAATAACCGCTCTCACTGACGAAAACGGTGTCGCGACACTCTCTACCCAAGCAAATGAATTCAACATTTGGCATGCAAAGCTATCCACCAGTAATTCTGAGCGCGTAACGGTTTCGCGAGATACAACAGCCTCAGGAGCTCAACTGGTCTCACTAAGCCTACTTGAAGAAAAGAAGCCGGAAGTAAAACGTCGTAAGTTTTCCCGGAAATTTTCACCTGGAGGCCGTTAATTGGCCACTAGGAAACTAAACCAGAGTATTTTCCGTCTTGTCGTTGGTCTGGTGATGCTAACCGCATTGATGATACTGATTAATGTCTGGACCTCGACGAGCAAACACGCTCAAAACCAGCTAAATGGCAACCTCAAAGTTGCTCAAAATGTGTTTGAGCAGGTACTAGAAAATCGAGAAAATGTGCTTTATAACTCGGCAAATGTATTAACTGCCGATTTTGGCTTTAAGCAAGCCGTGGCTACGGGTGATGTGCCGACTATCGACAGTGCTCTGTATAATCATGGCGGGCGCATTAGCGCTGATTTGATGGCCTTGGTGTCATTGGACGGCAGCAATATCACCAGCGTCCCACAAATTTTAGAAGCTGGGGAAGACTTCCCTTATCCTCGTATCGTGCATAACGCTGTCGTCGATGGCGGTGCTTCCTCATTGCTGCTCATTGAACGGCGCTTGTATCAAGTGATGATGCTAACCATAGATGCGCCGACGCCAATCGCAGTCGCTGTTATAGGCTTCGAAATCAATCAGGAGTGGGGGCAACAGTTAAAAAATATCACCCAACTTGAAACCACCATTGAAGTACAGGCCAACGGCAAAAAGAATCTTACTATCAGCACCTTACCAGATGAAATGGTTAGCTTGGCGTTATCTGAGCAAGGACAGGCTTTATCTTGGCTTTCTTTGACTCTATTTAACGATGTGCCTTATGTTTCAAGACAATTTTTGCTGGCAGAAGAAGGGAATTTTAACGTTGTTATTACCTTATCTAACGACGTTAAACGCTTGTTTTCAGACTTTAGTGCACTACAAATGAATATCTCTTTGATTGCCGTTTTGGCGATCATTTTAGCCCTGTGTTTCGCGGCTTTGTTCTCGCGCAAGGTAGCTAAACCACTGGTCGCTCTTGCAGATATTGCCCAGCGTATTTCAGCCGGAGACTACAACAAAGCGATAAATACTGAATCTAGCTCAACGGAAGTATCAAACCTCGCTATCGCTCTTGAATCGATGCAATCAAATATTCGTCAGCGTGAAGAAAAAATCAGCTACCAAGCACAACACGACATACTGACTGGGTTGAATAATCGTTACAACATGGAAAGTCTGCTTAACGCTAAGTTTGAGCTGAATAAACCGTTTCAGGTCTTAGGTATAAACGTATTCGGCTTTCGCAGTATCAATGATGTGTTTGGCTATCACAATGGTGATACTTGTCTTCAAGTGCTCGCTAAGCGTTTATTAGCTCATGGCGGACTTGGTGCCCGATTAGCAGGCGGGGAACTACTTTGGGTCCCTGATGAGCATGTGACTCACGAACAGTTATTAGAATTCAGAAACGAGTTAGAGCAGCCCATTGAAACCGGAGATGCGTCAATTATCACCAAAGTCTCCATCGGTATGTTGAATTGTCCTACAGATGCGAGCAATGTAGAAGAGCTTTTCAGGCGGATGAATATCGTGCTGGATGAAACACAGCTATCTGAACAACTCTTACTTAATTATAAGCCCGAGTTTGAACAACGTTATCTGCGTCGTTTATCAATCATTGCTGAACTGAAAACTGCATTAGATGACCAGCAAGATGAGCTCAGTCTATTTTATCAACCAAAACTAGACTTAGTTAGCGGTAAGGTGACTAAAGTAGAAGCGCTAATTCGTTGGAACAACGCCATACTAGGTTTTGTATCCCCTGACGACTTTATTAGCGTAGCTGAGCAAGCAGGCTTCATTGGTAAAATTACAGACTGGGTTATTAACCAAGCTATTAAAGATGCCGTGACGCTCAAAAATGCTGGTATGGATGTGAGTATCGCGATTAATTTGTCTGCGAAAGATGTTATGGATAATGCCTTATTGCCGCACATAACGTCGCTAATGAGTGCTAGCGAGCTAGATAGCAAAGCGCTGAGCTTTGAAATGACAGAAAGCGACCTAGTTCGCGAACCCGAAAAAGCGATACAGCAGCTACGTGCGTTTCGCGAGCGGGGGTTTGAACTGGCTATTGACGACTTTGGTACGGGCTATTCATCCATGTCATACCTAAAAAGCTTGCCGGTGACCACATTGAAAGTGGATAAGAGTTTTGTGCTAAAACTCGACTCTCAACAAGGAGATCAGAAAATTGTTCGAACAGTGATCGATTTGGCTCATAGCTTCGGCTTGAATGTTGTCGCCGAAGGAATCGAAAGCCAAGCAACACTGCAACTGCTCCAAAATTGGGGATGCGAATTAGCACAGGGATATTATATGTGTAAACCCTTACCTTTTGCCGACTTTATACAGTGGCATAACAAACATCAATCAACTAACTGGTTAGAGAAATGATGCATAAAAAAGTAAGTATTGCGTACATCACAGGTATAACGTTCGCCTTGTGCACAACCCTAGCGTCAGCACAAGACGGTAAACTAATCGGCACTGCCGGGCTGGTGCAATTAGAAGGCAGCGGCGGGGGTGGTATTGTTCCTTGGGCAACCTTGTCCGGTTACGACAGTCAAGATCAAGTCTCTGTTAGCGCGGTCGCCACGCAGGTAGACGTAGATGATTACCGCCTCAATGTATTAGGCCTTAGCGCGTCATTCTATGATCATGTTGAGGTCAGTGTTGCTCAACATCGCTTTGACCTCAAAGGCGCAGGGGTCGATATTAAACAAAACATCTATGGTGTTAAATATCGTCTCTATGGTGACGTTGTCTATTCTGATTGGCCCCAAATTAGTGTGGGTGCCCAACATAAAGTGTTAGACGATGAAGCGATTGCTAGTGCGGTAGGTGCTGATAAAACCAGCAGCGGCACCGATTTTTACGTGGCGGCGACCAAGGTCCATCTTGGAGCTATTGCCGGTTACAACGCGGTATGGAATGTCACCGCTAGGGCCACCAAAGCAAATGAGATGGGATTGCTCGGTTACGGTGGCGTCAATAATGATTCCTATGAAATTATGCTTGAAGCATCCGCAGGTATTTTATTTTCGCGTCATTTTGCAATTGGCGTTGAGTACAGGCAAAAACCAGACAATCTCGGTCTAGGTGAAGATGACTGGAAAGACTTTTTTGTTACCTATATTCCTAGCAAAGACTTCAGCATAACCCTCGCTTGGGCTGACTTAGGCACCATTGCCGCAGTGGATGACCAAGACGGTTTATACCTTTCTCTTAACGGACAACTTTGGTGAGTCTCATGAAACACACACTTATAATCCTATTTGTATCTCTATTTTTTGGGCTCAGTGCCTGTTCGTCAACGTCAAATCAGTCTGTTTATACCCAGATGGGTGGTCAGCAAAAAGTGGAAGAAGTCGTAGATAACTTCATTACCGAGATTGAATTTGATCCGGTTATTTTTGAATACTTTAAAGATTCTGACATTGGCCGTTTTAGAGAGAAGTTGATTGAGCATGTATGCCACTTAACGGGAGGGCCCTGTGAGTATACAGGTGATACCATGGAACGCGTGCACGGAGGAATGAACATTACCGAAGCAGATTTCAATCGCGGGGTAGACTTATTTATCAATGCAATGGACAAGGCGAACATACCTCACCCTACGCAAAACAAGGTCTTGGCGATTTTAGCCAAAACACGCAAACAGATGCTATATATTTAACAGGCTAACCACGCTGTAAACCAGTCAAGGTCGCCCAGTGCGACCTTTTTATTGCTAGGCTTTGATATCTTCGTATCTTGTCTTCTTTCGCTGCCTAGCTGCCTAGCTGCCTAAAAGTAATTAACCAACCAAGTAGGTTCCAGTACCAGAAGCAATGTGTTGGCCTTGCTCGTTGTGCAGCTCCATTCTGCATACCGCCACTCTACGTCCCCTGCGGATGACGCTTGCAGTGGCAATAAATTCTTCACCTTTACCCGGTCGCAGATAGTCGACCCGCATGTCTATGGTGCCATTATTGGCTAAAGTGTTTTTGAAATCTTCAACTTCTTCAGGCTTGAGCTGTTTAATACCATACATCAGTGCCACTACGCTGCCCACTGTATCAAGTATGGCTGCAGTTGCGCCGCCATGTAGAATTTTGTGCACTGGATTACCCATCAGCATATTGTTCCAGGGCATACGAATCTGCACTTGGTGATCTTCTAAGGATTCTATCTGAAACCCTAACGCTCGATTGAATGGCATACTGTTTTGGAAAAATTCAATCACGAAACCGGCCAATTGCTCTGGGGTTAAGCTTTTGTTATCGCTCATATTATTGTCCTTTTCTCAGAGAAGTACTCAATGTGACTAACTTTTTGTCTATTGGCAAGTGATGTATGGACTAAAAACACGTAAAATGCGCGCAGAATTTTTGTATTAGAGTCTATTTTTTGTTCCCAGAAGCCATCCCAAGTACTGATATAAACGCCGCGCAGAATGTACTTAAAAATGTATTCGGCTACGACGCGTTTCGTGACGGTCAGCGCGAAGTGATCGAGCAAATATTGCAGGGAAAAGATGTACTGGTTCTTATGCCCACTGGTGGCGGAAAATCCTTGTGTTACCAAATACCCGCGCTAGTGCTCGATGGATTGACCATCGTTATCTCGCCTCTTATTGCACTGATGAAAGACCAAGTCGACGCCCTTGTTGCCTCAGGTGTAAGCGCCGCTTATATCAATTCAAATTTAAGCAATGAAGAGATGCTTAACGTTTACCGTGGTATGCAAGATGGGCGCTATAAACTGATTTATGTCGCACCTGAAAGACTCATGCAATTTGACTTTATTCAACGGCTTCACAGTTTAAATGTGGCGCTTTTTGCGGTCGATGAAGCTCACTGCGTCTCCCATTGGGGACATGACTTTCGCAAAGAATACCGCCAGCTTGGTCAAATAAAACAGCAATTTCCTGGGGTTCCTGTGGTGGGGCTGACGGCAACAGCTGATATCACAACGCGCAGCGACATATTACAGCAGCTCGCTTTAGAGCAGCCTTTTGTTTTTAAAGGCAGCTTCGATAGGCCGAATATTCGTTACAACCAGCTGTTCAAATACAAAGCCACGGATCAGGTCATTCAATATGTAAAACAACAAGACGGCAGCGGGATTATTTACTGTAACAGCCGTAAAAAAGTCGACGACTTAAGTATTGCTCTAGCGAAACAAGGTATTAATTGCGCGGGTTATCACGCGGGTCTTGAGGGTCCTATACGCGATAAAATACAGCGCGACTTCATTCAAGATAACGTAGATATCATTGTCGCCACAGTCGCTTTTGGCATGGGGATCAATAAGTCTAATGTACGCTTTGTTGTGCATTTTGATTTACCTCGCAGTGTTGAAGCCTATTATCAAGAAACAGGCCGTGCAGGGCGTGATGGCATGCCTGCTGAAGCGTTATTGTTATTTGATGAAAAAGACGCTGCTCGTATTCGACAATGGATCGGTATGGGAGATAACCCAGCGCGTCTTGACATCGAACTACAAAAGTTTGCCGCCATGGAAGCCTTCGCAGAAGCGCAAACCTGTCGCCGCCAAGTGTTACTTAACTATTTTTCTGAATATTCCGCTGAAGACTGCGGAAACTGTGATATTTGCTTAGACCCACCTAAACGTTTTGATGGCAAAGTCTCGGCGCAAATGGTCTTGTCGTGTATTTATCGCTTGGGTCAAAATGTGGCCAGCCAGTATGTTATCGACGTGCTACGGGGCAAAAAATTGAAACGTATTTTCGAGCAAGGACATGACGCTCTAAGTACGTTCGGAATAGGGAAAGATAAATCGGATGCCCACTGGCACAACATTATTTATCAGCTGATACACAAAGGTTTTTTGCGCATCGACATCACCCAAAGCGCTGTTTTAAAATTAACCGAAGAAGCCCGAGGCCTTCTTGCTGGTAAATTAGAACTTGCTTTAGCCGTACCTAGATTAACCATTGATTCAGGTAAAAAGTCTAAACTGAAAGAGATGAACTATGACCGTAAACTATTCGCTAAATTAAAACACTTGCGTAAGTCCATTGCACAACGCGAGGACGTACCGCCGTTTGTGGTATTTAGTGATGCGACCCTTGCCGATATGGCTGACAAACTGCCCCAATCAAAAGTGGAGTTTTTGGAGGTCAACGGCGTAGGCCAAACCAAACTAGACCGTTACGGAAGTGAGTTTTTAGCGGCGATAGCTGCTTATTCACTGTCCTAAACAATGTTAATGTGCCGCGAATACTCATAGGCACCTAAGCTATTTTCAAAGCGCCTGATTAATCGCTTACGGCGTTATCACACCTTTACTAACTAGGGTGATTTGGCGCATACTAGTCACCTATTTTCGAGGATAAATGTACCTTCTGTGAAAGCCGTCTCAGCAAAAAATAAAGATCAAAAAGTCGAAAAGCTTAAAGTCCCTCCTCACTCCATTGAGGCGGAGCAATCGGTGCTGGGCAGTATGTTGATTGCCCCTGATTCTTGGGACAAAGTCGCAGAGTTGGTCACCGAAGAAGATTTTTATAACCGTTCTCATCAAGTCATTTATGGCGCAATTTTACGCCTACTGAAAAATAATCAACCGATTGATTTGATCACGGTTTCAGAAGATCTTGAAAACTTAGATGAACTTGAAGAAGCAGGTGGCTTTGCCTATTTAGGTGAACTGGCCAAAAATACTCCGAGCGCAGCAAACGTCTCAGCATATGCCAATATCATCAAGGAGCGAGCTGTTGTTCGTGAGTTAATAGGTGTTGCGCACGATATTGCTGATGTTGGCTACAACCCTGAAGGGCGAAACAGTGGTGAATTGCTCGACATGGCGGAAAGTAAAGTTTTCGAAATAGCCGAGAAACGAACCGCCAAAAATGAAGGGCCTCGAGGCATTGAGTCGGTACTGACTAAGACCATCGACCGTCTTGAAGAACTGGTTAAAAACAATAAAGAAGTCACTGGTGTTTCTACTGGTTATACAGATTTAGATAAAAAAACCAGTGGGCTACAACCCTCAGATTTAATCATCGTTGCTGCGCGTCCTTCTATGGGTAAAACGACCTTCGCCATGAACTTGTGCGAAAACGCGATGTTGCTAGAAGAGAAGCCGGTGTTAGTGTTCAGTCTTGAAATGCCCGCCGAACAGATTATGATGCGGATGTTGGCATCCCTTAGTCGGGTGGATCAAACCAAAATTCGAACCGCTCAATTAGATGACGAAGATTGGGCGCGCATGTCAAACACCATGGCGATGCTCAAAGACAAAGACAATTTGTACGTTGATGATTCATCTGGCCTAACGCCAATGGAAGTTAGAACCCGAGCGCGAAAGCTAGCTAGAGATCGTGGTGGAATTAGCCTCATCATGATCGATTATTTGCAATTAATGCAAGTACCAGGCTTGAGTGACAACCGTACCTTGGAAATTGCAGAGATTTCCCGCTCGCTTAAATCCCTAGCCAAAGAACTCGAAGTGCCTGTAGTGGCCCTTTCACAGCTAAACCGGGGACTAGAGCAGCGTTCAGATAAACGCCCGATTAACTCGGATCTGAGGGAATCGGGTTCAATCGAGCAAGATGCCGATTTGATTATGTTTATATATAGAGATGAAGTGTATAACGAGGGCAGTGAAGACAAAGGCGTGGCAGAAATTATTATCGGTAAGCAGCGTAACGGCCCTATCGGTACATCAAGACTCACCTTCCAAGGCCAGTTTTCTCGATTTGATAATTATGCAGGCCCCGCCAGAGACGACGATTATTAGTCTGCCTTTCAACTGAATCGCAGACATAAAAAAAGAGGTGATAATCACCTCTTTTTTTGTGCGTATAACTAACTCATTACTTAGTTACTTTCTCACGCTTAGAAGCACTAACGCGCGCTACGATGCGACGGTTAATTTTGTTAGCTTCTTTAGCAGTAGGAGCGTCAAGCAATTTGCTTTCGCCATAACCAACTGCAGTGATGCGAGCAGGTTTGATGTCGTAATCTTCAATCAATACCATACGTACCGCTTTAGCACGCTCTTCAGACAACCATTGGTTGTACTCGCTCTCACCTGGTGCAGATGCGTAACCTTCGATTACAGTATCTGTAGAAGGGAAACGCTTCATGAATGCAGCAAAGTCACGGATATCGCTGTTGGCACGATTAGCAATTTCTGAACTGTTGTTTGCGAACAAGATACGTAAGGTTTCTTCAACTTCAACTTCAGTGAAAATACTACAACCAGTTGCATCTACTTTGTCTGAAGAAGGCGTGTTAGCACATTTGTCTTGGCTATCTACAACACCATCATTGTCAGAATCAACTTCAACAGCAGTAGCAGCCAATGCACAACCCATAGCATCTACCTGAACGCCTGGAGCAGTGCCAGGACACTTGTCTATGCTGTTGTTTACGCCGTCATTGTCAGAATCACGAGTAACAGGAGCTGACGTAGCACCAAAGCTGTACGCTAGACCGATTTTAGCGCTTACATCATTGTACGCTTCGCCGAAGTCATGGTATGCAGCGATTTCAGTAATCACACGCCATTTGTCGTTAATGTTCCAATGCTTACCCAAACCAACGTTAGCTAAACGAGAGCTATCAGTTAAATCAAGATGTTTAACACCTGCGAAAACATACATTAAGTCGTCAGGCAAGAAGTACATAGCATCAACACCAAGACGGTTGCCAGATTCATCACCTAAACCACCTGTTTGATCGATGTTCAAGTGAGACCACTCTAAACGTGCTGCCCACTGAGGCTTAAAACGAAAACCTAGTTCAGCACCGAAGCCAACACCGTCATCATAAAAAGTAGGTGCGCCGTCTAGCTCACCGTCAGTTTTATAATATTCACCGAAACCACCTACCCATTTGTCGCCTACTGGCGCAGATTGAGCGAATGCTCCACTGGTAAAAGCAAGTAAGATACCCATGGCTGTCATGGTTTTTTTCATAATAAACGTCCTTAATGTATTGTGTTAATCATTTGATATCACCGCCGCCTAAGCATCGGTATATAATCTGATTTAGTGTGTAAAATAGTTATAGGCCAGTAATTGTTGCAATCACGCAACGCTCACCGCCATGATTTCTATGCTCACCCAAATATATTCCTTGCCAGGTACCTAGTGCTAACCTTCCGTTTTGTATAGGAATTGTCAGATTACTCCCAAATACACTGGCTTTAATATGTGCAGGCATATCATCCGATCCCTCGTAATTATGCAGATAATATGCCGCATTCTCGGGGACAGCTTGATTAATGTGACTCTCTAGGTCTGCTCTGACCGTAGGGTCTGCATTTTCATTAATCGTCAAACTGGCACTCGTATGCTGAATAAACAGATTCAAGATACCAATATTTATCTTAGTGAGCGCATCTAACTGCCCCACTATCTCATCTGTTACAAGATGAAACCCTCTTGGTTTTGCGCGCAAACGCAACTGTTCTTGATACCAATTAGGCTGACTACTTGTCAAAACACATCTCTAAAAAGACTTTGCCGTGCTCGCTCGCAAACGGCATGATCATTTTTTGACCAGACGCAGTATGACTTAGTGTATGATCTTTACCGAAAACTACAACTGGCGTCGCCATACCAAAATTGTAACCAAGTTTAGCTAGCTCGTTTTTGGCCCCGCCACAAATCATATTGGTAATTTCGCCCACCATATCAGCAACATCGTCGTTTATTGCTTCAGGCTGCTCCCCAAGCATATTCTGCATCACTTTTAGCGCAATACTGGTTTCAAAGGTAATAGATAGCGAGCCCTTCACATCATCACCCACCATGCCGATTAAACCTGATACATCGCCCTGAGCTGTCGCTGCTGTTTTTCTCTGCGGCTTACCGGATACCAACTCAATTTGTGCCATAGTACTAAGCACATTACGTAAAGCGGCAATAAACGGATTAATAAACTCTGCATTCATATTGACTACAATTCCTGCCGTCTATCGCAAGTTTGCATACCCTGTAACTCTACTGGCATGACGTGCATAAACCATGAGCTTCAATGGTTTGCTTTGATACCTGAAAGCCATGGGTCTGGGCTTGTTTTACCAAAGTATCTTGTAGCCCCTCGGATTGGATTTCTTTCACCAAACCGCAGTTGTCACAGATCAAAAACTGAACGGGATGGCTGCAACCAAAGTGATGGCACGCAACAAACGCGTTGGTCGACTCGACCCTATGGATCAAGCCCAATTCAAGTAAGAAATCCAACGTTCGATAAACAGTTGCAGGCTTAGCATTGCTTTCCGTTTCTTTTAATGTGTCCAACAAGTCATATGCGCCCACAGCGCCTTTTTTGTCCAACAGTAAGGCATAAACCGTTTCCCTCAAATGGGTGAAACGTGCGCCTTCCTGTTCACAGTATTGACGTGCTTTCTCTACTTGTGATTCATTGCTCATCTTTATACCGTTGGCCTTCGCGTTAATCCCGTTACACTCTTAAGATTAAAGCCCCGCAACGTGATTTTCAATATCTAGTCATTTTAGCGAAGTATATCACTCATCTAAAGGGCTTTGTACGAATAGTAGCTTGATTTACTTCATAAAGTTGAGGATTTAATGCACATATTGCGTATCATTGTGAGCAAGTATTTCTTAACCAAAGCTGAATCGATAATTTGTTGGTTACGAAGCTAATATTGTTAAGAGGCATTTCGAGCATAATTTGCAGTTAAGACAATGCAAATGGCTATGTTAATTAGGCATAGCTAAAAGTGGTGATATACATATTATGATTAAACAAAACGTAAACGTTAACGCCGACACCCCCAGTATTTGGTTTATCTTTAGCGCCGAAAAACTTCTCGTTCCCCATGAAGCACAAGGCCCCTTGATCGAAAGCTGGAACAACCTTGGCTTTGCCCACGCTTATAAAGAACAAATAGTTCAAGTAGGTGAACACAACGAGCAGATGTGCTACCTCATTGATATGGGAAATGAGGTTATTGAGCATAGCGGTGCACAATTGGCTCATCTTAGAAGTTTATTACTTCACGATGACCTAGAACTCTTCTCTGTGGCTGCACGCGCATGGCAAGTAGCACTTTTTTTAAGAACGCACAGATTTTGTGGTCAGTGTGGCTCAACCATGCAAAAAATCGATTGGGAAATGGCGATGCAATGCCATCGCTGTCATCATAGATGCTACCCAAGAATATCACCTTGCATCATTGTCGCTATTCGCCACGAAGATAAAATCCTGTTAGCGCAAGGCAAGCCACAAAAAGACCGAAATATGTTCTCTACGCTGGCTGGGTTTGTGGAAAGCGGTGAAACCCTAGAAAACGCGGTTCATCGGGAAGTATTTGAAGAGGTCGGCGTCGCAATCAAAAACCTAAGATATATGTCGAGTCAACCTTGGCCATTTCCTCATTCGTTAATGGTAGGTTTTCTCGCTGATTTTGACAGTGGCGATATCAAAGTCGATGGTCATGAAATAATCGAAGCTCATTGGTTTAAATATGATGAACTTCCTAATATTCCGCCAAAGTTTTCTATTGCAGGGCAGCTAATTGAACGCACGATAGAAGAAATTTGCGCAGAGTAACTAAAACCAACTAACATAAAAAACCCCACTTTAAGTGGGGTTCGAATATTTTAGCGTCTAAGTCTCGTTTTTTCGAGCTTCTTGTTGTTAGTTTGCTTGCGCAACATTGTTATAACAGAGTTTCGGGGCTTGTTGCAAGTATTTACAATATTTAGGTTGATATTCGCTTCTTCATCATGCCTAAAAGAGTACAATGTCGCCTTTTTGGCCTAGGACTGGCGCACCACTTTTACAGATTTTACAGAGGAAATTCATGACTTCGTTAAAAAACGACCGCTATCTTCGCGCTTTACTCCGCCAACCCGTTGATGTCACGCCCGTGTGGATGATGCGTCAGGCTGGCCGTTATCTACCTGAGTACAAAGCGACTCGCGCCCAAGCCGGTGACTTTATGTCATTATGTAAAAATGCAGAATTAGCCTGTGAAGTCACATTGCAGCCACTACGTCGCTTCGACCTAGATGCCGCCATTTTGTTTTCAGACATACTCACTATTCCAGATGCCATGGGCTTAGGCTTGTACTTTGAACAAGGTGAAGGTCCTAAGTTTGCACGACCTTTAACATGTATGGCTGATATCCAAAATCTACCTGCTCCTGATCCTGAACAAGAGTTACAGTACGTCATGAATGCGGTGCGTACCATTCGTAAAAACTTACAAGGTGAAGTCCCTCTTATTGGTTTCTCCGGTAGCCCGTGGACGCTAGCGACTTACATGATTGAAGGCGGTTCAAGTAAAGCCTTCACCAAAATCAAAAAGATGGCTTTTAGTGATCCCAAAGCCCTGCATTTGTTGTTAGATAAACTGGCCGATTCGGTCATTTTATACCTCAATGCTCAGATCGCAGCCGGCGCTCAGTCTGTCATGGTGTTTGATACTTGGGGCGGGGTCTTGTCTCCTCGCGACTATCAAGATTTTTCATTGCAATACATGCATAAAATCGTCGATGGACTAACCCGGGAAAACGATGGGCGCAAAGTCCCTGTGACCCTATTTACCAAAAATGCGGGTATGTGGTTAGAATCGATAGCAGCTACTGGCTGTGACGGTGTTGGGCTAGATTGGACCATCGATATAGACAATGCTAAAGCACGAATAGGCGATAAAGTAGCGCTACAAGGGAATATGGACCCTTCAATGCTTTATGCGTCACCAGAGCGTATTGAACAGGAAGTACAAACAATACTGGCGGGATTTGGAGAAGGCTCAGGCCATGTATTCAATTTGGGCCATGGTATTCATTTAGATGTGCCGCCTGAAAACGCCAAAGTCTTTGTTGATGCAGTTCACAAATACAGCGCCCAATATCACAAAAGCTAGTCTTGCGTTGTGGCAATAAAAAGGCAGCAAATTCGCTGCCTTTTTACTGCCTGCTATTGACCAAGATTTATTTATAAATCTCGTTCAAATAAGTGGCAATGCGTATGCCTGCCATTTTTAAGCGCTCTTGCGCTTGAGGTAAGTGATTATATAAATAATCCCAAGAAATGCTTTTTTCTTCGGGATAAATTTCGTTGCGAATTTTAATACTTTCCGCTATCCATACTTTTGGATCAGTGGTTTTCCAGCGCTCAACATTTTGCTCGCTTATTTTGCGACTAAGTTTCTCTGTCCATTCTGTGTACGACAGTTTACGTTGCTCTATTAACTCGCTATCCCATACTCGATGCAAGTTGGTGTCTTGCCAAAAGAAGTTCACTTTAAAATCGTTACCTCCTCGGTCAGTCCCGTCACCTGCGTGCAACGGCTGATGCAAATCACCGATAATATGCACGATAAAACGCAGTGCTAGCTGCTTATCTTCTTTGCTAGCTTCACTACTTTTTAACGTCTCAGTAAACTTGCTCAATGCAGTGACCCCGTCCCCTTCTTCGGGCGCGCCGATTTGTGGATATGTTTTGCCTCTAGGGATTGTCACGTAATGAAATGGACCGGCCTTCTTTTGCCAAAACTCATCTGGGTTAGAACGCATTTCATCTGGATAAGTTGATGCCTCGGCCAAGTCTTCATTAGGCAATAAAGCGCTAATGGCTGCTTGTGCCTGTGCGGTCAAATGTTGCTGAGCAATAGCGCCCGTTACCCTATGTCCAATTTGCCCCCAAGCTAACACGTTGACACTAAAAGAAAGTGCAAGGACGCCAATCATAAATTTGTACATGTATTAAAAATTCCTATTTGCATGGCTATATCAAGCCTGAGAATTAACGAATAATTATGTCGGTTTACTGTGACAGTTTTTGTAGCAAGTGCTGATGAATACCACCAAATCCGCCGTTACTCATAATTAATATATGGTCGCCCGGTTTAGCATAAGACAATATAGATTTTTCTAGTATTTCCAGATCATCATGTAATGAGGTAGTCACCTCGCTCTGCGCCAGTAATGCATCCATTGACCAGCTCAAATGGCTCGGTTGATAAATAAAAACTTGGTCGGCAGCAGACCAAGACTGAGCGAGTGTTTGTTTGTGGACCCCCATTTTCATTGTATTTGAGCGTGGTTCAAGAACCGCTAGAATCCTCGCTTTCCCTACTTTTGCTCGCAGCCCTTCTAAGGTTGTCGATATCGCTGTGGGATGGTGGGCAAAATCGTCATAAACAGTTATACCGTTGACCGTACCGAGTACTTCCATACGGCGCTTCGCATTAACGAAATTGGTCAACGCTTCGATAGCCACTTCAGGCAACACGCCTGCGTGACGAGCAGCAATTATCGCCATCATGGCATTTTGTACGTTGTGCTGACCTAACAGCGACCATTTAACCCGGCCAAAGGATGTTCCTTTATACACCACATCAAACTCACTGCCGTCGGCTGCACACTCTGCCACTTTCCAATCACTTCCAACAAACTGCACTGGAGACCAGCAGCCTTTATCGAGCACTTGGGTAATATGCGTATCCGCTTTAGGCGCAATGACGAGGCCGTTACCGGGTATCATACGAATAAGATGGTGAAACTGTTTTTGGATATCTGCAATGCTGTCAAAAATGTCCGCGTGATCAAATTCGAGGTTATTGATCACCAGTGTTCGAGGTCGGTAATGAACGAATTTTGAACGTTTATCAAAAAAAGCACTGTCGTATTCATCGGCTTCAATAACGAAAAACGGGGTCTCTCCTAAGCGGGCTGAAATGCCAAAGTTCTGTGGTATACCCCCAATCAAAAAGCCCGGAGACATCCCTGCGCTCTCTAATATCCAAGCTAACATACTCGAGGTACTGGTTTTGCCGTGAGTACCTGAAACCGCAAGAACCCAACGATCATTAAGTACGTTTTCCAATAACCATTGCGGGCCACTGGTATAAGGAAGGCCTCGATTAAGTACATATTCAACGGCAAGATTGCCCCGCGAAAGGGCGTTCCCTATCACCACCATATCAGGTTGGGGGTCGAATTGGTCTTCATCAAAACCTTGGGTTAACTCAATACCTAAAGATTCAAGTTGTGTGCTCATCGGAGGATAAACGTTGTTGTCAGAACCGGTTACTTTATGGCCCATCGCCTTTGCAATAGCAGCGATGCCACCCATAAACGTTCCGCAGATACCTAAAATATGTAAATGCATAGCAATTTTTCTGGAATAAATATCCGTCTAGATTACCAGATACCGATACCAGAACGCACTGACAAGATGACAAATTCATTATCTAGGCCTGAAAGTGCAGTAATCGGAGCTGAGTTTTAGAAAAAATCCGGTTACACTGGTCATACCGTACACAGCGAGCCTAAAAACAACAATATTCGCTGCTATTTTCTGTCCCTACAACCATGATAAAAGGTCAAAATAACACATGAAAAGACTCAACTCGCAACTTCAAGAAGACGGCGCTCCAATGGAGCTTATCCTGCTATTAAGAACATTATTAGCGGGATGTAAGGAAATATCATTCAGGGTCAGTCAGGGCGCATTAGCTGGTGTTTTAGGGTCAACCTTAAGTGAGAATGTACAAGGCGAGACACAAAAGAAACTTGATGTTATTTCTAATCAAATTCTAAAAGACATACTCAGTGAATCTGGTTATGTGAAAGCCATTTCATCTGAAGAAGAAGATGATGTTGTGGCCTGTAATCCGAACGGAAACTACTTAGTCAGTTTTGATCCATTGGATGGGTCATCAAATACCGACATTAACAGCTTAATCGGAACTATATTCTCGATTACCCACGCGCCACAATGGATGGATGCAGACGACCCCTCTGCGTTTTTACAACCAGGTACGCAAATTGTTGCCGCAGGCTATGTGTTATATGGCCCAAGCGCCATGCTCGCATTAAGCACAGGTCGCGGTACCCATCTATATACCTTAGATAAAACCCACGGCGGCTTTTTGTTAACGCAAAAAAATATTCAGGTGCCCACACAAACGTCTGAGTTTGCGATTAACACCTCAAATCAACGCCACTGGGAAGATCCGGTGCAAAACTACATTGGTGACTTGATTGCGGGTAACGATGGGCCTCGTGATAAAGACTACAATATGCGCTGGGTCGCGGCCATGGTAGGTGACATACACAGAGTACTCAGTCGTGGGGGGATTTTCTTGTATCCATTTGATAAACGTAACCCTGAAATGCCGGGCAAACTGCGTTTACTATATGAAGCAAATCCAATGGCTTTTTTAATGGAACAAGCTGGCGGGCTAGCCTCAACAGGTCATGGCAGAATTTTGGAAGTCATGCCCACTGAAATTCATCAGCGCGTTCCGGTTATCTTAGGTTCCAAAGAAGAAGTAGAAACCTGCTTGAGCTACTACAACGCTTAACGGTTAGCATATCCGAACAAACGAAAAAGGCGCTTCATTGAAGCGCCTTTTTCGCTTTCTTAATATTGTCACCGTACTAGAATTTGACAGGATAGTATCCTTGAGCATCTTTTTTACCAAAAAACTGTGCGGCCTGATGTACTTCGCTCGGCAAATCTTCGTTTGGTTTAAAACGGCCGTTAATCCGAAATGCCAAAGAACTTGGAATATGTGCAACCGCGCTTAACCCAAAGCTATTAGGTTCATTAATTGTCATAACCACTTCTTCGTTCTCGCATTTCAACGAAGATTCAAAATTCCCTAAATCAATCTCCTGCTGAGTCCCCTGCACTTTCGCTTTTAACCAAAGGCCCTGCCCTTCAAGCACTTGACAATGTTCCGTGTAATCCACTTCCTTTAACGCAATTTTAAAACGCCCACTGGCATTCACAGGGATAGGCAAAGGTAAGCTGGTGATGACTAAACTGGTGGGTAAAAACACCTGAACATCTTCACCCTGTAATCGCCCGTTTGAAATAGCGATGTGGCCATCAAAAGAAATATCTTCTACTTCTCGAATATTACCCGCTTTCACATCTAAGCTGGCCGTACCCGTCAGTAGGGGTAAAAATGCTAATTGCCAATTCACATCGTGAATCGGCAACCCTTGTACCGATACGGACGCTGCATGACCATTCCAAATAGTGCCAGATACGCCGTGAACGGTAACCTCTGATGGCAGTTGAACACGAGAAATAACCTGTGCTGCCGGTAGCTTAACAATAAGAAATACAACGAAAACAATAAGGCAAATAAAGCCCCACTTTAAAACTGACTTCATGATTTACCTAATTTCAAACGACGGATTTTAACTTGCCCTGGGGCATCAGCTTCGGCTATGTCTAAATCTAAAATACTGATCCCCATATCTTCCAATGATTGTAGCCAATCTAACACGCCATTAAACGGCGCCTGATCAACCCACACTTGAAGCTCCTCGCCCTGAGGCTGCATTCGTGCAATCGGAATATTCACGTTCGCTGCGGTCTGATTCGCTGCCTGAGCAAGCGAACCATTAAACCCTGTACTCACCCCATTGGCGGCGCGCAACTGTATTGCTCGGTTAGCATTTTTTTGCACCCAGCTCAGTAACGATTTTTGTGATTCAACGGCTTTTTGATCTCGCTCTATCGCTTGATTCAAAGGTGACCAAACCAACCAATAAAACATACCGACCACAACCACAACGGCTGAGATTATCACTAAGCGTTGCTCTCGCTCAGTCAGTTGGTTAAATTTTTCCTTTAAGGCATTCATCTTAGCTCCTTACCAACAACGAACCAAACACCAAATCATTGCGGTTATTAATGGCACCTTGTTCCACTTCAAAGCCTTGCGCTTCTGCTAAACGCTTGAACTGCTCTAGTGACTCAAAGTTTGCCGCCATGGCTTGCATACGTAATTCCCGGCGCGCAGAATCAAATTTTACACTCGATGGTTTTACCTGACTTTTGGCAAACGCTTCTGATAACTGGCTCATCATCACCAGCATCGACGAACCACCAGAGCCTTGCTCAAGCGCCGCCATTTTGCTGCGCATGGTCGCACGTACATCTCGATATGCCCCAGCATTTGGAAATGCGCGTTTGAATTCTGACTTTACCTGTGCAGACAACTGGGCTTTCTCGTGACTTAATTGCTGCTGCAAAGCAACTTTATCAATCAAAGTCGTGCATAAGGCCACAATGGCGAGTACCGCTGCTAAACGCCATTTTCTAAACTCACCACCTTGTTTTTTGCGTGATTTAAATTCACCTTGTAGCAAATTAAATTGGGTAGCTTGTAACCCACGCGCCAATATCTTCATAGGCATATCAACACGCTGCTCTTGTAACAGCACATTGCTCAGTTCTTGTTCAGATAAACTACTGTAATTATCTAACAACAATGGCTCAGGGAGCTGCTTCGCGTGATGATTAATCGCTTGTACTAACCAGTTTTTTTCACCTTGAATACCCGCCCATTGATCTTGACGGATCAGCAATTGCTCACCTAATTCAAGCGCAGCCCAACCACCAGTTGGTTCAGGTACCGCTAAAATATCAGGCACGATACGCTCACAATATAACCCAGCATCAGCCAATTGCTTTTGCCAGGCCTGTAGGCGAGCTTTGCCGATAACAGCAACTGCTTGTTGATTATCTTTGCGGCCACCTAAAGCGAAAAATTGACTGGCGATATCACTGCTTATTTCATCTTCGAGCATAAACGGGATCGCGGTTAACGCTTTGCGTCCAGCCTTGCTCGGTAGCGTTACCCATTTGAGTAATACGTCGCTAGTAGGTACCAAGGCAACAATCGGCCGTTGTCCGGCTCTGTCCTTAAGGGATGACAAATCCTCAACTCCAGCAAGCTCGCCACTTGCTATCACGTCATCTTCATTAGGTGAACATACAATCCAATGGATCACATCGTTCTCATTCGAGCCTAATCTAACTATTAACTGTTCCATTATGCTGGCCTACTTTGGTCATTAACCATTCTGTTGTTTCCACTATTGACTGGCTGTGGATTGTGATTTCTAGCCTTGTTCATTGTAAGGCGAACTCTCTGCGCAATACAGTCACGTTCTGGTTGTCATCTACCTTAAATACGCTGAGCATAGAAAACGTGGCATTATTATATGAAGTCTTTACCTTCAATATGAAGTGTTGCGTGGTGACATCAAACCAATCCTCGCGTTCACTGGGCATATTAAGCGCTGAAATAGTATTGACCGCTAAGAACTCATCTTTGGTCTGATATCCATCATCCGGCCGATTTGAAATGATATCTTGCGCACCAGACTCATCAAGCCCAGTCAACGCGGCCAATACGGCAATACTTTCTTCATCAATGGTATTCACATTGATTTTCAATTGATCATCACTGGGTATTACACACACCTGGTCAAGCACATCAGCCAGCCACTCAATGCTCGCGCCATTGACCAAACGTAGCTCTGATTTGTGTGCCATCAAATTGTTCGCAGCAAGATACGGAAATTGACGAGATTCATATTCACTGTCTTCTGCGCCTTGCGGCAACATATTACTGTCTGCATCGAGCCAATCGACTAAAGAGTCACTAAAGGTATCAATATCATAGGTACTGATGTCGGGGTTAATATTTGTCATTAAGCGTTTAAATGCCAACTGGCGTTCGCTTGGCCCAGATCGGGTTCCTGCGCCAGTACTACTTTGGTCTCCGCCTTGCAAGCTGTTGATATTAAAACAACTTTGCATATCCAATAATTGTGCTTGAATTCCGCCGCCTTCCAACGGGTAAACAAAAGGCTCTGACCATTGTTGGTTCAGGTTAATAACACCGTCACTGTTTTCAAGCAGAAATTTAATCGACTTTTGTGCATATTGTTCAGCACCCATGGCGTACCAATAGGCTTGGTTATTATCTTTAATATTCGATGCACGCTTAACTTGCAACTGTAAACGCGAGCCCATCTGTGTGGCCAGTACACTGACTAAAGCAACGATCAGCAACACGATAATAAGTGCTACGCCTCTTTGTTGTTGCAGCTCATGTTTTATGTTGCTCATGAGCTAGCCCCTGCAAGCAGAAATTCACGTCGAATTAACCCAAAATCTTGACTGGTAATTTCTATCGCCACTGCTTTAGGTAAAACCACATCGCTGTAATCATCTTGCCAAGCTGAGTCGTCCTCTTGGTCTTCGTCAACCGGAATAAAGTACACCTTAAAGTCATCTATATTCTCAAGTAGCACCTTCACTTTAGGCTCGTAGCCAATCACATTATCCACATAATTGCCGTATAAGCGCTGTAGTTGGCGCTCCTGTACTCGATACCCTACGCCTTGCAAAGTACTGCGTGGTAAACGCAATTGCGGATTGTGCCAGCCACCGTGCACAAAAATAAGCCCATCATGGTTACTATCTAATATGCCATCTCCGCCCAGCATAACGCGCTCGCTCATTTCGCCTTCCACTCTGACGGGACGAGCAACTCCCTGCAGTATATCCCGCTCAATGATCAACATAGCCCGTTGCAAAGTTTGCAGCTTTTCAAAACGTTCTGTTGAAAGTTCATCACTGTCTATAACGCTTGTCAGTACACCAGTGCTAGCGATACCAATTAAGGTGAAAATCGCCATGGCAATAAGAATTTCCAGCAAGGTAAAACCGCGTGCGTCACTGCGCAAAGGGCCAATTTTGCATGAACGAACTGGTCTACGACTCAACTTTTTTGGTATTCGGATGAGATTAGACATCTGAATCTCGTTTAGCCACAAACGTCGTCACAGAGGTGATTGGCGCAGAAAACGCAGCGTCTAATGCCACACTGACTTCCACTGACATCAATTCACTATCATTGGTTTTGCTCACAGTTTGACGCCAAAACCACGTACGCTCAGACATTTCTTGTTCACCCTTAGCGTTGTTCTTTGGTGGCCATGTTGTTGAGAGCTGCAGCTGGGTTAAGCGATTATTCGCTACCCAAGTCGCGAAGGTAATTTCTTCTATCTGCCCAATACTGCTTAAATGGTCACTGGCCGCTTTCATAATGGCGGTCGCTGTCATGGCAAATATCACCAAAGCGACCATCACTTCCAGTAAGGTCATTCCTTTGTGTTGACGAGCAATAGAGGGTAGCTTCATAACGTTTCTAGAGGCCCTTCAAGGGTAACAGGCAGTGAGTCTTGTACATTGAGACGGAAATAACTGGCAGGTTCAGATGAAAAACCCGGTTCATAAGCAAAACCTAAAGAGAAAGGCGTGATATCACCACTAGACAATAAGAGAATTTGAGGAGGCGGGAGCTTCTTTTCTTCCTCTTCGCCTATGCTGATATCATCATCACTAAATGATAGTTCAGCATCAATAGAAGACTCGTTAAACAAGCTGTCGTCTGTGTCCCAGGGCAAATCGTTTAGTGCGAGTTCGAACGTGAATTCGTCAGGTAGGGTATGAGCCTCGAATGTTTTTTCCCCAGAGATCAGTTGCCAGTTTTGTTCCTCATTAAGGACAACAAAACTATATTGGTTTTTATCTTGATCGATATACACCCCAAGTTGCTGCTGATTGAGTACGGCATAATCCGAGGCCATACTAAACACCACTTGAAAGCGTTGTACTTGCTGCTTGAGTCTGTCTTGCCCGCTTTGGCCGCTAATATTGAACACCACAGTGCCCGCCAACAGCCCCATAATCACTAACACCAACATGACTTCCAGCAATGTGAAGCCGCGTTGGTGTTTTGGCCTTATTTCATTCGATTTGCAAGAGGCAGCGTGTAGCACCAGCCTGTTAGCCTAAATAATCGTTTAGATTCCAGTTACCAATGTCATCATCAGTGCCGGCTTCGCCATCTGGCCCATTTGAAAAAATGTCGATAACCCCAACTTCTCCAGGGCTGATAAGCTGATAAGGATTGCCCCAAGGGTCTTCAGGTAAGCGCTTAATAAATCCGCCCTCTTGATAATTACGTGGAATCGGATCAATAGTAGGAATGGTTACCAATGCGTCGAGCCCCTGCTCGCTGGTAGGAAAAACATTATTACGCAGTTTGTACATTTCCAGTGCACTTTCAAGCTGCTGAATATCCACAGCTGCTTTTTTCAACTGCGCTTGCTCTTGATTACCTAAAATAGACGGTGCGATCATCGATGCCATAATACCGATTATCAATAGCACCACCATGACCTCAATCAAGCTAAAGCCGCGCTGTTTACGTTGTAACGTTTTCATTAAAGATTCACCATGTTGTTTAAAGCTAAAATAGGTTGCAGGATGGCCATTACGATAAAGAGCACAATCCCTGCCATAGAAACAATCAAAAGCGGTTCAAACACTTTTAAAGACACGCCAACCAAGGATTCAAATTCTCGGTCTTGATTATCAGCAGCGCGCCCAAGCATTTGCGTTAGTTCACCACTTCGCTCACCGGAGGCAATCATATGCATCATCATAGGTGGAAACATTTTGGTTCGCTCTAACGCCGCTCGAAGGCTTGAGCCCTCTTTTACATTGACTGATGCGCCTTTGACCTCGTCACGAATGTACAAGTTCGCCAACACATCACTGGAAATTTTCATGCTCTCTAATAAAGGCACTGAACTGGAGGTCAAAATACTTAATGTACGAGCAAAGCGCGCAGTGTTCAGCCCTTTTGACACTTTACCCAACAAAGGTAAGCCAAGAATAAAGTGGTGGTAACGCTTTTTCATCACCGGTTGTTGTAACACCCGGCTCACGATAACCGCCACCACGGCCAAAAGCGCAATCAAGGCTAAGCCGTAATTTTGCATCCACTCGCTGACACTGATCAGTACCTTGGTGATCGTGGGTAAGTCTTGGCCCATGTGATCAAATTGACCAACAATTTTTGGCACTACCACTGTCAGTAATAAGATGACTATCCCCATTGCAAAGAACATCATCAGCGTTGGGTACACCATCGCCTGGGTAATTTGACTGCGGGTTTGTTGGCGCTTCTCGGTGTAATCCGCTAAGCGATTAAGTACTGTGTCTAAGTGCCCGGACTTTTCGCCTGCTGCAACCATGGCGCGAAATAACTCGTCAAATACATGTGGAAATTCTGCCATGGCATCGGCTAGGTTATAGCCCTCTACCACCTTACTGCGCACCGCCATCATCATGTTTTTCTGGCGCGGCTTTTCAGATTGTTGCGCTACAGCCATCAAGGCCTCTTCGATAGGCAAAGAAGATTCAACTAAGGTCGCTAACTGACGTGTAAGTATGGCTAAATCAGAGGCAGAAATTTTCGGTTTAAACAAGGAGAACTGCTTGGCCGAGCGACGCTCTTTCTCTGCGACTTGTTCTACTTCCAGCGGAATAAGTTGCTGTTCACGCAACTGCTGGCGTATCTGGCGAGCGTTATCGCCCTCGAGTACGCCGCTTTTACTCTTGCCGCTTTTGTTGATCGCTTTGTAAGCAAACGCTGCCATTCTAATCTTCTCGCGTTACGCGCAATACTTCTTCGAGGGAAGTGTCACCGCTTAATACCTTACGGCAACCATCATCACGAATACTTGGCGTAGTTTGGCGAATGTACTTTTCAATCGCTTGCTCGCCGTGGCCATTGTGAATTAGCTCGCGAATACCTTCATCCACAATCAGTAATTCGTGAATTCCGGTTCTTCCGCGGTATCCAGTGTGATTACATGCTGCACAGCCTTTGGGACGACACAGCTGCTGGCTGGCTTCACTGCCAACTGTCACTCCCAAAATATTGCATTCTTGCGCACTTGGTTCATAAGTGGTTTTGCATTCAGGGCATAGGGTACGCACCAAACGCTGTGATAAAACAGCAAGCAAACTAGATGACAGCAAGAAGGGCTCAATGCCCATGTCTTCTAAACGAGTAATCGCGCCAGCGGCGGTATTGGTGTGCAATGTAGACATTACCAAGTGGCCGGTTAAACTGGCTTGAACACCTATTTGCGCCGTTTCTAAATCACGTATTTCACCCACCATGACCACATCGGGATCCTGACGTAAAATCGCCCTCAACCCTCGGGCAAACGTCATGTCCACTTTGGCGTTAACTTGTGTTTGACCAATGCCTTGTAAGTCAAATTCTATCGGGTCTTCAACCGTCAGGATATTGCGATCTTTGGAGTTAATTTCACTCAAACCAGCGTACAAAGTGGTGGACTTACCCGACCCCGTGGGGCCCGTTACCAAGATAATGCCGTGAGGTTTTCGAATTAATCCTGAAAAATGTCCGCGATTAACTTTGGTCATGCCTAAATCTTCAAGATTTAAACGTACATTATTTTTATCGAGTAAACGCAGCACCACTCGCTCACCGTGACTGGATGGCATGGTTGATACCCTGACATCAACCGCACGACCAGCGATACGCAGCGTAATACGTCCATCTTGTGGTACGCGCTTCTCGGCGATGTCCATTTTTGACATTACCTTAATACGTGAAACTAACATAGAGGCCATTTTACGATTCGGACGAAGAATCTCTCTTAATACTCCATCCACCCTGAAACGCACCAATAGCTGCGATTCAAAGGTTTCAATATGGATGTCAGATGCGCCTTCTTTAATGGCTTCGCCTAACATGGCGTTGATCAATTTAATGATCGGGGCATCATCTTCACTTTCTAACAAATCTTCTGTGTCTGGCAACTCTTCGGCAAGAGCAAATAAATCACTTTCGTTGCCAATATCTTCCATTAACTGCTTGGCTGCGGAAGAGTCACGCTGAAATGCACTGGTCAGTAACTTTTCAAACTGACTACTTTCTATTTCACGTAATTGAAAAGGCGCACCTAAAAAGCGCCTCACCTCAGCAAAAATAGTAAAGTCGGTCTCATTCGTATGATACAGCAAAGCTGGGCTTTCGGCGGTTTCCAGCAGCACCTTATGGCGCTTAGCAAAACTAAAAGCCAGCTGTTTGTGTTCAGCATCTTCTATCGGTGCATCTACATCGGTGCCTGCAGCAACGAGAGCTTGCTCCTCAGCTTCCATGGTACTGATTGATTCTGAGCTCATTGCTACTCATCACCCTCTTTCTCAGCGGCCTTTTCAGCTTCGGCTCTTTTTTCCATGTATTCGCCATATGAAGGCGGCAATGCTAGCCCATCATCCCACTCTGGTAACGCTGGATTTTCAGAGAACGGCATTAATGGGATCCCTTCGGACTGACGTTTAAGTTGCTCAGCACGAATGTAGTTATACTTTTTACGGCTTATATCATTCGCAGTTACTCCATCGCGAATAATAGTAGGGCGAATAAATACCATCAGGTTACGCTTAGATTTACTGGTCGTGGTAGATTTAAACAGATTACCAATAAACGGAATATCGCCCAAAATTGGTACCTTAGACACACTCTCTTGTACGTCATCATCGATTAAACCGCCCAATACAATTGTGCCACCATCGTCGACGATAACGTTGGTTTTAATCTCACGTTTGTTGATTAAAATATCTACCGAAGTTGCACCGCTAATACTTGATACTTCTTGCTCTATCAGCAGTTGCACCGCGTTGCCTTCGTTGATTTGAGGCGTGACTTTAAGTTTTATACCAATCTCTTGGCGTTCAACCGATTGGAACGGGTTGGTATTATTTGAACCAGTTGTTGAGCCTGTAATAATCGGCACTTCTTGACCCACGATGAAAAACGCTTCTTCGTTATCAAGTGTTGTTAAATGAGGTGTTGATAGAACATTCGAGTTGGTATCTGTACTCACCGCTTGCAGTACTGCGCCCCAGCCGTCTTTAACCGCGCCGACCAAGAAACCATTAACGCCGCCTAGCAATGACGCAAGCGCGGTGTAATCCCCCTCTGTGGTCTCATCAAACGAATAGGGGTTGCCATCATCATCAAAGCCGACTGTGGTTGTGGTTGTGTCAGATGCTTGCTCTGCAGCTACCGCTAGCGAGCCTATACCGACCACATTACCATTGCTGAATTGCTGCGCGCCATAATCTTCACTGGCCCACTGCACACCGACTGTAGTGCCGTCACCTTCAAACACTTCAACAATAATCGCTTCAACCTGAACCTGCGCACGACGAATATCTAATTGACGGATCACATCCTCTAATGAGCGCATCATATCTGGCTGTGCAGTAATTACCAATGCGTTAGAGTCCTCGTGCGCCTCGATACTGATATCACCACGATTAGAATTGCTAGATGATTTAGCAGCGCCTTGCTCTTCAGCTTGAATACTGGCACTTACCCCTTGTAAAACTTTGACTAGTTCTTCTGCTTTTGAGTATTTAAGAAAAATAACCCGCGTATTACCGTTGGTTTCTAACTCTTGGTCCATGCGTTCAATTAAATTAACGATACGTTGGCGCGCTTTAATATCACCACTGACCATAATACTGTTCGTTCTATCATCAGCCACAACCCGCGGTGCATCTTTGCCACTGGCGTTCGTTTTTCCTGTGGACTTGTTGATGCTATCAATAATGCGCACTAGCTCTGATGCCGAGGCAAATTTTAACTTAACGATATCAACTTCTTCATCACCCGCTTTGTCAACGCGCTCAATGATTTCGACTAAACGGTTTACCACAGCCGCGCGGCCTGTCAGCATCATTACATTTGATGCGTCGTGGCTCACCACGTTTCCACCACCAGCTTGATCGTTTAATTGTCTTAGAATAGGAGCAAGTTCACGCACAGGCACGTTATAGACAGGCATCACCCGAGTGATCATCTCATCGCCGTCAAAAGGGGTTCCTTCTACGACGGGTAAGTTAGAGGTCTTAGCGTCTTTTGAACGCACTACCTTGACGATACCGGTCGGCATTTCAACCACAGCATAACCGTATACTTGCAACACATTTAAGAAGAATTGGTAGTATTGCTCTTCATTTAATAAGTCGTAACTACGCACAGAAATTTTACCCCGCACGTTGGGGTCCACTATGATGGTTCTCTTTAAATTCTTGCCCACTATATTAATAAATTCACCGATATCAGTGTTTTTAAAGTTCGGGGAATATTCATTTGCTGCTACATAGGTTGACGCAGAGAAAAATGCGGCTCCAATAATAAGGCACAAGCTGGGTAAAATATTACGGCTTGTTCGCTGGATAAAATTCATGCTAGTTATTCCTGTTCCGCATCGGGTAAATCTAAAAACAAGGTCAGCAGCTCGTCGTCTCGGCTGACCGTAATTTGTAATGATTGCGCTGCGCGCAACTCGCCCATCGCCTCAACTGCTTGCTGAGGGTCGGTTAAATTTAAACCATTAATATCTGTTATCACGTCACCGCTTTGTAAGCCTGCCGCCTTGAAAAGTTCAGGCTTTTTGCCAGGGCTTACGCGATAACCTTGTAGTTCGCCATTCGCGCTGTGAGGCGCAACCGAGATAAAATCAGTAAAATTAGCAGGCTGCTGCTGAAGCATACGGGTGGCATCTATCACATCGTCAGACAAGGTAATCACGTCATTTTGGCTAGGACTGGGAGCCATTTCAGGGGCTGGGCGACGAGGAGCGCGAGCTCGTTTTTTATTTGCTTCATCAAAATCAATGCCATCTAGCATCAGTGTTTCGTTGATCACGCCGTTACGAATAATCACTCGGTCTCGGAATACTTCGCGTAGGGTCGCATTGGTACCAATTATTTTATCCCCTAAACCATAGGTTTCTTGGCTTCCGCGGTTTTCAATAATCGCTGCCCCTTCGGCTTCTACAGAACTAGCCACTACGCCCGTTAACGTCAGATTCAGTTTGGTTTCAGGCGCATCAGTAACCGTTTGCTCTGTCACTGGGGCTGCTTGAAAATCACCGAATAAATTCAGTCGCTTTACCGGTAGCAAATCAAGGTTGCTGTTACCGCCTGATGCGATAGGTGTGACGCTCGTTGAAGGCAATGTGCTGTGTGCTAATTCCCCCTGAGGCCATATACGCCACGTTAACTCGGCTAAATAAGCCAGCAAAAATATCACCAGTAAAGCGACAACAAGGCGATTAATCTGCCCTTGATATTTAAGTAGCAATAACCAAAAGTGATTGAAATTATAATTAGTGATAATTCTTGTCTCGCGGTTGAACCATACTAGAAAAAGGTGATGCGTACTCAAAACGCCTATCATTCCAATTATTTACCAAGGAAGTTGCGTGCCTTTTTCATCCATAAACGTGCCATTATCTGCTTTATTTAAGCTACTGATAAGACCAATAATTTGTCCTACAGCCTCTTGTACTGTACTCGTTGCGTCTTGTCCACCCATGTCTGTTTGCACCCATCCAGGACTAATGGCACAAATGACTTTCTCTGTATCGTTTAACTGCAATGCCAAACGCCGAGTAAACATATTTAGCGCCGCCTTACTCATGGCATAAGCGTCAAGGGGAGCTTGAGTAAACTGATTTGAATGACTAATCGACGCAACACCTGACGACAATTGAATCACTTTCGCTCTCGAAGCTAATGAGTCAATTAATGCCTGACACAGCAAGCTAGGCGCAATACTGTTAACCATAAAATTATCAACAAATGCATCTTGCGTCCATTGGCCAAAAGGTTCATTAGCGCTAACACCAGCGTTGCTAATTAGCACGTCTAGTGTGTAACTTCCCGACACATTAGCAGCTAATTGTGAAATTGACGCTTGCGAATGCAGATCTGCACATAAAATCCTTATTCTCTTGTCGTCTAACGCTTTAAGGGCTAACAACGCCTTCTGACAAGCATTTGGACGGCAAACGGCAATCACTAAATCACCTTGCGCAAAGTACTGTTGGCAAAACCCTAGACCTAATCCACGATTAGCACCTGTGACCAGCACCGTTTTCATGGGTTAGATTTTCCTTTTAAGGGCTGTGGGAGTAACATACATCTAGTCATTATTATTATTTATTTTTTTGCAATGATAGCGAGTCGACAACGGGGTCACAACTCTATTAAGCATTCGTTACGAAAATATTACATATCGGCCATTCTTTATGCCAAACAAAGTACAAGACAATAAAAATACGCTTACAGAACAAAGCGTTCGCTTAGATAAATGGCTATGGGCTGCGCGTTTTTTTAAAACTCGTGCGCTAGCCAGAGACGCAGTTATGTCTGGCAAAATCAGTTACAACGGGCAACGCTGCAAACCGAGTAAAACGGTAGAGCTCGGCGTTACGATAAAAGTTCCTCAAGGATACGATGTAAAAGAGATCATCGTGTTAGAATTAGCGCAACATCGACGTTCAGCCCCTTTAGCGCAGCTGATGTTTGAAGAAACGCCAGAAAGCTTAGCGCAGCGCGAAAAAAACAGCGAAATGCGTAAGTTAAGTGCCTTTCATAGCCCAAAACCTGATCAGCGCCCAGACAAAAAGCAACGTAGACAAATTATCCAACTTAAACACCAGTAATCAGCGCGTCGCTGATCCATTGAGAAATTACTATGTCATTTGACCAACTTCACCGTTATTTGTTTAATCAAGCCCATGTACGAGGCGAACTCGTTCGACTCGAAAATAGCTACCAATCCATTTTAGATTCTTATGCTTACCCGCCCGTTATCCAAAAACTGCTCGGCGAATTGATGGCCGCAACATCACTGTTAACGGCGACATTAAAATTCGAAGGGGATATTGCGCTGCAGTTGCAAAGTGATGGGCCTGTTAACTATGCAGTTATCAATGGTACGCATGATCAAAAGTTACGCGGTGTTGCTCGCTGGGACGAGTCATTGTCAGAACTTCCCACTGATTTTAGCCAGCTGTTTCAAAAAGGTGTGTTGGTTATTACCATCACCCCTACAGATGGGGAGCGTTATCAAGGTATGGTTGCGCTAGACAAACCTACATTGGCTGAATGTATCGAAGGTTATTTTCAACAATCAGAGCAATTAGCCACCAAGGTGATCCTGCGTACTCAGCAAACCGACACCAGCGCCAAAGCCTGCGGCATGTTTTTGCAGATTTTGCCCACCAGCAGCCAAGCCACCATCACAGAAGATACTGGTTTTGACCATTTGTCTAAATTGACCGAAACGATTAAAGACGAAGAGCTATTCACCTTGCCTGCAGAAGATATTTTGTATCGCCTATACCATCAAGAAGATGTTGAAGTGTATGCCCCTGCAGAGATTATATTTAAGTGCAGTTGTAGCCGAGAACGCAGTGCAAATGCATTGGCAGCGGTGGAGAAGAGCGAGCTATTGAATATCGTTGCCACGGAAGGGGCAATTAAAATGAACTGTCAGTACTGTCATACAGAATACCGCTTTGATGAAATCGATGTGCATGCGATCCATGCAGGCACTTTCGCCATGGACACACAAAGCGACCAGTAGTATTTCCTACTTGCTCTTATGCGTTAAGGGCAAGTATGAGGAATAAAGATACTCGCTATCAAACCACCTTCAGGGTGGTTTTTTAATGTCACTTCGCCACTGTGCATATCGACAATCCGCTTAATGATCGCCAACCCTAAGCCAGATCCCAAACTACCCCGAGCTTTGTCGCCTTGGGTGAAGGGTTTAAATAAGCCTTCAATTTGCGTATCGGGGATGCCAGGACCAAAGTCACGGATCGAGAAAAACAGTAAGTTACGCGCCTTGTCATAACCGGAATGAATTTCGATATCTTCGCTACCATAGCGAAAAGCATTTTCAATCAGATTATCCAGTACCCGTTTTAGCGCTACTCGGCGCATGCACGCTGTTGGAATAGGCTTTAGGTGCAGGTGAATATTATGGTGTTCTTCAATGTTACGTACTTGCACTGCATCGCGGATAAGCTCATTCACATCCACACTGACCATACTTTCTTGCTGATCTTGGCGCACATAGTTAATGAACTGATCGATAATCTCATTCATATCTTCAATATCGTTCACTATGCCTTCTTTCAACCAATCCTGTGCTTCAGGTAGCATTTCAGTCGCCAAGCGAATACGCGTTAATGGCGTACGTAAATCGTGAGATATACCTGCGGTTAACAGCGCTCTGTCATCTTCCAGTTGTTTGATGCCTTTGGCCATCTGGTTAAATGCTTGTGTCACTGCCATAAGCTCTGTTGAACCTTGGGCTTCTAACGGAGGCGGAATATTTCCGCGGCCAACGTCAATCGCAGCGTGCTGCAACGCTTGTAGTGGTTTATTTAATCTGCGCACGAATATCCAACCACCTGCCACACTTAAAATACCAATCACTAGCAAATAGATGGTTAACGGGGAAATATCAGATTCGCCATGGCTTAACATGGGAATGGTCACCCATACACTGGGGTCTTGAGGCGGTTTAACCCAGACTAAATAAGGATTACCTTGAGTGATGCGTACTTCTGATTCTCCCCCCAGTTTTAAGCTCATTTGACGAGACAAATATGGGTAGTAAATCGCTTGTTCGACGCCTTCTGCTTGTGCTTGCTCATTGCTTAGTAATCGCATACCAGTTGCGGCAAAAAAGCGTTTATGCAGCTCAGGATCTTTGTGATCAATCTCTTCAATAAACACTAAATTGATTTGCGTGGCCAACAAGTTATTGATTTGCTGGTAACTGGGGCGAATAAAATAATAGGTCACTGACAAATACGATACCACTTGATTGATCAGTAACAACATGCCAATCAGCAGTACCGTTTGTCCAAACGCACTTTTAGGAAGGAATCTCACGTTCAATAAATACGCTAGGGTTAACTAGGCTCCGCCACCATCAGGTACGAACACATAACCCAAGCCCCACACCGTTTGAATGTATCGCGGATTTGCCGGGTCTTCTTCTAGCATACGGCGCAAACGTGATACTTGCACATCGATACTACGTTCAAGCGCACTGTAGTCACGGCCACGTGCTAAGTTCATCAACTTGTCCCGTGAAAGCGGCTCACGCGGATGCGTTACCAGCGATTTAAGCACGGCGAACTCACCACTGGTTAGTGTCATTGGCGTACCTTCGCTAGACATTTCCCGGGTGCCCAAATTCAACTTAAACTTGCCAAACTCAACTATTTGTTCTGCATGCGACGGTGCTCCCGGCGCTTCAACAACCTTGCGTCGCAATACCGCTTTTACTCGCGCCAATAACTCTCTTGGGTTAAACGGCTTAGGTAAATAATCATCAGCGCCCATTTCAAGGCCAATGATACGGTCAACTTCGTCGCCTTTAGCGGTTAGCATCACGATGGGGATTTCATTCTCTTTCTGACGCAGGCGACGACAAATAGACAAGCCGTCTTCTCCTGGTAGCATCAAATCAAGTACCATTAAATGGAAGTTTTCACGCTCAAGCATGCGATCCATTTGTTCTGCATTCGCAGCAGCACGTACTTGATAACCTTGCTCGACCAAATAACGCTCAAGCAAGCTACGTAAACGCATATCATCATCTACGACTAAAATTTTTGTGGTTTCTTGTCCCATTATCGGATCCCTTTATCACAGTAACGCCACTATAAGGTAAACCGCTGAAATTCCAAAGCATCCTCTGTGTTTAGCCTTCTTTGGTTTGTTACAAAGTTTGTCCCTAGGACACGCCACATCAAAGCTGCAGAAGATGAGTTGTTACATTTGAAGCCCAAATACAAACCGTTAGTCGATTTCGACTGCATGTCCAAGCAAAACAATCTATGTCAGGTACCCACTATCATGTAAACCTGCCCTGCCGCCTCTAACAAGGCTATTGTTGGCGCATTAGCCGGCTTAGCTTTTCACTTGGCGACCCAACTAAATACGAATAGCACTTGACCCAAAGCAGCGCCTTGCATTTAAATGGTATTCAATTTTTCCATCAAGAAACTTACATGTCAGTAAAACACCCGATTATTGCAATCACTGGTTCTTCTGGGGCCGGCACTACATCAACCACAAATGCGATCCGTCATATTTTTCGCAATTTGTCGGTTAATGCCGCGGTAGTCGCAGGCGATAGTTTTCACCGTTTTACCCGCCCAGAGATGGAAGTAGAAATCCGTAAAGCCCAAGAACAAGGGCGGCATATCAGTTATTTCGGGCCAAAAGCCAACGACTTTGTGATGTTAGAACAGCTGTTCAGTGAATACGCAGAAACAGGCCGTGGTAAACATCGCCACTATCTGCACTCTTTCGATGAAGCGGTTCCTTTTAATCAAATGCCAGGTACCTTCACGCCTTGGCAAGAATTGCCAACCAATACAGATGTGCTTTTTTATGAAGGGCTACACGGCGGCGTGGTAACCGAAGAAGCCGATGTTGCTACCCATGTAGACCTACTCGTAGGCATGGTGCCCATTGTAAACTTAGAGTGGATCCAGAAAATAGTCCGTGATACCGCAGAGCGTGGACATTCACGCGAAGCCGTTATGAGCAGCATTGTGCGTAGTCTAGATGATTACTTTCAGTACATTACACCGCAATTTTCTCGTACCCACGTCAATTTTCAGCGTGTTCCCACAGTAGATACCTCAAATCCATTTAGCGCGAGGGAAATCCCCAGCCAAGACGAAAGCTTTGTTGTGGTGCGTTTTCGCCGTGAAATGAAAACGGTTAATTACCCGTACCTGCTACAAATGATCGACGGCGCATTTATGTCTCGCATCAATACCTTGGTGGTGCCTGGCGGCAAAATGGGATTAGCAATGGAACTTATTCTTACGCCTTTGTTAGAAGAGATTCTTGATAAAAAGCGCCGTGCTGGGTTTCAAATGGACTGGGTCTCAGATAAATAATTTCAATTAACAAACAACATGGTATAACCCTGCCTTAATCATTTAAGTTGCCCAACGGGCCAAATAAATTTAGGTATTATGCCATGCCCCATTCTCATGCCGATTTGCCATCCAGTTTTATAGAGTTGCTTAGCAGCCTAATGCGCAGTCCAAGCGTTGTTGGTGCTGAACATTCATTTTTTCGTGTGCTGCAACGTGAACTAGAAGAGCGCGGAGCAAGAGTCACTTGGTATGAAGGCTTATTGGTCGCCCAAGGGAGTGAACCTGACAGCCTAATGTTTTCTGCTCACATAGACCGACACGGTTTGGTCTGTACGGGGCCAAACGAATTTCAATATGCCGCTTTTGTCGCGGGTGCGCGCTCAGATTTATTGGGCAACTCAGTCAGTGAAAGCTTAATGCGCAAAATCGTTGATCGCTTCGACGGTGAATCAGTATACGCCTATGAGCCTTGGTCTGGTGCGTATCGAGGACGAGGCGAAATAAAAGGCGCCTATATTTGCGAAAACAGAAACAATTTAATTTTCGAGGTTGACGGCTTAGAACATGTGGTAGCAGGTACACCGGTGGCATTCACCGATAAGCTAAATATCACCGAGCACGCATTAGTTGGCCAACTTGATAATATCTTAACCACCGCCGCGTTAGTCCATCTATTTGAAGAAGGTTTTCAAGGTACTGCGTTTTTCACCGCCCAAGAAGAAGCTGGCAAGAGTTGGCGCTATTTGTTGGAATGGTTTAGGCGCTTCGGTGGCTCTACCAATCAGTTGATCGTGGTAGATACAAGCCCCTACCCAGACCTACCAAGCGCAGCCCAAAATAACCTCATTTTACGGCATAAAGACGCCAACGCTGTATTTAACCCTCGCCTAACCGAGCGTTTAGTGGCTGAGTGTCAAGCCCTTGGCCTGAGCTACCAATTTAAAGATACCTATGTTGAAGCGATAAATGCCAAGCTAATAGCTAACGGTGATGCTCCCCATTCACTGGGAGCGACAGAATTAGGGCGAATTATCTCAGCCTCAAATGGCTTGGTAGATGGCACCACGCTGCAAGTTCCTTCATCGGGGTATCACACCATGCAAGAGTCGGCGCCTGTGTCTTCTGTTGTGGCGTTTTTGCATATGCTGAGTCGTTTAGCGAAGTCTTAGTCGACCCAAAAAGGTGGATATAATTAAAAAAGCCACGCACATTGGCGTGGCTTAGCGTTTTATGCCAAGAACTGGCTTAGATTTTTTCTACTTTTTGATAACCTTCGTTGGTTAGCTCGTTGTTTACGCACTCAAGTAAAAACGTATTCAGGTCTTGACCATCAGTTCCGTCTTCTTCAGCAATATCATTACAATACTGCTTTAACTCGGCAATAAGTGCTGCATCAGCAACGTCTTCTTCAGCAACCGCAGCGAACAATGTTAGTGAAAACATCAATCCTAGTAAAAATTTCATATATTCCTCACCAAAATAAGGATGCCTTGCGGCGATATTAGAGCATATTCTTGCAGCGACAAATGCCTGCAATCGGCAGATTTTTACGCCCAATTTCACATCTGGTCAAGATAAATTTAACGTCATTTTAAATATTTATTTACGCCCCGCTAAGAATGAAATTTTATTCAGCAATATCAATCAGTTGAATTTATAAATTCATACTATTAACGATGTAAAATCAGTCTCTATTTGGCGACATATGAACGCCAAATTCAGCCCGATTTCACACCAAGCGTTTACCGTTACACTTTTTTGCACTTTTTTGTATTTTGCCTAGCAATATTGGCACATTTTATTATCCGATAACGGTATACTTACCTCAACGTAGCAAATCTATGACTTTCCATGCTGACCAAAAAATCCATCACATATCTCGTTCTAGCAACAGCAGTCGTGTTCGTTGCGGTGCAAGGCTACCGCGTGTGGTTGCTCAACAGCGTTAAATTCATCAGCTTTGATAGTCGCCTGAAAGAAATATCAGGTATCGAGTATGATAAAAGACAGCGTCTGTGGGCAATAAATGACGGTGGCGACGAGCCACGCTTATATCAGTTGGATGATACGGGCGACATTGTGCGCAGCATCAAGATCACGAATGCCAAAAACTCAGATTGGGAAGACATGACCCAAGACTACTTTGGTCATTTTTTTATTGGTGATTTTGGCAATAATGACAACGATCGTGAATGGTTAACTATCTATAAAATTGAAAACCCTATCGACATTAAAGGCGAAACTACCACAGCTGAAATCATAAAGTTCACCTACCCCAAATTTAAAGCCATCAAGGGTGAGAAGCCACGTAAGAATGTTCATTATGACGTTGAAGCCTTTATTTATTTTAAGCGCAAACTCTATCTGTTTACCAAAAACCGTTCTAGCCCGTTTGATGGCAAAACACGCCTGTATAAAATAGGCGATCACGCTGCAAATTTTGATGCTGAATACATCAACGAGTTCTCGACCTGTACCATTATTAAAGAACTATGTTGGGTTACCTCTGCGGCACTGAGCCCGGATCGCACCAAGCTAGTATTACTTGATTCAGAGCGACTTTGGTTGTTTGAAAACTGGAAAGGTGACGACTTCTTTTCAGGCGACGCTTATCAAATTGACTTAGGGATCGTCACGCAAAAAGAAGCGGTTACCTTCGCTGCTGACAACAACACCATTATATTTACCGACGAAGTGTTTAATGGCATAGGTGGAAATGGTTACAGCATTCAGTTGGACAAAGCGAAGAAAATTCCAGTCAGAAAGCAGATCAAAAGGCTCAGCAAAGCGAAAACAACATCAGAATAGGGCGTCAACTACGCTTGTTTAGACTTGTGATGGCACGAGAACAAATTCGTTTTTTTTCTGTGATACTTTCGGGATAGTTTCCTCTCAGTATGGATAGTGCATTAACACTAATTCACTACTGAGGAACGATCATGAAGCGCATTAATATCTTATCTGCAGCAGCCATGCTGGCATTATCAAGTCAACAAAGTTTAGCTGCTGATATCAGCGTAGAAATTCAAAATTTAACCCACGGCCTTTATTTCACGCCTATTGCTGCGGTAGTACATACCCCAGATGCAAGCTTGTTTGAAGTAGGAGAAGCGGCAAGCACAGAACTACAAATGATGGCCGAGGGTGGCAGTATCGATGGCATCACTACCCTTGCCACTGCGGCCGGTGCAGATATGATCGCCAACCCAGCAGGTGGATTACTTGCCCCGACCATGAGCGCATCAGGTGACGTCATGACCACCGACGGTAACCTAATGCTATCAGTGGTAGCGATGATTTTACCGTCAAACGATGGTTTTGTCGGTTTAGACAATTGGGAAATTCCAACTGAGGCGGGTACCTATACCGTATTGCTCAATGCTTACGATGCCGGCACCGAAGCCAATGATGAGTTACGTGGTAGCGGCGAACCGGGTATGCCAGGTATGCCTGTTCCACCACCACTAGACCCTTTGCTAGGCACTGGCGGTAGCGGCGTAGCCGGTGCTGACACCAATGCGACAGTGCACATTCACCGCGGCAACATTGGAGATGATTCAATGACTGATGGCACAAGCGATGTAAACAACGCCGTTCATCGCTGGTTGAACCCAGTCGCGAAAGTAACAGTAACCGTCAGATAAGGAGACTGTTATGCCAAATTTAATCAAACATTATAAAAAAGTGCTTTTACTGGCACTGCCTCTCGCATTAAGCGCCTGTGATGACGATGACACCAGAGAAGTGATCGTTGAAGTTGAAGTACCTGCGCCAGAACCTACTCCCGTGGACGTAAGTTACGAGGTGACCGTTGTTAACTTAACCAACGGACAACCTGTATCCCCGCCCGCCATTGTCTTACATGCTGATGGGAACTTGTGGGCGGTTGGCCAAGTACCTTCTGTTGAACTAGAGCGGATTGCTGAAGAGGGCAGCTCAGAATCGTTTCTAACCTTAGGTTTGGCCAGTGCCGGTGGTGACGGCCCCATTACACCGGGCGACCAGCAAACTATCAGCGTCACCATTGAAGACATTACCGATGCTAAGCTCACCATTGCCGCTATGTTAGGCAATACCAATGATGCTTTTACTGGGATTAATGCGTGGGATTTATCTCAATTAGCCGTTGGAGACAGCTGGACAACAACGCGCCCTGCGTATGATGCAGGTACAGAGAAAAACACCGAAAGCGCAGCCACAGTGCCAGGGCCTGCTGCAAGCGGAGAAGGGTTCAACCCTACCCGTGACGATAGCGGGTTTATCTCAATGCACCCAGGTGTAGTGAGCTTTGATGATGGCCTGAGCACGTCAGCTTTAACCGTAGAACATAAGTTCGACAACCCTGTTATTCGAATACAGATCACTCGTACCGAATAATAAAAAGCACAAAACAAACGCACATATAAGCAAAAAGCGCTTTTCTTGTGAAAGATTAGCGCTTTTTTATCGCTCTATATGTTTTTACATTTGTGGTGTTTCCTATGACTGACAGAATTCTCATCGTTGAAGACGACCTTGATATCGCCAATCTAATGCGAGTCAACTTACTTGAGCTTGGCGTTGAAATAGACCATCAAACAGACGGTCAACTCGCGCTCACTCAAGCACTCGAAAACGACTATTCGGTGATCTTACTGGATGTGATGCTACCGAATATGAACGGGCTAGATATTTGTCGGCAAATTCGTGATAAGCGTCCAATGCAAATTATTATTATGCTGACGTCGAAAAACTCAGAGACCGACCGTGTTCTGGGGCTAGAACTAGGCGCAGATGATTATATGACCAAGCCTTTCAGCGTTCGCGAATTGCAAGCAAGAGTACGCTCTCAATTACGCAAAGTGCATGTACTACAACAATCCCATGTGCCCTCCCCTCAAGAAAGCGAAGCGTTGTGTATAGGTACTTTACGTATCGAACAAAAAAATCATCAGGTGTTTTTAGCCGAACAGGAGCTGGTACTAACGGCCACAGAGTTTGAGCTGCTACATCACCTTGCTAACCACCCTGGACAAGTCTTTAGCCGCAGCCAACTACTGGAATCCGTGTGGGGCTATCACCACAGCGGCTACGAGCATACGGTCAATTCGCATATTAACCGTTTACGAGCCAAGCTCGAAAAAAACGCCACGTCTCCCAAAATTGTTCAAACAGTCTGGGGTGTGGGCTACAAATTTAATCCTCAAGGGGTATCCGACTAATGAAAATCTGCTTCTATCAACGTTTAGCCATTTCGCTGGTTGCGGTCTTTATGCTGGTCATGATCGCCTGTTTTTATTCCACTAATGAGCTACAAAAACTAACGCAACAAGAAGCAGAACAAAAATTACATCTCGGTTTAGCTGAACACCTAGTGCAGGACAACCCACTATTAAAAGAGGGCGTTTACGACTACGACGCGCTAGGAAACCTATTCCATACCTTAATGATTTTAGGCCCAAACTTTGAATTTTATTACCTCGACCCGCAAGGCAAAATTCTCACTTACTCTGCAGAGCCGGGCAAGGTCAAAGCGAAAAAAGTCGATATCGCACCGATTAAACACTTAATAGGTGATGGTAAAAGCTTTCCGATCGAAGGCGACGACCCAAGACAGCTTGGCAGGCACAAAATATTTTCCGCTGCCCCCGTATACAATGACAACAAGCTGCAAGGTTACCTGTACGTCATTATCGGAGGTGAGCGTTATGACTCCATACTTGCCAACTTACAAAATAGCCAAAGTATGCGTGAAATCGCCCTGTTTATGGTGGTCGGTTTAACGCTGTTGTTAATTGCCTTACTTGTGATGTTTAAGTACTTCACGACCCCGCTTAGACGCTTAAGCGACGACATGGAAAAAGTCCGTGAGGCGGACTTTCATCGAGAGCACGTTCCTCGAGATTTAGCCGTTTGGAATAGAAACAGTCACAATGAAGTTGACCGTCTTGGCTGCGCCTTTACTGACATGTTGAGTCACATTGACCACCAATTTGAGAAGCTGAGTAAAATCGACACCCAGCGCAGAGTGTTACTGGCAGATTTATCACATGATCTGCGCACGCCGCTTGCCAGTTTACAGGGCTATATTGAAACGTTGGCACTAAACGAAGATACCTTGTCGGCAAAAGACCGCAAACATTTTGTTGATGTTTCTCTGAAGAACGCTAAAAACCTCAAGCATCTTATCGACCAAATTTTCGAATTGGCCTACTTAGAAGGCGGGCAAGTTACCCTGCATCAAGAGCCCTTCCCCTTAGGTGAACTACTTCACGATGTAGCGGCAAAATTCGCGTTAGATGCTCAAAATAAAGGCATTGAGATTCGGGTTATTCCGAACCATTTTGAATATCACGTATTCGCTGACATCGGTAAGCTAGAGCGGGTACTGACGAACCTTATCGCCAACGCGATTCGCCATACCCCAGCAAATGGCAAGGTCGACTTAGTCGTGGCGATTCACAATGACAAGCTAAGGGTAGATATTCGCGATACAGGCGTTGGTATCAGTGATAAAGAAATCGCCTTTATTTTTGATGCCCGCTATCAAGCAAGTAACACAGAAAAAGACACATGTAGTCATGCAGGTTTAGGATTAGCTATCTGTCAGAAATTGATGGCGCTGCTCAATTCTGACCTAAAAGTAGAAAGCAAATTAGGTAAGGGCACCTGTTTTAGTTTCGAACTAACCTTGGTTAATGGCGGTCCTTTAGCCCACTAGGGCGTGGGATCAATTTGCTATATCATATAGCGCTTGGTTCATTTTAGAGCGTTTTATGCTAAATACACTGCTTATCGCCTTTGCCTTAGTGTTAATAATCGAAGGCATCGGTCCCATGTTATTCCCAAACAAATGGCGTAATTACCTGCAACAAATGGTAGAACAGCCTGTAAATCAATTACGTAGCATTGGCGGCACACTTGTCACCATCGGGTTAGTGAGCCTGTTTTTCCTGATATAAAAATTAAGCACATTTTTGTATTCAGATGCTGCCGGAAATTTGATAGGATCCCCGCCTAATTTTCTGACACTTCTCTAATCCATGGCTAAAAATGTAGTGGTACTCGGAACCCAATGGGGTGACGAGGGTAAAGGTAAGGTTGTAGATCTTTTAACTGATAAAGCAACTTATGTTGTTCGTTATCAAGGTGGACACAACGCAGGGCACACACTGGTTATTGACGGTGAAAAAACCGTTTTGCACCTCATCCCTTCTGGTATTTTACGTGAAAACGTCACCTGCGTTATTGGCAACGGTGTTGTACTAAGCCCTGAAGCATTGCTTAAAGAAAGCGCAATGCTAGAAGAGCGCGGCGTGCCGGTGAAAGAGCGCTTACGCATCAGTGAGGCTTGTCCACTTATTCTTCCGTTTCATGTTGAACTTGATTTAGCACGCGAAAAAGCCCGTGGCGATAAGCCAATCGGTACGACTGGTCGTGGTATTGGGCCAGCATACGAAGACAAAGTTTCTCGTCGTGGTTTACGCGTTGGTGATTTGTTCAACCCTGAAGATTTCGCCGTCAAGCTTAAAGAAGTACTCGAGTACCATAACTTTATGCTGACCAACTACTATAACGTTGAACCAGTAAGCTATGAGAAAACATTGGCAGATGCATTAGCTGTAGCTGATACCTTAAAAGCGATGGTTGTTGATGTAACTGACGTTTTAGATCGTGCCCGTAAACGTGGCGATGAGATCATGTTTGAAGGCGCTCAAGGCACCTTGCTTGATATCGACCACGGTACATATCCGTATGTAACCTCAAGCAACACCACTGTAGGTGGCGTGGCAACAGGCGCTGGTTTTGGTCCACTTCACTTAGATTACGTGTTGGGTATTGTTAAAGCATACACAACTCGCGTTGGTTCTGGCCCCTTTCCTACTGAATTAGGTTGTGATGTAGGCCAGCATTTAGGTGTTAAAGGACATGAGTTTGGCGCAACCACGGGGCGTAAACGCCGTACAGGTTGGTTTGATGCAGTTGCCATGAAGCGTGCTGTGCAAATTAACTCAATTACTGGTTTTTGCTTAACCAAGCTAGATGTATTGGATGGCCTAGAAACCTTAAGCATTTGTACGGGTTATAAGCATGCTGATGGCACAGTAAAAGATGTGCCCCCTATGGCTGCTGATGATTATGAACTTATCACCCCCGTGTATGAAGAAATGCCAGGTTGGAGCGAAAACTCATTCGGTGTGACCGAGTATGATAACTTGCCTCAAGCGGCTAAAAACTACATCAAACGCCTAGAAGAATTAACTGGCGTTCCAATTGATATTATCTCGACAGGCCCTGACCGTAACGAAACCATCGTTTTGCGTCACCCATTTGAGGTGTAATAGCCAATTGCTGTATTCTAAAAGCCGCTTTTAAGCGGCTTTTTTTATGCCCGCTATTTATACCCATATTAAAGGAATCATCATGACCATTATGCCCTTTCATCTAGCCATTCCGGTGACAGATTTAGTCGTAAGCAGAGCATTTTATGGCGAGTTATTGGGCTGCGCCCAAGGACGGTCTTCAGAACATTGGATAGACTGGAACTTTTTCGGCCATCAGTTGGTTACCCATTTGGTAGCAGAAATGCCGAACCGGCCCGCTGCAAATAAGGTAGATGATAAAGCCGTACCTGTGCCTCACTTTGGAGTGGTACTAACAATGCAGGATTGGCATGATCTAGCGGCTCGGTTGCAAGCCGCCAACGTCAATTTTGTTATAGAGCCTTACGTGCGTTTTAAAAATGAACCGGGAGAGCAAGCTACTTTATTCTTACTCGACCCTTGCGGTAACGCACTAGAATTCAAAGCGTTTAACGATATCGGCCAATTGTTTGCTGACTGATCGGTGTCGTTTGCCGCTTTAACTTCTTGTGCAGTTTCACACGTCAGCTCTGCCATGGTTTCAGCATAGTTACTATGGTAACGCCCTGGTTTATGATTCACCGCTAGTATGACATTGGTAGTCACCATACCGGCGAGGGAAATAGCCAGTAAAATCGGGTTCATGATAAATAGCGCGCCAACCACGATAAGGCTGTCAACGACCAGCTGAAAGGTACCAGCACGAATGCCTCGGCTACCCTGCAAGTAAAACGCAAGGATCCCCAACCCGCCTAAACTGGATTTATGCCTGAATAAAATCAGCATACCCATGCCAATCAGCATACCGCCTACCACCGCACCAAAAACGGGTTGAATGTCGCTGAGGGAAATAAACAAATGCATATTTTCCACCAGCACAGAGACCAATGAAATGGTCACAAACGTATTGAGGGTAAAACGCCAACCCAGCTGTTTAAGGGCAATATAATAAAACGGTAAGTTCACTAAAAAGAACAGTAAACCAAATTTAACCGGTACAAAGTGACTCAGTAACAGTGCGATACCCGCCGTGCCACCGATTAATAAACCTAATGTTTTAAAGATGGCTAAACCTAAACTAACAAAAACAGTGCCGCTTAATATCGCCAGCACATCTTCGTAAAATCGATGAGTAGAGGAATGCATACCTTAATTTCTCCTAGAACTTTCCAGCACGTAAGTACGTTTCTGGATATATTTTGAGCAAGTCTATGCTTTCGAGGGGCGGCATTGTACAGTAATAAAGCGCCCTTACCAGCCTTATTCGCCTCTAGGTTAATGCCATGTAAACTACTGATATTAAATGTAAATATTAATTTAACTTTCGTTTGTTTTACAAAAATCAATTTGCCAATTTAGCGCCCGGTATTGGTAGCCACAACAAACAACAGAATAAATATATTTGTTTCAATTTTGCTCTATGCCTACCCGCTGCTTGGCGATATGCTAGTTACCCTTTTTTAAAGCCGTCTAATGACTCAGGAGACCCAGTGTCGATTTGTGTGCCACAAGGAATTATTTCGCTAGATAACATTTTACCCGACGAACCCTTATTGATGATGGGGGCAGGCCCGGTGCCAATTCCGGCTAAAGTTGCGGCAGCGAATGGCATAGTGATCAATCATCTCGGCGACACCATGGCGCAAATTATCGAACAAGTTAAGGTGATGTCGCGCTATGTGTTTCAAACTGAAAATGGCTTGATTTTAGGAGTGGCAGGCCCAGGCTCTGCCGCCATGGAAATGGCGGTTGCTAACTTAGTGCGCCCGGGTGACAACGTATTGAGTATTTGTAACGGCTTTTTTAGTAGCCGCCTAGCAGAAATGGCTGAGCGTCTACAAGCCAACGTATCTAAGGTGGTCATTGAAGAGCGTCAGGCTGCCAGTGCCGAAGCCGTCGAACAACATATTATACGTACTAAACCTAACGTTCTGACCATAGTGCAAGGGGAAACCTCTAATACAGTGCACAATGCTGAGCTCGAACAAATTTGCCGTGTCGCCAAAAAACATAACTGTATGGTGATAGTAGATGCCGTATGCACCTTAAGCACGATGGAATTAGCCATGGACGACTGGGGTATTGATGCCGTGATCACTGGCGGCCAAAAAGGGTTGTCGTGTATTCCAGGGGTGTCTTTGGTGGGTTTTTCAGAAAAAGCGTGGAATTTTATTGAGTCACGCACAGATCAGCTACGCCACTGGTGTCTTGATGCCAAGTTAGGCCATCAATTTTGGTATAAAAAATCTTACCACTATACCGCGCCAGTCTCTGGTATTTTAGCCATTCACGAAGCCTTACGCTTGGTATGTACAGAAACACTACCTGTGCGCTTTGCTCGTCATCAACGCTGCTCAAAAGCGCTGCAAGCAGCGATAGAAGGTATGGGGTTAGAGTTGTACGTTGAGCAGCCAGCGCGGCTAAACTCTGTCGTCGGTATTCGCTTACCTCAAGATATTATCGGTAAAGAGGTGCTACGCACCATGTCGAACCGCTATCGCGTGGAAATATCCGGTTCATTCGGCCCCAATATAATACGTATCGGACAAATGGGAGAGCAGTGCCGCACCCATAACCTGTTTCGCACTATTCACGCATTGGGCTCAGCCTTTATCGATTTAGGCCACAAGCTCGATTTACCTACTGGTATGGCGGCCCTTGAGAGCACTTTAGATAATATGCGCTAGGCGCCGATTCTTACTTATTAATGCAAAGCAATGCTCTATTGCTTTGCTTCTGCCCTACGCTTTTAAAAATCCTCTTACTGTTACCCATGTTATACGAATTATTCTATGCTTAAATAGCCAGAGGGATAGCTTACTCACGCTGTCATTTTGCTGTATTTCCCTTGTGTTATACCAATCCGCATTAATAAGTGACCGTCT
>BAEM01000003.1 GCA_000314955.1 Paraglaciecola chathamensis S18K6 | reverse complement strand
AGACGGTCACTTATTAATGCGGATTGGTATAACCTGAAGGCAAATCTGTTTATAATTTTTTTACCTAATGGAGGGTAAATAAAATCTACTTTCACCGAGTGGTAAATTATTCCTTGAGCCTTGTCTGTTGAGTGCGCAATTGGATGAGACTTCTTCGGTGGATAGTTTTAAATACTTGCAAGTTGTATAGGTGTTCTTTTTAGTTTGGCGTTTTTATCTCACGGAGTGAAGCATATGAAAAGCAAGTATTTATTTAGCGTTATAGTGTTACTAAGCTCTCTGCCTGTGTTGGCAAAGCAACATCACAATCATCACGACAAAAACGAATGGCAAACCATACCGGTGGCATCTCAAATGGAGATAATTGATCCAAGTGGCCAGTCAAAAACAATCACGCCCTCTTGCGCGTTTGAAACTGTACCAAATCCACTTGACGGAACGCCGCTAGACAATTCATTTCAGTTCTATTTTAAGCAAGGTAAAAGCAAGAACGTGTTGGTTTATTTTAACGGTGGCGGCTCTTGTTGGAATGATGCCACTTGCGTAGCCTCGTTAGCACTTGAAGCCGTAGAAGGTGACCGTCCTACGTATAACCCCTCCATATTACAAGAGAACTCGCCAGTCGACGCCGGTGGTGTTTTTGATGACAGCAATCGTAGGAACCCGTTTAAAGATTGGAGCAAAGTCTTTATTCCCTATTGCACGGGGGATCTTCATGCTGGCTCAAGCGAAGTGGTATACACGGATGTAGATGGCAGTATTACTGGTTTTCCAGGTGCACCCGTGCCGGTGAAACACAAGGGGTTTGATAACTTTTTGGCCGTACAAGACTGGATGAAAACGCATTTTAAAGGGCGTAGCCGGCATAAAAATGCTATCGATAAAATGCTGGTCACAGGCTCCAGTGCTGGTGGCTACGGGGCGACACTGAATTTCCCTTATTTACAAGCTGCATTTCCTCGGTCCGAGGCTATGTTATTTGCTGATGCCTCTGCATCCATTGTATCAGAGGGGTTTGTTGACGACGTATTTCGTAGTGGTAGCCCGTGGAACTTTGAAAATACCCTGCCGACAATTTTTAGAAGTGGGCTGGGAACTTATACCGCGGCGGACTTGAATGTCGATTTATTCCAGCGTTTGTCTTATCGCTACCCGAGAAGTCGCTTTGCACAATACACAACGGAATTTGATGGAGTGCAGGTGCTTTTCAATAAAGTCATGGATCAAATCGATCAAGGCAATACCAACCCGTTCACTTGGGCTTTGCAACCTAGTGATTATCTGTACTTTACTGATTGGAATGCCCGCATGACTGCCTCTTTTGGGCAGATTGCCGATACCACACGCAATTATCAGTATTACATCGGTGAAGGCTCAATTCACACCATACTCACGGATGACTTTGCTACCGAAGCGCAATCCCATCCGTTTTATGATGAGCAAAGTGCCCAAGGGGTGAGATTCACAAGCTGGCTTAACTATTTTGTTAATGCTAGGTGGTTCTATCCAATCAGTTTGGCCTATGAAGCCCAATAGAAAATAGCATTAAACAGTTGCTGCTTTAGAATTAGTCACCACAGGTTAACAGTAGATCCGTGGTGATTATCTTGGCTGCTTGACACAATTTTAGCCCTTTTCGCTTTATCGTTATAATCAGATGCTATTCAGGATATTTTGCCAATTTGTACATAAAACTTTCATAAAAATGACACCCACTCACAAAAACGCATATCGCGTTACATTAAATGCCTATTTTTCAGGGTTATTTCCCCCAAGTTGCTGTTTTTAGCCCAGCCTTACCGCTATACTATGCGCCGCATTTAAAAGCGATAAAGAAAGCATTAGTTAAAATTTAAAGGAAAATAATGACTCCTATTACTAAATCATTTCAGTATGGTCAGCATACTGTCACGCTAGAAACGGGCGTAATCGCTCGTCAAGCAACCGCTGCTGTTATGGCAAGCATGGACGACACATCAGTGTTGGTTTCTGTTGTTGGTAAAAAAGACACCAAGCCAGGCCAAGACTTCTTCCCATTAACGGTTAACTACCAAGAAAGAACGTACGCTGCGGGTAAAATCCCAGGTGGTTTCTTCAAGCGTGAAGGTCGCCCTTCTGAATACGAAACACTTACGTCTCGTTTGATTGACCGTCCAATTCGTCCATTATTCCCTGACGGGTTTATGAACGAAGTACAAATCATAGTGACGGTTGTTTCAGCTAACCCTGAAATTCCAACTGACATAATCTCGCTAATCGGAACGTCTGCTGCCCTTGCTATCTCAGGTATGCCTTTCAATGGTCCTGTTGGTGCTGCGCGTGTTGGTTACACTGATGGTCAATATGTACTTAATACACGTACTTCTGAGCTTGAAACTAGCCAGCTAGACCTAGTAGTTGCCGGTACTAAAGGCGCAGTATTGATGGTTGAGTCGGAAGCTGAAGTCTTATCTGAAGACGTGATGCTAGGCGCCGTAATGTATGGTCATGAGCAAATGCAAACCGTTGTTAATGCAGTGACTGAATTTGCTGCTGAAGTTAACACGCCTAAGTGGGATTGGGTTGCTGAGCCTGCTAACGTCACACTAAAAGACAAAATTAAAGCACTTGCTGAAACAGAAATGACAGAGGCGTATCAAATCTCTGACAAAATGGCACGTAAAGACGCGATTGTTGCACTAACAGATAAAACCGTTGCTGCTATCGTTGAAGCTGATGAAGAACAAGATGCAAAAGAAGTATCTGAGTTATTACATGAGCTTGAAAGTGACGTAGTACGTTCACGTATTCTTGCTGGTCAGCCGCGTATCGATGGTCGTGACCCTGCGATGATCCGTGCACTTGACGTAGCGACGGGCATTTTGCCCCGTACCCACGGTTCTGCTTTGTTTACACGTGGTGAAACGCAAGCAATCGTAGCTGCTACATTAGGCACAGAGCGTGACGCACAGATGATTGACGGCCTAAACGGTAAAGTGGATAGCCGATTCATGTTGCATTACAACTTCCCTCCATACTGTGTAGGCGAAACTGGTTTTGTTGGTTCACCTAAGCGTCGTGAAATCGGCCACGGTCGTCTAGCAAAACGCGGTATTCAAGCGGTTATGCCGTCTGAAAAAGAATTCCCGTACGTAGTGCGTGTGGTGTCTGAAATCACTGAATCAAACGGTTCGTCTTCAATGGCATCAGTTTGTGGTACGTCTTTGGCATTGATGGATGCGGGTGTTCCAATTAAGGCATCAGTAGCTGGTATTGCTATGGGTCTTGTGAAAAACGATGAAAACTTCGTTGTTCTTTCTGACATCTTGGGTGACGAAGATCACCTTGGTGACATGGACTTTAAAGTAGCGGGTACCACTGAAGGTATTACTGCGCTTCAAATGGATATCAAAATCGAAGGTATCACTCAAGAAATCATGCAAGTTGCTCTGAAACAAGCAAAAGAAGCGCGTTTGCATATTCTAGGTGTGATGGACCAAGCGATTTCTGGTCACCGTGATGAAATGTCTGAATTCGCTCCGCGTATTTACACATTGAAAATCGACCAAGATAAAATCCGTGACGTGATTGGTAAAGGTGGCGCGATGATCCGTGCTATTACTGAAGCATCTGACACTAACATCGAAATCGAAGATGATGGCACAATCAAAATCTTCGCTACCGAGCGTGCAAAAGCGGACATCGCTATCAGCAAAATTGAGCAAGTCACCGCTGATGTTGAAGCAGGTAAAACCTACGAAGGTAAAGTAACACGTATCGTTGATTTCGGTGCATTCGTTGAAATTTTACCGGGTAAAGAAGGTCTAGTTCACATTTCACAAATCGCTCATGAGCGTGTGAATAAAGTGGCTGACCATCTTAGCGAAGGTCAAATCATTAACGTTAAAGTGATGGAAATTGACCGTCAGAACCGTGTTCGTTTGAGCATCAAAGAATTGCTAGAAAAGCCAGCAGCACCCGCTGAAGGCAACGAGTAATCGTTTAGCAAAATAGCGTGGTAAGTTGCTTTAGCAACAATACTGCGCTAACGAGATTTAAAAAGGGAGCCATCGGCTCCTTTTTTATTGCTTGGTGTAAAAGGTTATGAAATGAGAAGTATATGGATGCTAGCGAATCACTTGCTCTAGTGTATGGGATTGCCCTGGCAATACTTGCTGGCCTTGCGTAACAGCCGTTTCAACGCACAACATATTTTTATAGCCCTGGTCTTCCATATCCTGCATGCTTTTTGATTTATCAGCCCATGGGTTCCATACGACTATGCTGTCGTGGCCGTTTGACTGAATATGGGTTTTAATATTCCCTGAGACAATTGTTAGCGACTCAGGTGTAACTAAGTGCACTCGGTCCGTTTCTTCATTAAACGTGTAGGGGATAGGGGTGCTGATACGCTGATAATCTTGCAGTTTATCTAAATAATCACCGTCTAAACCAGTTAATTCACAATGGTTAATATCATCAATGTTGAAATAAGTGTGTAATGCACTGGTATAACTGAGTGGCTCGCTGCCCGTGTTTTCAGTGACCAATTGAATGCGCAATTCTCGTCCTATGAACAAGACTAAGCTCAATTGTGTTTCACCTTCAAAACCGTCTCCTTGTGTTGTACTCGGCTTGAGTCGAATGACCGTTTGCTCAGGTTCATCCGCGCAATCTACCACATGCCAGTTTTGGGTACGCACGTAACCATGAGAAGCTAAACCACTTTCAGATGCGTGAGCGCCGAACCAAGGCCAACAAATTGGGATCCCGCCCCTTATTGGATGCTGGCCGTCGAGCATGGCTTCTTTGCTTAACCAAAGTCGTTGCACATTGTCGTGTTTAGGAATGAAGCTGAGAACATGGCCGCCGAATAAAGAGATAGTCGCATGGGCATGATCGTTATCGATGATCAGCATTTCGATATCATCTTGTGGAAGTAAAGATGCGGTTTTACATAGGTGCATAAAGAGAGACCCTTAAGATCAAAAAAAAGCAGTCACCTAGTGTAGATGACTGCCTTTTTACAATAAAGTGATATGAACTTATTTGCTGATGTGAGCAACCAAATCCAATACTTTGTTTGAATAACCGATTTCGTTATCGTACCAAGATACCAACTTCACAAAAGTGTCAGTAAGTGCAATACCAGCAGTGGCATCGAATACTGAGGTGCGGGTATCACCGATAAAGTCTTGCGATACCACAGCATCTTCTGTGTAACCCATGATCCCTTTAAGTTCACCTTCAGACGCTGACTTCATTGCTGCGCAAATTTGCTCGTATGTAGCCGGTTTTGCTAGGTTTACGGTTAAATCAACCACTGAAACGTCAGCAGTAGGTACGCGGAATGCCATACCAGTCAATTTACCGTTAAGCTCAGGGATAACTTTACCCACTGCTTTTGCAGCACCAGTAGATGAAGGAATGATGTTTTGAGACGCACCGCGTCCACCACGCCAATCTTTGGCTGAAGGGCCATCAACGGTTTTTTGCGTTGCAGTTGTTGCGTGTACTGTGGTCATAAGGCCGTCAACGATACCGAAGTTGTCGTTAAGTACTTTAGCCAATGGCGCCAAGCAGTTGGTGGTACAAGATGCATTTGAAACAACTTCTTGTCCCGCGTAAGTGTCATGGTTAACACCCATAACAAACATAGGTGTGTCATCTTTAGATGGCGCAGAAAGCACCACTTTTTTGGCACCGGCGGTAATGTGTTTACGAGCAGTTTCGTCAGTTAAAAACAAACCAGTTGCTTCAACGACTACTTCAGCTTGAATGGCGTCCCATGCAAGTGCCGCAGGGTCACGCTCTGCAGTCACACGAATAGTTTTACCGTTGACGATAAGTTGTCCGTCTTGAACTTCAACAGTACCTTTAAATTGACCGTGTGTTGAGTCGTATTTCAACATATACGCCATGTATTCTGCGTCTAACAAATCGTTAATACCGACTACTTCGATATCGCTGCGCTCACATGCTGCGCGAAAAACAAATCTACCAATACGGCCAAAACCGTTGATACCAATTTTAATAGTCATATATACATCCTCTAAACGGGTCGTAAGTTCGAACTCTAATTAAGCTGAATCAGCTTAATTGTGAAATATAATTACGAAATTATGGACTAAATGGATAAATAAGGCAAAATAATCGCTTAAAAATGTTATTTTGTTACAGATTTATTTAATGCAAACGTATTCAACTTCGCCTTGCGACACGTTTAGCTAATAATAGTCGGCTGAAAATAGTCTCCATTTATAGGAATCAAACGTTAATGACATCTTCATTGATTGATCAGCTTGTAGAACATCGCGGTATCGAATCAAATTACACCGATGCTTGGGGCAAGCCTGCGACTATCGAGTCGACCGTAAAGAAAAAATTACTGAACGTGATGGGATACAAGGTAGACGATCAAGCTGCTTTAGAAGAGCAGGTTAAACAGGGCATGATAAAAGATTGGTTAACTCCGTTAAATCCTGTTCATGTTCAGCGTAATAATGATGCCCTTTCATTTTTTGTTCGTTTGCCAATTGAATTGGTGACAGACGAATATACTGCCCAGATAACGCTAGAAAGTGGTGACGTTCAGCGCGTCACCTTTGAACCCATTGAGGGTGAGTTAGTCAATGTGAATCATATTGATGAAATAGAGTTTCATGAATATTTTATCTCGATTGAATGTAACTTGCCGTTGGGTTATCACACTCTTGCCTTAGTTGTGGATGATGAGTCACTCAGTGAAATGCGGGTGATTATTGCCCCTGATGCCTGTTATCAGCCACAAACTTTGGTTGACGGGAATAAAGTGTGGGGGCTAAGTGTGCAGTTATATTGTGTGCGCAGCGACCATAATTGGGGGATAGGGGACTTTAGTGATCTTGCTTATCTAACCGCTGAAGCCGCCAAAACGGGTGCAGATTTTATCGGACTAAACCCCATTCATTCTCTTTATCCGGCTAATCCAGGAGCATGCAGCCCGTATGGCCCGTCCTCGCGTCGTTGGCTGAACTTCATTTATATCGATGTCACCGCAATTGATGGCTTTCATCAACCAAGCGTACAGGCGATTGTGAATCAAGTTGATTTTAAAGAGTCTATTGATCACGCTCGCGCAGCGGACTTAGTAGATTATCCCAGCGTAACAAAGCTTAAGCTCGACGCCCTAAGCGCTGTTTTTGATTGGCAGGCTCAACAGTATTTGAGCAAGAATACGCAACAAAACCGCTCCTTTAAAGCATTCATAGAGCAAGGCGGTGAAAGTCTGCAGACTATTGCTGTATATGATGCACTGCAAGAAGACTTAGCCAGTAAAGGAAAGGCCTCTTGGGGCTGGCCGGTATTCCCTGATGAATATGCGGATTTTGATTCTCCCGCTGTGGCTAAATTCGCAAAAGCGAATGCCAAACGCGTGCAATTCTTCTTGTGGTTACAATGGCAAGCGGCATTGCAGTTTGAAAAAGCGAATAAAGTCGCTCTAGAGCACAAGATGCAAATTGGTCTATACCGTGATTTGGCCGTCGGGGTGAGTGAAGGCAGTGCTGAGATTTGGGGAAATAAAGCCTTGTACTGCACTGATGCCAGTGTTGGCGCGCCACCAGACATTTTAGGTCCTCTTGGCCAGACGTGGGGGTTGCCGCCGATGGATCCTCTCAAGCTATATGAGCAGGCTTATCAGCCTATCATTGATTTGTTTAGTTCGAATATGCATGCCACGGGCGCATTACGTATCGATCACGTGATGGCCTTATTGCGTTTGTGGTGGGTACCCAAAGGTGATAGCGCCAAGCAAGGCGGCTATGTTTATTATCCAGTGGATGATTTGTTAGCCATTCTAGCGCTGGAGAGCCATCGTAATCAGGCTATGGTAATCGGTGAAGATTTAGGTACTGTACCAGAAGAAATCCGCGAAAAACTGGCTGATAATGGCGTGTATTCGTACCGTGTGTTCTTTTTCGAGCAAGCTAAAGACGGCGGTTTTTTCTCACCAAGTCATTATCCTGTGCAGTCAATGTCTACGTTGACCACGCACGATATGCCTACCTTAAATGGCTTCTGGCACTGCGATGACTTGCAATTGGGTAAGACCTTGGGTTTGTATCCAACAGAAGAGATACTTGCAAGCTTGTACCAGAGCAGACATGATAACAAACAGGCCATCTTAGATACCTTACATGGACACGGTTCTATTTCTGAGGAGATCAGTCGTGATGTCAATCAGGTAGGGATGACCAAGGCATTAAATTTTGGTATGCAAACTCATATGGCGAGCGGTTCAAGTTCCCTATTGAGTTTGCAACTAGAAGACTGGTTAGAAATGGACGAACCCGTTAACATTCCAGGTACGTTCAATGAATACCCAAATTGGCAACGTAAGCTTTCACATAGTTTACAGGATATTTTTGCTAACAGTGAGCTGCAGTCACTCGCTCACCGCTTGACCGAGGTAAGACGTCAAGCAAAACAATAATATAATCTAGGCGGCCTGTATGTCAGGCCGCCAACACTGCAAGGCGGCACAATGCAAATAGAAACACAGCTTCAACGCGCTCAATGTACCCTTCCTTTTTCCCACTTAGGTGTTAAAAAAACTAACAAAACGTTTTCCATCACAGCTTGGGTGCCCAATGCCAGTGAAATAAGTGTGGTTGATTTATCCACTGAAAAGGTCATAGGTAAACTTAAAAGGCAAGGCAAGAGCGATCTGTTTAGTGCTGAGTTTACTAAAGGCAAGCCCCCAGCAGTCTATGCCTTCGAGGTAAAAAACGCTCAAGATACGTATCGCATCATTGACCCGTACCAATTTCAAGAACAAGCCTTTCATGCCGTGCATTTTGTCGACCACCTGCCAAAAAATGTCTATCAACAGTTGGGTGCACAATTAATTGAATTAGATGTTGGTTTGAAAAACGCTGTTTCTGCCACTCGATTTGCCGTGTTTGCTCCGAATGCAAGTGCGGTATCGGTTATCGGTGATTTTAATTACTGGGATGGTTCATGTTTACCCATGCAAAAAACCGATTTTGGTTATTGGGTACTGGTGGTTCCAGGCGTGAAAGCTGGTGATAAATACAAGTACCAAATCAAAGATGGACAGGGGAATGAGCTACCCCATAAAGCCGATCCTGTTGGTTTTTATGCTGATCAATATCCATCTCATGCGTCTGTTGTGTTTGATCATGAGCAATACCAATGGAATGACAGTCAATGGCAGCAACAAGTTCAGGGCGATAAGTATGCGCAAGCCATGAGTATCTATGAAGTTCACTTAGGCTCATGGAAGCGCCCCGACAGCCAGTCAGGGGAAACGTTTTTAACCTATCGCGAGCTGGTCAACGAGCTTATTCCTTATGTAAAAGATATGGGGTATACCCATTTAGAGCTTCTGCCTATTTCTGAGTTTCCCTTCGATGGTTCTTGGGGTTATCAGCCCGTTGGTTTATTTGCTCCGACGAGTCGTTTTGGTGGGCCTGATGACTTCAAATACTTTGTCGATCAGTGTCACCAAAATGGTATTGGCGTGATCATTGATTGGGTACCAGCGCACTTCCCAGAGGACGGCCATGGCTTGGCGCGCTTTGATGGTTCTCATGTCTACGAATATGAAGACCCGCGCAAGGGCTGGCACCCAGATTGGAACTCGTGTATTTATGATTTTGGTAAAGATACCGTGCGCCAATTTTTGGTCGCCAATGCGTTATTCTGGTTAGACAAGTACCACATTGATGGCCTTCGTGTTGATGCGGTGGCATCTATGCTGTATTTGGATTATTCACGAGAGGACGGTGAGTGGGTGCCCAACGTCGATGGTGGTAATCATAACTACGAAGCGATCAGTTTACTCCAGTGGATGAACAAAGAAGTCTATTCTCACTATCCGAATGCCATGACCATAGCCGAGGAATCTACTTCATTTGCGAAAGTGTCCCGTCCGGTATTTGAAGGAGGTTTAGGCTTTGGTTTTAAATGGAATATGGGCTGGATGCATGACTCGCTGCACTATATTTCAAAAGATCCTTCTTATCGTCGCTATCACCATGGTGAAATGACATTTTCGATGGTGTATGCATTTGATGAAAGTTTTGTATTGCCCATTTCTCACGATGAAGTGGTGCATGGTAAAGGCTCGCTACTGCGTAAAATGCCTGGTGATGAATGGCAACAAGCGGCAAATCTGCGCTGTTATGCAGCATTTATGTATGCTCACCCAGGTAAAAAACTCAATTTTATGGGCAATGAAATAGGCCAATCAGCAGAGTGGAACCATGACAGCTCAGTCAATTGGCATTTGCTGGAGTTTGACAAGCATAGTGGTATACAAGCGCTCTATCGTGATTTAAATCAGATTTATACTCAGTACCCTGCGTTGCACGAGCTGGACCACGATTACCGTGGTTTTGAGTGGATAGATCATGAAAATGCTGAGCAAAGTACTTTGGTCATGTTGCGCCAATCAAAAGATGCTAAGCAGCAATTGTATGCAGCTAGCAATTTTACTCCTGTTCCACGTACCAACTTTAGATTTGGCGTGAAAGCGTTGGGCGAATACAGCGTGTTATTGAATACAGATGACAAACAATATTGGGGTAGTGGCCACAGCTTGAATAAAACCGTCAAGGCCGAAGCAGTGCCATGGAACAATCAAGCGTATTCTATTAGTGTGTCATTACCGCCGTTGGCAACGATATTTATTTTGTATAAGGGTAAGTAAACCATGACAGCAGTTAATTATCGAGTTCAGTCGGGTAGTGCTTTGTTTTTAGGAGCCGTGCTTGATGAGGGAGGATGTAATTTTGCGGTTCATTGTCCTAATGCTGATTCGGTTAAGCTTTGTCTTTTTAGCGAAAAGGACGAAGAGCAAATTGCTATTATCGACATGCCCGCAAAAACAGGCAAGGTATGGCATTGTTACGTAGAGGGCATTCAGGCAGGGCAGTTATACGGGTATCGTACATCAGGGGCTGATCATGATGCGTCAGGTTCGCGCTTTTTGCCTGAGAAATTATTAATTGACCCATACGCGAAAGCCCTTAGTCGTCCCATGTTTTGGGATGCTAAGTTATACGCTGGCGATAGCCAAAAAATGGTGGCTAAAAGCGTTGTTGTTGCAAACTCAGGTAAGCAAGAGCGTCCCGCGAAACCGAATACGCCGCTTGATCACACCATACTCTATGAAGCGCATGTTAAAGGCATGACGGCGCAGCACCCAGACGTACCGACAAAATTGCAGGGTACCTACTTAGGTATGTGCCAGCCGTGTATTATTGAGCATTTGAAAGACTTAGGGATCAGTGCAGTACAATTAATGCCTGTGGCAGCCTTTATGCCCGAGCCATACATTACCAATAAAGGTTTGACTAATTATTGGGGCTACAACCCAATCAATTATTTTAGTCCCGAGCCAAGGTATGTTATCGATGATGCTATCGCAGAATTTAAAACCATGGTCGACTGCTATCACGAAGCGGGCATCGAGATCATACTGGACGTGGTGTTTAATCATACCGCTGAAGGCGGCTTAGACGGGCCAGTGCTGTCTTTTAAAGGACTAGATAACTCGTCTTTTTACCTGTTTGAGCGCAACGAATACGGCGCGATTGACTACAACAAATTTGTCAACAATTCAGGCTGTGGTAATAGTGTTAATACTGCCTTTCCTTATGTACTCAAAATGGTTATGGATGCCTTACGTTATTGGGTGCAAGAAATGGGAGTGGATGGATTCCGCTTCGATTTAGCGGCGAGTTTGGGTCGCGACCCTTATGAGTTTTCAGCCCTGTCTGGTTTCTTTAGAACTATTCGTCAAGATCCAGTGCTGCTCGGCTGCAAGTTAATTGCAGAGCCTTGGGATATTGGTCATGGTGGATATCGCCTAGGTCAGTTTCCGTCAAATTGGTTGGAATGCAACGACAAATATCGCGATACCGTGCGGGCATTTTGGCGCGGTGATAAAGGCACTACCAGTGACTTTGCCACGCGTTTACTTGGCTCTCGAGACGTTTTTCCAAAAGAAAGCCGTTCGATATTAACCTCGGTAAATAACGTTAGCTACCACGACGGCTTTACGCTCCAGGATATGGTGAGTTATCAAGAGCGTCATAATGAAGCAAATGGTGAGCAAAACCGCGACGGTCATGGGCATAATTTATCGGCCAATTATGGGGTAGAGGGTCCCACAACAGACACCGATATTATTGCCATGCGCGAACAGCAAAAGAGAAATTTATTTACCACCTTATTGCTATCGCAAGGTATTCCCCATGTACTCGGCGGAGATGAGTTAAGTCGCACACAACAGGGTAATAACAATGCCTATTGCCAAGATAATCCCATCAGTTGGTTAGACTGGGACTTAGATGAAAATAAGCGACAGTTTTTAGCGTTTTGTCAGCATGTTATCAATATTCGTAAAGAAAGTGTGTTGCTTCATCACTTGCAACTTCGAGATGATAATTTTGATTTGTCGCACAATGTGGCAAAAATTTATTGGTACCGCCCTGACGGGGCACGAAAACTCGAAGATGATTGGCATGACCCTGATAACCAATGCTTTGCCGTTGAGCTACGGGGTGAAGAATATGAAACCGGTGAAACCACTGAACATTGGCTTATTGTATTTAATGCCAGCGACCATGACGTGCAGTTTAATTGTCCGACTTATGTGCCAAATCAACGTTGGAAATTAACCCTAGATACGCGCTACGCAGACCTGCGTAAGCAACCTGAAGTGGTGGTACAAAATTGCTATAAACAGGCCAGTAACAGTATTTGCCTTTTTAACGCCATATAGGCGGCACGGGGTCACTGCACTGAATGAATCAATAAAATTTTGACTAGAAAAAGCGAAAGTGGCCCCCATATTTATTGCAAACAATGGCAAAGTTTGAGGTAAATTTATGAAGTTAACTGAACAAGAGTGGCGCCAAAGACTAAGTGATGAAGAGTTTCGTGTCACCCGACAAAAAGGAACTGAGCGTCCTTTTACTGGTGAATTACTCAATAATGAGGCGCTAGGTGATTATGTGTGTCGTTGTTGCGGTGAAAAGTTGTTTGATGCTGAGGATAAATTTGATGCGGGTTGTGGTTGGCCTTCATTTTCAGCGCAAAGTGCTGAGAAAAACGTCGAATTCCATCAAGATAATAGCCATGGCATGCAACGCGTTGAAATAGTATGTAAGCATTGTGACGCGCATTTAGGGCATGTGTTCAACGATGGCCCTCAACCTACAGGTGAGCGCTTTTGTGTCAATTCGGCTTCTTTATCGTTCAATAAAAGTACTGAATAACGGCTTGTTAGCGGAAAAATGGAATTAAATAGTCGCAGAACTGAAAAAAACGCATAAATTCACATTTATTTTATGAAAGTTTTTTTCAGTTGTTGCGCGTTTTTTGTACAAAGAATTGCAAGTACCTACAGTAAAAACCTTCTGTCTTCGATATTTTCTATATATACAAATGCCTTATCTTTTAACGCTTCAGTATCGACCGTTGACGGTAATGCGCGTCTTATCTCCGTAAGGCTTATGTTCTGTACATCAAATTCACTCGCAACATAAGCCCATACGTAGGCATCAGCATAGTTTTCCTGTTTAAGGTTTATGGTACTTAAGCTAACAAATATATCTGTGTCTATTTCTTGGTCTTCTGAATACAGAGACAAAGCAGTAAATAAAGCGTGTTTCGCCTTGTCTAAATCAAACTTAACGTAATAAGAAGCGAGCCCTAATTGCAGGCTTGGCGTATTCAGTTTTCCTTGCTTTTCAAGCGCTAAGAAGTGCTTCAATGCCTCTTGTTTTCCAAAGCGAGACCAGTGATAAAGCAGCAAGTGGGGTTCTTTAGAGTTACGCGTTTTATGTATTAGACGGTTTAATTCGCGCTCTGCATTTACGGCTGCTTGTCTGCGTTTGGTTTGCTTTTCTACCTGTACAATATGCTCTATTTGCGCCGCGTTATTAATGCAGACTTTATACTTCTCAAAATCTTCTAATAAATAGTAATCGAGTAACTCACTAGGAGATTGGTCGTAGGCATATCGATGCTTGATAATGCGGCTTTTCTCGGCCAAGCACCAACCATCAGGGTTAAGATCAGCGCAAAATTCGGCGTGTTCTTCACATATTCTAGTGGCCGTCATCGGAAACAATACATCGCACCCCGCGACGGCAAAAATAGACAACAGTACGCCTGCAATTCGCATAAAACCTCTTGTAGTTAATTTACCAATATATTGCCATTTTAGAACACAAATTACTGAATTTAGTAAATTTTCAACAATTTGGCGCATTTACTTCCTTTGATTAGAATAACGGCCCATTTTGCTTTATCCAAGCAATCTCGTCGCTTTTTATGAGCCAACCTACGTTTTTTGAGAGTTTTTAAAGATCATGAATCAACAATCTGAACAAGCATTAATGAGCAGTTGGCAAGAACGTCAAGAATACGCGGAGCGTATGTTGCCGTTACTGGGGAATTTGTATCGCAATAAAGCCGTTGAAATATCAATTTATGGTCGTCCCATGCTTGGGGCTTCAACCATCGACATCATTAAAGCTCACCGTACCGTTCGCCTAAAAGAAGGTACGAAGCTGCGTTTACGCGAGAGCTGGCCTTTACTTGAAGAGTTAAGCAAATTACCGCTTGCGCCTGCGCAAATTGATCTTGGAAAGTTAGCCTATGCATTTCATTTTAAAGATGAACATAAAGGCAAAAGTATCGAGCAATACCTAAAAGAAGAGCTTGCTGATATTTTAGATATTGATGACAGTCATACCGCACAAGATGTCGTACTTTATGGCTTTGGCCGAATCGGACGTTTGTTAGCTCGACTATTGATTGAGCGCCAAGGGAAAACCAATAAATTACGTTTACGGGCGATAGTGGTTCGTGGCGGCAAAGAAGGCGACTTAGAAAAGCGCGCCAGCTTGTTACGCAGAGATTCAGTGCACGGCCCTTTCAATGGCAGCATCACAGTTGATAAAGAGCGCAATGCCATTAAAGCAAATGGCTCATATATTCAGGTCATATACGCTAACGCACCCAGTGAAGTGGATTACAGCAAATATGGCATTGAAAACGCCATTGTCGTGGACAATACCGGTATGTGGCGCGATGAGGCAGGGCTAGGGCAGCACTTAACATCCAAAGGGGTGAAAAAAGTCCTGTTAACGGCTCCGGGTAAAGGCGCAATTAAAAATATCGTTTACGGGGTAAACCAAACCGATATCCAATCGCAAGATACTATTTTGTCTGCAGCAAGCTGCACCACAAATGCGATTACGCCTGTGCTTAAAGCGCTGGATGAAGAATACGGCATTAATGGCGGGCATGTCGAAACGGTGCACTCTTTTACCAATGATCAAAATCTCATTGATAATTTCCATAAAGCGGATCGCCGTGGGCGCAGTGCTGCATTGAATATGGTGATCACTGAAACGGGAGCGGCAAGCGCTGTGGCGAAAGCCTATCCGCAACTTGAGGGTAAGTTAACGGGGAGTTCTATACGCGTTCCTACGCCGAATGTGTCACTGGCTATTTTAAATTTACACTTGTCTCAAGAGACTGATAAGGCACAAATAAATGCCTTCTTACGCGATGTTTCATTGTTTTCACCGCTACAAAATCAAGTGGATTACACCAGCTCAAAAGAAATTGTGTCGACTGATTTAGTAGGTTCGCGAGCTGCATCTGTCGTGGACTCTCAAGCCACAATTGTCGCGGGTAATAGAGCCACTTTGTATGTGTGGTATGACAATGAATTTGGTTATAGCTGCCAAGTATTGCGCGTGGTGCAGGATATGGCGGGTTTGTATTACCCGAATTTACCAAAGGTACAATAATCTTTTTATAACGTAAAAACCGAGTTTCTGAGTGGGCGTGTTACTTTCTTGTTTAGGTAGCACGCCTTTTTTGTATAGGTCTTTTTGTACGGGAAATAAACAATACGTTTTGCTGTGGCAAACAATGTCTCTGACTATCACAGCATGGCTCAGCTTTGCAGGATAAAATGTTGTAATTCTGCTGACAAAAAACAGCGCATCTTTGGCTTTTTAGTCTGACATTATGCTAAATTGACCGCGGTTAAATTAGATGGACAGTTAATGTGAGAATTAGTAGCAATTTTGACAGTGGTAATATTCGCGTTATATCAACGCACAGCGAAAGCGACATTCAGCTCGCAATTAATAAAGACAACCAATCAGACTTTTATCAATGGTTTCATTTTAAATTAGATACCCGCCCTTGGATATCACATCGCCTCACTATTACCGACCTCGAAAAATCAGCGTACCCTGAAGGCTGGAAAAACTACCAAGCCGTTGCATCTTACGATAGACAAGAGTGGTTTCGTGTCGAAACTGAATTTGACGGCAATAACCTTATCATCGAGCATACACCTGAGCAGGGGCAAATCTACTTTGCCTATTTTGCGCCTTATGGTTACGAGCGACATTTAGATTTACTTGCTTGGGCACAAACTAATGATTTGTGTGAAGAGACATTTCTAGGTAACACATTAGATGGCCGAGACATGTCAATGTTGACCATAGGGGAACCCGGTGAAGGGAAAAAGGCAATTTGGATCACTGCACGTCAGCATCCAGGCGAAACCATGGCCGAGTGGCTTGTTGAAGGGCTTTTAGAGCGCTTGTTGGACAAGGATGATGGTCTAGCACGGTTGTTGTTAGATAAAGCGGTCTTCTATGTTGTGCCAAATATGAACCCGGATGGTTCGGTGCGAGGCCATTTACGCACTAACGCTAAAGGAGTTAATTTAAATCGCGAGTGGGCAACGCCGAGTATGGACAACAGCCCAGAAGTATTTTTAGTGATTGAAAAAATGCAGCAAACGGGCGTAGATTTGTTCCTAGATATGCACGGTGATGAAGCGCTACCTTATAATTTTGTCGCCGGTAGTGAAGGCAACCCTAACTACGATGGACGAATAGCACAGCTAGAAAGCACATTTAAAAATGCGTTGTTAACCGCAACGCCTGAGTTTCAGGATGTTTTCGGTTACGATAAAGACGAACCAGGCAAAGCGAATATGACAGTGGCAACTAATGCGATTGCTCATGCGTTTTCGTGCTTGGCGTACACCTTAGAAATGCCGTTTAAAGATAATATTGAAATACCGGATACGGCCTATGGCTGGTCACCTATTCGCTGTAAGCAACTTGGTCAAGACGTACTCGTTGCGATACGTGCGGTGGTAGACGAGCTGCGCTAATCAGCGTATCTGTAAGCTTTATGATCCAACTTAAAATAATAAGATCACAATAATAAAACTATAACGATTAAAAACAAAAAAGTAAGGGGAACAGTGTGGAAGGCTTTCATGATTTATTAAAAATGTTAGATGGAATGCTTGGGGGCGCTTGGTGGTTTCCTTATGTGCTGCTAGGAACAGGTTTGTTTTTTACAATTTACCTTAAATTCCCACAAGTGCGTTTTTTTAAGCACGCTTGGCAAGTGGTAACGGGTAAATATGATAAAAAAAGCTCTGAAGGGGATACCACGCATTTTCGAGCATTAACCACTGCATTATCAGGTACAGTTGGAACGGGGAATATCGGTGGAGTGGCGTTTGCTATCTTCTTAGGCGGCCCAGCGGCACTTTTTTGGATGTGGGCGACCGCGTTCTTCGGTATGACAACAAAGTTTGTTGAGGTGACGTTATCTCATAAATATCGGGTTAAAACAGCTGACGGAACCATGGCAGGCGGCCCAATGTACTACATGGACAGACGCTTAAATATGAAATGGCTTGCTGTCGCGTTCGCGATTGCTACGGTAATCAGTTCCTTTGGTACGGGAAATCTTCCTCAAAGTAATAATATTGCGGCCAGTATTGAGTCAACTTTTGGTTTCGACCCTCTAGTGGTAGGCAGCATCTTAGGTGTATTGCTTGGCTTAGTTATTTTAGGCGGCATTACGCGTATTGCTGCGGTCACCTCTAAAATCGTACCTTTGATGGCATTGATTTACTTGATAGGTGCTATGGCGGTTATCTTCTCAAATCTTGAGAATATTGGGCCTGCTTTTGCGTCTGTTATCGGTGATGTGTTTACCGGCTCTGCGGCGACTGGGGGCTTTTTAGGGGCGACCATTGCTTACGCATTTAACCGAGGCGTAAACCGCGGATTATTCTCGAACGAGGCGGGCCAAGGTTCAGCGCCTATTGCTCACGCAGCGGCGAAAACCGATGAGCCGGTGTCTGAGGGTATGGTGTCTATTTTGGAACCCTTCATTGACACCATTATTATTTGTACTATCACAGGTTTGGTTATTTTGTCGTCAGGGGTGTGGAAAGAAAAGCATCAAAACGTCTTTGACCGCAGTGATATGATGATAGTAGCTGGCACTTACACGGATACGGATGACAGTGATCGCCAAGCCTTGTATGCGTATATCAATGATCTTAATACCTCAACCGTCGAGCCTTTTAATGGCGAGATTCAAATCGTTAATGGTAAATCCATTAGCAGTGGCTATACGTTATTGAACGCACGCTCAGTAGCTGAAGAGGTTAAATTTACTTTCGGTGAAGATGAAGATTTATTCACTGGTAAATTGAAAGTCGTTGATGGTGGCCTGATTAAAGACAACATAGTCGTCTCGGGTAAGTCGCTGATCCATTCAGCGAGTCTTACGGCTCTGGCATTTACCAAAGGGTTCTTTGGTGAATCAGGAAAATACATTGTATCGATTGGCTTGTTATTGTTCGCGTTTTCAACGGCGATAGCGTGGTCCTATTACGGTGACCGCGCGATGACCTATTTATTAGGGCCGCGATCAGTCATGCCATATCGAGTGGTGTACGTATTCGCCTTTGTTTGGGCGGCCGTATCAGATACCACTTTGGTATGGACACTTTCTGCCGTCGCCATAGTCGTAATGACATTACCGAACTTATTAGGCATATTTTTACTGCGTAAAGAAATGAAAGAATCAGTCAATCAATACTGGGATGATTTTAAGAAAGAACATAAATCGTAATTAGTGTGATAGTGCACCAAGCGCGGCATTGTCCGCGCTTTTGCGATCTGATGTTAAGGTCAAATAGTTAACCATAAAAGTAGTGGAGTGAATAATGGCATTAATTGATTGCCCATCGTGCAATAAAAAAGTCTCTGATAAAGCCGAAGAATGTAACCATTGCGGTTTTGCTTTAGGCCAAGCAAGCGAAGAGGACATTGCTCGTAAACGCAATTTACAGAAATACTTGAAGTCACAAAAAATTCAAACCCAATCAATGATAGCCATGCTCATGTTTGTAACAGGGTTTGGTTTTATGTATTGGGGCGGGGCTGTACCAGGTGAATTGCAATATAACATTGCAGTGGGCGTGGCAGTCATTGGCTTTGTTTGGTACATCGTTAATCGTGTGCGTCTCGTTTTCGTCAAGAAGTCTAATTAATGAACCCAGAAATGTTACTTAGATCGATGACCCCAGAGGTTTATCAAAAATTATTGCAAGCGGTTGAAACCGGTAAATGGCTGGATGGCAACCGATTAACCGAAGCACAGCGCGAAACGACTATGCAGGCTGTGATGTTATATCAAGCGAAAGTGCTGAAATCTGATCAGCATATGACGGTCGGTGCAAGCGGTGAAATAGTGCAAAAAAGTCGCCAGCAATTCAAGCAAGAGCTTAATGACAAAAACACCATAGCGCGGTTTACCGAAAATGATATTTAAAAAACTGTTTCGCCCTAAGCACCAAGACCCTAAACCCGCGGTGCGGATTGCTGCAATTGATTCTTTGTCTGGTGAGGTGCCAGAACAAAAGTCGATTTTACATGAACTGGCCTTTAATGATGAAGATGTGAACGTTAGTTTGGCTGCTTTAAGCAAGTTAAACAGCTTCGTGCTCTGGTATAAAATGTCTGAAATTGCTAAGAGCGAACGCGTCTTAAAGCGCGCTCAGCAAATGGTCGAAAATACCTTATTTGGCGATGATGAAAGTGTGTTAAGCCAACAAAAAAAGCGCGAGTTTGCGTATGAATGCAAAAACAATAAGCTACTAGAGCGCTTGATTAAACAGCCTTGGGTGCAGCAAGAGCCTAAATTAGTGCTGCATATTTTGTCAGTGTTGAACAAGCCGCAATTAGCATTACCTATATTATTAGCAAGCCAAGATAGTGATTTGCAACAGGCGCTACTGGTATACGCTGATAGCCCGGCAAGCTTACAAAAAATCATTAAAAAGGCGCCTGGTGAGCATATTAAGTCTTTAGCAAAAAACAAACTCGAGCAAATAGAGTTTGCCAAAACACAGCCTGTTGCCGTAGAAAAGAGCACTCGCCTTGTGTTGTCGCGCTTGCTGGCCCTTAGAGATCAGCGCGATTATGCTAAGTTGCTGGACACACGCAGTAAACTAAATCAAGAATATGCCCTATATTCAGCTCAATTTGATTGTCTTTCAGCTGATAAACGCCAAGAGTTTATAACGAAATTCGATGAGCTTAGTAGCAAGTTAGACATTTTGGATGCAGAGCTGGCACCCTTGTACCACGCAGAACAAAAGAAACGTAACCTAGCAGACGCTGTTCAACATGCCACTGCCGATACGCAAGCCATGCAGGTTTGGTTGTCTGACATGCTCGCAGGGGATATTTCGAGTATTACCCTGGCACAAACTGAGCAAGCGCAAACAGAGATTCAAAACCGCACTGGCCGAATTGAAAACTTGATACTGGAAGCTGATTCAGTGGGCATGGCATCACAAAAGGCTGCGTTAAATTCGTTGCTTGTTGCATTGCAAAAGCGCCAGCATACCTTTAATCATCTTCCCGCATTTCAAGACTCACTGAAACAAGCCGATGCCTTAATAACGGAATTTGCTCAAATGGCGGTTCCCGAGCAAGCGATTGACGTGCAACAAGCGCAACACGTGCTTAAAGAAAAGCAGGGGCAATGGCGTAAATTGCGTGAGTCATATCAGGACAGCTGGCCTAAAGCACTAGATAAACAATTTAGCGCTTTGCAGCAAACCTGGCAAAGCGCAATTAAAGCTCTGACTGTTGGCATCTCAAAAGAGGTTAGTCGTATTCGTAGCAAAGCCAAAGCCATCGAGGTACTTATCGAACAAGGTAAGTATAAAGCGGCAATAGGACTGTTTGCTAAGGTGAGTAAGTGGTTTGATGCCTTACCTGAGCAAGAAAAAAAGCGTAACGAACGTACGTATGAGCAGGTTAGTAGCAAAATAGAAGAGTTGAAGTCGTTGCAGGCCTATATTGCTATGCCACGCAAACCCGCCTTACTTGAAGAGGCAGAAGCGTTAGTGAAAGCAAACCTGTCGGTGTCACTTCGCGCAGAACAAGTCAGAGAGTTACGCCGGCGATGGAATAGCTTAGGGGTGTTAAATACCCCAGAGGATGATGCGTTAAACGCGCAGTTTGACACGTTAATTGAGCAAGCGTTTGCACCTTGTCGTGAGCATTTTGAAAAGCAACAAGCTCAGCGCGAGAGCAACCTTGTGCAAAAGCAAGCATTGATCGTTGAGGTTACTGACCTAGCAGAGCAAAGCTTAGAAGCAAGTGAGTTGAGCAAAGTGGTTCAACAGCTGCAACAAAAATGGCAAAAAATCGGCGATGTAGACTTCACTGTTAAGACAGAATTAAACAACGCATACCGTCAAGCACTGGCCCCCCTTAAAAAGCAAATTGAGGTGTATTTCAATGAAAATGCTGCTCAAAAGCAGGCATTGATTACCCAAGCTCAAGGGTTAAGCTCAGTAGACGATGTCACGCAAGCCATCGAACAGGCAAAGGCGTTACAGGAAAAATGGAAGCAAGTAGGGCAGGTACAACGTAAGTCTGAAAATTTGCTGTGGAACCAGTTTCGTGAAGCTAACGATGCCGTGTTTGCGAAGCGAAAAGCACACAATCAACAACAGAAACAGGCCAATGACGCCCAAGTTTCAGCGGTCAATGGGTTATTGGCAAATATGCAGCAGTCAGTCAACGCCGCACAGAGCATCAGTGAACTGGATGAAACGCGCGCTGCTGAAGCTGAGTTAGAAGCACAACTATCAGCGTTACCTAAGGGCCTAAGCTCAGGTTTGTATCGTCGTTTAACAGGGCTGGGTGAGGAGCGCCAAGCAAAACGCGCCAGCTTAGAGCTACAAGCGAAGACACAAAGTTTTCGCAAGTTGTTTGATGTGTTGAAACGCTGGGAAACTCCTGCTTTACCTGAGGAAATAGATAGCTTACCTAGCCAGTGGCAGCAATCGTTTAAAGCGTTAGCGCAACATGATGTTCCGCGGCTGAATTTAACATTGATGCTTGAGATCGTTAGCGATGTTCCATCACCCCAGACGGACGATTCATTACGCAAAGAAATACAGTTGCAACTGATGGCGGATAAACTGCAACAAGGTGTTGAGTATGATAAGGCGTCCTTATTAAAACGTTGGATACAACATGGTCCTGTTGCTCAGCAAGAGCAGGTTTTATTAACTCGTGCCCAACGATGCTTTGCGTAACTTATCTTTTCTAAGGTTTCACATTCGTTTTGCCTAGCCAGCCTGGGCAAAACGAATGGCATTAACCAACATATAGTGAAATAAATTGAATACTTCGAATACAACCTCTTCCAGCATTCGTTTGAACAAGTTCATCAGTGATTCTGGTTTTTGCTCTCGCAGAGAAGCAGATAAATTAATTGATAGCAACCGAGTGACTATCAATGGTGTTATTCCCGAATTAGGCACTAAGGTGTTGCCAGGTGACGAAGTACGAGTGGATGGCAACTTGGTTAAAGCAAGTGCAGAAAATAAGTCAGACAGAGTATATTTGGCTTATCACAAGCCGGTTGGTATCACCTGCACCACAGAGCGCCATGTGAAAGGGAATATTATTGATGCGATTGGCCATCGGGAGCGCATTTTCCCTATTGGGCGCTTAGACAAACCTTCTGAAGGGTTGATCTTTTTGACCAGCGACGGGGACATAGTCAATAAAATTCTGCGCGCCGAAAACGCCCATGACAAAGAATACATAGTGACGGTGGATAGACCGCTTACCGAGCGCTTTATACAGGCTATGGCGGCTGGTGTGCCCATACTCGACACTGTCACCAAACCCTGTACGGTAACCATGCAAAGCAAATTCGTCTTTCGAATTATTTTAACGCAAGGCTTAAATCGTCAAATTCGGCGTATGTGTGAGTACTTAGGCTATGGCGTGACTAAGCTAAAGCGCAGTCGCATCATGTCTATTCGTTTAGCAGGGTTAAAAGTAGGACAGTGGCGCAATTTAACGCCCGATGAAATGCACGAAATCAACAGTGCGGTGGCGGGCTCGACGAAAACAGCCGAGGACGCTAAGCACAAAACGGACACTGCCGTGCCAGATAAGCGTACAAATCATGTTGCAAAACGAAGCGGTAATCGAGGATTGAAGTCGGATAGAGGACCAGAGCGAAGCCAAGTGAAAAATCACTCTGCATCATCAGCTAAAACTAGCTCCCGCCGCGCGCCAAAAAGATAATAACTACACTTATATCAAGCTTAGAAAAAGACGAGAGCAGTAATGCTCTCGTCTTTTTTTGACTCAATGGTTCGCTATTTTTCAAGCGTGAGAGTGTCTATATGATTGAAGCTGTTAACAGCATTAGAGCTGGTACGTGTATTTCAACAGAGATAGCACGATAGCGGAATAACAAATCGAAATTGGCAGGCCAAATTTCACAAAGTGCTTAAATTTATAATTGCTTGCGCTAAATACCAGTAAATTTGTTTGATAACCGTAGGGTGAAATAAAGCTTGCGCTTGCAGCAAATGCGACGGCTAAGGCAAAGGGCATTAACGGCACACCTAAACTTTCTACTAAGCCATAAGCAAAGGGGAACATTAATGCTGCCGCAGCATTATTGGTGACGACTTCGGTTAATAGTAGAGTGGTGAGGTAAATAATGACCAGAGCGATAAACGGGCTTGAGCTTGTCATATAAGGCTCAAGAACGTTAGTGAGCAAGGTAATAACTCCAGCACCTTCAAGCGCACTGGCAAGGCTCAACGCGCCAACAATCACGATGATAAGCTCTAAAGGCAAGTGACGTTTTACTTCGTTCATTGACGTGACATGGGTTGCTACTAACACTGCTAGGAAAAAGAGTAATCCTGTGGCTAGTGGGACAACGCTCGCTGCCGCTAGCGCAATTGTCAAAATAAACCCACCTAGGGTTATCCACTCTTGTTTATTGAGTAGTTTTTTCGCGACCTTTTTCTCAGATAATATAAAAAAGTTCTTGGTTAAATTCTGACGCTGAACAAAGTCAGGGCCAGTGGCCAGTAATAAAAAGTCCCCAGATTGAAGTTTTATTTCCCCCAGTTTACCGGACAGTGTTTCCCCATCTCGGCGAATGGCTACAACCGCCGCGTCAAACAATGCCCTGAATCCGATGCTTTTAAGGGTTTTCCCAATAATCTGTGCGCGGTTTGAAATAATCACCTCTGTGAGGTTTTCGCGTAGTAAACCATTTGACTCAGCAAACAGAGACAAACCTTTAATGTGACTTAGGTTATCTACTTTTTGGATATCACCAGAAAAAATCAATTTATCGTTTTGTTGTATCACCAGGCCCGGATTGACTGGGCTAATGAGTTGACCGTTGCGAACCACTTCGACTAAGAATAAATCAGGTAGGTTTCGCAAGTGATTTTGTTCAACGCTTTTACCGATTAACTCAGAATCCGCTTCTACTTTAGCCTCGATAAAATAACTGTTGTATTGGCGGTTTTTATTTTCGATTGAAGGCAACATAGGGCTGAGCAGAAACATCAATAAACCACAGCTGAGACCGGCGATAAGACCATACAGCGTGAAATCCCAAAAGTTAAAGCCAGCGTGACCATGCTCACGCATAAAACTATCGACGATCAGGTTTGTTGAGGTACCAATTAGCGTTACCGTGCCACCTAGAATAGCTGCATAGGAAAGCGGGATAAGCAAACGTGAAGCAGGATGGTATTGATTCTGTTTTGTCGGGCCGATCAGGCTGGCAACCACCGCTGTATTGTTTAAAAAAGCGGATGAAACAAAAGTAAGCCCGAATAATCGCCAATAGCTGTGTTTAAAGTTTGCCACTATCAAAGTCCGGCCAAGACGTTTTACCAACGACGTTTTGTCTACGGCGGTGCTGACAATGAGCAACAGCACCAAGGTAATTAAACCTTGGTTAGTGAAATTATTCGCTATGTTTGAAAGAGACAGTTGCTGGCTCAATAAGAGCGCGAGCAGTGTACCTGCAAAAATAGAAGAAGGGCGCTTATTCGTCAGAATAAGCGCCGCTAATGTACCGGTAAATATTGCTAATACCAGAAACTGGTTTATGTCCATATAGTATCGACGTTGCGCCTACAGCTTAGTGATATCGGTAGCATTCCAATGAGGGAAGTGCTTTCTGACTAACGCGTTAAACTCAAGTTCAAATTCCGAAAATTCAGCTTTTGCACTTGATTCTTGCGCTGTGTCAATCACCATACCGGCGCCTACTGTGCTGTTAGTGAGACGGTCGATGATAATGAATGCACCTGTTTCACGGTTTTTCGTATACGGATCACAAGCGACAGACTGGGTCAGTTTAATTTTACCGACGCCAATTTCATTTAGATTAAGGCGCACTGCCTCCTTGTGTTCCATGGTGTTAACGTCAATCTGATAATCGATATTCGTTACGCTACCAGGAACAAACTTAGTGGCGAATTTGAAACCATACTGCTTGTTAGGCATTAATGGGGATTCATCCATCCAGACTAAGTTGACTTCATAGGCGCTACTTTGCAGCGGCAAGTTGTCAGACTTAACAATCATATCACCACGTGAAATATCAATTTCATCTTCAAGGGTGATTGTGGTTGTCAGCGGGGTATGTGCTATCTCTTGCTCACCTCCGAAACCAACGATAGAGCGCACCGTCGATTGCTTACCTGAGGGCAGGGCTGTGATCTTATCGCCTTTCTTGATTTGGCCAGACACCACAGTGCCAGCAAAACCACGGAAATTAAGGTTAGGGCGGTTAACATACTGTACAGGAAAGCGGAAATCATCGACATTGGCATCACTGCCGATTTCGATATTTTCCAAGGTTTTCATCAATGTACTACCTTGAAACCAAGGGGTATTTTCGCTTTTGTTAACAACGTTATCGCCATCAAGCGCAGAGATAGGGACAAACTGGATATCAGGGATATCGAGTTGCTCAGAAAAGACCAAGTAATCTTTTTTGATGTTCTCGTATACTTCTTCGCTATATTCCATCAAATCCATTTTGTTTATCGCCACAATGACATGTTTTATGCCTAGTAGAGATACTAAAAATGAGTGACGACGGGTTTGGGTTTTAACGCCAGCGCGGGCGTCAACCAATATGATCGCAAGATCGCACGTTGAAGCGCCTGTTACCATGTTGCGGGTGTATTGCTCATGTCCAGGGGTGTCAGCAATGATAAATTTACGTTTATCCGTTGAGAAGTAGCGGTAGGCTACATCTATGGTGATCCCTTGCTCACGCTCTGAGGCAAGGCCATCAACCAACAACGCTAAATCTACTTTGTCGCCAGTGGTACCAGACTTTTTACTGTCTTTAGTAATAGCGGCAAGTTGATCTTCATAAATCATTTTCGAGTCGTGTAATAAACGACCAATTAAAGTACTTTTACCGTCATCTACGCTACCGCAGGTTAAAAAACGCAGCATGTCTTTCTTTTCATGCTGCTCAAGGTACGCAAGGATGTCAGATTGTAATAACGCATTTTCACTATTCATGATCAGCAACTCACAAGAAAATAAGGGTTTAAAACGGATTCTTTTTGATTGTAACTAAGAGGTTTAGCGTGTTCGTCGAACACATTGGTGGCACTTTCAATAATCGTCACTTTACCACCTGCAGCACGAACCACTGCGTCAGCTGCACCTGTGTCCCATTCGGACGTGGGGCCTAAACGCGGGTACAAATGTGCTGCACCTTCAGCAACCAAACATAACTTTAATGAACTGCCCATGGCGACAAGCTCAGGCTCTCCGCCAAGTTTGGCAAGTAGCGCTTGAATGTCAGGGCTTTGATGTGAACGGCTGCCTACTACGCGCCACTGTTCACCTTCGCTCTTTGTTTTAGGGCTAATGGCTGTGCGACTATCGCCTTCAAGCTTATAAGCCCCTTGGCCTACTACACCGACATAGGTTTGTTTTAAAACGGGGGCGAAAACCACGCCAAAGACGGGTTCACCATTATCAATCAACGCGATATTGACCGTAAATTCGCCGTTCTTTTTAATAAACTCTTTGGTGCCATCAAGAGGGTCTACTAACCAGTATTTATCCCACGTTTGTCGCTCTGACCAAGGAATATTGGCAGACTCTTCTGACAAAATAGGTAAATCTGATACGGCTTGTAAGCCGTTCACAATACAATTGTGGGCAGCTAAATCGGCCTCAGTCAGCGGGCTTTCATCAGACTTTTCATAAATGGCGAAATCACGCTGATAGATTTCCATTATGGCTTCACCGGCTTGGTGAGCAATCTGCGTCACTTTGTCTATTAATGTGCTATCTAGCATTAGTCAATCAATCCTTTTTGCTTTAATTGAGTGAAAAGCTGCTCAGCAGACTCCTGTGCACTTTGGCCACTAAAGTTGAGGATAACCTCTGGCGACTCTGGTGCTTCATAGGGGGAGCTTATGCCTGTGAAATCGGTGATTTCTCCAGCACGTGCTTTTTGATATAACCCTTTAGGATCGCGCTTTTCGCACTCCTCTAACGGGGTATCAACAAACACCTCTACAAACTCATTTTCTTGCAATAGATTGCGGCAATAGTCACGCTCACCTTTAAACGGCGAGATAAATGCAGTAATTACAATCAAGCCTGAATCTACGAAGAGCTTAGCTAGTTCACTGATGCGACGAATGTTTTCAACGCGGTCTTTATCGCTAAAGGTAAGATCGCCATTGAGCCCATGACGCACGTTATCGCCGTCGAGCAAGTAGGTATGTTTACCATTATCCGCTAGTTTTTTTTCCAATAAATTAGCAATGGTAGATTTGCCTGAGCCGCTTAACCCTGTTAGCCATACAACACACGGTTTTTGCCCTTTAGCCTGAGCGCGGCGCTGCTTGTCGACGTCATGTTGATGCCAAACAATGTTGTTTTCCATTAGAAGTAACCTTCCATCTTTTTCTTTTCCATAGAACCAGATGAATCGTTATCAATCACGCGGCCCTGACGTTCAGACGTCTTCGTTAGCAGCATTTCTTGGATGACTTCAGGTAACGTATTGGCCGTCGATTCAACTGCTCCGGTCAGCGGATAGCAGCCCAGTGTTCTAAAACGCACTGAACGCATTTCTGGGGTTTCACCTTCTTCTAAAGGCATGCGTTCATCATCAACCATGATCAGCAAACCATCGCGCTCAACAACGGGACGCGGCTTGGCTAGATACAACGAAGGAATTTCGATATTTTCCATGTAGATGTATTGCCAAATATCTAACTCAGTCCAGTTAGACATAGGGAATACACGGATGCTCTCGCCTTTGTTAATTTGTGAATTATAGATATTCCATAATTCAGGGCGTTGATTTTTGGGATCCCAGCGATGGTTTTCATCACGGAAAGAATAAACACGCTCTTTGGCTCGTGATTTTTCTTCGTCACGCCGTGCACCACCAAAGGCCGCATCAAATTTATATTTATTTAATGCTTGCTTAAGTCCAACCGTTTTCATTATATCAGTGTGCTTAGCACTGCCATGCACGAAAGGGCTTATATTCATATCAACGCCTTCTTGATTGATATGAACCAACAAGTCTAGGTCGTGCTTCTTTGCCATTTCATCACGAAAGGCAATCATCTCATGGAATTTCCACGTGGTATCAACATGAAGCAAAGGAAAAGGAATTTTACCGGGTGCAAAAGCTTTACGGGCTAAATGCAACAATACCGAGGAGTCTTTACCTACGGAGTAAAGCATCACTGGGTTATCAAATTCAGCTGCCACTTCACGAAAAATGTGAATACTTTCCGCTTCTAGCTGTTTCAAATGTGTAACGTTTGGAATCGACGAAGTCATAGAGTTTCTCGTGCTAGGTTAATGGATATACTAAAATCTTATATGCATAGAACAATATCACGAAAACTAGACGTCATGATATATTTTTTAAAAATATATCATGACAAAGTGACAGTAGATTGAATGAAGAGTGGTGTTGCGGTTAGGTCAGCGCTTGAAGTCTTTCTTTAGCCCAAAGCTGTGAACGTTGAAACATCGCAAATGCATCATCAAAATTGACATCAAGATTTTCACACAGCCTGTTCACGTCGCTCCACTGACCATTTTCGAAAAACTCACTCAACATAAGGTATTGAGCTTGTTCTCCTTGTCGCAGCACAATGCTGTCTTTAATGGCCTGGGAAATAGGCAGTTTCGCCATAAGCTCTGCGATGTCTGCGTCTAACATGGCGTCGAGTAAAGACAGAAGCCCTACAAGAAATGCAGATGCGATACCGTCACGCTGATTAGAATATTCCGTGAGTAATTCACAGTAATGCGCGCGAGACAATGACATGACGGTTAATTCAGCCGGTTTGCCTTCGCTAAACTGGGCAGTAAACAACAAAGATACAAACCGCCTCAATTCGTTTTGGCCTAATACGACTATGGCTTGTTTGATGGTTTCAATTTGCTTTGTGCGTTTGAATATGGGGGATTGGGCATAGCGTAAGAGTTTAAATGAAAGACTCACGTCAGACTCAAACGCCTGGGAAATGAGCTTAATGTTTGGCTCTTCTTTTGCCATTTCACCCATTAATTTGGCAATCGCCATTTGCGAGGGTGTTAACGCTGTGTTTTTAATTAACTCAGGCTTACTGAAAAAGTAACCTTGGAAATAACAACAGCCGTACTCTAACGCTTGCAAATACTCTTGATGGTTTTCGATTTTTTCAGCCAGTAATTTGATATTAGGAAAGGGTTTAATCGCTTCGATAATTTGTAGAATTTGATGATGCGAGGTCTCTTGATAGTCGATTTTAATGATGTCGACATAAGGGTAAAAATGCAACCAAACATTCTGATGAATATAGTCATCGAGGGCGATGATATAGCCTTTCTTTTTCAGATCGATACAGGCGTTTAACAGCTTTTTACCTGGCTTTACCGTCTCTAATATTTCCACGACAATTTGCTCTTTAGGGAGCATCAATGGGTAGCCATCCAGTAATGAATTGTGGGTGAAATTAATAAAAGCCAGGGTATTGGGTAATAAACTGTCTAGTCCCAAGTTAAATTGCAGACTTGCCACCATTTTCGCCGTGGCTTCATCCTCGTTTATATTTGGGAAAGTGTTTTCTAAACTATCACGGAACAACAACTCATAGGCAAATAGTGATTTATCTGCATGTAATATGGGTTGTCTGGCAGCATAAAAATTCATGTTAATTTCCTATCTAAACATCAAGATGCGTTTCCGCTGCCCGAGGCTGAGCCATTTAATCTGGCTTGTACTTTTTCAAATGTAGTAATAATAGCGCTGTCAGTTTGTTTCGACATTAGGCTTAGTACCACTATGGTTAAGCTAGATAATATAAAACCCGGTACAATTTCGTATAGCCAAGCACTTAGGCTTTGACCATTAATGGTAAAGGGTAAATAAATCCATAATAACACTGTTACAGCACCCACCAACATGCCACTTATGGCTGAGACCAGCGTCATGCGTTTCCAAAATAGGCTGAATAAAATTAATGGTCCAAATGCGGCACCGAAGCCTGCCCATGCATTACTCACTAAAGATAAAATACTGCTGTTTCTGTCATAAGCAAGTAAAATAGCAACCAAGGCAACGATGACTACTGATATGCGCCCTACAATAATTAACTCATGTTGGCTGGCATCACGTCTGAAAAAGGCTTGATAGAAGTCGCTGGTTAATGAACTCGAGGTCACCAGCAATTGGGAGGAAATTGTACTCATAATAGCCGCTAAAATTGCCGCTAAAAGAAAGCCCCCAATAAGCGGATGGAAGAGTAGTTGCGAAAGGTAGATGAAGATAGTTTCAGGATCGTCCATCTGCAAACCATGCTCGGTAACATAAGCAAGGCCTAATAGACCTGTTGCCAACGCGCCGGTAATGGCCACTATCATCCAGGTAATGCCAATTCTTCGTGCTGTTTTAATATCGCTTACGCTGCGAATTGCCATAAAACGCACAATAATGTGAGGCTGGCCAAAATACCCAAAGCCCCACGAAAGCATGGAAATAATAGCGATGGTAGATATCACTTGACCACTTGACGCACTAACAAACATATCAAGATATTGACCGTCTAAACTTGTTAGCGAATTGGTCACACCTTGCCAACCGTCAAGATCGATTAATACGACAACCGGCACAAGTACTAGGGCAATAAACATAATGCACCCTTGCACAAAGTCGGTAATGCTTACTGCCATAAACCCACCAAATAAGGTATAAGCCACTACCACTCCCGCGGTGATATACAAGCCCAACTCATAGTTTAAACCAAACGACGTCTCGAACAGCTTACCGCCGGCCACAACGCCAGATGAGGTGTATAACGTAAAAAACAACACGATAACGATAGACGAGACAATACGTAATACATGGCTTTTGTCATTAAAGCGGTTTTCGAAATAATCTGGAATGGTGATAGCGTTATTTGCCACCTCGGTATATACCCGTAATCGAGGTGCCACGAGAATATAATTAAAGTAGGCACCAATGACCAAACCAATTGCAATCCACGCACTGGCAAGGCCGGTCAAATACATTGCACCAGGCAGTCCCATCAACATCCAGCCGCTCATATCGGATGCACCAGCCGACAAAGCTGTTACTTTAGGGCTCAAATTACGGCCACCTAGCATGTAGCCTTCAACGTCTGTGTTCGCTTGTTTAAATGAATACAATCCAATCGCGAGCATCGCAAGAAAGTACAAACCTAAAGAGATAAAAGTGGCTGATTCCATGTTGTCCTTCAAATATAATGCAGATTAATTATTATTGTGTACGCTGTAGCAAATTAGCGCCCATTTTATTGCTCCATGCTACCAAGCAACCTAGGAATACACTAGTGCCTGAATGTTATAAAACCCAGGTTAACGCCTTTTATCAGCTGGAACTGAACGATTTATATGCAATTTTACGCTTACGTCAGGATGTTTTTATTGATGAGCAACAAAGTATCTACAATGATATTGATAATTTTGATCAATCTAGTCTGCATATATGCATATATTGTGAAGGCGAATTAGTAGCGTATGCTCGTGTGCGTGAAGCAAAAGTAAGTGAGCTTGCTAAAATAGAGCGAGTGGTTTGTACAAAGTCCCATCGAGGAAAAGGGCTAGGTGCGACACTCATTAGAGAAAGTCTTGAGCTAATAAAAGATAGATTTTCTTGCGTAGACGTTATGTTGTCAGCGCAAACCGTCGCCAGCGATTTCTATCTGCAATTTGGCTTTCACGTGCAGGGCTTACCCTATGATGACGGAGGGATAGAGCATATAGATATGCATTTGGCCCAATAGTGTTAACTAAGATAGCGTGGATTAAGAAGTGCAAACTAAACAGCAAAAAGGAGCTAAAGCTCCTTTTTGGGCAATCACGAATGCGTTAGCGAATAAACGAGCCGCAATCTATGCAGAAAAGGTCATACGTTTAGCCAGTCTATCTTTGGTTTGCTCAACGTCATGCACATTTTCACTGACAATCACTAAACTGGTGTTCTTTAACTCTACCGCTTCCGCAGTAAGATACCCATCGCTGGCTCTATCATTTGCTTTGTAGCCTTCTTGATGAGGAATGACAAATACGGTTACTTTGCCATTTTCCCCTTGCATCACCAAATGCAGACTTTTTACACCTTGGTACACACAATGATTGGCGTAATATATTTGGCCAACCTCATCATCTATATGCCCACCATACTGTGCAAGCTTGGCGTTAACCTGTTGCAATGAAAAATTCTCATTGGCGTCAAGCGCGTGTGGGCCTTCATGATAAACATGGGCTATAGATTGCGCTGACACATCAATATAATTTTGCTGTTGCCATAAGGTAAAACTCACACCAACAACAAATGCCAATGATGCAGCTAGTGCTAAATGCACGCGTGCACGTTTTTTGTCATGTTGATGGGTTTGCATGGTTTGGCGCAAAATAAGTTTGTTTGCTAAGTCATCAGGCACATCTACTTTCATTGCAGCCTTTAAACTTGCATCAATTCTTTTTTGCTCCGCCCAAAATTCTTGCTTTGCAGGATCCTTTGCTGCCGCTTCTTTGACTCGTTCGTCATTGCAATTCGGATCAGCATAAATGGTTCTGCGAAACTCTAAATCATCCATTTTTCCGTTCTCGATTGTCATTTGATTTCTCTAGTGCCTCTTTAATTTGGCTTCGTGCCCGAAATAAACGGGTCATTACTGTATTCTTGTTTAAGTCTAATTGAGCGGCAATTTCCTCACCGCTGTACCCAAACATGATTTGCAACATAAGTGGTTCTCTGTACTCTTCACTGAGCGATGCCATGATTTCGCGTAATTCACGATGTTCAATTTCGACCTCATGGGTCAATTGATCGTCTGAAATAGACACATCATCGATATCCACCAAGTCAAATTGTTTACGTTCAAAACGGCGAGCGTTTTCCCGTCGTAAGATTGTAATCAACCAAGATTTTGCTGCTTTTTCATCCTTTAACGAATCAAGTGATTTCCAGGCACGCAAAAATGTCTCTTGGACTATGTCTTCAGCGACCGCTTTATCTTTAACCAGCCAATACGCATAGCGGAAAATATCGCCATGTAATGCTTGGACCAAGGTTTCATATCTTTTTTGTTTATCTAGCATGTCACTAGAGACCGAGGCTTTTTTAAATTGCTTTCGCAAATTCATTATTTAATTCCGCCTTTATTATTTGTTCTTATTATTCGTTAAAGGAACACATTGTGCAATTCGTCCTTTGTTGCATTTAATGGCGAGCATTAGCGCAAAGTAGATGTTTATCTACTTTGCGCTTTTAGTGTGTATACTTTCGTACGTTAATAAAGGGGAGGGAGCTCACCTTTTGATTGGTCAACTGGGATGTTTTGACGAAGGGATTTTAATGTTGATATCAGTTCTTCACGCTGCCACTGGGTACTCTGCTGACTGAATTTAGCCCCATACAAAGCATTCACTGCTTTGTTCAATGATTCATTGTGTAGGCGTTGCTGTATAGCACTCAGAGACTTATTCGTGCTACCCAGTAAGGTATTTAACCAGATGGTTAATGCCTCAATGATGACATTACTATCTTGCTTCTCAATTGCCTTTTGTAGTTGTTTCCAAGCCTGATTTTCAGAGGTGTTTTTCGTTGCTGGAGTATTCAACTTTTGTGATGTTGCAGAGGCATTTACGTTATTCACTGAACCGCGACGACTAACATGTAATATCCAACCCAATAGGGTCAAAAGCCATAATGCGAGTAATATCCAGCTGCTCATCGACCACCAATTCTCTTTGTACACTACTCCTGTGCCATCAGTTAATGCCTTTGAGGTGGGAGCGGAATCTGTTGTTGGCCCTACAGTAGCGTCTTCATCTGGCTCAGACAAAGGCGATGAAGCCGCAGGAGAAGTACCTGAGGCAGCGGTAACCGTAATAGTACGCTTAGGCAAAGTAGCATATTCGACTTGTTCACTGACAATGTTAAACCACGGAACTTTCACCTCATCAATAGTGAACTGTCCTGCTTGACTGGGGATAATGGCAATGGTTTCTGTACGCTGGGCAATTAACGTTTCATCTTTTTCAATGGTTGTGGTGTTAGGTTGGTTGGGATACACCTTCACCCCTGACGGGTATTGGCTGTTTATTGCGGGTAATTGCGCTTCGTCTACTCCTACAGCAGTCAGTGTCAGGGTGCGCGTGATTGGCTCGCCTACAGTAAAATCGCCCGAATCTGGTTGCCACTCTTCATGTAACTCTACATATTCGCTGGGTAACCATGATCCAGAATAATTATCTGGGATTGGCTTTACGCTAATTTCTTGTGGTGGTCCAACACGATTAATCGTTTTGCTTCGGCTGAAAAAACCGAAACTTTGTTGTCTGTCTTGAACGACCTCTCCTTCAAAAACCGGCCCTTGGATGGTAAACGTGCCACTTTTTTGCGGGATCACAGAAAATGTACGTTCTATCACGCGATAGCGCTTTCCATCTACAATGTCGTTATATTCTGCGTCTTTTCCAATTTGGCGAATTTCACCATCCGTTAAGGTAGGGGTTGAAAGGCTGCCTCGCTGAAGATCACGCGCTAGGTATAGTTTTGCCGTATAACGAATTTGCTGTTGCAGGTAAGTTTCGTTGGTGTCAACTGATGTGGTGACATAGACGTCTCGCCCTTCTGTACTTTGACGGGCAGAAACAGGCAGCACCATCATATTAATCGGATCAGAGCGTTTCCCGTCAATGGTAAAAGCGGGTATGACAAAGCGCCCAGGTTTGCGCGGGATCAGAGTTGTTGTCCAAATTGTGGTGCGCGTCGTATCGAAATTAATCATTTGAGTTTGCGAACTGACAGAGGTTCTACCAACAATAAAATCTGTGTTTAACGGCGTAGCGTCGAATGCGTCGCGAGACGCGCTACCAGAAGCGACTACGCTCAAGGTGATTGATTCATCGGCAAGCACTGGGTTTTTGTCCACGGTGGCAGACAGCTCATCAATTTGTGCCAAAGCCATTGAAGAAAATGCCCACAACAATAAGCATGAACGGATGAAATAACGGATGAATAACTGCATTGTGGCTACCAATTCCTTTGTCGTTGAGTCGGTGTACGTTGTTGTCTACGCTTTTGGTTTTCTATCTGCATTTTGCGTTTTAGTAAAAAAGCGGGGTCGTCTGGCACGCGATTAAGTAACGTTTGCATACGTTGCATCTGTTCTTTTTGTTCGTCTGTAAGCTCTGCGGGTGACTGAACACCTGCTGGTGACGCTTGTTGCTCCTGAGCGTCTTGCTCATCAAGCTGCTGATCATCATTCATAGCGTGTGATGATTGATTGTTTGCCGAGGAGTCTTGCTCTTCTTGCTGCGCAGAAGCGTCTTTATTCTGTTGTTCCTCTGATGGCTCATCACCCTCATTTTCGCCTTCTTGCTCTCCTTGGTTGTCTTGCTCAGGTTGATCTTCAGGTTGAGAAGGGTTGGCATCACTTTGATCTGAGCTATTACCGTCTTGAGATTGCTCCAAGCCCTGACTTTGCTGTTGATCTGAGCTTTGCTCGTTTTGTTGTTCGCCTTGTTGATTGTTATCGCCTTGCTCGCTGTTATCGCTCTGTTGGCTGTTGTCATTTTGCTGACTGTCATCACCTTGTTGCTGATCAGAGTTATCCTGCTGTTGTTGCTCTTGCTGTTGTTCTTTTTGTTGTTCAAGCAGAGCTTTGTTCGCTTTGGCATCCTCATGAGCAGGGTCAATTTCTAAGGCTTTGTCATAAGCTACAATTGCTTCATCAAGTTTGCCTAGCTGAGCAAGGGTGTTACCTTCGTTGTATCTGGCTTGCGCACCTTTGGCTTGTTGGAATGCAGCAAGCGCGGCGTCGTAATCCTGTGCTTTGTATGCTGCTGCGCCGCGCCACATTGGGTCCTCAAAATGCTCTGCAGCCGCATTATAATTCTCAGCTTGAAAGGCTTGCTGACCCTGTTGGTTCTTGGTTTGCCACATATCGTCCCACCAATTTGCACTGGCTGTGGGTGTGTATGCAGGCAGTAGCAAAAACAGGGCGAATATACCGAGCAAGCCCCTGCGGAAACCATAAGCGGCGAGCGGCACTAAAAGAAGTAGTAAATAAGGGCCCATCTCTTGCCATTTATCGCCGAAGTTTTCATTAGCTTCGCCTTCTTTTTCCTCATCGCTAGAGATTACAGACTGGTTTTTAAGGTAATCGATATCACTGTCATCAGTACGCATCGCAATGTATCTTCCTTTCCCTTTGCGGGCGAGGATCTTCAAGTTACTTGCACGCAATCTGGGTACCACGACAGCGCCACTGCTGTCTTTTAAGAAATCGCCATTTAATAATTGAATCGGTGCTCCATCCGCGGCGCCAACGCCAAGCACGGAAAGACGATAGGGCGAATTTTCCAGTAATTTACTGACCTCCGCCACTTGCCTGTTCTCAATACCATCAGTGATCCAGAATATTTCACCTTTTTGATAACCGGCATTGTGTAACAAGTTAATGGCTGACTCTAAGCCCAGAAAAGGCTCGCTCCCTTCTACTGGCATGATTTCAGGGGATAAGCTGGGGATCAAAGTCGTCAAATTCTGCGCGTCAGAACTTAATGGGCTAATGGTGAATGCATCGCCCGCATAAGCCACAAGGCCAGTTTCACCTTCGGCTATGGCTTTTACTAAATCGATTGCTTTGTACTTTGCTCTTGTTAATCGATTAGGGGAAACGTCTGTCGCGCGCATGGAAAGCGACATATCCAATACCACGACCTTGCCGCTGTTAAGCTGATAAACAGGTTGCGGCAACCTAAGCCAAGTGGGACCAGCTAGCGTAACTGAGGCCAATATCCAGGCTGTGGTTAATATGTAAAAAGGCGGCTTGGCGGATTTGAGACCGTTTTGAGCTACTAAGTGTTGATATAGGTGTGTAGGGAGCACAGATTGCCAGCCACCACTGTGTCGGCTCATACGTTTGAGCACTACAACCAGCGCTATCAATGGAATAATAGCTAGCAGCCAGAAAGGACGCAAAAAATGAAAATCGGCGATATTCATATCAACCATCATTTGGCTCCTTTTTTGTTAGGGTGACTTATGTTGGATACCCAACTAAACACAAGCGGTTTGAGCGCGAGCAAGAACGTTATGAATAGGGCAAACGCTAAAGGGTAATAGTACAAAGCCTGTAATGGGCGCATTTGCCTGCTTTCTCGCGCAATGGGCTCTAATTCGTCTAGTTTGTCGTAAATGGCTTTTAAACTCTCTGCATCTCGGGCACGAAAGTAGCGTCCACCGGTTGATTCAGCTAGCTGGGTTAGCATGCTCTCATCTAATTCTTGTGAAGGATTAACTTGGCGACTTCCAAATATGCTTTGGACCATCATCTGATCTGCGCCAACGCCTATGGTATATAAGGTCACACCATTATTTATGGCTAACTCGTTGGCTTGTTGAGGACTAATATTACCCGCGGTATTTTGTCCGTCAGTTAATAAAATCAACACTTTGTTTGATTCTTTTTTGCTTTGGAATCGCTTAATAGCAAGGCCAATAGCATCGCCAATGGCGGTTTGCTCCCCCACTAAACCAATCAACGATTCACCAAGAAGTTGTGAGACCGTTTCGCGGTCATAGGTTAAGGGCGCTTGCAGATAGGCGGTATCAGCGAAAAAAATCAAGCCAAGACGGTCGCCAACGCGGCGTTGAATAAAATCGTGAAGCACTGATTTAATCATTTGTAAGCGGTCAACTTGGCGACCGTTAACTTGCATATCATCGATTTTCATACTGCCAGACAAGTCAACGGCAATCATAAGATCGCGCCCTTGTGCAGGTATGCTTACAGGCTCTCCTAACCACTGAGGTCGCGCGCTCGCGCCGACTAGGGCTATCCAAGCCAGTGCAGCAACGAGTAAAAATCCACGGCGGCTAGTAGGCGGCTTTGAAACCTTTTGTAGCCCTTGAGGTAAATGGGGCACTCTCAGGGCTGCTGATTGTACTTGGGCTTTGGCTGGTAGCCAATAAATTAAAAAGGGTAAGGGCAGGGCGAACCACATCCACCACCATGCAAACTCAAACATGGGCCGCTCCTGTAGCAGTTGAGGTTCGTTTTGCTGTGAATTTGGCACTTTTTAACCACACGTTAACCTGAGTGTGGATTTGCTGAAAGTCATCTGCATTTGGCGCATCAGGTCGGTACAATTGAGATTGAAAAGTACTAAAAGCGGTATTAAAAGAGGCTTGTTTAGACTCAGGCAATTGTCCTGATAGAAAATCCTGCCACTGTGAAGTATGCAGATTTGCCGCTTGCTCATTGGGAAAATAACGTAAGCACACCCGTTTGAGTAATGTGTTTATTCGAATAGGCCAATCTGTTTGTTTACTGGATATCTGTGATAGTTCAATTAATGCCTCACGTTTTGCACTATTGAAGCGACGACGTTTCATCAACACAAAAGTGATAACTGCTACTGCGAGGATGCATACCAAGGCAACTAACCACCATCCATAAGCGGGAGGCCATGCACTGACTTGCGGGGGAACATGAATGTCTTTTAATTGCTCTAACGGGTTCATACGTCTGTTTCACTACTGCGTTTTGCTAATTGGCGTTCTAATGAGAGACCACAACTGATCGGGACTACATTGGCTCGGCTTTTCTTTAACCTAGAATGAATAGAATTGAATCTTTGCTCATGTTCGGTTTGGTATTGGGTGGCAATACCTTGCTCGCCGATCAATATTTGTTGCTCGTTATAGCCGTCGGTTAAATTCAGCATTTGCTGGTACTTGCTTTGCGGAAGTGTGTGCTCAAACGGATCACTTATTGGGTAGGCTGTGACCTCGCAATGTCGGCTTAGCTGCGCTAAATGCTGTTGAGCAGTATCGTTTAATTGAGCGAAATCACTTAACACGAATACCAAACTGCCAGGATGCGCTAATCGGCGCAAGCGTGCGCAAGCATCTGCAAACGTCACATTCGAGACACTATTTTTATCCTGTATTTCATGAGGCTTATGAAGTTTCACCATTCCATTTAACAAAGACAATACGGCTTTTTGACGGGAAAAAGGTTTAAATTCTTTATGCTGAGTTTGGTTAAACACCAAGCCACCAATACGATCGCCTCGCTTATGGGCTGCCCACGCAATCAGTGCGGTTAAATGGGCAACCTGCACCGATTTGAACAGCAACTGCGTACCGAAATGCATGGAACTTGAAAGATCCGCTAATACGAACACTGGGCGTTCTTTTTCTTCTCGGTAGATTTTGGTATGGGTTTTCCCGGTTCGTGCTGTTACACGCCAATCTATAGCGCGGATATCATCGCCTGGCTGGTAGTGACGAGCTTCGTCGAACTCCATGCCTCGACCTTTAGTTTTAGCTAAATAGCCACCGGCAAGTTTTGCCTGCGCTGGGCGACCTAGTGCTAAATTTAATAAGCTGGCTTTGGTGCGATAATAAAGCAGCTCTTTTATCTGTAGGTTCACCCCATCGCTATGATGCGCGGCTAACCATTGGGGAATATCTTGGGATAACTGCATATACGACAGCCCTAAGGGACAGGAACATGTTGCAAAATGCTATCAAGTACTTGATTGCTCGAGACACCCTCAGCTTCAGCTTCATAACTAAGCAATAAACGATGACGTAACACGTTATGGAATACGGCTTGTATGTTATCAGGCCCTACAAAATCTCGCCCCATCAACCAGGCGTGGGCTCGGGCGCATTTATCGAGGGCAATCGTTGCTCTTGGGCTCGCGCCAAATTCAATCCAGCTGGCTAGCTGCTCGCTGTATTTTTCAGGTTGGCGGGTGGCGATAATCAGTTCAACGAGATAGCGTTCTAAGGCTTCATCCAAATGAATTTCTAGCACTGCTTTGCGGGCACTAAATATATCTTGCTGAGTCAAATTTGGCGCGGTAACCGGGGCGCTATGTAAAGACTCGTTGCGGGTTAGTTTGAGTACTGCAAGTTCTGTTTCAGCACCAGGGTAATCAATTTCCAAATGCATTAAAAAGCGATCTAATTGTGCTTCAGGTAAGGGATATGTACCTTCCTGCTCTATAGGGTTTTGGGTTGCCATAACCAAGAACAATTCAGGTAGTGGGTATGTTTTGTTACCCACGGTAATTTGTCTTTCTGCCATCGCTTCAAGTAATGCAGATTGCACTTTCGCCGGCGCTCGGTTTATTTCATCAGCTAACACCAAGTTGTGAAACAGTGGCCCTTTTTGAAAATCAAATTGACCGGTCTCAGGACGATAAATATCTGTACCGGTTAAATCTGCGGGTAATAAATCAGGTGTGAATTGAACCCGATGAAAATCTCCCTCAACACCATTGGCAAGAGAGTTTACCGCACGGGTTTTAGCAAGGCCGGGGGGGCCTTCAACTAATAAGTGACCATCTGCGAGTAATGCCACGAGAATATTTTGGGTCAAGGTTGTTTGACCGATAACTTGCGAGTCTAAATACGCTTGTAGTTGCGAAAATTGAGCTGAAGGCATGTGTTTTTATTATTCCTGCGTTGAATGGTGTACATAGGTGTACGGGAAAATAAACTGTGTTTACAGACAATGCTATCTATATAGGGTTCCCTTACTGAAAAACAATGTTACAAATGACAAAGTTGCGTTTATTTGTATGCAATTTAGAGCGTATAAGTCATTGTCTGGGTTACTAAATTGGATCAATAGTAAAACATTACCAAATTCGTGTATTCGTTAGTTTCACGTTCCACTGTGTGCTTAACGATATTGCGAGGTTGCATTGTGAACACGTGTTTAAGTGGCTATTGTAATTGCTTATAAATGACACAATATTATCTATACTTTCAAAATTTTCATTCTCCCTGTACAATTCATCAAAATTACAGGTCAGACCACTTGGTTTCGACTCAACATTAAGGTTAAATCATGACGGCAAAACAAACAGTAACAACTCGAAGCGGTGAACGAATCGCCATAGTGGCGGGGTTACGCACACCATTCGCTAAAATGGCAACCAACTTTCACGGTGTTCCTGCCGTTGATTTAGGCAAAATGGTTGTTAATGAGATGCTGGTAAAACACAACGTCGATCCGTTATCCATTGAGCAATTGGTATACGGGCAAGTGGTGCAAATGCCAGAGGCACCGAACATTGCTCGCGAGATTGTGTTAGGTACAGGTATGAGTGTGCATACCGATGCTTATAGTGTGTCGCGCGCGTGTGCAACAAGTTTTCAATCTACAGTGAACATTGCTGAATCAATGATGCTTGGCAATATCAGTGTGGGTATAGCGGGTGGTGCTGATTCGACGTCAGTTTCACCAATTGGTGTATCGAAAAACTTAGCCCGTGCCTTAACAGATCTGCAAAAAACCAAGACAGTCGGACAAAAGTGGAATGTGCTGAAAAAACTTGGCTTAAAAGACTTGTTGCCAGTACCACCTGCTGTGGCTGAATATTCTACGGGCTTGTCCATGGGACAAACCGCTGAACAGATGGCAAAGACCCACAATATTAGTCGAGCAGATCAGGACAAGTTGGCCCATCGCTCGCACTCATTAGCTGCGCAAAGCTGGAATGAAGGCAAATTAGCGGGAGAGGTGATGACTGCGTACCCTGCGCCCTATAAGAGTGCCTTCGAGAAAGATAACAACATTCGTTTCGACTCAAAGTTAGAAGGATACGCCAAGCTTCGCCCGGTATTTGATAAGAAACACGGGACGGTGACCGCCGCAAATGCAACGCCGCTAACAGATGGTGCTTCAGCGGTATTAATGATGACCGAAAGTAGAGCGAAAGCATTGGGTTATAACCCGCTTGGATACATCAAGAGTTATGCTTTTGCCGCAATCGATGTGTGGGAAGATATGCTCATGGGGCCGTCTTATGCCACACCCATTGCATTAGATAGAGCAGGAATGACACTGAATGATTTAACTCTGATTGAAATGCATGAAGCGTTTGCTGCACAAACGTTAGCGAATGTGAAAATGTTCGCCAGTGACAAATTTGCCCAAGAAAAATTGGGCCGCAGTAAAGCGACCGGTGAAATCGACATGGACAAATTTAACGTAATGGGCAGTTCACTCGCTTATGGCCATCCCTTTGCTGCCACAGGCACGCGCATGATAACTCAAATGCTAAATGAACTAACACGACGCGGTGGTGGCAGTGGTTTGGTAACCGCTTGCGCTGCAGGTGGCTTGGCCGCTGCAATGATCGTTGAAACTGAATAAGGGCAATATGATGACCAATGAAAATACAACAGAGCAACATGCCCCAAGCGCGTTTACCCTTACCAAACGTGATGATGGTATTGCTATTTTAAGTATGGATGTACCCGGGGAAACCATGAATACGCTCAAAGTTGAGTTTGGTGACCAAGTAGGAGCCATGCTTGACCAGATTGAGAGCGACAGCAGTATTAAAGGTGTGGTTGTTATCAGTGGAAAAGACAACTCTTTTGTAGCGGGCGCCGATATTTCGATGCTTGCAGGGTGTAAAAGCGCTGAAGAAGCACAAGCAATAGGCCAGGGGGGACAAGCTGTTTTCCAACGTATCGAAGATATGTCGGTGCCGTTTGTTGCTGCAATCCACGGACCTGCGTTAGGCGGAGGTTTAGAGCTGGCACTTGCTTGCCACATGCGAGTGTGTAGTGACGATGACAAGACCCAACTAGGCTTACCCGAAGTTCAATTAGGCTTGTTGCCAGGCAGTGGCGGCACGCAACGTCTGCCGCGTTTGATCAGTGTACAGCAGGCCATGAAAATGATGCTGACAGGGTCGGCGGTACGAGCAAAACAAGCGAAAAAATACGGTATTGTGGATGACATGGTGCCACGTTCGATTTTACTTGATGTGGCCATTGAAATGGCGAAGAAAAGCAAGCCGAAACGTAAACCAGTCAAGCTTGATCTTATGGGGCAGTTTCTTGAGCGCACCCCCATGGGCAAAAAATTAATGTTCAAACAAGCGCGTAAGCAAACCCAAGCCAAAACGCTGGGTAATTACCCCTCACCCGAGCGTATTATCGATTGTATCGAAACAGGTTTAGAAAAAGGTAATGCACAAGGCTACGCCCTAGAAGCTCAGCATTTTGGTCATCTTGTGATGACACCTGAATCAGCCGCTCTACGCAGTTTGTTTTTCGCCACGACTGAAATGAAAAAAGAGAACGGGGTTGAAGGTGTTGCTCCTAACGCATTGAAGAAAATTGGTGTGTTAGGTGGTGGCCTAATGGGTGGCGGTATCGCCTTTGTTACAGCAACAAAAGCGAAATTGCCCGTACGGATTAAAGATATTCGCAGTGATGGCATTGCCCATGCGATGAAATACTCTTATGACATTTTGAGCAAAAAAGTGAAACGCCGCTTCATGTTGCATTCTCAAATGCAATCTCAGCTTTCGCGTTTAACAGGCTCTGTTGATTATGTAGGTTTCGACAATACGGATGTTGTGATTGAAGCGGTTTTTGAAGATCTGGCATTAAAACAAAATATGGTTACTGACGTGGAAACACATTGTTCAGAGCACACTATTTTTGCTTCGAATACTTCCTCGATCCCAATTGGTCAAATTGCTGCCAATGCCAAGCGCCCAGAAAATGTTATTGGCCTGCACTATTTTTCTCCAGTAGACAAAATGCCACTGGCTGAAGTCATCGCCCATGAAGGAACGTCTGATCAGACTATTTCAACAACGGTTGAGCTAGCGAAAAAGCAAGGCAAGACACCCATTGTTGTAAAAGACGGAGCAGGCTTTTATGTTAACCGTATTTTGGCGCCGTATATGAATGAGTCGGCCGAAATATTATTAGCCGGCGAGCCGATTGAGCAAATTGATAGAGCCTTGGTGAAATTTGGTTTCCCAGTCGGACCTATCAAGCTGCTAGATGAAGTTGGCATTGATGTGGGGACGAAGATAAGCCCGATTTTAGTTGCTGAGTTTGGTGAGCGTTTTAGTTCAGCCCCAGGATTCGACAAATTATTGGCGGATGACAGAAAAGGCAAGAAGAACAAACGTGGCTTTTACAATTATGAAGGTAAAAAACCAGGCAAAGAAGTCGACGAGAGTGTCTATGATTTATTAAGTATTACACCAAGTAGCCGTTTAAGTGAAAGTACTATTGCAGAACGCTGCGTTCTATTAATGCTAAACGAGGCTGCAATGTGTCTCGATGAAGGTGTGGTGCGCAGTGCCAGAGATGGAGATATAGGTGCTATATTCGGTATTGGTTTCCCGCCGTTCTTAGGTGGGCCGTTTAGATACATGGATAGTTTAGGTATTCAACAGGTCGTAGAACGTTTAAGCCATTACCAACAACAATTTGGTGACAAGTTTACGCCAGCTAAGTGCCTAGTAGAAATGGCTGAGAATAACGCCACCTTCTACAGTTAGCCTTCCTTTTCATTGGTAAAAATAAAAAGCCGAACCTTGTTAAAAGGTTCGGCTTTTCTGTATTCTGGGCTGTCAGTACGGCATACCCTTTTCTTAATCCGTTCAGGCATAGTCGTTTTACTCACTAAATGACAGGCATAAAAAAAGAGAGTTCCTCTCTCTTTTTTGACTGAATAATGTTTATTCAGCTAAAGTCGACGTTGATTAAAATCTAACAGAACCTACTTTTATTGCTTTGTTTTCTACACTTGTTGTAGTGGTTTTAGCTGCTTCAGGTGCTTTTGCACTTTCAACAGATTGAGTAGCAACAGGAGCGGCAGTAGTAAGTGCTAGAGCGATTGCATAAGCTTTTAACATTGGATATTCCTCTTAATATTTTATTATTGACGTTTCGCTGACTATTATTTGTCAGTCGAAAGTATTAATGCTTATTACGTGCCAATGTGTATCAGGTAGAAAAAATATGCGTTTATATTTAGTGTTCAATTGATGAGTCACACGGGAAGTTGCTGATGGTTGGCCGTTTTAAAAAGGATAGAAAGAGGCGTCTCAAAAAATAAAATTTTGAATAGAATTAGCCAAATTGACCCATTCAAAAAATCACGACTTGTACAAAAAACAACCCGCTGGCCCATGTAGTATGGGGTTATTAGTTTTACCTGAAGAATTTAAAAGTGTGAAAATAGAAGAGTGCAAAAATATGAAAGGAAGCTATCGCGCTAGCATTAACTTCCTTGCAGTAATCTGTTTAGTTGATGATTTTCTTTGAGTAAACGTTCGAAACGAGAAGAGCTTAAAGGTTTGCTATAAAGATAACCTTGAAGCATTTCACATTCATAACGACGTAAAATTGACATCTGCTCTTCATGTTCTACCCCTTCGGCAACGACTTTAAGGCCAAGATTGTGCGCTATAGTGATTATAGCGGCAGTCATATGCCGGTCGACACTACTCGTGGCGATGTCATCAATGAAAGCTTTGTCTATTTTTAGCGTATTTAACGGAAAGCGCTTTAAATAAGCTAATGATGAGTACCCTGTACCAAAATCATCTAACGCTAGGTGTATACCGCGCTCACGTAACCGAGTCATCATGCGAAGGGCATTATCGGGATCTTGCATCAAAGTGCCTTCGGTAATTTCACATTCCAGATGAAGCGGCGACAGGTCGGCTTTTTGCAAAATATCAGCGATTTTCTCGTCTAAGTCAGGTAATTCAAATTGACGTGCTGAAATATTGACGGCTACGCGGCCGGTAAAGATGCCCGCTTTTACCCAGCGTTTCGTATCTTCACAGGCTTTACGTAAAACCACTTCCCCGATGTCAATAACTTGACCTGTTTGCTCTGCTAAAGGAATAAATTGCGCTGGGCTAACGATACCTTTTTCTGGATGCTCGAAGCGCACCAGTGCTTCCATACTGAGTAACTTACCAGTAGCAATATCAATTTTAGGTTGATAGTAAACGTTGAACAGGTCTTCTTTTAAGCCGTGACGAATTAGGTTTTCTATTTGTAATTGACGCACCGCATTTTGGTTCATTTCACCACTGAAGAATTGATATTTATTCCCTCCAGCGTTTTTGGCAAAGTACATCGCCGTGTCTGCGTTCTTAAGTAATTCTTGCGGTGAGCTACCATCTTCTGGAAAAAACGCGATACCAATGCTGGCGCCTAGTACAAACTCTTGATGGTTAATTAAGAATGGGCGGGCTAAATCATCCAAAATAGATTGTGAAAAGTGAGTGACGTTGTGAACATCTGTGTCTTTGTCGAGTAATATACTGAACTCGTCCCCGCCGAGGCGATAACAGGTGGCGCTTTTACCGGCCAATTTTTGCAATCGCCGCGCTATTTGTTTAATCAATAAGTCACCGGTTTGATGCCCCAGTGAATCATTGATTTTCTTAAAATTATCCATATCCAAGCAAATGAGTGCGTGCTGCGTTCCGCGGCGAACAATATTATTGTGGCTAGCTTGAAAAAATGAACGGTTGGGTAGGTCAGTTAACGGGTCGGTATTGGCCAACTTAAGCAATTCTTTCTCGGTGCTTTTACGTGGAGTAATATCGGAAAACACCCCTACATAATGACTGATTCTGCCATCTTCGTCGTTGATTGCATCAATGTTCAATTCCATCTCGTACTTTTCACCATTGATACGTCTAGATTCTACTTCTCCGTTCCAGTTACCTTTTTGGCGAAGTGACTTTTTCACCTCTTCGGTAAATGCCCCTGGGTATTGGTGGAACGTCAGGTAGCTGGCAAGAGCTTGATCACGGGTTTCACCTGTGTATTTGCAATATGCTTTGTTCACCGAAATATATCTAAAGCTGGTATCCGCAATAAACACGCCGTCAGAAATTGTCTCAATAGAACGCTTAAACAGTTTTAATTGCTCTTCTGCTACTTTTAAGTGACTGATATTTTTGAACGTACCTGTCATCCGAATGGGTTGATTGTTACTGTCTCGACTAACGACCTTGCCGCGATCAAGTACCCACAGCCATTCACCTTTAAAGGTGCTGGCGCGATAAGTTACTTCAAAATGTTCAGTTTTATCTTGCAGATGCTCATTTAGCGCATCCTGCACTCGCTTAATGTCATTTTGGTGAATGTTGGCTTGATACGCGCTGTTAACCCGAATGTCATCTTGGGGGAAGTCCATAATGCCCCAAGTATTTGAACGAAAGACTTGCCCTTGGTATATATCCCAATCCCAAAGCTCGTCACCACTACTCCAAAGGGTCAACTTCAAGCGCTCTTCACTTTCGGTGATGGCCAAGCGGGCGATACGCTTAGAGCGATATTGCTTAACAATGCTTAAGGCTATGAACAAGGCTAAAATGCAATATAGAACCAAGGCATTGCGATGAAGCCACAAAGGAGGCTCAATATTGATGGTTAACGATTGAGAATCTGACCAAGGATTCAGATTATAGCGACTTTGCACTTCAAACTGATATTGGCCAAAATCTAAGTTAGTAAAGGTTGCTTCTCGAGTACGTTTATCCGCATCTAGCCACTTATCAGAATAACCTTTTAATTTGTAACGATACGAATAGCCATTAGCGTTTAACGGGTTGAGTTGACCAAACGTTAAACTCACGTGATTAGAGCTGTTTGGTAAGGTAAGTTCATTAGTAAGGTAAATAGGTTTATTAAGGGGAGTGCCTACACTGTGAACTGTGACCCTCCTATTGAATAACCCTAAGTGGGTAATGATTGGCGGCGTCAGTAAACTATCATCTATTGGATCGGCAAATGATTTTTTATTCTGGGATACTTGTTCATGATCAAATAAATTAAACCCTTGAGAGCCACCAAAAAGTATTTTTCTATCAAGGGTAACTAGTCCTGCGCCTTCATTGAAATCATTGAAATCTAGTCGCTCTGGAGTGATTTGTTGAACAACCTGTTTAGATGAAATAGAGACTTCTTCGATGCCTCCGGCCATGGTCGTTAACCATATGCTGTCGTCCACTCTTAGCGCTTTAACAATTTGGTTGTCAAATAACCCCGTATTTACATTGATTTTCTGGGTTATTTGAAAGGTTTGCTTGTCTAAAACGATGAGACCGAATTCAAGTGATGCTAGCCAAAACTCTTCTGCTGTTTCAACGACAGAGCTAAAATTATTGCTAGTTAATAAGGGGTCGCTTGATAATTTCGTAAGTTTCTGAGAGACCAAGTCAAATATCAGAAGTTCGTTATTTCCTCTTAACCAAAGTCTTTCATCGCTGTCGATAAATATAGGATCTAGCGTTTTAAACCCAGTGCTTCGAAGTTGAATGGAGTGTTCACTAAAATCTTTTGTGTCAATCCATCGCAAATTATTATCTTGTGATTTAAGCCAAATTTTATTTTCAGAATATAAAACTCTGTAATAGAAGTTACCTGGAGATAACACTTTTAATAGTTTTAACTCTCGACTATTATCTTTTTCGTATATATAAATTCCACCGCTTGTGGCCAGCCAAAGACGGTCTTTTTCGTCAATAGTCATATCCCAAATGCTGTGTTCAAATCCTTTAAGCCAGGAAGTAAATTGCTCTTTTTGGGGAGAAAATTCAGATATACCTCCAGACTGGCTGGCAAGCCAAATTATGTTATTGCTGTCTTGTTTGATTGACCAGACCACATTTCCAGCCAAGGTATTCTCAACGGCTTGGTTAGCAACATAATGTTTAAAAAGAGCAGAGTCTTGGTTGTATCGGTAAACTCCAGCGGTGTGAGAGCCTAGCCATATAGTGTTATTGCTGTCACGGAACATGCTGAGTAGAAATATTCCAGCATCAGATTGAGTAGCCTGATTATTTAATCCGCTATCCAGAGGCACATGCTTAGTTACGTCTAGCGTCTCATTCACTATAGTCAACCCAGCTGATGTTCCGAGCCATACCGAGCCGTCATGCCCTGGCTGGATATTCCGCACTTCGTTTCCAAGAAGGTTAGGAGTACTTTCTGTGCTGAAATGATTCAGTGTATTGGTCGCTTGATCCCATGCGAAAGCACCTAATTCTGTTGCAAACCAATAAATGTCACCAATATGTTTAACGTCGAATAAGTATTCCCCTGGTACGGTTATATTAAGCGGGTTAGCAGTCTTAAGATCGTATAGTGTTTGGCTGTCGTTTTCTAAGAGAAATATACCATGACCATATGTGCCAATTAGCGTGTAGGCCTCTCCAGCAAGTATGGACTTAATTTCAGGTGGCAGACGGCCCGACGAAATTTCAACGGGGGTAAAGTCATTTGTCCGTTTGGAATAAAGATATAAGTTGGACTCATTTGCCACTAGTAAGCGGCCTGATTGAGAAAGACTCAATGCGTTAATAATATTGTTATTTAAACTACTATTGTGCTGATTGTAGCGGGTAAAATTATCATTCAGTGGGTTATACCGAGCTAAACCGTTCTGAGTCCCGACCCACAACGCTCCTTCCTGATCAATCTGTAATGTCCTAATAAAGTCATGAGGTAAAGAAGTTATATCATTGGGGTTATGTTGGTAGTTAACGAATTCATAACCATCAAAACGACTTAATCCATTTGCGGTCGCAAACCACATGAATCCGCGTTTATCTTCGATAATATCGGTAATCGTATTTTGAGTTAAGCCATCGGCTTTGGTGAGATTATCAAAAGAAAAGGATTGGGCGTGCGCTGTATTTAAAAAGCCCAAAGTAGTGCTTATAAGCCACACACAGCAAAAGAAGGATTGAATAGTTAAAGTATGCAATTAACACCTGTCAGCAGTTTTTCTGCTTTGTAATTATTAATATTTAGGAACCAATCCATTGCATCCATTAGGCTAAATATGCCTAAAATACGGGGCCTTAACAAGTTTTAATCGTTACTTTTTAACGCTAATACACAGATTTTACCTCAACCAGTGTTTTGTTCGGTCTATCGGCTGAATCTTAATGGTTTATTCTACCAAAGGCGTATGTTTTTTGAACTCCGAAACATCTGTCACCTGGGCTACGGATAACTCGCTTGCCGATATTTTATGATTGGGATCACTATACAATATTAATTCACCAGTATTTTTTCCGATGACTAACCCTTTGACGAATGTCATCAAGTCAGAAAACTCAATATTGGTTAACTCGTTGGCAGTATCTTTATTCTGAGAAAATGCATAATCTCGATTACCTAATGCAGACCACAGACGTTGGCTTTTCATACTTAAATTCGCATCGTTTTGACACAATTGTTTCATTACACCTTGTTTTATATCATTCCAATTTTTTTGATATTGCTGTAAATCAACGGTGAATTTTTGCAGAAAATCGCGGATTGTTTTGATTAAGTACTCGGCGGAATACTGTGGTGACTGAACGTAAAAAGCCATACCAGGATGTTGATTAAAGGGAACATAACCACTACCTACCAGATAACCCAACTGTGCTTGCTGGCGAGCAAAATTAAAGAACACAGGTGACACAAGCTGCTCTAATAAAATGGTCAATAAGGTGTCGCGCCGCTTTGCGTTAGGTGATTGGTAATAAATGACGACCGCCGCATCTGGGTGATTACAGGGCAGTGAATGTAATAGCGAGCGCTGCTGAGATAAATCAAACACACTGCGCGATAATTTCCCATGCCCTGTAAACTTTTGATGTTGCTTGTATAAACTAGATGAAAACTGTTCAGCCTCTGTTTTGTGCCAGTTACCAAAGATTAAAGATTCAATATACCTATTATTCAGCATTTGGCTTTTCACCTCATAGACCTGTTCTATGCTGGCTTTTTCTATCGCGTTAACCATGCTCAGAGGCGTGTGGGTATTTTGCTGCATCAGTGCAGATAATCTGGTAAATAAGCGGTTGATTGGCTTATTAAGCAGGTTATTGTGCAGACTTTGCAACTGCTGATGCTTCACTTGCTCGAAGTGCTTATTGAAGTCTTCGAACGTGTGAATCTGCTCAGTCAGTTCATGTGCAAACATTAATTGATTGGCGCTAAAGCCACTTGTATGAAGGGAAAAACCACATTGATGCGAATACAAGTGATAATTTAACCCAGCAACATTGGCCTGATAATAACGTTGCTGAAAATGGTTATTTAAAAGGGCTATCCATAATTTCTTTGTGGCCGCAGCCTCTACGCCTAACGTGGCGGCTTGGCAATCAAATGAAACGTAGCAATCTCCTCTAGGTAACTCAAATTGGTTATCTTGTCCGAACCACACATTAAAATCTGCTGTGTCAAATGTTTGTTGCGGAATAATAAATTGTGCATCTGTTGCTATCCGCGAATGGTTACGACTAAGAAACGGATTTTTCTCGGGTAATTTTAATAATGGGTTACACGAGGCGTTTTGCAGTTTTTGCATTAAGCTCGATGGAATCGCGGAAACGTTATATGGGGTCTGGTACCACCGACTAACAAAAGTTGTTTTAGGGTTTGGTGAAACCACTTTGACCCGCATATTCTCCGGGGTGAAAAAATTTAGCACTTCGTCGACAACAGCAGGATTCGGCTTATCCAGAATATATTCTGACGCAATGAGGTGCTCTGGTGGATAAATAAAGATGCTACTCGATAAGCTGATTGCTTCGTCAGTGGGCTTTATGGCGTCAGCAAATTGCCAAATTTGGGAGAGCAGTGTGCTTTTTTCATCGAAGTAGCGAATTTTATTGTGCTGCTTTATATGTTCAATATATTGAAATATCGTTTCCAGCATAAGGTCAATATTGGCTAAACCTGCTTCGGTTAACTGTAAGTTGACGTTGAAATCTCGAAAGTTACTGCCTTCAATACCCCCACCTACACTAATATTTGTCGCAAAACCCTTTGCTTTAAAATGCCCAAGCAAACCGTCAGGACCTTCATCTGCTAACAACTCACTAATAATGCAAAGTGGTTTGGTTCGATAAAGATGTTGCATAGAGGGCAAAGCGAAGGTCACGATAAGCCTTCGTGCTGATTTCAGTGGTGCAATATCAATTCTGATCCCCAACTGCTCATCTAAATAAAGCGCTGGGAGTGGGGCCGCATGGGGAGCTTGCCTGTTTGCAAAAGACCCAAAATGCGCCTTAACAAGCTCTAAGCAGGTTTGCGTGTCAAAGGGGCTGATGATGCACAACGTCATATTGTGGCTAACGTATTGATTTTGATGCAAAGCAAACAAACGCTGTTGAACTTCTTTAAGACTCAACGTGTTTAACGTGCTGGCATTACCGACGGAAAATTGACTAAAGGGGTGTTCAGGGTTTGATGTTTCTTTATGGACTTCATACAGTCTACGTAAATCGTCATTTATTTTTAATGAAAATTCAGCGTCAATAGCGCTAATTTCTTTTTTAATGGACTCAATTTCAAATAATGGTTGGGTTAATAAATGGCTGAAATGATCAAGCGCAGTCGAAAGATTTTCATTATTTACAGAAAAATAGTAGTGGCTGTATTCTGAGCCCGTGGCAGCATTTACCGTACCACCATGCAAAGAGAGAAACGTATCAAACGCATCAACTGTCTTATATTTCTTATTCCCTTGGAACAGCACGTGCTCCAAAAGGTGACTTAAGCCGAGGCAATCAGCAGGATCACTAAAATGCCCATTGCCTATGGTCGCCGCCACAGAACAGGTTTCGCTGGTTTGATCTTCGACAAGGATCACCTTCAACCCATTCTCAAGTTGAGAATACAGGTAGTGACGATTGTCGAGATGATGAGTAAGCAAAATATTAGATCCTGTTGTCATATATTGCGCTTAAATAGCATAACTTAAAAAACACTCAACTCTCGGATTTTCAAACATTTATTTGTTATATTAAGCGTAACAAAGTTTGTTAACTATTCAGCAGTAATTTATGCAGATTATGATCATGCGCCACGGCGACGCAGAACCAGTACAAGATGACGACCGTTCTCGTGAGTTAACGAAGTTTGGCCAACAACAAGCTATGGTAGCAGGGCAGTGGTTAAACCAGCGCTATTCAGACGGCATTGAGATGAGCTTGGTTAGCCCTTATGTTCGGGCGCAGCAAACATTAGACGCCGTTAGCGAAAATGTGGATGTTCATCATCACGCCGTATCAGACGATATAACACCTGATGGCAATATCTGGCTGACGCATGACTATGTTGATTACTTACTAGAGGTAAAGAAAGTCTCTGATTCATTGTTGATTGTCAGTCATATGCCCTTTGTTAGTTACTTCCTAGATGAAATAACCAAAGAGCAACATTCGTTATTTTTTGATACATCGAGTATAGTGTTGCTTGATTATCAACCAGCTACACACTCAGGGACGGTGCTGGACATTTATCACCCATCATGAAGTTAAGGGATAAACTTCCACTATAGTTTTGAGTATGAGAACCGATAACTCGTTAGAGAGGTTAGATTCATGCCAGGCAAAAATTTACCTGCGTATTTAAAGCAGGTACTAGAACATCACGTATCAAACGCGCAACTGACTCACGACACTGAGCTTCAGAGTATTTATGATCGCCTGACAAACCTGAACGCAAAAGTAGAGTTAGCTAAAGAAAAAATTCGCCAAAATAGACTGGCAAATAATTCTCTGCCAAAATCCTGAGTAACACATTTTTAATCAGCTCTAATCAGCTTTATTATTATCTTGAGCCAAATAGAACTGCGGCATGATACGCACGGTTTTTACCACATTATCTTTCATTTCAATGATTTCAAGTGGGTAACCGGCTAAGCGCAAACTGATATTGGCTTCTGGAATATCTTCTAAATATTCTAGAATGATACCATTGAGGGTTTTTGGTCCCTCAGTAGGGAAATGCCAATCCATTTCTTTGTTCAGTTCTCTCACGTTTGCACTACCGTCAACTAAAACACTGCCATCTTGTTGGGTATCAGCTTCTTTACTGTGATCAGGCACCATACTGGTGGTGAAATCACCAATAATTTCTTCAAGAATATCCTCTAGTGTCACTAAGCCTTGAATATCACCATACTCATCTACAACTAAACCGATTCGCTCTTTCACGGCTTGAAACTTGTACATCAAGGTATGTAACGGTGTCGACTCGGGGGTGAAGTATATTTCTCGAACGGCTCGCAACAGACTGGATTTAGTAAATTCATCTTTAGACAACAAGCGCAGGGCATCACGCACATGGACGAATCCAACTGCATCATCAATGCTGTCACGGTATAGTAAAACCCGAGTGTGTTGTGAGTTTATTAGTTGTTTCTGTATGTCTTTCCATTCATGGTTGATATCAATCGCCACAATTTCATTGCGGGGTACCATGATGTCCTCGGCAGTGACTTTTTCTAGGTCTAGAATACCGACTAACATATCTTGGTGCTTTTTGGGGATCATCGCCCCCGCTTCATGTACAACGGTACGCAACTCTTCTCTACTGAGGCTACCACTGTCGCTGTCATCTGTGCTGATCCGCAATAATTTAAGAATAAAGTTGGTGATCCCGTTAACTAAAAATACTAATGGATATAGCACCTTGAGCATGGGTAAAAGAAAAAATGATGCAGGGAAAGAGACTTTTTCAGGGTAGAGCGCAGCAACTGTTTTAGGGGTAACTTCAGAAAAAATAAGAATAACCAAGGTTAAAACCACTGTGGCGATTGCGATCCCCATGTCACCGTACAAGCGCAAGCCCAAAACCGTCGCTACGGCAGATGCGGCAATGTTAACCAGATTATTACCAATAAGAATTAAACCAATTAGCCTGTCAGGTCGCTCAAGCAATGTCTGGACGCGCAACGCCCCTTTGTTGCCTTCGTTACCCAGGTGCTTAAGTCGATATCGATTGATCGACATCATACTGGTTTCGGAGCTAGAAAAATAAGCGGAAAGTAATACTAAAATACCAAGTAGAATAAATAGACTACCTGTTGATATATCGTCCAACTAAGGATTCCCTAAAGGTTGTTAAAGCGAAACTTTAAGGGCAAATTCCCCACGTTTCAAGCAAAGTTGGCTTATTTTACTATAGATAAAGGCTAAAAACAGGCTCAGCTCAAAATTATTTCTTTGACAAAACGGCTGCCAAAATAGGCCAAACTTAATAATAATGAGCCTGCAATAGTAGCGAAAATAATAGGCTTACCACGCCAACCAAACTTAAAATGCCCAAATAGCTCAATAGAAAACACCAGCCAAGCCAATATAGATAAAATAGTCTTGTGGGCTTGCCCTTGAGCAAACATGTTTTCTAAAAATACAAACCCGCTTATTAGCGAGAGCGTTAGTAAGATTGTGCCAACGGTTAGGAGTTTAAACAGAATACCTTCGACCATCATTAAAGGAGGTAAAGAAGAATGAAGTAAAGAAGCCTTTTTTTCTTTTAAGCGCATATTGATATACGCCAATTGTAACGCGTATAACAAAGCTATGCCTAAGCACGCATAGGCAAATAAGGCTAAGCCTATGTGTATCATTAGTTCTGGGCGCAAGCCAATGTGCATAATATGAGCATCAGGGATAAACAGATCCAGCAGAATGATAACCCCAGTAAAGGAATACACCACAGGCAGCAATATCGTATTGGGCATGGTGAAGGCCGCCAGCAACATAGTTAAACTGATAAGCCAAGCAACGAGTGAGGCAACATTAAGCATGCTTAGGTTTTCGCCAAGGCCGACAAAAATATCGTTATTCAATAGCCAAGCATGACCTGCTAAAGCAAGCATCGCGAATACGTAAGACAGCTTTAGATTAGGACCTTTATGGTCAAAAAACTTCAATAATATAACGCCAGCAGCGCCAGCATATAGGCAAAAGCAGATTAAGCCTAACAACATGATCTAACCTCGATTTTGGTATTGATGTTGAGCGATTTTACGAGCGAAGCCGAAGGGCAAAAACGCGCACGTTAAATGCTTCAAGACGTCGGAGTATAACCATTATGCCTTGTCATACCTAGTATTTAACAATAATTCTCATTAACTTTATTTGTTGTACTGCATTGGTTCTTATCTGCGTGGAATTTAGGTATCATTAGTCTATCTGAAATTAATATTGTACCCATTTGCTATGTTTGAAAATTTAACAGAACGCTTAGGCAAAACGCTCAAAGACATTAGCGGCCGCGGCCGATTAACTGATGACAACATCAAAGACACCTTGCGTGAAGTTCGCATGGCGCTACTTGAAGCCGATGTCGCCTTGCCTGTAGTAAAGAGTTTTATTGAGCAGGTGAAAGTGCGTGCGGTAGGCACCGAGGTTTCGAAAAGCCTAAATCCGGGCCAAGTGTTTATCAAAATCGTGCAAGCGGAATTGGAATCTGTCATGGGGCAGGCCAATGAAGGATTAGATTTAGCTGCCCAGCCGCCAGCTGTTGTTCTAATGGCTGGTTTACAAGGTGCAGGTAAAACCACCAGTGTCGGTAAATTGGCGCGGTATTTAACCGAACGCGAAAAGAAAAAAGTCCTTGTGGTCAGTGCTGATATCTATCGTCCTGCAGCGATTAAGCAACTTGAAACCCTTGCGACAGAAATCGGAGTGGAATGTTTCCCGTCTACGATTGAACAAAAGCCAATTGATATCGTTAACGATGCTGTTGAGCACGCAAAGAAAAAATTCTTTGATGTGTTGCTTGTTGATACCGCCGGCCGTTTACACATTGACGCTGAGATGATGGGAGAAATTAAAGACCTTCATCAAGCTATCAAGCCAATAGAAACGCTGTTTGTGGTAGATGCCATGACAGGACAAGATGCGGCCAATACAGCCAAAGCATTTAACGAAGCATTGCCACTGACCGGGGTTATTTTAACCAAAACCGACGGTGATGCTCGCGGTGGTGCAGCGCTGTCTGTTCGTCATATTACGGGCAAACCGATTAAATTTCTGGGGATGGGAGAGAAAGTCGACGCCCTTGAGCCGTTCCATCCAGAGCGAGTAGCTTCGCGCATACTTGGTATGGGAGATGTGCTTAGTTTAATCGAGGAAGTCGAGCGTAAAGTTGATAAAAACAAAGCGCAACGCCTTGCCAAGAAGGTACAAAAAGGCAAAGGTTTTGATCTGCAAGACTTCAAAGAGCAGTTAGAACAAATGCGTAACATGGGCGGTATGATGTCTATGATGGACAAACTGCCCGGCATGGGGAACATGACTGCTCAGGTAAAAGACAAAGCCAATGACAAGTCGTTTAACCAAATGGAAGCAATCATCAATTCTATGACGCCACTTGAGCGCGCAAAACCTGACACCATAAAAGGCTCACGCAAGCGAAGAATTGCAATGGGCTCAGGCACGCAAATTCAAGACGTAAACCGCTTATTAAAGCAGTTTACGCAGATGCAAAAAATGATGAAAAAAATGTCCGGCGGCGGCATGAAAAAAATGATGCGTAATATGAAAGGTATGATGCCCCCAGGCGGGCCGGGTGGCATGTTTCCTCCGCGCTAAGGCAATCGCTGATCGAAAGTTTATAATAGCTCACATTGTGGGCTATTTTTTTAACGTTAAATTTTACCAAATTGCATTAATTAATTAACCACTGGGCGAAGATTTAAAAGGACTTAATCAAGGCGCTTAAACGATAGCCCTTTATTAAAAACTAACCTGTGCTCTTTCGAGTTTGAGCAACACAGAGTGAGATCTTTTAAAATTCGCCCGAAGGGAATTCCCCAGCGGGTTTTGCACTGCGTTCTCGGTATTTGAAAGGGAACAACCATTACTGCACACCGACGCCTTGTTCAAAACGCGCCGGATGAATTCTGAAAGAACAATGATTTAATGGAATTGGTTTTAATGTAAACCCGCTAGGAGGTGACGAATGAAGTGTGCTGAGCAAGATTACATTGAGATAGCTTGTTTGTATAAAATGCCTATCGCTTTAACGCTAGACAATAGCAATAAGGTTGAAGGGGTAGCAAAGGACACTGTATATAATGAGCATAAAGAAGAATGTATCGTGCTTGATACCGCCGATGGCGAGCTAAGCATTACACTTAATTTAATTCATTCAATGCAAGCCTTGAAAGCAAATCCGCATTTTACTTTAGTTAAATTTACCAAGTGACACGCTAGTTTTACTTGGTGAGAGGTTGACGAAGCGGTACCGATAGAAGCCGCGTTTTTACTAAATCGTTTTCTCCCTTGGCTTTTCTATCTGAAGGTGTAATCTATTATACATAATAATAGCAATATTCTCAGGGTTAGCCTCCTCATATGAATGCATCTCTTTATGCGTGTTAAGCAGACTCAGCAAGTCAAATCCGTATCTCGGGTTACTCCCTTGAAAGCTCAGCAATATCTTGCGCATCAAGGTAAAAAATTGTTGTTTTTTAGTGGTGGCAGCGCATTGCGCGGTTTTTGTCGGCCATTAAGTGCGACAACACATAATTCAGTGCATCTTGTAACGCCGTTTGATTCAGGTGGTAGTTCAGCAACTATTCGGCGACACTTTACGTTACCCGGAGTAGGGGACTTAAGAAATCGCTTACTTGCCCTTAGTCACAACGGAACACGAGAGCAAGACGTTGTCTCTCGGCTGTTGGGGTATCGACTTTCTTCAAGCGCATCTCAGCAAGCACTACGTTCACATTTAAAATTAATGGCTGAAGGAAAAGACCCTCTCGTATCTTCATTACAAGCCAATAAGCGCCAACTTTTTTGTCAAAAAATCGCCCGTGTGCTTCAGTGTTTGCCCCAAGAGTTTGATTTAAAAGGCGCGAGTATTGGTAATTTGCTGTTTGTCGATTCTTACTGTGTTGGCGATGAAAGGCTGCAGTGTGGCATTGATTTTTTTCATCAAATGCTAGATATCCGCGGTACAGTAAGGCCTATTGTCGAAAGTAATTTAAACATAGCGGCAGATTTAAACGACGGTAGCACAGTCGTCGGGCAACACTTATTAACAGCAAAAGAGACGCCAGCGCTGCGCAGTGCAATCACCAAACTTTACTTGTGTGAGAGCGAGGAAAACCCCGAACCAGTCGACTGCTATTTATTAAAGAAAAATCGCCAATATATTGAACAAGCCGATCTGATTTGCTTCCCCCCAGGCAGCTTTTTTACCAGTATTCTAGCCAATCTCTTGCCTGTTGGAGTGGGAGAAGCCGTGGCCAACAACCCTAACCCTAAGGTGTATATTCCTAATCTCGGTCACGATCCTGAACAGCTGGGCATGACGTTAGAAGATTGCATTTTGACTCTATTAAGCTATTTACGTAAGCATACAGAGCAACCACTGAAGCCATCACAATACATCAGTACTATTTTGCTTGATGTAAATGAAAAATATTACGCAGGGGGCATACCATTTGAGCGTTTACGTGAAATGGGGATTAACGTTGTACAACGTGATTTAGTCACCATGCGCAGTGCGCCTTACTACAATGACGACTTATTATTAAAAAATTTGTTAGCTATTGGCAACTAAACTGCGGCACGTTTCGACAGACCTACTCAGGCATGTATTTGCTTGATGCGTGCGACTAAAAAATCCACAGCGGCCTTCACTTTAGGCACCAAATATCGCTGTTTTTGATACAAAAGATAAATACCAAAATCACTGCTCGAGGTAATGTTTACAGTCGGGGTCAGTGTTAATTCTTGCAACTCTTCAGCATCTAGATATTCGTTAAGCAGCCATTTTGGGGCCATCATGATGCCTTGGCCCGCTAATACCTTTCCTAAAAGCCATTTACCATTATTTGAAACAGCGATTGGCGGTGCGGATACATCTTGCCATTGACCATTTATTTCACTTACCCAGCGCAATGGGCCGTTCGGCGTGCGGTAGTACAGTCCTTTATGATTTTTAAGCTCCCAAGGGCAAGTTGGGGTGCCGAATTGCGTTAAGTACTGTTGACTCGCTACGGCCACGAATTGGTTTTCCATCAGTTTAATCGCAACGACTCGTTCGTTCGGTGCATAGCCACCACGTATCGCAATATCGACTTCATCTCGGGTTAATGCCGACAGTTCATCACTAAGACGAACATCAAGCACAATTTGCGGATAGCGCTGTGAAAACTCTTCTAATAAGGGGAACAATATTGGCTCCCCAAATTCTACCATGGCGCTTATTCGAAGTTGTCCTGTGGGCACAGTTTGATAACTACGCACGGTATCGTTGCTGAGCTCGAGTTGTCGAAGAATGTCATTGACCTGTGCGTAATAGGTACGTCCAATTTCTGTCAATTTTACTACTCTAGTCGAACGTTTCAGCAAGGTGGCCCCAAGACTTTTCTCTAAATCAGCCACTCGGCGAGACAGCGAAGAGGCAGGAACGTGAAACGCTTTGGCGGCTTGGGTAAAGTTGCCGGTCTCAACCACTTTGCAGAAGTAGCGAATGGCTCTGAGTTGATCCATAGATCCTCGATAAGCTAGATTATTTCTATTGTTGTCTTTAAGGCAATAAAGATTGGTCGTTTATGGGGGTTATATTAACAAAATAATGCCTAATAATATATTTAACGCTGCTAAAGCAGTGAATATGTCTAAATGTATTAAATTGGAGATAAATTATGTCAACCTATACTGCTGTTAATCTTATTCAACGCCCCGAGCCTGGCCCTATTCCAGCATCAACGTTTGAAGTGGTTGAAAAAGCCATGCCAAGCCCCGGCCCTGGAGAAATCTTAGTAAAACAAACTTACATGTCTCTCGATCCTGCGATGATTGGTTGGATGAGCTCAGATACAAAAAGCTATATTCCACCTGTGGCCCTAGGCGATGTTATGCGTTCCTCAGGTATTGGCGAAGTCATTGAAAGTAACCATCCTGATTTTACCGTGGGCGAAAAGGTAATGGGAATGACCGGCTGGACGGAGTATTTCGTCAGCACAGGTCAAGGTTTAAATAAATTACCGGCTGGTGTCGGTGAAGAGCAAGCTCTATCTGTTTTTGCTTTACCTGGGTTGACCGCCACCCAAGGCTTGTATGGCGTGGCTAAACCGAAAGAGGGGGAAACGATTGTTGTCAGCGGTGCTGCAGGTTCGGTTGGTTCCATTGTTGGGCAGCTAGCAAAAGCAGACGGACTTAGCGTAATCGGTGTGGCAGGCTCTGATGAGAAGTGCCAATGGTTAGTTAACGAGCTGGGCTTTGACGGTGCAATAAACTATAAATCAGATGATATAAACGCCAAATTGACAGAGCTTGCACCTAAAGGTGTTGATATCTTTTTTGAAAACACAGGTGGGGCGATACAGCAGCATATTTTCGAACACATGAATGCCCATGGTCGTATCGCGGTATGCGGCATGATTTCTGATTACGCGACCAGTGAGCCTAGCCCAGGGCCAAATTGGATCCCAATTATTAAGAAGCGTTTGAGTATTCAAGGTTTCACTATGCCTGACCATTATGCCCAAGTGCCTGAGTTATTGGCGAAGTTAACGCCCTATGTGATGAAAGGACAAATTAAACACCGAGCACATGTACTCGATGGCTTAGCATCAGCGGTCGATGGGTTGAATATGTTATTAACTGGCCAAAATAACGGCAAATTGATGGTGAAACTATAAGGTTTAGGCCGTTATGCTGGGTAAATGACGAGAAGCGAGCAGCCAAGCTGCTCGTTGCTTGCACTCTGCTAGTAGCTAATAATTGGCGCCGCTGCTAGCCTAAGCGTTTTATTGAGGGTTGAGCCAATCATGTTGGTTCAACCTTTGCCAGAACCACTGGGCGGCCTTACCTGAGGTTGATTTTTCCTTGGCAAAATAAATTGAAATAGGCGGTCTAGGTAAAGAGGTTGCTTTGGCCACTAAGCTGCCGTCATCTAGAAACGGTTTGGCAATATGAATAGGTAAAAAACCCACCCCAATCCCAGCTGCTTGGGCATGCGCTTTACTATACATACTGCTCACGCGGATTAATTGCTTGTTGTCAAACAAGCCGCTGGTGCGCCCAGGTAATGTACGAGAGCTATCTGCCACAACAATATACGGATATTGACGGATGTGCTGCCCCTCAATTAATCCGATAAAATCCGCCAGTGGATGGTCAGCACTCACTGCAAATACAAATTCTAATTCACCTAAAAGGGCAACGTCGTATTGGCCCTTGGGTAATTCACCTGTCACCCCCAATGCGATATCGGCACGATTTGATTGCAGCGCGTCCCAGCCACCGCCTAACGCTTCTTCGATAACTGTAATTTCGACGTGTTTATCTAATGAACAAAATTGTGAAATCAATTCAATCAGTGGCGCCTCACTAATGATAGTGTCTTTGGCGATCACCAATTTTGATTCCCAACCAGACTCTAACTGTTGAACACGTTCTTCAAGATCACTCGCAGCCCTGAGTATTTCAATGCCTTCGTCGAGTACGAGTTTTCCCGCTGGTGTTAATATGGCTCTTTGCCCTTTTCGGTCAAATAGTGCGACACCCAAATCATTCTCTAACTTGCTGACGGTGTAGGTCAGTGCCGAGGGTACTTTGAATAGTGTTTCAGCAGCAGCTGCAAAACTGCCTTTGTTATGAATAGCCTCGAGTACTCTAAGTGCGTCAAGGGTCACTGCGTGGCGCATATTTTCTCCATAAAACAAAATAAGCTGCCTTGAAGCGGATCAAGGCAGCTAGGTTGGCTTAATTGTACTTTATCTTCATCAAGGAAGGTCAAACATTAAAGCCACACTTGGAACCTTGCTATTGTTTGCTAATAGCAGCGTGTCCAGTTGAGTTACTTGTGCCCCATCCCCAGGGTGCAAACGCTGCTGATTAACTTCAAGTGTGCCGTCAACTAGGTGTAGATAAATATGTCGCTGCTTATCGATGTCAACACGTATGCTGGTTCCAGGCGCTAACCGTACCTGATTTAATCGAGCATCTTGTTTGATTGCCAAGGTGCCATTTTCACCTGTCGGGGTCACAATTTGGGTAAGCCCTTGGTGCTCGCCGAAATTTTTTTGCTGGTAGCTCGGCGTGCCTCCTTTACTGTTAGGTACTATCCAAATCTGCAATAAATGCAACGGCTCACTTTGTGAGGCATTGTATTCACTGTGTGTCACGCCAGTACCGGCAGACATCAGCTGAAACTCACCAGCAGGCATGTTAATCACATTGCCCATACTGTCTTTATGGGCAATCACGCCTTGGGTCACAAAGCTAATGATCTCCATATCTTTGTGCCCGTGAGTACCAAAGCCTGCACCTGGCTCTATTTCATCATCGTTGATCACGCGAAGTGCCGAGTAACCCATATACTTTGGATCGTGATATGAGCCAAACGAGAAGGTATGCTTGCTATCTAACCATCCAAAGTTTGCATGTCCGCGATCTGCTGCTAATCGGATATCAATCATGGTGTCCTCCGTCAGTGTTTAATCAAAAGTAACTTGTATCAAAAGTAAGCCCCATCGAACCGATGTTTTATCCAGGATAAGTTCCTTCGAAAATAAGCGTCGTTGGGGAAAAAGTCGTGGAAAAAGTGTTATGGAAAAAAGCGCCGCTATTGCTCACTACGCGCGGCTATAGCGGAATCAATTGATGATTTACCTGCGCCAGAAAACATCAAGGACACAGATGCAGCCAGTAAGGCTAAGGCGTATTCATAACCGTTATTTGCCATAAATAACCCATTGCTAATGTGCACGCTAAAAATAGCGACTAGCATAGTAATAGCGAGAACCACTGCCGCGGGGCGTGTTAACAAACCAACAAGTAACGCTATGCCGCCAAAGAACTCGGCACTACCAGCTAAAAAGGCAAGTGTGTAGCCAGGCTCTAAGCCAATAGATGCCATCCATTGGCCGGTGCCTTCAAGGCCATACCCGCCAAAGGCTCCGAATAACTTCTGGGCCCCATGAGCAATAAAAATAATGCCTACTGGAATTCTCAGTGCTAGTGCTGACAAGCCCGCTTGAGATGAGAGTAATTTGTTCAAAAATGTGCTTTTCATGATGCTTCCTCAAAATATTTGATGTTAATAGTGTTCAATCTTATCAATCTGCCATGCATTTTAGTCTTATTAACTATTAAGCTGCGGCGATGGGGTAAATGTACCTCGCCTATAAAAGAAATGAAATTAGAATGATTTGAGATGTTCATTCAAAAAATTTGAACTACCTGGAATGCTTAGTAATTAAAGTAGCGAGAGCAAGGTAGACGAGGCCAAACGCAAAACACAAAAGACCAAGAAATGACGAGTACGCTAGCGCTATTTTACGGCGAATTTTCAATGTAGCCTATTTCTACTATGACAAGGGGCCAACTGGACAACTGGACAAGGAGATATGTGGAGAAAAGTATAAGTAAACTGTTGAGGGAGTTATATTTACCGAGATAAGTATGTTGCTGGGTTAGGTATGTTTTCGATTAGATAGCTGGACCGATTAAACATGTTTGGTAGCTCAGATAATACGCTACCAGTGTCTTATGCATAACGCAGGCGCCTAAGGCACCTACGTTGTAAGAGAGCTATTACGTACCCATTTATTCGCCAAACGCCCCTGCGGCACCTGGAAATACAACGGGGCTTTCTGCGCCATCTTGACTCACACTGGCCACACCAAAGAAGTAGTTGTCGATCACTATATTGTCTAACGTGTAGCTATTCACATTGCCCACAAAACGACTGAACTGCCATTGCGGTGCATCTGTGTAACGCCAATAGATTTTATAGCCTTTAAGTTGTGGATTTTGTTTAGGATCTAGCGCTTGCCAATTTAAGGTGGTGCTTGGTTTGACAGCGCCATTAATCTCTACTTTCGCAGGAGGGGCGGGAGCCCATGCCATACCAGCAAGCGATACTGCGTTAAGCGCAGTCAGCTTTGCCGCATACTCAAAGTTAACCCCTTCGATAGTATCCCCATAATCGATACCGTTTTCACTGCGAATGTCTTGGTGTTGACGATTGTAATTCTCGTTGGTTTCCATAATTCGCACACCCGGATAACCCAAGTCATTGAATGGTCTATGGTGACCGCCGCGACCAAATCTATCTAATCGATAAATAACCATGGTATCTAAATTTGGAATGTAGCGATCTGCCATCAGGTCTATATAACGGGCTAAATTGCGACTTGGTGAGTCAACTTCGCCACCTGTAAAGCGTCGAACTCGGGCTTCTTCAGGTGTCTCTGTTTGGCGGGTGCCTTCAGCGAATATGCGGGCAGTGGTGTTGTTAATCACCCCGTTAATGCCTTCTATGTTGCCAATCATGTCGTTGTTCAGCACGGCTTTGATGCGCCAACCGTCTTTTTGAGCTTGTTCGGCCAGTATTTTACCTCCGAATAATCCTTGCTCTTCACCTGCTAACGCTGCGTACACTATGCTGCCATTGAATTTATACTTTGATAACACGCGAGCTGCTTCTAAAGTCCCTGCGACACCAGACGCGTTGTCATTAGCACCAGGGGAAATAGAGGTGCTGTTCATTACGTCAGAGACCCGAGAGTCAATATCGCCAGACATCAACACATAGCGATTTGGATCGTGACTTCCGCGCTGTACAGCGATAACACTGACCACCTCGGTAGCGTCAGGAATTCGCGTTTCACCACTGATGGTTTTCGCTTGAAAATAGACCTCTAAACAGCCACCGCAGGCTTGGGATATCTGTTCAAACTCATTTTTTATCCAGCGCCGTGCAGCGCCAATTCCTTGGGTATCTGATTCGGTTTCAGATAACGTATGGCGAGTGCCAAAGCCGACTAAAGTTCGAATATCGGCCTCAATACGTTCAGGTGAGACAGCTTTGGCGATATCATGCAGTTTTGCTTGGTCTTGATAGTCAGTGGTGCTCTGGGCCAAGCTCATAGTGCTGGTCAAACTGAGAGCCAACATGACACTGGCGACATGGAAGTGTTTCATTCATACCTCTTCTTATTATATGTATAACATTGCTTCGCATAATATCGTTATTCTATCATCGAAGTATCACAATGCGCTCAGTCCCCGAGATTTAAAGACGAATACCAATGCAATCTTAGGTTTATACAATAATTAATCTAAAGTGTTCTGTTGGTATGTTTCGGCGCATTGGTTTTAATGTTGGCATAAAAGATCGTCTAGCGATTAAAAAGACACGCTATTGCGCATATTCCAATGACTCGGTATTAAAGTGAATTTGAAGCAAAGACGCAGAGTTATCTATTTCTAATGTCGCTAAACCATTAATGACTAAGGTACCAAGAATACGTACATTTTCGCCAATATGTACTCGTGGTAGCGTATTTGTCAGTTGAACGTGACATGCATCACCCTCGTGACAATGACTTAGAGCGTTTGGATAGCCAAGGACCACGTCTCCGTATATCAATGTATTTCCACTGAGAGATATGTCGCCGTATTGGCTTTTAATATCTCCTGCCACTGTCACACTATCGAGTAAAACCTTGCCTTTGTGCGTGCTGATGGAGCCCGCCACAACACTGTTGGCTCCTAGGGTAATGTTGCCACTATCTGTAAAAATACTTGATGAAACATAAAGTTCAAACGGGCTATAAATATTCCCGTTCACTGATGATATGCGCCTGACCGATGTGCCTGAAGGTAGGCCGACGTGAGCAACGTTAGACTGAATTGATTGCGTGGCAAAGTACGCCAGGCCGAGTTCGGTATTTCTTTGATTAAAAACCTCGGGGCTCTTACTCAAATGTACGGGGCTTAAATGTGTGCGAGGAGCCTGTAAAGTCGGATGCGCTGTATGCGTTGTTGGACTAAATGCCAATACACTTAGTACTGATATGACAGGTAGAATAGCCATGATCCCTCATTGTGTGTTCAATGTTTATTATGATGAGTAGGCAGTTGCTATGCCAATTATCCAACTTATTGTTTTTAATAGTTATTTGTTGTTTTCAGACAGCTAAAATAATGTGGGTTTACAGATTTTTTGTGAGATTAACTAAAAGTTAGTCAAATATTAACTGATATTATTTAAATTTTACTGAAATTAAGCGCGTGTAACATCTTGATGAAATTGAACAGGAAAAAGTGCTAATAACGTGTATATATTAACTATGACGTACTTTCATGTTCTGCGTAAGCTAAGTGTCATGGCACTAAATATAGGTGCACACTTTCGTTTATTAAGCCTTCTTTTGATAGGGTTTGGTTTGTTTAGCTACTCTGTATCTGCCCAGCCATTAGACCGCTGCCAATTATTGAGTGATAACAACAAGACTAAGGTGTCAGACTTAACACTTGCCGCTGCGCTTAGCCTTCCAGTTACGCAGTTTGATAATCTATTTTCATTTCAATGCTCCCTTGAACAACCGCGAGTGTTAATGACTAAAGATGGCTTTATTCGACACAGTGTCCTGCTGATAAATGGCGTTGAGCAGCGCGCATTGGCTGCAAATCAACTCGCTTACGCGTTGCCACAAGGAAATTTTAAGCTTGCTTTTCAAATCGATGCTGAGAAAGATTTTACCGCCAGTTTACGCCTACAAAGCTGGCGCGATTACGCGCTAGTGGGGCAGCAACACAATTTGTTGCTAGGGTTGTTTTTTGGCTTGTGCATCACGCTGGTTTTCTATTTGTTCTTTATGGGACGTAGCCTTAACGACGAGCGTTTTCATTACTATTGTTATTACGTGCTTTGCGCCGGTGTATTCTTTCTTTTGCAAGAAGGAAACCTCGATCTTTTCCTCAATGGCAGCTCATTTAATAATCGTTCAGTTAATTTACTTTTTGCTGGATTGACGGTTTTCAGTGGCACCATTTTCGTGGTCGCCTTGCTTGATTTACAGCGTCGCTGGCCTCGATTTACCCGTTTTACAGTTGTCTATCCTGCGGCATTTGTCTTAGCTATATCTATCGCGTTGCAGTTTATAGCAAGGGGGCAATTATTCTCTTGGCTTTCTTCAGTGATGTCGATTATCACTATGCTGCTGATGCTGTGTACCTTTGCGTTAATTGGTTACGCTTCTTATTTACGGGTTCATACAGCCCGTTTAGTGCTATTGGCATCTTGCATCGTATGTTGTGCCATGGTCTTTCGCTTATGGTTCGGCGACGTGAGTCCTTTTATTGAGCGCTACGGTTTAATCTACTCATTTGCAATTGAGAGTTTTTTACTGGCGATAGCCACATCGGAGCGGATCAAGCGGATTAACAACGATAAAATATTTGCTCAGGCGCAGGCTATGACCGACTCCCTCTGTGAAGTATTAAACAGGCGAGGATGGGAAAACGCCGCGCAAAAAATGCTTAGTGAACATCAAGCGAACGGCGGGGTGTTATGCTTGTTGTATATTGATTTGGATAATTTCAAACAAATAAATGACAGCTATGGCCACAAAGCGGGAGACGAAGTTTTACAAATTATCGCTAAAATTATTCGCAAGCAAATGCGCGACCAAGACGCAGTAGGGCGCCTAGGGGGAGATGAATTCGTGGGATTGGCGCGATTTGAGGATGAGTCTTTACCAATGGCGCTTAAGGCGAGAATGACTCAGCGTCTTCACAATATAAAAATCAGCACTGACAGTGTGCAAATTAAGGTAAATGCCAGTGTAGGCTGCGTGACTTTTGCTCACAGTGACATCAGCGTTAGCGATATGCTGCATAAAGCAGATCATGCGATGTACATTCGTAAAAGAGAAAAGCAAAGTACAATTTAACCTCTGCTTGCTTGTCGTAAATCTTTGCCAATATACTGTTAAACATTTTGTAAACGACAGTGAGGTCTTGCGTGTTAACTACTGAACAAAAGCAACTTTTTCAAACTAATGGATACGTGGTGCTCAGCGAATACTTTTCAGCGGCAGATATGCAATCCTTGAAAAGTGAAGCGCAAGCGATAGTGGAGCAATTCGATCCGAATTCAACTCGCGCTGTATTTTCTACCCAAGATCAAAGTAAATCTCGAGATGATTATTTTTTGCAATCAGGCGATAAAATTCGCTGTTTTTTTGAAGAAGAGGCCTTCAACGAAAGCGGTGAATTACAGCAAGAAAAAGCAGTTAGCATCAATAAAATTGGTCACGCATTACATACTTTGAACCCCGTGTTTAAAAAATTCAGTCACGACCCTCGTATTCGCCAAGTCGCCAACGATGTTGGTTTGCTGGCGCCACAAATTCACCAGTCTATGTATATTTTCAAACAACCAAAGATTGGCGGGGTGATCCGCTGGCATCAAGACGGTACCTATTTTTTAAGTGATCCTTTGTCCGTGGTGACATTCTGGATTGCAGTGGAAGACGCTACGATTGAAAATGGTTGTTTACAAGTTAAAGCTGACGGCAGCGATACGCCACTGCGCGAGCAATTTATGCGCTTTGCTAATGACAGCACAGAGCTAAAGGTGCTGGATGACACGCCTTGGCCGAAAGATGAAGACGCTAGACCCCTTGAAGTTAAAAAAGGCTCGCTGGTGGTTTTTGACGGTTTACTGCCACATTTTAGCGCGCCAAATCGCTCAGCTAAATCGCGCCACGCGTTCACACTGCACGTGACCTGCGCCACGACTCAATATGATCCGTTAAATTGGCTGCAAGCTGAGCCGAGCCCATTGTAAGGGGGGAATTAACTGCGATATAGGGTTTTGATGAGGTGGAAACCGAATTGAGTTTTCACTGGGCCATGTATGGTTAAAATGTCCTTTTTAAACACCACGTTATCAAATGCCTTGACCATAGTACCCGGGCTAAATTCACCCAAATCGCCGCCTTTTTTACCTGATGGGCAAAGTGAATGCTTTTTCGCTAGTTGCTGAAAGTTCGCACCTTTGTCCAATTGCGCTTTAAGTTGCTGTGCTTCTTTTTCCGTTTTGACCAATATGTGACATGCACCTGCTTTCATTGTTTATCACCTTTTATTCTGCTCGCTATGTGGGCACGTGGGGAAATGTGCTTTGCTTCGTGCTCGGTTGGAATAGTTGGGTATTGTGCCACGCTTGATGCATTTGAAACAGAAAAAGCAAGTGAATTAAGGATGCAAAACCTTCTCCTGCTATACACAAAACCTATAAGCTAAACGCCTAAGGTATCGGATATTCTTCGCGTTTCAGTTACTATAAATGGGTCAATGGCGAAATGCCCTAACAGCAGCCGAGTTGGCGTGTATAGCGGGGCAAATATACTGCTTATCAAATGGTAAGTTGAATCTGTGAAAGACAATCAAAAAAGGAGCGAAGGTGTTTGCGTTATCCGATAGAAGCTTAAAAGGGCAAGTCTCTGACCTTGAGTGGCAAACTCGAGTAGATCTTGCTGCCTGTTACCGTTTAGTGGCTGATGCCCGCTGGGGAGATCTCATTTACACCCACATCTCAGCACGTATTCCTGGGACGGACGAATACCTGATTAATCCTTTTGGGCTGACTTTCGAAGAGGTTACCGCGTCTAATTTAGTCAAAGTAGACTTAGACGGTAATATTCTTGATGACTCAAAATACACCATTAATCCTGCAGGCTTCACTATTCACAGCGCAATACATGAAGTGCGTCATGACGCCCAGTGCGTGATACATTTACACACTAAAGCCACCATTAGTGTTGCCAGTTTGCAAGGCGGTTTGCAGCCTTGGAGTCAATATGCCATGTTCTCGTTGTCATCAATGAGCTATCACGAATATGAAGGCCTTGCGGTAAATGCTGATGAGAAAAAGCGCTTGCAAGATGATTTAGCTAGCAACAATCATATGTTGTTGCACAACCATGGTGGCCTAACGTTAGGTCCGACTGTGGGGGACGCTTTTATGCGTTTTTATGACTTGCAGCGCGCCTGTGAAATTCAAATGGATCTGTTACAAGCAAATCAGTCTGTTATTGAAATACCGCAAGCGATTGTCGATGGGATCTATGCCCAAGCTAATGTGGTACATAGTGGGCAAACTGGTGGCCAAAAAGCCTGGCCGGCTATGCTACGCAAAGCCTATAAACTCGATCCGTTATTCTGTGAATAATCCCCGATATTACTCAATTTATTAAAATTTACTTTCAGGAACAGCATAAATGAAAATTACTCGCGTCGAAATTTTTGATATTGAATGCCCTAAACGCCCAGTGTGGAACCCGGTTTTTATTCGTATCCATACGGATGAAGGCATCGCTGGGGTTGGCGAAGCGGGCCTTGCATACGACTGGGGACACAGCGCTGCTGCGCATATGATCAAAGAAATCGCTGAGGCATTATTAATCGGTTTTAATCCAGTCAACACAGAATTGTTGTGGAGCAAAATGCTCAGAGAAGGGTTCTGGGGTTTAGGTGGCGGCCCAGTATTTTATGCTGCCATGAGTGCGATAGATACGGCACTTTGGGACATTAAAGCCAAAGCGCTAAATGTACCTTTGTACCAATTGCTGGGTGGTAAAACAAACGGCAAATTGCGTACTTATGCCAGTCAGTTACAGTTCGATTGGGACAAAGAAGTAACGCGTTTGAATGATCCGGTTGACTACGGGCGTGCAGCAGAAAAAGCCGTCGCCGAAGGCTATGATGCAGTAAAAGTAGACCCAATCGTGTATGACAAAACCGGAGCAGGGCACTTTGACCGTACCAAGTTATTTACCCAGCCTGAAATGCGTTTATTTAGAGCACGACTGCAAGCCATCCGCGACGCAGTAGGCGATGACGTAGATATTATTTTTGAATGCCACAGTCTACCTGGGGTGGCCACGGCCATTCAGCTAGGTGAAATGGTAGAAGACATCGGCTGTTTGTATTACGAAGAGCCAGTGAATTACTTAAACTCTAAGTTACACGATAAGGTCGCAAAGCGCGTCAATGTGCCCATAGCCGGTGGCGAGCGCTTATATAACCGTTGGGGTGTTAGACCCTATCTAGAAGACCAGAGCTTAGACGTATTACAGCCCGATATCGGTTTATGTGGTGGTTTTACCGAAGCGAAAAAAGTGTGCGACTATGCTGATGTGTACGACGTGCGCATTCAGGCCCATGTATGCGGTGGTCCTGTAGCAACGGCGGCGAGTTTGCATCTAGAAACGGCCATTCCCAACTTTTTAATTCACGAGCACCATACCTACGCCATTAAAGACTGGAACCGCGAATTGTGTATTCAAGATCCACAGCCGGTAAATGGCTTCTTTGAAGTCACTGAAACTCCAGGAATTGGTATCGATCTGAACGACGAAATCGTTTATCGCTCACCGCATATGGAAGTGAAATAAACCTCGCAAGCCTAGCACAAGCGCACAGTGCCACCATTCAGAGGCACTGTGCTGAATAATTCAGTACTCTTCTTTTATCGATTTAACCTTCTGCTGTTAGTGACGTCATTCTTTGTTCAGTTCGTTCTGAACAAGTGTACTTTTGACGCTTTTCTGCACTGTAAAAAGGCGAAATTTCGACTTAGCTCCTACACTTAACTTTCTTACTTCATGGCTTAATTCGTTGTAGATGCATTGCTAGCCATAGGAGCGGCGAAAAGAATGATAAAAGGGAGAATCAGATGTTAAGACGTCAATTTTTACATGCATTAGGATTGAGCGCAGGGGCAGGTTTGGTCAGCATATCGTCTGTATTAAAAGCGGGACCAAAAACAGCACCTAAGGTAGCAGACGCAAATAATGCTCTTGAGCCGGGAGATTGGCAGGCGCTGCGTAACTTATTTCCACTAACACGAGATTACATCCAGTTATCTACTTTTTTATTAGCTTCTCATCCCAAACCTGTATCCCAAGCCATCGAAAAGCACAGACAAGCATTTGATGAGAACCCGTCCGATTATTGGCATCAGCACTTTCTTACCATTGACGGTGAAATAATGCAGGCTGCCGCTGACTATATGGGAGGTGAAGCACAACACATCGCCTTAACAGACAGCACAACCATGGGGCTGGGCCTGATCTACAGTGGGCTAAAACTTCAACCTGGGGATGAGATACTGCAAACTGTGCATGATCATTACTCTACTGATATGTCGTTAGCGCATCGTGCCAATCGCACAGGGGCACAAGTAAAGCGCATAGCATTGTACGATCAGCCTTCACGAGTAAGTGTTGCCGATGTGCAAACGCGTTTGCGCGACGCTATCACTGATAAAACAAGAGTGGTGGCTGCTACATGGGTGCATTCATCCACTGGCGTAAAGCTGCCTATTCGGGCTATGGCAGACATTATTACTAAGCTAAACCGTCAGCGTAAAGTTGACCAACAAATACTATTTTGTGTTGATGGTGTTCATGGTTTTGGCATAGAAGATCAAGATATTAGTCAGTTGGGCTGTGACTTTTTTGTTGCCGGCACTCACAAGTGGATCTTTGGGCCAAGGGGCACAGGCGTGGTGTGGGGAAATGAACGAGCATGGGCCCAAAGCGAACCTGTTATTCCCAGCTTCGGAGCGTCTTACGATGTTTGGCTGGGGTCAACGACGCAAGATAAAGTGCCAATTGGCGAGCATATGTCTCCTGGAGGCTTTCACTCTTTCGAGCACCGCTGGGCATTGCCTGAGGCATTTAAATTACACCTTCAATTAGGCAAGGCAAACGTGCAAAAGCGTATTCATCAATTAAACACGCAAACTAAACAAGGCCTAGCAAAAATGCCTCATGTGACTTTGTATACACCGAGTGACAGTTCACTTTCATCTGGCTTAGTGTGTTTTGATGTGAAAGGGGTAGCGCCCGAAACAGTGGTAGAAAAGATGCACGCCAAAGGCATTATCATGAGCAGCACACCTTATCGTCAAAGCTACGCACGCTTTGCACCGTCACTGCTTAATAACGAACAAGAAATAGAATTGGCGCTGGCTGAGATCCGAGCTCTTGCGTAATGTGGTGTATATTATTAACGCGCTTGCTGTGACCTGATTGTAGATTTCAATACGATGTGAAGCATTTAACAACGAGACGTATTCAATAACGAGACGTATCCAATAACGAGAATGGGCAATCAGTTTTTATGCTGGCTTAACACGCCAAATTTCTTCGCATGGGCTTTTTTATAAGCCTCATCAGCGCTATTAAATTCTTGTAATGATTTGGCAAAATCATCATTCTTTTCAAGAAGGCCGTTAATTTTTTCCAATAAATCTTTTTTTCTATACGTTTGTTCTTGGCTTCCCATGAGAGCGATTGCATATGCTCCGGTCTTGTTCCCTTTGGATACTTCTTCGTCTACTATTTCTCGGATAATACGCCATTCAAATTGGTTTTTGCACACTTCCTTTCGAATGTGGGAGCCAGTGGCGACTTGTTTTTTACATACGAAATGTAAATCTTCATCGTCAATTAAATCGTTAAACTTATGCATAAAAGCGAAACGCTTTTCGTGTCGTAACTTTAAAAGAGAACTTAATGGTTTAGAACCAAGCACTTCTACTCTCTCAATGTCTTCACTAGCTGATTTTTCATTTTGGTATGCTTGCTGAGCAGAGGCGTAAGCTAGTGGAATTGTAAACAGTATAAACATAAGATTGAATTTTCTAAGAATAATGACCAACACGTTTTACTTTCCAATTGCAAAATTGCTTGTACGCTACTAGCGTACAAGCCTGTTAATAGAGCTAATATCCGCCGTGTAGCTCATAAACAAGGCTCCCAAGTCTGGGTAACTTGGTCGTGGCTCTGCACGTAAGTCACGCCTCCCTCTGCTCGAGGGCTGGGGAGCACTACAACACAAGTAGTTGAACTTGTGCGAGAGATGCTAGCTGGACACTCAGGGTAGTAACTATCACCAGTCAAAGTGTTTTCGACGGGTTCTTGAAATTTACCCGACGGCATATATCCACAAATCTTAGTAAATGCTTGGTTTGCAATTACTATTGGCAGGGGGCAGATAAAGCAAAAAATAGAAGTTTACTAACTTTAAACGTAATACATTCCTTATATCATTTGAGACGCTCCATATAATGAGTAAAATAATACTCATTCCGTAAGCCGTCTTTGTCAAGCAAAATCAGCCGTGTAAATGCGGCGGCAAATTTGTTTGATTCATGCCGCCCGAAACAGTGGTAGAAAAGATGCACGCCAAAGGCATTATCATGAGCAGCACACCTTATCGTCAAAGCTACGCACGCTTTGCACCGTCACTGCTTAATAACGAACAAGAAATAGAGCAGGCACTGGCAGAAGTTAGCGCTTTGGCCTAGCGCTAACATGTGTAATACCAATCCGCATTAATAAGTGACCTCCTCAGAATGCGTCCAGCGGTTTTTGATTAAGGCGTCGCTATGAAGTAATGGTTGTTCCCTTTCGAATAGTGAGAACGCAGAGCAAAAGCCGCTGGGGCATTCCTTGCAGGCGAGTTTTAAAAGGGCTTACACTGCGTTGCATGACTTCGAAAGAGAACAACTATTCATTCAGTCATGCGCCTTGTTTAAGCCCTTTTAAACTCTCGCTGAGTCATCACTTATGAACGTGGAATGGTATAATTGAAAAATATCTATAAACAGCAAAAATAAAAAAAGGGGATGATATAAATATCATCCCCTTTTTGCTTCCCCGCCTGCTGTTATGCGGCGTTATTTTGCGGCTGAG
>BAEM01000004.1 GCA_000314955.1 Paraglaciecola chathamensis S18K6 | reverse complement strand
AATACCATTCCACGTTAATAAGTGATGACTCAGCGAGAGTTTAAAAGGGCTTAAACAAGGCGGATGACTGCATGAATAGTTGTTCTCTTTCGAAGTCATACAACGCAGTGTAAGCCCTTTTAAAACTCGCCTGCAAGGAATGCCCCAGCGGCTTTTGCTCTGCGTTCTCACTATTTGAAAGGGAACAACCATTACTGCATAGCGACGCCTTAATCAAAAACCGCTGGACGCATTCTGAGACGGTCACTTATTAATGCGGATTGGTATAAGTAAAAAGCCCCGAAATATCTGACTATTTCGGGGTTTTTTGCAATTGACTAAGTGATGAATCGTTTTGTGTTACTAATGGTTCGAGCAATAACGCAAACAATAGCTCGTTCAATAGCTTTATTAATCACTCTAGCAATCACTTTAGCAACAACATCACTAACGATAAGGCGCTAACAACTAAAGGTTAAGTCTCGCTTACTTCTTGAGTCCTCGGCGCTTTAATAAGGCGTCAGTGGAAGGCTTGCTGCCGCGAAAATCAATGTAGTCTTGCATTAAGTCTTGGCTATTTCCCATGGACAGCACACGGCGGCGGAACTGATCGCCATTTTCACGTTTTAAACCACCTTGCTCAGTCATATAAGCAAAGGCGTCGGCTGCGAACACTTCTGTCCACAAATAGGCGTAATATCCTGCTGAGTATCCACCTGCAAATGCGTGGCTAAAATAAGCCGATTTATAGCGTGGCGGCACAGGAGCATAATCTATATCGTGTTTAGCTAACGCTTTTTGCTCAAACGCGGCGACGTCATTTATTTGTGTGCCCGCAGAAATAGAATGCCACTCCATGTCGAGCAATGCGGCAGCCAAATATTCAGTGGTATCAAAACCTTGGTTAAAATGATGAGCAGCAAGTAGCTTGCTGAGTAACGCTTTAGGGATAGCTTCACCGGTTTGGTAATGTTTCGCGTAGTGCGCAATGACCTCTGGATCGATGTCCCAGTCTTCATTGAACTGTGATGGGAACTCGACAAAGTCTCTCGCTGTCGCCGTGCCCGCTAAACTAGGGTATTTCACTTGTGAGAATAGCCCATGAGCGGCGTGGCCGAATTCGTGAAACAAAGTGGTCACTTCATCAAATGTAAGTAGGGTAGGTTGCCCTGTTGCAGGCTTAGGAATATTGAGTACGTTATACACGACCGGCTTTTGCTCAAGCAAATCGCTTTGGGTTACAAACTCGTCCATCCATGCGCCGCCACCTTTGCCTTCGCGAGCATAAGGGTCAAAATAGAATAATCCTATGCTGCTACCGTCTTCGTTGAACACTTCAAACGCTTGAACGTCTTGCTGATAAACAGGTAAATCTTTACGGGATTTAAAGGTAATACCGTAGAGTTTTTGCATCGCAAAGAACAGACCGTCATGCAATACGCGATTTAACTCGAAATACGGCTTAATAGCGCTTTCGTCAAGATCATACTTGGCTTTGCGGACTTTTTCGCTGTAAAAAGCCCAGTCCCAAGGCTGTACCTTAAAGTCTTGCCCTTCAGCGCGGATCTGCTGCTGGATTGCAGCGGCTTCGTCTTTGGCTTTGTCGACCGCTTTAGGCGCTAAATCGTCGAGTATGTCGTATACCGCCGCTGGCGTTTGAGCCATCTGGTCGGCCGTTACATAAGCCGCCCACGTTGGGTAACCTAACAATTGTGCTTTTTGGGCGCGCAACTGTGCCAGTTTAACCAGCACTGGGCCGTTGGTATCTATGGCGCGATTGGCGGACATATTCCAGACCTGCTCACGCAGATCACGGTTTTCAAGGCTGGTGAGAATCGGCTGGCGTGTGGTATTGACCAAGGTAATTAGATAACCTTCTTTACCCGCATCTTTCGCGGCACTGGCAAGCGTGGCAATTTCACCTTCCGTTAAGCCTGCAAGCTGCGATTTGTCGCTTACCAGCAATGTGTCTTGTTTAAATGATTGCAGTATATTTTGCGAAAAGTCGGTCGCTAAGCTAGATAATTGGCTATTGATGTCGCGTACCTGGGCTTTTTCAGCGTCGCTGAGTTTCGCCCCAGCGCGTAAGAATTTATTGTAATAGTAATCCACTAAGCGTTGATCAACGCTATTCATGCTCGCCTTGTTTGCTTCAATCTGCTCGATACGTGCAAAGAGTTTTGCATCTAAATAGATATTGTCTTCGTGGGCGGTGAGTTTTGGGCCTATCTTTGCTTCGATACGCTGATATTCATCGTTTGAAATAACACTCGCAAGATTGTAAAACGTTTTGCTCACGCGGGTGAGCACAGCGCCGGATTTCTCCATAGCGACAATGGTGTTATCAAATGTTGGGTTTGCTGGGTTATTGGTGATGGCCGCTATTTGTGCATCATGTTGGGTGATACTAGCTTCAAAGGCGGGTTCATAATCTTGCACACTGATCTTGTCAAATTGCGGCGCTTGGTAGGTCAAGGGGCTTTGATCAAACAGTACATTTTGAGTCGACATGGTCATGTTGGTTTTAGTTTGCTCGGTGTCAGTTTGTTGATGATTCACCACATTACTTGAACAGGCACCTAACACAAGTGTGGCGGCTACAGTAGCGGCGATAATTGATATACGCATTGAAACTCCAAAGATAGAAATATGCCAAGCCCGAAGTGGGCAAAGAAGTCGAAAATAGCAGGCATATAAGACCCGGCTACTCTAACAAGGCGCTGGTGGCGCTAACAATCCCTTCAAACCTCGTTTTGTTGGGCTTTATCGCAAATTAGTCCGTTAAATTGCGAGCAATTGTAAAAAATGTAAGCTATGTAACATTTGCTCGGCTAACCTGTTGTTATTCGTTGATTTTGCTTATTGTCCGCTAATGGAATTGTCAGCTAATCGAATTGTCTTTAAGCTGTTTGCTTTGAGCGTCCTTTTCTAGGGCCGAGTAGCTAAGGAAGCACCCCCTAACATGCCAATCCAATCACTCATGTTTGCTGTTGAAGTGACGTTGCCCATCAGTGTGTTGATTGTACTGGGGATCGTATTTAAGCGTATCCGTTGGATAAACGAGGAGTTTGCCATTATTGGCTCGCGGCTCGTGTTTAACGTTACCTTGCCGTGTTTGTTGTTCGTGAATATTGCTAAAACGGATTTAAGCGTTACTACGCCTACTGATTTGTTAGTGTTCGCTGCTATCGCTACCACGTTGACATTTATACTGTTTAATCTGTTGGCATTAAAGATTAAACAACACGATGCGCGGGGCGCATTTGCCCAAGGGGCGTGTCGAGGCAATATGGCCATTATTGGCCTGGCGTTGTCGGTTAGTGCATTTGGAGAAAGCGCTCAAGCGCTGGCGTCCATGTATTTGGCCGCAATCGTTATTTTATATAACGTGTATTCTATTTTAACCCTTTATTATCATCAGGCGGCAACGGCTTCGGCGAAGTTGATTGCCATTAGTGTGCTGCAAAATCCGTTGGCCATCGCTATTGCACTGGCCATAGTGGTAGCACTGGTGCCCATCCCGTTACCTGATTTACTGTATGAATCGGGCAGTTATTTGGCTCAAATGACTTTGCCCCTAGCGCTGTTGTGCGTGGGGGGATCTATTCGTTTGCAAGAGTTTAAAGCATCGAAGCTGCTGTATTTGGCCATTGCCAGCAAGATTGTATTTATCCCTTTGGTGGCGACCGTTATTGGCCATCTGTGTGGATTGAAAAACGAAGAACTGGGGGTTTTGTATATTATGATGGCCACACCAACCGCTGCCGCGGCTTACCCTATGGTGCGAGCGATCGGCGGTGATCATCATTTAACTGCTGCGATTATTGCCGGTAGTACCTTGCTCTCCATGTTTAGTACTACCATAGGGCTGTTTTTGCTGCATTTTTTTGGGTGGGTATAAGTCTCACAAGGTTTTTAGGTGGTTTGATGCGCTTAAGCTTGTACCGCCTTTAAAATCACCGGGGTGAGTGACTCTGGTAATGTGATTTTACCTGCTAAGGCGAAGGCATGGGCATCGTCTGACATTTTCCCCCACGTTTTACGGATGATATCGATCCATTTTTGTTCTGTGTATTCAGGGTGTTTGGCCGCAAAGTCCAGCATGTAATGCTCGATAAACACTAACCCCACCACGTCTTCGAGCAATTGAGTATCAGGGTTCGATTTAATACCGACCTTTGCCACTGCTTTTTTGGCTCGTTCGATGTCTTCTTCGCTAAAGCCCGCTTGTTCCATGATGTCCCCCACTTTATCAGCATGAAACGTGTATAAATCGCTGCGCCATTTATGATAACCCTGTCGGTCCATCGGATAATCACTACGGGGAGATTGCCAGCGCTGAATATGTTGCCCGCGAACGGCCAGTTTGACCACGTGATCGGCATCATTTCTGTAACGTTCTAACATATTGGACATGCGAAAACTGTACAGCAGTTCTTTGGGCCAATCTTTTCCTTCAGCTTGTTCAATATTGGGATCTTCGCTGTTAGCACTGTCAATTAAATTAACGGCCTTTTCGTAAGCGGCTTGGGTCATATGTTGCTCCATGGATAGAGATTAGGTGCTCTTTGGGATTTCGCTTATTTTACCTTAAAGTGCGAGGCTAATTATATGCTTAAGATGATGTTATTTGCTGTGCAATGTCTGTTCTGCTAAGAACGATATAAGGCGTATACGAAAAAGCCAAAATAACGGCGAGACGCTATTTTGGCTTTTGTGGCAATAGAACAACGCGTTTATCGCGCGGACTTTATTGCGTCATTATTGGACCTTTACACCCATGTTGTACAAAGTGAAACCAAAGATATCAGCGTACTGTTCGATTGTTTTGCTAATCGGTGTACCGGCACCATGACCAGCGTTAGTTTCAATGCGAATTAACATGGGATTAGGGCCAGTATGTTTGGCCTGTAATTCAGCTGCAAACTTAAAGGAATGCGCTGGCACTACGCGATCATCATGATCCCCTGTGGTGATAAGTGTCGCAGGGTAGTTCACCCCTTCACGTACGTTTTGCACGGGAGAGTAAGTCATCAAATAATCAAACATTTCTTTACTGTCTTGCGCTGTGCCGTAATCGTAAGCCCAGCCTGCGCCAGCGGTAAAAGTGTGATAACGCAACATGTCGAGTACACCAACCGCCGGAAGAGCCACTTTGAACAGTTCAGGTCGCTGAAGCATAGTCGCACCGACTAACAAACCACCGTTTGAGCCACCACGAATAGCCAAGTAATCTGGGCTGGTGTAGTTTTGCGCGATTAAAAACTCGGCCGCAGCAATAAAGTCATCAAACACATTTTGCTTTTGCAATTTGGTGCCCGCGTCATGCCATGCTTTTCCGTATTCACCGCCGCCACGTAAGTTTGGTACTGCATATACGCCACCTTGTTCAAGCCAAGCCGCAGTGACACTACTAAACGCCGGTTGCAAGCTGATGTTAAACCCACCGTAGCCGTAGAGCATAGTAGGGTTGCTACCATCTAGTTTCAGACCTTTTTTGTGGGTGATGATCATGGGGACTTTTGTGCCGTCTTTTGAGGTGTAAAAGACCTGCTTTGACTTGTAAGCATCACTGTCGAATTTCGCTTTCGATTTTAAGTAAACCGCTGATTCGCCGCTTTCTACATCTAAGCTAAAAATAGTGCTAGGTGTTTTATAATTAGTGAAGCTGTAGTACAAGGTTTGCTGATCTTTTTTACCGCTAAAACCACTGGCTGTGCCCACTCCCGGCAAGGTGATTTCTCGCACTAACTTGCCTGATTTGTCCAGTTGCTTAACATTTGAGATCGCATCAAGCATATAGCTAGCAAAGATGTAACCACCACCGGTTGATACATCTAGTACGTTGTTTGTTTCAGGGATAAAGTCTTGCCAGTTTTCCGGCTGAGGCTGACTCGCATCTACCGATACAACGCGCTTGTTGGGCGCAGCTAAATTAGTCACTAACAGTAACGTACTGCCATCATTATCAAGCAATTGGGTGTCTGAATCGGTATTGTCTAAAATGGTCACCAGTTCGCTATCCGGTTCATTTAAGTCTTTCAAATACAGTTTGTTACCTGACGTAGAAACCGCCGCACTGATTAATAAATAACGATTGTCCTCGGTGACGTGTCCTGAAACATAGCGATTTTTCTGCGCCTGGGTTCCGCCAAACACAAGCGTATCTTCACTTTGTTTATCTTTTAGGCTGTGAAAGTAAAGCTTGTGTTGATCCGTTTTAGCCGATAATTCACTGCCTTCTGGTTTGTCGTAGCTTGAGTAATAAAACCCTTCGTTACCTAACCATGAAATGTCACTGAATTTGAGGTCGGTTAAGGTTTCGCTCACGTTCTGCATGGTTTCAACATCAATAGTGATAGCCTTACGCCAGTCACTGCCACCTTCAGAAATCAAATAGGTGACTAAGCTGCCGTCTTTGGAAAATTCAATGCTGGCTAAAGAGGTCGTGCCGTCTTCACTGAAGGTATTTGGATCGAGAAAGACGTGTGCCTCGCCATCGTCTAGTTGGCGGTATAACACAGCTTGATTTTGCAGGCCGTCGTTTTTAAAGAAGTAAGTGTATTTACCTTCTTTAAACGGAGCGCCGACTTTTTCGTAATCAAGCAATACCTTTAAGCGCTCTTTCAGCTTGTCTCTAGAAGGAACCTGAGCTAGATAGGCTTGGGTTACCGCATTTTCAGCTTTAACCCATTGTTTGGTTTCGCTGCTCATATCGTCTTCTAACCAACGATACGGATCAGCGACTTGGGTGCCAAAGTAACTATCGGTTACATCGTCTTTTCTAGTTTTTGGATAGGAGAGGTTCATTTTTTGAAGTTGGTTACCCGTAATTGATGTACCACCTGACGGTGCTGATTGTTGATTTGATTGGTTCGCGGTTGAACAGCCCATTAATAAGGCACTTATACCCACTGCGATAAGCGTTAATTTCATTTTTATTACCCTGATTTATGTCGTTTTTATATGTTTTGATGCATCTATTATTGCGCATTCAGCAGGGATATTACCTTAGTTTTCGCTGTGATGATAAATCTCAAACTGTGACGAAAGATGTATAGGCACTGCTTATGATTGCGGATTAGATTTGATAATAATCAAACAAAACAAATGCTTATGTAAAAAATATGATGACATCACTTAACATTTAATTTACATTGTCTGCGTTCAACGAGCGAAATGAGTTGAACAGCGGCGGAATAGTCGAGGTAACAAAAGCACGATAAGAAGGCGTACTTACCTCGACGCCTTTTATGCTTCTCAGTGAACCACGGTGGGGGCTCTCTCCTTAAAAATGTCATTAAGTAATGACATCGTTCAAGCTAGGTGGAAACTAAACTATGCCAGACACTCCAGCAAACACATTTGATTTTATCATTGTGGGGGCGGGGTCTGCAGGTTGCACATTAGCCGCACGATTAACAGAGCACAAACACTGCCGCGTTTGCCTGATTGAAGCTGGTGGAAAAGACAGTAACCCTCTCATTCACATTCCCTTTGGCCTTGCCCTTTTATCCCGAGTTAAAGCGATTAACTGGAATTACAATACGCTTGCCCAAGCGCATTTGAATAATCGTGAATTGTATTGGCCCCGAGGGAAAACCTTGGGTGGGTCAAGCTCTGTGAATGCCATGTGCTACATCCGCGGCGTACCAGAAGATTACAATGATTGGGCGCAACAAGGCGCCGAGGGCTGGGATTGGGACAGTGTGTTGCCTTATTTCAAAAAGTCCGAAGGTTATCAGCGCAAAGCAGACGATTATCACGGCGTGAATGGCCCGTTGTGTGTTGATGATTTGCGTTTCGTCAACCCAATGTCACAGACGTTTGTCGATGCTGCGCGCGATGTAAACTTACCGATAAGTGCTGACTTTAATGGTGCCCAGCATGAAGGCTTGGGCATTTACCAAGTGACACATAAGGGGGGCCAACGCTGTTCAACGGCAAAGAGCTTCTTAGCATTAGCTCAAGACCGACCTAACTTTACCCTCGTTACCCATGCTTTGGTCGAAAAAGTCCTCATAGAGAACAACCGTGCTCAAGGTGTGGCAATACAGGTAAATGGCCAATCACAGATTATTCATGCAGAAAAAGAAGTGATCCTGAGTGCAGGAGCAATTAATTCGCCGCAGCTTCTTATGCTTTCAGGTGTTGGCCCGCAACAACATTTAGCTGAGCACGGCATTGAGATGAAGCAGAATGTGGCGGGTGTCGGCCAAAATTTACAAGATCACCTTGATGCCATAGTGCAATATCGCTGTAAAACAAAAGAGAGCTATGCTGTGGCGCTAGCAAAATTGCCTCGATATGTGCAAGCGGCGCTGCGTTATTGGCGCAAACGTAACGACATTTTATCGTCAAACATTGCTGAGGCTGGTGGCTTTGTCAGAAGTGACTTCGCAGCAGACGTTCCAGATATTCAGTTTCATTTTTTGCCAGCCATTTTGCAGGATCACGGGCGTCAAACAGCGTTAGGTTACGGTTTCGGTTTGCATATTTGTAATCTGTATCCAAAAAGCCGCGGCACGATTACGCTCGCATCCGCCGACCCTGCACAACCTGCTATTATCGACCCACAGTATTTATCGCACCCTGACGATCAAAAAGTCATGATTGATGGTATTCGCAAGGGGCGCGCAATTTTGCAATCGCAAGGCTTTGCTCAGTATCAAGGGGAAGAGGTACTTCCCGGTAAAGATATAAACAGTGACGAAGCGCTTTTGGCATTTATTAAGCAACATGCAGAAACCATTTATCATCCCGTTGGCACTTGTAAGATGGGCGCTGATAACGATGATATGGCCGTCGTGGATGAAAAGTTAAATGTGCGGGGTGTGATGGGCCTAAGGGTCGCAGATGCGTCGGTTTTTCCTCGTTTAGTGGGGGGCAATACCAATGCACCAACAATCATGGTCGCAGAGCGTGCTGCTGATTTTATTCACCAGCAATATCATTTGGCTTAATACTGATTCCATTAAGTAATGGAGTAGGTATAACGTGCGTTTTTAGCGTTTGGACGAAAGGAGTATTTCATTGAGTTGCAAACGCTTAATTCGCATTTTTTCTTCTATTTTGGGCAATAGGTGGGCGTGTTTTTTATTTATCGTGTGATATAAGAATATGCTGCGTAGCTTTACATAGTGCATACCCGGTGGGACTAATTGCCGCTCATCTATCATAAAGGTCGCATAATCGGCGCGCTTTGTACGCAGCATATCGACGGTGTTTATGATTATCTCTTTTTTAATCACTCTAGTTTGAATGTCAAAATCCTCTAAGTACATAAGAGAACGCTCGTTTGTAAGTAAAAGCTTTTCTTTATTACTCAGTACGTTACGGTTGCATTCAACGCCACTTCTGCACAGTAAAACGAGGGTCGCGCGAACCAGTTCAGGTTTTATTAGCATCACGTTTTCAAAGCGAGCGGCAACACGTCCTAGTCGATGAGCATCAGCATCAACTTTTCCTTCGTTCACTAGCTGCAAACCTCTAAGAGCGGGCGCTGGGACCTTATGTACAGCAAAACCAAGCTCGGTATATATCCCGCTTAACACATCTAAATAAGGCTTGGCACCCGGATAATCTACGAAGGTTATGAGGAATTGTTTGCTAAATGAATCAGTTGGTTCTAACGTGCCTTGCTCATTGTTTCTTACAGGTTGAGCAAGCGCATAGAAGCTGGCTAATGCCTGAGAAAAGCTCAGAGACAGTATCAGAAGTAGTGTTTGTAACGGTTTACCATTCATATTATCGACGCTAAATAGTGTGTACTTAATTCAAAACAGTGATTGCAATCACAGCCACGGACGTCCCAAACTCTTGTTACTTCAGGTCAGTTAACGTTCTTACGCGCGACACTTACATTCAGATCTCAAGTTTGAGTACAAATTATGTTTTAAAGTTCTCACTTTTCAGGGGTAGTATGGTTCAATTTTACGGATAACCAAAGGTTCGGTCTCGTATTCGTGCGCAGCTTGCTTTCAATTTTAGGCAAGAGACAAACAAGCTTGCTATTGCTATTGCTATTGCTATTGCTATGTTGATGCACGCTGTGGGTCATTGTGTTGCAAATGCGAAAAATGTCATTTGTTGCATGCGTGCATAATGCGAGCTTAATGCCTGCATCATATCTCTGTTACAAGGCAGGTTAAGCGCATGATTTCATTATTTGTGCTGTCCTGTGACTTTATGTTTTTCTCGTTCGTCTATTAAACTCATTCAACCAAAGAAGAAAAAATAATGAAAATTGCCATTTTATCTCGTAACAAGAAGCTGTACTCCACCCGTCGTCTGCAAGAAGCAGCAATTGCCCGCGGGCATGAGGTCGATATCATAGATACGTTGCATTGTTATATGGATATTTCTAGCAACAAACCCTCGGTGCGTTTCAAAGGTGAACCTTTGCCTAAATACGATGCGATCATTCCACGTATTGGCGCATCTGTGACGTTTTACGGTACGGCCGTGGTGCGCCAGTTTGAAATGATGGGTAGCTTCAGTGTCAACGAATCAGTTGCCATTAGTCGTTCACGGGATAAGTTGCGCTCAATGCAATTACTTTCACGCAAAGGAATTGGCTTGCCGCGCACTGGCTTTGCCCATAGCCCAGATAACATCAAAGATTTGATTGCTAATGTGGGCGGTGCGCCAGTGGTGATTAAATTGCTTGAAGGCACGCAAGGCATTGGAGTGGTGTTAGCTGATACCAACAAAGCAGCAGAAAGTATCGTTGAAGCCTTTATGGGCATTAAAGCCAACATCTTAGTGCAGGAATACATTAAAGAAGCGGGCGGGGCAGATATTCGTTGCTTCGTAGTAGGCGGTAAAGTCGTGGCAGCCATGAAGCGTCAAGGCGCTCCGGGAGAGTTTCGCTCGAATTTACATCGCGGGGGCAGCGCAACCTTAGTTAAGTTGACCGCTGTTGAGCGCGCAACCGCAGTGGCTGCTGCTGGTGCAATGGGATTAAACGTATGTGGTGTTGATTTATTGCGCTCGAGTCATGGTCCGGTCGTCATGGAAGTGAACTCATCCCCTGGACTTGAGGGGATTGAAGCGGCGACCTCAAAGGATGTGGCGAATATGATCATTGAGTTTATCGAGAACAAAAAAGCGAAGCCACATAGCACGAAAACACGAGGTAATGGTTAATCATGGTAAAAGCAGCTCCGCTAAAAATAGGCGATCATGTTATTGAGCCGGGTACGCGCACTAAGTTGCAGCTCTCTGCTGCACGCTTGTACACAGATACCGACATGTCTATTCCGGTTGAAGTCATACGTGCTAAAAAGGAAGGGCCTACGGTTTTTATCAGCGCCGCCATCCACGGTGATGAGTTAAACGGTATTGAGATTGTACGGCGCGTGCTAGATTCACCCTCGTTTAAGTTAATTGCAGGCACTGTGATTGCAGTGCCTATGGTTAATGTATATGGCATGTTGATGCAAAGCCGCTATATGCCTGATCGTCGTGATTTGAATCGCTCGTTTCCTGGTTCACCCAATGGTTCATTAACCTCACGTTTAGCGCATATGTTTTTATCTGAAATCGTCTCTAAATGCGACTATGGAATTGATTTGCACACCGGCGCAATTCATCGCAGCAACCTGCCGCAAATCAGAGCGAATCTAAAGGATCCTAAAACCGCTGAATTGGCTCACGCCTTTGGGGTGCCTGTACTGCTTAACTCAGACTTACGTGATGGTTCACTTCGTCAAGCAGCGGATGAATCAGGTACCAAAATTCTGCTATATGAAGCAGGTGAAGCGTTACGCTTCGATGAATTGTCGATTCGTGCCGGTGTGAAAGGCATCTTTAATGTACTGGCGTCGTTAGGTGTGGTGTCGAAGCGTCGTCGTTCACTGCCAAAAATTGAACCCTTGGTGGCATATAAAAGTTCTTGGTTGCGCGCCCCAGAAAGCGGCATAGTGCGGGATCGTAAAAGCTTAGGTGATTATGTAAAACGAGGTGATGTGTTGGCTGACGTTTGCAGTCCTACAGGCACATACAGCGAACCATTGTTGGCAAACCGTTCCGGTATCATTATTGGTAAGCAGAATATCCCGCTGGTACAAGAAGGAGATGCAATGTTCCATATCGCCTTGTTTGACGATCCAAAAGACGTGGTGGATAACATGGATCAGTTACAGGAAAACCTGATGCCGGATATCGACCCTCAAGGTATGGTGGTTTAGTTAGGCTAAGCCGCGCTAAGTTAAACCAAGCTAAGCTAAGCCACGTAACGAACGTGAGTAGGGTAAAAACGTCACAACTGTGGCGTTTTTTTATGTTCAATAATTACGATGAAATACCGATCCCCCGTTAATAAGTTATCACTTACTAAAGTGGAATGGTTCAAGAGGAATGAACCAAATGGAAGTGCCTGATCTTTAGTCAAAATTATCCAGAAAAGGCCATAGAGCCAACTTTAGATAACTTTACATTCCCTTTACAGTATTTAGCGCAAATAAGTGATTTAATCCGTTCATATTCCAAGCATTTTAATTAGATTATTAGACAGTAGATTATGAACAAGACAAAGTTAACGAAGGGATTGGTTTTCGTGGTCGTCGTCGCGGTAGCATTGTGGTGGTTTATGCGGCCTTCACAATCTGACGAGCACATTGTGTATCACACTCAACCCCTTTCCTTAGGTAAAATTGAAAGTACGGTTAACTCATCAGGTACGATTTCGCCTGTGGTCACCGTGCTAGTGGGCTCAGAATTATCTGGCCTAATCTCTCAGTTAAATGCGGATTTTAATGACGAAGTGCGCAGTGGGCAGGTCATCGCGCGCATCGATGATCGTACTATTTTATCTAGGTTGCGCCAAAGTGAAGCTGATTTAGCGTCATCCAAAGCCTCCCTTACCCAGTTAAAAGCAGCGCTTAAAAAAGCGCAGACCGAAGCGACTCTTGCCCAACGCGAATTTAATCGTACAAAAGAGTTAAGAAATAAAAACCTAGTCAGCGCATCTGAATTAGATATTAGTGAAACCAGTCATGAATTAGCCAAGGTAGCAATTGAAACTGCCAAAGCGGCTATTTTGGTAGGAGAGGCACAAGTTGAGCAATCTCAATCCAGTCTTGAGCAAACAAAGCTTGATTTAGACCGAACCTATATCCGCTCACCCGTGGACGGTGTTGTTATCGATCGCCAAGTTGATACTGGGCAAACGGTGTCTGCGAGCTTATCTGCCCCAACGCTGTTTTCGATCGCTCAGGACTTAGTGAAAATGCAAATTGAAGCTGACGTAGATGAAGCGGATATTGGACGCATAGCAAAAGATCAAAAGGTCAACTTTACCGTTGATGCATTCCCTGAACGTCAGTTCCGCGGTGTCGTTAGTCAAGTCAGAAAAGCGGCAACCGTGACCAATAATGTGGTGACCTACAAGGTGATTATTAGCGTGCAAAATGAGCAACTGCTGTTATTACCCGGCATGACCGCCAACGTTGACGTGGTCTTAGGTGAGCGTGAAAACGTGCTGCGTGTGCCAAATTCAGCATTACGTTTTACGCCAGAGGGGGCAACGTCTAGCGCTACTTCTGCTAGAAGCTGGCCTGGGGATCGCGTAGCCCAGTTAACGGAACAACTAGGGTTAAGTGATTTACAGCAGGAACAGGTGGAAAAAGTCATGCAAGGTATGCGTGAAGCCATGCAAGCTGCGCGTGAATCATCGCCTCGCGGCCCAGGGGGACCGGGCGGTTCACCAAATGACGCAATGAAGAAAATTCGTAGCAAGATGAATATCGAGTTGCAGAGTATTTTAACCCCAGAGCAAATGGACACATTTAAAGCGTCTGGTCAGTCTAGAGGTGCTAAACGTAGATCGGGTGACAATGATTATCAGCCTGGCTCTGTGTGGGTATTACGCGATGGGCAGCCAGTTAAAGTGGAAGTTGGCATTGGTATCGCCGATCTTGAATACAGCGAAATTCGCGCTAGAGAATTAAAAGAGGGTGACAAGGTCATAGTGCGTGCTCAGAAGGTAGCCGAATAATGACCCAGCCTTTGTTAAAAGTACGGCAAGCGAAAAAAGTTTACGCCATGGGCGATGAACAAGTCTGGGCGCTTAAAGGCGTTGATCTCGATATTCAGCAAGGCGAATTTGTGGCAATTATGGGCAGCTCTGGCTCAGGTAAGTCCACCATGATGAACCTATTGGGCTGTTTAGATATAGCCAGTGAAGGCAGCATCGCATTTGCTGGGCAGGAATTATCTTCATTGACTAAGAATGAGTTAGCAAGTGTACGCAATCAGCGTATCGGTTTTGTGTTCCAACAATTTAATTTGTTACCACGAACCAGCGCTTTAGGTAATGTCACCTTACCGCTTTTATATAGCAATGTGCCTGAGTCTGACTGGGCAAGCCGGGCCAAACAATGTTTAGAAAATGTTGGGCTTGGATCACGTATGGATCATCACCCTGGTCAGTTATCCGGCGGGCAGCAGCAGCGCGTGGCGATCGCCAGAGCCCTCATCAACGACCCGTTAATGATATTGGCAGATGAGCCAACAGGCGCTTTAGATACTCAAACTGGTTTAGAAGTTATGGCCCTGTTTCAACAGCTTAATCAGCAAGGCAAAACGATTATTTTGGTTACTCACGAACCGGATATCGCGCAATTTGCCAAGCGTAAATTGACCTTTCGTGACGGCGAGCTAATCAATGATGAGCGCAATAACAATGTGCGTCAGGCGGCATTAGAGAACACTTTATGAAGATTGTCATTTTACTTAAAACCGCCATTACCGCGCTGAAAGTCAATGTGCTACGTAGCTGTTTGACCATGCTTGGGATCATAATTGGCGTGGCAGCCGTGATTATTATGGTCGCTATGGGGGCGGGTGCTCAGCAAAAAGTAGACGAACAAATTAAATCACTTGGCGGTAATGTGTTTTTTGTGACGGGCGCATTTAGACAAAGTGGTGGGGCACGCTCAGCATCGGTCGTGAAAATTAACGAAGACGACGCTAATTTAATTGAAAAGCAAGTACCAGGGGTAGAAGCAGCTGCACCTTATTTATCCTCAGCAGGCCAGGTTATTTACGGAAATTTAAATTGGTCTACTGAGATCGATGGTATCGATAACCGCTATTTTGTGGTGCGTGACTGGGACTTGGCCAGTGGGCGTGAGTTCACCAGTGCTGAAATTAATCGCGGCAGCAAGGTGGCAATCATTGGCGAGCGCTTGCGTGTCGAGTTATTTGGCGCTAGCGACCCTATTGGCCAAACAATACGGGTAACTAATTTTAATGCCACCATTATTGGGGTGTTGGCCGCAAAAGGACAAGACTCCAGAGGCGAAGATCAAGACGATGTGATTTTTCTGCCAATTAAAACCGTACGCAATAAAATTACCGGTGTGAGTTCAACAAACCCTAAATCGGTGCGTTTTATTCAAGTCAGTGCCTATGATGGTGAAGACATGGATTATATCGAAGATGAAATGTCGCGCCTATTACGCCAGCGTATGCGTATCCCGGTTGGCGGCGATGATATGTTTCGCATTCGCAATGTGTCAGAAATGATCGCCACACGGGCTGAAACGATACAGGTATTCAATACCTTACTCGCTTGGGTTGCTTCTGTCAGCTTAGTGGTCGGCGGTATTGGCATTATGAATATTATGTTGGTCTCGGTCACTGAGCGCACCCGGGAAATCGGACTGCGTATGGCGGTGGGGGCAAAGCCGTCAGACATTCTGTATCAATTTCTAATCGAATCTATTGTGCTGTGTGGGTTAGGTGGCTTCATTGGCGTGGTGATTGCCTACGGTTTCGTGTTTATGGGGAATCAATATGGCATCGGAGCCGGAGGGATCATCGAAACTCAGGTGGTACTGTTAAGCTTGGGCTTTTCGGGTCTGATTGGGGTGTTTTTTGGCTATTACCCTGCGCTAAAAGCATCACGATTAGCACCTATCGACGCTCTGCGTTACGAATAGCGCTAGCGATAAAAAAGCCCAGAGCAACCAGCCTTGGGCTCACCTTGCATACACCCTTCAACGTGGCTTACTTATACAAATGAGCCTGCTGTCTCATCATAATGCATCTTTTTTAATTCAATTAATTTTGAACATGCCACGCATATCTGCATTACAAACAAAACATTAAGCGCCTATGGTTTACTTTTAAGTGTGTTAACAGTCTGATTTAGGTGTAATTATTTCAACGTGATCAGTCTGAGTTACCGAGTCGCGCCTCTTTGTATGTTGTGTACTTTAACCTCAACAGCCTTCAAAGGCTGATGGTTGCTCACCTTCACTGATATTCCTTATTTGGTATGGTTTCTGCTAATTCCCGCAAAGAACAACATAACGATCGAGAAGACGAGCACATAAAAATCCCCGCTCTGAACAATTCACGGTCCTATCTTTTATCAATAAAAAATAATGAAATGACGCGCGAGGGTTTACCTGTGGTAGTGACGGAATTAACAATAGGTGTATTTTTACTTTTAGTGGCTTCTTTATTAGTCGTACAAGGCAGCCGACTCCAGCTGGTTCAAAAGGGCAATACTAGAATAAGCAAAGAGCGATTGAATAACCGCGGTAGAATAATGATGGTATCTGGCATGGTGTTAATTATTGTCAAAGTGTATGAATTAGCACAATTCTTTTATCATTGATGCCAGCGTAAAATGTTTTATCACGTTAGAAAGTGCGATCTGTTCTTTGATCTACTTCAAACCCGCTTCAGAAGTGAAGATAAATGCGGGCGCCCAACCCGCAAGGTTTTATTCACTTAGCGTAGCGAAGTTCGAATACCTCATCTTTTACCAAATCTAAAAACACCGATCTGGCCATTGCGCTTCACGTATCACTGTTTTTATAGACAGTTAAGGACTTATTTCCGCTTAACAGCAAGATCTTGGCTTATTCCGTGTTTCCGAAAGTGAAAACCATAAAACAGGAAAAAATTTAACCTGTACAATAAGTTACCGTGTATGCTAAAAAAGACAAATGGAGAAAAGCGGAAAGTTTTCGTGATAAATACGCGGATGCAATCATGGAAAACTTCCGGATATTAATATTGTTATATTTACAAAGAGGTTTTGTGCAATTATTTAATATTAGCCGCATAAATACAGATTTTGGGATCTTTCGCGTTTCAGGTGATTGGTGCTTTAAAAAACCTGAAGTTGAAAGCATAAGCCTTAAATCAATCGAAGTTATGGGAACTGATGGTTGGGTTTTATTAAATAAAACTAGCGAAAGCAATTCTCAATTAATTAATAATTTACTGCCACTGTTATTGTCTCATTTACTATTAAAAAATAATGCAGTGTAAACGTAAATATAATAAGTTTATTAAACATCATTATTTCTAACAAAGACAGCCATCTTTAGAATCGTGTAACATTATTTCTAACAAAGACAGCCATCTTTAGAATCGTGTAAAAAACTCTCCTGCTTAGGGAAAAATACCCATCAATAAGCGCCAAAGTACTTTTGAGCTAAACGATTGGGGATTTTTACTGGAATATTAAGCGTTGAGGGAGAAAACGGCGCAAAAGGTCAATTTTCAGACAAACGCCCACGTTACAAGAGATGCATTAGATGTGTTAGTTGCAATGTCTTATGCGCGTTTTAACAACGCTTTCGCTTTGGTTATTCCTCGAAGCCGTTGATGATGGGTGTGGCGTTTGAACGCATTCATCATTTGCTCAGCCCCTGCTGCATAGCAAAAGTGTTTTTCGAACTCAGTGGTTAAGGTTAACCATTGAGCACTATCTAGCCCTAGTCGTTCTAAAATCGGGCTTTTTGAATTATCGATATGACCAGCCTTATCATCACGAATACAGCGGCCTGTTGTATCTACCAGCTCACAATAGTCTTTCAGTGAGTAGGGGATACCTTTGGGCATATTCTCACGAGGATTGCCCACAAAGTGTATTAAAACGCTCGGTTGAGGTTTTTGGTTTTTAGCGGCGTGAATGCGTTTTTTGATACTGGTGTGCTTTGACGTTTCTGGTGTTTTTTCCATTTTTGCACGAATGGGATTCAAGTCCACATAGGCCATACAAGCTAGTACGGCACTTTCATCCAACAAAGCTTGAGATTTAAACCTTCCTTCCCAGAAACGACCAGTGCAACCGTCTTCTTTATTGGCTTCGCGAGCAATATACTCATTCAAGTCACGCATAAACCAGCTTATGTCGTACAAACGTTGCCGATAGGTTTCAACGGTTTCATCAAAGGTGATTACCTCTCCTTGGCTCAGCGTATCGCCATTCATGAATTTCTGAGTCAGCAATGTGCCTCTGTGCATCTTGTGATAGCGCCTCAACACTTCATCGCTATCCCAATTATCAGCCAAGGCTTTATCCACACAAAGCACCACGTGCGTGTGATTATTCATAACCGCATAAGCACAAATGTCGATGGCGAATATCGTAGCCAAGAACAACAAACGGTCTTCTACCCAGCCTCGGCGGTGCTCGTAACTTTGCCCAGAGTGCTTATCAGTGCCACATAAATATGATTGACGGACACACCGGGAAACGCAATGGTAATAAGGGGTATCGATTAAACTAATTTGGCTTTTTCGCGGTTGAGGCATAGTCCATCTACCTGACAGAATGAAACACAAATTAAGTGTAGTTCAGCCCTGAAAATTGACCATTTTTAACATGGGTGTCTTTATATCGCTTTTGCCATCCAGCAAAGGTTGGGTGCCAATCATCAGAGAAGAAGGAGGTTTGGCATGTAGATTAGGGCATTGTTTTTTAAGCAAATCGTGTAAGATAGAAATATCACACATGGTGTTGTTATCTAGTTGGTTTTTGGCGAAATTTATTAGATAAAATAGCGTCATGCGTGTCTATATTATTGTTTCTGCTCAAAATTATGAGGGGATTCGTTAGAGCGGGGTGTTATGTGCTAAAAGGTATTTTATGAAACTCTTTCATTTTTTCGGAGCTACTTTTGCATTGCTTACGGTTGTTTCATGTAAAAGCACAGGTGTTGTGCCGTTAGGGCAAGATTCTTACTATCTTGGTAAAAAAGATAGTAGCCTTGGTGTTGGCGTATCTCTAGAAAACAAAGCTGAAGTTTACAGAGAAGCTTCTTTATTTTGTTCTTCTAAGGGACTAGAAATGAAGATTATTAAAGAAACGGTCACTTCATCAATTCCGGGCAGATTAGGTTCAACAGAGATCGAATTTTCGTGTATTGAAAAGGGCAGTCTTGAAACACCGACTGACACGAAGCCAGACCAGATTATTGAAACCCGTTCAAAACGATTGGGTAGTTAGGAGGCATATAACAAACTGCTGTAGTCGCTCGCTGGGACGCTAACACGCGAGCTTATTCACTTTGCTCGGATGTTAGCCCACACGTTAGAGTCCCTTAGCCTAAAGTTAGTCACAAAGGACATTGGATGTTTTCAAAATTAATAAAACGCTTTTCTTCAGTTCTTTATGTGCAAATCTGGGAAGGTCGATTAAAAGTTACTGACGTGGCTAATAATGAGTCATTCGACGATTCGCCAATTGTTGTAATTCAGAATCAAGCAAAGGGAAAAAAGGTTATTTCCGGAATCGGAAAGAGAGCTGCAAGTTCACTAAAAGAAAATGAGGTTGCGGTAAATCCTTTTTCGCATCCTAGAGCGCTTCTTTCTGATTTCTTTGTGGGTGAAAAATTGCTCCAACACGCTTTTAAAAGTCTAAGCAATTTCAAATATATTCGTCTTCGCCCTAAGGTAATTATCCACCCTATGGAAAAACAGAGGGTGGCTTAACAGCCATTGAGGATCGTGCTTTTAGAGAGCTAGCGCTTGGAGCAGGAGCAATAGATATCAAAATTCACGTTGGTAAATCTTTAAATGCTTACGGATTTCAATTCGATGAGTTTGAAGAGGAAAAGAAAGCGAGCGTTTACAGTGAGGGGGCCAATCAATCTTCCAGTCATATAGCAATCTTTCTAGTTTATCTTGTTATAGTCATTTTGGGGCTTTGGTATTTGGGTGACTAACAAAACAGCATCAGCCTAAATCGCTAACCATATAGATACAGCCGGCTAAAGGCATATCAGTTGGGTATTGGTTTTTTACAAACCCCAATTTTTGATAAGCGCTGATCGCAGAAATGTTGTCACTAAACACAAACAGCGAGCAGCTGTTTACCTTTAACTCTTTTTTCCCCTTAGCAGCTAAGTTTGCGATTAATGTAGCCGCAATGCCTTGGCCTCTATGGGCAGGGTTTACCACTAAGCGGCCTAAGTGACACCGATTTTCGCGCAAGTAGTATTGGCCAAATGCCAGTAAAGCACCTTGTGGCGATAGGAGTGAAAAAGAGGGCAGGCTTGTTAGTTTCAAATCTTGTTTGAATGTGACCAAATCATATGGATAGCGAAACCCCGGCCCTGACCACATAACAAGTTGCGCCTCGTCTTCAAACCAGCCCATTAATTCAGTTAAATGTGTATCGTTTGCTTTGACGAGTTTCATGCGTTCCTATTGTGGGGTGCTGTGCTAGCAAGACTACGGATATTAGCATGAAGGTGTATGCGTGAGGTACAAGTGAAGCTGCTGTAAAAAAATGCCCTTTGCCCCGGCAAGGGCTGAGAAAAATAGGGCATCAGTGCTAATTAGTGGGTTATTTCTGCTTAACGTAAAACGCGTCTGGTTCGACTTCAAGCAGATTTTTTACCAGCGCTTTGGCTGCTTGCTTGGCCACATAAGGGATCAGTTGTCGATTGGTGTTGTCGCCCACTTCGTAGGTCACAGCATGTACTTTGTAGTGATCGGCAATGTATTGTTTGAAGATGCCTCTATCGGGTGATGACGCCGATTTATTCACCGTTTTAAATACCCAACCTGTTTCAGCATCTAAATCTGCTAACCAGCCTTTCATAAGGGGGATCGGAGCTAAATCGTGGTCATCCGGCATGGTGTAAAAAACGTCGTGGAAGGTGGAGTGAAAATCGAGGGCAAATACAATTTTTCCACCGTTTTGCACTATGCTCGCCATTTTGTCACGAACTAGGCGAGTTTCCGCTTGGGCGAAGTTTTTCCAGTCGCGGTTTAGATCAACACCATTGGCGTTATGCCGCCAATTGCCGGTGTGAACGCCATCAGGGTTTAAATCAGGCACCATGAGCAGATTAAAACGTTCGAAAAAGGGATTGCTCAAGGTGTTGTCGAGTAATAAGGCTTCACTAAACGCAAATAAAGCCATAGCGCCTGTCACTTCAGGCGGGTGTTGTCTGCCAACAATCACCAGCCATTCGTCGTTGTTTGGTGACTGCTTTACAACCGCTTTAATGGGGCGGCCTTTTTCTGATGACCCTAGGGTTTCAATATGAAGATCAGGGCGCTGCTCTTTTAGGCGGGCTAACCACTGGTCATACTCTTGATTATCAATGACTTCTTGGGCTGAAATCCAGACAGGCTTTTTGCCAGTGCTTAGGCTTAACCACATTTCTTTGCCCTTGGTCTCAAACTGAATGTTTTGCCAATCTTTGCCATTCGTACTGAGTTTAGGTAGGTACCGCGGGTTATTACCATTGAAGGTCAGTTTTATTTTTACCTTGCTATCGGTTTTTGAATGCACTTTAAAACCAAACCAAGGGCTAGGGTTGACCGGTTCATTCTCTGGCAAAATGCCAATATGGTATTCATGTTTAGCCAACCTTTCGCAGGTGCTTAAACGGGCGGTGCTAAAATCGCTGTGAAAGGTGACGTCGTCAAACTGGCAGTCTTTGGCATGACTGAACGCTGAAAAAGTGATGAGTAACAGTATGGGGAAAAAATATCTAAGCATGTTGACAGCATTCCGTTCTTTATAGGTAATAAGATATAGGTAATAAGAAAAAGCCAATCAGCGTACCCCTGATTGGCTGAACCGCTAAGTGACTAAAACTTTTTGTTTAAGGTCATGTACAAGTAACGCCCTGCGGATGAATGTACGCCGGCTTCATAACCAAATGTTCCCGAGGTAAAAGGAGGCTCTTTGTCACCTAGATTACGTGCGCCCAACGTTAATTTAGTTTTGTCTAGCCAACTGTTTTGCTGTGTAAACGAATATGAAGCATAGGCGTCAACCGTGGACCAATCGTCAATTTGTTGGTAAATCAAATCGCCAGCATCGTCAAAATAAGACAGGGATACATTTTCTAACTCACTAATATATTTGTATTTTATGCCTGCGCCCCAGTTATCTTTTTGCCATCTTATACCAATGTTACTGCGCCATTCTGGGCGACCATTTTTTGTTAATAAATCACCCGCCGCGCCTGGTATGCCAACAGTTTCACCGTCAAATAATACCGCTTCGTTGCCGTTCTCTTGTGCGGTCACTACGCGCTGCGTGACGGGGTCTAACCCTTGGTCAAACTGGGTTAAATTAGCCGCATTAGCAGTGAAGGTAAAATCACCCAGCTCAGTATTCATCTTGTAAAAAATACTGTAGTCGATGCCTTTAATTTCCCGAGGAAGCAGGTTGGTATAGTCGTTAGTAACGTACAAAATCTCGTTATTGTCATCACGGATCACGTTGGTATTACTGCCACCATCCACTCGAAGTAGTGCATCATACAAAATTTGCGTTTGGCTACTTAATATTCCTACCACGTCTTTTTGTTTTATATGCCACCAGTCCGCCGTTAACGTTAGGTTTTTTATTGGGGTAAATACAATTCCTGCAAACGTGTTGGTGCTGGTTTCAGGTTTCAGGTCGTCGCTACCATTACGTATTTCAAGGGTGCCTTGACGAATACCTGATATGGGATCAGAACGGGTGTTAGAGCGTGACACATCAACGGCTGTTGTTTGAGGTAATCCTGGTGCTTTAAAACCTTCTGCATAGGCCGCGCGAAGTTGAATCATGTCATTCACCTGCCAAGCTAACGATACCTTGGGTTTGGTGATATCGCCTACATCGGAAAACCGCTCATAACGGGCAGCCAGCTGCATGTTCAAGCTTTTCACTAGCGGTAGATCTGCTAACAAAGGCACTGCAAATTCTACATACGTTGAAAACACATTGCGGCTGCCTGAAGAGTCCGGCGTTGGGCTACTGCCTAGTACCGTACTGGCAAGCGCCGAAGCGTTACCTGTTACTATGTCAATAAAGCTATCTGTGCCATTTAGCGCATCGCTGCGTGCATCTGAGAAGCTCTCGTAACGGTATTCCACGCCCACAGCCATGCCTACATCGCCAGCAGGTAAGGCAAAAATATCGGGGCGTGATAGTTTAAAATCATAAAGGGCAAGCTCGGTTTCAGATTCACGTTCAATATTGAACATAAAGCTGTCGATAACGTCTTGGTCATTGCCTGTGTCATCGCCAATGTTTGGTGAGGTCAGGCTACCACCGTTAAAGAGGTTATAGGCTGTGCTTTGATCTGTACTGTTCACAGCTTGTTGAAATAAAGTGGTATTGACCCGGTTCGCAGTATCGAGCGTATGGGCTTTTGAATAAAGCACGGCTGTGTCCCAATCCCAGTCTTGATAGTAACCCCTGAGCCCCGTTAGAAAGCGATAAGAATAATCTTCTACGTTTATTTTACGTGGGCCAGTATCAATGGGGCGGTAGCGTCTTACGGTTACATCTTCACCAAATGGGTTGTAAAAAGCGTCACTTGATACAGTGAAACGCTGGGCCGTTAAGTTCCCGCTTTGTTCACGTAATCGATCAGCTTGTGCTTGGTAATAAAGGGCTTCACCATACAGCTCAACTTCATCAGATAAGTTATGGGTCATAAGTGCATACAAATTAACACGGCTAACTTCTGAGCTAAGAGAGCGTTCAGAGTTTGAGTCGTAACGTAATTCGCGATCTAAGCTACCGCCATCGGCACAAATGCCGTTATCCAGTGCCACTTCACAGCCATCAAACGTGTCGGGTTGAATATGAAAAGTACCTAGGCTCTCAGAGCTTAGTTCTGCCCAAGGTGTGGAAGTCGTGCGTCCGTCTAGGGACGTATTACCAACAAATTCAGCTGCTAACCCTGGATAGTTTCGGGTGTCTGAGCTGGCGGCATAGTCTCGCTCTGATGCCATTAACATATCTTGTTGATACAGACTCCCGCTGAGTGTTAAGTGGGTTTGCTCGTTATTAAAAAACCAGCCACCTGAGCCTGATAGGCTAAACGTGTCTTTGTCAGTGCCGTCATTTTTACCGTATTGGAACTGTAAATCACCACCGGTGTTTTTGTCTTTGAGTACGTAATTAATAACCCCTGCGATAGCGTCTGTTCCATATATAGCTGCGGCGCCATCACGTAACACTTCTACCCGTTTAAGACCGCGTACCGGCAAAGCATTTGAGTTAACCGTGGTAACAGGGACTAAATCTTCAGCTTGGGTGCCGGGGTGCAGGACTAATCGTCGACCGTTCAACAGGGTCAAACTATAGCCGGTGCCTATGCCGCGCAAGTTAACGGAGGAAACGTCACCGCGAGCATCATTGACACCGCCAACCACGCGTTCGCTGTTGAAGCTAACTTCCCCTTGTTGGGGTAATTCTGCCAGCAAATCAGCGCCGCTTGATATGCCTAAGTCTTCAAAGTCTTGGGCACTAAAAGTGGTAATAGGTAATGCGCCAGAATCTTGGTTGACGCGGATATTTGAGCCCACTACTTTAATGCGCTCAACACTGGCTTCGCCGTCAGCCTTTTTTGCTGATGTACCTGATACCTCTTTCGTGGCGGCTGCAGAAGCAGTGCTATTTTCTGTGTTGGGGGCGACCGAAGACGGCGCGTTTTTTTCACGTATGATATAGGTGCTTTTAGAGCGCTTAACAAATTCTAAAGACGTGTTTTCAAGTAATACCGCTAAGGCTTCTTCTACGGTTAAATTTGCTGATATCGCGCGGGTGGTGATGTTCTGGGTAATGGCAGAGGAAAATAAAATTTGGGTTTCACTTTCTTGTGCAAGTTCGAGCAGGGCTGATTCAATGTTTTGCGCCGGTATATCAATGTTTTGCCGCGTGTCTTGTGCAGAAAAACTGTGACTGGCGGGCAGCATAAGCATGACGCAGCAAGCAAGGGGACTGAGTTTAAACGACTTATGTAGTTTCATGTGCAGTTTCATTTTGTATGCCTCTATTATTATTAGATGTGACTGTTCCTATTAGAGGTATACGCAAGGCACATTATGATCCTCCATTAAAAGTGAAAATTAGTTTTTCGCCGTCAGCTCGATGTACTCAGGATAACGCTCTACTTCCACAGGTAGCGCCGCCTCAAGTGCCGATAAAATACTGTCACCGTCTTTTAATTTGAACACGCCACTTATTTTCAATTTGCCCAAGGCTTGGTTTTCTAGGGTTATTTTTTTTAGTCGATAGCGGTTGAACTCAGTCAGCACCTTGGCTAATGGTTCATTATCGAAACGAAAAATACCTTGGCGCCACTGCTGACTGGCGTTTACCTCTTTTGAGGTCACTTGTGCAATGACTTCGCTGGTGCCGTTAAATGCCCCAATTGCCCCTGCAGGCAGTAGAGTTTCAGCTTCCTCGAAGTCAATTTGTTCGCTGCTGGGCAGGGTAGATGACTGCACCGCTACTAAGCCCTCAGCGACAGACACTTTTAGTGTCGCATCAGATTTTCGCACATTGAACTTTGTGCCAATTACCCGAATGGTTTTTTCACCGGTGTTAATGCTGAACACCCGGGTAGCATCTTTCGCTACGTCGAAAAACGCTTCCCCTCGCTCTAATAAAATACGCCGTTGGCTACCTGAAAAATCGACTTTAATGGCACTGTTGGTATTGAGCGTTACTATGCTGCCATCGGGTAAACCCACCGTACTTATTTCACCTACGGCAGTGTGATAACGGTTCGGTTCGTTATGGGCTACTTGTTGTGTTGACACAGATGGGGGCAGGGCAACGAACCAAATGGCTAACACGGCGCACACAAAACTCGCTGCAATACCTGTATACCAATACCTGTGGTTTTTCTTTTTGACGGGCGCAGCCGTTTGAAACAGCTGATTACTGCTGTCCCAAATCGCTAACATATTGTCAAATTCCTGTTGGTGCTGGGGAGATTGGTCACACCAAGCATAAATTTCGTTTTCTTCTTCCGCGCTTAGCTCACCGGAATATAATCGAGCCACAAAGTTAGCGGCCTGTTTGGTTATGGCGTCTTGGTTTAAATCCGTTTTCATATGGGCGACACCTTTGCTCTGATCGCGACCAAAGCGGCTGAGATATATTTTTCCACCGTACTAACTGATACGCCTAATGCGTCACTGATCTCTCGGTAACTCATGCCTTCTACTCTATTTAACATAAATGCCTGTTTGTGGCTGGTTTTAATTTCTGCCAATGCTATTTCAATTTCTCGGAGCTGCTTTCTGTTTTGCAGCGCTCGTTCTGGGGAAAATATCGATGAAAATATAGCCGTGTCTTGTTCGCTCACATGGTTGTCACTGCAGCGCACCTTAGCGCGGCGGTCACGATCGATTAAAATATGGGTCGCAATTTGAAACAGATAATTGCGAACGGTATCCATTCTACCCGATAGCTTTTGCGTTAAGTCATCCAGCTTAAGCAGGCGCTCATATACTTCTTGCATGACATCCTCACAATCGTTGTCACTTAAGCGTGAGCGCACGCGAATAAAGCGGCGCAAGGCACTGCCATACTCTGCATATAGCTGCTGCACTAGCTGGCTATTCTCATCTCTGGCAAGGAGCTGCTTTTTTGCCCTATTTAGCTGGATTACTTTCACGCCTTACCCGTTAAATTGCATCATGTTACTACGTATACGCAGCGAAAATAAAACACCTCAACAAATGCTTTGAATACTTTTATTCGAGGCGTGGAATGGTATTACTTTTGCGCTAGGATAGGGCTCTTTCCAATTACGATTTGCGGCGCAAGCAAATCGAAATAACCAAAATAAATCAGATCAAATTAAAGTAACCCATAAGGAGAAGGAATGAGCGACGAGATAGAAACGCTGGCCAGTACGGTGGTGTATGAAAACAAATGGATGCGTCTAAAAGAAGACAAAATTCGCCGCAGTAGTGGCCATCAAGGCGTATACAGCGTAGTAGAAAAGCCGGACTTCGTGGTTGTATTGGCGGTACAAGATGGATACGTGCATTTGGTTGAGCAATTCAGGTACCCCATTAAAAAACGCTGCTGGGAATTACCTCAAGGCGCATGGGAAGAAAACCCTGATGCAGACCATGCTCTGTTAGCGGCAGGTGAATTAAAGGAAGAAACTGGGCTAGTCGCCAACAAAATGCACTACCTTGGAGATCAGTACTTGGCCTACGGCTTTTGCAACCAAATGTATCATATTTACCTTGCTACCGAGCTTACCTTTACCGAAATTGATTTAGATCCAGAAGAAGAAGGTTTAATCACTAAAAAGGTGACCTTAACTGAGTTTGAAGAAATGATTTTATCCGGTGAAATCAAAGATGCGTCCACGGTGAATGCCTATGGGCTAGCTAAATTGAAAGGTGTACTTTAGCAAGGCATTTACGTCATCTGGGCTGTTTGTATTTGTGATGTGATATTTCGCAAGTGGCACTTGACCTAAAGTCGACTTTAAGTGGCATGATACAGACCCTATAAATGAAATCGAAATAGCTCAGCTGTTTCACTGGTATATGATGGAGCGAATATGCAAGCAAATTACTGGCATGACAAATGGGAAAAAGGCGAAATAGCATTTCATCAATTTAAAGGTAGTCCTTTATTAAAGGCTCACTTTACCGCTCTCGAATTGCCTCAGGGTAGTAGAATTTTTGTACCCTTGTGTGGCAAAACGCGCGACATAGCTTGGCTGCTAGCCAACGACCTTAACGTGGTGGGGGCTGAATTACATGAGCCCGCTGTGCAACAGTTATTTCACGACATGGAAATACAGCCAGAAGTGTCACAACGAGAAGACCTTGGTTTAGTGCATTATCATGCCACTGTGAATGACAGAGCGGTTGACGTGTATGTGGGAGATATTTTTCAACTCACCCGCGACCTAGTGGGTGAAATAGATGGGATATACGACCGCGCTGCACTGGTCGCTTTACCATCAGAAGTAAGAGCAAAGTACACCTCGCATATACGTAAGTTAAGCGGCACTGCGCCGCAGTTACTCATTAGCTTTGATTATCAACAGCATTTAATGCCAGGCCCGCCGCATTGCGTTAATGCCAAAGAGATAGCCAAACACTATGCTGATGATTATGCCATTCAATTGCTTGCCAGCGTGGACGTCGAAGGCGGTTTAAAAGGTAAGGTACCTGCAAATGAAGAGGTATGGTTACTGAAAAAGCTCGGCTAAACAAAGCGCAGTTAAGCAAAGCGCAGTTAAGCAAAGTGCAGTTAAGCAAGGCGCAGTTAAGCAAAGTAAAACTAAGCTAAGCTAAGCTAAGCTAAGCAAAGTAAAACTAAGCTACGCAAATAAATACATGGGCGTGCTTTCAAACAGGTACGCCCTCAACTTTTTATTAACAGCGCTTAATTCTCGAGGGGGCCGAGCACAATAGTCTTAATGGGTTGATTACGAACGCACATTTTATTGCTGGATATTTTCTGACAAAAACCGCTGTACACCTTAGCCACGTTATCTCCAGTCTCTTTTACGTACTGACATGACGCGCGCAGTTCCTTCTCTTTGCAGGCCAGTTGCGCATCTTTGTCCACATGGCCTTCATGGGCAACAGCCGTAAAGGTTAGTGTGCCTAATACAGCAACGACTTTGCACCATGGGCGAGTGCGCATTTGCCAGCTAAAACGTGCATTTGTTGAATCTACTATCATTTCTTGCTCCGTTTGATGTTTCATTCACTCGCGACCCACTCACCTTGCTCACCGTGAAAGCAACCGATAAACATATTTTCACCTGGGCTGGCCACATGATAATGGTAGCCTCTCGTATCGTCAGTGTGACCTCGACATTCGTCTAAGTCTGTTTCTTCATAACCGCTAGCGTCTAGCATGGCGTATATGCGATAGCCATCAAGTGCATAGCCGATTTGACTGGCGTGGCCGTCTTCTTCTTCACTGGCTGTAGAGCAACCCGTGGCAGCGTGGTAATGGTAGCCATCGAACGGATTGATATGCCCGCCGCAGTCATCAAAAGCAGCAATCGTATAGTTGCTCAATATGGCATCGACAGGCGCTTGTGCTGCCAATATCACGCCGTTTAAAGAGACGCCCATATTGGCGTTAACATAGCTCGGGGTAGAGAGGGGGATTGGCGTGACGGGCAATAGCACGGTTTGACTTACACCGCCGCCGTAATATTCTAAATCGCACTGCACGCAGTAATTTTGGTAGGCAGGGTCGACATTCGGCCTGGCTGCTGCTTCACACGCGGTTTGCGTATCAGTGATATTCACCTCGCCTGTGCTAGGGTCGTATAATAACCAGCCATCACCGTAAAGCTGATCTAAGTTGCTGATAAATTCGCCATCGATATCGTAAACCTCACCTGAACCGTCAAACCAAATGCCACCTTGGGAAGCGTCCGATTCTATTGTGGGTGGGCAGAATGGGCCTATTTCATCTACTGCTGGTTCACCCGCCAGAGTAATATGATAACAGGTTGTTTGTGTACCACCTGACAGGGTACAACTTTGTGTCGTGATGGTCTCAATGACAGCGTCATCGAAAAACAACAGGGAGCTGGCTGTCACTGACGCATCGCTGTCAGGCGCTGTCTCTGATCCCGTCTCAACGTCGTCAGTAGTTGAATCTGTCGAAGTTTCGGTAGAGGTATGTTCTTGCCCCGTTTCTTCGTAATTAGCGTCTGTAGAGCTTTCGCCACAGGCACATAAGATAACACCAAGCGCAATTATCAAATAGGTTTGTGCGGTACACATTATACGTTTCATTCAAGTATCTAGGTTTATTGGTTTGCCCTAACGTTACGAATATAAAACGCAGAAACGGTGCAGATACTGAGGATTTTGCGCACAAAATGCACGCTATTAGATGTGTGTTACATTAATTTGTAGCCCACACCGTACACGGATTGCAAAATGGGTTGGGGGTCGTCAACAAGGGAAATCTTGTTGCGCAAGTTCTTCATATGGCTGTCGATTGTGCGGTTACTGACAATACGCGCATCTTCGTAGCAACGTTGCATAAGTATTTCTCGGGAAAAAACCGTTCCTGGTTTTCCCAATAAGGTTTTCAATAAACGAAATTCTACCGGTGTTAACTCGATAATACTGCCATTAATGGTGCATTCGAATCGCTCGGTATCGATGCGAATATGCTTGAAAGTAAGTATGTTGGGGGCTGTTTTCTCAGCCGGGGCGCCGAGCGCCGCTCTGCGCAACAAGGCTTGCACACGGGCCACAACTTCACGTGGGGAAAAGGGTTTACAGACATAATCGTCAGCACCGAATCCTAGTCCCATTAATCTATCTATTTCATCTACTCTGGCGGTCAACATAATGATCGGTACATGAGAAAATTTTCGTACATCTTTGCAAATACTCAAGCCATCTTTGCCTGGCAGCATCAAGTCAAGGATCACGCAGTCTGGGTTTACTTGTTTAATTGCTGCTTCGGCTTCATCGCCATCATGTACGACGTGTGTTAAGAAGCCCTCTAAACTCAGAAAGTCTACTAATATTTGCGCGATTTTAGGTTCATCTTCTACGACGAGAACCTGTTGTTGGCTAGTCATGCTGGCTCCTTGGTTAAGGGGATTTTGACCGTCACACACAAACCACCTAGTGCCGATTGGGTTGCGTGAATGCTGCCACGATGTGCATTGACGATATTTTTGCAAATGGTTAGTCCTAATCCCGCGCCAGGTGTGGCTCTGTTACGCGATGCATTTTGCCGATACAAGGGATCGAATAACTTTTCGCAATCCTCAAAAGGTACGCTAGGTAAGGTGTCGTTAATTTCAAATACAACAGCATTCCCCTTTTGGGAGAGGGCGATTTGAACGCTACCTTTTGCATTGGTGTGAATAATCGCGTTATTGATTAGATTAATAAACAACTGCTCAATGCGCTGCGGGTCGACCAAGCCTACTACATTCTCTTGAATATTCGGTGTGATGATAATGTCTTTACCTTGAGCTTTGCTTTGTAGGGATGAGCACACATTTTCAAGGGCTGAGCTGATATCGAGCTGACTAAAGTGGTACTTCAAGCCGCCTACATCAGACAGGGACAATTGATACAAATCGTCAACTAAGCGGTGTAACAGCAAGGCCTCATGTTTTAAAGATTCAACCTGTTTAGGACCAAAGGGGCGGATGCCCGCTTCAAGCGCATCTAGCTCACCAATTAGTATGGTTAAGGGGGTTCTTAACTCATGCGATATATCGGCAAACCAACGGTTTTTTGCGCTACGCGTTTCGTTCAAAATATGGCTCAGACCGTTTAGGTTTTGCATAAGCTTGCCCAATTCATCACTGCGCGAGGTATCTAGCTTCAGGTCATAATTACCTCGGCTAAGACGCTCTACGCCATGAAGTACGGAATTTACCGGGGATGTTAAGCGCCGAGCGAGCAACCAAGATGCGACACCGGCGAGTAACAAACATAATAAACCTATGGCAATGCTGGCGTATCTTTGTTGAATGGAAAATGAAGAAGCTAATGAACGTTGTGGTATGTCGTTTAACCAACTGCGTAATTCACCAATTTTTTCCCCGTTAAGATAAATTTCATGACTGAGTACCTCTTGGGTGTGTGGCTTAGGTTTATCGCCCGTCAACCATTGCCCTTGTGTATTGAAAAGGGCTGTAGGGGGGCGGTTTTCCTTGCGCGCTTGAGGTGGGTGAAAAGGAGCACCTGCCTTAGGATTGCGCGGGCGCAAAGGACTTGGCTGCCCAAAGCCTCCACCGGGACGAACGCTGTGAGGCATGGGTTGCGTGCTGGTATCAATAAATCGTTCAAGCCCCGTACTGATAACCAACTGCCAGTTGTTATTATGAGAATATGCAGCCGATAAGTTGTTCCCTAATAGGGTAAGCCTTTGCTGTTCTAGGCCGGCTATAAAATTGAGAAAGCCCTGATCGAAGCTCCATCGTGCAAGGCCCAATGTAATTAATAGTGTGACGGCAGTAAGCCCAAGAAAAGATAAGAAAACTTTGCGGAATATGTTCATGACACTAGTATACATTCGCCAAAGCGGGCTGCACCAGCACCGCGCTAAGAATGTCGGACTTCTCCATGTAATCTCCACTGTTTCTGCACATTTGCTTGTTAGTATTCGTTGTAGACTAATTATGGAGTAAAAAAATATGCAAATCTCAACCCTAATTTTCGCAGCAAGCCTGTTAGCTATGAGTAGTATTAGTAGCTATGCACAAGAAGGACGTGGTCAGGGAGGCGAACGCCGTCCGCCGCCTGAAGCATTTGAAGCGTGTGAAAACAAATCTGAAGGTGACAGCGTGACAGTGGAAACCAGACGAGGCGATTCTCTTAGTGCTACCTGCCAAATGATGAACGATACCTTGGTGGCCGTGCCACAGGATGCGAAAAGAGACTAGCGTATTCATAAAGTGCACTGATAAAGGGTACTGATACATTAACTGAAAGAGGATACATGACATGCAAATACAGTCTGCAAGCCAAGCTGTTAACCCTATGAATACGTCAGAGGTGAATCGTCCTAAAGGACCTCCACCGCCACCACGGGAAGGCAGCGTACCACTAGGGTTGGAGTCTGCGGTTTCAACTCTATCCAGTGAAGAGCAAAGCGCCGTTACCGATATGTTGACTAGCTTGAGTAAAGATCAGCAAACGACGTTAAAGTCCCAGTTAGACAGCTTGCGAGATAAGGGGAGCAGTATGTCTCAAGAGGAACTTGGCGGCGCTTTTAAAGACATTTTGACCTCGTTATCGGCTGAACAATCTGACACGTCTTCATTAAATCAAGTGGATGTATTTGCTTAGCCGCGCGAGATTTATTGCTAAGAAGCGCATTATGCAAACTGGCGATTAAGCTTAATTGCCAGTTTAACGATTAGCGTACAGGGTATAACCTTAGCGAACATGCTTATTGAGGTTACGCCCTGTTTTCTACCAGCTTACACGCCGAATACTTGCTTTGAATCCGCTGAACAGTTGCTCTGTTAACTGGCAACTCTGTTTGTCCAGAAACTGGATCGTGAACTGAGCGGGTTGATAAAAATCTTTAATGGTTCGCGCTTTCTCTTTACCACCTTGAATAGAAGCCAATCCAAATGCCTCAGAGGCTTTTTTGCCACTTTGCTCTTCTATGATGGGCAGCAATACTGTTTTTAGAATGTCGGCGTCCACATGCTGACAGAATACTAGATTGTGGTATTGCTCCTTGTAGCGCAGGCTTAAGCCGATTTGCTCGCAAATAATTTTAAGTTTATCGATACTAACATCGGATGCGTGATCGCCGTCATCATTGACACATATCAGTGATGAGGCAGTGCGTTTAATGGCGTTAAAACCGTCATCAGTTGCCACAAGATTGCGAAACGAAGCGATTTGCTCAAGTAGTTCTGGCAATCCTTCTTCATCGGAAAATGTGCGACCTTGGTTTAGCGCGTTAATTCTACGTTGATCCATATCAATACCAATCACTTTATGCCCTAAAGCCGCCATGCAAATCGCTGACAAAGCACCGCTGTGGCCTAGACCAAACACGCTAATCTGTTTAGTATTTCTACATTTAGGTAATTGATAACTTTGTTGATTGCCATCGCTAAACGTCACGATGCGACTAAAGCCACGCGTATTGTCTATGGTGAGTTGCGGCGTTGCATGATGCGTATACGTGCTATGCGTTTCTGAGGTGTCAAATCGCTGAGAATCAAACATTTAAGTTTCCTTCGTTATTTGAATGTTGATCCTAAACGAAGTATCAGGTTCAACATTATCGTTGAGAAAGAAAATGCAGTTCTTGTTCCAAAGTATAATTATGTATAAAAAACAGATGGTTAAATCTTATTTGTCGTGTTTTTAGTATAAGAATGTTGCAAATTTAAGACAAGTTTACATGCAGATGTAGACTAATTTACGTTGAGGTTAGGCGGCTGCATCGTCTATCTTGGAGGTGTGGTTGTTGGCAACTGCACTGAGTACCTAGCGAGACGTTGAAGGTAAAGGAGACGAAGTATGAAAGGTATCATTTTTGTAAAGTTGAACCAGTTCGTAGATGAACTCTGGGGAGAAGAGTTTTGGGATGCGCTTTTACAAGAAGCAACTCTGCCCAGTGAAGGTATTTATACCTCTGTCGCTACCTATGATGACGAAGAGTTGTTTACGCTCGTCGGCCTTATTATGCTAAAGCAGGGGTTATCAGCGCAACAAGCGCAATTTGCTTTTGGCCAATGGATGTTCAAAGAGCTATTACTAGCTGCGCCACCCGAAGCGCATAAGTTTACCGATGTTTTTGAATTTCTTTATGGTGTGCAGGCGGTGATCCATGTGGAAGTGAAAAAGCTCAACCCAGAGGCCATTTTGCCCGAGTTTGAGTTTATTCAAGAAACAGATAATTCGTTGACCTTTCATTATATTTCCCCCCGCCATATGTGTTATTTCTGTGAAGGCATTATTCAAGGCTTAGCAGCGCATACTGGGCAGACGGTAAGTGTGGAGCAGCCTGAGTGCGTACATGAGGGGGGAGAGCGGTGCGTAATGAAGGTGACTAAAGTTGGCTAAATCGCGAGAGGAACTCGAAACAAGAATTGCGGTACTTGAGCGAAAGGTTGAGCGCGAGAAAAAGGCTCGCGTGATGTCTGAACAGCATTTGGAGCATCATTCACGTGCGGTTTATGAAGCGAATCAATCTTTACAAGCTTCGTTGGCGATGGCCAAGAAAAAGCAAGCTGAGCTTGAATTTTTGCGCCAAACATCAGGTGATGTATCGTCCGACATTTCTCTGCAAGAGCTAATTAGTAACACGGTTGAGCTTACTGGGCAGTTCTTCTCGGTTGAATGTGGCTTATTTATTGTCACAAAAGACGGTGAAGCGCTGGACTCACAAGAAGACAATATTTGGCGCGCACCGAATCAGTGGGTTACGGACACGGAGTTTTTTGAGCAAGCAGTCAAGTTTTTACCACTTCATCAGCAAGAGTGTTTAAGCATGTGGCTTGTCTCGGCCATTGATGATGAATCGAGCCAAGCTATGTCTGGGTTCAAATGGATTGTGTTTGTTAATTTTGCCTTATTAGGAGACAAAATTGCCTGGTTGGCATTTTTTAGCAGAGCCGAGTTTATCGACGAGGAGGCACTGTCTGTTTTAGGGACTGCGCGTGAGCACTTGTTAAGCGGTATAAACCGCAGAGTCACAGATGTGAATATACGTAAGCGCACGGTAGAGCTGCAAGATACCGTTAACCGCTTAGAGCAAGCGAAGCGCCAGTTAATTCAATCGGAAAAAATGGCTTCTCTTGGTCAATTAGCGGCGGGTGTAGCCCATGAAATTAACAATCCAGTTGGTTTTATTCGCTCCAACTTAGAGATGCTTGAAGAGTACTTACAAGACTATCAAACGTTGCATGAATCCATGCTGCGCCATATTGAAACCGCCGGTCAACTGGATGCTCAGCACTACAAAGAACTGTGCGATAACATTGACTTAGCTTACATACAACAAGATGCAAAAGATTTACTCGGCTCCAATTTAGAAGGGTTAGAACGGGTTAAGGAGATTGTCGAAAATCTCAGAACGTTCTCCCACAGTGGTGATGGAAAATTAGAGCGGATAAACTTAGGCGTGTGTATCGAAGGGGCGTTAAAAATCGCTTGGAACGCGCTTAAATATGAGCATATTGTAGAAAATCAGATCCCCAATGATTTGCCTGAGGTACTTGGTAATATAGGTCAGTTGCAACAGGTGTTTGTGAATTTATTTGTAAATGCAGCCTACGCCATGGACGCAGGTGGAACATTAACCCTCAAAGCACACGTTACACCCGATGCTTTGCTCGTTGAGGTACGCGACACAGGGTGCGGTATGGACAGAAAAACCCTAGATCAGCTCTTTACCCCATTTTTTACTACCAAACCTGTAGGCGTCGGTACCGGCCTCGGTTTATCTGTTTCGTATGCCATATTAGAGTCGCACAATGTTCTGACGCAAGTTAGCTCAACGGTGGGGAAGGGAACGCTATTTTCGCTTAGCTTTCCGCTTCTTGATGGTTAGGCGCCCGCGGAGAGTTTTTCATCTTCTGGCTGCTCTACAAATATTTCAAAACGTTCAGATTTCTGTTTTTCATATTGGATAAGCTGCAAAATGGAGGCGGCTGAAAACACATGTCCTTTGGGTAAAACAAGGATATGTTGCTGCGTCAGTATATCCTTTTTCAAACGCATGCCTTCTCGTAAGTCGTTTACGTCTATCGCACTTTCAATAAACTCGATACTGATAATTTCGGGGTGTTGAACCAAAATATCTATTATTTTCGGTGTATAGCGCAGTCCGCGGTATTTTTTTAATTCACCAATCGCTTCATGATTCGATAATGCAGATTTACCAATACGGCCTAACTTATGACGCCAAAAATCTCTGGCCACTGCCAAAATTTGCGCACCGATTGGAATTTGCTCTAATGACAGTTGATTTGGGCCACTGCCATCAGGGAACTCAAATTGGCAGATGATGATATCTAGTTCTGGGCGCAAGTGAGTTGCTGGCCCCAATATTTGCTCAGCGTATTTACTTTGTTGAAGAAAGATATGTTGTTGATTGAAATTCAATTCGCAAAAAGGCTTTGAGTATATTGCGGTGTCTAAACCCAATAAGCCGATTTCGCAGAGTAAAGCCGCAAACGATATTTGGGCTTGTTGCTCATCTGAGAGCGATAATTGCTCGGCTAGCTTAGCGCTTAAGTGGCTAACACTTTGGGCAAATCCACCGTCTAAATTTGGGTTGATGCTAATAAAGTTATAAAGAACACGTTGGTTGGCCAAGGTATTACGTTTGAGTTTTTCCATGGCTAGCGCAACTTGTTTGCTGCGCAGTTTTACTTTTTCATCTAAATTGTGGTTCAAATCTTTGAGCAGGGTATTTTGTTTATTCACCAAAGCCTGTAGGCGGGCATTTTCATGCTTGAGCTTAACCGTTGCTAGTCCGTCATTGATGGTACATATCAGCTTGTTATTATCCCAAGGCTTTTGCACGTAACAATCGATGTGGCCTTTATTGACCGCATCTATGGTAGATGACATATCGGCATAACCCGTAAGCAAAATACGGTAACAATCAGGCGCTATTTTAATACTCTGTTGCAGAAATTCAGCCCCAGACATGGAAGGCATTTTCATGTCAGAGACAATCAAATGTACATCGTGCTCAGCCATTAACTCTAATGCTTGTGCGCCGCTTTGCGCTGTAAGTAAGTTGAACGCTTGTTTACGCAAAATACGCTTCATTGCTTGCAAGATATTCACCTCGTCATCAACACACAATACAGTGTAAATGGGGGGTTCTTGTATATTAGGTTCACTCATACTTTTGCCTCTTGATATTGACGCTATCTACGCACTATCTACGCACTAAATCGTGTTTGCCGCAGTGTTTAAAAGCCCAACCTCTTGCTGTACAGCAGGAAGACTCAAGGTAAAACAGCTACCTTGAGCGACTTCACTTTTTACCGTCAGATCGCCGTCATGCTCTTGTGCTATGCCATATGAAATGGCTAATCCAAGGCCAGTGCCTTGACCTTCAGGTTTAGTGGTAAAGAAGGGGTCAAACAAACGTTTGATATCATCCGCAGGAATACCATTTCCCGTATCACATACACTCAGATATACGAATTGATCATGACTGTAAGTTTCAATGCTAATGACGCCATTTTGGCTAATCGCTTGGCCTGCATTAATCAATAAATTGGTGAGAACTTGGCAGATTTTCCCAACATTAATGTCGACTTGGGGAACATCTTGTAACTTGGTAACTATCTCGCAGTGGTATTTCAGTTCGTTGCTGACCATGCTCAATGTGGTCTTCACACAATCATTAATATTGAATATCTGGCGCTCTTGGCTGTCGGCCCGTGAAAACTGCTTTAGCCCTGAAACAATGTCTTTTACCCGGGATAAGCCATCGCTCGATTCCTGAATTAAAGCGAGGGTGTCTTCTTGCATAAATTGGATATTTTCATCGCTAAGCATGTCGTTTATTTGCGCTTCTATACTTTGGCGCTCAGTATCTTTGTCACTTTCATTCCAGTCTTTAATAAGTTTGGTTAAACGAATGTAAACATCCGCGTAGTCAGCTAGCGACGCCAAGTTGCTATTCACGAAACCAATAGGATTATTAATTTCGTGGGCTACTCCAGCTGCTAGTTGGCCAAGTGAGGCCATCTTTTCCGCTTGTACTAATTGTTGCTGGGCACTTTTAAGCTCAAAATTGATTAGGCTCAGTTGCTCGTTTTTGCTTTCTAATAATTGGGTACGTGCCGCAACTCGTTTTTCTAGTGTTTGATTAAGGTTCTCCAACTCTTCTTGATAATTTTTTACGCGAATACACTCAGCTTTCAAGGTTTCGACCATTTGATTAAATGCGTGGGTCACTTCGCCAAGCTCATCTTTACTTTTGATAGGAATATGGGTGTTACTAAAATCACCGGAGATAACGCTATGGGATATTTTTTTAGCGCCTACTCTCAAGGTTTTAAGTTGGCGTGTTAGATAATGACCTAAGGCGTAGGAAAACAGCGCCACTAAGATCATCTCTATTACAGCGATAGAGGTGGTCCATTGTTTTATTTTTGATATCGAACTGTGAGCATGATCTGTACTGATACCAATCTCGACACGGCCATAAATATTATTCCCTTCAACAATATTGGCATACGTATCGAAGATCCCATCGGTAACATCTTCCATGTGTTGATCGGCCTTAAAAACACGCGTTAAGGCTTCTTTAGAGCCATTTTGTGATAACACCCCCTCGGTGCTGCTGATTACGCGAGCGTATGCAATTCCTGGGTTTTTCAGTGCTTCTAATACGAAGTCGTCTAGTGATGCAAGGTCGTATGATAAAACTGCATCCTTGGTGGTTGTTGAAAATAAGGTCGCTGTCGTTGAGGCATGCTTTACCAAGTCGTTGTTTACGGCTTGGCTCAAGAATGTTACAGCCGTCATAATAAGGGATATAAGCAGCACTGCTTCGATACTGGCGATGCCAATAATGGTTTTACCACGTAAAGACATGACGATGCTCCCCTTGTTAGGCGGTTAAAATATGATAAACGTTACAGTGAATCGATACCTAGGACGCGAATGTCATTCCAATCGCTGTCTTGTGCGGTTTCGAACTGCGTAAAGTTAATCGCTTTTAGCAATTGCGCCCCCTGTTCAGATGTGTGCAGGGTTAACAGGCTTTGCTGTACGTTTTGAGATACCTCGTGAGGTACTAATGGATGATTAGCAATAGCATGAGGTGTATATTTTGGGGTTTTCCACAATATCTGTAATTCGTCACGTACGTGTTGCGGCGCGTTATTAAAGGTGCGCATGATGCCGCCCCCAGCAGGGAATAAGCCGCGCGCTACACTTAGATAAACCGAATCGTGAGATGAAACATAGCGACTCGTTACAGCAATACCCTGAGCTTTTAGATCTGCTTTAGGCAATAAGGTAGCGGCAAATGCAGCCGGAGCAGGAAAAGCGAGCGTTAAGTCTTTAAGTTGGCCAAGTTCAGTAATACCTGAATTCTTTTTAACAACGATAATACCTTGTATACGCTTGTTTTTTTGTTTCGCCAACGCTTGGTACCCAGTGGATTTATTGTAAACGACAAAGTGATAAGGGTTCATGTAGGCGAAATCATACTCACCTTTAGCTAAGCGTTGTTCAAACATCGGAATATTGGGTGCAGTGGTAAATATCAGTTTTACACCACTTTTTTTACTGATTTCAGTTAATAACGGCGTCCATAATTTGGCGAGTTTTTTCGCCGATTGTTGTGGTACGACTGCGAACGTCAGTGATTCTTTTTGTTGGGCTGTGCTTTGCGGGGCGCAAAGGGCTTGAAATGTCAGTAATAAACCGCTTATTAGGGAAATGAACGTTTTCATGTCGTACTCCTATTATTTACTTATTACTGCTTAGTCGCGCAAAAGGGTTTCTATGGCGTTTAGCAAGTCTTTGTTCGAAAAGGGTTTGCCTAACGCGGCGTCGGCACCTAGATCGACAGCTTTTTGCCGCTTTTCTTCATCAAGTGCTGAAATCACCAGGATTTTTAAACCACTGTCCGCAAACTCTTTTCTGGCAAATTCAATTACTTCAAACCCATCTGCACCGGGCATGCTTAAATCCAGGGTCATTAAGCTAGGTTTGTAACTAGAAAGTAGTGAGCCCGCTTTGAAAGGGTCGGTAGCAATCATGCTTTTATATCCTGCACGGGTTACAACTCGACTAATGGACTTCGCCATTTGCAGCTCATCATCAACAATGAGTACAGAAGGTTGTTGAGGTGCGTATTTAGCGGGCAAAGGCAAACTATTTTTTTTCAGAAAATCGACAAAATCTTCCTCTGTAACGCGATTGTTACCGCCACCAGGCAGTTTGAATCCTTTAAGACGCCCGCTATCTATCCAGCGGATGACGGTGCGCAGATTGACATCGCAATATTTTGCTATCTCACCGGAGGTTAGTGTTTTCATAGTTATCTCTTAGCTGCTACGAAATCGATAACATAGTTATAACACTCTAAGCAAAAATGACAAATAGGACTAAAGTGTAATATGTGACAATGGTGACATTGTGCAATAGTTAAGCACATCAACTCATCTATGTCATTGACATTCAGGAAAGCGCAATGAGAAAACTAATTGGTGCCATCACACTTGTGCTAACCAGCGCAGCAAACGCAGCGAGTGAAAAAGACCTTGATGTATTTGGTGGCGTGCTACTACGTTATGAGAATGAGCAGCAGCATATCAACATACCTGACCGTGAACGTTTGAGAGCGATTGTACGTTTGGGAGTCAAAGGTGAGATCAATAACAACTGGTCGGCCCAGGGTAGACTGAGTACTGGTTTAAAAAATAAGCAAAACGTACCGGCAATAACGATCCATCGGTTTAATACTCAGCCTCAACCAGATAATGACGTATTTGTTGAGCGACTATTTGTGACCGGACGCTTTGAAAATACCACTATTTTTATGGGGAAAATTCCTTGGAAAACCAAACAACTTTCAGATGCGTTTTGGGATAGAAATTTAAGCCCTGTGGGTATCCATGTGGATTATCAGCTTTCAAAGCAGCACCAATTGCAATTTGCTTCATTAAAGCCTCTTGATGGAGACAGTGACTTCGTTGGGTTGATGCATATCGCTCAGTGGAATATGTCGTACACATTTGACCAGATAAGGTTAGATGTTTCCCCTTGGTTTGTGGACTACCAAGGAGAGGCCAATGCAAAATATGCGAAAAAAGATACTCAGTTAGATAATCAGTTTTTGCGTTTATCCAGCAGCCTCAACTATAAAGGGTATCAACTAGGAATTGATTTGGGACGTTCATTAAAGGGGTTTTCGCAATTCGAACAATTCGCGGACCAAAAAAACAGTGTGGTCGTGCAGTTATCTCAGGGCAAGCTAAAGCAGGCTGGAGATTATGCATGGCACCTGCGCTACCTTCGAGTTGAAAGGTTTGGGGTAATTAGTGAGTTTGCACAAAATGCCACTGCCCGTTTCGCTACAGCAAACTTGCGTGGCCTAGACATTAGACTACGTAAAAAAATGGCTCGCAATTGGTGGCTAGGGGCGCGGGTAAGTGATATGCAAACCATTAAAGGTGAGCAAGAACAAGGGCTTCGTTTTCGGTTTGAAGGTCAGTATACATTTTGATTTCAGTATTATTTGTATCAGTTGATACGCTATTTAAAACAGGTAAAGGTGAGTCGCGATGAAGAGTCAGCAATCACATGTAAAAGCACCAGCCGGTAAGCTACTCGTCGTTGATGATGAGCCGAATATATTGTCGTCATTAAAACGTTGTTTAGTCAAAACGCCATTTGAGGTTTACGTTGCCAATAGCGCTCAAGAAGGCTTGGCGATTATGCAAGAGCATAATATCCAAGTGGTCTTGTCTGATTTTCGCATGCCGCATATGTCTGGTGCTGAACTGATTGAGCAAATAAAAAGTACTTACCCTGATGTGATTTCAATGGTGCTAAGCGGTTTTGCCGATTTTGATTCCGCTATCGGTTTATTGAATAGTGGGGCGGCGCATAAATTTTTGCGCAAGCCATGGAACAATCAGGATTTAATCGATGAAATAGGTGGTGCATTTACCGAATACCATACTCGCTTACTCAATAAACGCGTATTGGAAGGTGAACATAACCCAGAATATTACGCGTTCGAGCAAGCGGTTAGAGATCAATTTGAGATGCAGCAAGAGTTTTGCTTGGTATCACTAAAAATCAAAGATTATGATTTTTTGGAGCAACACGCTGGGCCGAATATTTTTAAAGGGCTACTAACCGAAATAAGGGGGTTAGTGAATAGTGAATTGCCCCAAGGGAGTCAAACCTTCGCTTTTGATAATGGCAAAATCTTTATTATTATTCCCGATTATGAAAGTGAAGCGATTATCCATAGTCGCTTATCAGCCATTAATCACAAGTTAAATGAGCCAAACACCCAGCGCCAAGGCTGCGTAAAAATTAATTGCGTGATGGGCTATGCATTGGCACCTAGTGACGGTGACTCTCCTACAAGCTTACTGGAGAATTTGCGTTGTGCGTTTTCAGTGGACAATGTGGAAAAAGAAAGGTTATGCCGTTTCGATTCTGCGTTGCGCGACGTGCAACAGCGACAGCTTAAAATTAAGAACTCTATCAATGGTGCCCTGCGTGAAAATCAGTTTTATCTGCACTTTCAGCCTAAAGTACATTTGCCAGAACAGAAAATTGATAGTGCTGAAATACTGATCCGCTGGCAACACAAAGAGCTGGGGTGGATCCCGCCGAATGAATTTATAAACCTCAGTGAGCTTGATGGTCAAATAGAGCAAATAGGGGAATGGCTGATTACCCAAAGCGTAAAAATGATTGCTGAGCTGCATCAATTTAGTCCGGATTTAAAACGGGTGGCTATCAATATATCGGCCTGTCAGTTAGCGAATAACAGTGTTGTAGAGCAGTTCGCTCGCCTACTTGAACAATACGCCTTACCGCCATCGTTAATTGAGCTGGAAATTACCGAATCGTGCTTGATTCAAGACTTTGAACAAACGTTAAAAATACTTCAAGCGCTCAAGTCTCTAGGGCTAAGTATTGCCATGGATGACTTTGGGACAGGTTATTCTTCGTTTGCTTATTTAGCGAAATTACCTATTGATGTATTGAAACTCGATAAAGTATTGGTTGATGGTATTGAAGGCTGTAAGGAAATACAAAGCATGATCGCCGGGTTGATAACCATGTGCCACGAATTAGGCATTTCTGTGGTGGCAGAGGGGGTAGAAGTCGCAGGGCAGGTAGACCTGTTGAAACTTTACGGTTGCGATTATATCCAGGGGTTCCATTTTAGTAAGGCGCTACCTAAACCCGAATTCGAACAAATATTGCTTCAGCAACCCTTTAATACCAATTCCCGTAAATAACACGCGGTAGGGCTTAACTCGGTCTCGTTGTTAAAGCACCTTCTTGCCTGGCTTTGACAGGAACTGCTAGAGCTAGCAAAGGGCTAGAGCTAGCGAGGAGCCGGCACAGGGCTAGCGTGAGCGAAGAGCCAGAGCGAGCAAAGAACCAAGGCGGGTAAAAAGCGCTGAGTGTGAGAAACGCACGCGGGTGCCTGATTAGGTTAGCGAGGTAAACCACAGGGCCTCATAATTATGTAATGGAATTGGTATTAGTATTTGCTGTGAACCTGGGGTAAATCAATCAACACCAGTAGGGCACCCTGACCACCCCATTCTAATGGCGCTTGGTGGAAACCTTTCACGGCAGGGTGCTGTATGAGCCAATTCGGCACATTCTTTTTTAATACAAAACTGCCTATTCCATGCACGATACACACACAATGAAAATGCTGCTTTTGTGCAGCATAAATTAGCGCGGCAATTTCTAATTTTGCTTGCTCTTTATTTAAACCATGCAAGTCTAAAATGAGGTCGGGGGGATATTCCCCGCGTCGCAAACGTTTCACTTCGTATGAGTCAGCGCCTGGTTGCACATATTTTAACGGTTGGTTGCTGTCAAAATAACCTTCAAAGCCATCTGAAAATTGAAAAGTTGCATTTCGTTGCTTTACCTCGCTCAGAGGATCGTGCTTTTTCGTTAAATCCGCGGATTTGTGCTTGCTGGAAAGGCGTTGAGGCGGTATTTTGTCCTGCTTTATTGGCTTTACATCAGTAAACTCACTACGAAATAGTGCGCTATCGGATGATTCTGGTGCGTAGGGTTTCTTCATAGTGATATACAGCAAGCTGGGTGTAAGGCGATCGTTAAGCGCAGTTTAACAAAATCTAGGTAGTGAAACTACGCAGGGTGCTTGTTTAAGCGAAACAAATATTTAGGTAAAACATGAATAACAGTGTGGATATAGAACAAGCCGTGAACGACTTGCAAACGATGCTCGATATGGTGCGTTGGGCGGTCAGTCAATTTAATCAAGCCGGTTTGTTTTATGGCCATGGTACGGACAACCCTTGGGATGAAGCTGTTTGTTTAACGCTGCATACCTTAAACTTGCCGCAAGATATGCTTGAGCAAACCGGTGAGCAGCTTTTTCAGGCACGTTTAACGCAAACTGAAAAGCGTGATATCGCGACCTTGGTTCAGCGCCGGGCGCAAGAGCGAATTCCGCTACCGTATTTAATCAACCAAGCTTGGTTTTGTGGTTTACCTTTTTACGTTGATGAGCGAGTACTCATTCCTCGCTCCCCTTTTGCAGAGCTAATCGAAGATAAGTTTGCCGCTTGGGTGACAGTCCCGCCCACACATATTTTAGATTTGTGTACTGGTGGCGGTTGTATCGCAATTGCTTTGGCCTACGCGTTCGAAGATGCCACTGTAGATGCAGTTGATATCAGCACTGAGGCACTTGAAGTTGCCGAAATGAATATTAATGAGCATCAGCTTAGTGAGCGAGTCTATCCTATTCAATCGGATTTGTTGGACGCACTACAAGGGCAAAAATACGATCTCATCATTAGTAATCCACCTTATGTTGACGCCGAAGACATGGCCGATTTACCCGACGAGTTTCATCACGAGCCTGAACTCGCCTTGGCCGCAGGAGATGACGGGTTAGACTTAGTACACAAAATGTTGCGCCAAGCAGCGGCACACTTAACTGACGAGGGTTGGTTATTTGTTGAGGTGGGTAACAGCCAATTTCACATGGAGCATGTTTATCCTGACCTAAACTTGCAATGGGTTGAATTTACCCGCGGTGGCCATGGTGTCTTTGCCATAAGCAGAGCTGAATTAGTGGCCTACTTTGCCTCTTAGATACCGCAAAACAACATTTGAACAATTGAGATAACGCATTAGCAATAACCGAATACGAGGAATACAACACTATGGCTGGCAATACGTTTGGCAAGCTTTTTACTTTAAGTACCTTTGGGGAAAGTCACGGCATTGCCATTGGCGGTGTAATTGATGGGTGCCCTCCTGGTTTAGAGATAAGTGAAGCTGATTTACAGGTAGATTTAGACCGCCGTAAACCCGGTACGTCTCGTTATACGACGGCACGTCGCGAGGAAGACGAAGTACAAATTTTATCTGGCGTATTTGAAGGAAAAACTACCGGCACTAGCATTGGCTTATTGATCAAAAACACCGATCAGCGTAGCAATGATTATTCAAAAATAAAAGATACTTTTCGCCCAGGTCATGCGGACTATACCTATCAACAAAAGTATGGTTTGAGAGATTACCGAGGCGGCGGCCGCTCGTCAGCTCGTGAAACGGCTATCCGTGTGGCAGCTGGTGGAGTTGCGAAAAAATTCCTAAAAACCCATTTAGGCATTGAGGTACGTGGCTATTTGTCTCAGCTTGGGCCGATTAAAATCGATAAGGTTGACCACAGTGTCACCAATACAAATGCGTTCTTTTGCCCAGATGAAAGCAAACTAGACGCGTTAGATGAATACATGCGTGACCTGAAAAAGCAGGGCGATTCAATTGGTGCCAAAGTTTCCGTTGTGGCAACGAATATGCCTGTGGGATTGGGCGAGCCTATCTTTGATCGCCTAGACGCTGATTTGGCCCACGCGATGATGGGTATAAATGCAGTAAAAGGTGTTGAAGTTGGTGATGGTTTTGCCACCGTCGAGCAAAAGGGCAGTGAGCACCGTGATTTGATGTCAGCTGAAGGCTTTAAGTCAAACCGTTCTGGTGGGGTGCTAGGGGGCATTTCTAGCGGCCAAGATTTAGTCGTGCATATGGCGCTTAAACCCACGTCTAGCATCAGTGTGCCAGGTGAAAGTATCGATATTAATGGCGAGGCGGCTGAGGTAGTAACCAAAGGGCGTCATGATCCATGTGTGGGTATTCGCGCAGTTCCCATTGCTGAAGCGATGATGGCGTTGGTGTTGATGGATCACTACCTTCGTCACCGGGGGCAAAACGCCGATGTGCAATCCATAACACCTGTTATTCCTGCTCAAAGTAAATAAGTATTTCAGTGGGAACTGAGCAGGGAGCTCACGCTAGAGGGAATCTGGTGATGCTGTCGTTGACCTTCTTTTTGTATTTCGGTCAACTAGGCGTGTTAGTGCCTTACCTCGGCGTTTTTCTTGACGGGCGAGGTTTTAACTCACAAGAAATTGGTGAATTATTTGCCCTTGTGACATTGATGCGTATTATTGGCCCGAATTTGTTTGCTTCTTTTGCTGATAAATCGGGAAAATCGCTTGGTATTCTGCAGATTGGGGCCTTTCTTACCTTTGCTACATTTTGTTCCATCTTTTGGTTAAATAGCTTTTGGGGCTTAACCATAGCATTTGGCTTAATGATGCTATTTTTTACTGCGATTGCTCCGCAGACTGAAGTCATTACCCTTGGCAGTGTGCGGGGTGATGCCACAAAATACAGCCACGTGCGTTTGTGGGGGAGCATAGGGTTTATCGTGCTGACGGTGCTTGCAGGGAAATTGATTGATGTTTTTTCCAGTGAAGCACCGATTTATATTAGCGGTGCGGTGTTACTAGGCTTATTTTTAGTCACCTTGAGTTTAAAAGAAGCCACTGCCAGCGAGCATAAATCAAGCGCTGCAGACTCAATCTGGCGTAAAGTACGGACCAAGGTGTTTATCGGCTTTATTTTATCTTCTACTCTCATTCAAATCAGTTTTGGTCCTTATTATAGTTTTTTCGCCCTTTACGCCCGAGATTTAAATTATTCGGGGCAAGAAACGGGCGCGTTGATTGCCCTAGGTGTTGCCGCTGAAGTGATTATTTTCTTGTTGGCAGGAAGGTTGATTGGCCGCTTTGGCGTTAAATGGACCTTGTTTGTCAGTATGTTGTTGACTGGCCTGCGCTGGTATTTGTTAGCAGTGGCTGCGCAGTTTTGGCCTACCCTGATAGTGAGTCAGTTATTGCACGCATTCAGTTTTGGCTTGATTCACGCCGCTTCTATCAATTTTATTCATCACTATTTTGGGGTTCAGTTTCGCAGTCAAGGGCAGGCGTTATATACCAGTATTGGCTTTGGCATTGGTGGAGCGGCTGGAAACTTTGGTGCTGGGTTGATTTGGCAGCAAGGACAGGGGGCTGAACTTGCTTTTACGTTAGCCACGGGCTTTGCCTTACTGGGAGCTTTACTTGTTGCATGTATACCTAGCCGGTATATGCCTAAATGATCCCTTTTCAAGTTAGCCCCTTAATATTGTGCAAAACTGCGTGTTTACAGGTTGATGCTGGCTTGGGGCAATGTGCCACATCAAATGTACCGTATGTATTTGATTTAAAATTGATAAAGAAGAGCTTGTTAGACCAGTCTTTCTGATAATAAAGGTTGACGTAACTGCGAAGGGTGTTATTCTAAACGCGCTTGAAAGTACGTTTGATATTTATGCACACTGTTTCGATGTTCCATTGTAGTACCTCGTCTTGTATATCATAAGTAATAGCAACACGCTTCAGCAAACCTCGCCTTGAAAAAGGTATTTTTATTACTCTTGAAAATTATAGGAAAGACTATGTCTACTACTACTGGTACAGTTAAATGGTTCAACGAATCTAAAGGTTTTGGTTTCATTCAGCAAGAAAATGGTCCTGACGTATTTGCTCACTTCCGTGCAATTACTGGTACTGGCTTCAAAACGCTAGCTGAAGGCCAAAAAGTTGAGTTCACAGTAACTCAAGGCCAAAAAGGTCCTCAAGCAGAGAATATCGTAGTACTTTAATTCAAGCTTGCTTGATTAAATACGAATTCCAAAAAAAAGGCAAACATCTAGTTTGCCTTTTTTTATGCCTTAAATTTGATGTGTTTAACATGTTGGAGCCAATGTTGACTCCCCGTATTAGACAGTAAGCTCTCCCTTAAGATTACTTGTCATCATTTTCTTCATTTCTGTCACGCTAAGTGTTTTACTCAATAGGTAATGTAATTTCGCTAATGTAGCCTCTGGAGTCATATCACCACCTGATAATACGCCTACGTCCTGTAGTACGTTACCATTTGCATAACCAGACATATTGACTTTGCCGCGTAAGCATTGAGTGCAGTTAACGATTAAAATACCATTGTCGTTAGCGTGTTTAAGTTCGTTTAACAAAGCAGCGTTTTGAGGTGCATTACCCACCCCATAACTAAGTAAAATCAACGCTTTCACGGGTTGCTGTAGAATATTTCGGATAACCTCAGCGCTGATCCCCGGGTATAAACTGACCACCCCAACCGGTTGTGGTGTGACATTGCTGACCAATAGCGGTTGTTGACTAATGGGTGTCACTTTACCGGCCATCACTTCGATGTTAATGCCAGCTTTTAACAATACGGGAAAGTTAGGCGAGCCAAATGCGTCAAAGCCATCGGCATCCAATTTACGACTACGATTGCCACGAAAAAGCTTATTGTTGAAATACAAGCTAACCTCGGCAATAGGATAGTTAGCTGCTAAATAAAGGGCGTTTAATAGGTTTTCTTGGCCGTCAGAGCGTAGTTGCGCTAAGGGTATTTGTGAGCCAGTAACAATTACGGGCTTTCCTAAGTTCTCTAACATAAATGACAGCACTGACGCTGTATACGCCATGGTATCTGTGCCGTGCAGGATAATGAAACCATCATAGTCTTGGTAATTTTGTTGTATATCATCTGCAATTTGCTGCCAGTCTTTGGGACTCATATCTGCAGAATCAATCAAACTTTCATATTCGTTGATGGTAAAGTCAGGCATTTCTTGGCGATGAAACTCAGGCATTTTAGCAATGGTATCTGATAAAAAACCTGCTGCTGGCACATAGCCCTTAGAAGATGGGCGCATACCGATCGTACCGCCAGTATAAGCAACGTAGATTTGTTTTTTCACGTGATAACTCGTTTAACCTTGTTTGGCAGAATTGTAACCTAAAAGTGCTGCAGAAATCCCGAGTCAGAGACGCTACAGGCTCACTTTCTTGTTAGGTTATTCTGCTTAGGGAAATCCTCTGGATATAGCTGACGCGCAGGTGAGGATTCAAATGACTCAAGAAGAGGAGTGAAAACCGACGCACCGAGTAATCCGTCTAAATCACTCATTAATTGTTCGGCACTGGCGTGGGGTTCATTACAGCAAAACTGATATTGACTGATTAGGGTAGTGAGCTGGGTATTGTGTTGTTCTTGTAAAATGTTATCGGCCAAAATGAAAAAGTATGCGCTACCCCAGTAAGCTGCGGGATATTGCTTGTTACTCATTAAGCGCCTTGCAATAGAGGCAGGGGGTAAATCACTGTTGAACCATTTTAAATGCGGAGCGATTTTCTTGGTATAATTCTGCTCTGTTGTACCTGCTAATATGCCAGCCTTTGCCATGACTTGATATTGCATAAAACTGGCGAATCCTTCTGCAAGCCAAGCGTATCGGCTGCCTAAATAGGGAATGGCTAAGTGGCTTATCTCGTGATAAATCGTCCAGTCATTGATGAATTTATCTTGCTGAAAGCGGCTATCCACATGCAGATAAATACGTTGAGGGTTATCTCGACGTGTGTAAGCCCATGGCACAGGTTGATTTGATTTTTTCGGCACCAAGTGGAATATCAATCGTGATGGATATACGCCTAGCGTATCCCGCGTGGCGTTAACGCCTACTTTGACCCACTGGGTTAGCTTGGCCTTGTCAGGGGCACTAAAGCGTTTAAAACCATGAATTTCAAACTGGTCGAATTCTCCAGCGTTGATGCGTTTTATACGACTTTCGACCCGCTCGACTCGCGCTGCTTGGGTGTCAAGTGATGATGAAGCACCTAAAGAAGGCTGGCTTAAAAAAGCGCATAACAAAAGCAATAGGGCAGGAAAAAGGCTCAGCGCTATCGTGTAGCCCGATTTGCAGGGCGGCGCTTTCCTGCATGCCCGGAGCACACCTATACTGTTAAATAGGCTCATACCGTCGAGCGCTAGATATATATGCATTTAGCTGAGGCAGCGATTGAACATCTGAATAGCCATTTGGTAGCAATGAATTGCTAATGCAGGGTCGTACCTTTCTCCTTCATCACGCATAAAGGCGTGCTGGGCATTTAGCTCATGCCATGTGTAGTTGAGATTGTGATCCTGCATTGTTTTATTGATTAGCTCTCGACCTTCGCGAGATACGTGGGGATCTTGCTTGCCAAAAATCATGCACAACTCAGCATTAATTTTAGCGCATTGACTTAGCGAGTCGTTGCCCTGTGCGCAAGGTAAGGTATTAGAGTGAATATCGGTTGGATATAAACAAAAGGCTCCTGCGATCCTTGGATTCAATGCTGCCCTAAAAGCAAGATGACCGCCTATGCACACGCCCATGCTACCCACTTTCCCGTTACAGTAACTTTGTGTGTCGATGAAGTTGAGCATACTTTGGGTGTCGCTGTCGTGCTGCTCAAGTGGTTTTGCAAATTTATCGGCATTTCCTTTATCTTTGCCTACGTCATCATAAGCAAGTACGGTACCCATGGGATTTAACTCATGAAAAACCTCAGGCACTAGCACAACAAAACCGTGGCCTGCGAGCAGTTTAGCACTGCGAGTAATCGGCGCTGTTTCTTGAAATATTTCAGAATAAAAAATAATGCTTGGGTAAGAGCCCTGGGCTATAGGCCGATATATCGAGGTTTGCATATCGCCGCTAGGTGTTGAGATGGTACTTTGATGAGATTGAATGATCATGAGTGGTGGTTGTCGTTAGAGAGTGATGGAACATAAGAGTAATGGAAGGGGCGTAAACTTTGAAGAAAAAGATACTATGGGCTGTGCAGGAAAACCTTAAAGCTGATACATTAGCGCCGCAAAAATTAATCTGACAGGAGTAGAACCATGTTTAACGTAAATGAATATTTTGAAGGTAACGTAAAATCTATCGCTTTTGATACAGCGGTAGGCAACTCTACTTTAGGTGTTATGGCTCCTGGTGAGTATGAATTTGCAACCTCAAAACACGAAACCATGAGCGTGGTAAGTGGCGCGATGACGGTTTTATTGCCAGGTGAAACAGAATGGAAAACATTCGCAGCGGGCCAAGTATTTACAGTAGATGCAAACGTAAAATTTAAAGCGCAAGTATCGGTTAATACTGCATACCTTTGCGACTACGTATAGTTGCTAACTGACTAAACGTTAGGGCCTGAGTATCAAATATGCAAAAAACGGTAAAGAAGCTAGATAACAATGTGATTAAAGCGCTGACAATAGTTTGTGAGCAAGCTAAACAAGAAGTGCCTGGCTTTGAGTGGATAACACATACCGCCAGCTACGATCGTTTTCCGGGCAGCTTAGCGGTTATTTGCGTGTTTGATACTCAAGCCTCAATAGAGCAAGCCCAAGCGCAACAACTAGATGTGTACTTGCGTCGTCAGATCCAAGGGCAACTACTCAAAGTTGGGATCAAGCTAAAAGATGCCAGACACCACGTGCGCTATGACAGCGAGCAAGCCTGTGAAGCACAAAATAACGGTAATTGGCAGCAGCGTTTAAAACTACATTAAGACCATTTAGCCACAAAAATTATGCTGAGATTTTGGTTTAAAGAGTTCCCTCAATATCCTTGTGACCATACGGATTATTGGCGCACGCGCTTAATTTCCTATGCGTTACTGGTGACGACAAGTTATTTCTTGATCCTTACCATCATCAATATTGTGACGTTCAGTGATTTTTCCTTAGCCTTGTTAGATGGCACGGGGCTGCTATTTTCATTGGGGATTTTTGCATGGTTCAGAACAACAGGTAATGTAACAGTTACCTCGTGGGCCGTGACGATTATGGTGACCGCGCTTATATTGTTATTCGTTGTTACTTCCCAGGGGTATTCTCATTCCCTATATTGGGCCACCCTTGTTCCCCCTTTTGCTTTTTTCTTGCTAGGACGAACATCCGGTACTGGGGTCAGTACCTTTACCTTTTTCATTTGTGCACTTGTCGTGTATGAGCAAATGGAAACGCAGCGGCCTGCATTCTTTGCATTTGGCTCACTACTGAATGTGATAGAGGTGAGCATCGCGCATATATTGCTATTTCGTTTCTACGAACAGGCTCGCTCGTCTGCTTACGATACATTGGCAATTAGAAACACTGAGATTTTACAATTAGCCGAAACGGACAAGCTGACAGGTTTATACAATAGAGAAAAATTAGAAAATACCCTGATAGCCTGTCTTCCCGGGGTCGATGAACAGTACCCACTAAGTGTAATGTTGTTGGATGTTGACTACTTCAAGAAAATTAATGATCAATATGGCCATTTTGAAGGGGATAAGGTGTTGCAAGCACTCGCCAAAAAGCTAAAAGATCTTATGCGTGAGCAAGATATAGTCGCTCGCTGGGGCGGGGAAGAGTTTGTTGTGTTATGTACCAACGCATCACTCGAAACCGCCATGCAGTTAGCGCAACGCATTCGCGAAGACATTGCCAAGCAGGTCATTTGTGGTCATGGGTTAACGGTAAGCGTAGGTGTAGCGCAATATGAGCCTGGCGATACCGTTGAATCTTTATTAGATCGCGCTGACGTTGGCCTATACCAAGCGAAAAATAACGGGCGTAATAGCGTTATTGCCGCCTAGCTTTATTAACCATGCTGTACCCTTATACTGCTATGGTTAGCCAAGTATTACGTGAACCCACCGGTTTATTGACATGCACAAAAGAGGTAAACAATGAGCAAACCCTGTGCAACGTTTCGGTTTTTAGATTTAGCAGGCGTTTACCCTGCAAAAAGAAGTCGAAGGCGCTTATTATACTGCATCAGCGAGAGATGGCCGATTTGTCGGCAGCGTTGAGTTGTGTGAGCACAGGTTTGACGAATTAAATATATTTTTCGTTCGCCAACAAATCGATATAACCCAGTGTGATATCCATATTGTGGCTAAGCTTGAACAGCCCAACCAACAGGTTGTTGTACCGCTGGTTGTAAATAAGCTGCTCAAGCACATTGACTGTCAACTCACTTTTTCAGTTATAAAAAGTAGCTAAGCTTAAAGGGATTTACTGCTGACTTAATGAGGTTTCTTATTCGCTAAACGCTCTATTATGGCTTTATGTTGAGGAAATTTTTCGAGTAACTCCCCTTGGCTTACCTCTATCATGTCTTCTTTTTCCCAACCTGGAGACACAGCTTCACTGACTAATCCATAAGAGCCTGAGGGCAATTCTGCCGCTTTATATGTGCCGCCTGGTACTGCGAGTTGCAATTGCTGACCATTTTGGATATCTGGGCCTACAACGGCTTTCTCGTAACGCCCATCAGGGTAAATCATGTGGTAGGTAATAGGTGCACCCATATGATAAAACTCAATGCCGTCTGAATACTTTGTGTGAAAATGGTCAATGTTGTTGTCGTCTGTCAGCATGTAGAAAATCGCTGTCATTGTAACGCGCTCACCACGCTTGGTTGTTACCTTGTCTCTATGGTTTGCTTTGAACGTTTGACGGAAGTACCCGCCTTCAAAATGATGAGATAAATTGAGCTGCTCTATGACTTGTTCTTTGCTCAAAGTAGGCGCGAGAGGATTAGCGCTAACGTGACTCGGGTTAAGCGTAACGGTTGCTGCCATAGTACAGGTCATTAGGAAGGTTTTCATTTTGCTATTGGCGAATGTTGTGCTCTTCAAAGCGAGTTTGCGCGGCATATTGGTATCAAATCCCTATTTATGGTTGAGTAAGTTGTGTGAAAGATTCTGTGTGTTGTCACAGCGGTAGCACGGTTTCAGCCAGGGTGACTGTTTTTGCGTCTACTCTATCAATGATTTTTATAATGGTGGTCTGTACCGTTTCATTTTGGCGAATATCGTTGCTGCTATTAAAACTCTCAGCCATTGCTGGTGCGCCTTCTTGCTCAATAAAGCTGACTTCCACCTTGCTAGCCAATTCGCTGCTTTGGCCAAAGTATTGAATGCTGATCATCGGGTAACCTTGAAACCCGCGTTTCACCCGTTTTTCGATTCGTTTGTGTGCTTTGTCTACATTCATTTATTACGCTCCGATTTTTATACCACTTCAAATAAATAATACCAATTCCATTAAATAACTTCCCTCTCACGGGTATAAAGCAATAGAAACAAAAAACTCGCCGGTTGGCGAGTTTTGTTTATTAATCTTTAGTGATGCTAAAACGCAGTGTTGTAGTTACTTAACTTCAACGCCGGCTGCTTGTTTGTCTGCATGGTAACTTGAACGTACCATAGGCCCGCAAGCTGCGTGGGTAAAGCCGATTTCTTTGGCGATTTCACCTAGCTCGTCAAACTCAGTTGGATGTACATAGCGCTTTAATGGGAAGTGATGTTTACTAGGTTGTAAATATTGACCTAGGGTAAGCATCTCAACATCATGTGCACGTAAGTCTTTGAGCACTTCAGCAATTTCTTCTTTGTTTTCACCCATGCCCATCATTAAGCCTGACTTGGTGGGAATATCAGGGTGTTGCTCTTTGAATTTTTTCAACAAATCAAGAGACCACTGGTAGTTTGCACCAGGACGACACTCGCGGTACAAACGGGGAATGGTTTCCAAGTTGTGATTAAACACGTCCGGCACACCGTTTTTCAATATCTCTAGTGCTTTGTCCATGCGGCCACGAAAATCAGGAACCAGTACTTCAATCTTGGTGCTTGGGCTGTGTTCGCGAATTGCGTTGATACAATCAACAAAATGCTGAGCGCCACCGTCACGCAAATCATCTCGGTCAACCGAGGTGATAACCACGTACTTAAGCTGCATTTCGGCAATGGTTTTAGCTAATTTAATTGGCTCTTCCGCACTTGGCGGTAATGGCTTACCGTGAGCGACATCACAAAACGGACAACGACGGGTGCAAATATCACCTAAAATCATAAAGGTGGCAGTACCGTGGTTGAAACACTCCGCTAAGTTAGGGCAGCTTGCTTCTTCACAGACCGAGTGCAAGTTGTTTTTACGCAATGTCTTTTTAATGTGATCAATACGATCAGTGGTGCGCGGTAATCGAATTTTTATCCAATCAGGTTTGCGCAGCATCTCCGCCTTTTCAGTAGGCATGATAGTGATCGGAATATGTTTAACTTTTTCATCATCCCGGAGTTTTACTCCGGCTTGTGGACGTGCGTTACTCATCAAAACCTTCTTTGTTTTCGACGCTTGCAATACCAAGCAATGAACATAATTTGTCGGCGATGGCTGGGCCAGCAACAGATAATGCGTCTGGTCCGCCTAATTGGGTGCAATCTACCATTTCTAGGCCAGCATAACCACAAGGATTAATTCGCTGAAAGGGGGCTAAGTCCATATTTACATTCAAAGCTAAGCCATGAAACGAACAACCGCGGCGAATGCGTAAGCCGATAGAACATACTTTTTTGCTATCGACATATACCCCTGGCGCATCTGCTCTTGGGTAGGCATCAATCGCGTACTCTTTTAGAGTATCAACAATGCAGTTTTCCAAGGCGCTAACCAATGTACGTACACCTAAATTGTGACGCTTTAAGTTTAGCAAAACATACATCATTTGTTGACCAGGCCCATGATAGGTGACTTGACCACCTCGATCGACTTTTACTACGGGAATATCACCAGGGGCGAGTAGGTGTTCTTCTTTACCCGCTTGGCCTTGAGTAAAAACAGGATCGTGCTCCACTAACCATATTTCGTCTTGGCTGTGTGCATCGCGGTTATCAGTGAAGTCTTGCATGGCTTGCCATATCGGCTGGTATGGTTGACGGCCGAGCTGGCGAATAATAACGGGGGTAGTGTCGTTCAAACCTTATGGATGTCCTGTCTAAGAAAAGCGCATCATAAGATGCGCTAGATCTAAAAAACGATTAAAGAACCACGCGCACTAATTCAAGCTTAGAAAGCTCAGTATAGATGGTTTCCATATGCTCCTTACTTGTCACTCGTACACTGATTGACAGCGAGTGATAGTTACCTTTAGAGCTTGGTTTAACACTGGGTGAATAGTCACCCGGTGCATGGTTTTGTAAACAATTTATTACCTGATCAGGTAGCTTTTCGTCTGCAACGCCCATTACCTTAAAGGTTTGCTGACAGGGAAAATCGAGTAATTTATCAAATTGAGTTTGCATAATAATGTGCTCAATACGTCTTAGCTATCGAAGCCAAGTTGTAGTTTAACGAAGTCTACTAGGCGATCAATCAAGCCACCTTCATTGACTTCTTGTAATGTAACCAAGGGATATTCGGCTACGTCTTCACCGTCTAATTGCAAAAATAATTTTCCGACTACTTCGCCTTTCGCCAAAGGCGCTTCTAACTTTTTATCAAGTTCGAAATTAGCTTCTAAATTTTTGCTTTGTCCGCGAGGGATGGTAATGGGGGTATCTTGAGAAATACCAAGATCAACTGTTTCTTTGTCACCCATAAATATACGGTGCGACACGAAGCTTTCACCCGCCTGGTAAGGGGTGATGGTTTCATAGAATCTAAAACCATATTTAAGCAGCTTTTTATTTTCAACTTTACGCGCACGCTCGCTGTCAGCACCCATAACCACAGCGATTAAACGCATGTCACCTTGGGTAGCAGAAGACACCAAACTGTAACCAGCATCTGAAGTGTGGCCTGTTTTAATACCGTCCACGTTCAGGCTTTTATCCCACAGCAAGCCATTACGGTTGTATTGCTTGATGTTGTTGTAAGTAAATTCTTTTTCGCTGTATACCTTGTATTCGTTAGGAACGTCAGTAATAAGTGCACGAGCTAAGGTCGCCATGTCACGCGGCGTTGTGTAATGGTCGGCGTCTTGCAAACCATGGCTATTGACGAAATTAGTCGACGTCATGCCTAGTTTTTCAGCATGCAAGTTCATCATACTGGCGAAGGCATCTTCACTGCCGGCAATATGCTCAGCCATAGCAACACAAGCGTCATTACCCGATTGGACAATAATGCCACGATTTAAATCAGCCACAGAAATCTGGGTGCCCACTTCAATAAACATTTTCGATGAATCTGGGAAATTTTTGGCCCATGCATTCTCAGAAATTGTCACCATGTCAGTATCTTTAATATTGCCGTTGGCGATTTCCTTACCAATCACATAGCTGGTCATCATTTTAGTTAAGCTGGCAGGGGGGATTTGAATGTCAGCATTTTGTTCGGCAATTACCTTGCCTGTTTGATAGTCAACTAAAATAAAGCCCTTAGCTGAAACGGTGGGTGCGTCAGGTATGATAACCGCTGCACTCGCCGCATGAGAGAAAAAGGAAAGAGAGAAGCAGCTAAATATGGCTAATATGAGTGTCTTGGTGTTTCGCATGGACCTACCGTAATGTGATATTTGTTAATAATGTATTTTTGGCGTGCTGTGCCTAAAACGACGTCTAATATATCAGTTTTTCAATGACTTTGCTTTGCCAGCAACAAAAATTGTTACACAAAACAAAATTGATAAAACGCCAGTTGGACAACCACCCCAGTAAAAAGTTTATTGCGTTACTTAATTCATCAGATGAAGTTTATGAGCGCCGCCTAATTCATTGGATGAAACTTGTAAGCGTCGCCATACCCTGTGTTGCGTAATTGCTCTAAAATGCCGTTTGCTTGTTGGTCAGAGTCAAAGGGACCTAAACGCAAACGATATAAGCCTTCTTCTAACGGAGCGACAAACGGCACTTGATAGAGACTCGCCAGTGCATTTCCAATTTTATGAATTCGTTGGTTATTGGTCAGCGCTGCAATTTGAATAAAAACCGGATCTTGTTGTGCATTGTCGGGCGGCAATACAATGGCTTTTTGGGGTAAGGCGGTACTAGCAGACGCCACTTCGGTGGTTGCGCCTAACGAAGGGACTGTTGGTGCTGATGCGATTTGCACCTTGTCATTTTCCTCTGAATCGTTCTTAAGCGGAGCAGGAGGGACAGATATACCATTGCCTACGGTTTGCGTGCCAGCTTCATCAATGTGAATGACTTCTAATTTAACTTCGGTTGTACCTGTGCTTAGCATGCCTAGTTTCATGGCAGCAGCATATGATAAGTCGATAATGCGGTTGTCATGAAAAGGGCCACGATCGTTGACACGTACTATGGCTTCCCGTGCATTTTTTAAATTAGTTACTTTTACATATGAAGGCAGGGGTAACGTTTTGTGCGCTGCTGTCATGGCATACATATCGTAGGTTTCACCGTTCGATGTAAGGTGACCATGAAATTTCTGACCGTACCAAGACGCACCACCCGTAGCGGAATACCCCTTACCAGTTTTTAGCGGCGTATAGTGCTTTCCTAGAACCGAATAGCTGCGTAAATTGGCTAGGGCATAGGGTTCGTACATGGGCTCAGCGTCATCAAATTTGATCCCTTCTTTTATCGCATTTGGGGCTGAGTCTTTATGCTGGCTGTAGCGCCCGTTGTTCGGATTTGACGAACTGGTACAGGCAGTCACACAAACCAGTAATAGCGTTAAAATGTGTGTCTTAAATAGCATTTTCTTGTGCTTTTTCATCAATCGTTTTAATGCCCATGGCTAACTGGCGACTAAATTGAAATGCCACCATTGCGTACAATTTACTGTGGTTATAGCGGGTAATCACATAGAAGTTTTTTAAGCCAAGCCAATAGTCTTTACCATCAGGCTGGGCGAAATCGAGTAACTTTACGCTGCTTTTTTGCCCTATGTTTTGCCACTGCGCATCGGGGCTATCGATAGCGTAATGTTGAGCTGTTTCAACATTAAGATTAATACCTGCTTGTTGCAATTGGCCAAAGGTCTCACGGTATTTAAGCGACTTTCTTAGCCATGGCTTCGCTTGTTTACTTGTGGCATTTACAGGAAATGCCACCGCTTCGCCTCGTTGCCAGCCATTACGTTTGAAGTAATTGGCGATACTGCCAATGGCATCCACTGGGTTATTCAATAGGTCTCGTACGCCATCATTGTCAAAGTCCACGGCATAGTGGCGATAACTCGATGGGATAAACTGACCCCAGCCCAGCGCCCCAGCATAAGAACTTTTTAATGCGGAGGCATCAAATTGCTCTTCATTAGCCAGCATTAACAATTGAGCTAGTTCTTTTTTAAAGAATGATGCGCGTGGTGGGTAATGAAAACCTAGCGTATAAAGCGCATTCAAAGCTGAGTAAGTACCTTTATATGTGCCGTAAAATGACTCAATACCCAGTATTGCCACGATCATTTCTGCGGGCACACCATATTTTTCTTCAGCCCTTGCAAGGGTGGTGCGGTGGGTTTGATAGAATGCCAAACCTTTTTCTAAACGCTTTTCAGTGAGAAATATGGGGTAATATTGATGCCAAGGCTTTGCCTCCCATGGGCGTTTAATGGCATCGATGACCGCTTGGTCTTTTTCCGCTCGGTTTAAGACCTGTTGCACTGTCTCGCGATTGAACTTATGTTCGTTGACCATATTTTCAATGAATGCTGCTTCTTTGTCTGTGGTTGTTTCAGCACTAGAGACAGTGGTAATCACTGTAAATGGGATGACAAGTAAAGCATTCACTACAAGGCGAAGACTGGGTTTAAAAGAAATTAGAATAGCCACACTTGCTCCATACAATGACAATATTATTATTTTTAACTGAATACCTTAGTAAATTCAGGCATGGGTGTTAACGAGACAATAACCGTTTCTGTGTTGCAATAGCCATTAAAATGCCAAAGCCTGCAAGCAGCGTCACCATGGATGTCCCCCCGTAACTAACCAAAGGTAGTGGCACGCCGACTACCGGTAAAATACCTGATACCATCCCCATATTAACAAATACATAAACAAAGAAGGTGAGGGTGATACTTCCCGCGAGAAGCTTACTAAATGCATCCTGAGCGCGATTGGCAATGATCATTCCGCGTATAACGATGAAGGTATATATCGCTAGCAAGCCCACCACACCCCAAAATCCGAATTCTTCACTGAATACGGCGAAGATAAAGTCAGTATGTCGCTCAGGCAAGAACTCTAATTGAGACTGGGTACCTTGTAACCAACCTTTTCCTTCGGCTCCACCAGAACCAATGGCAATTTGCGACTGAATTATATGATAGCCTGAGCCTAGAGGATCACTTTCAGGGTTCAAAAATGTTAGTACCCGCTGTTTTTGATATTCCTTCATAAGGAAGTTCCACATAATTGGGCTGAATACGGATACGGCTAAGGCGATGCCGCCGATAAAGCGCCAGCTCATGCCAGCTAAAAACAGTGCAAATACTCCTGAACTAGCAATTAACAGCGAAGTTCCTAAGTCCGGTTGTTGTGCAATTAGCAACGTGGGAACGCCAACCAGAATAAAGCCGAACAATATGTGCCTTAGTTTGGGAGGCAAGTTGAATTGGCTGATGTACCAAGCCACCATCATAGGTACCGCGAGTTTCATAATTTCAGAGGGTTGAAAACGCACTACGCCTAAGTCCAACCAGCGCTGCGCCCCTTTACCTACGTGACCAAAAATAATAACCGCTATCAACATAGCGATACCAAGTAAGTAAAAATATATGGATAATTTTTGATAGGCAAGGGGAGGAATTTGCGCCACAACCAGCATTACCCCAAGGGCTAGACCAAGGCGGACCAGTTGGCGATCAATCAGTTGCCAATCTTGGCCTCCGGCTGAATATATCGTTATCAAACCGACAGCCATCAATACTAACAGGCCAACCAATAGTGGGCCATCACAGTGAATGCGGTTGAGAAATGTGCGTTTATTTGGGTCAAGCTTGGTGCGTAACATCATATTCATAATGGTGATCCAAGCTTAATGATTGTGGGAGGCAGAGTGACGTGCGACATCTTGTGAGATCTCGCGTTCAATAACGTCAGGTTTAGGGGAAAACTCTCGCTGTTCAAAGTATTTATCCATCATGGTTCTTGCTAATGGTGCTGCCTGAGAGCTACCGCCGCCGGCGTTTTCAAGGACTACGGTAACGGCGATTTCTGGTTTTTCATATGGGGCAAACCCAACGTACATGGCGTTATCGCGCAAGTTTTCCGCTAGGCTGTCGGCGTCATATTTGGCGTCTTGGGCTATGGCTACCAATTGTGCTGTGCCCGTTTTACCCGCCGATACGTACGGCGTGTCCACAAATGCGCGACGAGCGGTACCAATTTTGCGGTTCACCACGCCATACATAGCGTCTAAAACTGTGTCCCAGTTTTTGACATTTTGAATATCCATGGGGCGGCGTTCTTTGCTGCCTTCAAAGACAAGTTCCTTGTCGATGTACTTGCCGCGTAAAATTTGTGGAATATAACGCTGACCGTGATTAACCAAGGTGGTTATCGATTGGGTCAATTGAATTGGGGTTACTGTCCAGTAACTCTGTCCAATCCCCACCGGAATAGTGTCACCAATGTACCAAGGCTGATTAAATCGAGCGCGCTTCCAGCCGCGACTCGGCATGTTAGCGTCCGACTCTTCATGTAAGTCGATACCAGTGTAATCACCAAACCCGAACTCGAACATGTTGTCGCTGATTTTATCAATTCCCAAGCGATAGGCGAGATCGTAAAAATAAATATCACAGGATTGTTCAATAGCCGAGGTTAAATCGACCCAGCCATGACCCCAGCGTTTCCAGTCTCGCCAAACATGTTCGACATTTTTCAAACGATATTTACCGTTATCAAAGATACGCGTTTCTGGCGTAACGGTTTTTTCTTCTAAGCCAACTAATGCTAAATGCGGTTTAATGGTTGAAGCAGGGGGATACTGACCTTGTGTCGCGCGGTTTATTAAGGGGCGGCCATTAGATTTTAATAAACCGCTGTAGTTCTTGCTGCTGATACCATGCACGAATAAATTCGGGTCATAGCTTGGGCTACTAAACATGGCCAGTACACCGCCGTCGTTTGTGTCCATCATGACGATGGTACCTTTGTCACCATCAAGTATTCGCTCAGCTTCTTGCTGTAATTTTAAATCTATATTGAGCACAATGTCTTGCCCAGGAACAGGCGGGCTAAAGTTAAGTGTGCGAATAATACGCCCTTGGTTATTAACCTCTACCTCTTGGTAACCCACTTGACCATGCAGAATATCCTCATGGTATTTTTCGACACCGAGTTTTCCTATGTCGTGGGTAGCAGCGTAATTTGCTTCAAGCCCCGCTTCGCTAAGTTTCTGCAGATCTTTCTTGTTAATTTTAGAAACGTATCCCAATACATGGGTTAAGGTTTTTCCATAGGGATAGTGCCGTGTTAAGCGTGCTTCTACGCTGACGCCTGGAAATTTGTGTTGATTTGCCGAGAAGAGTGCCACCTCTTCTGGGGTTAAACGTTTTCGTAACGAGACGGGTTTAAAACGACGATTACGTTTGATTTCGCGATAAAAGTCGGTGACTTCGTCTTCTTCTATATCCAGTAATACACTAAGCAAGCCGAGGGTTTTTTCTAAGTTATCTACCTTTTCAGGGATAACTTCTAAATTAAAAACAGGACGGTTTTCCGCGAGCAGAGTACCGTTTCTGTCATAAATTAACCCACGGTTAGGGGCCACAGGTAAGACTTTAATGCGATTGCCGTTTGAGCGGGTTTGATAATCTTCAAAGCGAGTGACTTGCAAATAGTAAAGGTTGCTCAGCACCATGGCGATCATCGTAAAAATAACCAGCATGGCAATGACAGTACGTCTGGCAAACAGGTTTGCTTCAGCCGTATGGTCTTTAATCGTTACCCTGTTACGCGCCATGACTACTCTCTGTGATAAGGGTGGTTGGCGTTCACTGACCAAGCTCGGTATAAACTTTCAGCGACGATAATCCGTACCAAAGGGTGGGGCAAGGTTAAAGGAGAAAGAGACCATTTTTGTTCTGATGCGGCAATGCATTCTGGTGCTAGCCCCTCAGGGCCGCCAATCAACAAGCTTACGTCGCGACCGTCCATTTGCCACTTTTTCATATTGTTGGCGAGCGTAGGCGTGTCCCAGGGCTTGCCTGTTACTTCCAAAGTGACAATGCGATTCCCTTTAGGAATAGCCGCCATGGTTAATTCGCCTTCTTTGTGCAAAATGCGTTTAATATCCGCATTTTTGCCACGCTTACCAGCAGGTATTTCTGTCAGGCTTAAGGGCATATCAGAAGGAAAGCGTTTTACGTATTGTTGGTAACCTTGTTCGACCCAACTTGGCATTTTACTGCCTACGGCTATGAGTTGAATTCGCATGGCGTTATCTACTTTGCAATGTTACAGCTAGCACTATGATGGTCAATTAGCCCCAAAGTTTCTCTAACTGATAAAATTCTCTCGCGTCTTCTTGCATCACGTGCAGTACAACGTCACCTAAATCGACGAGTACCCAATCCCCCACGTCACGCCCTTCTATGCTTAGAGGCGGGTTACCTGCCTGTTTCGCTTCAACCACCACATTTTCGGCGATGGAAACAACATGACGTTTTGAGTTCCCTGAACAAATTAGCATGGTTTCAGTCACGCTAGACTTTTCTGACACGTCTAAATCTATGATATCTCGACCTTTTAGGTCTTCAATTTTTTCTACCACAAAGGCTTTTAACTGTTGGTGATCCAAAGGGATTCCTTATATTGAACGGACGAATTCTCAGTTTATCAGAAAGTCGTGCTTGGCTGATATAACTTATGTGTTTCTATATATCGACGCACCTTAGGATCGAGCATGTCGTCGGTCGGTTGCTTATCTTCGATACGCTGACGTATTTCACTAGAGGATATCGCTAGCTCAGGGGTGTCAGCGAGAAATATTTTACCATTTAATGCATTATGAAGGGCATTATTTGTCGATACTTGGCGCTGTGCTAGCAAATGGGTTAGCTCTTCACTCAGTGGTTTTTTACTACCTGGGCGGCAGCAGACCACAAAATGGCAATAATCGAATAGCGCTTGCCATTCATTCCAGCTCAAAAGTGAGTGCAATGAGTCCATACCGATAAAAAAGCACAAGGGGTGCTTCGGATACTCTTTCCGAAGTGCTCGTAGCGTATGGATCGTATATGAGGGGGTATCGCTGTGGATCTCACGCTCATCGATGTAAAGTTGTGGGTATTGTTCAATCGCCAATTTTAACATGGCTAAGCGATGCCGGCTGGCACTTGGCGCATGGGCTTTGTGAACCGGAATATGGCAAGGCAGCATAGCCACAGATTGCACTGCGGCTTGGCGCGCGGCTACGATAACGGGTTGAGTATGGCCATAATGCACGGGATCAAAAGTCCCGCCAAAGATGCCTAATGCAGGTCGTAAAATGTTCAATTTAGTGCAAAGTTCTCTAAAGACATGGGAATAAAAAGCAAACACAAATGACATAGTTCAACATAAGGACGCTCGACTTGGGATTGTTTGAGTGCGCAGTCCATGACGTTAAGCTTGTGCTGTAGCTGTTGTAAATGAACAGGAGACAAGCGTTGCAAGGCAGATAAATACAACCCTTGACGATTTTTCCAGATCCTGTGTTGATTCCAGTTTATGCTTTGCCCTGCTGTTTTATTAGCTTGCAGGGCAGATAGGGTTTGCCATTCTCGGGTTAATGCCCACAAAACGATGTTTGGTTCAACACCTTCGCTTTCAAGCCGATAGAGCATTTTTACCGACTTTTGACTATCGCCTGCAAGCAATACATCTATTAGCTGAAAGACGTTGTATCTGGATTGATCAACCACTGCTTGTTCAACCTGTTCTAAGGTCGGGTTACCGTTAGGGTAGAGTAAACACAGTTTTTCGATCTCTTGGCTAGCCGCCAGCAGATTACCTTCACAGTATTCAGCGAGTAAACGACTTATGTCAGAAGAAGCGTTCAGGCCTTGGGTACGCATTTGCTCTGTTAACCACTGGTGCAGCGCATTCCCTTCTAATGGGTAGCATGGAACATAGCTACCTTGTTTATCTAGCGCTTTAAACCATTTACTGTTTTGAACGTCTTTGCCAATTTTCGCCCCGTGAATAACCAACAAAATGTCTGGATTATTTTGCGTGCTAAGCTCAGTGAGTATTTTACTGCCTTGGGTACCTGGTTTACCTGTAGGCAACTCGAGCTCAATATACTGACGAGACGAAAATAGCGATAACGTTTGCGTTGCTTCGAGTAAGGTTAGCCAATCGAATTGGGCGTCAGCCACCAAGGTTTGACGCTCGTCAAACCCTTGGGCAAGGGCTATCTCTCGTATCTGATTAATCGCGGTTAGCTTTTGTTGGGGTTCGTCACCAAATATTAAGTAAAAGGGCTGTAACCCTTTATTTAACGAAGCGGCAAAACGATTCGGATAAACTTGCATTAGGGAGTAACGAGCGCCGAATTAGATAATGTATGTTGGGCAATAGATATTTGATGGATAATACGAATTGCTGCTTGCTTGCGCATTTCAGATAGCACGAGTTCGAGTTCACGAGACTTTGCTAATACGGCGTCGGGATCGTCCTGATACTCGCGTTTGATATCAAATTCCAATAATTGTGCATCACTGTTAGCAAACTGAAGTTCGTAGCGTACCGTGTAGATTAATTCGTACTCAGCCACTTGCCCTGTGCTGAACAACGATAACAGGCGTCTGTCGAGTTCATCGCTCAGCAGGTATATGTTGGTAACATCAGAATTACCTTCAACGCTGGCATCAATTACATCTACGTCGTATGGCTTTAATTCATTGCGAAGTGCGCGCTCAAGTGCTGAGTGTGCCTCGGCTGAGCCTACTCTCAATTGAGAGACACTTGCTGGTAGCTCATAATTGCCACGCAATGAAAAACCGCAGCCACTGATAATAACACTACATAATAAACAGATGATGAGGTTTCGCATTGCGTTTTTCACTCGTTAATTTGCCACGATATTAAGCAATTTGCCGGCAATATAAATGACCTTGCGTATGGTTTTACCCTCAACAAATTGCTGTACATTTTCTTGTGCTAATCCAAGTGCTTGTACTTCATCTTGGCTTGCATCAGCAGCAACTGTAATTTTAGAGCGTACCTTTCCGTTCACTTGCACGATGATCAGTTTTTCGTCTTCTACTAACGCAGATTCGTCAACCTCAGGCCAAGCTGCGGTTTCGATATCTGTAGTATGCCCAAGGTCATGCCACAACACATGGCACATATGCGGTGCGATGGGGTTTAGTAATAACACCACTGACTCAATGGCCTCATGCATAACAGCTTTGTCTTGTGCGCTGTCCTGAGGGGCTTTTTGTAAACTGTTAAGTAGCTCCATAATGGCTGCTACTGCAGTGTTAAACGTTTGGCGTCGACCCACATCATCTGTGACTTTAGCAATCGTACGATGCACAGCACGGCGCAATGTTTTTTGCTCGCTAGTCAGGGCGGCCTTGTCAATCGCAGGTGCCGCTTCACCATTAAGCACGTCAATATGATCTTGAGTGAGTTTCCACACACGCTTTATAAAACGGTTAGCGCCTTCAACACCAGAATCGACCCATTCTAATGTTTGCTCAGGCGGCGCCGCGAACATAGTGAATACCCGTATGGTATCTGCACCGTATAAATCGATAACATGCTGAGGATCGATACCGTTATTTTTCGACTTCGACATTTTGGTCATGCCGCCGTGTTCAACAGGTTTTCCGTCACTGCGCAGTGTGGCTAGCGTAATTCGGCCTTTTTCGTCTTTTTCTGTGTCGACATCCGCTGGTGAGAACCATTCTTTTTTGCCGTTCTCATCTTCTCTGTAGAATGAATCAGCCAGTACCATACCTTGGCATAGCAAGCGCTTATAAGGCTCGTCAGAGCTAACTAAGCCTTCATCACGAAGCAGTTTGTGGAAAAAACGTGAATACAACAAATGTAAGATAGCATGCTCAATACCGCCGATGTACTGATCTACTGGTAGCCAGTAATTAGCTTGGGCCGGGTCGAGCATGGCATCTTGATTTTGTGCGCTGCAATAGCGGGCGTAATACCAAGATGACTCCATGAAGGTATCGAACGTATCTGTTTCACGCTGAGCTGGCTGACCATTATATTCGGTCTTCGCCCATTCAGGGTCTGCTTTAATGGGGGAAATAACGCCGTTCATTTGTACATCTTCAGGCAATTCAACCGGAAGCTGATCGCTTGGAACAGGAACAGATTCACCGTTCTCAAGATTAAGCATGGGGATAGGAGAACCCCAGTAACGCTGCCGAGATACGCCCCAATCACGCAAGCGATAATTCACTTTCTTACAGCCGGAACCTAGAGCTTCTAGTTTGGCAGCAATGGCGTCAAATGCCTCTTGAAAGGCCAATCCATTAAATTCTCCAGAGTTAACTAATACGCCTTTTTCTGTGTAAGCGGCTGTGGTGAGGTCGCACTCTTGCGGGTCATCTGCATTGGGCTCTACTACCTGCGTAATAGGCAGACTGTATTTTTGTGCAAATTCCCAGTCGCGTTGATCGTGACCCGGAACAGACATCACCGCGCCAGAGCCATAACCCATCAATACAAAGTTGGCGACCCAAACGGCTACTTTTTCACCTGTTAATGGGTGAATAGCAAATAAACCGGTATCGCAGCCTTTTTTCTCCATGGTGGCAAGCTCAGCTTCAGCCACTTTGGTGTTTTTGCATGATACGATAAACTCGGCTAATTCTGGGCGAGTTTGTGCTGCATGTAACGCTAGGGGATGCTGCGCTGCAACGGCGACGTATGTCACGCCGTAGAGTGTGTCAGGGCGCGTGGTGTAAACATCAAAACTGCTGATATCCGCTGCAGACTCACTCAGGTTAAATGTGATATCTACGCCTTCTGAGCGACCAATCCAGTTTTTCTGCATGGCACGCACTTGTTCAGGCCAATCTTCTAATTGTTCAAGGTCAGTCAACAATTCTTCAGCGTAGTCAGTGATTTTAATAAACCACTGAGGGATCTCTTTTTGCTCGACTAAGGCACCTGAACGCCAACCTCGACCATCAATAACTTGCTCGTTCGCTAAAACAGTATGATCAACTGGATCCCAGTTAACCGTAGAGTTTTTCTTGTAGACCAGACCTTTTTCATAAAGACGGGTGAAGAACCATTGTTCCCAGCGGTAGTATTCTTTCTTACAGGTGGCAACCTCACGGTCCCAGTCATAACCAAAACCAAGAGATTTTAACTGGTTTTTCATGTAATCGATGTTTTGATAGGTCCATTTGGCTGGGGCGGTATTGTTGTTCAGCGCCGCATTTTCTGCAGGTAAACCAAAGGCATCCCAACCCATAGGCTGTAATACGTTTTTGCCATTCATACGTTGAAAACGACTAACAACATCACCTATGGTGTAATTACGCACATGACCCATGTGCAAGCGCCCACTTGGATAAGGGAACATAGACAAGCAGTAGAATTTCTCTTTATCTTCTTGTTCTGTTGCTTTAAAAGTTTGATTGGTTTCCCAAAGCGCTTGTACCTCTTGTTCTATTTTCTGAGGTTCGTAAATTTTTTCGGCCATTAAAAAGAGTTTCCGCGAAGATAAGGTGTATGAAATAAGATAGCCGGTAAGAATACCCTAACGGTTTGCTGGGTCACAATAGCTGAACTGGGATTTAACGATATTTATCGTAAAAAATAATGACTTAAGGGATAAATCTTTCCTTTAGTCAGGATTTGTAGGTTTAATGTATTCGGCTAACGCCATTAATTGGCTGTTCTGCACCCTATCCACAATAGGCGCTAATTCAGTAAAGTTGCCTTCGATAACCCCATGGGCTTGATAGGTTAAGACGAGTTTGGTGCGGTTATTTTGTGCTGTTAACTGCCATGTAAGAGCCCCATAAATGCCCATTCCTTGCAGTGGCCCTAAGCCACCTGTCATGCGTAATATGTGATTAACCTCAACGAAACTAATGCGCATATGCTCGGCAGAGTTCTCACCTGCAGTCTCGCAGAAGCAACCACCTGCCACAGGGCGTAAAGTCAAGGTCCCCTTGTTGCCCCACCATGTATGATCTTTTGGCCACCAATAATCAATGTCGCTCACCAGTGCTGCCCAAACCTGTTTTGCCGGTGCGTTAATAAGCACGGTGTTTTCAAGCGTAAAGCCGTGCTCGTTTAACTGCTTAACGCTGGCATGGCTAGAGAATGAAAAAGATAACCCAAGGCTAAGAATGTAAATAAACTTTTTAATGTGAGTAAAGTGAAGCATGCTATTCCTGTTTTTTGTTATTATATTAACATTGGATATCAGCTTATTAATCAATATGCTAATGCGCAATGTTATGTGCTAAAGCGCAACCTAATGAGTTTATCAATTACGTTATTCACCTCAAACGAGAATTTCGCGACGAGCAGGTGCTAGTTCACTTGCTCTTAAAAGGACAAAGCCAGCTAACCATGCATCTTAAATACGCCTTGAGTTTAAAAGAAATTACCGCCAAGCCTAGTCGACGATTAATTAACCACGCCCTGAAAGATGACAACGCTATGCAGGCTACCTTTATAGGTCAAGCACGTGCACGAGAAGCTTTGGATTTCGGGCTGGGTATTAATGCAAAGGGTTACAATCTTTATGTGATGGGCGAACAAGCCACAGGTAGATTTACCTTGGTGCACGAATATATCGCTAAATACGTACAAAAAGTACTTACCCCAGATGATTGGTGTTATATCAATAATTTCGAAGATGAGCGTGAGCCTTTTGCTTTACGTCTTCCTCCTGGGGAAAGTAAGCAACTGGTAAAAGAGATGGAAAAGTTAATTGATGAATTACTTGATACCTTTCCGGCCGCCTTTGATAACCCAGGCTACCAGCGCAAAAAAGTCACTATCACCCGTGAGTTTGATCAACGCTATGATCACGCCATTGATTCTGTAGAACAACTTGCTCAGGCGCAAAATGTCGCGTTATATGAAGATAATGGCAATATTAGCTTTTCGCCCATAGTGGATGGTAAACCAATCAATGATGCGGACTTTGCTAAGCTGAGCGACGACCAGCGTCAGAATTACTATCAACTTATCGATGAGTTGGAAAACCGCCTGAGTGAAGCGTTATTAGAATTACCTAAATGGAAACGTGCCTCATCAGAACAGCTCAGGCGGCTGAAAAAAGACACAGCAGAGCAGGGAATAAAACCCCTGCTAAAAGCCCTAGAGCATCAATATGCATCGGATTTAGGGATTTTAAAGTTCTTACGCCAGCTCAAGCCGCATTTGGTTGAAACCATAGTAGAAATACTGGCGGATGATAAAAAAGACGAGAAACACGACGAATATGACCGTCGCTCTGTACTTGAAGAACAGTACCTGCCTAACATTTTGGTCAGTCATGAGTTAGAAAGCGGCGCACCTGTTATATACGAACCTAACCCGACACATCAAAATTTATTCGGGCGTGTTGAATACACCAATGTTTCAGGCTCTGTGTTTACTAACTACAGGATGATTCGCCCCGGTGCCTTACACCGAGCAAATGGCGGTTATTTACTGCTGGATGTGGATAAGCTGATTTTACAGCCTTACGCATGGGAAACCTTAAAGTTAGTGCTCAAGTCAGGGCATCTTAAAATGGATTTACCTCAACCCGATGTCGGCATGGTGAATTCTATTACCCTTAACCCTCAGCAAATACCCATCAACGTTAAGGTTGTGCTGCTTGGCTCCCGTGAGCTTTATTACAACCTGCAAGATTTTGACGATGAGTTTTATGAGATGTTTAGGGTATTGGTGGATTTTGACCATGAAATTCAATTAGACAAACAAACCCTGTATGACTTTGTTGGGCGCGTACGACATCAAGTGTCACAACTAGGGTTAAACAGTATTTCGCCTAAGGCAATGTACCGACTAGTGGAATACAGCCTGCGCATGGCTGAACATCAACAACGTTTATCGGCGCGCTTCTCGGATGTTATTGAGTTGCTTAACGAGAGTTTATATTTCTGTCGCCAAAAGCAAGAGCTAGATTTAGATGTGACGCATATTGAAGCAGCATTAAGCGCTAAAACGAGGCGCACGGGCCGGGTAAGCGAAGCGGTGCTTGATGATATTAAGCAAGGGCAAATTCTGATAGCCACTGAAGGCGTAGACGTTGGTAAAGTCAACGGTCTCACTGTACTGGAAGTCGGTGATAGCTTATTTGGTACACCTGCCCGGATTACCTCCACCGTCTACGCTGGGGCGAATGGCGTTGTGGATATAGAGCGTGAAGTAGAATTGGGCCAACCGATTCACTCTAAAGGAGTCATGCTGTTAACCGGCTATTTAGGCCACAAATATGCGCAGTTATTCCCCCTGACGTTATCGGCGAATATTGCAATAGAACAATCATATGGTCACATAGATGGTGACAGCGCTTCTTTGGCTGAATTAGTTGCTCTTATATCCGCACTTACTAACATTCCGACTCGTCAAGATTTAGCCATAACCGGCTCTATCAATCAGTATGGGCAAGTACAATCTGTTGGTGGGGTAAATGAAAAAATTGAAGGTTTTTTCAAGTTATGTCAGCACAGAGGGCTAACCGGCACCCAAGGAGCGATAATTCCCAAGTCGAATCAGATATCACTGATGTTAGATAAAGAAGTGGTAGCTGCGGTTAAACTTGGCAAGTTTCATATTTGTGTTGTTGAAACTGTTGACCAAGCGCTAGAGCTGTTGATGAATAAAGAGGTAGGCGTAATGAATGCCAAAGGACGCTACCCCAAAGGGACAATTAATTATATGGCGGTCAGCAGTTTGTTGAATATCGCCAATGTAGTGAACGGCGCTGATGAAGACTGATGCCAATTCCAATAAATAAAGCGCAATTATGCCATCACGACAGCAAATCTGATTTCACCAAGAAGATGATCTGATAGACTGCGGCAAATTTACCGTTCACAAGAGATAAAAGATGCAAATAGAAAAAGACACAGTTGTTCAATTTAAGTACACCATTACAGAGTTAGATGGCACCGAACTGGAAAGCAACCGTGATGCAGAGCCTGTCGCGTATCTTCACGGCCACGACAATATGATGCCAGGGGTTGAAGCTGCACTTGCAGGGAAAAACGTTGGCGACAGTTTTACGGTAGAACTAGAGCCAGCACAAACCTATGGTGAAATACGCGAGAACGCTGAGCAGCGTATTCCGGCTAAACACCTGCAGGACGAAAAAGGAACCAAAAAATGGAAGGCTGGTATGACCGCAGTGGTGAACACTGAGCAAGGTCAACGAGAAGTCACTGTCATAAAAGTGGGAAAATTTATGGTGACAGTAGATTTAAACCACCCAATGGCGGGTAAAACGCTGAATTTCGCGCTAGAGGTTATTGATGTTCGCCAAGCCACACCTGAAGAAATTCAGCATGGTCACGCGCATGGGGTAGGTGGTCACCACCACTAAGTGAGAGCTACTCAGGTGGCTAGCAGATAAATCATAATGCGGCCCACCGAACCCGTATCAAAGCCGAATATTCTTCGCTTTGTTACGGGGCGGATTAGGCAGCAACGCTATTTACGTGGCAACTCGATCTTTTTCTCGTCACTTTGACGAAATAATACCAAGGTGTGGCCAATCGTTTGTAACTTCTCAGCGTTTGTTTCACGGATAATGGCATCCATTATTAAAGCTTTCTCTTCTCTGTCGTCAGTGGGGACTTTAACTTTAATGAGTTCATGATGGCTAAGTGCGCCTTCAATTTCAGCCAATACGCCTTCGGTTAATCCATTTGCGCCAAGTTGAACCACTGGCTTAAGTGAATGTGCGAGGCCTTTTAGGTGTTGTTTTTGCTTATTTGATAGAGTCATTGAGTAATATTTCTTACAATTATATTGAATGTGAACAGTTGAAAAGAAGTATTCTAGCGCCATCTTCCAAGTATTCCTAATGACAAACGAAGCCAATGGGTAAAAATAAGCAATCTGAAAGCAGTAAACGCTGGTTAAAAGAACACTTTGACGATAAATATGTCATTCAGGCAAAAAAACAAGGCCTTCGTTCTCGGGCAGTGTTTAAGCTTGAAGAAATTCAAGCAAAGGACAGCCTGATAAAGCCTGGGATGACGGTTGTCGATTTAGGTGCTGCGCCAGGGGGCTGGTCGCAGTATGCAGTAAAACAGGTCGGAGAGAGCGGGCATGTTATCGCCTGCGATATTTTGGCTATGGACCCTCTACCTGGCGTTGATTTCCTTATGGGGGATTTTCGAGAGGAAGCAGTACTTGACACTTTATTGAACAAAATTGGTGGCAAGAACGTAGATGTTGTTATGTCTGATATGGCGCCGAACATGACAGGCAATGACACGGCAGACCAAGCAAAATCGATGTATTTAGTCGAACTTTCACTGGATATGTGCCGGCAAGTATTGAAGAAAAACGGTAGTTACACCGTAAAGGTTTTTATGGGTGAAGGTTTTGACCAATTCTTTAATGAGGTCAAAAGTGCCTTCAAAGTAGTCAAAACACGTAAACCTGATTCATCTCGTGCGCGGTCAAGAGAGGTTTATCTGGTAGCGACGGGCTTTAAATTATAGTAGTCTCAGGCGTGAGATTCGCAACAAAATTGAAATAACAGAGGTCAACAACTTGAGCGACATGGCAAAAAATTTAATCCTATGGTTGGTCATAGCTGTCGTTTTGATGTCAGTCTTCCAGAGTTTTTCTCCGGGAGAGTCATCAAAGGTACAAACGGATTACACAACGTTTCTTAAAGAAGCCAATCAAGGGCAAATCCGTGAGGTGCGTATTGATAGTGAATCACGTGAAATAAAGGGCACGAAGCGGTCAGGGGAAAGTTTCTCTACGTACATCCCATATTTTGACGACCAACTTATTTCAGATTTGGTAAAACAAGACGTAAAAATTCTTGGAGAACCACCTGAAGAACCGTCATTACTGACCTCTATCTTCATTTCTTGGTTTCCTATGTTGTTGCTTATTGGGGTATGGATTTTCTTCATGCGTCAAATGCAAGGCGGCGGCGGTGGTCGTGGTGCCATGTCGTTTGGTAAGAGTAAAGCGCGCCTGATGGGCGAAGACCAAATCAAAACGACTTTTGCTGACGTGGCAGGTTGTGACGAAGCAAAAGAAGATGTGTCTGAGTTAGTCGACTTCTTGCGTGACCCAAGTAAATTCCAAAAACTAGGCGGCCGTATTCCTACTGGTGTGCTTATGGTGGGTCCTCCTGGTACAGGTAAAACTTTGTTAGCCAAAGCAATTGCCGGTGAAGCAAAAGTGCCGTTTTTCTCGATTTCAGGTTCTGACTTTGTTGAAATGTTCGTGGGTGTCGGTGCATCTCGTGTACGTGATATGTTCGAGCAAGCTAAGAAAGCGGCACCTTGTATTATATTCATCGATGAAATCGATGCTGTTGGTCGCCAACGTGGTGCCGGCATGGGCGGTGGGCATGATGAACGTGAACAAACGTTGAACCAAATGTTGGTGGAAATGGATGGTTTTGGTGGAAACGAAGGTATTATCGTTATTGCTGCAACCAACCGCCCTGACGTACTTGACCCTGCGCTATTGCGTCCAGGTCGTTTTGACCGTCAAGTACACGTTGGTTTGCCTGACATTCGCGGTCGTGAGCAAATTTTAAAAGTACACATGCGTAAAGTGCCGTTAGGGGACAACGTTGAACCCTCTTATATTGCACGAGGCACACCTGGTTTCTCAGGAGCTGATTTAGCAAACTTGGTTAACGAAGCTGCTTTGTTTGCTGCAAGAAGTGGTAAGCGCACTGTATCGATGGAAGAGTTTGATAAAGCCAAAGATAAAATCATGATGGGCTCTGAGCGCAAAAACATGGTGATGTCAGAGGAAGAAAAGACCAATACGGCATACCACGAAGCTGGTCACGCCATTGTGGGCCGGTTAGTCCCTGAGCATGATCCGGTTTATAAAGTGTCTATTATTCCACGTGGTCGCGCGTTAGGTGTAACTATGTACCTGCCGGAGCAAGACAGATACAGCCACAGTAAGCAGCATCTTGAAAGCATGATTTCAAGCTTGTTTGGTGGTCGAATCGCTGAAGCGCTCACTTTAGGTGAAGACCGAGTCACCACAGGTGCATCAAACGATATCGAACGTGCTACCGATATAGCGCGCAAGATGGTAACACAATGGGGCTTATCGACTAAAATGGGGCCAATGCTTTACGCTGAAGAAGAGGGCGAAGTGTTCCTTGGTCGCAGCATGGCGAAATCTAAGCATATGTCTGATGACACCGCTCGTGCAATTGATGCCGAAGTGAAATCATTAATTGATAGAAACTATTCACGCGCTGAAAAAATATTGACCGATAACATCGATATTTTGCACGCAATGAAAGATTGCTTGATGAAATATGAAACCATTGATGCGAAACAAATTGATGATTTGATGGCGCGTACAGATGTTCGTCCTCCAGCTGATTGGATTGAAGATTCTAAAAATGACAATACTCCGCCAACCGGTGGTGCGTCAGTCAGTGATGAACCTAAAGATGATTCGAGCGACAAGAAAGAGACCAAAAAATCTGACCCTACGGTTGGAAAACCGGGCGATGCAACTAACTAATTAAATTAGTAGTGAATACAACGCTTTGTTGAGTAATCAGCAAAGCGTTTTTTTTCAGCTCCACTTAGGTGTTCAAAGCCCAACAATGAATTTTCTTCATAAAACACTAAATTTAGATAGCCCCAAGGTCATGGGGATCCTCAATGTCACGCCTGATTCATTTTCAGATGGCGGACGCTTCTCAACAGTCAGTAATGCTATTAATCACGCCCAAGAAATGATTGCATCAGGCGCCGATTTTATCGACGTAGGTGGAGAGTCCACGCGCCCAGGTGCAGACGATGTTACTGAGCAGGAGGAGCTCGACAGAGTCGTGCCCGTTATTGAGGCCCTTCATGCCCGCTTTGATACGGTAATCTCTATCGATACCAGTAAGCCTGCAGTGATGAAAGCTGCGGTAGATGCAGGGGCAGGGCTTATTAATGATGTTAGAGCGTTCCAGGCACCAGGGGCATTAAAGGTAGCCGCTCATGCACAGGTATCAGTGTGTTTAATGCATATGCGTGGTCAACCGCGTAGCATGCAGGATGCTCCTCATTACGATGATGTACAGACTGACGTGCATGACTTTTTGCATGCTCGAGCGCAAGCGTGTATTCAAGCGGGTATTCACAAAGATCAAATTTTGATAGATCCAGGCTTTGGATTTGGAAAAAGTTTAGCGCATAATTATCAGTTGCTTGCGCAGTTAGAAGCGTTACACCTATTGGGCTACCCATTACTTGTTGGGATGTCGAGAAAGTCAATGATAGGCCAGTTGCTAAACCGAACCACGGATGAGCGACTAGCAGGGAGCGTAGCATTGGCGACGATTGCAGCGCTTAAAGGCGCGCAAATCATACGTGTACATGATGTAAAAGAAACAGTTGATGCAGTCAAAATTGTGTCTATGTTACAAAAGGAAAATAATAATGAGTGACAGAAAGTATTTCGGAACCGACGGTATTCGCGGAAAAGTCGGTGAGAACCTAATTAATCCAGAGTTCGTTATGAAGCTCGGATGGGCTGCTGGTAAAGTGCTAGCTGGCAGTGGCACAAACAAAGTCATCATAGGTAAGGATACGCGTATATCAGGTTACATGCTGGAGTCAGCATTAGAATCAGGCTTATCAGCTGCCGGCATTAATATCGGCTTACTTGGCCCTATGCCTACGCCAGCGATTGCCTATTTAACTAAAACGTTTCGCTCTGAAGCAGGGATCGTGATCAGTGCATCTCATAACCCGTATTATGATAACGGCATCAAGTTTTTCTCTGCTGATGGCACTAAATTAGACGATGATATAGAGCTGGCGATCGAAGCCGAAATGGACAAGCCAATGCAATGCGTCGCATCAGATAAACTGGGTAAAGCGGTACGTATCGCCGATGCTGCTGGCCGTTATATTGAGTTTTGTAAGGGTAATTTCCCGTCAAACTTATCCTTGAAAGGCCTGAAAATCGTGGTCGATTGCGCCCATGGCGCGACATATCACATTGCACCTAATGTGCTGAGTGAGCTAGGTGCAGAAGTCATTGAAATAGGCACTGAGCCTGATGGCTTAAATATCAATCGCAAGGTAGGGGCTACCTCTATGAAAGCGATTGTAGATAGTGTTATCAAAAACAAAGCGGATCTTGGTTTCGCCTTAGATGGTGACGGCGATAGAATTATGCTCGTTGACCACCATGGTAACGTTATCGACGGTGATCAAATTGTCTATATTATCGCACGTGACGCCCTTAAATCTGGCAAGTTAAATGGTGGAGTGGTCGGCACTGTAATGAGTAACTTAGGCCTAGAAGTCGCATTAAGTACACTCGGTGTTCCTTTTGAACGAAGCAAAGTCGGTGACAGATATGTACTTGAATTGCTGCGTCAAAAAGGTTGGTCAATTGGCGGTGAAGGATCTGGGCATGTACTAAACCTCGATGCAGCGTCTACTGGTGATGGTATTGTTGCTGGGTTGCAAGTACTGGCCGCGATGATTAATGCCAATATGACATTAAACGAATTAAGCCGGGGTATGACCAAATTCCCACAAACGCTGATTAATGTGCGCTTTAACGAAGGAGACACTCCGTTGTCTGCTGAAGCGGTTAACAACAGTGTACTTGAAGCTGAAGCTGCATTGGGCGAACGGGGCAGGGTGCTACTGCGTAAAAGTGGTACTGAACCTTTGATACGCGTCATGGTTGAAGCTAACGATGCTGCTGACTCACGCAAGTGGGCAGAGCATATTGCAGATGCTGTGCGCAAAGCAACTGGGCAATAAAACAGCAATATTAAATAACTGACGCGATTTACTGAATAAAGTCGTTAAATTTCAATTCTTCTACTTGTATATTAGTAGCAGGTTGGTTAATATCTCGCGCGCTTTTCACTGGCGCTACAGGAGTTAGGATGCAAACGAATAACCGTCGACCCATAGTCGCAGGTAATTGGAAGATGAACGGAAATCTTGCCTTAATAAAGCAAGTTGAAAAATTGTTTTCCAACGCAGATATATCTCATGTAGATGTTGTAGTGTGCCCACCTTTTCCCTACTTAGGTGGATTCAATGACAGTAACTTTGCCTTAGGTGGGCAAAATATTAGTCATTTTGAATCTGGTGCGCATACCGGCGAAACTGCCGTCAGCATGTTGAAAGAAATGAATTGCCAATATGTTATATTGGGACATTCAGAACGACGAGCTGATAACAACGAGTCGAACGAATTGGTTGCCGATAAAGTTGAGTTGGCGTTAGCGCACAAGCTCATCCCTTTATTTTGTATAGGTGAGCCAGAAGATATTCGTGAAAGTGGTCAGTTATTTGATTTTATTGGGGCACAAATTGATGCCGTGATAAACAAAGTGGGTATTGCGGCATTTAACGATATTGTCATTGCTTATGAGCCGATTTGGGCTATAGGAACAGGCAAAACTGCAAGCCCAGAACAAGCACAAGAAGTGCATGCATTTATTCGTCAACATTTGGCTAAGCAAGATAGTAATATCGCTAACCAATGCGTGATTTTATATGGTGGAAGTGTCAAGGGCAGTAATGCTGTTGAACTGTTTTCACAACCTGATGTTGATGGTGGATTGATTGGCGGCGCCAGTTTAAATCCAGAAGATTTTTTAAGCATTTGCTTAGCAGCAAAGCGATAGAGGCGACAGATGTTTTACGAAGTATTAATTGTAGTGTATTTGATAGTAGCGATTATGTTGATCGGCTTTGTTCTTATTCAACAGGGCAAAGGCGCGGACATGGGCGCGTCGTTTGGTAGTGGCGGTTCTAACACAGTGTTTGGGTCAACCGGCTCTGGTAACTTCTTAACTCGCACTACCGCAATATTAGCTACGTTTTTCTTCGTGATTAGCTTAATTTTAGGGAATCAAACTGCAGATAAAGAAAAAGCAGTTGATGACTGGCAAAATATTGAAGTGCCTGTTTTAGATGAGCCTGCTCAATCTACTCCAGCGCCTGTTGAATCTGATGTACCCGTTACAACATCAGATGCACCTGCGAGCGACGTACCTCAAAGCTAAAAGTATTACCACGCGGATGTGGTGGAATTGGTAGACACGCAGCCTTGAGGGGGCTGTGGCTTAGGCCGTGGGAGTTCGAGTCTCCCCATCCGCACCATATTATTAAAAGGGCTGTAACGAGAGTTACAGCCCTTTTTTGTTTATCTTGCCATTGTTTTCACAGTCGGGTTGTTGTCACTGATGAGTCAAATTAGCCTACAAAACATTTCAACAGTTTTAGAAAGCATAACGAACCGATTTCGCTTGCCTCCACTATCTGCTGAATTTGCCGTGGGAGAATTTGTGGCCATTGTGGGACCTTCTGGTGTAGGAAAGTCAACCTTACTCAGGCTCATAGCAGGGCTGGAGACATTGACGCAAGGCGCGATATTGTTTGACTCCCAGCGCGTTGATCACTTGGCGAGTCAGCAACGCAATGTGGGAATGGTTTTTCAAAACTATGCTTTATTTCCGCATTTAAGCGTGGCCGATAACTTAGGTTATGCCTTGTACGCAGAAAAGGTTCAGCGTTCGAAGATTAAACACGCAGTAGAGCAGGTTGCCGAGCGCTTAGCGATTGAAGATCTGTTGGCACGGTTCCCTCGGCAGTTATCTGGCGGTCAACGCCAGCGTGTCGCAATTGGTCGAGCCATGCTGTCATCGCCCCAAGTATTCCTATTCGACGAGCCTTTTTCTAACCTTGACCCAACTTTAAGAGTGCAAATGCGTCACCAGCTCAAAGAGCTGCACGAAAATTTGGCCACCACCACATTGTTTGTGACCCATGATCAGCACGAAGCTATGGCGTTAGCACAGCGTATTATGCTACTCAGTCAGCGCGGTATTGAACAATTTGATACGCCTGAAAACCTGTATCGTTATCCGAAAAATTTATACGTTGCTCGTTTCTTTGGGGAGCCGAAAATCAATGTCTTTGATGGCCTAGCAGATGGGCAGGGGGTGCGGTTAATCAATCAGGTAGAATACCAGCTGAGATGCAAGCTACCTGAAGCCTTACACCATAAAACACTCATCGTAGGAATACGACCAAGAGCATTTTGTGTTTCGTTAGATTTTATTGCTCATGGGTTAAGCATGCAGGTGAGTAGAGTTGAATATTTAGGGGATACTCAATACCTGTATCTCGCTCCCTACGATGCCCCTCAGAGCATAAACAGCAGCACACATGACAGCGATGATTCGCAGTCAGTGGTGGTGGTAGATAACCGTTCAATAAGTATAGGCCAGCGAGTGTACTTGACGTTCGCGCTAGAAGACATATTGCTATTTGATGAAAACCAAGAGCGTATTTCCCTGTAAATTACGGTAACGGTTAAATGAGTTACACGTTTTTTTAGGGGATCTTGCTTTATTTAATGGAGTTGGTATTAAAGACCTCTCATAAATCTATTTAGCGCTAAATAGCCTGTTATTGCTAGACAATGCAACACCGCTAGGCACAAAAGAGCGTTATCGAGAAGTTCGGCCTATCCAGTTTTCAGGTTAAATATAATCCTGATAAATCAATCGCCTATTCTTTGCTAACTAGACTTGCAATCAAGCCTAAAATCCGTACAATACGGCGTCCTTTTATCTAGCGGAGAATCGTTAGGTAGTTAAAAAGGACATAAGTTAACGTTAACGCTACAACGAGTTTGAGGCAAATATGGTTACTATTCGTTTACAGCGTGGTGGCGCGAAAAAGCGTCCATTTTATCAAGTAGTGGTTGCTGACAGCCGTCGTTCACGCGATGGTCGTTTTATTGAAAACATTGGTTTCTTTAATCCTACAGCACAAGGTCAAGAAGAGCGTTTGCGTCTTGATCTAGACCGCGTAGAGCATTGGGTAGGAAATGGCGCTGGCCTTTCTGACCGTGTTGCTCGCTTGGTTAAAGATGCACAAAAAGCAGCTGCTTAATTGCAATTGCGAAGCAAGATTGAGGTATAAATGAGTCACGCGTCTGACACATTAGTGATTGGCAAAATCGGTGCACCTTACGGTGTTAAAGGTTGGGTCAAGATCACATCATATACCGATGAATTAGACGGTATCTTCAGTTATACCCCTTGGCTTGTGGGCCAAGAAGGGAATACTAAAGAGATCGTCGTTGACCAATGGCGAACCCACAATAAGGGATTGGTTGCCAAACTGGTTGGGGTTGAAACACGAGATGATGCTGAAAGTATCAAAAATCTCGATATTTCAATTAAAGCTCAACAGCTACCTCAGTTAGATGGTGATGAATTTTATTGGAGAGAGTTAGTCGGCATGCAGGTAGTAACCGAACAGGGTTATAACTTAGGTGTCGTGAAAGAATTATTCGAAACGGGTGCGAATGACGTTATGTTAATCAAAGCCAATTTGAAAGATGCTTTCGGTCAAAAAGAACGCATGGTGCCTTATTTAATCGACCAAGTCGTTAAGCAAGTGGACCGTGAGGCAAAAACCATTCAGGTTGACTGGGATCCGAGCTTTTAATGAGTTCAGATACACAGCGTTGGTTTGGGGTAGTCAGTCTGTTTCCAGAAATGTTTCAGACTTTTACCGAACAGGGCGTAACAGGGCGAGCTGTAAAAAGCGGTAAGTTGAAAGTAGATTTCTTTAATCCAAGAGATTTTACTCACGACAAACATCGTACTGTAGACGACCGACCATACGGTGGTGGTCCCGGAATGCTGATGATGGTTCAGCCGTTATTAGACGCTATTCGTGCAGCAAAACAGGCTGCCGAGAAAAAAACTAAGGTGATTTATCTCTCACCTCAAGGGAAAACGTTAACTCAACGTGGTGTGAAGCAGCTTTCTGAAAATGAAAGTGTGATTCTAGTCGCCGGTCGCTACGAAGGTATCGACGAGAGAGTAATAGAAGCTGAAATAGACGAAGAATGGTCTGTTGGTGACTATATCCTCAGTGGTGGTGAACTACCTGCGATGATCTTAATGGATGCGGTCGCAAGACTGGTACCCGGTGTATTAGGGCATGCACAATCTGCCGAGCAAGATTCGTTTAGCGACGGTTTGCTAGATTGTCCGCACTATACCCGACCAGAAAACTTGAACGGTCAATCAGTTCCTTCTGTGTTGTTGAGTGGTGATCACCAAAAAATCAAACAGTGGCGTGAAAAACAGTCGCTAGGTAGAACCTGGCAACGACGCCCTGAATTATTAAACGACCTAGCTCTGACTGAGGAGCAGCAACGTTTGTTAGATGAATATCAGCAAGAGTTGTTGCAGCAAAATGGCAGTTATTCTGGGATGAGAGGATATGATGAGTAAAGTCAATCAAGATATCATCAAGCGCATTGAAGAAGCTCAGTTAAAAACTGATGTTCCTGCATTTGGCCCTGGTGATACAGTTGTTGTTCAAGTACGCGTTAAAGAAGGCGAGAAAGAGCGTCTTCAGGCATACGAAGGCGTTGTAATCGCTAAACGTAACCGTGGCCTACACTCTGCTTTTACAGTTCGTAAGATTTCTAGCGGCGAAGGTGTTGAGCGTACGTTCCAAACCCACAGCCCTGCAATTAGTTCAATTGCTGTGAAACGTCGTGGCGATGTTCGTCGTGCTAAGCTTTATTACTTGCGTGACCGTTCAGGTCGTTCTGCACGTATCAAAGAAAAGCTTAACTAATATTAATTTTGCGTTACCGTTAACTTATAAAAAAGCCCGCATCTTGCGGGCTTTTTACTGTCTGCTCAACTGGTATAACTCACCACTTCCGCTTCGATACTTTCACTGAGCATAAAATAAAAGCGTCTTCCTGGTTCATAATCACCGTGGTTAAAGGTTTTAAAGCCAAGGGCGATGACTGCTTTTTCTACAGCATCTAATTCATTGACCAAAACCCCGAGGTGATTCACTTTGCCTAGGTTACGGTGATCTAAGTCAGCGTCTACCGGGCGCTTCGGTTTATACAAGGCTAAATAAGCGGTCTCAGAGCCCACATGCACAGTGTAGCCGTCATCCTTTGCTGGTCCTGACCAGCGAATATGCCAGTTGAATAATTGGCAAAGTACTTCGGCGGTTTTGTCCGGATTATTGACGGTTAAATTAACGTGTTCAAACATAGCTGGACGCATAATATTTCCTTTTTTATTGACTGGATTATTGTATGGCGACAGCTTAATATCTAAAGTGAACTTTAGATCAACAAGAAATTTAAATTTTTATGTCTCAAGAGCCATTAGTGAGTATCGGTTTTGTGGCAAAGCGCACTGGGAATGCCGTTTCCTTGATACGCTATTATGCAAATCAACAGCTCATTCCTTTTATACGCACGCAAGGTGGTAGTCGGGTGTTCCCTCGGTCGGTGATCCGCCGAGTCTCTTTTATCCTTATTGCGCAAAATATGGGCTATAGCTTGGATGAAATACGCCAACTTTTGCATACGCTGCCCGACAAGCGAACGCCGACAAAGTCCGATTGGGCGAAACTAAGCCGCGTTTTTAATCAGCGGATTGAACAGCGCATTGCACAGTTAAATGAACTTAAATCTTCATTGGCGGGGTGTATTGGGTGTGGCTGTCTGTCTTTAGATAAATGTCGCCTGTACAATAAAGAAGATAAAATGGCAGTAAAAGGGCCGGGGGCGAGATATTTACTTGGCGACACGCCTATCTTGCACAAATAGCGCTCTAAAAAACATAAAATTAACGACACAAGGGCAGAACAAGTTGGCTGTAAAGCAAAGTAAAACCACGCGAAAAAGTGCTACTCAAAAAAGGTCCTTCCATGCATCCGCGTAACCTACACCACAGCGGCTATCCTATGGTCAAATTGTGCCAAAGTTACCCAGCGCTGCGTGCGCATCTCATTAGTGCAAAAAGTGGCCAGCAAAGTATTGATTTCGCTAACGCCGATTCTGTTAAAGCGCTGAATGCGGCTTTGCTTATACACTACTACGGGATGAGCATGTGGGACATACCAGCGGGTTACTTATGCCCACCTGTGCCAGGGCGGGCAGATTATATACATGGCATAGCGGACCTCTTATCAGCGGAAAATAATGGGAAAACGCCTACCGGAAGCAAAATTAATGGGCTAGATGTAGGAGTGGGAGCCAACGCAATTTACCCCATTATTGGCAGTCATACGTACGGCTGGCGTTTTGTTGGCAGTGATATTGACGATGTAGCGTTAAGCTGTGCAAACACACTCATTGATAATAACTCAAGGTTGAAACCGCTGTTGGCAGTGCGTAAACAGCACAGCAAAGATAATATTTTTGCTGGGATCATTCAGCCGGATGAACATTTTACCTTTAGTTTGTGCAACCCGCCATTTCATAAATCTGCGCGAGATGCTGCCACGGGGAGCCAGCGCAAGATGTCAGGACTTGAGCGCAGTAAGCAAAAACTTAGCAGGAAAGGCAAAACGTCAGCTGCACAGGGAAGTAAACTGAACTTTGCAGGGCAAAACAATGAACTTTGGTGCGAAGGGGGAGAGCTCGCGTTTATACAACGTATGATCAGCCAAAGCGTGGATGTTCAACAGCAAGTGGACTGGTTTACCTGTTTAGTGTCAAAAAGCGCACATTTAAAAGCGATTGAAACCAGCGTGAAATACGTTGGAGCGAAAAAGTTTATTAAAGTCGATATGGGTCAAGGGCAAAAAATAAGTCGTTTTGTGGCATGGACTTTTAAGGATAATAAAGCGCAAGTTAGCGAATAGTAACGCAAAGCAGAGCAGAGCAAAGCAAAGCCGTAAGTGCTGAGTCTAACGAGAAACTTCTTTTAAAACTGTGCAGTGCAAGCAGGAGACAAATGGAAAAGTTAAGCGAAAAAGAAAAAATGCTGCGAGGAGAACTGTATTTTCCGAGTAATAAAGTATTACAGCAGGATAGAGCGATAGCAAAGGCGGCTTGCCAGCAGTTTAATCAAGCGCCTGAAGCCCAGCGTAAGTCAGCCATGAAAGCTTTGCAGAGCCTGTTTGCTGAATCACCTAATGCTTGGATAGAGCCGACGTTTTACTGTGACTATGGATACAATATCCGCATGGGGCGAAATTTCTATGCTAACCACAATGTGGTTATTTTAGATGCTGCACCCGTTACCTTTGGCGATGATGTAATGCTTGCCCCTGGTGTGTTGCTTTCCACTGCTTCGCATCCCCTTGATGCGAAAAGACGCAATAAAGGACTGGAAACAGCAAGGCCCATTACCATTGGCAACAGTGTGTGGATTGGTATGGGAGCAAAAATTTTAGATGGGGTCACCATAGGGGACAACGCCGTTATCGCAGCGGGTGCTGTGGTCAACAAAGATGTAGCGGCAGATACTGTGGTCGCTGGCGTGCCGGCTGTGGTTATTCGCCAAATTGACAACACATCAACCGTTAGTACTAGTGTCGAATAACAACGCGCGATTAAGTGATCCATTAGCCATTCTTCAAGGGGGAAAAAGCACACCGTCGCTGCTTGTCACCCTTGAATCTTTGTTACTTAGGCATCCTACTGGCGTGAGTGAATATGATTTACTCAGGTGTTTACAAAGGGTTTATAAGCAGCGTGCTCAGCAGCTAGGCGAGGTGATAAACGCGTCGCCAAGGGATCTATTTTCTTCATTAAAGCTGAATGACTCATTAAGCTTATTTCAAACTCATTTCGTATTATTCAATGGGCTGTATCAGTTAAGGCAAATTTGGCGAAAAGAGCATATTGGGGATATCGATATTCATACCCTCAATATTTTACCTTTGCCGTACAATGAGCAAGCGACTGGCAGCGGGCTGACCAACAGCGACCCATTAGCTGTGTATTATCTAGACTGGAATAATTTAATTGGCACCTCAGCTGCGAACGTGGATAGCTTACTCAGCAGTTTTTGGCAGCATTTCTACGCAGCTGAGAACGGCCTGGGTGCATATGCGAAGGTCAATCAAAAACAGCTTGAAGAGAGTTACACTCTACTTGAAGTTGTGTTTAACGCTCCGTTAAAAGACGTTAAACGTCAATATCTAAGGTTAATTCATCAGTATCACCCCGATAAAGGGGGAGATACCGAGGCTGCGCAATCCTTACAGGCAGCTAATACCATTCCACGTTAATAAGTGATGACTCAGCGAGAGTTTAAAAGGGCTTAAACAAGGCGCATGACTGAATGAATAGTTGTTCTCTTTCGAAGTCATGCAACGCAGTGTAAGCCCTTTTAAAACTCGCCTGCAAGGAATGCCCCAGCGGCTTTTGCTCTGCGTTCTCACTATTTGAAAGGGAACAACCATTACTGCATAGCGACGCCTTAATCAAAAACCGCTGGACGCATTCTGAGACGGTCACTTATTAATGCGGATTGGTATTACGCCTATATATGCCAAAATAGACGTTTACCTGCCATAAAAAGCCCTGCTAAGCAGGGCTTGGTGCGAAGTCGGTAAACAATTACTGTTCTTTCATCGCTTTTAACTGTTCCTCTGAAAGCAATCCTCGGCGCTCAAGTAACGGCCATACTTTAGGATCTTGTCCTCTAAAACGACGATACATAATCATAGGATCCTCTGTGCCGCCAGTTTCAAGCACATGCTCACGATAGCCGTTGGCAGTATCTTGATCGAAGATACCGTTTTGGCTAAACACTTGCCACGTATCGGCGTCATAAATATTTGACCAGATGTAGCCGTAATAACCAGACGCATATCCGCCAGCAAAGATATGTGAGAAGTAACCCGTACGATATCTAGGGGTTATTTCAGGTATTAAGCCAATCTCGTCCATGGCTGCTTTTTCGAACGCGTCAGCATCCTGCTCGGTGGCGGTTTCAAGGGTATGCCACTTCATATCCAATAACGCGGCCGCCATGTATTCAGTCGTGGCAAAGCCTTGGTTGAATTTACCTGCCGCTTGAATCTTGTCGATTAACGCCTTTGGGATCACCTCGCCTGTTTGATAATGCTTAGCAAACTGAGCTAACACTTCAGGCTCCATCATCCAGTTTTCCATAACCTGTGACGGATATTCTACGTAATCGCGAGGTAAAGAAGTACCAGTCTGAGATTGATAGTAACCGTCTGACAGCAAGCCTTGAATGGCATGACCAAATTCATGGAACAAAGTAGATGCTTGGTCAAACGTCAGTAGAACCGGCGCATCTCCCACGGGACGAGGGTAGTTCAGCACATTATAAATGATGGGTTTAACATTCTCGCCAAACATTTTTTGTTGCTTACGGTAAGAGTTCATCCATGCACCGCCACGCTTACTTTCACGCACGTAGTAGTCGGTCATGTATACGCCAATACTTTCCCCACCTTTATCGAATACTTCAAAAGTGCGTACATCTGGGTGGTATTTAGGAATATCGTCGCGCTCTTTGAACGTGACGCCCCATAGTTTTTCGGCGGTGTAAAAAACACCTTCTCGTGTAGCATCAAGAGAAAAATACGGCTTAGTCTGCTCTGCATCTAGGTCGTAACGGGCTTTGCGGATTTTTTCAGCGTAATACCACCAGTCATAGGCGGCTAGGGTAAAGTCGCCACCTTCAGCATCAATCATATCCTGCATATCGGCTGCTTCTTTTTTCGCTTGGGCTAAGGCCGCAGGCCAAACTTGGTCAAGTAAGCCATATACATTTTCAGGGGTTTTGGCCATAGCCTTTTCGAGTACGAAATTCGCGTAGGTTTTATACCCAAGCAACTGCGCTTTTTGATAACGCAATGAAGCAATTTTAGACGCTAGCTTTTTATTGTCGTTTGCGTTGTCATTGTCACCACGCTGAATATAACCCTCGTACAAAGCCTTACGTAATTCACGATTTTCAGCATAGGTTAAAAACGGGTTTTTACTTGGGCGGTGGGTGGTAAATACCCATTTACCGTCGTGGCCGCGTTCGGTAGCAGTCACGGCGGCAGCGGCAATAATATCGTCAGGTAACCCTGCTAGGTCTTCTTTGTTGTCGATAACCAACTCAAATGCGTTAGTTTCAGCGAGTAAGTTTTCGCCAAACTGCACAGATAATTTGGACAATTGGCCGTTCAAGTCACGCAGTGTCGCTTTATCTGCATCATTTAAATTAGCGCCACCACGCACAAATGACTGGTAGCTATCGTCGAGAAGCGTTTGCTGGTCAGCACGTAAATCCAGTTGATCTTTTTGTTCATATACGGCTTTTACGCGAGAAAATAGCTTGGCATTAAGATAAATGTCATCATTTAAGGCAGATAAACGAGGGGACATTTTTTTGGCAATGCTCTGCATTTCTTTAGAGGTATCGGTACCGTTTAGTGCATAAAAAACCGTGGTTACATGATTCAGTGCTTGGCCTGATTTTTCCATGGCTTCGATGGTATTTTCAAATGTTGGGGTTTCAGTTGAATTGGCAATGTCATCGATTTGTTGTTTGTTTTTCGCTATGGCGAATTCAAATGCAGGCTCGTAGTGTTCAATTTTTATTTTGGAAAATTCAGGCACGCCAAATGGGGTACTTGATTGGGTTAATAGAGGGTTAGTGTTGACGATATCGTTTGTCTGTTGGGCTGTTTCTTGCTGGGTAATTTTTTGCTGGTCTGTGTTTGTGTTACTTGTGCTGTCAGGTTGACACGCAGCAAGCATAACAGCCATCGCAATTGGGCTGAGTACTGCTTTTTTCATAAAGATCCCTGAGTTAAATACTTTGACGACTATATTGTCGTTCGATGTTGTTTATTGTGATGTTACTTACCTGCGAGGATAATGCGCGGGTAATACTAAAGACTATCGCGATCTGCTACATGACCGCAAATTTGTTGACCTATACTGTGGTAGGCAAAGTGTAAGCGTTGATGTGCAGCGATGGGCGTTGATGTGCAGCCATCAGCGTTAATGTCCAGCTATAAGCGTTGCTGATGATAGTGTCTTTTTAGCGGGTTATTTCGTGCGTATTTTGAGCGAAAACACGAATAAATTAATTAATTCTTGCGAAAAAAATTAGCAACTGTTAAAAAGTCAATCAAATTACATAAAAAGTTAATTTGCAGTTGTAATTATATGTTTACATCTAATCGGCCGCTTGCTTTAAATGTGTTATTTCTAGAAGGACTGCTAAGCAGTTTTAATTTATTTTTTACTTATGTGAGTCAAGATTATGTTACGCGACAACATTAACAATATTAACGTTACCTCAGAGCAGGTACTGATAACCCCCGAAGCCTTGAAAAGTGAACTTCCTGTTACCGATCATGCCTTGTCTGTGATCCAGTCTTCACGAAAAATTATCTCTGATATCATTCACCGCCGAGACCATCGTTTCTTAGTCATTAGTGGGCCATGCTCCATTCACGATATTGAAGCCGCTAAAGAGTATGCGCTTAAACTCAAAGAGCTACATGAATCATGTAAAGATACGTTGTACATTGTTATGCGTGTCTATTTTGAAAAACCCCGCACTACCGTTGGTTGGAAAGGGCTAATCAATGACCCGCATATTAACGATACCTTTGATATTGAAACAGGGTTACGCAAAGCCCGTGAACTACTGATTTGGTTAGCCGAGCTTGAGATACCCGTAGCGACAGAAGCCCTCGATCCCATTAGTCCCCAGTACTTAGCTGAGCTTTTCAGCTGGTCAGCCATTGGTGCTCGCACGTCTGAATCACAAACTCACCGGGAAATGGCCAGTGGTTTATCTATGCCGGTTGGCTTTAAAAATGGTACTGACGGCAGCCTAGGCATTGCGATTAATGCATTGCAATCAGCCGCATCAGGCCATAGTTTTATGGGCATTAATGGAGAAGGACAAGTTAGCGTCATTCAAACCCAAGGCAATCCCGATGGGCATATTATTTTACGAGGCGGCAAGCAACCTAACTATGACTCAGTGTGCGTAGCAGACTGCGAAGAAGAAATGCGCGCTGCTAAGCTAAGCGCCGGGTTAGTGGTTGATTGTAGCCATGCTAATTCAAGTAAAGATTATCGCCGTCAGCCGTTAGTCGCACAAAATGTAGTGAACCAAATACTTGGCGGAAACCAATCAGTTATTGGTATTATGCTGGAAAGTCATTTAAACGCGGGCAATCAAAGCAATAAAGGTAAAACGCCTAGTGAATTAGAATATGGCGTGTCAATTACCGATGGGTGTATTAATTGGGAAGCAACAGACGAGTTAATCAACCATATGCGTGATAAACTTATTACTGTATTGCCTTTGCGGTTAAATAAAATGAACAGCCCGAATTAGAAGGAACTTTGATGCCAACCGAACTAGAAAAACTACGTGACCAAATTGATGCTGTGGACTCGGAGTTAGTTGCACTTTTAGCTAGACGTGCTGCGCTTACCGAGCAAGTTGGTTTGTATAAAAGTAAGGTTGGTTTACCTGTGTATGTGCCTGCGCGAGAAGCTGAGCTGATTGAACAGCGCTGCGAGCAAGCAAAAGCAATGGGGGTTCCGCCCACATTAGTAGAGGATTTGTTACGCCGTATTATGCGTGAGTCGTATCATACGCAAAATAAGCGCTACATGTGCTGCGCTCCCGAGGTAGAAAATATTGTCGTTATCGGCGGGGGCGGGGCACTTGGGCGTATCTTTGTCGATATGTTCACCAGAAGCGGTTACAAGGTTGATATTTTAGAGCAAAACGATTGGCCCAAAGCGAATGATATGTTCGCAACCGCGAGTCTAGTACTCGTGGCAGTGCCGATTAAGTTGACTGAACAAATTATCGCTAAACTCGACAACCTTCCTGAAGACTGCATTTTAGCGGATATCACCAGTACCAAAGCGGTGCCACTGAACGCAATGTTAAATGTCCATAAAGGGCCTGTGGTGGGATTGCACCCCATGTTTGGCCCTGATGTATCTAGTATGGTTAAACAAGTTGTGGTGGTATGCCACGGCCGCGAAGAAGATAAGTACCAATGGTTGCTACAACAAATGCGAGTGTGGGGTGCGGCGCTGCAAGAAACCGACGCTCAAGAACACGATGACTCAATGGTGTTTATTCAGGTCATGCGTCACTTCTCAAGTTATGTATTCGGGGCACATTTACTGACTGAAAACCCGTCCCTTGACCGTCTTATTTCACTCAGTTCGCCGATATACCGACTCGAGCTTGCTATGGTAGGGCGTTTGTTCGCACAAGACCCAGCCTTATACACAGACATTATCTTTAACAACAAAGACAGTGTCGCTGTTCTGACTAGCTTTAGAGATACCTTCGATAACGCATTAGACATGCTCAAAAAAGGTGACAAGGGCGCGTTTATCAAACTGTTTTTCAAAGTCGGGGCGTGGTTTGGCGATTATTCGAAGCAATCATTGGTGGACAGTAAAAAATTGCTGCTAAAAGCCAACGATGATCGAACCATAAGCGAGTAACGCGCACCTAATTACAAATAACGATAATTTCATGATTTTTTGGATTCACAGTTACCAAGGCTGGTCCAGTACGGTGCATTCGCACTGGCGTTGGTTGTTGGCAGTGTGAATGCCGTTAAGCTTTTCCCATTAAGCTATTTCCCCTTCATCAGCCACGGCAACACTCGTTGGCACGAGCGGTTTACAAAATGCATTGGCGGCAACGTACAGTGGCGGTGTGATAGGCGCGAGTTTATTGAGTTATTTTGGTTTTAACGCGTTATTGATGCCTGCGTCGGCCCTTAGCTATCGTGTTTATCGCAATAAAATGAAAAGAAGGCGCTAAAAAGCGCCTTCTTATCTGACAATGATTAAAAATACCGTAAAGGGTTACTCTTCTTTAAGGGCATTTACAGCCGCAATCTTCGTCGGGTTTATTTCGTCATTTGGGTAGCATCCCAGCACTTTAAAATAACGGGTCGTGTTTTTTAGCTCTTCAAGTGCCACCTGCATAGGGCCATCTTGAATGTTGCCTTCAACATCGATATAAAACATCTCTTCCCACGGATTGCCTGTGATCGGCCTCGATTCCAGTTTCGTCATATTGATGTTGTTACTTTTAAGCACCATCAGTGCTTCTACTAACGCACCTGACTTTTGCACTGTGGACATCACTAGCGTCGTTTTAGCTGGAACTTGCAACGGCACATTAACTGGCTGGCGAGCGACAACGAAGAAACGGCTGTGGTTTTCTTTTTGATTGGCTAGGTTCGACTTAATGGCATGTAAGCCATAAAGCGCACCGCCAGCTTCACTGCCAATTGCGGCAACCGACTCACTTTGTAGTTCATTCACTGTCATCATTGCCGTGGATGTAGCATCACAGGTAATCACCTCAACATTACCTAACTCAGCTAAAAAGTGGCTACATTGAGCAAATACTTGAGGATGTGCATACAAGGTTTTAATGCGATGTACGTCGGTCGTTTTACTCACTAGCAACGCGTGTTTGATAGGGTGGGTGAGCTCACCAATAATCGACAAATGAGTGTGCTGTAACTGGTCATAGACTTCGTTGATGCTGCCAGACGAGGTATTTTCAATAGGTAATACAGCGTAGTCCGCTTCGTTGGTTTCCACTTTTTTGATGATTTCACCAAAGCTCTGGCAGCCAATTTCCAATAATTCACCTGGACGGCGAGAGAAATACTTCTGTGTTGCCAGGTAACTATACGAGCCTTTGTCTCCCAAAAATGCCACGCGGTTGAGTGGTAAACTGCTTCCAGGATTTGCTCGTTGTGCCAACAATGCCTGCTGGTTCAATACCGAATCTTCAATGATTACGTGAAACAGTTGAGTAACGTAATGAGCATCAAGTCCATGGCCTTGGCCACGCTTAATTAAGCTGACTAAAAGTTGTTCTTCGCGTTTGTGATCTCTTACCGGAATATGATGGGTAATTTTGGTTTCAGCCACTTGATTGGTGCACTGCTGACGCTCAGCGAGCAGTTTCAGTAACTGCTGATCAATTGAGGTAATTTGTTCTCTTAATTTATCTAGCTCCACGACCGACATTTTACTCACTTCCATAGATAGGTTAAAAAGCCTTTTGGGTAAGGCATAAGTTCTTTGTATATAAATGATTTAACACAGGCTTGGCGCGCTGAAACTATTATCAGTTGAATACACTGAGCTTTCGAATCTATTAACTCGAGCGCCCAATGTCAATCTTTACCTTATGCTAAAATAGCCTTTAGCGTAGATATTTTCTATAAACAGGCTAAAAGTGCATGTTTCTTAGTGCTATCTATTCCTCTAATAGGGAGATAAGTAACATCTTAACTTGTTCAACTTCAAAGGGTTTATCACACAGAGCATTCACGCCAGTCTGGTGAATATTGGCCATATGCAAGCTGTTTACCGATTCTGACGTTACCATAATAATGGGAATATGCGACGTTTCACTGTTAAAACGGATGAACTCGGATAATTCTCTACCATCCATTTCTGGCATATTGTAGTCCGTTACCACTAAATCGAACGTGTGCTCTTTAAGTTTAGTGAGCGCTGAAGCACCATTTTCCGCTTCAATTATCTGTTCTATGCCTAAGCCTTGTAAAACACGCTTGATATGGTTTCGCGCTAGTTTACTGTCATCCACTAACAAAACACGCACTTGGCGAACATCAAATAAATTTAAGTCTAATTCTTCGGTGTTAATAAGATCTAACGACGCTTTTAACGCACGGGAGAGGTTCTCGGTGCTAAACGGTTTGGGAAGCATAGCCGCCACACCTGCTTGTTTAAACTCTTCTAGCTTTTCAGGGCGATTTTCCGATGAGACCAACATAAACGGGATTGAACAATGTTCAGGCGAGTTTTTAATTGATTTTAATATGTCTACGCCAGTACCATCTTCAAGGTACATAGAGCTCACGACCAAGTCAGCGCCTTGTTTATTGATGGCTTCTATGGCTTCTTTGACATTGCTGACGGCATTAACGTTTTCGACGTTTTCTTTGTGCAGCAATGTACTGATAATTTTTCGTTGGGTATCCGATGGCTCGACCAAAATAATACTTAAGTCTGCTAACAATATCTTTTGCATGGTAAACCTTTGTTGGGGACTAATTTAGCGGATTATCCGCCAGCTAGCTTTACAGTGTAGCCGCGCTTTTCTAAAGCTTGTTTTATTTTGTCTCTGTTATCACCTTGAATTTCAATGACGCCGTCTTTTACTGCACCGCCAGTACCGCACATTTTCTTTAATTCAGAACACAAGGTTTTGATCTGTGCTGCATCCATGTCCATGCCGCTCAAAGTGGTTACTCCTTTACCCTTACGGCCTTTTGTTTCTCTGCGGATACGGATAATACCGTCTGTTTGCGGGCGTGAAGGCTGCGCTTTTTTAGCAGCAATTCGACCACCATCTGTACTATATACAAGATTATCTTGGCTCATGTTGACTATCGCTTTAGCTTGGAAGATGAGAATAAAAATGTGATTCTATTAAAAAAGCGGTGATGTTTATAGGCAAAATGCGCAAACTGCTATTTAATGTAAGAGCAACTAAGCGCAGTTTTATGGAGTAAAGCATGAGTTTGGAACGAAAATTTTCAGCTGACAAAAAGCAATTAACGGTGGTCGCTGATGAAGTATTTGATTTTGGTAAAGTGCAAGATTTTCGCGTAGCTTTTTCAACTGATATTGAAGATGTGGAAGAGGTAACAATCGACTTACACAAAACAGACTATATGGATAGCTCAGCGCTGGGTATGTTATTGAACATGCAAAAGCTGTTATCAGGAAAGGTGTCTACCTTTAAAATTACTAATACCCGCCCTCAAGTGCTTAAAATTTTACAAATTGCACGCTTCGATAAAAAATTTGAAATCAGCTAGTTTGCTTGCTAGCTAAGCGGTGGTTCGCCTAATTATGCGTATACTTATTGTTGATGATGACTCCTTAAACCGTTTCTTATTGGTGCACATGCTAGAACAGAACGGTTATCCAGACTGCTACGAAGCAGAAAGTGGTCACGAAGCACTGTCGTTAGCAAAGCGCATTCAGCCTGAATTAGTGTTACTCGACGTGATGATGGAAGACATGAGCGGCTTTGAAGTGGCACCCTTGCTCAAGGCTCAAACAGATGAAATCTATCTACCAATTATTTTTATTACCGCATTGGATGACGAAGACAGTCTGGTGCGTTGTCTTGATGTAGGGGGCGACGATTTTGTTGCCAAACCCTTTAATAAAACTATTCTTGCGGCGAAAATAAGTGCCCATGCTCGGACCCGAGAATTAAGTAAAAAGTCATATGAACAAAATCAGCAGTTAATATTTTATCGCAACGCAGTGGAGCGTGAGCATAAAATTGTTGAGCATATTTTTGGCAATGCAGTAACGAACGACAACAAGTTATTACCCTATTTAGATTTTAAGTTACTTCCCGCAACGGATTTTAATGGTGACTTATTATTGTTTAGTGCTGGCCCTAACGGTGGACTTTATTATTTAGTCGGTGACTTTACTGGTCACGGCCTTGCTGCAGCTATCGGAGCGTTGCCGGTTTCTCAGGCTTTTCATGCAATGGCGAGCAAGGGACTATCAGTGTTTGAAATGGCTGCGACTCTAAATGAAACCTTATTAAAATTACTGCCTGGCGATATGTTTTTTGCTGCCGCGCTGGTGCATGTAAGTCTTTGTGGTACCCGTTTGGAAATATGGAATAGTGGTATGCCTGACCTACTGCTATTTAACGCTGAAGGGGACGTGATTGAACGGTTCTCGTCACAACATATGGCATTAGGCATACTGGACGCCGATGAGATGGGCAAAGAAATTCAGCGCTATCAAAGTACGGTAGGCGACCGTTTACTGGCTTTTTCAGATGGTGTGATAGAAATCATGGATCCTGAGCAGAATATGCTCAGTGAGAAACAAATTGAACATTGGGTGGCAGCTCAAGCAGATGTGACGGTCACAGAGTTATTTGAGCGGATTACGCAATTTAGTCAAAATACCAGTCCCTCGGATGACTTAACTTGCGTTTCCTATACGTGTCAATCTCTTTTGGCTTTAGAGCACCAGCAGACTATTGCGCCAATACCTTTTCATTTAACGTTTGAATTAGACGCTAGCGCTATTAAAGAAGGCGATCCCGTGCAAAGTGTGGTCAACATGGTATGTAGCCAAACTGGCATGTACGCGCTACACGCTCGTTTATTTACTGTCGTAAGCGAGTTGTACAACAACGCTTTAGATCACGGGGTATTAAAGCTTGATTCTGCTTTAAAACATTCCCCTGATGGGTTTGAAGCCTATTTTGATTTGCGTACACAGCGCCTCGCGCAGTTAAGTCAGGCAGAAATCAGCATGACCCTAACATTTGATCCCGTTAAGCGTAGTTTGATTATTCTGGTGCGTGACTCGGGCCCAGGGTTTGATTATCAGCTTCGCTTAAAACAAGCCAGTTTAGAGGATTGTTTTGGACGTGGCATTCAGTTAGTGGCAGAGTTAACAGATAGCGTGCAGTATTTAGATGCTGGTAACGCGGTCGAAGTGATGTTTAACGTATAAAGTGAAGTTTCACGGAAAAGCTAAAAAGGCTAGATATGCAAAATAACTTACAAACAATCATCAGAAAAGCCCAGGTGAGTGATATCGAATCTTTGGTTAACTTCAATCAACTTATGGCTGACGAAACCGAAGGTAAGCAACTCGATAGCGACGTGTTAACGTTAGGGGTAAGTAACCTTATTAACGATGCAAGCAAAGGCTTTTACCTGGTCGCTGAAATAGATGAACAAGTGGTTGGCAGCTTGATGGTAACAACCGAGTGGAGTGATTGGCGTAACAGTGAGTTTTGGTGGGTACAAAGTGTTTATATTGTGCCGCAATTTCGCCGTAAAGGGCTTTACAGCGCTCTATATAATAAAGTGCGAGCACTTGGAGATGACGCAGGTAATGTGTGCGGCTACCGTCTTTATGTAGAGCGGGAAAATCTGGTTGCTCAGCGCACTTATGAGGCGTTAGACATGCATGAAAGTCATTACCTTATGTTTGAAAGTCAATAAAAGCTCACCTAATTGATAATTATTCTCAATTGCTTTAGGCTGTCATTCATTCGATAAATACTATTTGAAACAGGATATAGGTTTGAAACGTTTTCTTAAATTAGTGGGTTTAGTCAGTTGTATTTCCGTTAGTGCATTTGCATCTGCGCAAGAAGTTAATGTGTATTCTGCGCGAAAAGAGGCTCTTATCAAGCCGTTGCTCGATAAGTTTAGTGCTGATACTGGTATATCAGTTAACCTTGTTACCGGCAAAGCCGATGCGCTTATCACGCGCCTTAAAAGTGAAGGGAAGTACAGCCCAGCGGATATCTTAATTACCACCGATGTTGGTCGACTATACCGTGCAAAAGAGCAAGGTCTAACCCAAGCAATTGAAACAGACGCGTTTAAAGAATTGATCTCACAAAATTATATCGATCCGGATAGCAACTGGGTTGGTTTTACCTTAAGAGCGCGGCCTTTGATGGTTGCCCCTGAGCGCGTTGATGCCAGCCAGTTGTCCCGTATGGAAGACTTAGCCGATGAACAATGGCGCGGTAGGATCTGTATTCGCTCTTCAAGCAATATTTACAACCAATCCATGGTGGCTGCTATGATTGCTCAGCTTGGTGAAGAGAAAACCCAAGCTTGGTTAAATGACTTTGTTAAGAATTTTGCTCGCACGCCAAAAGGTGGAGATCGCGATCAAATTAAAGCTGTTGTGGCAGGTCAGTGTGATATCGCCATTGCCAACACATACTACTTGGCGGGTATGGCCAGTGATGGAGACGAAGCTACGCGAGAAACGGCCAGCAAAGTAAAAGTGGTTTGGCCAAATCAACAAGACCGTGGCGCCCACGTCAATATTTCTGGTGCCGCCATTACCAAGCACGCTCCTAATGCCGCTGCAGCACAAAAGCTAGTGAGTTTCATGCTACAAGATGAGTCGCAAGAGTGGTACGCAAAAACCAATCATGAGTACCCTTTACGCGCTGATGTTGAGCAAAGTGAAGTGTTGACTACGTTCGGTGACTTTAAAGCCGAAGATGTTGACCTTGCTAAGGTAGGCGAATTAAACCGTCAAGCAGTGGTATTGATGGATAAAGCAGGTTGGAAATAACTCGATAGTTTATTTTACCGACCTGTTCTCTTTTGAAAATTAGTCCTTGGCGAGAGCCGTGGTTATGGGCCGTCACTGTCTTTAGTTTACTATTGGCAGTGCCGGTTTTATTAATTTTTACCAGCGTTTTTATTCCCCAAAAAGAATTATGGCAGCACCTGTTTGCCACAGTGCTTAATGACTATGTTTATCATTCATTACTGATAGCCTTTAGTGTGGGTGGGCTGACGCTATTGCTAGGTACAAGCTTAGCTTGGCTGGTGGCTCGTTACGAGTTTGCTGGGCGTGGCACTTTACAATGGCTTATTCTTCTACCTATGGCGATGCCTGCCTACATTCTAGCTTACACCTATACAGGTATGTTGGATGTGGCAGGGCCATTACAAACTCACCTGCGCGCTACCTTCAACTGGACATATCATGATTACTGGTTTCCTGATGTGCGCTCAGTAGGCGGTGCAATATTGATGCTATCGCTGGTACTTTATCCTTACGTGTACATGTTAGCGCGCACGGCATTTTCAGAGCAATCAGCGAGCTTTTATGAAGCGAGCCGCAGCATGGGCGTTAGCGGCTTTGGTTATTTTCGTAAAGTTGCTTTTCCACTAGCTCGTCCGGCCATTTTAACCGGTACTGCATTGGCCATGATGGAAGCCTTTGCCGATTATGGCACCGTGCAGTATTTTGGTATTAGTACCTTTACCACGGGTATTTTTCGTACTTGGAATGGTTTAGGAAATACGATTGGGGCGGCGCAGTTGGCTGCCGTGCTAACCAGTTTTGTGTTGGTGCTTTTGTTGATTGAAAAACACTCTCGCCGTCGCTTACGCTATTTTCATCAAGGCCAAAAGCAAAACAGCGCTAAGCGTTTAACGTTGACCCCAGTATCCGCAGTGTGGGCGGTGATAGCCTGTTTGTTGCCGGTATCTTTAGGGTTTATTATTCCTTGCGCACAATTGCTAATTTGGGCCGCAGAGCGCGCCACCACGCAAATTGACAGTGGCTTTATCGATTTGATTTGGAATAGCTTTTACTTAGCCGCAAGCGCTGCGTTGATTGCTGTTGGTTTAGCTTTGCTGTTTGCTTACGCGAAGCGTTTACGCAGCCACTGGTTGCTAAACTCTCAAGTGCAAATAGCTAGTTTGGGTTATGCGATACCAGGTACGGTGATAGCTATTGGCGCAATGCTGATGTTAAGCGCCGCAGATGATGCTCTGAATGCGCTTACCGAGTCGCTATTTGACACCAGTGTTGGTTTGATATTTTCAGGTACATTAGTCGCGCTACTTCTGGCCTACTCTGTGCGTTTTTTAGCCGTGGCATTACACAATGTTGAAGCAGGGTTACAACGCATTAAGCCAAGTATGGATGATGCGGCACGTTCAATGGGGTTGTCCTCTTTCGCTGTTTTAAAAACAGTCCACATACCTTTACTACGCGCTAGCGTTCTCAGTGCGATTTTGCTTGTTTTTGTAGATGTATTAAAAGAACTACCCGCCACACTCATACTGCGCCCCTTTAATTTTAATACCTTAGCAGTAAGAACATTTGAACTGGCCTCAGAAGAGCGGCTTCAAGATGCGGCGGTTCCTGCTATAGCCATCGTGTTGGTTGGAATATTACCGGTTGTATTATTAACCAGAGCGCTTGAATCAGGTAAAGATAGGTGACAAAAGCAACGACAGTGCGGTGTTATGAAGGTGAAACCAAATGCTTGATTTGAACAATATTAGTATTGCTTACGACAATAAAACGGTGGTCAGCGAGGTAACTTTTTCGCTCAACTCTGGAGAAATAGGTTGCTTGCTGGGCCCATCAGGATGCGGGAAAACTTCTATTTTACGCGCAATTGCTGGTTTTGAACCTCTTACCCAAGGTGAGATTGCTCTAAGAGGCACTCAGGTGGCCAGTGTAGATACGCATATTGCACCGGATAAGCGCAAAGTTGCCGTTGTTTTTCAAGACTTTGCCTTGTTTCCACACTTGAATGTAGCGCAAAATATTGCTTTTGGACTACATCACAGTAGTGGCAAAGAAAAGGCACAGCGGGTTGACGAACTGCTTGCGTTGGTGGGCTTGCCGGATATCGGTGAACGTTTCACTCATGCCTTATCAGGCGGTCAACAACAACGGGTGGCCCTTGCGCGTGCGCTGGCGGTTAGGCCTGATTTATTATTGCTTGATGAGCCATTTTCAAGTTTAGATGCTGAGCTACGTGAAGACTTAGCGCAAGATATAAGGCGTATTCTAAAGCAAGCAGGTACGAGTGCATTGCTGGTCACTCATGATCAGCACGAAGCATTTGCCATGGCAGATAAAATTGGGGTGTTAAAGGCGGGGCATTTATTACAGTGGGCAACGGCATATCAGTTGTACCACCGGCCAGTAGACAAATTTGTCGCCGGTTTTATTGGCCAAGGCACCTTGTTACCCGGGCAAATTATTATGGCGGACAGCGCCGACGACATTCACCTTAAAACCAAGCTGGGCGTCTTTTCCCTCACTAAAGAACAAATAACACGGTTTGCAGGTGCAACAAACATTGATGTGTTGGTGCGTCCTGACGACATAGTACATGATGACAATAGTCAGAATCTGGCTTTGGTCATGTCGCGTGCGTTTAAAGGTGCACACATACTTTATGAACTTGCTTTGCATGACGATCCTTCGGCAACTGTGCTTTGCTTGGCTCCGAGTCACCACGACCATGCTCTTGGTGAAAGGATCGGCATCCGTTTAGATCTTAAGCACCTCGTTATGTTTAACGCGTAAGAGCGACCATTTATCGATACATTGCTTACTCCCTCTTGTAATTTACTGAATAATCGTTAGATATAAGGTTAATCAGAGAACGAAAGAGAAGTGGTTATGTTGTCAAAGTTAGTAAATTGGTTTGAAGAAAAGACACGTCAAGACGAACAAGCAGGACGAGAAAACAGCCATGAGGTAGCCACTGCCGTTTTACTCTACGAATTAATGCGTGCCGATGGCGACTTTAGCGCAGAAGAACAAAGTGCTTATGAGCACATCCTACGTACACGCTTTACCTTAGATGACACTCAGTTAACTGAGTTACTTGATTTAACCAAAGATAAAGCGGCCCAAGCGGTAGACTTCTCTCAGTTTACTCGGGTTATCAATGATACGTGTACCCCAGAGCAGCGGCGCGGCATTATTGATGGCCTTTGGAAAATAGCTTACGCGGACGATGTACTGGATCCAGAAGAAGAGCACATGATAAGAAGGGTGGCTGACCTTCTGTATGTTTCCCATAGCCAATTCATTCAAAGTAAACTTGCCGCAGCCGGTGATTTGTAACTTCACAGTAGGGTGTATCTAATTAAATACACTATAAAGCTGACCGATTTCCTCAGGGGAGGCCATTTCTGCAGCGTTTCCCCGTACTCGACGACAGTATCATTAATTTTGTCTTAAATTCGCGACACTTAAGGATGCTATCTACTTGACTTCTCCTATTGTAATTAATTTAACTATTTGATTTTAATGAATTAAATAAACTTGGCTTAGATATTGTAATACTAAAGTTGTAATCGTACTTTTCTCGACTGGTTCCTCGGGAGTGACGCATGGATAGCAAGTACGGTGAAAATAATAAGGGTCGACACTAATACTGTTATTGGCTGCGATGGCGTTTGCAACTGATGGCTCTTATGCATTTTTAGCTAGGCTTACGAGTTGCGCTTATTGCAAGGCAAGGATGCTATTTATCTTTTTCAATGAACCCAATTTTGCCTTCGTGCTGCGGATATAACATTCATGAAACGCGCTTTTTGTAAATTCATTTCTTGCCTACTTACGTTTTCAAGTAGTTTTGCTATGGCGATCCCATCTCAGCCACAGGATGATATTTTGCAACGTCTGGACAAAAACGCCGACGGTGAGATATCGATTAAAGAGGCCGTGGCGGATCCAATTATCCTTGAGTCCTTTAGTCGTATTGATATTAATGGTGATGGTTTGATCAGCCGTCACGAATTAACCACGGTCCACGTTAGACGATCCCATGGCAACGCTTTGAACTAAGCGAGGTCGAAAATCTGCTATGCATTAGGTTAAACCATCATATTTACTGCCTAGTGTTACCACCTTTTGTTATTATGCTGGCCAATTAGGAAGGATTAGATTGTTAGGATTGCCAATGCAGCTTGGATCGTTACGCCAGCTTACCTTAGTCAGCTTTGCACTCGTGCTGGTACCACTAGTGGTACTGCTGTGGCACAGCCAAATAACATTAGGAAGAATGGGAGAGATCGCCACCAATGAAGCCGAGTTTTCGGTGGCTATGGTGCGGCGTGTGAATAGCCTTGAAAGTTTTTCGGTGGATATTGAACGCTTGATCCGACAATACCACGTGTTAGATAAAGCAGAATTAAAAGAGCTATCTGACAAATACGTCGAACGTTTTACAGAAGCCTTAGGTAGCTTGTGTGTGCAGCTAGAAAACTCACAAGAGTGTCATGTTCTCTCTGAGCGTTTAACTTGGTTTCAAAGTTATGACAGGTTAAGTGATCAATTATTGCTCGACGCACAGCTTGCAGAGTTTCGTAGAGCGCTGACCGAATTAGGGCAAAGTGTTGATTCGTTACTCGATGACAGGATCAAAAAACGTCAGGGCTATGTTAGTTCTGTGCAGCAAACCCAAGCTTGGCTGACCGCTTTATTGGTCAGTATCAGTCTAATGTTGATCATTTTTGGTAGTCAGTTGATTTTGCGACCAGTGCGCAAATTGGAGCATGTAATTCAGGCTATCTCTCTACAAGAAGATGAGCTGCCAGAAATTTCTAACTCCGGGCCCAAAGAACTTATTCTGGTAGAACGCAAGTTACACCGTCTTGCAGATCGCTTAACTCAGTTAGAGCATCTTCGCCACGCGTTGTTGCGCCATGCTTCGCATGAGCTTAAAACACCGTTGGCCAGTATTAAAGAGGGTTGTTCATTATTAACAGAGCAAGTCGTGGGTGAGCTAACGGAGCAGCAAATGGAGGTGATGTCTCTACTCAATAGCAGCACGGATCGATTAAACACCCTGATCATGCAGTTGCTTGACTACAATTTGCTGCTGCAACAGGCAAAACCTGATTTCCAATGGTTAAAAACGGCCACATTGATCGAAGAGTTTATTACGGATAATCGCTTGGCCTTACAACAAAACAAGCATGAATTAGATACCAAAATAGAATTAAACCAAGTGTATGCAGATGCGAAATTGTTTCGTCGTATTTTGGATAACTTGTTATCAAATGCCATTGCTCATGGCAGTAAAGGGCGGCCAATCAATATCAAACTTTATCAAGAGAAACATGTTCAGGTGCTTGATGTGTCCAATCGCGGGCAAAAAATATCACCCGAGCAACGCGCTATTTTATTTGAACCATTTAATCGCGGTGAAGGAAAACGAAATGACCGGATTATTGGATCTGGACTGGGGTTGTCGATCGTAGCCGATTGTGCGCGTATGATGCGAGGTAAAGTTGAAATTGTAGACGTGGATTACGCGGATGTGTGTTTCCGTGTTTCTATCCCCTTAACTGAGAAAAAATAATGAAAGCGAAAATAATAAAAGCAGGGATAAGCTTAGTCGTTTTGAGTTTGGCCGGTTGTAAACTAATACCTGAGAACGAGACCGCTGCTGAGCGTCAAGAAGTGCTTCACGAAAGAAACTACTGTTTATATAAGACCCCTGAAGCCTCTGTTGAGCAAAATTGTGATGTTGTTTATTGGCTTAATTATTGGCTAGATGGCGACGAAATGACGTGGGCACAACGTAAGGCTGAAATCGCTTTGCTGAGCGATAGCCCGCAGGATTTGCTGCGCAAGGTGCTGCTTTGCCAAGGTAAAGACACTCCTTATCAAGATAAGCTTCGATCTCAATCTTGGGCATTGAGTCTTATCAAAGAGTTTGATGGTGGCATGCAAGACATGCTCAGTGTGATGATCTACCACCCAAGCCAAGTCTTGCTCGAATCGGAATCTGCCGTGGTGACCCTAAGCAAGATTAACGGTGGGCAATCCACCCGAATTGAAGAACAACAAGCCTTGGTTGACCAACAAAGAGAGCAAATTGAAGAACAGCGTAGTCAGATTGAACAATTATTAAAGATTGAAGCGTCCATTATGGATAACGCTAAAGGAGATCCTAAGTGAGTAAAAATGAAGCGTCGTTGAAGCCACAAATATTACTCGTAGATGATGATGAGAGTTTACTGCGATTAATGGCCATACGCCTAGAAGGCGAAGGCTACAGTGTGCAAAGCGCAGAAGGTGGCAAAGAGGCCTTGCGTTTAATGAATACCCAAAACTTTGATGCGGTATTAAGCGACCTTAGAATGCCAGGTCTAGACGGCTTGAGCTTGTTTGAAGAGATTATGTCTTTAGGCAAAGATCTGCCTGTTATATTGATGACAGCCCATGGCACCATTCAAGACGCGGTAGAGGCGACCCAAAGAGGGGTCTTTGGTTTTTTAACTAAGCCGATTGACCATACAGAATTACGCGATTTATTAGCCAAAGCGGTCAGTCAAAGTCAAGGCTCGCAAGCGGGAGCGTGGCGAGAGCAAATCATCACCCGTTCTATGCAAATGGAGCAACTACTTGATCAAGCCCACCGAGTTGCACAACGTGATGTCAGTGTTTTAGTCAGTGGTGCAAGTGGTACAGGTAAAGAGCTGCTAGCCAATGCTATTCATAAAGCCAGTAAACGGGCTAACAAACCTTTTGTGGCAATAAACTGCGGTGCGTTACCGGAAAATCTTTTGGAGTCTGAATTATTCGGCCACGCCAAAGGTGCGTTTACCGGTGCGGTAAATGAGCATCAAGGTTTGTTCAGAGAAGCCGATGGCGGTACCTTATTTTTGGATGAAATTGGCGATATGCCGACGCCTTTGCAAGTAAAATTATTACGTGCATTGCAAGAGCAAGTGATTCGCCCGGTAGGTAGCAGCAAGCAAATCCCAGTTGATGTGCGAATTATCTCTGCGACACACAAGAATTTGTCCACAGAAATGAGCGAAGGGAATTTCCGAGAGGATCTGTATTATCGCTTAAACGTGGTGAATTTAACCTTGCCCACGTTACGTGAACGTTCCGAAGATATTCCGTTGCTGGCACGTTACTTATTAAAGAAAAGCGCCGAGCGTCATGAAGTACGTGTGAGTCGTTTTTCAGATGATGCAATGCAATTGTTGACCACCGAGTTATGGCCAGGAAACGTTCGCCAATTAGTCAATGTGGTTGAGCAATGCGTGGCATTAACGCAAACATCCGTTATTGCTGTGCATCTTGTAGAACAAGCTTTGTCTAGCTCAGAACAAAAGTGGCCAACGCTTACCGAAGCTCGTGACGCATTTGAGCAAAGCTACTTGCTTAAGTTACTGAAAATGACAGACGGCAATGTAACGCGCGCTGCTGAAATTGCCGGGCGTAATCGAACCGATTTACACAAGCTAATGAAAAAGCATGATTTGCACTCGACCGATTTCAAGCATGATTAGCGCTTATTGAGCCTAAAAAGTTCAGCGATAATTCAAAAACGCGAATAATGTTATTATTCGCGTTTTTTTGTGTTTTTGTAAAAATGTTCAATTGCGCAAAGTTAGTGCTACATATTGTTGTGTTCTGTTTTAGAATACGCGGCAATTTATTAAAGAGGTAATTAGTTACATGCGTATAGCGTTAGGAGTGGAATACGACGGTGCCAGTTTTCACGGCTGGCAAAGGCAAAATGAAGTTATCAGTGTGCAACAGCACTTAGAGGAAGCCTTAACGCGTATTGCCAATGAACCTATACGCGTGGTGTGTGCAGGACGTACCGACGCAGGTGTACATGCAACAGGGCAGGTGGTGCATTTTGAAACGAATAGCCAACGCCCAGATAGAGCATGGACGTTAGGTATCAATACTTACTTACCAGATACCGTATCAGTACGCTGGGTTAAAGCGGTGCCTGATGATTTTCATGCGCGCTTTTCAGCCACGGCGCGACGTTATCGTTATATTATCTACAACAGTACCTTGCGCAGCGGTATTTTAGCCAATGGGGTGACGCATATTTATGGTGATCTTGATCATGAATTGATGAACCAAGCGGCACAGAAGTTAGTGGGCAAACACGATTTTAGCTCGTTTAGAGCGGTCAACTGCCAAGCTAAAACAGCCACCCGTACTATGTCTCATATTCGCGTTAAGCGCATGGGCGACTATATTGTGATTGATGTGCAAGCGAATGCGTTTTTACATCATATGGTGCGCAATATCACTGGTACCTTGGTCGCTATTGGCCATAAAGAGAAGCCCGTCGAATGGGTAGATGAATTATTAGAAGTTAAAGATCGTACTAAAGCAGGCATTACCGCATTGCCGAACGGACTTTATTTAGTGCATGTGACGTACCCAGAAGTGTTTGAACTTCCTCGTTTAAAAATGGGCCCGTTGTTTTTAGCTGACGACTTCTAAGACCAGTTTTACTTTCGTAACTTTGGATAACTGTGTTTTAATACGGTTTGAATGCGCCTAGAAAATTAATCGTTGCATCTGTCGTTGCATATCTTCAATAAAAACAACGATATGATTGCCAAAGAAGGTTTAAATTAATGAGTTGGATTGAAAAGATATTACCGCGTACTAAATCACCCACTAAAAGTAATGTACCTGAAGGTATATGGACCAAATGTGGTAAATGTGATGCGGTTCTATATAAAACTGAGCTAGAAAAACAATTAGGCGTTTGTCCTAAATGTAATCATCATATGCGCGTCTCTGCGCGAGCTCGGTTGAATCAATTTTTAGATCAAGGTGAGCGCGTCGAGTTGGGTGCGGAACTTGAGCCAAAAGATTTACTAAAATTCAAAGATTCGAAGAAATACAAAGACAGAATTGTTGCTGCACAAAAAGCCACCAATGAAAAAGATGCCCTAGTTGTAATGCAGGGTAAGTTAAAAGGCATGCCGGTAGCTGTTGCGGCATTTGAATTTGCCTTTATGGGTGGTTCTATGGCCTCTGTGGTGGGTGCTCGCTTTGTAAAAGCTGTTGAAGCGTGTTTAGAGCACAATATGCCGCTTATTTGCTTTTCGACCAGTGGCGGCGCACGTATGCAAGAAGCCTTACTCTCGCTGATGCAAATGGCGAAAACGAGTGCTGCTTTGGCTAAAATGAGCGAGAAGGGCTTGCCTTATATTTCTGTTCTCACTGATCCTACTATGGGCGGTGTCTCTGCAAGTTTGGCTATGTTAGGTGATGTGAATGTTGCTGAACCTAAAGCACTTATTGGCTTTGCTGGCCCTCGTGTTATTGAACAAACTGTGCGTGAAACCTTACCTGAAGGCTTTCAGCGCAGTGAGTTTTTGCTTGAGAAAGGGGCAATTGATGTGATTATCGACAGACGTGAAATGCGCGACCGTCTGCATAGCATATTATCTAAGTTGCATCATCAACACGCATAAAACCTCAGTACATTAATGACAAATTTATCTTCTAAACAGGCCTCTGATTACGAGGCCTGGTCTTTAAATGAATGGCTGGATCATCTCAGCGCATTACATCCTAAAAATATCGAAATGGGTTTAGGCCGCGTTATTAACGTGTTCGAGCAACTTGATATTTCGTTCTCAAATCAAATCGTTGTTACCGTTGCTGGCACTAACGGCAAGGGTACTACTTGCGCGTTTATAGAGCAGGCGTGTTTGGCTGCCGGTAAAAAGGTGGGGCTTTATAGCTCGCCTCATTTAATCGATTACACTGAGCGCGTGCGTATTAATGGCGTAGATGGTAGCGAGCAAGCACACTGCCGTGCGTTTCAAGCTGTTGAGCGAGCGCGAGGCGAGATCCCACTGACCTATTTTGAATTCGGCACCTTAGCTGGGCTTAAATTTATTCATGATGCGAACGTCGACATCGCGTTACTTGAAATTGGGCTAGGTGGCCGTTTAGATGCGGTGAATGTTGTATCACCTGATATTGCCGTAATCACCAGTATCGATTTAGACCATCAAGATTGGCTAGGAGATACCAAAGAGCTTGTGGCTGCTGAAAAAGCGGGCATTATGCGCCCGAATATACCTGTGGTCATAGGGGAGTCAGTAAAATATCAGGCGTTGATAGATGCGGTAGCATCAAACAATGCCTCTGCGTGGTGGCAACGACAAGATTTTGAGTACCAAGTTGAAAATGATGTTATGACCTGGACAAATCATGACGTTAGCTACTTACATTTACCCTTGCCGCACATTCCCATGCAGAATGTCTCTACCGGATTACAGGTGCTGCAGATACTTGAACTTGGTTTAACTGAAGAGCAAATCGCCCATGTGATTAAGGGCACTCGTGTACCTGGTCGTTGCCAAATACTGTCTCAGTCACCCAAAGTGATGGTGGATGTGGCACATAACCCCCACGCTACTGGCTATCTGTTGTCGCAAATAGCCAAGTGTGATTACAACAACCTTTTCTTGGTTGTTGGAATGTTAAAAGACAAAGATATTAAAGCAAGCCTAGCGGATTTTTCGCAACTAGGTGCCCAGTGGATGTTGGGGGGCTTAGATGTGCCAAGAGGGGCTACTGCTGGTGAAATTAAATCAGTATTAGACGAGCAGCAAAAAGTGCTAGAATTTTCCACGGTTGCCCAAGCGTTCGAAAAAGCCAACGCTTTGGCCCATGAGCAAGACTTGATTGTGGTATTCGGTTCTTTTTTTACCGTATCAGACATTCTTAGGTTAACGAATGAAGGATTAAACGAGTGACATCTGCGCTAAAAAATCGATTAATTGGTACGGTTATTATAGTGGCTATCGCTGTTATTTTTTTACCGGATTTGCTGGGTGGTAAAACCCAAAGTGAAAAAGAGCTGTTTGTTGAACTGCCCGAACGCCCGGCTGTGAAGACGGTACAGCGCCCTAACCATTTCTCAAGTGAAGACGTTGCGGATCTCGCCTCTAGAGACATCGAGATAGTTGAAGACAAAGCGCTTGATGATAAAAATCAAAGCAATGCTGACGCAGGTGTTGAGAATAACGAACAAGATGATGCAGATGTAGCTGCTCAGACAGCTTCAGCCGAGAAGGAAAATACACCTGTAGCGGCTAAGGACACTGCCAAATCCAGTACCCAAGCTTACGAGAAAGCGTTACTAGAAGGCGCTGGTTGGGTCGTGCAGTTGGGAACATTTAGGCATAAGAAAAACGTGCAAGAATTACTCGAAAAGTTAGAGAAGGGCGGTTATCGTGCGTTTTCAAGGCCGGTTCAGACCAGCAGCGGCACCTTAACCAAGGTATTTGTCGGCCCAGATTTGCAAAAAGTGCGCTTGCAAAACTCCTTAGCTGAATTAACCAAACTTACTGGCTTAAAAGGTCGTATTACACCATTCACGGTTCAGTGATGAATCAGTATTAATCCTAAAATTAGCAAGATTTTAGTGATGAGTTTTGGTAATATGCGCGCGAATTTAGTGTCATGGCGTGAGTCTTAAGCATTTGAGCCACGTTATGCATCACCAGCGGATTTATCAATTTATATGAACTGGATAGACTACGCCATTATTGGTGTGATTCTGCTCTCCACTGTTATCAGTTTAATACGTGGCTTCGTTAAGGAAGCCATTTCGCTAGCTGTTTGGTTCTGCGCCTTTTTTATTGCTAGCCGCTTTTACGCAGACCTGGCTACTTACCTTACTAGTATTGATGATCAAACCATACGAAATGGTGTGGCTATTGCGATTTTGTTTATCGTGACATTAATACTCGGTGGGTTACTAAATTATTTAATTTCACAGTTAGTGCATTACACTGGCTTATCAGGCACTGATCGCGCATTAGGCGCTATATTTGGTGTGTTACGCGGCGTATTAATCGTCAGCGCGTTACTCTTTTTTGTCGATACGTTTACTCCATTGGCCGATGCCGACGGATGGAAAACATCATTGCTCATTCCAGAATTTAGCTTAGTGATAGAGTGGTTCTTTCAGTATTTGCAAGGCAACTCAAGCTTCATCAAACCCGTTTAACAGACCCGTATAAAAAGGTAACTCACATGTGTGGTATTGTCGGAATTGTAGGTAAAAGTCCAGTAAATCAGTCTTTGTATGATGCATTGACCGTATTGCAACATCGTGGGCAAGATGCCGCAGGGATCATCACCATTGATGATGGTGTATTTCATCTTCGTAAAGACAATGGTTTAGTCCGTGATGTATTCCATACGCGTCACATGAAGCGTCTTACTGGTCAGTTTGGCATTGGGCACGTTCGTTATCCTACTGCTGGCAGCTCAAGTTCCGCTGAAGCGCAGCCCTTCTATGTTAACTCTCCCTTTGGTATTGCGTTTGCGCACAATGGTAATTTGACCAACGCCCATGACTTGAAAGACGAAGTGTTTAGAATTGCCAAGCGGCATATCAACACAACCTCTGATTCTGAGTTGCTGCTTAACATCATTGCCCATGAGCTACACAATTGTGAAGGTTTAAGCCTGACGCCTGAAGAAGTCTTTAAGGCGGTAACAACAGTACATCAAAAAGTACGCGGTGCGTATGCAGTGGTTGCAGCCATCATAGGTAATGGCATGTTGGCTTTCAGAGACCCTTTCGGAATTCGTCCTTTAGCTTTAGGTAAGCGCAAAACCGAATTTGGTGACGAGTACATGGTGGCCTCAGAAAGTGTTGCACTCGATGCCGTTGGTTTTACTTTTATTCGAGATGTAGCACCAGGTGAAGCGATTTATGTGACCGAAAGTGGCCAACTGCATACCCAGCAATGTGCTCATGGAGCGATAAACGCACCGTGTATTTTCGAGTTTGTTTACTTCGCGCGTCCAGATTCATTCATTGATGGCATTTCTGTGTATGCATCTCGAGTGAACATGGGCCGTAAATTAGGTCAGAAAATCGCACGGGAATGGGCTGACATGGATATTGATGTGGTAATTCCTATCCCTGAAACATCCACCGATGTGGCGCTACAAATATCCCTTGAGTTGAATTTGCCGTACCGCCAAGGCTTTGTCAAAAACCGTTATATTGGTCGCACCTTCATCATGCCTGGACAAACGATGCGCCGTAAATCAGTGCGTCGTAAGTTAAATGCGATCTCGTCAGAGTTTGCTGGCAAAAACGTTTTGCTGGTAGATGACTCTATTGTGCGTGGTACGACGTCAGAGCAAATCATCGATATGGCGCGTGAGTCTGGTGCTAAGAAAGTGTATTTTGCCTCTGCTGCTCCGGAAATTCGTTTTCCAAACGTATATGGTATTGATATGCCCTCGGTGAATGAGTTGATTGCCTATGGCCGTGAAATTGAGGAAATCAGTGATCTAATACGTGCCGATGGTCTGATTTTTCAAGATATCAGTGACTTAGTGGAAGCTGTTACTGAACTTAATCCGGAGATTGGTCGTTTTGAAACGTCTGTGTTCGATGGCAATTACATCACAGGTGATGTAGATCAAAACTATTTAGAGCGCATTGATACGTTGCGTAATGAAGGAGCTAAAAATGCCGGCATTCAAACGGAGTTGAGTAACCTAGAAATGCATAACATGCAGGAAGATTCATAGCTTTATTCAATTCAATTCAATCCAATATAAAAAAGCGCTGAATGTTCAGCGCTTTTTTGTATCCGAGGTTTTAAAAAACTCGCTATCCGGTAAATACGGGGCCCATGCCCATACTCCATAAAATAACCGATGCAGCCATCAAAATAGTGAGAAGTACCAGGCCACAGGTTACAACAGAGCTGGCATAGATAAAGCCTTTTTCTTCCGGTATGTGCATTAAGATGGGCGTGCCCGTGTACAACAAATAAACCGAGTAGGTTAAGCCTACTAAGCCAATTAGCATCACAAACCATAAAACCGGATAGAAGGCTGCAAACCCGACCATAAATAAAGGTGTTGCTGTATACGCTGCCAGTTCAAGTGATTGGGTATAAGTGGGTGTTGAATCAAAGGCTTTGGCTAATTCGTGAATCAAAACGGATAAGGCTAATACGCCTATTACCAAGCCTAAATAAGTGCCGACGCTCATTATGCCAGCGCTTTCTTTTGTTAATTTAATGGTATCGCCAACACCAATGCTCCAGCCTAGATAGGCGGTAGAGTAATATGTCATTACGGCGGGGATAAGTGAGATAAGAGCAATATGGCTTAAACTGTAAAAGTAGGTTTCGTGTCGGTCGTCAATGCTGTGCCATTCTTCTTTAGGATGGGCGTACAATCCCCACAGGTGATTCAAAATCATATAGTTACTCGCTCTTTTGTTTTTAACAATGAATTTACAACTGGTTAACGTTTATTCTGTTGTAGGTTGGTTAATTCGTCAACAGTTTTATGCATCAGCTTAATGTTGACTATAAATTTTAGTAATACGTCGATTGTTTTGTTTCATTTAGAGTGGCTCTTAACTCGGTTTCATTTTGTAGAAAAAACGCCGGGGGATAGCAGAAAATGCCACGTGTATTAGGAGTGTTGTATCAGGCTTATGTTACAATGCGCTGCTGTTAGGCTAACGTGTGTTTAGCGATATAATGTTGATGTGTAGTGTAGGTCATATAGTTTGGAAAATTTGTTAGCTCCTATAAAAGCGTTTTTAAAATGTGATACCCCAGATGAGTGGGTCACCGAAGCCGTTAAGAAAGAAAACTTAGCCGTACTTTTGACGGATCATCTCATTTGTGAATTAAAGGCCGCGCAAAGTGCGATGTTTCTAATTCGTCGCTATGCGGTGGATGCAGACAGCGCCAAAGCTTTGCTTGATTGGTTAAAGCCCTATGAGGATTTTGCCTATCGTCAAATTGGCGACTGGAGAGAGCTTGAAAAGTTAAAATTAGATAAGTCTATGCTGGTTAAATCTGGAAGTCGCTACGGGCAAGATTTAGTCGACAAAATGGTCATGCTTATCCGCGAAGAGTTGCATCATTTCTACCAAGTGCTCGAGATGATGCATAAATACGATATCGAGTATGACAAAATTGAATCGAGTCGTTATGCAAAAGGGCTTTTACGGCATGTTAAAACCCACGAGCCTGATGCACTCATCGACAAGCTAATTTGCGGTGCTTACATTGAAGCGCGCTCCTGTGAGCGTTTTGCTAAAATTGCCCCATTCTTAGACAAACCCCTAGGGGATTTTTATATCTCACTGCTACGCTCAGAAGCTCGTCATTATCAAGACTACCTAACATTAGCCGAAGAAATAGCAGGTCATGACATATCAGCACGGATTGTGTTTTTTGCACAGGTAGAAGCGGATTTGATCCGGCAGCCCGATAGTGATTTTAAATTTCACAGCGGCACCCCCGCGAATTAGAGGCGGGGCTTTCTCAAACATTGCCCATCTTGACAGGATAAGAAAGTGCTTAATTCGAAGCAACATTCCTTCAAGGCAGCAGTGCTTCTAGTTGATTGATAACCGTGAAGCTCTGATTTTTAGTGAGGGGCTTGTTTAGTGCGCGTTGCGGCAAGTGTTTTGGGTTATACCAAACGGCATTGACCCCCGATTCAAGGGCAGGGAGTACATCTTTTGCAAAGGTATCGCCCACCATTGTTATTGAACTTGCTTCTACGTTTAACCGCTTAATGATGTGCTGGTAAAAGTCAGCGGACGTCTTATGCAGCCCAGTATTTGCGAAACAAAAATAGCCGGAAATGTATTGCGCTAAATTTACTCTTTCGAACGCCTTTTGAATATCCTGTTCATTTGAATCTGCTGCATTGGTAGCGATATAAATATCGTGCTTTTGTGCTAGCTGCTTGAGAGTGGTAGTGGCCCCTTTGACGGTTTCAACGTTCTGCCACAGGTGCATTTTTCCATTGGCGCTGGGGAAGTCGACCATTAAAGTGTTTCCCCAATCAAATAAATATATTTTGCTCACATCCTTACCCGTAGACATTATTAATTGCGTTGTTAACACTCTTGAACTAGCCGTCAGTTTGCCTGATTGAACTGGGGCTAGGCTAATTATTATTCGCCTATATTGAAAGTTTTTACGAGTATCTGCTATCTAATGAGTAACAATTTTGTTAGCGGAACCATTATGAGCGTATTAAATTTAGCCACAAGTGCACAGCGCACGTTAGAAAAGACATCGGTTTTTGAGGGAATAGCGCCCTTGCTACTGCGACTGTATTTAGCCCCTGTGATGATCCAAGCGGGATGGACAAAACTTGGCAGTTTTGACAATACAGTTGATTGGTTTGCCAGTCCTGATTATGGATTAGGTCTGCCTGCGCCAGCTTTAATGGCGTCGTTGGCGATTGCGGCGGAACTGCTCGGTGGCATCTTTATATTGATTGGTTTAGCGACGCGCTGGGCGTCTATTCCATTGATGTTTACTATGCTGGTAGCTGCATTTACCGTGCATTGGCCAAATGGCTGGCCAGCTATTGCGGATGCATCTAGTTGGCTATCAGATGGGACAATCATGTTAAATGAGAATGTAATGAGCGCTCCGGACAAATTAGCCGCGGCTAAAAACTTGTTGCAAGAGCATGGCAATTACAATTGGCTGACATCCAGCGGTAAGTTTGTGATCTTAAACAACGGGATTGAATTTGCGATGACTTACTTCTTTATGTTGCTGTCTTTGTTTTTTACCGGCGGCGGCAAATTTACCAGTGTGGATTATTTTTTACGCAAAAAATTTATGCCTGAATAACGCATAATGACGATAAAAATCAAGGCGCATTGTGCGCCTTTTTTTATTGCTCCGCGCTATGATAGTCGCCATACTGGTGGCCTACATTCTGTTTTCCTTTGAGGTATTTTTATTTTATGGACGCCTTAAACTTGCTACTTAATCGTAGCTCACATCCTAGACTCCAAGCGCCTGCACCGGAAGGTGAGGAGTTGACTAATATCATGCAAGCTGCACTTCGTGCCCCAGATCATGCTTGTTTGTCGCCATGGCGTTTTATTGTCTGTGAAAAATCTGGGTTAGCTAAGCTAGGGGATATTTTCGAGCGTGCAGCAATCGATGCTGACATGACCGAAAAAGAAATTGAGCGCGCACCAGAGTTACCGAAACGCGCCCCTATGGTGATTGTGGCAATCGCTAAATATGCTGAACATCCGAAAGTACCTTGGGTAGAACAGGTGGCTTCTGCGTCCTGTGCGGTGCATGCCATGCAAATGGCAGCGGTTGCCCAAGGTTTTAATGGTATCTGGCGAACAGGCAGTTATGCGCGAGATGAGAACGTTAAAGCGGCACTAGAATGTGCCGAAAATGATGAAATTGTCGGTTTTTTGTATTTAGGTACGCCGGTAACAGATGCGTCGCCTAAGCCAAACCGTGATGTGGCTGATTTCTTTGAGTCGTGGAAATAAAGACATATAAATAAGTGAAAATGCTGGACGGGTAGAAACCGTCCAGCTTTCGCTTTTCTAGCGTAGGTTATTCTTCGTCGTCTTGAATGGATTTGCGTGGTTTACGTTTCATGGGTCGATCGCCTACTTCTGTTCCTTGCATAGGTTTAACCCGATTAGGCCCTTGATTATTTGCTCCTGAGCCTGCGTTCCCTTTGTTATTTTCGCTTTTCCCAGCGGGCTTTTTAACGGTGGGTTTGGCTTTTTTAGGGGGGCGTAATCCTTTAAATTTCGCCTCTTGTCCTTCAATTTCGCTAAAGCTGATTTCTTGTTGTAAAAAGCTTTTGATAGAAAGGTAACTCGCCCAGTCTTTGGGCCCTACAAATGATACGGCTTCACCTTTATTACCCGCACGACCGGTGCGGCCCACACGGTGTACATACTCATCTGCGAGTTTAGGTAAATCGAAATTCACCACTAAAGAAACGTTAAGTAAATCTAAACCGCGAGAGGCGATATCTGTGGTCACCAAAATGTGTTGTTGACCGCGACCAAACTCACTCATGATGTTATTGCGTTGCCCTTGGCTTAAATTTCCGCTTAAGGCGATGCTGTACAAACCTTGCTCTTTTAGCAGACTCGACAACCGCTCAGTATCGGCACGGGTAGCGGTAAACACGATCACCTGACGATGGTCTTTCTCGTTGATGATGTGGGCTAACATGCGTTCTTTGTGGGTGACGTTATCGGCTAAAAAGAAACGTTGTTGTATGTCTTTATGCTCAGCGCTGGAAATACCTATGCTGATCCGCTGTGGGGCTTTTAGCATCGATTGAGTGAGATGATGTAGCGCGGCATTATCTAAGGTGGCTGAAAACATCATGGACTGGCGTTTACGGTGATCAGCGGCTGCATTTATTTGTTTTAACTGCTCAGAGAAGCCTAAATCAAGCATGCGATCAGCTTCATCCATAATGAGCATTTCGAGTCCATTTAGATACAAAGATTTACCTGAGAGGTGATCGGCAATTCGACCCGCTGTACCCACAACAAACTGAGGGTAATGACGCAGGGCTTTCACTTGGTCGTTAAAATTCTCTCCGCCAAGTATCAATGCTGCTTTTAACTGATGCTTTGCAATTAACCATTTGAGCTGAAAAAAGACTTGTTTCGCCAGTTCGCGAGTGGGCGCAAGAATGAGCACTCGTGGGTCTTTACGGCTTAGAGGTTGTTTGGTTAACACTCTTTGCACAGCAGGTAGCAGGAAAGCTAATGTCTTTCCTGAGCCTGTTTTTGACGAGGCAATCAAATCTTTACCCATAAGGGCATATGGAATGGCTTGCGCTTGAATTTCAGTTGCTTGGGTAAACCCTTTAATCTCTAAGGCTTTACCCAAGCGGTGATCTAATGGTAAATCGCTAAATTGCAAAAAATAAGTACTCTAAAATGGGATTGGGCGCATTATACAATTGCCGCACATTTTATGGAGCTTTATTTTACGTTTTGTCGATTATTCGCTTAATGACACGCGCATTTCTGGCACGTTGTCGCTGACAATCAACTTACCAGCGGTTTTGCTTTTTATTTCTTCAACGCTCACACCTGGGGCGCGCTCGAGTAAATGAAACGCTCCCTCTTTGACTTCAATCACAGCCAAGTCGGTGATGATACGGTTAATGCAGTTCACGCCAGTCAAGGGGAGGGTACAGGCTTCCAGCAATTTTGAATTCCCGTGTTTATCGGCATGGGTCATGGTTACGATTATGTTCTTCGCACCTGCTACTAAATCCATTGCTCCGCCCATGCCTTTAATCAACTTATCTGGGATCATCCAAGAGGCAATGCTACCGGTTACGTCTACTTCAAACGCACCAAGAACGGTAACGTCAACATGGCCGCCGCGGATCATGGCGAAACTCTCTGCTGAGCTAAAAATAGAAGCGCCTACGCCCGCGGTAACGGTTTCTTTACCCGCGTTTATCATATCAGCGTCTACGTTTTCTTCAGTGGGATAAGGGCCCATGCCTAATAATCCGTTTTCTGATTGCAACATCACTTCCATGTCAGCAGGCACATAATTAGCGGCTAAGGTTGGGATACCAATACCTAAGTTAATATAGTCGCCGTCGTGAAATTCTTGTGCCACACGCATGGCGATTTGGTCTCTTGATAGTGCCATGATGATCTCCTATTGCCCTTGCTCGGTTGAATTTTTTGCTAAAACTTTTCGTTCAATACGTTTTTCAAACTGCCCTACAATCACGCGGTCGATATAGATACCAGGGGTATGTATTTGACTTGGCTCTATTTCACCTGGCTCAACGAGTTCTTCCACTTCAAGAACGGTAATTTTACCAGCAGTTGCTGCCATAGGATTAAAGTTTTGTGCTGTGTGGCGATAAATACAGTTGCCGTATCGGTCAGCTTTCCACGCTTTAACGATGGCAAAATCTCCAGTAATGGATTCTTCCATGATGTATGGACGGCCATTAAATTCTTTTACTTCTTTTCCTTCACCTACAGGTGTGCCATAGCCGGTCGCTGTATAGAAAGCGGGTATACCTGCGCCACCGGCACGCATTTTTTCTGCTAGGGTGCCTTGTGGCGTTAACTCTACTTCAAGCTCGCCATCTAATAATTGACGTTCAAAAAGCGCATTTTCACCCACATAAGACGAAATCATTTTTTTTACTTGCTTGTCTTCAAGTAGCAAACCTAAACCGAACCCATCGACGCCGCAGTTGTTCGACACTATGGTAAGGCCTTTGGTGCCCATTTTTTTCATTTGTCCAATTAGGCCCTCTGGGATACCGCATAACCCAAATCCACCTGCGATAACGGTCATGTTGTCTTCTAAGCCAGCCATTGCGTCTTCGTAGCTGCTCACTACTTTGTCAAAACCTGCCATGTTCATTCCTCGTTTACGTTTATTTAACATCAATATAAAGACTATCTTTTGATAGTAAAGTTGAATTAATATGCCTATTAATAAATTTTATTTATTAATAGGGTGTGAGCCACTGAGTCATGAATGTTTCTTACCGACAACTTCAAGCGTTTGTGCAAGTTGCGCAATCTTCAACATTTGCTGAGGCGGCCCAGAAAATGTGCTTGTCTCAGCCTGCGCTTTCCAGTGCGATCAAAAAAATGGAAGAGCAGGTCGGCGGGGCGCTGTTCTCGCGCACCACCCGAAAAGTACAATTGAGCCCTGAAGGGCAGGATTTTCTGCCCACAGCTATACGTTTGATGAATGACTGGCAAGATGCCTTTGGCGATTTGCAGCAGGTTTTTTCTATGGGCCGAGGGAAATTGTCGATTGCTGCCATGCCATCATTTGCAGTTGGGCATTTACCGTCTATTTTGTCCCAGTTTCAATCACAGTTCCCTAACGTGAAAGTGAGCGTGGCAGACATCGTGATGGAGCAAGTCATTAAAGCGGTGTTAGAGGAAAGGGTCGCCTTGGGCTTTACCTTTGAAACTGAGCAATTAGAAGGGCTTACATTTCACCCTATGTTTAGCGATAAATTTATTGCTGTATTACCAAGTAAACACGCGTTAAGTGCAAACAGTGAGGTAAGTTGGGGTCAGCTAGCCCAATACCCGTTTGTGGCTATGAACCGGGGCTCGGCGATCCGTAGGTGGGTCGATAGTCATTATGAACATTTGGCATTAAAGCTAAATATGGTTGCCGAAGCTTCGCAATTGGCGACTTTGGGTCAATTTGTGGAGCACGGACTAGGTGTGTCTATTGTACCCGGGTTATGTCAGCAGCAAATGCAGCGCCTTGGCTTAGTCTGTTTGCCTATTAAGGGACCCGGGCTAAGTAAACGAGTAGGAATGGTTAAAAAAGTGCAAAGCAATATGTCTGTATCGGCCCAAGCCTTATGGGATTGGGTGAATCAACAATCACCTTTGCCGTAAAAGAGGCGAATAAACAGAGGCGAATACGAAAAGGTGAATACACAAAGGCGCATTTCGTTGCTCTACCATTTTTTCTTTTCTGAGAATAATTCATCTAACTCATTACGTTCCGACTCTTTGCGTTTGAGTACATCTTCCGTATTGGCTGAACGTAAACTGTCTTGAATTTGTTTTAGTTTCCCTTCTAGCTCTTGCTTGCGCTGAATAATATAGTCGTCTGGCTGGGCTTGACTATCCAAGGCGGTGATTGCTTTTTCGATGCATTGGCGGGCGGAGCCCAGTTGTTGAGCTTGTATAGACGATTCACCTCGGCGCATTAACGTTTCAACATTTGCCCGAAGTTGTAGGCGTTCTAAAAACTTGTCTTCGACCACAAAAGCACTGCTATCCACACGTCCTTTTGTGTATTCAGAGCGCAGCAGACCGCGCATCTTCTTAACGCATTTTATGTAAACAACGACTTGTTTGTCGCTACTAGGCAGGGAGAACGAGTCACTTGAAACCGGCTCTTGGTTGCCAGCGAACTCCTTCAATTTATTGTTAGCCGCTTCTAGGCGACTATTAATATCCATCACACTTGGGTTGATCTGCGCAATAATTTTCAGCGCGTTCAGAATACGCTGTTGCAAAATATATTTTAATTGCTGACTGACTTTGATGTGTTCGGTGGCAAGTATAATTTCTTCCGTTTCATCGATAACGTTTTTCTGTTTTGCTACTTCGATGCGTTTTTCAGACTCGACCTTATTTCGATGCTGTTGCACGGCGTTTACTATGATAGCCATGACAATTAACGATACGATAAGAACAATTATTATAGGGAAGATCATTTATTACTCTATTTTTCGCCACTGACCTGAACAGGCAAATGCTAGACAGGAATTTTTAAGGTAAATACGCTGCCGCCTAACGAGCCACCATTCGCAAGTGAAATGGAGCCTGTGCTGTCGTGCGCTTTGTGTGCTTCTGCGATTAACCTAGCAAAAAACAAGCCAAGGCCAGTTCGCCCTTGGCTGATATCATAATTTTGCATAGTGACAGTATTTGCTTCAAGCATACTATTTGGATACCCCGGTCCGTCGTCTTGTACTTCAAATATAAGATGATGGGCGTCGCTGAACACTTTGAGCAAAATATGCTTGTTACTGTATCGCATAGAGTTAATCAGCATGTCGTTGAGCAATAAGCTAATTAAATCAGCGTCGAAGTATCCCATTAAGTCGGGTTCTTGCTCAATGTTTAGGGTGATTTTTTTATGATTTATATAGCTCTCATTGGTGGCAAGTATTTCATCGATGACATCTTCGATGTAGTGTTCATCTATGTTTAGTGGCATATTGTCCATGCCTGCTCGGTACAAAGACAATAATTGAACTAACCCAGTATTTAAGCGAGACGCTTCGTAGTGTGCAGAAGCGAAATGTTCACCCACTTCATTATCTTGGTCTTTTAGCGTGTGCCCGAGATTTTCAATGGATTGAATGAGCAGACATAAAGAATTTTTCATGTCGTGCACCGCTGAGGCTAATACTGTGGCAAAATCAATTTGTCCGTTGTCGTTGTTCATACTTAACCGTGAGCTGATAAATGACTAGAATACACTAGCATAAAAATCGAGTATCCTTTAGTTTACAATGCGTTAGTGTCTGGCCATATCGAAAAATTTAGCATTTTCGTTAAAATGTTATGGAATTAATGGCCCGCTCGGTATATAAGAAATTAATATATATAGAACTCTGAATATAACAATCAAGGCATTGCCATGAAACTACAACAGCTTCGTTACATCGTTGAGGTGCTCAACAATAATTTGAATGTGTCGGCAACAGCCGAAAGTTTGTACACCTCTCAGCCGGGTATTAGCAAGCAAGTACGTATGTTAGAAGATGAACTTGGGGTGCAAATATTTGGCCGTAGCGGCAAGCATTTAACCCATGTAACAGACGCAGGCCAAGATGTAATTAATATTTCGCGAGAGATCCTCGCAAAAGTTGAGAGCATCAAAGCGGTTTCTAGAGAGCACACATTACCTGATCAAGGTAAGCTTAATATAGCGACCACTCATACTCAGGCTCGCTATGCATTACCTGATGTTATTAAAGGGTTTATGAACAAATACCCTCGTGTGTCATTGCATATGCATCAGGGAACGCCTTCTCAAATAAGCGATTTAGCGGCAAAAGGCGAAGCAGACTTTGCCATCGCTACAGAAGCACTGCATTTGTACAATGACCTAGTCATGCTGCCATGCTATCACTGGAATCGCAGCATCATCGTTAATCGAGATCATCCGTTAGCGCAAAGTACGTCTATTACCATCGAAGATATCGCCCAGTATTCACTGGTTACCTATGTATTTGGCTTCACTGGTCGTTCAGAGTTAGATCAGGCCTTTAGCCGCGCCGGGCTTGACCCGAAAATTGTCTTTACCGCAACCGATGCAGATGTTATTAAAACCTATGTACGCCTAGGCGTAGGTGTTGGTGTGATTGCATCAATGGCGGTTGATGAAAAGCTAGACAGCGACTTGGTTAAAATAGATGCCAGTCACTTGTTTGAATACAGCACCACTAAAATTGGTTTCCGTAAAGGGTCGTTTTTACGCAGCTACATGTATGATTTCATTGAACGCTTTGCACCGCACTTAACCAAGAGTGTGGTTGAAAAAGCCATGATGCAGAAAAATAACGATGAGGTTGAACGTATGTTTAAAGGGTTAACCTTACCGGTTAAATAGTGCGGTCAATTTGTGTACTTGAAATGAGCTTAAGCGGACATTAATCATCCTAAAATAAAAAAAGAGGCAAAATATTGCCTCTTTTTTTGTGCCTAGCGCCAGAGCGAAAATATGAAACGCATTAACACTCGATAATGTTAACCGCTAAACCGCCTCTGGCTGTTTCTTTGTATTTTGATTTCATGTCGTTACCCGTATCCCACATAGTTTTAATCACCTTATCAAGAGACACTTTATGCTGACCACTACCACGCAGGGCTAGGCGAGAGGCGTTAATTGCTTTAATTGCGCCCATGGCATTACGTTCAATACAAGGGACTTGAACTAATCCTCCCACTGGGTCGCACGTTAAGCCAAGGTTGTGTTCCATACCAATTTCGGCGGCGTTTTCTACTGCATCTACCGAACCGCCGATTATTTCAGTTAATGCGCCTGCTGCCATTGAGCAAGCGACGCCCACTTCACCTTGGCAGCCCACTTCAGCACCGGAAATAGACGCATTCTTTTTATACAAAATACCAATAGCGGCAGCAGTGAGTAAGTAGCGACTGACAATGTCTTTGTCTACAGGACGCACAAACTTATCAAAGTAACACAGCACGGCTGGTAAAATACCTGCCGCTCCATTGGTTGGGGCGGTTACCACACGGCCGCCCGCGGCGTTTTCTTCGTTAACGGCCAGTGCAAATAAATTCACCCAGTCCATGGCCACCATAGGGTCGGCGTTTTTCTCACTTTGAAGGCGACGGTGTAAGCCCGGTGCTCTGCGCGTTACTTTTAAGCCACCAGGTAAGATACCTTCAGTTTTTATACCGGTTTGAATGCATTCGTCCATCACCTGCCAGATATGCCAAAGCTTGTCGGTAATGTCATTCTTTGTTTGAAAAACTTGTTCGTTGCGATACATCAACGAACTTATTGATAGACCGTTTTCTTTACACAAGCGGACTAATTCCTCTGCGCTTGAAAAGGCGAACGGTACCGGTTTTTCTACTAAGGTAAGGGCAGCGGTTTTTTGCTCTAAAAAGTCTTCAGCGCGAATAATAAAGCCACCACCAATTGAATAATAAGATTGGGATGCAATGATATCGCCTTTATGTAGCGCATGAATGGTCATGCCATTGGCATGATGGGGTAGGGTTTTGCGGCGGTGAAAAACGATAGCGTCTTTGGCCGCAAACTTCACTAAACGCTCTTGGTCTAACAATAATTTTTGCGTTTTTTCAACTTCTTCGAGCATGCCGTCTATGGCACTGGCATCTACGCTTTCAGGTGCATGTCCGAGCAAACCTAGGATCACTGCTTTGCCTGTGCCGTGACCTTTACCCGTTTGCCCTAGGCTACCAAATAGTTCAGCGCGAACTTCGTCTGTCTTGGCAAAAAAGTCTTGTGTTTTTAATTGTTGGTTAAATTCTTTCGCCGCACGCATGGGGCCCACAGTATGTGAACTAGACGGGCCAATACCAACACTGAACATATCAAAAACACTGATCATAAAAACGCAAAACCTTTTGAATAATTGAGGCGTCAATTGTGCAGGTTTGTAGACAAAGGAACAACTATCGATTTCGATATATTGCCATTAAACAATGTAAAGATTTTGTTGCGATAAACGTAAGAAAGGCAGGTATTAGTTCTGGGCTGAAAGGTCTTGTGCAATATGGTTTGATAACACGCGCACAAAGGCAGCTGTGGCTCCCCAAATAACCTGTTCATGCCATTTAATAAAGTAGATGGGATGCTGAACTGAATTCTTACGTTTTACCCAATGAATAAAATGATTGTTTCTATCGAGTAGGAACGAAAGAGGAACCTCAAACACGGATTCAACTTCGTTGGTATCTAAGGTTAATTCAAGGGGCATACTTACAAAGCCTACATATGGGATTACCTCATAGCGGCTCACGGTGCGATAACGCGGAAGGCTGCCTATCACGTCAATACATTGAGGGTGAATACCGATTTCTTCATGGGTCTCACGTAAGGCTGTACGCAGTAAGTTTTCGTCGCTTGGTTCTTGCTTGCCGCCTGGGAAACTCACTTGACCAGCATGATGTTTTAGATGGCGAGCGCGCAATGTGAATAACATGCTCAATTCACCCTCTTTTTCAAGCATGGGCATTAGCACAGCTGCAGGTTTGCCTGCTGTGCGTAGGGGATAGTCCATTTCAGGTTGAATGGTGCGAGCATGATGAAAGCGAGAAATAAATTCATTCTTATTCATGTGCTTAGGCGTTCCCTTCCATTAATACGGGCAGTATTTTACACACTTTGTCTAAACTTTCCTGGTATTCGTCTAGCGGTAATGAATCTAGCACTATCCCGCCGCCTGCCCAGCAATATAGATGTGAATCTTCGAGTAATAATGTACGAATACATATACTGGTGTCCATATCTCCGTCGATACCTAAGTATCCGATACTGCCACAGTAGATGTTGCGCCTATGAGGCTCTAGCTCTTCAATGATCTGCATGGCGCGAATTTTAGGGGCTCCTGTAATAGAGCCTCCTGGAAATGCGCCTCTTAGTAAAGAAAGAGGCGTGTGCTCCTCTGCTAGCTGGCCGGTAACCGTGCTCACCAAATGATGCACAGCGGCAAAGCTTTCAATTTCAAATAACGCAGGTACATCTACCGAGTGTGGCTCGCACGATTTGCTCAAATCATTGCGCAGTAGGTCAACAATCATTAGGTTTTCCGCCTGATCTTTGCTCGATTTCTGCAGCGCTTGAATATTCTGCTGGTCTAGCGCTTTATCTGAAGAACGAGGGCGGGTGCCTTTAATGGGCTTAGTTTGCACCTTGCCCTGTCTATCAACCGACAAAAACCGTTCCGGCGAAATACTGATTATCACGGCTTCTGGAACGCGTATAAAAGCAGAAAACGGCGCTTTGTTGGCACGACGTAAGCGTAAATATGCTTGGTATTCATCCCCAGTGTATGGGGCATCAAAACGCTGGGCCAGGTTGACTTGATAGCAGTCACCGCTATGTAAATAGGCGTTAATGGTGTCTATTTTTTTAACGTACTGGCTTTGCTCCATATTAGACTGCCACTGTCCATTTAGAGTAAAAGTCTCTGCAAGGCCGGTATCATTTTCATCACTATCTTCTAATAAGGCGTTTAACTCAGCGGCAGTCGGTGCGTTGTCGGTTTGTGCAATGGGAAAATGGCATAAGTAAAACTGCTGGGTGTGGTTGTCTTTAATGACAGCCCAATGATAAATGCCGACTGCCATATCAGGTGCTAAATACGGGTCCATTGCCTGTTGCGGCAAATCCTCGAACCTGCGACCCAAATCGTAACCAAAATAGCCCATAGCGCCCGCCTTAAAGGGCAGTGAAGACGAATTCCCTGAAGGTGTTTGTTCTAAATCAGTATGTTTGCCTAAACATTGCTCTAACACGGTTTGCACCAAAGACATAGGATCGCTGTGGCTAAGGTCATTGTTTTGCGGCTGTAGCGGATAACAAATTTGCGTGCTATTTCCCTTGGTAACGAGTGTTGCGATAGGGTTTGCCACCATCATATCGTATCGGCCATCAATGTGAGTGCTGTCCGCTGAGTCGAGTAATATGGCCCAATCTTGTTTGGAAAAGTGCTGGAACAAGTGACTCATACTGGGGTTTTTAGTTGTGGTTAGCGGGGTGATGGTAAGGGTTGGCAAAGCTGAATTTCCGTTAAGTTTAGCGAGTTCAATCGTTTGATAATTGCCTAAAACACGCATTGCGGGACGTAGAAGGCGATTTATCGTGGAGCAATCAATCATCACAGGTTATCATATGCGCGACCTACGAACGACAATTGTCGAGCGCTTTGACGTGACTTTGTCGAAACTATGTGACACATCAAACAAGAGGCAACTATGGCTGTTATCCGTCAACAGGACTTTATCGATAGCATTGAAGATTCTTTGCAGTTTATTTCCTATTATCACCCGCTAGATTATATCAAGGCCGTCGAGAAGGCCTACAACAAGGAAGAAAGCCAGGCTGCGAAAGATGCAATGGCGCAAATACTGATTAATTCGCGTATGTCAGCTGAAGGCAAACGTCCGTTATGCCAAGACACAGGCATAGTGACCTGTTTTGTGAAAATTGGCATGGGCGTACAGTGGGATAAAACTGACCTGACGGTTCAACAAATGGTTGATGAAGGTACACGCCGCGCTTACAACAACAAAGACAACCCATTGCGGGCTTCTATCGTTGCTGACCCTGCTGGCGCACGTAAAAACACCAAAGACAATACCCCAGCCGTTGTGCACATCGATACTGTGCCAGGGGAAGGTATTGAAGTAATGATTGCCGCGAAAGGGGGCGGTTCAGAAAACAAATCTAAAATGGTTATGCTAAACCCCAATGACAGCATCGCAGATTGGGTCGTCAAAACGTTACCTACTATGGGAGCTGGTTGGTGCCCACCAGGGATGCTTGGTATAGGCATCGGTGGCACAGCTGAAAAATCAGCGGTATTGGCTAAAGAGAGCTTGATGGATCCCGTTGATATCCAAGAACTCATGGACAGAGGCGCCGAAACGACCGAAGAAAAGCTACGCTTAGAAATCTTTAAGAAAGTAAATGACTTAGGGATTGGTGCCCAAGGCCTTGGTGGTTTAACAACCGTCGTCGATATAAAAATCAAGTCATTGCCTACCCATGCTGCTTCACTTCCTGTGACCATGATCCCTAACTGTGCAGCAACCCGTCATGCACATTTCCATCTTGATGGCTCGGGCGCAGCTGAATTTACGCCACCTGATTTGAATGATTGGCCTGAAGTAACGTGGGAAGTCAGCAAAGACACTCGCCGGGTGAACTTAGATGACGTTAAAAAAGAAGACATTCAAGAGTGGAAAGTAGGGGAAACTGTATTGCTTTCGGGCAAGATGTTAACCGGTCGTGATGCGGCTCATAAACGTATTCAAACCATGTTGGATAGCGGTGAAGGTTTACCTGATGGCGTTGATTTAACGGACCGTTTCATTTACTACGTTGGCCCTGTTGATGCAGTAGGTGACGAAGTAGTTGGTCCCGCCGGACCAACTACTGCAACGCGTATGGATAAATTCACTGATTTAATGCTAGAGCAAACCGGGCTTATCGGCATGATTGGCAAAGCAGAGCGCGGCCCAGCTACAGTGAATAGCATTGCCAAACACAAAGCGGTTTACTTGATGGCAGTGGGCGGGGCAGCTTACTTGGTGTCTAAAGCCATCAAAAAGTCACGGGTTGTAGCCTTTGAAGACCTAGGAATGGAAGCCATCTATGAGTTTGAAGTCAAAGATATGCCAGTCACCGTTGCGGTAGATAGCACAGGTGCCAATGCCCATGAAACTGGACCGGCAATTTGGAAGGTGAAAATACAAGAAGCTAACGCAACCGCGTAATTTTCTCATTCAATCCAAAATAGGCGCCGTATTAATGGCGCCTTTTTTTATGCTACATTCTGCGCCAATACGCTTTGGTTTCTCCATTATACTTTTCAGTTACAGGACCGTTTTTACCCTATGAATTTTCTTGCACAATTCTCCTTTGATGATCCCAATTTATTAATGTTACTTGGCGCGATCGCCGCCTTGGGTATCGTTAGCGGCTGGTGGATAAATGCATTGTTATCACGCCGTAAGCATGTAGAAATAAAAAGCCAGTTAGAGCAACATTACCAACAATCGCAGGGTTATGTTCAGCAACAAATTTTAGATTTAAAAGACGCACTGCATACGTCTACTAGCGAGAATACGCAGTTACGTCAGGTGCAGTTAAGTCAACAAAATGAACTTGGGCAGTTAACGCAGCAAGTCGCACGTATTCCTGTGCTTGAGCAAGATAGCAAGCGTTGGCAGGGCCATTATCAGCAAATTCAGCAACACGCATCAGACTTGCGTGAAGAACTAGCGGAAAAAACGGCCCGTTTCGAACAAGAAAAACTAGCCAGTGACGAAAAGCTCGCATTACTTGAATCATCTGAGCAACGTTTACAGCAACAGTTTGAAAACCTAGCAAACAAGATTTTTGAACAAAAAAACAACTCTTTTCAGCAATCGAGTAAAGCAGGGCTAGATGCGTTACTCAACCCATTGAAAGACCAGATTGAAGGGTTCAAAAAACAGGTCAGCGATCAATATGTGCGTGAAGGTCAAGAAAGAGCTTCTCTAAAAACAGAAATTTTGGGTTTAAAGGAGTTAAACCGACAAATCACCCAAGATGCCGCTGCCTTGACCAAAGCTTTAAAAGGTGACAACAAGCAGCAAGGAAATTGGGGCGAAGTGGTACTTGAACGGGTATTAAAGGAGTCAGGGCTGCGTGAGGGGCATGAGTTTGACACCCAAGTTGCTTTAAAAAATGATAGCGGCAAAAGTTATCAACCGGATGTGGTGGTACATTTGCCGAATGACAAAGACGTGGTAATCGATTCAAAAGTATCACTTGCGGCTTATGAGCGGTACTTTAACGAAGAGCATGAGGAGTCTCGACAAGTCTACTTGAATCAACATGTTGCCTCTTTGCGCAACCACATCAAAGAGTTAGGTAATAAAGATTATCAAGATTTAAAAGGCTTACGCTCCCTAGATTACGTTTTGATGTTTATTCCAATCGAACCGGCATTCTTACTCGCTGCTGAACATGCGCCTGAATTGGTAAAATTGGCGTTTGACAACAATATAATGTTAGTCAGCCCGACGAACTTATTGGTGGCACTGCGCACGATTAATAATATTTGGCAGTACGAATATCAAAATCAAAACGCCCAGAAAATTGCCGCAAACGCAGGAAAGCTGTACGACAAATTTCATGGGTTCGTTAGCGACATGGAAAAAGTGGGTAAATCTATGGAGTCCACGCAGCGTAACTATGATGCTGCCATGAATAAGCTCACCACGGGTAAAGGCAATCTGATCCGCCAAGCTGAGCAATTTAAAGCCTTAGGTGTGCAGTCAAACAAAAAACTCGATGCACGTTTACTACAAGATGACGACTTTGCGCTGCCTAACAACGAGCCGTTTGAAGATAATCAAGATTCGCTCAGTAACGCTTCTGAGCAACACGATGAAAAATGACATTCCCCAAAAAATTGTCGAGACGCCCATAGTCGACAGTTTCATTGCCCCGCCTTGCTTTGAGGCGGTGACGGTCTTGTATCAAGACGACTATTTATTGGCAGTGAACAAGCCCAGTGGTTTGCTCAGTCTATCGGGGAAGAACCCCTTGAATAAAGATTCTGTGCACTACCGTATCGTGAAGCAGTTTCCAACCGCGTTGATGGCTCATCGGCTAGACTTTGGCACGTCAGGGGTATTGCTACTTGCCCTTGATAAAAAAAGCAATGGCGAGCTTACCAAGCAATTTCAAGCGCGTAGCGTAAAGAAGCGCTATAGCGCCGTGTTATTCGGTAAGATCCAGGATCCCGAGGGCAGGGTGAGTGTGCCTATAGCGAAAGATCCTGCTAATTTTCCGCGACAAAAAATATGTTTTGAACAGGGCAAAGAAGCCATCAGCCATTACCGCGTTATTGAGTACCTCGAAAACCCGCCTAGAACTCGCGTCGAGTTCACACCTGAAACGGGGCGCACCCATCAATTACGGATACACAGTTTGGCGATGGGGCATCCAATTTTAGGCTGTGACTTATATGCGAATGACCAGAGCGAACAACTCGCTGAGCGCCTATTACTTCATGCATCTTGGATTGAATTTTTGCATCCCTACTCGAACCAGCCCATGACAATCGAAGCGCCGTGTCGCTTCTAACATTCGGCCAACATTACATGTCTGCGATCACAGGGTCATATTTACATTAAGCTCGTTCATCGGAATATGAAATAGTTAGTATTTTTTACACTCCTTAATTTTATTGTCTCTAATGAGCGTCAATTTCTTGTATAATACCATTCCACGTTAAT
>BAEM01000006.1 GCA_000314955.1 Paraglaciecola chathamensis S18K6 | reverse complement strand
CATTGGTAATAATTGCTCTAGATACTAAATAATTGCACTTTTGAGTTGAGCGTTGGGGAGGAATTTATGTGGATTGAAGAAATATAGGCAAGCGCACGTGACACAAGCTGTGCATTAAGTGTATTTGTTGAGATTAGTTTAAGTTTAAGCGCGCTTTAGCAGTTCTTTTGCTTTGCTCATCCCGCGTATTCGTTGATGATGGGTATGGCGCTTGAAGGCATTCATCATTTGCTCTGCGCCCGCTGCGTAGCAGAAGTGTTTTTCAAATTCAGTGGTTAAGGCTAGCCACTGTGCTGAGTCTAGTCCTAGTCTTTCTAGAATAGGGCTTTGAGTGTTGTCGATATAACCTGCCTTGTCATCACGAATACAGCGACCTGTGGTATCGATAAGCTCACAGTAGTCTTTAAGGGAGTAAGCTATTCCTTTGGGCATGTTTTCTTTCGGGTTTCCCACAAAAGGCATTAATGTACTTGGTTGGGCGTGATGATGTTTAACGGCGTGAAGACGCTTTTTGATACTGGTGTGTTTTGCCGTTTCAGGTGTTTTGGCTATTTTCGCTCTAATCGGGTTTAAATCTACATAGGCCATACACGCTAGTACTGCACTTTCGTCTAATAGGGCTTGAGATTTAAATCGCCCTTCCCAAAACCTACCGGTGCAGTCATCTTCTTGATTGGCTTGACGGGCAATATATTCATTCAAGTCACGCATAAACCAGCTAATGTCGTACAAGCGTTTTCTGTAAATTTCAACGGTATCATCAAGGGTGATTAACTCCCCTTGGGTTAAGGTATCACCGTTTATAAATTTTTGAGTGAGTAACGTACCTTTATGAAGTATGTGATAACGCTTTAGTACCGATTTGGTATCCCAGTTATCAGCCAAGGTTTTATCCACACAAAGCACCACATGAGTATGATTGCTCATGACTGCATAAGCGCAAATATCAATAGCAAACACTGTAGATAAAAACAACAAACGCTCTTCTACCCAGCCACGACGATGTTCATAGCTTTGCCCTGTCAGCGTGTTTGTACCGCATAAGAAAGACTGGCGTACACAACGGGACACACAGTGATAATAAGGCGTATCGATTAAACTGATTTGGCTTTTTCGTGACTGAGGCATAACAGTCGACCCAATAAAGTAGAACACGCAACAAGTGTAGTTCAGGGATGAAAATTAACCATTTTATTATGGGCGTCTTGATAATTTTCAGCGTGTTAGTACCGCATAAGAAAGACTGGCGTACACAACGAGAAACACAGTGATAATAAAGCGTATCGATTAAACTGATTTGGCTTTTTCGTGACTGAGGCATAACAGTCGACTCAATAAAATGGAACACGCAACAAGTGTAGTTTAGGGATGAAAATTAACCATTTTTATAAAGGGTGTCCACCTAACTATACTTTTATCTTGGATGTCTTTATAACCAATATATTTAGTGAAAATCAACGACTTTTATCATGGGTGTCATTGTATTTATCATGGATTTTTTTATAACCAATATATTTTGTGAAAATCAACGGCCTTTATCATGGATGTCATTGTATTTACTCCTTTATCTTAAGAGTCTTTAATATATTTTGTATTTTGGGGAGTCTGATTAGGTGTTTGGCGCGGCAGCTCACTTCGACCATAATGAAGAGATGCATAAGCTTTGCGAGTCTAGTTTGTGAATACGTCGTTCAAAGCCAAAAGGTAAGGTGTTTGCTCTTTCGAGGCTGTGCCCATTAAGTGGGTACAAAAAAAGCGCCACATTGGCGCTTTTTTATTGCTATTAAAAATAGCGTTTTAAACTGCTATTGAATCCGTGCGGGCTTAGTTTTTGCCTGTTTCGTTCTTCATATACTTGAAGAAGTCGCTGTCTGGTTCAAGCACAATTACGTCTTGTTTGTTGCTAAAGCTCGATTTGTACGCATCCATACTACGTAGGAAGTTATAAAACTCAGCATCCTTGGTATACGTTTTAGCGTAAATTTCAGCTGCTTTTGCATCGCCTTCACCACGTAGTTTACGCGCGTTACGCTCTGCATCAGCAAGCATAACGGTTACTTTCGCATCCATATTGGCTTTGATGAATTCAGCTTTCTCTTTACCTTCAGAACGGTGCTCACGAGCAACTGCGTCACGCTCGGTGCGCATACGTTGGAAGATATAGTTACGTACTTCTAGCGGCAAGTTGATTTGTTTTACTCGTACATCAACAATTTCGATGCCTAATTCATCTGAGCTATCAGAGGCTTGGGCCATCGCTTCGTCCATCAACTCTGAGCGCTCACCAGATACGATTTGTGAAATGGTACGGGTACCAAATTCAGAACGTAATCCGTTGTTTACTTTTTGTTGTAATAGGATTTCAGCGTTATCTTTAAAACCACCGGTTGCTAGGTAGTATTTAGCGAAATCTTTGATTTTCCACTTCACGTATAAATCAACGATTAAGTCTTTTTTCTCTGACGTTACAAAGCGGTCAGCAACCTCATCTAACGTTTGAATACGCGAGTCTAGCGTTACTACGCGGTCAATAAGCGGTAGCTTAAAGTGTAAACCTGGCTCAAATACGACGGTGTCGCCGCTGTCAGTGTCACGCTGTACTTTACCGAATTGAATAACGATAGCTTTTTCGCCTTCGTCAACCACAAACAGTGAGCTAAGGACTAATGCACCTAGTGCGATAATGATGACGATTAAGAAATTTTTCATCGCTTAGTTTCTCCCACTACGTGAACTACCGCTACGAATGCCGTTATCTTGTGAGCCTACGTTTGAAACAGGATCTTGATTACGTAAACCTTCTAGCGTTCTACGGTTTGTCGATGGAGTTGTACTAGAGTTTTGTCTTTCCAGTATTTTGTCCAATGGTAAATAAAGCATGTTGCCACTGCCTTTAGTGTCGACCATGATCTTACTTGTTTTGGAGTACACTTCTTCTAGCGTCTCAAGGTAAATACGGCTGCGGGTTACTTCTGGTGCAGCTTGGTACTGTGGTAATAGCTCTTCAAAACGAGCCACTTCACCTTGCGCTTGCAAGATAGCTTGTTCTTTATATGCTTGAGCTTCTTCAGCCATGCGATTGACCTGACCACGAGCGCGTGGTTCGATTTCGCGAGAATAAGCTTCAGCTTCATTGATAAAGCGCTGTTCGTCTTCCTGTGCGGCGATAGCGTCATCAAATGCCGCTTTTACTTCTTCCGGTGGGCGCGCATCTTTAAAGTTCATATCGACAATAGAAATACCCATATCGTATGGTTCTAATATCGCTTGAAGCTCTTCACGTACATTTTGACGTGCGACTTCACGGCCGCTGGTCAGTACGTCATCCATTTTCGAGTGACCAACTACGTAGCGTATAGCACTATCAAATGCTTGGCTTAAGCTTGTTTCAGGGCTAGTTACCGAGAAGCTGTACTTGTAAGGTTCAAGAATACGGTATTGAACTTCCATCTCTACCCGAACCACGTTTTCATCTTCGGTTAGCATAGAGCCGGAGGAAGGTAATGAACGTACCGTTTGTACATCCACTGGTAATACGCTATCGACGAAAGTCGGTTTCCAGCGAAGGCCAGGTTCAACAAAGTGACTGAACTCACCAAAGCGCAGAACCACACCGCGCTCAGCTTCACGAATGGTGTAAAAACCACTGATAAACCAAACGATAACTAAAAGGCCAATAACTAAACCAAGACCTAAGCCGAAGCCTTTGCCATTAGAAGAGCCGCCTTTGCCACCACCAAACTTGCCGAATTTATTTAAAATATTTTTAAACACTTCGTCTAAATCAGGTGGACCTTGATCGCGACCACCGCGGTTCTTCCACGGATCGTTATTGTTACCACCGGGCTCATTCCAAGCCATCTTTACTCTCCAAATAGTTAATCATATTTATTCTGTTATTCATGTCGCGTAGCTGCGCAATTTTACGCATCTAAGCTCTGTACAATAAATGATGCTAAATCAGCATCAGAGCGCTTAGCTAAACGCTGCCAATCTGCAAGAGGCATATGTATCTCTACTAACCAGTCACCATCTTCGGCATAAGATTCTTCAGAGATGCAGTTAAGATTAAACAAATCACCTCGTAGTTTACCTTCTTGCGGCGGAATGCGTAACTGATAGCGCACCATATTCTGAGCAAGGCAGTCGCTTAACGCTTCGAACAATAATTCTGTACCTAAGCCTTGCTGAGCAGACATCCAGACCCGAGTAGGTATGCCATTTTCATCTCGATCGATCCTTGGCTCAACGCCGTCCATGCGATCAATCTTGTTACAAATCATTAATTGAGGTATTTCGTCAGAGTCTATCTCGTCTAATACTTCATTCACTTGATCGATGTTCTCACGAAATTGATCGTCGGAATAGTCGACCACGTGCAGCAATAAATCTGCCTGCTGGGTTTCTTGAAGTGTGGCCTTAAATGCAGCCACTAAATCATGGGGAAGATGGCGAATAAAGCCAACGGTATCAGCTAAAATAGCAGGCCCCACATCTTGTAGCTCTATACGTCTGAGCGTTGGGTCTAGCGTGGCGAACAACTGATCCGCTGCGTATACCTCAGACTGTGTAATAGTGTTAAACAGAGTCGACTTACCGGCATTGGTGTAACCCACAAGCGCAAGCGTTGGAATTTCGGCGCGAACTCGCGCGCGTCTGCCTTGTTCACGCTGTTTTTGTACTTTGCCTAAGCGTGCTTGAATACTTTTAATACGCGCACGGAGTAAACGTCTATCTGTTTCTAATTGAGTTTCACCCGGCCCGCGTAAGCCTATCCCACCTTTTTGGCGCTCAAGGTGGGTCCAGCCGCGAATAAGGCGAGTAGAAATATGTTTGAGCTGAGCAAGCTCTACTTGCAGTTTACCTTCATGGGTACGTGCACGCTGAGCAAAAATATCTAAAATTAATCCTGTGCGATCAAGCACACGACACTTACATACTTGCTCTAAGTTACGTTCTTGAGATGGCGATAAGCTGTGGTTAAAAATAACCACATCAGCTTCAGACGCTCTAACAGTATTCGCGATTTCTTCGGCCTTGCCGCTGCCGACGAAATAACGCGTATGAGGAGCGTTACGGCTGCCTGTTACGACATCAACCGCGCTCACTCCCGCAGATGTGACCAACAATTGAAGTTCTAGTAGATCTTCTTTGCTGTTGTCATCAGAAAAATCTATATGTACTAGTACAGCCTGTTCGCCTGCTTCATAACGGTCAAACAAGCCGTTCTCCTGAGACCTTCACTAACTATTGGTTCTCGTCAGCGTCCGCATGAGGATTAGTAGCAGCAACCGGTAGCGCCCGTGAAGGAACGACGGTAGAGATTGCATGCTTATATACCATTTGGCTGACGGTGTTTTTAAGCAAAATGACAAATTGGTCGAATGACTCAACTTGACCCTGTAATTTAATCCCGTTGACAAGATAAATTGATACAGGAATACGCTCTTTGCGTAGCGCATTTAAAAATGGGTCTTGTAAAGACTGCCCTTTAGCCATCATCTATCCTTTCTTTTTATTATCAAATTCGCCTTTTTGCCCAGTATACAGAAATAAAAAAGGCTGTATAGCTCACGGCTCACGTACGAATTCTGCTGAGTTTCATCACATTAGTCAAATTGTCTTTTGAAAAGGTATCTAACCAATGTAAGTTTTGCCAACTGCGTAACCACGTTAGTTGACGTTTTGCTAGTTGTCTGGTGGCTGCTAAGCCTTTTTCACGCATTTCTTGGTAACTATTATTACCGTCTAAATATTGCCACATTTGTCGGTATCCAACACAGCGCATAGAGGGTAAATCTAGGTGCAAATCTTCACGTTTTCTTAACGTGGCCACTTCGTCTTCGAAACCAGAATTAAGCATAATATCAAAGCGTTGAGCTATTCTATCGTGCAATACATGTCGGTCTTGAGGAGCGATGGCAAATTGTGAAAACTGATATGGGGCCGAAGGTTGTTTATTCAAACTTAATTCGGTCATTGATTTACCACTAATGCGATAAATCTCTAAAGCGCGGGTCAAACGTTGGGGATCATTAGGATGTATTCGCTGCGCAGAAACTGGGTCAATCCCTTGTAATTCCTGATGTAGCGTTTGCCAGCCATTTTCTTGCGCTTGTTTTTCAATTTCAGCTCTGACCAGTGAATCTGCTTGCGGTAAAGTGGATAGCCCGTCAGTTAATGCCTTGTAATACATCATGGTGCCGCCCACCAGAAGTGGAATACGCCCACGCTGGGTAATGTCTTGCATGGCCGCCAGCGCATCACGTCTAAATTCAGCTACAGAGTAACTTTGTACTGGGTCAAGGATATCGATTAGTCGGTGAGGGGCTTGGGCAAGTTCCTCTGCTGTCGGTTTGGCAGTGCCAATATCCATGCCTTTATAGATTAACGCTGAATCAACACTGATTATTTCACAAGGCAGTGCTTGGCATAGCTCAATGGCCAGCGCCGTTTTACCAGAAGCCGTTGGGCCCATAAGTAAAATGGCGGGCGGAAGATCTTGCTTGTCAGTGAGTTGATTCAATATGTGCGCTTACTAGTTGTGCTAGCGGTAATAACACCGCTTTATTCATCAAAGTGTTAAAGCTCTTCGGATGGTCATGTAATGTCATCCACATTTTATGCATTTGAAGTGGGGTGAGTTTTGGTGAATGCAATGCAATGCAGTGAAATAAATGCGCTTTGACTGCACTTTCATCTATGGATTGCATCTTCTCGGAGCTTTCAGTGGTCATTTGGGTATCAAGTAATTCAGGTAAGATATTAGCCCAAGGCAACTGACGCATCCCGGAGGGAACTTTTCTTAGAATGATACGCTTTTGACTCCAACCAATCTCTATGCGGTTGTTTAGCAGTGCATCATATAAAGCCTGGGCGCAGTGTAGCGTTTCTTTATCAGCGGCAATAGATACGGGCATCAGTAGTGGTTGGGCAACCATATTTTGTTCATCAAATGTAGTACTAAGGTGCGCAGCAATTAACGCATTGGCTGGCAGTACGTAATGTTGCGCATCAAATAATACTAGTAGCCGCTCATCATCTACGGGTAAGCATAGGTGGTGGTTCTCAATAGGCGAGGAAACATCAGCGCTAAGTGTTTTATTGGTGCTCATTAACTGCTGGTAACCTTTTACCGCTTGAGCTGACACGCTATTTCCCGAACCGGGTCTTGATGTTGCGGTGCGAGGCGCACTGTTGCCGTTACGCTGAGGAGCTTCTCCGGCAACATTTTGCATATTATCGCTTTGCTGATGGGCTCGGGTATCGCCATTCGTGGCTGGTGAATACCCAGATGAGAATTGGCTTTCATTCACGCTTAGCTTGGATGCTTCATTATCAGCGTAAGGCGCTCGTACAAACTGGTTATGTGGTCGCTGTTCAATTTGCTCCTGCGTGTTTTCAGTTTCCTGGGGCGCTGATTGAAGGGGAGCAATATAATCGTGTTGAGGTGCCACCTCAGCTAATTCGTTTGGACCAGCTTGGCTTGGCGCATCACTAAAGTATTGGTGAATACCATCAGCAATAGCGCGAAAAATAAAATCATGTACCAAACGGGCTTGATGAAAACGTACTTCGTGCTTTGCTGGGTGCACGTTAACGTCTACTTCGTTATGAGTAATGTTTAAATACAGTACATAGTTGGGCGAGGAATCAGGGTGAATAACCCCTTCGAATGCTTGGCGAATGGCATGATTGATTAACTTGTCGCGCATCATGCGGCCATTAACATAAAAATACTGCACGTCAGATTGCTGATGAGCTACATCTGGTGGGGCTATCCAGCCGGATAACGTCATGTCTTGATAATGGCTGTCTAAAGCGATAGCTGTGCTCGCGAAGTCCTTATTGCAAATAGCGCCTAGGCGTTTTAGATGATCCGTGTGCTGGGTGAGAGCAGGGTACTTGCGTAACAGCTTACCGTTATGTTTAAGGCTAAAACTGACATCAAAACGGCTAAGAGAAATGCGCCTGATGATTTCATCGATATGGTTAAACTCGGTCTTTTCCGCACGTAAAAATTTTCGCCGAGCTGGGGTGTTAAAGAATAAATCGATTACTTCGACGCAAGTTCCATCAGGGTGGGCAACCGGGTTTAGTTGCACCTCCATATCTCGGCCTTGGGCGTGTGCCTGCCATGCTTGCTGCTGGCTTTTTGGTTTCGAGGTAAGGGTTAAACGGGCCACTGAACTAATACTGGCTAGCGCTTCACCGCGAAAGCCTAAACTATGAATATGCTCTAAGTCGTCTAATGAACTGATTTTACTGGTGGCATGGCGACTTAAGGCGAGTGCTAATTGGTCTTTCTCGATTCCGCCGCCATTATCGCGAATGCAAATACGCTTGTGCCCACCTTTGTCGATTTCAATGTCGATTTGGCTCGCCCCAGAATCAAGGCTGTTTTCAACCAACTCTTTTACAACGGATGCTGGGCGCTCTACCACTTCACCTGCGGCGATTTGGTTAGCAAGTTGAGCAGGTAAGATTCGTATCATTGCACTGGTGGCGGACAAAAAGTGACCTCAATAAAAACGTGAAACTGTGGTTATTGTATAACGGACTAAGTGCGAGGAATAGTCAGGACTTGCCCAATACGCACAACGTCTGAGCGTAAATTGTTGGCGGCCTTAATTGCTCCAACATTGACATTGTAGCGCTGGGCAAGCAGCGAAAGGCTTTCACCACTACGTACTTTGTGGGTGCGGGTGTGGCGTTTCTGTTTGGCCCATAAGGAATCATCAGGCGGCGATTCAGAAAAGTGGGTTTTGACAGCACTGAAGATAGACGTCGCTAGTTGCTGACGAAACTTAGACCAATTTAGATTTTTTTCTTCTGAAGGGTTAGAGATAAAACCTGTTTCTACCAAGATAGAAGGAATGTCCGGTGAGGTTAATACCGCTAGGCTGGCAGCTTGAGGAATTTTCTTGTGCATTCTGGTAATGCCGCGCAACTTACCTATTACCTTTCGGCTTAAATCGTAACTGGTGGTTAGGGAATGATCCATCGACATATCTAGCAAGGCTTGTGTTAAATAGCGCTCACTCGCGGTGTCCTGAATAACTTCTGCTGCACCACCTAATAACTCTGAATGACGTTCAGATTTTTCCATCCAGCGACCAAGTTCTGTGTTAGCACGGCGCATAGACAGTACCCAAACCGAAGCTCCTCTGGGCTGCGGAGTGGTAAATGCATCTGCGTGAATCGAGATGAGCAAATCTGCTTTATGCTTGCGAGCAATATCAGGGCGCTTATTGGGTGAAATATAATAATCACCTGAACGCGTCATAACTGATTTCATGCCAGGCTCCGCATCAATCAGCTTGGCCAAGCGCTGAGCAACATTTAACGTGATGTTTTTTTCGAATGTGCCGCCGCGTCCTATCGAGCCTGGATCTTCACCACCGTGACCAGCATCAATCACAATCACGATATCGCGAGATTGTTGGGTATTATTATGTTTGACCACAGTAGGGGCCGAAGCCGGTGCATTCTTGTCATCTAAATCTATTACTAAGCGATTACGATAGGGCTCAGTAGGGGGCAAGGCAAACAGATTACTATCGAGTTTTTTGTTGAGTTCGATAACGACCCGAATACCGCTTTTGTCTTTGGCTGAGCTATAACGAAGCTTTTTCACCAAGGGGCTTTTATTTGCTAGCTTGGCGAAATCAAAATTCTTTTTGGTGTCGGCTAAATCAATGACCAGTCTATCTGGGTTGCTCAGGGTGAAGTAGCTGTATTGAGGGGTATCTTCAAGATCAAAAACAATGCGCGTACTACCAGGTGATGGCCAAATACGAACGCTATCTATGGCATTTTTAGCAAAACTAACCGGCACAACCAACAGCAATAAAATGCTGAGGAGCACTGATAATGATATTGGCCGCAGATACTTCATTAGGGGGTCAAATTACTCAGTAGTGTTTGTCCATATTCGTTATTTGCTTGCACAGTTAACGAGCGACTATTTTCAATGAATTCAATACTAATGTGTAAATCAGCCCCTGCCAAGAGGCCTTCACCTTTATCTGGCCATTCGATTAAACAAATACAATCGTCGTCAAAGTAATCACGAATACCAATAAATTCCAATTCCTCGGGATCAGACAAGCGATACAAATCAAAATGAAATATTCGCCAACTGTCAATTTCGTAGGGTTCTACCAAGGTATAGGTCGGGCTTTTAACGCGCCCTTTGTAGCCTAAACCGTGAATAAAACCGCGACAAAAAGAGGTTTTGCCTGCGCCTAAATCGCCCTCAAGATAAATAACAGTGGCGCGATTACATAGATTCGCCAGTTGTGCTGCTAATTCAGTAGTGGCTTGCTCATCCGCTAAATAAAAAGAGTGCTTCATGTGGGATTAACTAATTCTCGTAAAGGTTCAAATAAATCGCTGGCTAGCATACCACGTTGACCATATCGTTGGGCAAGGTTATCCGCGGCATGAGCGTGCAAACAAACGCCATAAATAGCCCCTTGTGTGGCACTCATGCCTTGGGAAATAAAACCGCCAATAATACCTGTTAGTGTATCTCCCATGCCAGCGGTGGCCATACCTGGATTACCATCTGCGCAAATCCAGCTTTGCTCACCATTACTAATAATCGTGCCAGCGCCTTTTAATACTGCCACTGCATTATATTTTTTAGCTAACGTTTGGGCGGCATTCAGTCGGTCATTTTCTATGTCAGACACACTACAATGCAGCAGCCGCGCCGCTTCGCCAGGGTGGGGCGTGATGACGCTAAGTTTGGTAGAGAGCAGGGTGCGCGAGCTTCGACTTGAGTCCGCTAATAAATTGAGGCCATCAGCATCGATAACACAGGCTTTTTGATTAGATTCTAAATGGGCCATTAGCTGGCTGAATACGTCAGTTGCCCATTTGTCAGTACCTAGCCCTGGGCCAATTGCCAAACACGATGACCAATCAAGCTGTTTATCCAGTTGCTCACTGGCAATCATCAATTCGGGGCGCCCCATAGAAATGGGCAAGCGACTATCAGTATGGCAATAAGCGCGCACTAGGGCGGCACCGGTTCGCAAGGCAGCTTCGCTGGTTAAGCGCAATGAACCTGGCATACCGCTATTGGCACCAACCGTCAGTAAGCGCCCAAAATGCCCTTTATGCGCATTCGACTCTCGCTTGCCTAGCTCAGGTAAGTCAACGTAGCTCACCTTGCACGCAATCGGCGTCGCAATGGCATTGAATGCTTCAGCTATATCTAAATCATCATAAATGAGCTTGCCGCAGTAGGATTTACCTTGGCCTGTAAGCAAACCTGCCTTTTGCGCCACAACGGTGACAGTACAGTCGGCCTTGATACTTACCCCAAGCGGCACGCCGGTGTCGGCATTTAGCCCAGAGGGCACATCGATACTCAGTACCGGAAGGCTTGCATCATTTACGGCATTAATAAGCTCCCGGGCGTCATCCCGAACTTGTCCGGTCAAACCTGTGCCGAGTATGCCATCGACAATAACGTCATACGAGGCAAACTCTACTTCTTGCCAGTGCTTAATACTGCCGCCTTCTTTAAACCAGGCGTCTTGAGCCATATGCGCGTCACCGCTGAGTGCTTTGTCGGGGTTCAATGCCGCTACTGTTACCTGCCAACCAAATGACTTGGCCAAGGTAGCAACGACATAGCCATCGCCAGCGTTATTGCCGGCGCCAACGATAACCAATACATTATGGGCATAAGGGAAATTAGCTTTTAAATGGCGAAATATTCCCTGACCTGCTCGTTGCATTAGCATGTCCATGTGATAGCCACAGGTTTCAGCAGCTTCTTCTTCGTGTTGGCGTACCTGCTGCGCGAGAAAAACTTTCTGTGATAAACTGCTCGGCGCCCAATTGTCCGTCAAGGTAGTTAATGTCTTTTGCACAATATGATCTCCATCAATTAGCCCAAAATATCAAGGCTTGGGGCGAAGCGCTAGGCTTTCAACAGGTAGGGATCGCTGATATCGATTTATCGCGTCATGAACACAAGCTACAAGCTTGGTTGGACGAGGGCTACCATGGGCAAATGAATTTTATGGCCGAACACGGTATGAAGCGCGCCAGACCCGCAGAATTATTGCCAGGAACCTTGCGCGTGATAAGTGTGCGTATGGATTATTTGCCTCCTGATGCTAAATTTGCCCAAACCTTAAAAAATAAAGATACGGCTTACATTAGCCGCTATGCCTTAGGGCGTGATTATCACAAGCTTTTACGTAATCGCCTTAAAAAACTGGGTGAAAAAATTCGCAGCGAGTGCACAACGGCTAATTTCAGACCGTTTGTAGATTCCGCCCCTGTGCTTGAACATGCATTGGCAGAAAAAGCCGGTATCGGCTGGACAGGCAAGCACTCACTGACGCTGAATAAAGAAGGGGGCTCGTGGTTTTTCTTAGGTGAACTGTTTATTGATATTCCCTTACCCGTGGATGAACCAGTAGAAGAGCAATGCGGTAGTTGCAATGCTTGTATTACCATCTGCCCAACACAAGCAATTGTGGCGCCGTATGTTGTGGATGCCAAACGCTGTATCTCCTATCTTACGATTGAGTTAAAAGGTGCTATACCTGAAGAATTTCGTCGGGCGTTAGGTAACCGTATATATGGTTGTGATGATTGCCAGCTGATTTGCCCGTGGAACCGCTACGCTAAACTGACCAAAGAAAGTGATTTTCATCCCCGTGACTTGTTACAGGACAAAACCTTAGCGGAGTTGGCGTGTTGGGATGAAAGCACGTTTTTGAAAAACACTGAAGGCTCTGCTATACGCAGAATTGGCCACGAGCGCTGGCAGCGTAACATTGCCGTAGCGTTAGGTAACGCGCCCTATTCACAGCAGATTTGCGAGGTGCTTATTGAGCTAGAGGCACGTGGTACTGATTTGGTCAAAGAGCATGCTAAATGGGCACTCAAAGAACAGGAGGCTAAAAAACAACTTAGCGTAGAAGTGGTCAATATTAGTGATGACACCGATACTGACGACTCGCTTTTACCCAAGCAAGCTCAGCGTTTAAATCAGCGCTTAATTCGAAGTATCGAAAAAGGCTTAACTCGCGACGCTTAATCCTGAAATATATGACAACCCCCATATTTCTCTACAACTATTGTTAACCCACTATTAAATAAAGTATTCAACGATGCGCGGCACGCTTTCGTGATCCAAAGGCAAAGTAAAGCTTTGCCCCTGGTTGTCAGCGGGGAACCCATACAAGCCAAAACGATTCCCTCTGGCAACACTCACGATGGCGACAAAATTTGCCTGATCGTCTAAATCGTCTTCTAGCGGGTCGAGGATGGGCAGGGTGTAGCGACCAAATTCCATGATCGCGATTTGCCTATGATGGCGCTGGACAAAACAAGTAAACGTGGGGTTTGGCACACAAGCATATAAAGCAAATTTAGGAATTTGTAGCCCGACGCCGTGCCAGTGAAATTCCAACACGTGTAAGCGGTCAGTCAGGGATGAAACAGAGTTTGGTAGCGGAACAGCGTGCATAAGAACCTCCCAAAGTGGAGCAAATAAGACTGTTTTTACGTTTGCTCTGTCTTCACATTAGGCAATTTTCTCACAAGTATCTAGCGTTTTTTCTTGATAACTAAGGCTAAACAGCATTAAAAATTGAGGTAATAGTCTTTACATAGTGCTTTGTAATCGGCTGAATATTGGTGATTTTCTGTATAAATAGTCAATGAATCTGTGCACAGTGCGCGGGCTTCAAAGCCAAAGGCAAGTAATTCACGTAGGGCAGGTGTGTTCGGTTTTGAAAACACGGTGAGTTGTTTTATTAGCTGCAAGCCTATTGTGTTCGCATACTCAATAAATGCCTCACAAACATCGCTAGGAAGAACGCAGTAAAACATGCCGTTGTCAGCCAGTAACTGCGCCACGTTATTGAGTAACGATTGATGGGTTAGCTCACTGGTTTGTCGTGCTTGAACGCGTTTTTGGGTATGTTTTTCTTCGCTCGAAATAGGGCTATTAAAATACGGCGGATTACTGATTATCAGGGGGAATTTCTGCTCGACCTCACGTTTTTGAAAACTCTGTAAGCTGGTTTGCTGCGCGTCCAATTTTTCTGACCAAGGACTATCGGCCATATTCCGCTTAGCTTGAGCTATAGCGTCACTATCAATATCAATTCCAGTAATACAGGTGCGTGCAGGACTTTTCTGGGCAAGCATTATGGCTAGCAAACCGCTACCCGTTCCTATGTCTAAAAACTGTTGAGGGGTATTGTCATTGTTGCAAGTAGGGCAGGTTACCCAACTACCCAACATAATGCTGTCGGTTCCGACTTTCATGGCGCAGTCTTTATGTTCAACAAAAAACTGCTTAAATTGAAACCCTTGGCGTTTCATTGAATGCCCCTTTTAGACGTAAAGTCTTGCATAGTTATCATATGCGCTGCTACTTGCCTTGCTGAAACCGGTTTGTATTTTGCCCAGCGCCCAAATAAAAGAGGTGAAATGAGATTGGCAAGCATGATCCCGACGCGCTCTAAAAAGCGTACCTCTGCCCGATTTCCAAGTAATAAGGATGGGCGTACCGCGCTCGCGTGGGCTAAACCAGACATATTCAGTATGGCGTTTTCTAGCTCACCCTTTACCCGTAAGTAAAAGCGCTTACTTTTTGCGTTTGCCCCTACTGAGGATATCCATACAAAGCTTTGCACTTTTTGTGCTCTAGCAAGTTGGGCGGCTATATGCACGTATTCAAAGTCGACTTTGCGAAAAGCCGTTTTACTTTTTGCTTGTTTAATTGTGGTGCCTAAGCACACGTAGATATGGTCGGCGTTAAAATAGCCTTGGTAATCTTGTAGCGCCTCGAAGTCAATAACGATAGGCTCTAACTTGCCCTCTACGTCAGGGTAGTCACTGTGTTTCAGCGGTCTTCGAACCAAGCACGTCACCTTGGTGTAACGAGGGTCAGCCAAAAGCTGTGTCACTAAAGCTTTACCCACTAGGCCTGTTGCGCCTAAAACTAACGCAGTATTTCTGCTCTTCATGTTTTACCTATTTGGATCAAGCCTTTACAATACGCAGCATATGATTAAAGGATAAAGATAATAATGAAAAATCTTTTTTGGATCTTGTTATGTTCACTGGCGGTACCGGCAATGGCAACTGAAAACCTCACGATAGAACGAATTTTTGACTCACCGGCCTTAGAAGGCAGCTCTGCAAACAATGTGAAAGTTTCACCCGACGGCAAGCGCGTGACCTTTTTACAGGGGAAAACCACAGATTACGAGCGTTATGATTTGTGGGAGTACAATATCGCTACGGGTAACACTCAAATGTTGTTCAACTCGGACGATTTGCACAGCGGCCCTGAGGCACTATCTGATGAAGAGAAAGCGCGCCGAGAGCGCATGCGTTTAAGTGGTTCAGGTATTGTGAACTATTTTTGGTCTGATGATGGTAAGGCCTTGTTGTTTCCGTTAGCGGGTGATGCGTATTACTTCCGCTTAGGAGATGAAAAAGCCCAAAAGATTTTAGATACAGACGCGTTTGAAACCGATATTCGTTTTTCACCTAAAGCGAATTTTATTTCTTACGTTCGCGAACAAAACTTGTTCATTAAAAGCATCAAGACGCAGGTTGAAACACAGCTTACGTTTGATGGTAAAGGCACAATTAAAAACGCCATGGCAGAGTTTGTTGCTCAAGAAGAAATGGGCCGTATGACAGGCTACTGGTGGTCACCAGATGAAAGCAAAATTGCGTTTACTCAAGTGGACGAATCTCCAGTTGATGAAATTACCCGTAGCGAAATATACGCTGATTCAATCAAAATGATTAACCAGCGCTACCCCAGTGCAGGTACCCCAAACGTAACGGTTAAACTTGCGGTGAAAGATCTCGCTAGCGGCAACACTCAATGGGTCGATTTAGGCAAAGAGCAAGATATTTACCTTGCTAGAGTGAATTGGATGAAAGACAGTCAAATGTTGACCTACCAATGGCAAAGCCGAGATCAAAAGACCCTAGAGCTGCGTGCTTTTAATAGCCAAAGTGGCAAGCAAAACACCTTGCTTAAAGAGTCGAGCAACACTTGGGTTAACCTAAATGACGATCTACATTTCTTGAACGACCAAAAGCACTTTATTTGGGCGTCGGAAAAAACAGGGTTTAAACATTTATATCTGTATAAAAACGATGGTACATTGGTGCGCCAATTGACCGAAGGAGACTGGGTAGTAGATGAAATTGAGGCCATTAATGAAAAGCAAGGTCTTATATATTTCACTGGTCGCGCGAATACGCCACTAGAGCAACATATTTATACGGTATCTATCGCTGGTGGAGATATTAAAAAGCTAAGTCAGCGAAGTGGAACTCATGTTCCTAGTTTCAGTGATGACGCATCTGTTTATGTCGATAAATTCTCTACCGTGAATACACCATGGCAAGTCAGCTTGCATCAAGCCGATGGTAAGCACCTAGCATGGTTAAATGAAAACGCGATTAAAGGGAGCCACCCCTTAGAAGCTCTGCAAAGTGACTGGGTAGAGCCAACACTCGATAGTTTTGTCAGCGATGATGGCACAGAGCTTTATTATCGTTTGTATAAACCGAAGAAAATCCAAGGGAAACACCCTGTTATTGTTTACGTGTACGGCGGCCCCCATGCGCAAGTGGTTACCAACAGCTGGGGCGGTAATCGTGGATTGCTAATGCAATATTGGGCGAATAAAGGTTATGTGGTCTTTTCTGTCGATAACCGAGGCTCTAACTATCGTGGTAAAGCGTTTGAAGATCCTCTATACAAGAAAATGGGTAGCACGGAAGTAGATGACCAAATAGCGGGCGTAAAATTCTTGCGTAAACTGCCTTATGTTGACCCAGAGCGTATTGGCATTTACGGTCACAGTTACGGTGGTTACATGTCGTTGATGAGCATGTTTAAAGCTGGCGAGTATTTCAAAGCAGGTGTTGCTGGCGCACCAGTGACAGATTGGGCGTTATACGATACCCATTACACCGAGCGTTATATGGGTAACCCTAAAGAAGACGAAGATGCTTACATCGCGTCATCGGTTTTCCCATATGCGAAAAATCTAACCGGTGATTTGATGATTTACCACGGCATGGCCGATGACAACGTATTGTTTACCAACAGCACCAAGCTGTACAAACATTTGCAGGATCTAGCCATCCCATTTGAAAGCATGGATTATCCGGGTAAAAAGCACAGTATCCGTGGTAAGCAAACCGGTATTCATTTGTTTCACACAATTACCAACTTTTTCGATCGTCATTTTGATATGAAATAGACACTGAAATTAGTTAGTAAGAGAAAATTTAAAACGGCGCCTGTTGAGTCGCCGTTATTATTTATACATTGATATGTATGCAATTATGCAAACATGTGAGTAGCAAGGGTTTGCTGAATACCGACAACGGTGTCTTTTTTAAGCTCTTTTTCGATGGGTTGATCTTGTCCTGAGACCCAAATTTTTATTTCTGCGTCTAAATCAAAATGCCCAGCGGTTTCAATTTTAAACTGAGTGATTGCCCGGTACGGGATCGAGTGGTAATCCACTTTTCGGCCAGTTAACCCTTGTTTATCAATCAACAATAAGCGTTTATTGGTGAATACGTACATATCCCGTACGACTTTAAACACCTGTTGAACCTCTTCGGTCGCACCGATAATCGGTGCTAATTCTTCGCTCACTTCACTCACATCAATTTCAGACGCGTTGCCCATAATGGCATCGAGTAATCCCATATCATTCTCCTTTTTGTTTTTACCTAGTAAAACTGATTTTGGCTTAAAAGAGAACTGATAACGAATAATAGCTCATGTTAAAGTGCATACTGGCCTACATCTTAAGGAGTTAATGCAACATGCCTGAAGTGACTTTTGCAGATATCAGCGCGGCAAGACAACGTATTGCAAACTATGTGCGTACGTCTGAGCTCATGACGTCTGCGTTACTGAATCATTGGCTAGGGCACGAAGTGCTATTTAAAACAGAATGTCTGCAACGTACAGGCGCATTTAAGTTACGGGGTGCCTTGAATACACTGTTGCATGCAAGGCAGCAAAAGCAATCCATTAAGCGAGTCGTGGCAAGTAGTTCTGGTAATCACGCCCAGGCAGTAGCCTATGCGGCTTCTTTGTTTAATATTCCAGTAACCATTTTTAGCGCGCAAAACATTTCGAAAATTAAAGCTGCCGCTACTCGCTCTTACGGGGCTGAGTTACGTTTATTTCCGTTACGAGATGAAGCCGACATTGCCGTAGAGCAAGCAGCCAAAGAGCCAGGTACGTTATGGATCCCGCCTTTTAATCATCCTGATGTCATCGCGGGGCAGGGCACGGTAGCTGCTGAAATATTCGAGCAAACTTCAGATGTCAACGCGATATTCATGCCTTGTGGCGGCGGGGGATTAGCCTCGGGTAGCTTGATTGCAGCAAGACATAATAGCCCGCAATCTAACGTGATTGCCTGTGAACCATTGGCTGGCAATGACGCAGCGCAATCATTGCGTTTAGGCAGCATACAGCGTTTAACTACGCCGGCTAAAACCCTTGCCGATGGGGCGGCAACGCCTGCAGTTGGCGAGCATACATATCCGATTATTCAGCAATTGGACGGTTTTTATGAGGTGGACGAAAGGCAAATCGCCTACTGGACCCAGTGGTTACAGCATTTGTTGAAACTTCATATCGAGCCAACGAGCGCGATGAGTATGCATGGTGTCGTGAATTATCTAGCGCAACAAAATTCGCCGCAAAAAGTGGTGGTAATTTTATCTGGCGGGAATATTGATGCGCAGAAAATGCAGCAGATATGGCAAGAAGATCATTTAATTCATCAGCCAAGCTTACCGAACGCGCCATTAGCGTCTGTGATTTAGCTCCTCTTGGTTCCTTCTGCATTTGCACATCAAAAAAGCCCCAGTGTTTATAAATAAGAGTTTATAAATAAGAGTTTATAAGCACTGGGGCTTTGCTTTTATACGCTGGGCGATTTAGTCGCGCCAGCGCTTAGTCATATCATCATATGCATCAATGCGGCGGTCACGGAAATACGGCCAAATCCGTTTAACCTGTTCTGTGCGAGCCAAGTCTAATTCCACCATCAAGTTTTGCTCACTATCGGCATCTGCTTGCGCCAGAATTTCCCCCTGTGGGCCAGCGATAAAACTTTGCCCCCAGAACTGAATGCCGTTATCGCCTTCTACCGGTGAGGCTTCAAAGCCAGTGCGGTTTGCCACAATAACCGGTACTGAATTAGCTACGGCATGAGAGCGTTGTATGGTCTGCCAAGCACCAAATTGGCGTTGCTGTTCGTCTTCAGTATCCGCAGGGTCCCAACCAATAGCTGTAGGGTAAAACAGCATGTCAGCCCCGCGCATCGCCATCAAACGCGCTGCTTCTGGATACCACTGATCCCAGCAAACAAGCACACCTAATTTGCCGACACTGGTTTGAATAGGCTCGAAGCCCATATCACCCGGTGTGAAGTAAAATTTCTCGTAAAAGCCTGGATCGTCAGGAATGTGCATCTTACGATATTTACCCACCATGCCTAGCTGGCGATCAAACACCACAGCGGTATTGTGATACAAGCCAGAACCGCGTTTTTCAAACAAAGAGGTAATTAGCACTATATCTAATTTGGCGGCCAACTCGGCAAAGTAATCCGTTGCAGGGCCTGGTATTGGCTCAGCCAAATCGAAAAAATCAGTGTTTTCTTGTTGGCAGAAATACAAGGTGCTGTGCAGCTCTTGCAGCATCACTAATTCACAGCCTTGTTCGGCGAGTTTGGTGACTTGCTCAGCGCTACGTTGCCAACTTAATTGCTTGTCATTATTGGCAACCGCCTGCTGAACAACCCCTACTTTAAGGGTTTTAGCGGTTTGCGGGGTGCGACTCATAACTCACTGACTCCTGTTGCTAGTTTTTGGCTGATATCAAAGGTTAACGTACTCACAGGTACCTGCATGCTAATGCAGTGCAAGCTACCAAATTGCTGTACCAAAGTTAAGCAGTTGATTGGCACTATGCTATGCCCTGGATAGGCTTTCGCCATCACTTCCATGGCGAGATCATCTTGTGGTTGTTGATATACAGGACATAAGATCTGTTTATTATTTATCAAGTAGTTTGCATAAGATGCAGGCAAACGCTCACCTTGCTTATTGAACACACAAGGTAAAGGCAATTCGAATATTTTATGCTCTGGCAATGCTTCGCGGCACTCTGTTACAAGAGCAGCTAAGCCTGCATGGTGCGAGTCATCGGGCACATTGAATGCAGACTGCACGACCAACCCATCATCAGGCGTGAAACGTACTAGGGTATCAATATGACCATCCGTGTCATCGCCTTCTAAATGCCCATGCTGGAATATATGTACGCTTTTGGCTCCGAGGGCAACTTTGAACGCTCCGCGATACTGTGACATCGTCATTTCGCCATTGCGTTCTGGGTTCGATAAACAAAACTCGGTAGACAACAACACCCCTGCATCATCAATTTCTAGTGCGCCGCCCTCAGCCACCACATCGAAGCTTTGCAGCGGTAAACGACATAAGCCAGCTAAGACTTGCTGGTTTATTTGATTGTCCTTTTTAGCGTCGAACTTATTGCCCCAACCGTTAAAATTAAATTCAATGGGTTGCATGCCGCCTGAGCTGTGGCACGTCAAGAAGCCATAATCTCGCACCCAAGTGTCATTATAATCGGCGCGCACTAACAGAACGCGATCGATAGGCTGAGCAAAGTCTTTGCTCAAAGAGGTAAATGTAGAGCGCTGGTCATCACGAATCAGCAGTATCACGCCAGTGCCAGCTTGGTTAAGCGTGGCAATGATCGTCAAATAGACTTGTCTAACATCTGCAAGCCAGGGCTGCCAATCGGTTTTGTCGTCAGGCCAAGCAAGGATAATCGCTTCTTGGGGCGCCCATTCTGGGAGTAATCGCATAGAATTTACCATCACAATATAAAGTTGCTCAATATGCGCGGAGTATAATGATAACCATCAGGCGGGTCTTGTGAATTTTGACCGTTTACAAATATATTTATGCGGAAAATAATTCATCAAAGGGCTATTTAGCAAAAAAATACCCATCTAATTATGTAATAAAAACTATATATTTTGTAATTTAACAACATTTTAACCTGTAAAATTGCCTCTAACTCCACAATATGTTCATATTTTGTTCTATTTTTGATTTATATCTGTTGTGACTTTCAGTTTTAAACAGACGTTTTTGGAATAAATAGGAATATTCATTTCACTTATGGGTATATATAAATGAAAAATATTCATTTAATTCAATAGCTTATAAATGTTATTTTTGTGTAACTCCTTGTTTTACATGCTTTTTACTAGTTTCGAACAATAAAACCACAGACATGATCATCAAAATCATGGATATTTTATTGGCAGGCAGAACCTGTAGTACACCTAATTAGCAAACATATATTTGGAGTAAACCATGAAAAAAGTACTTTTATCTTTAGTCGCGTTGACAGCTTTTAATGCAAGTGCTGCCATGGAATCAAGCAGCAAAGTTCGTTTCGCAGGTGATAGTGAATACTCTAGCTTCTGTAAAGCGGTAGTAAATGATGACCTTGGTATGCTTAAGCGCAGCTTACGCGGTAAAGTAGGTCAAGTTGCTGCAAGCTCTAATGATGTTCTTCGTAAGCTTGTATCTGCTGATGGCATGAAATGTAACGGTGTTGATTTGATTAAATTCTCAGAACAGCGTGAAGCATCACAAGTTAGTGCTTACCTAAAGACTAAAAACAATGCATAAGAGGTTGTCCGATACCTCATTCAGCATAGGCAAATAGCCTGCCCTGCAGGCTATTTTAGCTTCCTTTTGTTGAATACTTCCATACACCACTAAAGCCTTTTCTGGCGACTAAGCAAATCTTAAGGTTCTACCCTTCTTGCTTTAAACTTTCCTGAATTCGAATTTGCCGCACGACTTGAGTGCTTACGCATACTCGACTGCGCTCTGTGTTGCTGCTTCGATGACGACATACGCTGTACCTTTTTATGGACATTTTTATGCACGTTTGCCTGTTGATTGCGAACCTGTTGGTTACGAGCTTGCTGGCTTCTAACGTGTTTAGCCGGTGCTTGCTTTACAGACTTACGAGGCGTATTCAAACGGTTGTGATTCGTGTCACCTCGCGACGCACGCTGATGCTTGCTTACCCGATCTGTTTTTACCTTGTGTTGGCCGGTGTTAATCGACCGTCTGGTGGTTGATGTCGCTTTTTTATCGAAACGTTCAGACTTATGCTGCGCGTTGCGCTTAGTGTGATAAACACCGCGATTAGATTGAACCTCTTTGTGCTTCAATCGCGAGAGCACCTGTTTTTGATGACGACGCTGGTTCTGGCTTTCATAATTGCGACTCACTACGGTGCGCTTATGCTTGTTTTTGTAACCATTGTGATACTTAACTGTCCGTCTATGGTGACGGTTATGCTGCCATCGCGGGTACTGGCGCACCTTGTTGTAGATGTATCTGTGATTCGAGCGACGATAGCGATAGTCGTTATTTATCACCACATGGTTATTGCGCCAGTGAAAACCACCAAAAAAGAAACCTGCACTGATATGAAAACGTGGGCTCCAATGAAACCCAGAGTGATAGGTGTAATGACGCGGCGAGCGCCAATAAATAGGCTGGTGGACTGTCCACCACCAATCGCCGTAAACAACACGGGTGTCATAAAACGGTACATATACGGTTTCACGCTCAACGCTGTGTATCACAATTTTCTCTTGTTCTCGTTCAACGCTTTGATACTGGTTGTCATGCAAGTTGCCCTTGGCATAGGCACGACTGCGTAGTGTTTGCACGCTATCTAGCACTTGAGCTTCATTCGCTAAAAATGCATCACCTAAGTCTTGTAACCAGTTTAAATCTTTACTCATACGCTCAAGTAACTCTTTGAACGGAGTAAGGGCAATAACGCTAGGATCCCAGTCTTGTTGTTCAGCAAGATCTAGTGCTTGCTGCTCAGACAAATCAGCGTGTTCGTCTCGCCAGCGAGCTGCTTGAACAACCTCTAAAGGGTATGTGGCTGCAATTAGAATATGTGACAGCAGTGCATCAGGATACAAAGCGATTGGCGCGAGCATTTGGTCAAGCTTGGCTTGATGTAATTCTACTGGGGGCTCATCTTGAGTTTCGGCGTGAGCGAGTTCTATCGCGGTACCGATGAGTAGAATGATGATGCCGATGTAGATAATCAGATACTTTGTGGTTTTGCCCATGGGACACCTCAATTAGTCGCTATTTTACGGTATGCGTAAAACTTAACGTAAGTGTAGTGTGGGTTATGCAGGCTTAACCAAAACTGAATCGAGGCTTAAGAGTTTTTGAAATGCAGCAGGGGGGAACGTATTAGGCCGCTTATAGCGGCCAAGCACATAGGTTATTTCAATAAGTGGGAGTCAAATTTGTGCCCCAGTTTTTCTGTTTTGGTGCGAATATAATGACGGTTGTCGTCGGTAATTCCGTGATCAATAGGTGTGCGGCTGACCACTTCAACGCCCATTCCCTCTAACGCGGTGCGCTTTTTAGGGTTGTTGGTCATTAGATTTACGCGCTGTACATTTAATGTGTCGAGCATCAACTTACACATATCGTATTCACGCAAATCAGCGTCAAAACCTAGGTGCTCATTGGCTTCAACCGTATCTAATCCCTGATCTTGCAGGTTGTACGCGCGAATTTTATTGAGTAGCCCAATGCCACGGCCTTCTTGGCGCAAGTAGAGCAATACACCTTTGCCTTGCTCAACAATGTTTTGTAGCGCTTTTTCTAATTGCGCTCCACAGTCACATCGGGTGCTAAATAATGCATCACCGGTTAAGCATTCAGAGTGGATACGAATGGGGATCACATCGCCAGATTGCCATTGTCCGTAGGATAGTGCGACATGTTCTTGCTCGGTCGCTGTTTCAACGAACCCGTGTATAGTGAACTGTCCCCAGCGTGTTGGTAGGGAGGCTGAGCTCACGAATTCGTACTTCTGATGTTGTTTCATAATGTTAAATGCTGACTTGTAAAAAGGTTTTAAAGGGGTGACACACTGGTACAAAATATGGGTGCTGAATATTTAAAAACAAGTGCCTTTACGACTCCGGCTTTGATTTAAGCAATTGGTCATCGTCTTTCAACGTATGCAAAGGAGCGGGTTTATTAACACCAAACCCTTGCACAAAATCGACGCCTATTTTACCAAGCTCAACCATTATTTCTTTTGACTCAACATATTCGGCAATTGTTTGAATTTTCATGGCGCTCGCGATGTCCTTTATCGAGGTCACCATGGCCATATCAACTGAGTCGATAAGAATACTTTTGACGAACTCACCATCAATCTTAACTTGATCAACCGGTAGGTTTTTAAGGTAATTATAAGATGAAAAGCCGCTACCAAAGTCATCTAAGGCAAACGTGCACCCAAGAGCTTTGAAGGTATTAATAAACTCAATGGTTTCATCAAGTTTTAAAATAGCCATACTCTCGGTTATTTCAAAGCATATTTTGCTGTGGGGTACGTGGTACTTTTCAAAAGCGCTGAGAATAAATAACTTTAAGTCCTGATTGCCTAAAGACTGTCCGCTAAGATTAATGTTACAGCGAACGAGATCTTCCTTGTGCTGCGGGTTTTGATTCAGCCAGGTAAAATAAGTATCGATAACCCAGCGATCAATCTTAGCGCTGAGGTTATAACGTTCAGCTGCAGGTAAAAACTCGTTCGGTAAAACACGCTGGTCGTGTTCGTCTACTAGGCGCAATAATATTTCATAATGATGCCCCTGCGCTATCGAGGTCATTGGCATGTATGTTTGCATATGCAGCTCAAAGCCATTGTGGGTCAACGCATGTTGAATGCGAGGTAGCCAGCTTAACTGGGATTCATATTTTGCTATTTGTTTGTCAGTAGAAGAATAAGTATGCAAACGATTACGGCCGAGGGTTTTGGCCATATAGCAGGCAGAATCCGCCATACTTAGCAATTGTTCTGAGCTAGTGACTTTTTCATTCCAGGATACTTGGCCAATGCTGATGCCGATACTTAAACGGCGCTCTTCCCAGGAGAAGTCATAATTTTGCACGGTATTAAGCAGTTTATTTGCCAGCATAAAGCTGTTCTGGGCGTTGCTTCCCGTCAGTAATATGCCGAATTCGTCGCCGCCTAGACGGCCAATCATGTTGTCGACAGTCACTATTTTGAGCATCAACTGGGAAAACTGCCTAAGAATGGCGTCGCCCGCTTTGTGGCCATAAGTATCGTTAATTGCTTTGAACTGATCGATATTAACGTGCAGCAAGGTCAGCTCGTCCTGCTCTTGTTTGGCTTGAATAATGGCTGCGTGTAAGCGTTTCTCAAATTCTTGGCGTTGGTAAAAGCCGGTTAGGGTATCGTGACTGGCCATGTATTCGATATTCTGATCCGCGGCCTTTTGCTTACTGATATCTAAAATCGAGCCGTAAATTATTTTATCACTGCTTGTACCGTCGCCTTTAGCAAGGCCTTTACTGCTATCGCTCAACTGGGCTGAAACCAGCAACCAAAGCGGCTGGTTCTGGCGTGTTTGGCCTTTAATTTCCTTACCCAAGGTTGACTGATTTTTATGTAGCTCACCGAGCAATAGTTCACGTTCGTGCGACTGAGCATACAAGGTAGATACAGAGTCCAATTGTGCTTTCATGTGGGCGACGTCTTCATAGCCGAATATTTTTGCCATGGCACGGTTGGCGCGCAGTAGCTCGCCGTCCAAACTGGTAATAAATCGTCCTTCGGGCGCATCTTCAAACATATCGACAAACTGCTGTAGGTCTCGAATGGCGTCTTGTTGCTCAGTGTAATGACGAAATGCAATGACTTTTTCATGGGCCGCTATCGCTACGGCAATAAGCACAATGCCGATAATGATGAGCGCGCTGAGCGTCAGGGAAAGCTGTTCAGGGAAGGCAAGCCATTTGAGATAAAGACCGGTATGCGCCGCCGTGGTCAAAGCGATTAATGTTAAGCCTAAGGCGAACATGCGGTTACTAATGTGGTGGCCTTTATAGCGGTAAAATATCGCCAGTACTGCAATGGTAACAACCGCTAGCGCTGCGGCGCCTGACACCAATAAAATCTGATGGTAACTATTGAGAACAAACGCAGATGCTGCACTTATCCAACCCGTAGCGTATAGAAAGTAGCGGTAATAGGTGGGCAATGGGCGAAATATAGTGAAGGTTATTTTAGCTAATGAAAACAGAAGCAGTGCACACAAAATGGTGCTGATATTGTCGATATATGCGTTATACCCTGACAGGTAGCTCACCACCCCCTGGCTATTTAAAAACAGCAGCAAGTACGCGGTACTGGCAACCGAAAACCAGAAGCGAACAGGACTGCGAAGCAAGGTATACGTCACTAAAAAGTACAATACCATCATGGCGAGCGCGCCACTTATGAGGGAGAAAACAATGCTGTTGCGCTGTTCTTTATCGAGTAAAGCGGTTTCGGTTTGTAACGTAAACGCGAACACTAACGGGCCATTATCACGAACTTTTACATAGATGTTGCGTGGTTGGGCATAAGGAATATCTAACGGAATCACAAACAGCCTGTGGGCGAACGGGCCGTTATCTAAAGGGCGGCTTGTTCCCATGCGGTAGGAATTAATTATGCGGTCGCGCTCATCTAGTATGTAAATATCAAGAGCATCAATACGCGGATTATCGATACTGATAAAAAACGGTTTGTTGCTGCTCTCGCTCGTCAGGGTGACTTTACCCCAAAGGCTTTGGTTAGCATTCAGTGGCTGAGGTGAGAATTCACTGCGCCAGGTGGTAAGTTCTTGTATATCCGATAATTGTACGCGGTTATCTGCCACCAACCACTGGCTATGTTCCATTAAATTGATAGGCGCAGCGCTATTACTCACGTTAACTGGGGTTAACTCTACCTGCGCTGACACTGCTTGGCTTATTTGCATAACAATCAGCAACATGAAGCACAGTAACGGAGCAAAGCGGGATGAAAGGCGCATTTTCACAATTTAGAAAACCAAAGCAAGGTGCGTTGCAGTCACGGTGTTAATGACGGTATGCAACGGCGAATTGTATGTTAACGCGTAGCCTAACATCGGTTATTCCCATTCAACAAAGAGTTTATATTTATACATGATGATTAGCTGCTGCACGATATTTCCATATGCTTACCCCAATCAGGGGGAGGCTTAGCAAATTCTGCGTACTCAGGTTTACTCTCAAACGGCTGCTGTAATACCTGTAGAAGCATTCTGAAATGGGTAAAGTCACCTTGCTCTGCTGCGTCTATCGCTAGTTGAGCTTGATAATTTCGCAGCACATACGCTGGATTCACTTTACGCATTTGTGCTTGTCGCTCTTGTGTATCCGTGCCTTGAGCGCGTATCGCTTGTTGGTATTGCGTGAGCCAAGCTTGGGCCGCTTCACGTTGAATAAAATGATCGACTAGCTTCGGGTGGGCACCTTGCTCGTCAATGTCACACAATAATCGAAAACTGATATGGTAATCGCGCTTGTCTTGTGACACCAAATCAAGCCAACGATTGACCAGTTCGGCAGTGGTATGATTATTTTCATATAACCCAAGTTTTTGGCGCATTAACTGTGAAAACTCAGCCATCAGTCGCGGTTCGTATTGGCTCAAGGCGCTTTTTATTTGCTCAATGCTCAAATAAGGAGTGAACGCGTGGGCAAGGGCATTTAGATTCCACAAACCAATGCCAGGTTGTTGCTCAAATGCGTAACGCCCTTGGTGGTCTGAATGATTACAGACAAATTTAGGATCAAAATCATCTAAGAATGCATAGGGGCCAAAATCAAAGGTGATACCGTGAATCGACATGTTATCTGTGTTCATTACACCGTGGTTAAAACCAAATGCTTGCCATTTCGCAATTAAGGTTGCGGTATCGGTGACTATTTTTTCGAGCATTGCTAAATGCGGTGACTCGGTCTGTAAACAGTCAGAAAAATGCCGTTCAAAGCAATAGTCAAACAACTTCTCGAGTTTATCCAACTCACCATTGTGGTAAAAGTACTCAAAGTGCCCAAAACGTATATGGCTTTGGCTAACGCGGATCATCATGGCCGCTTTTTCTTGTTTCTCACGATACACAGGTTCGTCACTGGTAATAAGGCATAATGCGCGCGATGTGGGAATGCCCATGTGATGCAGAGCTTCGCTCGCAAGGTATTCACGTAAGGTCGAACGCAGCACAGCACGCCCATCGGCGAATCGTGAATAGGGCGTTGGGCCTGCGCCTTTTAAATGTAAATCCCACGGGTTTCCCTGTTGATCTTTTGCTTCACCAAGCAATAAACCACGGCCGTCTCCTAGGTCAGGATTCCAGCCACCAAACTGATGACCGCCGTACTTTTGTGCAAAAGAATGTTTCGTAAGCGAACTTGTATTGCCAAAAAGCATCGACATTATGCTAGATTGCGTAAACCATGATGCTGGTAGTTGCAGAGCTTCACGCAACGTGTGGTTTACCTCAATGAGTTGAGGGTTGGCCACACTTAAAGGTTTAGTTAAGGCACCTAAATCACCTAGTTGCGTTGCATATGAATGATCTAAATTCATTGTCTGCCCCTATTTTATTACTCGTAGAATGGTTTTTTGTAAACCGAAGTTACCTTAAGGACCAAATATGAATCTAATCTCAAAAGCATGTGTTGTGGCGAGTCTGTCGACAGTTGCCATGTTATCAACTAACGTTTTCGCTGGCGACATTGCGGCCGGTAAAACTAAATCAGCGACCTGCATGGCATGTCATGGTGCTAATGGTATCTCACAAATTCCAATGTATCCCAACTTAGCAGGTCAAAAAGAGCAATACTTGGCATTACAACTTAAAGCGTTCCGTTCTGGAGAGCGTAAAAATATGGTTATGGCACCTATGGTGGCGGGCCTAAGCGATGCAGATATTGAAAACTTGGCGGCGTATTACGCGAGTCTCGATCCGTCAGGAAAATAATCCTTCTCGGTTGCTAGTTTTCTAAAAAAGGCTGGGGATTTCTTCAGCCTTTTTACGTTAATGAAAACATATTCATATTTTTGATGAGCCAGTTCGGTTCTTTGCGCGTACTTTAGTACTATCAAAAACTTACTGTATAAAAGGTGTCTCATGATCACACTCCACCATCTAAACAACTCACGCTCTCAGCGCATTCTATGGATGCTCGAAGAATTAGGTGTGGAATATGACATTGAGCGATATCAGCGAGATAGTCAGACCAACCTAGCGCCCGAATCATTGAAAAAAGTGCATCAGCTTGGTAAATCGCCGGTTATCACTGATGGTGAAGTTACCGTGGCAGAATCAGGGGCGATCATTGATTATTTGGCGCGTAAATATAGCGATAAAGCCTTGATACCTGAGGCAGGTACCGAAGCGTACCGTCAATACACCTATTGGTTGCACTTCGCCGAAGGTACAATGATGCCGCCTATGGTAGCAAAACTGGTGTTCGATAAAGTGCGCCAAAATGCCAAGCCGTTTTTTGTCAAAATGGTGGCCAATAAAATTGCTGATAAAGTGATGGACGGATATTACGGACTGAATCTGGTAGCGAACCTGAAGTATGTTGAGCAATATTTAGCTGAGAATGAATGGTTTGCTGGGGATACACTAACAGGCGCTGATATTCAAATGAGCTTCCCGTTAGAGGCTATGGCTTCTCGTAATGTCCCCGGGCAATACCCGAACATTGCTGCCTATGTGAAGCGCATTCATGAGCGACCTGCTTATCAACAAGGACTCTCACGCGGCGGACAGTACGATTACGCTTGAGGTCTATCTCAGTCAGAAGAATAGCCTGTTAAGGCCTATTCTTCTGAATCGATGTTAATGCCCATTTCCTGCATGATGCGTAAAGCATCGCTAGGAATGCGATTGTCGTTATCTTTTTGCAAATCATTGTCGTTCGGTAAAGGCTGCCCAGTAAAAGCGTGCAGAAACGCTTCACACAGTAGCTCTGAGTTTGTCGCATGACGCAGATTATTCACCTGCCTACGGGTGCGTTCATCCGTTAATACTTTGAGCACTTTAAGGGGAATAGACACAGTCACCTTTTTCACCTGCTCGCTTTTCTTTCCGTGTTCGGCGTAGGGATGAATGTATTTCCCATTCCATTTCGTCGTTTTAGCCATCGTTTACTCGCTTTTTTCTTTCTTATAAGGGGAAATTCTAACCATAAACCAATAAAGGTCAACGATAGACTGCTAAACATCTTGACGGCTTTACGTACAAAGTTTAGTTTAGACGTCTAAACGTCTAGATATTAACGGAGCTTTCCATGGTCTCTTATGCACAAGGTATCGATGCCCTCAACCAGTCACTGTCTGAAGTGAAAGGGATCAATGTATCGTTTGAATTTTTTCCTCCGAAAACCGAGACAATGGAAAAAACATTGTGGAAATCGGTTGAACGCCTAGCACCGCTCAAGCCTAAATATATGTCAGTGACATACGGTGCCAATAGCGGTGAGCGTGACCGCACCCACGAAATCGTAAAACGAATTCAGAGCGAAACAGGCATAGCGGCAGCGCCGCACTTGACCTGTGTTGACGCAAGTCGAGAAGAGCTAAAGCAAATTGCCAAAGATTATTGGGCCAGCGGCATTCGTAAAATCGTTGCTTTGCGTGGCGATTTACCCGAAGGCTACACTGAGCACGTTTCTTATGCGTCTGATTTGGTTGCTTTGTTACGCGACGTGGCTGACTTTGACATTGCGGTTGCGGCCTATCCAGAAAAACACCCAGAAGCACCCAATAGCCAATTTGATTTGTTGAATCTTAAGCGCAAGGCCGAAGCAGGAGCAAACCAAGCGATTAGCCAGTTCTTCTTCGATGCTGAAGTTTTCTTACGTTTCAGAGACAGAGCCGCCGCAGCGGGCATCGATATGGACATAGTCCCTGGGATCCTTCCTGTGACTAACTATCAAACCTTGCAGCGTTTTGCAGGTTTTACCAATGTGCACGTACCGAACTGGTTGCATAAAATGTATGACGGCATAGACAAAGATGACCAAACAACCCGTAACCTTATGGGCGCGAGCATCGCCATGGACATGGTAAAAGTGCTAGCCAAAGAAGGTATTCGTGATTTCCATTTTTACACCTTAAATCGCTGTGAATTAAGCTACGCCATTTGCCATATGTTAGGTGTTAGAGCAGACTAGGCAATATTGCTAACCTGCTGTAAAAAGGAAATATATGGAGCCCAAAGTTATCCTATCGGATCTATTCAGGCGCTGGTTACCCAAAGCGAATATTTTTGCTCGTATGTTTGTAAGTCACTGCCAGCGAGACGGAATTACCGTATCTGCAGGGCACTTAGCTTATGTGTCTTTATTATCTTTGGTGCCGTTTATTATGGTGTTCTTCACCATCTTGTCGGCCTTTCCTGCGTTTTCAGAAGTGCGTGGTGATATAGAGGCGCTCATTTTCGGTAATTTTATTCCTACCTCGGGCGATCAAATTCAAGGTTATGTGGCCGAGTTTGTAGGGAATGCGTCAAAAATGGGCGCGATAGGCATTTTATCTTTAGTGGTGGTGGCTTTACTGCTTATCTCAAATATTGATAAAACCTTAAACCGCATATGGCAGGCGAAAAGCGAACGCCCGATCATTTTTACCTTCGCTATTTACTGGATGATCCTTACGCTTGGGCCGCTGTTAATTGGCTTGAGTGTGATCATGAGCTCTTATCTAGTGGCGTTTGCGAACTCCGCAGAGGCATATACGATGGGCGCAACCACTGCCATGCTTAAAATCGTGCCGTTTATAGCATCGGTATGTGCGTTCTTTATTATTTATATGATTGTTCCAAACAAACGAATTAACCCTCGTCACGCCCTTGTTGGTGCGTTTATGGGGGCATTATTGTTTGAATTGTCGAAGAAAGGTTTCTCGTTTTACATCACTCACTTTCCATCGTATCAAATGATTTATGGTGCAATGGCGGTTATACCTATCTTGTTCGTCTGGGTATATTTATCTTGGATTGTGGTATTGCTCGGGGCGGAGTTAACCCACGTTATTGAAGTGTTTTTTCACGAGGAAGCAGAAGAGAGTTTTACGCAGGTCGACGAGGAAGACCCCCAATCGCCTGCGTAGCGTATGAAAACGAATTAGTCTCGCATACTCGAGATAAACGCGTTCGATTCTTTAATGGCGTTATTCATTTCAGCAATTAGCTGGTTAATATCATTTTTAACGCCATTAAATTCACTTTGTAACGCCCCTATTGCGGTCGCATTTAGGTTATGTTTTAAATACAGTACGTTGTCTTGTAGTGCAGATAAAACCGGCTCCATTTTAGCTTCCGCTTTACGCATGCTTTTAAGCAGGCTAGCGTAGCGGCGCTGGGTGTCTTTTAATTTATTGGCGCTTTCGCGGCGCAGATCTGGGTTACTGTATTTATCAAGCTCAGTTTCCCACTCATCAAATAACGCATCGGCTACGCTTTGCACTTTATTAATCCGTTTAGTGACTTCAGTGGCCGCTTGGTTACTTTCTTCGTATTGGTCTTTTAGCTCTTCGTAAACATCTTGCAATTCACCACCGTCGTAATTCATCAAATGCGTGAATTGTTCTAGTGCATCGCTAAACTGTTGTTGAGCATCTTCTTGGGATTCTTTGGCATCTTCAACGCGATCAACCATGATATCGCGCTTTTCAACTCCTACCTTTTCCCAAGCGGCATAGTAGGCGCTTTGGCACCCAGTAAGCACAGTAAATGCAAATAGTGCAGGGATAATTTTTATCATGAAAACCTCATTTAGCGTTATTTAACCGCGATACTTAGCAGCGTCAATGATCGACCACACTTGAAATATGAAACCAAACACAGCCATAAAAAAGAGAATGCCGGTCGCTGCTAAGGCATAGTTAGTCCAAACTAGAACAAAAAAGATGATTGCTGCCAGTATACGTCCTTGCACTAATTGCCCTAGGCCTGGAATAAAGAAGTTACATATCGCTGCAATTACATTTCCGCCTGAACCTTGTCCTGCCATCTGTTGCCCCTAAGTTATTAATTCATTATTGTTAATACACTTTAGCAAACTACTGCAATCGGTTGGAAGAAATAATGTCAATGTGGCAACTGCTATGAGCGAACTCTATCCTGCAATTAAACCTTTTTTTAGTGAAATGCTTGCCGTTGGCGCAGGGCACTCGCTATATGTAGAACAAAGCGGCAACCCGAAAGGCATACCTGTGCTGTTTTTGCATGGCGGCCCAGGGGCAGGGCTTTTTGCTAATTATCGCCGTTTCTTTGACCCAGAAAAATACTGGATCATCGGGTTCGACCAAAGAGGAAGTGGCCAATCCACGCCATTTGGCAGCATAAAGAACAATACAACGCAGGATTTGCTGAACGACATATCACTGATAAGAAAGCACTTAGGTGTGCAACAGTGGATATTGTTTGGTGGCTCTTGGGGGGCGACGCTAGCCATGCTTGCCGCTATTGAACAGCCGCAAACGGTTAAAGGTTTGATATTGCGCGGCAGCTTTTTAGGGCGAAAAGAAGACTTCGATTGGTATCTTGATGAGCAAGGCGGCGCGGCGCAATTGTTCCCTGATTACTACCACGAGTTTGTGCATCCTGTGGCTGACGAGATTAAAAACTGCTCTTTGGTTGACGCTTATTACGCATTGTTTACCGGCAGCGATGAAGTACACAAAATGGCAGCGATTAAAGCCTGGTGTTTATGGGAAGCGCGCATTAGCAAGCTACATTGTAAATTACATGAAGATGAGCTGGTACCCGATGTGCACAGAGGCATAAGCTTGGCGATTCTGGAATGCCACTATATTAAGCATTTATGCTTTATTGAACCTAACTTCATATTGAATAATATTCATAAAATCAAGCATATACCCGCGACGATTATTCATGGTCGCTATGACTGCGTGTGCAAAATACAAGGGGCTTACTTACTTAACGAAGCGTGGCCTGCTAGCCAACTTACGATAGTTCCTGAGTCAGGGCACAGCGCCAATGAGCCGAAAATTAGTGCGGCGTTGTGTCTAGCCACAAAAGCCATGGCACGTTTTATCAAGGAGCAACAATGATTGGCCTAATTCAAAGGGTGAGTGAAGCAAAGGTCACCGCCGATGAACAGGTGACAGGGCAGATAGAGCAGGGCATAGTGTTATTATTAGGGGTTGAAAAAGACGACAACGAAGAAAAGGCTAAAAAGCTTTTTGAACGGGTGTTGAATTACCGAATTTTCAGTGATGAAAACGGCAAAATGAACTTGAACCTCAAACAAGTAGGCGGCGGACTGCTGGTGGTTTCTCAATTTACCTTGGTGGCACAAACGAACAAAGGGAATCGCCCCGGTTTTTCTCAAGGCGCCAGTCCGCAGTTAGGCGAAGCTCTGTACAACTATTTTGTTGAACTCGGTAAAAATAGCGAGATCGACTGCGAGACAGGCCGTTTTGGTGCAAACATGCAAGTCAGTTTAGTAAACGACGGGCCTGTCACCTTTAGTTTGAGTGTCTAATTTGCTACCAAGCATTGAATGCTATTTAATGGTGGGCTGGCTAGTGTAATCTGGCCTCAGGTTATCGATATTTCCATAAGGATAAGTGCATCATAATGTATAAAATTGAAACCCCAGAAACAGATGCTGAGTTTGACGCGTACTTCGAATTTCGCTGGTTAATGCTACGCAAGCCTTGGAACTTCCCCCAAGGGTCTGAAAAAGACGAATACGAACAAGTCAGTGAGCATCGCATGATCCGCAACAACAAAGGTGAAGTGATTGCCATTGGTCGCGTGCACATGAACAGCGCAGAAGAAGCACAGATCCGTCATATTGCTGTTGCCAATGAAGCCCAAGGTCGCGGCTTAGCAAAAATGATCATGTCTTCGCTTGAATCAGTTGCGCGCCAAGAAGGGGCGGTACGTATGGTGACGAACAGTCGTGAACTGTCGACACCCTTTTTCGAAAGTTGTGGTTTTGAAGTAGAAAAAGAAGCATCTACTGAGCTGGGCAAGCTAAAACGCCAACAAATGGTTAAGCGTCTTTTAGAACACAATACGATTTTGCTACACCCCAAATGGTGTAAAGAACTGCAAGACACTTGGCACGACACCATCCCCATTAGTGAGCAAATGGGCATTAAGCTCTATCAATATTCCGGTAAAACTCTAGAGAACCGCGCCTCGTTAAATAGAAATATCAACCTGCACGGGACTATGTTCGCAGGCAGCATTTTTTCTTTAGCCACGTTAACGGGCTGGGGAATGATTTTTCTGCAACTTAAGCAAAAGAACCTAGCCGGCGAAATAGTGCTAGGAGACGGTAATATTCATTATCACAAGCCCATCACCATGCAGCCCAGAGCGTTATGTCATGTTGAAAGCCTAAGCGGCAAGTTTGAAACCTTGTCCAAAGGCAAAAAGTGCCATATTAAACTGCAAGTGGACATTCTAGATGGCGATACCGCAGTCGCTGAATTCAGTGGTGTGTACTGGATACTCCCCCCTGAAACCACCCCAAAAGAAAACGAAAGCACCTAAGGTTCACTAGTTAACGCTTACAACTGACAACACCCAGCGCACGTGGTGTTGTCAGGTTGGGTTTGAATGCGCTTCAGTCAATTCTCGTTCATTGCGTTTGTTTGCCCTATTGGGCGTTGCGAGGGCTGTTATAAAGTAATGTGTATTGCATACTTCTGAAATCTGTTTTCTATAAAATTGCAAAGGAAGCAAACTAATTCGCAGTCCGTAGCGTATGACGCTAGTGTGAAAGGTTAATCTTATTAATTGAAAACTGCGGAAATTGTGTAATTCTTTGCTGACCACAGAATAACTTGCTGAATTTGTCACAGTAATAGCGCTTTATTACTAATTACCCTCCACGTAAAAAAGAAAGTTTCTTAGGGCAAACATATAATACTTACTAAGCTATTGCGGATAAAACCTATTGCCAATGGGTTTTTGATCTGCGACGATTGTATTGTATGAATTTTATGCCATAGCAGCTAATGCATATTGTGATGGAATTGACATTGCTATGGCTCCGAAATTGTCACTGACAGGGTGGGTAATGATTAAAAAACATCAATATTCTTTAACTTTAAAACCTATCGCTAGTCGGTTTTTGGTTGGGGTGCTGGCGGGAGTGGTCAGTTTAACGACACTAGGGGAGACCGTACCTTCCTTATCATTGACTATGCAAAATGCGGTGTCACTGACACTGGAAAACCACCCAGACCTCAGAGTATTTGTTGATCAGCAGGCTGTAATGGAGGGGCGACGAATACAGGCCGGCACTGAACAGCGCGCGCAAGTTAGCCTGATGATTGAAGATGCCATGGGGACTGATAATTTCAGCGCTTTGAAAAGCATGCAGTCTACCTTGACGTATTCTTGGATATTGCAGCAAGAGCAAATTAGCAGCCGTATTAAGGCGGTGGATAGCGAAGCTAGCCAACTGCTCAACGATAAAAAAGTGAAGGCGCTGGATTTGTCGGCCCTTACTGCGAAAAAATTTATTGAAGTACTCGTTAGCGAAGAGCAACTGAGGCTGAATAAGCTTGGTGTCTCTCAAGCCAGAGAGCTGTTGAGCGTGATCAAGGAGCGTATTAACGCCGGGAAAAGCTCACTGGTTGAACGGAAACTGGCAGAAGCAGAACTTATACGGCGGGAGTTGGCAGTGGAAGATTCGGAGCATGAAATTGCCGCGGCGAAGTACCAGTTAAGTGCCTTGTGGGGCGACCCAGAAACTGACTATTCTTTATCTGGCGATTTGAGTGAAATACCTATGCTCCCCAACACTGCTCAAGCCATTAGCTCCATTCGCAATAACCCCCAAGTTTCGCGCTTCACCACCTCCCAGCGCATCGTTGAATCACAGATCGAAAACGCCCGCATCGAAGCTAAGCCTCAGTGGCAGCTGTCTGCAGGAGTACGCCGTTATGAATCTACCGATGACTTTGGACTTGTGGCCGGCGTCTCTATTCCGTGGGGCAGAACAGATATCAACGCCGGTAAAATTGCCGCGTTGCGGGCACAGCAACAGGTACTAGCGAGTGAACAAGCGTCACTAATGCAACAATTGGATGCCCAGTTATTCGTACTGATTCAAGAGATGGCGCATTCGGGGCACGTCATCCACACCATTGAAAATCGCATTATTCCAACGTTGGACTCAGCGTTGAAAGAAGCCCGCCATGCATTTGAAAAAGGTCAACTGAGTTACACGCAGTGGGTTCAATTGCAGAGGGAATTGCTCAACACACAGAGGCAGTTAGTGGCTTCCTACGAGGCCATGCACTTGCAACACATCGAGATCCAGCGCCTGACCGGCACCGCTTTTTCCCAATGAGAAAAATCATGAAAAACACCAAACTACTTACATCGGTAAGCCTAGCTTTAACCCTTTGCTTGGCACTTCCAATCCCCTTCGCTACGGCTGCATCGGGTCCAACAGAATCGGCTGAGGTCGAGCCCGAGAAAGGGCCTCATCGTGGCAGAATGCTGCGCGATGGTGACTTTGCTGTTGAGCTGGCGATTTTTGAAACCGGCGTGCCGCCGGAATTCCGTGTTTGGCTTACCGATAAAGGAAATGTCATTGCGCCGCAAAAAGTAAAGCTTAACGTCAAACTTACCCGCTTGGGCGATGTAATAGATGACATCAACTTTAGAGCCCAAGGAGACTTTTTACGCGGAGACAGCGTAATTTACGAACCCCATTCATTTTACGTCACGGTGACAGCGCAGTACAAAGGTACATCGTACCGTTGGGAATACGAAAACTATGAAGGCCGGACAACCATTGAACAGGCAGTAGCTGACGCAATGGAAATAAAGACTGAAATTGCCGGTGAAGCAACACTGCACCAAAGTATTCCTGCATACGGCGTACTGGCTTTTCCACCTAACGCACACACTAAGGTTAGTGCTCGGTTCGATGGCGAAATTACGCAACGACACGTTAACTTTGGAGACAAAGTAAAAAAAGGCCAGAGACTTTTTACGATCGAAAGCAATGAAAGTCTGAAGCCTTACACCATAAAAGCCCCCGCCACTGGGGTGATAACGTCGCTCATGGCAAATGAAGGGGAGCAAACCAAAGGGCGCACGTTAATCACACTAACCACTACAGGGAACTACATCGCCCGATTAGCTGTTTATCCGTCAGATTACGATAAGGTAAAGGTCGGTAGTGATGTCTCATTGAGGGTTGAAGGATCTGCGCAGGACATTACGGCCAAGGTGACGTTTATTGAACCGGAAGTTCGACGTGATCAGGCGCGCATTCATTGGGTAAACGTGAATGATGCCCAAGACGCTTTATCTGTAGGTAGCTTTGTTAATGCCAATATTAACGTTGCTAATATTGCTGTTCCTCTGGCGGTTAAAAAAATTGGGTTACAGGCGTTTCGTGATTTTACCGTGGTTTACGCCAAAGTGGGCGGGCAATATGAAGTTCGAATGTTGGAGTTGGGGCGTGAAGGCGGTGAATGGATAGAGGTGCTGGGTGGTCTTGAACCGGGTACCGAGTATGTCACCGAAAACAGTTTTGTATTAAAAGCCGACATCGAGAAGTCTGGCGCGTCTCACGACCACTAGGAGCAACCTCATGTTGGAAGCGATTATAAGTTTTTCAATAAAGCGCAAATTGCTGGTACTGGCCCTCGTGCTAATGGCGGCTGGCGTTGGTGTTTGGAATTTTACCAAGCTACCCATTGACGCAGTGCCGGATATTACCAATGTCCAGGTTATGATCAATACCGAAGCCGCCGGGTATACACCTCTGGAAATAGAACAGCGGGTTACCTTCCCTTTGGAAACGGCTCTGTCTGGTTTGCCTGGTTTAACCTATACGCGTTCAGTGTCCCGTTACGGCCTTTCTCAAGTGGTTGCAATTTTTAGCGATGATACGGACGTGTATTTCGCACGCCAGTTGGTAAGCGAGCGTTTGTCTGCCGCTCGTTCTGAATTGCCCGCAGGATTGGAGCCGGAACTGGGTCCAATAGCCACCGGCCTTGGTGAAATATTTATGTTTACCGTCGATGCCAAACCTGGCGCGGTTAACATTGACGGCAGTTCGGTATCGCCAACGGATTTACGAACGGTGCACGATTGGACTATCCGGCCCCAATTGATGCGTGTGCCAGGCGTGGTAGAAGTTAACCCCATCGGTGGATTTGAAAGGGAGGTGCTAATAGCGGTTAATCCGCAACAGCTCCTAGCATTCAATTTAACTCAGCAAAATGTGGTGGACGCGATTGCCGCCAACAACCAGAACCGCGGAGCAGGATTCATCGAGCAAAATGGTGCCCAGTGGCTAATACGAGTGCCTGGCCAGTTGAAGAACATTCATGCGCTTGGCAATATTCCCCTTGCTGAAGTTGATGGTTCAGCCGTCTATCTGAAAGATGTTGCCGACATAGAAAACGGTAAGGGCCTTAGAACCGGCGCTGCGACCCAGAACGGTCGGGAAGTAGTGATGAGTACTGTCTTTATGCTTATCGGCGAAAACAGCCGCACCGTAGCAAACGCCGTGGCAGAAAAATTAATAGAAATAAACCGTACCCTGCCAGAAGGCATTGTAGCGACGGCAGTATACGACCGTACCCGTCTGGTTGACAAAACACTCCAAACAGTTGAAACCAACCTCATCGAAGGGGCGCTACTGGTTATCGTTGTTCTGTTTTTGTTACTGGGTAACTTTCGTGCGGCATTTCTTACTGCACTTGTGATCCCTTTTGCCATGCTGATGACGGTGACCGGTATGGTGCAAGCTAGGGTTAGTGCTAACCTGATGAGTCTTGGGGCTTTGGACTTCGGATTGTTAGTAGATGGCGCCATCATTATTGTTGAGAATTGTTTGCGCCGACTTAGTCAGCAGGGGCAGGAACTTCCCGTAAAAGCGCGCATGAAGGTGGTATTTAATGCAACCCGAGAAGTTATTCGTCCGGCACTGTTTGGGGTGTTTATTATTACAGCAGTGTATTTGCCTATCTTCGCCTTAGAAGGGGTGGAGGGAAAAATGTTCCACCCTATGGCAATGACCGTGGTAATCGCCTTGCTGAGCGCAATGGTGCTTTCTGTCACTTTCGTCCCAGCTACGATAGCTCTGCTGTTCAATAAGCCTGTGAAAGAAAAACACAGCCCTATTATTAAAGGGGCTGAGGCGCTGTATCGACCGGCGCTGAAATGGGTTCTAAAAGGAAGCTATTTGGTGGTCGGGTTAGCCGCTGCCCTGGTTATATTCTTCAGTTATCAGGCTACTCAGTTGGGCAGCGAGTTTGCGCCAAACCTAGATGAAGGGGATATTGCTATGCACGCGTTGCGTATACCTGGCACCTCGCTGAGCCAGGCGGTAGCACTGCAAAAAATTCTTGAAGAAAAGATCAGCGAAATGCCAGAAGTAGAGCGCGTATTTGCTAAAATTGGTACCGCCGATGTTGCAACCGATGCCGTGCCTCCTAGCGTGGCCGATAATTTCATCATTCTAAAGCCTCGGGAGCAGTGGCCGGACCCAACTAAAAGCAAAGAACAGGTGGTTAGTGAGCTATCCGCAATTGTGACACCTATTCCGGGTAACCGTTATGAGTTCCTTCAGCCTATTCAGATGCGGTTTAACGAATTACTGGCAGGGGTGCGCGCAGAACTGGCGATTAAGGTATTTGGCGATGATTTCGATGCTCTAGCTGCCCTTGGTAGCGAAATTGAAAGCGCCATCAGTGGGGTTGAAGGCATTGCCGATGTTCAGGTGGAACAGACTACTGGCCTGCCAATGCTGAATATTGTACCCAAGCAGGACAAGCTGCCCCTGCTTGGTTTGACTAAAGCACAGTTACAGGAGCAGTTGGGTACGGCATTGGGTGGCAAGGTTGCGGGCAAATTCTATGAAGGCGATATTCGTTCCGACATTGTGGTGCGCCTAGGTGAGAAGCGTCGTAGTGACGTAGAGGCTTTGGCTTATTTGCCAATTAACTTGTCAGATGGTCGTGTCATGCCACTGCGGGAGCTGGCAGATCTTGAACTGGTATCAGGGGCTAACCAGATAAACCGAGAAAATGGTAAGCGTCGAGTGGTGGTTACTGCTAACGTGCGTGGACGGGATCTCGGCAGTTTCGTGGCCGATATACAAAGTGCAGTAGACGGCGAGGTAGAAATTCCGGCGGGGTACTGGATAGAGTACGGCGGTACATATCAGAAACTACAGTCTGCCTCAGCGCGGCTTGCAGTAGTGGTGCCAGTTACGCTGCTGCTGATTATTGGCTTGCTTATACTGGCTCTGAGTTCTGTTAAGGATGCGTTGATCATTTTCACTGGCGTACCGCTGGCACTAACAGGGGGCGTAGCCGCGCTGATGCTCAGAGATATACCTTTCTCCATTTCCGCTGCAGTGGGGTTTATCGCCCTTTCTGGAATCGCCATTCTCAATGGCCTTGTTATGGTTTCTTTTATTCGCGACCTCCGCCAGCAGGGACACAGTCTGGAACAGGCGATTTTTGATGGAGCCCTAACACGCCTGCGTCCGGTGTTGACTACCGCGCTGGTGGCATCATTAGGTTTCATTCCTATGGCGTTAAACACGGGGATTGGATCGGAAGTGCAACGGCCGCTGGCAACTGTGGTGATAGGCGGCATTATATCTTCTACAATTCTGACACTGTTTGTTATACCCGGGCTATATCGATTACTGCACCGTGACACGTCAGAAACCACAGAAGCCGAAGGCGTATCGTAAATACTTAATTCGGGAGTATATTTTCCCACTAGAGCACAAGTAGCTCACTGACTTACAATGTTAAACAGCATAATATGCTAAAAATTCGGCAAAAACAGAAATCCGTTTTTGCCGGCGTATGAAACACTAAAAACATCACAGAGGAAAATTTGATGGTTCTAGGTGATTTAGAAAAACAGGTTCTGAACTATTTATGGCAACGCTCGCCTAGCGATGTCAAAACCGTTCATGAAGCGCTGACCCGAGAAAAAGGGGGCAGTTTAAACACTATACAGACTACGTTAGATCGGTTATTTAAAAAGAAGTTACTAGACAGACATAAGCGGGGACATGCTTTTTTTTATACTCCTCGTGTGGAGCGAGAAAACTTGATTGTAACACTAATAGATAACGCGACCCGAGACTTCACCTCATCGAATGAAAATGTATTTGTGAATGCATTTCAATCGTACTCAGGACAGTTGGAAGAGCAGGAACTGGATGCTCTTGATGCAATGATTCAGGCGCAGCGCGAAAAACTGCGTCAGGATAAGGAAAACTGAAATGTGGAATACGGCAATCATTCTGAACGTTATCAGCCTGGCGATTATAAGCGCCTGGTTTACGCTGCTTTTACAATGGCCTGTTAGTCAGCTGGTACTGCGCCAGTTAAAACAGATGCCAGCAAGCTGGCATAAATCAATGCTGATCGGTTGGGTGTTATTGCCGGTGTGCGTGGCAATGCTGTGCAGTGTGGCCTTCATATTACATGCGTTTACAGACTTAATGTGGACGTCATTGGCGTTGTTTATTCACTGGCATCATCTGTTTTCGTTCGAATGGTTTACGTGGCATGGCTGTTTGTTGATAAGTTGGTGCGCCGTATCGGTCTGGATTGTGTTACGCCACGTCTACGAGCTCAAAAAACACCGTGACAGTCTGCGAAGCGCAGTGCTAATTGCTGAAAGCCGCGAGTGTACGTTCCAAGGCCACACCTTCACCAGGTTGGAAACGAATATTCCACTGGCCTTTACAGCAGGAGGGTTCAGACCGCGTGTCTACCTTTCCAGCGGACTGATTGCCCGTTTTACACCACAGCAGTTGCATTGCATTCTAGCTCATGAAGTGGCGCATAAAACACATCGGGATCCGTTACAGACTTGGGTCTTTAGCCTGATGAGTGCCTGGTATCCCTCCGCCTTGCGCCGTGAAATGCGCCAAGCTTTTGAGTTGGCGACGGAAATGAAAGCCGATGCTGTTGCAGGAAGGGAAACCGGAGCCCTTAATGTAGCCTCGGCGCTGGTTGCCTATGGTAAGAGTGACACGCGATGGCAACTTCCTATGGTGATGGGCTTTGGCCAACATGGTGTCTCACTTCGGGTTAAAAACCTAATTCAACCTGCGAAGCTCAATGCTCATGTGCCACTGGTCGTAAGTGGGACGGCTCTCGCAGTTCTAGCAGCAAACTTGCTGTCTATGGATAGTTTACACCACTATATAGAGCTCATTATTCAGTTCTGACGGAAACGGCATTTCCGGTTAGTTCTAGTAATATAAAAACCGACTGCTGGTAGGTTTTTATAAGGTGATATCAAACCGGCAGAAATGAACAACAGTGTTTCATTGTTTTAAAAAGTGACAATTCGGTAATTTGTGTCGGATAACACCGTTCAAAGCGTCGTTTCTGCTCACAACTATTAAGTATTATTTTTCTATTGAAGGAGAACCGTTATGCGTAAACATTATCTGTTATTGCTGTCCGCTTTACTAACTACACCACTGGTAATTAATCAGGCAATGGCACATGGCAACACCGAGCCGGTGCACGGCGGGGTAGTAAAAATCGTCGGGGAATATTCTTTTGAGATGAAAGCCCAAGGCAAAGAGGTCAGTGTCTGGGTGTTTTATGATGGCGAGCCACTAAATGCCTCCGACCTGCAACTTCGGCTGAAGGTAAAGGGCAAAGGTCGCAAAGAAGTGGTGACAATTCCTGCAAGGGAAGCAAATGAGTTTACTGGCCCTTTGGATCTCGCCGGTATTGAACAAGTATTGGCAATGCTCACGCTGGAAGATGGTGTTTCTAAGATTGTCGGAAAATACAAACTATAGGCTGAACACGATGCAATTTATTTCTAAAATTTTGCTATCGGTTACCTTGTTACTCGCGGTCCCATTTGCGTGTGCCCACGGTGTAGCCGAAGGTGATAAAGCGTTTCTTGAATCCAGCACCGGGTTGCAGGTAATTCCGTATATTTACCTAGGTGCGAAGCATATGGTGACAGGTTACGATCATTTACTGTTCCTGTTTGGGGTTATCTTTTTCCTCTACCGGCTAAAGGATGTGGGCGTGTACGTCACGCTGTTCGCGGTTGGTCACAGTGTCACCTTGCTGTTTGGGGTGCTGTCTGGAATTCACATTAATGCCTACCTGATTGATGCAATTATAGGATTATCCGTCGCTTACAAGGCTTTGGACAACATTGGCTTTTTCCCCCGATTTTGTGGGTTTAGCATTAATAATAAAGTCGCCGTACTTGTATTTGGTCTGTTCCACGGCTTCGGTCTGGCAACGAAATTACAAGATTTCACTTTGTCTGAAGATGGGCTGGTTGGCAATATTCTCTCATTCAATATTGGTGTTGAGATGGGTCAAATGATTGCGTTGTTCGGCATGCTTTTGCTCATTATTTTACTTCGTAAGAGCCAGGATTTTATGCGTTATGCATTCACCGCCAATATGGCTTTGGTGACCGCAGGCGTAACGTTAACCATCTTTCAACTATCAGGATATATGTGGGGAACAGTATGACAGCCCAGCAACATGTAGAGGTTTCGAATCAACAAATTATTAAAGGCTTAGGTATTGCTGTTGCAGTGGCCGTTGTACTGTCGGTAACGGTAGTGCTGCCGGCAGAATACAACAAAGACATCACGGGAATTGGCAAGATACTCGGTTTAACGAGCATCAATAATGCAGCAGTCGGTGAGGATATGGAAATTACCTCCGATGCAGATTTTATTCTAGCTGGGAGCCAGGGAGAATTTGCCACCAAAACCCTCGTTGTAGAGATTCCTGAATACGAAGGAATAGAGGTAAAGGCGCTAATGCAGGCGAACAACGGTATGAGCTTCAGCTGGCATACCGACGGAACGCCTCTTTATATGGATATGCATGGCGAAAAACTGGAGAATCCGAACGAATTCGAGAGTTACAAAAAAGCAAAATCGATTGCCGCCGACAATGGTATTTTCAAAGCACCATTCGAAGGCACGCATGGTTGGTATTGGCAGAACATGTCAGATGATCCGATAACGGTGACAGTTACAGTAGCGGGTTTTTACCAATCAATTAAAACAAAAAACTAATCGAAGGAAACAGCAATGTTGAAGAAAATTTGCATAATCGCACTGACAGTAATAATCAGCGCACAGGCCAGTGCTCATGGGATCTGGTTCGCAGAACGTTCTAAACAACTGGCGATGATTTACGGTGTCGGCGCAGACGATCTTGATGCTGTGTTACGTCTGCCAAAAGTCGGATCTATCAAAGGCTTTGACGAAGATTGGGATGAGGTTGATGTAGAGCTCACGCCCACGGGCCCGTTGTTGCTTGTCACCAGCGATGATTATCCGGTAGCTGTTTCAGCAGTTCTGAATAACGGTATTTGGTCAAATACCGGTGAAGGGCACTGGATTGGTAAAGGTCGTGATGAATTGCCAGACGCAATTCTTAGTGAAGAGACCATCAAATATGCCGTTCATTTGCGTGGTCCACTGCGCAGCGTGCCTTACATCAACACCCAGGTGCTGCAGATTGTACCGGTAGGCGATTCATTCCCCCAAATGTTGGGAGAAAAACAAACCTACAAGGTACTTCACAAAGGTAAGCCGGTCGCCGATGCACTGGTAAAAGCGGATTTTGTAAATGATCCGGATGCAGAACCAGTTAAAACGGATAACAACGGTGAGGTTACATTGCCCATTCGCAATCAAGGCTTAAATGTAGTGATGGCGATTTTTGATGCGCCTACAGATCGTCCGAAAATCATTGATAAATACGAACTACTGGCCACATTATCCTTTGTTTTACCTCACGCACCTGAGTGAGACCTTTACTAAAAATAATAACAACAGGCTGAGGTAAGCTCAGCCCAAGTCGCTTCAAGTAAGGTGAATAATATGAGTGAAATAGCACAGACACCCACAGATGGGTTAAAAAAGAGGGTCGCGTCTATAGACATCCTGCGGGGCCTAGTGATGCTGCTTATGCTGGTTGACCACGTGCGGGAAAGGTATTTTTATCATCTGAACGTTTCAGATCCCGTTGATGTGGATAGCACGAGTCCTGAATTATTCTTTACTCGAACGATGGCGCATTTCTGTGCACCAGTGTTTGTGTTTTTAACAGGTCTCTCAGCCTGGTTATACTCCCACCCTTCGAATAAAGCACCCCGCTCAGCGACGCCATTTTTATTCAAGCGAGGAATGTTCATCATTTTTGTTGAAATCGCCGTCATCAACTGGATGTGGATGGGGACCTACGACACGCTTTGGCTGCAAGTTATGTGGGCGATTGGCGTCAGTATGGTGTCGCTATCCGTACTTTGTAAACTCCCTTACAAACTCATATTAGCGCTTGGCCTACTTATTGTTTGTGGGCACAATTTACTTAGTCCAATCACTTTTGCGCCTGGCGAATTTGGCTACAACCTGTGGGCAATACTGCATGATCGCGGTTTCATTTTTGAGTCAGAGTCATTCAAAATAAAGGCATCGTATCCTGTGTTGCCGTGGATTGGCGTTATTCTGTTGGGTTACAGCATGGGCCCACTGTATTCCCAGGCTGTTGAAGGTAGTAAACGTCAGTCAACCTTGGTGAAACTTGGCGTGGCTATGTGGGTGGTATTACTCATCTTGCGCGGCTTTAATATCTACGGTGAAACCTTGCCATGGGAATCTCAACAGGACTTTACACATACACTGATGTCGTTCTTGGCATTTACCAAGTATCCACCGTCTCTCGATTTTGTGCTGTTTACATTGGCAACTGCTTTTCTTGTGCTGGCGGCGCTTGAGAATGTAAACAATCGTCTGACGAAAAGTATTGAGACGTTTGGATCTGCGCCGATGTTCTACTATGTGGTACACCTGTTCGTACTGTTGGTCAGCTATCGGATTGTTTTCAACGTGTTTGGTGCTAATCACGGTGAGTATTTTGCCTTCGACTATGTCTGGCAAATCTGGTTTATCTCTGTGCTTCTGGCAGGTGCACTTTACTGGCCTACGAAGGTATTTTCGAAGTTTAAACACAACAGCAGCAATCCCATTGTTAAATACCTTTGACAGGAGAGGACTATGTCATTTAAAGCCAAACTACTAAACATCTTGGCGCTCACTTGTGCACTGTTGAGCGCACAGGTTAGTGCTCACGTCCATTTGTCTAAAACTTTTCCTGTAGCAGAAAGTGAGAGCGTTACGCCCCCTGAAAAGCTGAAACTTGGTTTCAGCGCTGAGGTCAAGGTCATTAAACTGAAGCTGACTGAAAGTTCTGGAAATACGGTGGATTTTGGATTTAAGCCTGCGTTGCAAAGTGCTAAATCCGTGGAATGGTCACTGCCCATGCTATCGTCCGGAAACTATCAGGTAGACTGGACCGTACTGGGAAATGACGGGCATAAAATGAGTGGTAACTATGCGTTCGTAGTCAAACACGGCCATGAGCATCATGCTTCTCACTAATATGTACTGTTGAGTCAATCGGATGGATTGGCTCATTTTACTTTCGTTGGTAAGACTTTTCTTTTATTTTGGCGTGTTCAGCTTCATGGGCTATGTCGCTATGCTTGGGCTGTTCAACAAACACGCAACACAGATAAACCCGTTTACGTCGGAAAATGGCTTAATGGGTTGGCTATGGTGCAGTTTTTTCTTCAGTTTAGTTGGGATGACCGCAGTTGTGCCACTGAATGCTGGAATGCTACTGGATGAGGGGCTGTCAGGGGTCATCGACCCACTTATGTTGCAGCTGGTGTGGAACTCAGCGATTGGCGAGCAAACACTGGCTAGAGGCATTGCTCTGAGTTTGGTACTCGTTATACTTATTTGGATTAATCAAAGAAAGCGCCAGGGGGGATCCTCAGCGCTGGTATTCTCTGTGCTGTTTACTGCAGCCGTTATTGGGTGGTCCTTTACCCGCAGTGGACACTCGGCAACCACATCACTGGCTGCGCAACTCTGTATAGCCTTGCATGTGATGATGGCTGGCTGGTGGATTGGAAGCCTTTATCCGCTTATTCGTTTGAGTCGTACTGAGCACGCCAAGGCACTGCAACTAGCCTTGCAGGCCTACGGAAAACAGGCTGCTGTTTGGGTTGGGATATTGCTGATGTCGGGCGGTATCTTGTTAACACTTTTACTGCTAAACGTTAGCAGCACTGTTAACAACGTGTACCTTTGGGTAATGGCGGCAAAGTTAACTTTGGTGTGCGGGATGTTGTGCTTTGCGGCTTATCATAAATGGAAATTAGTTGGACGCATTGAAACAAGACAGGATTGCATTGCAGTGAGAAAATCCATCACAGCTGAGGCGCTAATCGGCGTACTTGTTCTCATGGTTACTGCAACCCTTAGCAATAGCATCGGTATTGCAGACTAATATCAGTAAAAAAGCGCCTATACTTACTATAGGCGCTTTTTTTACTGAGTTTTATTTCAGCCAAGGTTGCCTTCGCAAACATAAATAAGCTGCAAGAAATCATCCAATCCATAGTGGGAACCTTCGCGACCATAACCGGACGCCTTCACCCCTCCAAAAGGAGCAACTTCACTGGCAACAGCACCCTCATTAACGCCAATAACGCCGGCCTGAAGGGCTCGTTTCACTCGATGAATGCGTTGATGATCTTGGGTGTAAAAGTAGGAGGCAAGGCCATACTCGGTATTGTTTGCTTCCTCGATGGCTTCGTGTTCTGTGTGGAAGCGAAAAAGTGGCAGTACCGGTCCAAACGTTTCTTCGCTGAAAAGTGCCATCTTGTTATTGGCATCTGCTATTACTACCGGTTCAAAAAAGAACCCTTCCCGCGCATTTGTACTACCACACAACAAAATCCCGCCGTTTTCTTCGGCATCTTGCACATGGTGAGTAATCTTATCGATGGCTTTTTGATTGATCATTGGGCCTATCTGCGTAGCTTCATCGAAAGGATCTCCCACTTTCATCGCAGCTACTTTATCCACCAGGCGGCTGGCAAACTCGTCATAAATACCATTGGCTACATAAATTCGATTGGGGCAGACACAAGTTTGCCCACCATTGCGTAACTTGGCAGCCAAAAGACCACTTATGGCTGCATCTATATCGCAATCCTCGAACACAATGAAGGGGGCATTACCTCCTAGTTCCAGTGACAGTTTCTTCAGAGAAGTGGCGGCCCGTTCAGCCAGGTAACGGCCAACCTGCGTAGAACCCGTGAAGCTTATTTTCTTTACGTGCACGTCTTTTAGCCAAGCATCGACGGCAATAGCCGTTTGCTCACGCGAAGCGGTAATCACATTGATGACCCCTGGGGGAAACCCCGCCATATCTGCCAATTTTGCCATTGCCAGTGCTGTTAATGGCGTGTCTTCAGCGGGCTTTACAACAACTGTGCAGCCTGCAGCCAGTGCCGGCGCTATTTTCCTGGCCAACATGGCTAAAGGAAAGTTCCATGGTGTAATGACCGCGACAACGCCAACTGGGCGTTTTTCGACAGTTTGCTGACGGCCAGGAACGCTGTCAGGTAGAATGTCTCCGCGCAGTTGCATAGCCATTTGAGCAAACCATTTTACGTATGAAGCACCATAAGCGATTTCGCCTTTGGACTCTGCCAGCGGCTTTCCTTGTTCTGAGCTCATAATGCAAGCGATGTCGTCCATGTGTTGCTCAATCAACCCATGCCATTTTTCCAGCAGGGAAGCGCGCTCACGATGGGTGGTCCTTTGCCAACTGTTAAATGCTTGGCGGGCTGAGCGTGCTGCATGAACTGCATCAATGGCATCGCTGTTGGCGACACCGGTAATGCTTTGGCCAGTCGCAGGGTTCATGACCTCATACGTGTCGGTTGACACCGCTTTTTTCCATTGACCATTAATATAGTTGCGGTGATTAAGCAAAGTGGGCTCGCGTAACGATGAAGCCAGATCGATATCGAATGTATCACTCATAGTAAATTCGTCCGGATTGCATCGCCCATCTTCTGGGTTGTGGCATCGCCGCCCAGATCTTGTGTAAGCGTTGAGCCTTCTAAGGTTTTTTCTATAGCAGCGATGATAGCATCGTGGGCCGCGAGTCCAGCGCCCTTATCTTCTGTGAGAAAGCTGAGCATGAGTGCGCCTGACCATATCATGCCAATCGGATTGGCAATGTTTTTACCGAAAATATCAGGCGCAGACCCGTGCACAGGCTCAAACAGAGATGGAAATTTACGCTCAGGATTTAAATTGGCTGAAGGGGCAAGACCAATAGTACCTGTGCACGCTGGACCTAAATCAGACAAAATGTCACCGAACAGATTTGACGCCACAACTACATCAAACCGCTCTGGATTCATTACAAATCGTGCAGACAGGATGTCGATGTGTTGCTTATCCCAGCTGATCTGAGGGTAGTCGGCTGATACCGCTTCAGCCCTTGAATCCCACCAGGGCATACTGATGGCCATCCCATTGCTTTTTGTAGCAACGGTGATTTTTTTGGCTTGGCGAGTCATGGCGGTTTCAAAGGCATATTTCAGTACCCGATCAGTACCGTGGCGGCTGAAGACAGATTGCTGCAACACCACCTCTCGGTCAGTACCTTCGTACATGATACCGCCAATAGAGGAATACTCACCTTCTGTGTTTTCCCGCACTACTATGAAGTCGATCTCATCGGCTTTAGGCGTGGAAAGTGCGCACTTTACTCCCCTAAAAGTACGCACGGGCCGCATATTGATGTACTGGTCGAACTCGCGACGAAAAGTAAGAATAGAGCCCCAAAGTGAAATATGATCCGGGACCGTATCAGGCCAGCCGACCGCGCCAAAGTATATCGCATCCATGTCACTAACCTGTTCTTTCCAGTCGTCAGGCATCATGCGATTGTGTTGCAGGTAGTAGTCGCAACCACCCCAATCAAAGTGACGAAAGTTAAGGCTCAGGCCAAATTTATCAGCCGCTGCTTTAACTACTTTTAGGCCTTCTGGCATGACTTCCTTACCGATGCCATCGCCCGCTATAATCGCTATGTTAAACGTCTTCATTGGCCTGTCATCTCCTGTTTAACCGCATCCAAAGCCAGTACTTCGTTTAGTGTTTGCTGAAGTCGCTCGAACAGAAAGTCAAAATCGGTTTGTGTAAAACACAGTGCTGGTGCAAAACCCAAAATGTTGTCGCCAAAAGCGCGGAAAATTAGCTTGTGCTTCCAGGCAATGTCGGCAATGGTTTCATGTAGCTTCAAAGCAGGGGAAAACTGACGTTTAGTGCTTTTATCTGCAACCAATTCAATAGCGCCAAGTAACCCTAAATTACGAACATCACCGACCAATGGGTGTGCCAAACACGCCTGTAATTTCGCCTGAAAATACGGTTCTACCTGTTGTGCATGATGCAGCATTTCTTCTTCGTAAATACTGATCACTTCCAGGGCGACAGCGGCACTCACCGGATGAGCCGAGTAAGTTTGTCCGTGTCCGACCACCGCGGCCTTATTTGGGCCATCAGCAATACCGTCAAAAATTTCATCCGACATCAGCACAGCCCCCATCGGGGCATAACCCGATGTCAGACCTTTAGCGACGGTCATCAAATCTGGCTGAATATCTTCGTGCTCACAGGCAAACATTTTTCCTGTGCGGCCAAAGCCGGTGATGACTTCATCTATCAGCAGCAGAATGCCTAAACGTTTACAGGTTTGTTCAATAGCTTTGAGCCATCCTTTTGGAGGGACAATTACGCCGCCGCTGCCAACTACCGGTTCGCAGAAAAAGGCAGCAACATTCTCGGCGCCGATCTCTGCTACTTTGTCTTCCAATTCTTTTACTGATGCGGCAATAAGGGCATCTGCTGTCTCATATTCACTGCGATACATATACGGGCAGCTGATATGGTGCTGACTGGGCGTGGGAACATCAAAGTTTGCATGAAAGGCGGGTAAACCGGTGATGCCGGAGCCCACAGCTGATGAACCATGATAGCCGCGCTTGAGTGCAATTATGTGCTTTTTAGTAGGTTTGCCGATGGCATTATAATAGTGGGTGATGTAGCGGATGGCTGCATCGATAGCGTCTGTGCCCCCCAACGAAAAATACACGTGTTGGAGAGAAGCAGGGGTAATCGAGACGAGTTTATCTGCTAACTTTATGGCTGGTTCGCTACCAAATCCAAAATAGCCGGTGGCGTAAGGCAGCGTATTCATCTGTTTTATAGCGGCGTCTACAACACGTTGTTGTCCATAACCTACGTTAACACACCATAGGCCGGCAAATGCGTCCAGATACGCTTCACCGTCTGCTGTTGTCAGCCAGACACCATTTCCAGATTGCAATATTTTGACACCTTTTTTCTGATGTTCACGGAAGTTGGACACAGGATGAATAAGGTAACGACTGTCAAGTTTTGTCAAAGCAGGCGTTTGCATGAGTATTTTCCATGTTGTTTGTATAGCGATGCAGGGTGCAAGATGCACAAAACGCACTCGTCATATACATAGTCAGAGAAGTTGTACCCCAAATAAGCGGGCACGATTATTCGCCAATATAGTAGCGTCCCTAAATGTTTAAATTTTGTCGTTGCTGCGCTAAGAAGAGCGTGTAAATGTTGTTTTTGATAAGTTCTCAGCAAAATATGCTGTTCACTTTGAGCGATGATCGATGGGTACAGTTTTACTCTTGCCTCGTCACGATGAGGCTGAGTGAATGATTCTAAAATTTAAGCCTGTACAGTGTCTTTTGGTAGAGGCGATATGCTCTATCTATAAAGAGAGTACTCAACATAATGTATGAATTTATTGCAGCATAGTCTGCTGATTGAATCAGTAAAACAGACTTAACTACGCAAACAGTGGATTCAATTTGGCATTAAATAAGCGACACTGCATGGTGTAATAAGAATGCACCAACTAACTAACAAGACTAACTTGCAACAATAATTCTATCTGGAAAAAACAATGAGTGTATTTAAGCCCAAGTATATTAGCTTCGATTGTTACGGCACCCTTATCTATTTTGAAATGGCACCGATGGCGCAAAAACTCTTTGCCGATCGCATTACTGAAACGCAAATGCCACAATTTGTGAAAGACTTTTCCGCCTATCGTTTAGATGAAGTTCTCGGTGCGTGGAAACCTTATCAGGAAGTAGTACGCAACGCTGTAACGCGCCTATGTAAGCACTGGAATATTGAGTACCGTGACGCAGATAGCATTGCTATTTACAATGCCGTGCCAACATGGGGCCCACACCCAGATGTGGTTGAGCCGCTGAAAAAAGTTGCGGCTGAAATTCCGCTGGTGATTTTATCTAATGCGATGAATGAACAAATCCACGCTAACGTGGCTAATTTGGAAGCGCCTTTTGCTCATGTGTATACCGCTGAGCAAGCACAGGCGTACAAGCCCCGTTTACAGGCATTCGAATACATGCTCGATAACCTAGGATGCAACCCTGAAGATATCCTTCATGTATCTTCAAGTTTCCGCTATGACTTAATGTCGGCTCATGATATTGGCATTAAAAATAAAGTGTGGGTAAATCGCGGACATGAGCCAGCTAATCCCTTCTACGGTTATACTGAAATTCAGGATATTCGTGGTCTTCCAGGCGTAGTTGGTCTGGAGTAGGGATTACATGAAAAGCGCGTCTTACTGGCTGGATACAGCACCTGTTATCGCCACCGCCGAATCAAAATTATCGTCTGCGAACGTAGATGTGGTAGTCATTGGGGGCGGATTTACCGGCTTGTCTTCGGCCCTTGCGTTAGCTCAACGCGGTGCAACAGTAGCATTGTGCGAGGCGGGTATCGTCGGTGGAGAAGCATCTGGTCGTAACGGTGGGCAGTGCAATAACGGTACTGCTCAGGATTACGCAGGACTGATCGCCAGTTATGGTGAGGATAAAGCCCGCGCGTTTTACCAGTTCTATAACCAGGCCGTAGATTCCGTCGAAAGCTTAGTTCGCGATGAGCAAATCGATTGTGACTTTCGTCGCGCGGGTAAAATTAAGCTAGCAGCGAAGCCGGAACACTTCGAAAAGCTCGTAAAAACTCATGAGGCACTGATTAAAGAAGTCGATACAGATGCCAAGTTGCTGGATGCAGCACAACTTCAGCGCGAAATTGTGTCCGACCAGTTTTATGGTGGCTTATTGACCCCAAATGGAGCTCAGCTCCATGTTGGTAAAATGGTCCATGGCTTGGCGACACGCTGTATTGAAAAAGGCGTGGCGATTTTCCAACATCAACCGGTTATCCGCGTTGATAAGAAAGGGCCGCAGCAATGGGTGGTGCACACGCCAGAGCAAACCATTGTAGCCACATCAGTGCTTGTTGCTACTGGCGGCAGTGGCCCTGGCCCGTTTAGCTGGTTCCGCCGCCGGATTGTACCGGTAGGTAGTTTTGCTATTACCACTGAGCCTTTGAACAAACAAATGTGTGAGTCATTGTTTCCCGGAAATCGCTCGTATGTCACCAGTAAAAATATTGGTAACTATTTCCGTTTGACGCCAGATCGTAGGCTGTTATTTGGTGGCAGGGCACGCTTTGCCGTGTCGAATTCGCGCTCTGATTTAAAAAGTGGCGATATTCTGCGTCAGTCTCTGTATGACATGTTCCCCCAATTAGCGAATACAAGCATTGACTACTGCTGGGGTGGAACTGTGGATATGAGTGCAGACAGATTGCCCAAAGTTGGCGAGCATAACGGCATGTTTTACGCGATGGGCTACAGCGGGCATGGCGTACAAATGGCGCTGCATATGGGTAAGGTAATGGCTGACCTGATCGACGGCAAGCCCACCCATTGCCCTTGGAAAACAACAAACTGGCCTGCGGTACCATTTCATTTTGGTAAACCTTGGTTTTTGCCTCTTGTCGGCATGTATTACAAAGTACAGGACAAGTTGCATTAATATTAAAATACGCTAGAGCACCTGTGTAAAGGGGACGACCATGAAAAATAATAAACAGGATGCCGCCCTGAGGGGGGGACATCTCGGAAGTCGGCGAGCGATTTTAAAGTCACTGGGCGCCGCCGGATTGGTAACGGCAGCCAGTGGATTAGTGCTTCCTGCTCACGTACTTGCCCAGCTTACTGATGATAAGCCTGAAGCTCAGCCGAGACAGGGAGGGCGAATTCGTGTTGCCACCAACTCTAGTTCTACCCGCGACACCTTAGATCCGGCCAAAGCATCACTGAGCACTGACTATGTACGCATGTATATGGTCTACAGTGGTCTGACGCAATTCAATCGTGAACTAGGGGCAGACTTGGCCCTAGCAGAGACGATTGAGTCAGACAACCAACAAGATTGGCATATTACTCTGCGCAGCGGCGTTACTTTCCATGATGGAAAAAGCCTGACACCGCAAGATGTTGTTTACTCTCTTATGCGACATAAAGATCCTGACGTGACATCCAGAGTTGCGCCTATTGCGGCTCAGTTCGAGGAGGTGGTTGTCACTGGTGAACGCAGTTTACGGATTATGCTCAAAGCCCCCAATGCTGATTTGCCCGTCATGCTTGCTTCCTCTAATTTCTGTGTGGTGGCCGACGGTACGACAGATTTTTCACGCACTGCCAATGGAACTGGTCCGTACCAGCTGAAAGAGTTTTCTGCCGGTGTGCGCACCATTGGTGTTAGAAACCCGAACTTCTGGAAACCAGGCAAGCCGTATTTGGACGAAATAGAGTTAGTGGGTATCGCTGATGAATCGTCCCGAGTAAATGCATTGTTATCCGGCGATATTCAGATGGTACTCGCTGTCGACCCTCGTTCAACAAAGCGGGTAAAACGCTCTGGGACCTGCGATGTAATGCAGACGGAATCCAGTTTATACACCAACCTTGTTATGCGTCAGGATGCTTATCCCACTAACAATCCCGATTTCGTGATGGCGATTAAATACATGACCGATCGCGAACTGATAAAACGAGCGTTATTCCGTGGCTATGCGACTATCGCCAACGATCATCCGGTGGCCCCCAGTCATAAATATTTTCACCATGAACTACCTCAGCGACCTTACGATATAGACAGGGCAAAATTTCACCTTAAAAAAGCAGGTATGAATGGTTTGCGTGTGCCTATTTTTGCCTCCCCCGTAGCGACTGGATCAGTGGATATGGCAGCCTTAATGCAACTATCCGGTATTGAGGCGGGCGTACATCTTGGCATCAACCGAGTTCCAGCAGACGGCTACTGGTCAAATCATTGGATGAAGCATCCTTTAGGATTTGGCAACATCAACCCGCGGGTGAGCTTGGATGAACTGTTTAGTCTGTTCTTTAAATCCGATGCGCCGTGGAATGAGTCAGGCTGGCAAAATCAACAGTTTGATCAACTGCTGCTCGCGGCTCGCGGTGAAGGCGATGATGCAAAACGCAAACAGATGTACTGGGACATGCAGGAACTTATACACCAGCACTGCGGCATCGGCATTCCAGTGTTCATGAATCTGATAGATGGCTACGATAAACGCGTTAAAGGCATTTTCCCCATTCCGACTGGTGGCTTGATGGGGTACTCCTTTGCCGAACATGTGTGGTTGGATGCATGATGGTCTTAAGGAGTCTGAAATGAAGGTAATTTTCCAGCTAATTATTAAACGTATCGGGTTGTCGATCATCACACTGTTCATCGTTTCTGCTGTGGTGTTTTTCATTGCGAATTTGTTACCCGGTGACGCTGCGCAAGAAATGCTTGGTCAGAGCGCTACGCCAGAGGCTGTAGCTGCGTTGCGTGAGGCATACGGACTTAACGATCCGCCCCTGACCCGCTATGCAAAATGGCTAACCGGTCTAGTAACCGGTGATGCCGGCATGTCGCTGGCCAATTCTCGGCCAGTGAGTGAGCTTATCAGTTCACGGTTGTCGAAATCTTTGTTGCTGGCGGGCTTGACCACTGTCATTGCAGTTCCATTTGCCATGCTATTGGGCATCGTGGCGGCAATGTACAGCGGTCGCAGAGTCGATAAGATAATGAACATCGCTACGCTTTCTATGGTTGCGGTGCCTGAATTCCTACTCGCAACTATTTTTGTGCTGATTTTTGCTGTGGAACTCAACTGGTTGCCATCCCTGTCGTACATACCAGCCGACGCCGGGGTGTATGAGTACTTTCGCGCGTTTGCGTTGCCGGTAGCGACCCTGTGCATTGTACTTAGTGCACAGATGGCAAGAATGACTCGCGCCGCCGTGCTCGAACAACTGTCGCAACCTTATGTGGAAATGGCATTATTAAAAGGCTCGCCTTTGTCCCGTGCCGTGCTCAGACATGCATTACCCAATGCCGTAGGCCCCATTGTTAATGCGGTCGCACTAAGTTTGTCTTACCTGCTTGGCGGGGTAGTCATTGTGGAGGTGATCTTCAATTACCCCGGTGTAGCTAGCCTGATGGTGGACGCCGTAACCAATCGCGATATGCCTTTGCTGCAGGCGTGTGCCATGTTGTTCTGTACTGGCTATTTGATCCTAGTGCTGATTGCAGATCTGTCGGCTATTCTTGCAAATCCTAAACTGCGTACTGGAGGCTAATTATGATGGCTGCAATTAAATCTATGCCAATGTCCGGTAAAGTGGGCGCTGTATTAGCTGCATGCTGGCTATTTTTGGCCTTATTTGGTCCTTGGCTTGCGCCTCATTCGGCCAATGAAATCGTTGCATATGACGTGTTTGAGCCCCTCGGAGGCGACTACATACTCGGGACCGATTATATTGGCCGCGATGTTTTCAGTCGCATACTTGACGGTACACGCTTCACAATTTTTATTCCGTTGTTGGCCGCCGCACTGGCTTGTTCAGTGGGCACGCTAATCGCTCTTTACTCTGCGGTTAGTCATCCCCGCACCGACGAAATTATTTCGCGGTTTATGGATGCTTTAATCTCAATCCCCAGCAAAATTTTCTCACTGGTGATGATTGCTGCGTTTGGCTCGTCGGTGCCAATTTTGCTTACGATTACAGCCATTAGTTACATGCCGGGCTCGTTTAGAATTGCTCGGTCGCTGGCTGTGAATGTCGCCAATCTGGACTTTGTAACGGTCGCCCGTACTCGTGGAGAAAGTCGCCTTTATTTGGCCGTTAAAGAAATTCTGCCGAATATTCTGCATCCCATGTTAGCTGATTTTGGTCTGCGTTTTGTGTTCGTGGTGTTGTTGTTGAGCAGTCTAAGTTTCCTCGGTTTGGGGGTGCAGCCACCAGAAGCCGACCTAGGGTCGCTAGTTCGTGAAAACTTATCGGGCCTAGCGGAAGGCGCACCAGCGGTAATCGTACCCGCCATCGCCATTGCCACCATCACTATCGCGGTGAATTTAGTGATAGACAGTTTACGGGGCGCAGCCACTTATGCCGCTCGGGGGAGGTAGTATGACAGCACATATCATTGTCGAGCACTTATACGTAGAGGCGGGGCCCACTGAGCAGCCAGTCACCATTGTTGATGACGTCAGTTTTTCTCTTCAGCGAGGAGAAGTTCTGGCACTTATTGGAGAATCTGGGTCAGGAAAAACCACAATTGCACTGACATTACTTGGCTACGCACGCCCCGGTTGCCGGATAATAGGCGGGTCGGTGATGGTAGGCAAAGACAACATGGCGGATAAAGCAGAGTCGCAGCTCGCCGGCCTGCGGGGACGCAAAGTGGCTTACGTGGCGCAAAGTGCCGCTGCCGCCTTTAACCCCTCCCGGCGCATTATGGATCAGGTTGTCGAAAGCGCGCTCATGCATGGCTTGATGACGCGCAAAGAGGCAGAAGCTAAAGCCGTTACCTTGTTCGCGAATTTATCTTTGCCATCCCCAGAAACCATCGGCAGACGCTATCCACACGAGGTATCTGGTGGTCAGTTACAGCGGTTGATGGCGGCTATGGCTCTGATTTGTGATCCTGAATTGGTTATTTTTGATGAGCCTACCACTGCACTTGATGTAACCACACAAGTTGACGTGCTCAAAGCGTTTAAAGTGGCAGTTAAAGCCACGAATACCACAGCGGTTTACGTGTCACACGATTTAGCCGTGGTTGCACAGATGGCCGACCGTATTTTAGTGTTGCAAAGGGGCAGGGTGGTGGAAAATAACCCTACTGACAGAATATTGAATGACGCGGAGCATCCCTATACTCAGCAACTACTAAACGCCGTTCAGAATAACGATACTGTGCAGAATAAAGAGCACAGCGATGTAGTGCTTGATATTGGGGATATCGAAGCTGGATACGGCAAAATAACCAAAGCTGGTAAACCGGAAATTCCTATTTTATCCGGTATTTCTCTTAAGGTACTGCGCGGTCAAACCGTTGGCATCATTGGGGAATCAGGGTCGGGGAAATCCACATTTGCCCGTGTTATTGCAGGTTTGCTGCCAGCCTCGGCGGGCTATATGGTGCTGAATAATCAGGAATTGCCTTCAGCTATAGCAGACAGAGGCAAAAGAGAATGCCAGCACATTCAAATGGTGTTTCAAAATGCTGATACAGCCCTTAACCCGTCTCATAAAGTTGCTGATATTCTTGGCCGGCCACTGACGTTTTTCCATGGTCTGAAAGGCGAGGCTCAAAAAGAACGCGTCGCCGAATTGCTTGAATTGGTGAAATTACCAGTAGCGTTGGCTGATAGAAAATGTGGTGCTTTATCTGGCGGTCAAAAGCAACGGATTAATCTGGCCCGAGCGCTGGCTGCGGAGCCTAGTGTCATTCTGTGTGATGAAGTTACCTCGGCGCTGGATACTGTGGTTGCTGCTGCTATTCTCGATTTATTAGAGGAGTTGCAGGCAAGACTAAACATTGCCATTGTCTTCATCAGTCATGATATCTCTACGGTAAAGAGCCTTTGCGACGAAGTACTGGTGCTGTACAAGGGGAAAAAGGTGGAGCACGGTAGCGGAAGCTCTTTTGCTTGTGCACCCTATCACCCCTACACAGATTTATTGGTTAGTAGTGTGCCAACGCTTGACCCCGAATGGCTAGACAGCCGCAAACGGGATCTCGACGCATTAGATATTTCTGTGCAAAATACAGATGATTTATGTCGCTTTAGAGACCGTTGCCCTGTGAAGCTCGGCGATCAGTGCAATACTGAGGCGCCACCTCTTCGCACGTTAACATCGGGAAAATCGGTGTTGTGCCATCGTGACCAGGCCATGCTTGTGGCTCAGTAATACCCATTCCAATAAATAATGAAGCACTTAGCAATTATTTAATGAAATTGGTATGAGGTCTTTTCTCACTGAAAAAAAACCGGGCACAATGCCCGGTTAAAAGTGTCAGCGCAGAGGAGTTAGATAGCGCCGACCCGAATTTTTGATCCGTTCACCAACCGAGATAAATGATACGAGCTGGCGTCGATAATTGGTTTTTTACCGAGCACCAAATCAGCGGCCACATTCGCCAGGCCAGGACCAAGTCCGAAACCATGCGCCGAGGTACCCGCTGCGAGGAAGAAGCCCTCTACCTGTTCAATTGGCGAAATAACCGGAATGGCATCGGGCGTTGAGTCAACATAACTACCCCAACTTTCAGCAATCTCCATATCTGCCAATGCAGGGAAAAGTGACTTTACTGTGTCTACTGTTTTGATGAGATTGCTCTTAACTGGAGCCGGATCCAGAATGCGAATTCTCTCAAACGGTGAAACACTATCATTGGTCCAGCGATTAAACGCTTCTGGGCCTTGGAAGAAAGAACGGCCTACATTTACCTGCACGGCTTTGAGGCGTTGCATAAACATGGGCATAAACGGCTTGGCGTAACGAATTCCCTGAGGCGTGAATTCCAGTAGTGCGGTTCCGCTTATCGCCACGGTGTAGCTGCCGTCCAGTCTTCGGGTAAGCGCCACGTTACTGGTGTAAATTGCTTCACCAATATTGGTGATGGGTTTGGTTCTCAACGCGGTTTGGCGAACGCTGGCTTGAGGAAAACTGATGCCATGGTGACGACAAAATGCCGATGCCCAGGCACCGGCCGCACAAAGCACTCGGTTGGTTTTAATGGTTCCGTTTTCTGTTACCACACCTTCCACTTTCCCATTTTTGATATCAAGGCCCCGCGCCGCGCAATTCTGATGAATGCTAGCGCCTAACGCGCGAGCACCCTCTGCAATCATGGGAGCGGCTATGGAGGGCTCTCCCTTCCCGTCATCAATGGAATGGACACCGCCAATCCAAGTGCGGCCTTTTGCTGGAATCATTTCATTGGCTTGTTTGGCATTGAGCATCACGGTGGATACGCCATACTGCTTTGCTAAATCTCTCCAGGCGTCCCATTGGGCCAATTGTTTTGGGTCATCTGTGGCGTAACGCAGCCCGCAGCGGCGAAAGCCAAGATCGAAACCGATATCCCGGGACATTTCATCCCATAAACGCATCGACAGGCCTGATGTGGGTAGTTCCCGTTCATCGCGGTTTTGCTGGCGACACCAGCCCCAGTTGCGACTGGATTGTTCACAACCCACCAGACCTTTTTCAATAAGTGCGACCTTGTAGCCCTGCTTCGCCATAAAATAGGTGGCGGCTGCGCCAATAATGCCGCCGCCGATTACGACCACGTCCACTTCTTCGGGGAGCTTTACGTTACTTACAATTCTTTTCAGTTGCGGTGACATATTTTTGATACCTTCATGTGGAAATGGTTATGCTTCAACGTCGAAGCCGACAATGGCTTTTATTTCCAGATATTCTTCTAACCCTTCAATGCCATATTCCCGACCATTTCCGGATTGTTTGTAGCCCCCAAATGGGGCCTGTGGATCCCAAGTCGGATAATTAATTAACACTTGGCCACTGCGAATTTGACGAGCGACTCTTCTTGCTGCACTTAAATCGCTGGACTGCACATGAGCGGAAAGACCAAACACTGTGCTGTTGGCTATTTCAATGGCGTGTTCAACGCTGTCATAGGGAATGAGGCACAGTACAGGCCCAAAAATTTCTTGTTGAGCAATATCCATATCCGGTGTTACATCGCTAAATATGGTTGGGCGTGCGTAAAAGCCTCGGGTAAACCCTTTAGGTCTTCCAAGCCCACCGGTAACACAGCGCGCGCCCTCGTCTAGACCGCGCTGAATCATAGTCTGAACCCGTTCGAACTGAGGACGATTAGATAACGGTCCATGGGTTGCCAAATCGTTATCAGCCAATCCGATTACAATAGACTCTGCCGCTTCTGCCGCCAGCTTTTCTACTTCAGCCAAGCGCGCTTTGGGAACCAACATGCGGGTTGGCGCGCTGCACGACTGACCATTATTGCGCATACCGGCTTGCACACCAGCGCCAACCGCACTGGGGAAATCGGTATCGGGAAGTAAAATGTTCGGCGATTTGCCGCCAAGTTCCTGGCCTACTCGTTTAACAGTGGTAGCTGCAGCTTGTGCAACCAATACACCCGCACGGGTTGATCCGGTAAATGAAATCATATCAACGTCAGGGTGATGGGCCAATGGCTCACCTACATCCTTACCATTGCCGTTAACCAAATTAAACACGCCGGCTGGTACGCCCGCATCATGTATAATCTGGGCAAAAGCCAATGCGCTTAGTGGCGACAGTTCACTGGGTTTCAGTACAATAGTGCAGCCCACCGCGAGGGCGGGGCCGACTTTGGCGGTCATCTGGTACAACGGCCAGTTCCACGGCGTAATTAGCCCCGCAACCCCAATGGGTTCACGGGTTACCGCCGTTGTTCCGCGCATTTCGGTAAAGTTGTACTTTTCCAAATTTTCACGGGCCACCCGAATATGCGCTGCTGCCAGTGGTACCTGGGTAGAGCGGGCGTAAGTTAGCGTAGCACCCATCTCAAGTGACATAAGATTCGCTAGCAATTCAGTGCGCTCGTCAATAAGTTCGATAATTCGATCTAATATTGACAGCCGGGTTTCTACGGCGGTGTCAGCCCACGATGGAAACGCTGTTTTCGCAGCGGCAACGGCCTTGTTAAGATCGTCAATGTTACCCATTTGAATGGTCGCTGCCGGTTCTTCCGTAGCTGGATTGATCACGTCGAAAGAGCGCTCTCCAGCTAAGGCAACCCATTTACCATTGATGTAAGCTTGCTTCAGGCGGCTGCTATCGACAAAGCGCTCGACGGGTTGTGTACTCATGATGGGGTTCCTGTTTAAGACTAAAATGAATTACAACAAAATCAGACAGTGTTCTATGTCCGGCAGATCCTACTGCAAGTTAATGAAATCCAGTATAGAGTTGATGTGACAGCATTGGGTGCCGCTTTATATGCATCAACAGCAAATTATTTTAAATAACGAGAAGGAAACAGGCCAATTTCGTTGCGCTGTGCGCGTTACACTGAGATCCTGCTGTTCTGCCTATGACGAAGAATGTCAGGCTTTACCTCTTTATGAAAAGTCAGGAGACAAATCATGAACCAAGACATCGAAATTGAAGACCTCCTAGAAGATCTCGTCACCTTTCGGCGCGATATTCACGCTAACCCTGAGCTCGCTTACAAAGAAGTAAAAACTGCTGAGAAAGTGGCTGATAGTCTGCGGGAAATTGGATTGGATGTCACTACCGGAGTTGGCAAAACCGGTGTAGTTGGTTCATTGAAGGTAGGGAATTCCTCCCGTTCTATTGGTTTGCGTGCAGACATGGATGCGCTTCCGATTGTTGAGGAAACTGGGTTGCCGTATGCAAGTTGTCATCATGGCGTATTTCACGGCTGTGGTCACGATGGTCATACTACCATGCTTCTTGGCGCAGCAAGGCATCTGGCAAGAACACGAAATTTCGACGGTACGGTTCATTTTATTTTTCAGCCCGCCGAAGAGGGGGAAGCTGGGGCGAAGGCAATGATTGACGATGGCCTGTTCGAGCGCTTTCCCTGTGACCGGGTATATGCGTTTCACAATTGGCCTGACTTACCTGCCGGTACTATTTCAACCCGTTGCGGCCCTATTATGGCAGCGGCAGACAAGTTTTCCATTCAGGTAAAAGGAAAGGGGGGACACGCGGCCGTCCCCCATCAAACACCGGATGCTATTTTGGCAGCCAGTGAATTGGTAAGCCAGCTAAATACTATTGTGTCTCGACGTATTTCGCCAACATCCACGGCGGTGTTGTCAGTAACACAAATTAGCGGTGGGAATTCTCACAATGTTCTACCCAGTAGTGTGTCTCTGACTGGAACCGTTCGTACCTTTGACCCTCATGTGCAGGATCTAATTGAAGCAGCAGTTCGACAGGTAATTACTGGGGTCAGTGTGGCAACAGGTACGCAAATTAGTATCGATTATCAGCGCTATTATCCGGCTACCATCAATGCTTCTGTTGCCGCTGAGCATGCTTTGATGGTGGCGAAGCGCGTAGGCAATGCTGTGGAAGCGCCTGAGCCGGCGTTTACGTCAGAGGATTTTGCCTTCATGCTGCAGGCTTGCGAAGGTGCATATGTCTGGGTAGGGCAAGGCACCAGCGGCGAACACATTCCGCTTCATCACCCTGGCTACGATTTTAATGATGGGATTATTGCCACTGGAGTGAAACTACACGTAGCGTTAGTGGAGGATTTTCTGCCGTCAAACTCAGGCTCAACGCAAGAAAATGACCTAATTGATCATGCTAAACAGCAAAATGTATCATGTTGCCAGCGGTAAACTGGTTGGCAGAGCAACAATCATAAAGCAGGTATCTGAGAGCTGATGGATAAAACAGACTTTACTGTTCGCGAGATGCGAGAATCTGACTTACCCACTTGTCTGACATTCACACAACAGGTCAACTGGCCGCACCGGATGATTGACTGGCAACTGCACTTTTCTATGGGCAATGGCAGCATTATCGAAGACAGCAAGGGCGATATTGCCGGGTGTATTCTGTGGTGGGACTACGGCAGCAACTATGCCACCGTTGGTTTAGTGGTTGTACCTAGTCACATGCAGGGCAACGGACTTGGCAGAACCCTGATGGACACGGTTATGAGTCAAACAGGAGCGCGGAGCTTGCAACTGGTTGCCACGGTTGCCGGAAAACGTCTTTATCAGCAGTGTGGATTTGTAGAGCGCGGGGCTATTTATCAGGTTCAGGGGCAGTTAACAACCCAGCCTGTGCCCACTGAAAGTAATCTTGATATCGAAGCAATCGATGATACAAGCCTCAATGATATGCAGGCTCTTGACGCCTGTACATATGGTTGCTCCCGGCAGAAACTTTTAACCGCCGTTGCCCAGTCTGGGAAAGGTCTGATTGCGTATCGCGACGACAAAGCCGTTGGTTTCGCCATGTTGCGTACCAGCGGACACGGGCAAACCCTTGGTCCTGTACTGGCAGAATCTGATAACATCGCTAAAGCGCTAATAAGTCGATTGCTGTGTAATGAAACTGGGTTTATTCGCTTCGATCTGTCTGAAAACGCGCTAAACATAAAGCCTTGGCTTGAATCTTTTGGTCTGACGGAAGTCGATAAAGTCAGCCTGATGGTAAAAGGTGCGTTTTTGCCGTCGAACGCTTCCGGTGTTAGGATTTACAGTCTCGTATCTCAGGCATTCGGATAACAGGTCAACCGAGATTATGTTAAGTCGCTCAGTCAAAGCCCTCGTATTATTACTGCTACTCTCAGTGAGTTCGCAGGCTATGAGTGTGTTTTTCGATTCTCATGTCTCTCATCAGGGCAGCGACGACCACCAGTTAACTAACAATGCCTCCGTAAGCGGGGTACTTACAAAGATCATTGAAAACCCAGTTACGGATAATTACGGACTGGATTGTGAGCACTGCTGTCACTGTCATGGGGCTCAGCATATTTACTTACCTGTGATCATCACTACGCTACACACTCATCTTCATTCCCAACGTTGCCAAACGCTATCTCTTTCAGTGAGCGGCGGCCACAGACGTAACCTGCTAAGGCCGCCTATCGTTTAGCGATGTAACATGCGCCACCCTTCGGCTTAGGCTGAAGAAATTTATATCGCTAAGAGAATAGACAATGAAAATACACATGTTAACTGCGGGCATGCTGCTCACGCTGGGCTTGCCGGTACATGCTTCACAGCAACTATCTTGGGCAGGATGGCTGATGCAATCTGTGGAACAGCATCCTACCATGCAGGCATATAATCATCTGCAGACCTCGTCGGAACTGTCTGCCTTGGGCATGGCTAAACCCCTGTATAATCCGTCGCTGAATACCAGTATCGAGCAGGAAGGCAGTGACACAAATTTCCAGATAGGTTTGTCTTCTGACATTGACTGGTGGGATATGAAGGCCACCAGAACTGAACTCGGGAACCTGAGCGCCCAACAGGCGCGTGTTGATAAAACGATTATCACCAACGATTTGCTTGCCGACATTATGACTGCACAGGTGCAAACAGCTCTCGGAGAAGAAGCGTATGAACTTGCAAAGTTGCAAGTCGAACAGGACCTAAAAGTACTGCAACTTACTCGTGATCAGCTCAGTGCTGGTGAGGTAAACCGCACAGAAGTGGCCATGGCGAAAGCGGTCGTGGGACAGGGTATGGTATTGGAGAACGAGCGATTGTCAGAATGGCTCGGCGCACAGCAGTCACTCCGAGAGCTCGCTGGTGAGCGCGCACAGTCATACACTATTGATCACGCCTTTTGGGGGAGTTCAATTGCGTCGACTGCTGGTGTTGACGTTATAAAACTGCCTGAAGTTCAGCGGTCTCGGCTTAATTGGTTAGAGGCAAAACAAGAAGCCGATAGGCAGGTGCAGGCGAATAAACCGGTCCCAAATTTGGGCGTTGGCGTAGGAAAACAAGCCGGTGAATCTATTATCTCGTTGAATGTATCAGTGCCAATACAGTGGCGTAACGACTACCGAGAGGTCAATGAAGCGGCTCGCGAAGCAGCCCTTGCTAGCGAGCAGCAACTGCATGCAAAAATGCTCAGTGCCCAAGAAAAGTTGAGAAGCTTGAGACTTCAGCTTCGCCAGACCCAGCAACGTTACGAACAGTGGCGTGATTTGCACGAAAACTATCTCAGCGAAGAAATTACTGTGCTGCAAAATCGTTATGCCCAAGGTGATTTGAGCATGGCTGACTACCAATGGCAGGTCCAACAGTTGCGTGCAGGAATGCAGGCAGGGCTGACGCTGAAACAGAACTATCAAATTACCTTCATCGCTTATCTTCACGCTACCGGTCGTCTCGCCGCATATGTGTTATCACTGAATTTGCAGGAGCAGTAACATGTCACCATCAACCAAAATACTAACCGCGGTCAGTATGTTCGCGCTGCTGACAACGTGTGCTGGTACCTCGGCATACGCGTCTCAAACCCATGATCACCACGAAGAAGCAGACAATCACAGTCACGCTATCGACGCAGGGCCCAGTGCGGAGCAGCACGACGATAAACATGCCTATCGCCATGAAGATGCGCATAATCGTGACGAACACGACGAACACGACGAACACGACGAACACGACGAACACGACGAACACAACGAAAGCGCGGAAGTTATACTGACCAAAGCGCAGCTGGCGTTGGCAGATATTCACCTAGAAACCTTAGTGCCAATGAACCTGTCCGAAGAGGTTTATGCGCCTGGAGAGATAAAAGTGAATGGCTACCGCAGCTATATAATTTCTCCTAGAGTGAGTTCTGTGGTGACGGCTCGTCACGCAGGATTGGGTGAAAAAGTCCGCCAAGGACAGCCTTTGGTAACACTGTTTAGTGAAGAAATGGTCGGCGCACAAAGTGAGCTCCAACGGGCTGTCGCTGAATGGCAAAGAGTGAGCAAGCTAGGACAGCGGGCGGTGGGCGAAAAACGCTTTATTGAAGCTCGAACGGTTTACAATGCCACCAACCGACGGCTGCAGGCGTTAGGGTTGTCAGCTACTACCATTGCCCGAATTGAAAAAAATGACGACTATCCACTGGGCGAATATACCCTGACGGCACAGACAGATGGACTCATCATGACCGATGACTTCAATCAGGGCCAGCGTATTGAGCCTGGCCAGCCACTGATGTTGTTGTCTGATGAGGCGCACCTTTGGGTTGAAGCCCGCTTGTCGGCTCAAAATGATCTACATCTTCAGCCTGGCGATGCTGCCAGTGTGATGGTAGGCAACATGTCAGCCACGGCCATCGTCACTCAGGAATCTCATACTATCGATCCGGTAAGCCGGACCCGCATTGTACGATTAGATTTGGACAATAGCCGCCATCGGTTCCATTCCGGGATGTTTGCAGACATTTATTTTAAAGGGCCTATAACGGGGGGCGTGCTGGCTGTTCCCCAATCGGCATTGATGCGAGGCGCCGATGGCGACTGGCAAATTTTTGTGCTGGACGACGATGGCGGTCTGATACCCAAAGAAGTGACACTAGGGCCGAAATTCAGTGAATGGCAAGCCATTAATGGCGTTCAAGAAGGGATCAGCTATGTCAGCCGAGGCGCTTTTTTTGTGGCTTCAGAAATCGCCAAAGGCGGTTTTGATCCACACAATCATTAATAGGAGTGCAGTATGTTTGCTAGTTTGATTGACTACGCAGTCCGCTTGCGATTTGTATTGATTCTCATATTAATGGGGCTCTGTGGGTTTGCTGCGGTCATGATCCCACGTTTGAATTTAGATGCATTTCCAGATGTAACTAATATTCAAGTGGCCATCAATACTGAAGCACCAGGATTGGCTGCAGAAGAGGTGGAACAGCTTATAACCTATCCGATTGAAGCTGTGATGTATGCACTGCCTGATGTAGAGGAGGTGCGTTCTATCTCTAAAACTGGTTTGTCAGGTATTACCGTTGTGTTTCGCGAGGGTACTGACATTTACTTCGCCCGGCAGTTGGTGTTTGAACGTTTGCAGGTGGCCGCCGAAATGATCCCTAAGGGGGTCGGAATGCCAACTATAGGCCCGAATACCTCTGGACTTGGTCAGGTTTATCAATATTTGCTTATCGCCGATGCGGACTCTGGCTATAACAGCATGGCACTGAGAAGTTTGAATGATTACCTTATCAAACTACTGTTAATGCCGGTAGATGGCATTACCGAAGTGTTGTCATTTGGTGGTTACGTTCGCCAGTATCAGATTAATCTTCTACCCAACCGATTGTTGTCTTATAACCTCACACAACAGGACGTAGTTGAAGCGCTGTCGAGGAATAATAACAACGCCGGCGGCTGGTACATGGAGCGAGGGCCGGAACAACTGGTCATCCGCGGAACCGGTTGGTTGTCATCTGGTGAAGCAGCGCTTAGCGAATTGAATCAAATTCCACTACAAACCCAAGGAGCGTCAATTGTCACAGTAGGTGATGTCGCAATAGTGGAAATTGGTAGTGAGATCCGACAGGGCGCGGTCACCATGTCGGTGAAAAATGCACAAGGGGAAGTCTACAGCCGTGGTGAGGTTGTGTCTGGCGTGGTACTTAAACGCATGGGCGCTAACACCAACTCAACCATCGAGGGGATTAATGAGCGCATTTCGCTGATCAATGATGCACTTCCAGAAGGAGTGCATTTCGAGCCATATTACGACCAGGCCGACCTCATTGGGAAGGCCGTGGACACCGTGGTAAATGCGCTGTTGATGGCTTTTTTGTTTATCGTGATCGTGCTTGCCCTGTTTTTGTTGAGTGTTAGGGCTACCTTGTTGGTATTAATTTCTATTCCAGTTTCTATCGGGCTGGCGCTGGCTATGCTAAGTATCCTAGGGATTTCTGCAAACCTCATGTCGCTGGGAGGTATGGCTGTTGCTATTGGTATGTTGGTTGATGGTTCGGTGGTGGTCGTTGAAAACATCTACCAGAAACTGTCAGGTGAAAAAGTGGATGGGGGGGCTCTTTCTGGTCTGGTTGTCAGTGCGGCGCAGGAAGTTGCACGGCCGGTATTCTTCGCAAGCTTGATTATTCTAGTCGTCTTTACGCCATTGTTTAGTTTTGAAGGTGTTGAGGCAAAACTGTTTCAGCCCATGGCGATAGCTATCATGTTGGCGTTGGTCTGTGCGGTTATTGTTGCGTTAATTTTTGTTCCCGTATTGTCAGTATATCTGCTCAAAGCCCGACCGATAAAACATCGGAAAAACCCGGTACTACAGCGCCTTGAATTGGTTTATACGAGTTTGCTTAAAGCTTGTATGCAGCGGCGTCGCCACGTTATTGGTGTCGCGCTTTTATTGGTGGGAATAACGGGACTTCTTATTCCTCAACTGGGTACCGAATTCGCCCCTGAGCTTGAAGAAGGCACAATTAATTTGCGGGTTACTCTCGCGCCGTCTGCCAGTCTCAATACGGCCCTGGGTGTTGCTCCAAAGCTGGAGAAGATCCTGCTGTCGTTTCCAGAGGTAACCTATGCGGTTAGTAAAATCGGGCGGGCAGAAATTGGCGGCGATCCAGAGCCAGTAAATAACATTGAGATTTACATCGGGTTGAAACCCGTTGATGAATGGCAAACGGCGTCAAACAGAGAAGCATTGCAGGAGGCGATGAGCCACAAACTGGAACAGCATCCTGGATTGCTTTTTAATTTCTCTCAGCCTATTTCCACACGTGTGGATGAGCTCCTGTCCGGTGTAAAAGCAGAGCTTGCCATAAAACTGTTTGGACCCGAGCTGGAGGTGCTTGCAGACTTTGGGCAGCAAATTACCGACGTGGTTGCCGCGGTTCCCAGTACTCAGGATGTAGCCTTAGAGCAAATTAGCGGTGAGGCGCAATTGGTGATACGTCCAATTCGCAAACAACTGAGCCGCTACGGGCTGGATGTAGCAGATGTGATGAATCTTGTTCAACAGGGCATTGGAGGTGTTTCTGCTGGGCAAATTATTAGTGGCAATGAACGATACGATATTGTGGTTCGCTTTGACGAAGCCTTTCGTGACGATATCGATGCTATAAATGAATTGCGTCTGTTGAGCGCACAGGGAGCTTGGATCCGACTGAAAGATGTGGCATCCGTGGCTATTGAGTCAGGCCCTCCGCAAATAAGAAGAGATGATGTTCAACGGCGGGTAGTGATTCAGGCAAACGTTGAAGGTCGTGATATGGGCAGCGTGGTGAGTGACATCCGCGAAGCCATTACTTCGAAGGTTGAGTTGCCGGGCGGATATGCGGTGCAAATTGGTGGGCAGTTTGAGAATCAGCAGCGGGCCATGCAGCGCCTGATGTTGGTGGTGCCAGCGTCGTTGTTACTAATTGCATTACTATTGTACTTTGCATTTAGTAATATCAGGTTAGTGGCGCTAATTATGATTAACATTCCTCTGGCAGCTGTTGGCGGTGTTTTCTCGCTGTATGTCAGTGGTCACTACCTTTCAGTTCCAAGCTCGGTGGGTTTTATTACGCTGTTTGGCGTCGCGGTGCTCAACGGCGTGGTGATGGTAGAGAGTCTGAATCAGCGAGTAAAAGGCAGCAATAGACCGACAGACGCTATTCTACACGGTGCGAGTTCAAGGCTTCGACCCGTGCTCATGACCGCATTGACCTCTGCCTTAGGTTTGATACCAATGCTGCTTTCCAATGGCCTTGGGGCTGAAATTCAGAAGCCTCTGGCCGCGGTGATTGTGGGAGGGCTCATCAGCTCTACCTTATTGACATTGGTGGTTTTACCTACGCTCTATCCTTGGTTTGCGAAAGTGAGACTCCAGACGTAATAATTTTCTGAATTTCTACCACAAGCGCACAATTATGCCCCGCAGCGAGGCTTATTCGAAGTAAGCTGCCGGGGCTGCATATTTATACTGGGTGATACAAACATGCTTTTTGGTGAACTCAAAAAGCAAACCTTTTATTTATTCGGAGTTTTTATGCGTCGTTTACAAACTGTTGTTCAGCATCCTTCTGAAGCACCCAGCGAAAGCTATGCGGATCCTACAATCCTATTGGAAGGCAATCCACTGCTGGAAAAATGGGCACACGTTGCAGCGGGCAACGACAACATCAAAGTGGGTGTTATGACCTGCGAACCGAGCGTGAATCGTTCGGTGAAAAACGGTTTTTTTGAATTTTGCTATCTGATTGAAGGCTTAATAGAACTTACTGAGGAGGGTGGGGAGCCGGTTACCTATAAGGCCGGTGATACCTTCTTGATGCAGGATGGTTTCCAAGGGATTTGGCGCACAATAGAAAAATACAAAAAAGTCTATGTGTGTGTTTATAGCTAAACGCTGTAATAAAAAGCGCCGGTGACCATTGCCTGTTCACTAGCGCTTATATTGAATTAGCGGGTTAGTAGCCTCGGCCCTTGTTGACTTCACCTACCATAGGTTCATCCTGTATCCATAATTTCAGATTCTCGACCAGACGAAGCGCCGCTGTGTCATTGCGAGTTACTGATGCTATGTGAGGCGTCACATGAACGTTGGGATGAGCCCAAAACGGGTGATCGGTCGGTAACGGCTCTTGATCAAACACATCCAGCACTGCCTGACTTAGATGTCCGCTGTCGAGTAGTTGTAGTAAATCATTGTTAACCAGTTGCTCGCCTCGGCCGACATTTACTAACGCCGCATCTTTGGGAAGCCGGCTCATCAAATCGTAATCAAGGATCCCCTTTGTGTCGTCGGTAAGGGGCAGAAGAGAGATCAATATATCCGTATTGGGTAGCAGGGTGTTCAAGCCCTCGCGTCCGTGTGTCGTGGATACTCCGTCAATGGTTTTCGGACTTCGACTCCAACCTTGTACCGAAAAGCCAAGTTGCTGGAGCATTAGGGCTACACTACTTCCCAGCGTCCCTAAACCCAGAATAGTAACAGTACACTCGTGGGGAAGTTTCACCGGGTGAGGCTGCCATAGGGATTGTGCTGCCTGACGCAGATAGCGAAACTGCTCCCGGTGAATCATCATCACTGCGCTAAGTACATAGCTCTGCATTTGTGTGGCGATCGAAGGGTCTAGCATACGAACTAACCTGATCCCAGGAGAAAGGGATGCTGGCGCGAGCTGATCGACACCGGCACCTACACAGAAAATTGCTTTGAGATTAGGAAATTGTGTTTGATAGTCTTTTGGCAAGGTCCAAGTAATGAACGCATCTACAGCTTGGGGGTCGGGTACGTCCGGCCAGGTAAACCAGCGTATTTCGGGTAACGTATCAGCTACGGCTTGTTGCCAGCACTTGCCCCTTTCAGCGGGGCCTTTATAAACAAGTGTTAGTGACAAAGTTATTTTTCCGGTTTAAACAAGGTTGTTAGAGGGTAGTGAAGTTTCTCGATAGGTGATTTCAACACGATATAGCTGAAATATTTAGCGATACCAAAGTCTTGTTCGAGAATCTCTTCCATCAGGGTTTGATAATGAGTTACACCTCGGGTGACGAATTTAAGCAGATAATCGTAACCTCCACTGATAAGGTGACATTCAATCACTTCGTCAATGGTGCGGATTTTACGCTCGAATTTGACAAAATCTTCCATATGATGGTCTGTCAGAGTAACTTCAGTGAAAACAGTGGCGGTTTCACCGAGTTTATTCAATGCAATTTTCGCATTGTAACTTGTAATGTAGCCCGCTTTTTCTAATCGTTTGACTCTGGCAAGGCAAGGGCTGGGAGACAGAGCAACAGCGTCAGCGAGATCAGTGTTAGTGATCCGCCCGTTTTTCTGAAGTTCTGCCAAGATATTGATGTCGATACGATCTAGTTTCATTTCGGGCACGGTCATTTCCTCTTATACAACGTTCTTCTCCACATTACCCGTATCATGGTAAACAGTCATCAGATTTACCAGTTGGGGTGAACATTTTCCAAGAAGCCGGACATTGTACTGTCCGGCTGCGTTATATCAGAATGCGTACTTCACACTCAGTTTTGCCTGACGGGGATTGCCCGGCATAGTCCATAGCGCCGAGTAAGAGCTGGCGTAATATTCCTTATCAAACAGGTTCTCAATGTCAGCATTGATACTGAAGGCTTCGGTAATATTCACAGAACCGAAAAGACGCACAGTCGTATAAGACGGCAGCACGTAATCGGGATCAATTAACTCCCCTGGGCGGTCATCCACATAGGTTAAGCTTGCGCCAAGCTTGGAATCCTTTCCAGCGACATTTAAATAGTGGATCGCAGTCAGGTTAAGTTTGTTCTTGGGAATATTTAGCAACTGGGTGCCAGCTGGAATTTCCACCCCCCAGTCAGCATTAACGATAGAGTTTGAGGTGGTTGCATCTACATAAGCGTAGGCGACGGTTAGCATAGTGTCGTCACCGAGCATAGTCGTTAAATCAACTTCTACGCCCTGACTTTCAGCCTCGCCGACGGTATCGGAAAAGCCGGAATGCTCGGGGTTTGGGTCTGCAGCTAAAACGTTAGATTTTTCGGCGCGGAAAAATGAAACGGTACCGGTGATACTCTCGTCGCTTGTGGCGAATTTTACACCTGCTTCATAGGATTTACTTTCTTCCGGCTCGAATGTTTCGCCATCAAAGTTAGAACCTGAGTTAGGACGGAAACCCTCAGAATAGCTTGCGTAAAGAGTGTATCGCTCGGATGCCTCATATACCAGACCAACCCGTGGGCTGGTGGCTGTCTGTGACTGACTGGTCACCTGACCTGATAAATAGGACTCGAAATCCTGCTCGAAGTCGTCGAAACGAATACCGCCCTGAATCTTGAACTTATCTGTAATGTCAATTTGGTCCTGAATATAAACGCCTACAGAATCTTGGTCTTCGGTGTCGAAGCGCGTTGGAGATAGGCTTGGTAAGTCCTGCCCGTAAACAGGGTTGTATTTATTGACCGAATAAGTAGTGTCGTTCACTCCCCAGGCAACACGCCAGCGATCCTGAGTAATATCTAACGTGTATTTGTAGGCGTCAGCACCAATAAGAATGTGATGAGCCATACCAGCCAAGTCAAAGGTACCGCTAAATTCTATTCGACCTGCTAAGTCTTCGCTTTCATAGTTTCGATAGAGACGTCGACGGTTAACCGTTTCTTCGAAACCTTCCGTACCCACTAGCTGACGGCCGCCCACTTCAACCTCAGAAGAGAAACCTTCAAAACTGGATTCGCGGTAACTCAAGCCTGCAAGTAAGTTCCACCCGCCGGCAAGCTCGTGTTGGAGGGTTATTTGGTGGCCAGTAGCGTCAATCTCAATAGGGCCATCTGCTGGCTCACCATAGAAGGTGTCGATAGGCACGTCACCGAACTCATTGTTAGTAACAATAACTCCGCGGTCGAAAGGCAGCTCCTGATCGAGATATTCCAACTCATAAGCTATGTTAGTTTTGTCAGAAATATTATAAAGAATCGAAGGGCTCACTGATATTTTCTTGGTCTCAACAATATCACGGAAGCTTCCTGCATCTTCATAAGCGCCGTTTACACGAAAGGCTAAGTCTGGTGTTAATTCGTTAGTATAGTCGCCTTCTAAACGGTACAGGTCATAGCTGCCAATTGTTGCCTGAATGTAACCTTCTTCGGAAAATTGCGGCTTCTTGGTAATGATATTAATGGTACCACCGGGTTCACTGCGACCGTACAGCGCCGAGCCAGGCCCCTTGATCACTTCAATCGACTGAATGTTTGAGGTTTCACGGCGACCGCTGTAGCCACGGCCTGCACTGAAGCCATTGACAAGATAGCCACCAGGCAGGTTTTCATCGCCAGCGAATCCTCGAATGGCGAAGCTGTCCCACATGCCGCCAAAACTATTTTGCCGGGCGATACCACTGGTAAAATCAAGGGCGTTTTGTAAATCATTGACGCCAAGGTCATCAAGTAGTTCAGCGGTGACCACATCAATATTTTGTGGTATTGATTTTAATGGTACATCACCACGGTATGCCTGACGTTGCTGTACTACTTCAATTTTTTCAACATCTTCTTGCTCTTGTGATGTTTGTGCGTTGACAGTAGATGACAATACGGCTGAAACGGCGCCAGCGAGCACCGATATAGTTAATGTATGTTTTTTATTCATGAGTGTTCTTCTCCAATGTAGTCTCTGGTCAACGGCAAAAAAATTATCCTATCCATTTGTTTTACTTGATTTAATTTCAACTTTTTTTGTCGGCGGTTAATTTTTCCACAATCAGTATAAAGGGATTCTAGTAACGAAAGTATGCTGAAAAGGGCCGTCAAGCAGTCAAAAGTTTTGAGCGTATCTCTCTTGCGGCAGATTCTGCTTAGGAGAAAAGTTTTAGAATGAAAAAGCTAAATCCTGTCGATATATATAAGCTATTGCTCTTTTAACAATAAGCCGATTTTCCTCTGACCTTGTAAAAACTTTATAGTTAGAAATCGAGTAAGTTAATAGTCGGATTGAATAAAAAGTATCTACATATGTAGGGGAAGAGCAGTTCCGAATAAATTAATGAGTAATGAGCAACAAAATATTGCTTTACAAACGATAAATTTATTAGGTTTAAATGCTGGAATTGGCTCAGATGGGTCGAAGGCATCAAAAGACCGGAGAAAGCAGCGAATCAACGCTTATCTCTTAGCTTTAGATTCCCTAAAAGACTTTGAAGCAAATACATTAAATCAGGTAATCGAAGGCTGCATAGTGAAATTAATGGTTACTACCGGGTATTTCAGCGTTTGGATGGAAGTCTTCAAAAGACATAATCCGATTAGGTCCAAATTTATTAATGCGATTAAAGGCACTAGCGAAAGCGAATGTTTCGATTTGTTAACGCAGCCAATAAGCCCACATCCCAATAGAGATGGGCTTGAATCTGGTGGCAAAATATAAACCAACCTTCTCAAAGTCTGCTACATATTTGCTACACAGAGTTAGTTTTTAATAAAATGCTTTTCTTGATGTGGCTTGCAGGTCTTTAAAAATGGCGCACCCGAGAGGATTGCTCCCACCATCCTTGGCGGTCGTCGCTTCGCGACCATGCTGCGCATGTCCTAAAACGTTCCTGACGTTTTAGTCGAACCTAACAGAGGCTCTCACCTTTCGAGTGCGTTCGGTGGATATATTTAAATGAGAATGCAGGTTTGAGCGGTTTTATATCGTCGAAGGAATAATGGCGCACCCGAGAGGATTGCTCCCACCATCCTTGGCGGTCGTCGCTTCGCGACCAGCTAAAGCTGTCCTAAAACGTTCCCGACGTTTTAGTCGAACCACAGAGGCTCTCACCTTTTGGGTCCGTTCGGTGGATATATTTAAATGAGAATGCAGGTTTGAGCGGTTTTATATCATCGAAGGAATAATGGCGCACCCGAGAGGATTGCTCAGCACATCCATGTGCTTCGTCGCTTCGCGACCATGCTGCGCATGTCCAAAATTGTTCCAGACAATTTTGTCGAACGGACGCGTTCGCCTCGGCAGGGTGCACAATGGTGATAAATTTACAGGCGTAATAAGTTTGTAAGGTAATAGATATCTTAGAATATAGAGATGGTACACCCGGCGCGATTCGAACGCGCGACCTCTGCCTCCGGAGGGCAGCGCTCTATCCAGCTGAGCTACGGGTGCTTCATTTTGTGAGCGCTGATTCTAATGAAATACAGCGCATTTTCCACTGTTATTTGGTTTTATTGTTGTAGTTGTTTTACCGCGGGCGTTTTTTTCGTTTTATCGCGCTTGGGGTTTAACCCTATTTGTCATATTGCTGTGGTATTCGCCTTTTATAATCACGCTTTAACAGTATTAGCGAACAATATAAATGTTATTATGTGATAACATAACATTTGATGTTTAGGTTCATTTCAACGTTTTAGGCAAGATTATGGTGACAAGAAGACAGTTTACTTTGGGCGCAAGTGCGTTGGCGTTTGGTGGTTTAACGGCAAGTTATTTTGGAAAAGTAAACGCAGCTTCTTTGCTGGCCAGTGCATCTGGTTTTGGGCCTTTACTACCAGACCCTAACAAGATGCTGGATTTACCCGCAGGCTTTACTTATCAGGTTATTTCTAAATTGGGTGATGAAATGGCTGATGGCTTCACGGTACCAGATAGAGCCGATGGCATGGGTTGTTTCGCCTTAGACGATGAGCGCGTTGCACTTATTCGTAATCATGAGCTGCATCCACGGCACTTAGCCAACGCAGAGCAGAGCTTGCAGCAGCACAAAAGCAGCTTGGCGTATGATCACAATAGTGATGGTGTAGCCCTGCCTGGGGGCACCAGTAAGCTGGTGTATAACCTGAAAACGCAAACCCTTGAAGAGCAATTCTTGACCTTGGTGGGCACAGTGCGAAATTGTGCGGGTGGTGTAACGCCTTGGAATACATGGTTAACCTGTGAAGAGTCTGTGATGAAAGCGGATTCGGGGGTGACTAAAGCCCATGGTTATATTTTTGAAGTACCAGCCTCAGCACAGGGGCTAATTAAACCTGAACCGTTAACCGCTATGGGGCGCTTTAATCATGAAGCGGCGGCGGTCGACCCACGAACGGGTATTGTGTACTTAACGGAAGATCGCGGCGACAGCTTGTTTTATCGCTTTATTCCTAATCAGCGCGGCCAACTAGCCCAAGGTGGGCAGCTTCAAGCCCTGGTGCTTAAAGACGTTGACGGCAGCGAAGGTTTCGATACCCGTAACTGGGAAACAGACAAAATGCCCTTGCAACAATGGATGCAAGCCCAGTGGATAAACCTAGATAACCCAGAAAGCCCAGAAGATGACTTACGCGCAAGAGGCTACAAAGACGGGGCTGCAGTATTTGCCCGTGGCGAAGGGATCCATTGGGGAGACAACGAATTGTATTTTTGCTGCACTAATGGTGGTGGCAAACTGTTAGGGCAGATTATGCGTTATCAACCTTCGAGTTTTGAGGGCCAAGCGCAAGAGAAAGATGCACCAGGCAGATTGCAGTTGTTCTTACAAAGCGAAGACGCTTCATTGTATAACTTCGGTGACAACCTAACCGTTACGCCGTTCGGTCATCTTTTGGTGTGCGAAGATCAGTACACAGACGTGGTAGATAATCACCTGCGCGGCGTTACTCCCCAAGGCGAAGTGTACGATTTTGCCCGTTTACACATGCAAACTGAATTGGCTGGGGCGTGTTTTTCACCAGATGGTTCAGTGTTATTTGTTAATCTTTATTCACCTACTAAAACCTTGGCCATTCGCGGGCCGTGGGATAAGTTTAGCGTGTAGAATTTAGTGAGTGAGGTGCACACTGTGCCTTGCAGTGCTAGCAATGCACAGCAACATCTTTTGCTGCAAGGTGTGAGTCGCATACAATAAAAAGCCCGCATGAAGCCCCAGGGGAGGGAGTGTTTCATGCAGGCTAGTACTGCTCTTTTACGCTTGCGTGATTTTTTATAAAGCTGTTACGCCATCGGGTGAAGACGTATTAGCTCCAGTACATCGTAACAAGCGCCCATAGTGTGGTAATCCGTTTTACCGATGGGGCTTTTTAGCTCATCTATTTTCTGATTGTCGTGGGTCAGTATTCTGAACCAAGCACCGTATTGATGATCAACCATGTGCTGCCACGAGTATTGCCAAATTTTGTTGTACCAGTCTAGATACGCAGCATCGCCAGTATGATGGTGTAAATAGGCTGCACAGCACATTGTTTCTGCCTGTACCCAAAAGTATTTTTCGTTGTCGCAAATGCTCATATCTGGTGCAAAGCCATAAAAAATACCGCCATGTTCTTTATCCCATGCGACCGCAAGTGATTCATCGAATAAGGCTTTGGCCCGTTCGATAAGCCAAGGCTGGGCATCGTGCTTGGCAATAAATAACAACAGCTTAGCCCATTCTGTTTGGTGGCCAGGTTGAAAACCCCAAGGACGAAACAGGTTCTTCGGGTCGTCTTTGTTGTATTCAAGATCAACTTGCCAGTTAAGGTCGTAATGCTCCCAAATCAAACCACCCATTAGGGCCGCCTGTTGGTTAGTCATCTTGTCAGCCAAGGCAGTAGCGCGCTCAAGAAAACGGTGCTCGCCACTGGCTTCATAGGCGGCAATTAACGCTTCGCAGGTGTGCATGTTGGCATTTTGCCCACGGTAGTTATCGCACACGCTGAAATCGCTATTGCATTGGTCTTTATATAAACCGGCTTGTGGGTCCCAGAAGTGTTGCTCCATGGTATTCCATGTTTCATTTAGGAATTCGCGAGCTTCTTCAATTCCGGCGCGTAAGGCCCAGCTGTAAGCTAAAATGACGAAGGCAAAGCCATAGCAATGATTGGTTTGGTCTTTTACTGTGATGTCACCGTTTTGCACATCAAGCAACCAGTTATAGCCACCTGTTTCAGGGCGAAAGTGAGCGCGGCGAATAAATTCAATACCAGATTTAACCCGCTCTAGGTACTTAGGCGTGCGGTATTCTTGATAGGCGCGGGCGTAATTAAACACAAAACGTGTAGAGCTAACCAAATGGCGCGTGCCTTTGTCGTACACCTCGCCATTGTCTAAAAAGTTTTGGTAGAAGCCACCGTTGGGGTCGTCTACGTTGCTTTCATAAAATTTAAGCGTGTCGCTAATATGACCGGTTAAAAACTCCGGATCATGAAAGGCTGGGTTATCATTCATCATTGATATCTCCTCGGTACTTTTACAGCAACCAGTGCAACGCGATAGCGGCAGTCCAAGAGAAGTCTTTACCACCACAGCCTTCGCCCGTTTCAGGGTTGAAGTATTCGTAATAGCCTGACAAATCGACTAATGCGCGGCAATCGTTTCGAAGTTTATCAGCCGTTTCTTGGAAGCCTTCTGCTTCAAAGCCTAGGGCGATCATCCAGTTGATATGCAACCAGATAGGCCCGCGCCAATAGCGCTGTGGCTCGTAGCGGCTTTCTTCTGGGTGTGTTGAGGCCATACAAAACTGACTTGCTTCGTTCCACTGCTTAGCTTTGCTGTTCAAAATGTCTTTTTGTTTTTCATCAGCCAAGCCAGCAAACACCGTTAACATACCGGCCGAGGTACGTACTTTACATAACGTGTCGGTTAATACGTTGCGGCAATAAAAATATTCGGCGTCAGGGCACCATAAGGTGTTAATCGCACTTTCGGTAAGCGCAATACGCTGAGCGATAACATCTAAGCGCGCATCTTCAATACCTAAAGTTTCACCCAAAGCGAGTATATCTTTACTGCCTCGGTGCAATATCGAGATGATACCCACGTCGTTTATCTTATAAGGGCACTCGTTGAAGATAATTTCGCTGTCGAATTTATGCTTTTTGAAGAAGTCGACCAAGAAAAGGAAACGATCGTACTCACTTTTATGTGGGCGCTGAGCCGAATTTACATGGCCTAAATCACGACGCTCATATTCCCAATCCACGCAAGGTACATCATTAAGGGCTTCATCCCAGGCTGGGCTGTTGTCCATGCCTGATTCCCACGGGTGATAGCTCACAACTAAACCGGTATTCAGGGGATCGCGCTCTTTATACCACCACAGGTGATAGTCAACTAAGCTTGAGAACAGCGATTTAACCTTTTCAGTCGCAAAGGCTTTGTCGTCGGCGGAATCTAGCATGTCTTTCATCACAGTGGCTACCACAGGCGGCTGTGAAATAGAGGTGCTTTTAACACGCTTATCTGAGCCCCAAATGTCTGGCCCAGGAAAGTAAGTGGTTGAATCTTGATGGAAGAGTATATGTGGCACCATGCCGTTATCCCACTGACCATCGAATAACACTTCTATTTCCTGCCAAGCGCGTGGTTCGTCGAAATGCTTCCAGCCTAACGCTGTAATAGCAGAGTCCCAGTTCCATTGAAAAGGGTACAAGCCATGAGTCGGTACTGTGTAACCGCCTAAATCATTGGCGACGAGTGTCTCTTGGGCTTTTTTGATTAATGCAGCAGTCTCTAAAGCATGTACTTGATTTACATTGGTAGTCATAACGGGTGCTCTTTTTGGGTTAATCGACGATAATTGAATCTTAAAGCACCCATTATGGGTTGTAAATGTTTTTTTTGTGTGTTTAAATCAATCTCGAAGTAACAAATTAATAACATTAGTTAAACGTTCGCTTCATCTAAGACGAACACACCATTGACATTGACCATCTTAAAAAGAGTTGGAGAACACCATGAAAATGACACCTATTGCCTGCGCAGTTTCGATATTATTTGCTACGCCCTTAATGGCTCAAGAAGCAAACACAGAAACCCCTGATAATGACGAATATGAAAACATTATTGTTACCGGTTCTAGCGTTGCACGTACGGAAGCCGACACCCCAGCGAAGACCACGCTGATTGGCAAGGAGCAAATAGCGAATACTGGCTTCTCAAGTCAAGCTGACATACTCATGAGTGTTCCCGGTATTAAAGTAGAAGGTGGCGGTGGTGAAGTAGCGACTAACGCATTCGTTCGCGGCTTACCTTCTGGCGGGCAATTTCAATTCACCCCACTTAACTATGACGGCATGCCTGCCTTTCAATCTGGCATGACATCATCGGCACAAGATGTTTACTACCGTCCTGACATTGGCATCGAAAGAGTTGAGTATGTCGGTGGTGGTGTATCTAACTTGTTTGGACCAGGTTCAGTGGCTGGCATCATTAACTATATTTCTCGTAAGGGCAGTGATGATCCAGAAACCACAGTGCAAGTAGAAGTGGCCGAAGAAGGTCGTGTTAGAACAGACTTCTTTAACAGTGGTGCGCTTTCTAGCGATGAAAACCTCTATTACGCGATTTCTGGTTTCTATCGTTATGATGAAGGCCCTTTAGAAACAGGTTTAGAAACCAAGGGTTACCAACTTAGAGGTAACATTCGTAAAGAATTCGACGATGGCCATATTACATTTCACGGTCAAATGATCGATGACCAAGTTCAGTTCTTCCTGCCTTTACCACTTGAAGGCGATAGCCGCGAGCGCTTGACCGGTAATGACGGCGAGACCGTTTACGTTGCACAAACTGTTGCAGCAGCAGACTTGAGCTATCAAACCGCTGACGGCGTTTATGAATCACCGATCCGCGATGGGGTGAAAACCGAAGGTGGCTCATTCGGCGTTGATTTTGAAAAAGACTTAACGGATAACTGGCGTTTAGCAGGTAAAGCCAAAGTCGGCAGTTATGATCACCAGTTCAACTTGTTCTTGGATGGTGACGGTATTGCCAACACACCTGAAACCCAAGAAGGGTATGTGAATAACCTAGGCCGTACGGCGAACGGCGACGTACTAAGTGCCCTAGGTACAGCGAACTACACTTGGTCTGAAACAGGCAATGCTTTACCAGATGATTACGTCTTGTTTGGTAACCGTTTATTGGATCGTCAGCGCGACGGAGATTTCTTCAGTACTGAGTTCAACCTAACTGGCGAGTTAGAAGCTGGTGGTTTCGACCACACGGTGAACATTGGTACCTTCTTCATTAATTCATCGCAAATGGATTACAACATTATTTCTAGCTATTTAGCTGATTTCAGCAATGGCGAAAATGCACGCTTGGTTGATTTATCATTCACCAATGATGCGGGCGAAACCGTTCAATATTCTAAAAACGGCGTTGTAGGGCCAGGCACTAGTTATACCAACAAAGATTTGACCAGCAAGCGCATGGCATTTTACGTCACTGACCAAATGGAAAATGACCAATGGGCAATTGATGTGGGTGCGCGTATTGAGCGTGCAGAAGGTACAACGAAGTCAGAAGGCAGTGAAGTGGTTGTGGTCAATGATGACCCCTCTTTAGCGCCAAACTTACAGGTTAATACCACAGGTAATGGGCGTTTCACCTACGGTGAAGTGGGAACCACAGAAGCGGCGTTCTCAGCAGCATTGTTGTACAAGTTGGACGACCAAGACATTAACCTTTATGCCAATGCTTCAAGAGGGTATTTCTTCCCACAAATCAGAAGTATCACTTTTAACGATAATGGCGAGCCACAAAGCTATGAGGGCGAAGATATCACCCTAGGCGCGATTGGTTTCAAATACTTCCCTAAAGATTTGTACATAGATGCGTCTCTGTTCTTGGCAAACTTGGATAATCGTCGCTCGGTGGATTTTGAAAATGACGGCTCTGGCGGTTTGCTTGAAGTGGTTAAACAGCAATCTACTGAAACCACAGGTGCTGAAATTATTACTCGCTGGAATATGACAGATGAAGTGATCCTTGAAGGTAACATCACTTATCAACATGCTGAGTTTAGTGAAGGTGCGAACGTGGGTAAGCAGCCAAGAAGACAGCCTGAGTTCTCGGGTAACCTTGCAGTGTCTTACAACAACGGGTTTGTTGATGCGCGTTTAGGCTTGAGCTACTTCGGTGATGCTTATGCCAACGACGATAACTCTGTTGAGCTTGACGGCCATACTATTGCTACCTTAAGCGCCGGTTACTCCTTCGAGCTAGATAACGACCAGCAAATACGAGTGGGCGTTAGCGTGTGGAACTTGTTCGACACTGACGGTATTACTGAAGGTTCGCCGCGCCAAGGCAACAGTCAGGTATCAGGCGGAGACTTCTTCATTGGTCGCCCAGTGTTACCGCGCCGCGTGAGCTTAACGGCAAGATATGATTTCTAACATGAGTTTGTGTGTATGGGTGCCTGCTTGCACCATTTAGGTTGAATAGCTTGCCCACTGGAAAATATCTCAGTGGGCAACTATTCACCGTTCTTTTAATTTAGTAGCACCAGCGGTATGGTTTACGTTCGTGCAGACATGTGAATAAAATTATGAATACTCTAGATTTTTTGGTTGTTGCATTGTATTTGGTGGCTTTATTAGTCATGGGATTTATGCTGCGAGAACAGACAAATAAAAGTGACTACTTTCTGGGTGGAAAAAGTCTAGGTTGGAAACCCTTGGCGTTGTCGGTCATGGCCACTCAGCTTTCTGCTATTAGTTTTATTTCTGCCCCCGCATTTGTGGGGTTGCGTGAAGGTGGGGGAATGCAATGGCTGTCTTATGAATTAGGCGTGCCTTTAGCAATGATCCTGCTTCTTGCGACTATTTTACCCAAGCTTTATCGCGCTGGGATTGTCAGTATTTACGATTATTTAGAAGTGCGTTTTGGCCGCTCAACCCGCGTGTTGATCAGTATCGTGTTTCAATTTAGCCGGGCGTTCGCTACCGGCATTATGATTTATGCAGTGTCTCTTATTCTGCAAGGCACCATGGGTATCGAAGCATGGCAAGCCATTTTATTAACCGGTGTGATCACCGTTTTATATTCGCTGCAAGGTGGTATGAAAGCAGTAGTTTACGGTGATGCCATTCAAATGGTGATCATTATTTTAGGCACGGTAGCGTGTATCGGCTACGGCTTATACTACCTAGGTGGGGTTGATGCATTTGTTGCCAACGTAGACACCGACCGCCTACAAGCGGTTAAATTCGATTCGTTTGGTTTCAGTGGTGACGGTTTTGGCTTCTGGCCAATGATTTTCGGTGGTGTGGTGCTTTACGCGTCGTATTATGGTTGTGACCAAACTCAAGCACAACGGGCATTGTCGGCTAAAGATCCAGATAACCTGCGTTATATGATTTTAGCCAACGGCGTTATTCGCTTCCCTATTACTATTTTGTACTGCTTCTCAGGTTTGATTGTCGGCACCCTGGCTATGACTGAACCAAGCTTTATGGCAAAAATTCCAACGGATAATCCGGATTGGATGATGCCGATGTTCATTCTGAACTACTTACCCCATGGCTTAATCGGTTTATTGGTTGTGGCTATTTTGGCCGCTGCTATGTCATCTCTTAGCTCGGCAATTAACTCTTTGTCAGCGGTTACTATTGAAGATTACTGCCGTATTACCAATAAAGAGCTAAGTCAGGGCGGTTATTTAAAACTCGCCAAATATATGGGCTTAGTGTGGGGTGCTATCACCTTGGTGTTATCACTGTATGCGGGCAACATTGCACCTACGATTATCGAAGCGATTAACAAAGTGGGTTCTTTGTTCTATGGCCCAATTCTAGCGGTGTTCTTATTGGCAGTACTGACGAAGAGCACGTCAGGATTACATGTGAATATTGGTCTTATTAGTGGTGTGCTTTTCAATCTACTGATTTCGCTCATTGCTCCTGAAATATTCTGGTTCTGGTGGAACTTCATCGGCTTTGTAGTGACCATTGTGATGGCGGTAGTAATGAGTAAAGTTAAACCTTTCACCTATCAGCCAAGCGAAGAACACAGTGCCTCAGGGCAGGAGGCTATGTCTATTTTAACCACCAAAGACATAGTGCTTTTACTTGGTATGTTCGCTGCCATGATTGCTTTTTGTTTATATATTCCAACCGCGTTTGTTTAAGGTTAAATAATGAAATATCACGCTTTTCTTCTCGATTTATTTAACACAGCTGTTGCCGCCTGTAAGCCCAGTGCTTGCATGGCTGAGCAGCTAAGTAAACTTGATACCAGTAATGGCATTTGTGTGGTGGGGGCGGGTAAAGCCGCCGCCGAAATGGCCGCAGAAACTTATCGAGTGCTAGGGGACAAATGCTACGGCGCTGTTGTTACCCGTTATGGTTACGAAAGTGCCGGGGATACGGGCAAAATTGAAGTGTTAACGGCAAATCACCCCACCCCAGACAACAACAGTTTGGTGGCGGGTAAAACCTTGCTCGATTTAGTACTCGACACGCCTGCTACTACGCCAATCTTGTTTTTAATTTCTGGTGGTGGTTCGTCTTTGATGTGCCTACCCGTAGACGATGTTCCATTTAGCGATAAGCAGGAGTTGAATCAGTTTTTGCTGCGAAGTGGCGCCAGCATTGATGAGATAAACACAGTGCGTAAGCAACTGTCTTTGGTGAAAGGCGGCAGACTTGCTGCTGCGGCAAAATCGAAGCATGTGACCTTGATAATTTCAGATGTGGTGGGCGATAACGCCGCTGATATCGCATCGGGCCCAACGATCGCTGACCCCTCGACCAAGGCGCAAGCGGCGGCCATTTTACAAAAATACAATTGGACACCCGTTGGCAGTATCGCTAAATATTTAGCTAAGCCAGAGGTCACACCATCGGATTCTGCGCCGAGTGAGTATCACATTGTTGCCAATGCACAACACGCCATTGATGCTGCTATTAAGGTGGCTGAGAAACAAGGCTGGAGCACGAAAGTGCTTGGTTATGATATTCAAGGCGAAGCACGAGACGTAGCCAAAGCTCATGCACAACACGCATTACAATGCAGAGCCAATGGCGAGCGAGTGATGCTGTTCTCTGGTGGCGAACTGACTGTTACTGTTGGCAAAGAGTACGGTGATGGTGGCCCAAATCAAGAGTATTTGATGGCCTTAGCACTAGAGCTTAATGGCGTTGAAGGTATTTCTGCTATGGCGTGTGATACAGATGGTGTGGATGGCAGTAAAGATGTTGCAGGCGCCTATATCGATAGCACTACCTTAGACCGAGCAGCTACTGCGGGTGTCAGTGCAACTGAGCTTTTGGCCTCGCACAACAGTCATCGGTTTTTCGGTGCTATTAATGATTTAGTGATAACCGGCCCAACAAACACCAACGTGAATGACTTTAGGGCGATAATCATCGAATAGCCGAATAAATATAGGCTGTTAAGTCACTGAGTGGCAGCAAGGGAAGTAAGGCTGTGGTATATGCGCTTATTTCTGTTTATGTATGTGAATTAAAAGGTGTTTACTGGATAGACTCTTGTTCTTTTCAAGGCTTTGAAATAGGCTATAGCGATTTAAGGTAGATGTGTTTCAGATGTTTTCAATCGATAACAGTCAGTATTTACGCTCAGGCTTTACCCTAGGTAAGGGCAGTAAGCTATTTCAAGATATTGAGCGTGATATTATTAAGATTGTCTTTTGGGATAAGCGCGTCACTCAGAGTCAGTTAGTCGCTGCGACTAAAATTCCTCAACAAACGGTATCTCGGTTATTAAAAGGGCTAACCCAGTCTCATGTGTTACGCCAAACCGAGGAAATGATCCCTAATCCCAAAGGTAAGCCTGGTTTTGGCATCGAGCTAAACCCAGATTATGCCTACACCTTTGGGGTTTCTATTTTACTTGATGCGATTGGCGTGGCGGTGATGGACTTCGCCGGAAACGTTATCGCGACTAAGTTTAGTGAAATGGACGACATGAGTATTGCTCATGCGCTCGAGGCGGCCGAAGCCTTAGTCAAGGCGTTAAGCGAAGAGTGTAAATTGGACGATACCCGCGTGCTCGGAATGGGGGTAGGCATTTCAGGCTTCTTCAGCTCAATGGACGGCAAGATGAACACCCACCACATGTTAGAAGAGTGGTCGCAAGTGGATATCGTCGACATTATTTCTAATCACTTTAAGTTACCCACTTGGGTTGTGAACGACGGCACAGGCGCGGCTGCTGGTGAAGGTGTGGCAGGGGTAGGCCGTCAGTATAAAAACTTTGTTTACTTATTTGTGTCATCAGCGTTTGGCGGCGGCGTGGTAACGAATACAGAAGTGCTGCGTGGAACCTATGGAAACGCGGGCGAGCTAGGTGACATGCTGCCCTCGAAAATTTACGCCCACCCGAATCTGGAGTTATTAAAGCGCATATTGAAGAAAAACGGCGTCAAATTTAGCTCGATTTACAACCTGCATGAAGAGTTTGACCCAGATTGGCCGGGTGTTGAAGAGTGGATATTTAAAGTTCAAGACTCTTTTGATTTAGTCGCCACCTGTTGCTCTGCATTGCTGGATGCCGAAGCGATTATTCTAGGTGGGCATATTCCGAAAGAACTGGCAGAAATGGTTATTCCACGTATCGATGTGTATGCGCAGTTCAGACGCGGGGCTAAACGCCCTATGCCGAAAATTGTTGTGTCTGGTGTGCAGAAACACCCGGTTTCAATCGGCGCTGCGACCATTCCCCTTAGAGAGCTATGTTTGTAATTAGTGCCTTTATACAAATAAGCACGAAACGTAACTCGCCAACATAAATAACAAGCACAAAAAAAGCGTATTGATTTTAATCGATACGCTTTTTTATGCGTCATGAATATCAGGTGTTTAGCACGAAATAGCCCGTTAAAACTGAAGCTTTTGCCCTTGCTGGGGAATAATAATATTTAAGCCCAAATCATTGCCCTCGTTCAACTGCTGAGTAATTTTAGCTCTTGGGTCAACGTTCTTTGCTAGGGAGTATTTGATGTGGCTTATTACCACATTAAGGCCTTTAAGTGGCTGCTCACCGCCTATTTTATCTGCAAAGTTACTTAGCTCACCCATTAGAAGTGCTGGCGTTAGGTGACCAAACAAAAGGTTGTGGGGGCGCTCGTTTTCAAAGGACGTTTCGATAATCATGCCTCGAAGGTTTTTGTGTTTTACCTGTTTGGCTAAGTATGTCCATATGGCGTCTAACTTACCCTGTTTTTCCACTATATCTGGCCCAGTATCACCAAAATACACGAACATATCATCGCCGTGTTCAATTATAAATGCACTTGATTCCACAGGGTGGCTTAGGCTAAATGCGGTCACGCTTAGATGTGTATCGGCAATGGGGGTGGCTTTGCCAGGTAGTAAGTCAACCACGTGGTATTTATTCAGTAAGGGGGGAATACCGCGATCACTAAAATTGGCCCAAGCTTTACCGTTAAAATAGGTTTCGCCAATCATGGTGTTAACGGATGCTAGGGCATAAATACTTTTTTTGCTGTCCTCAGGTGAAGCCACGAGCATGCCGTTAATGTGATCAAGGTGGGCATGACTTAATAAATAGCCTTTAACGTGCTGGCGCAATATCGTGCCGGCTTTGCCCCATTTATCACCTTCTTTTATAGCTAAATCGTCAAAAGCACCTTGTTTAATGCTCTGATTTATTCCGTTGACTAAGGTGCCGGCATCTAGTGCGACATAGTTAGGTTCAGTGAGCGAGCGTAATAAGAACGCACTTAGGTTGCCATCTTCAATGCCGCCGCTGTCACCTAATACCACCACTTCAAAAGCAGGGGCGGTACTGAGTGTTTGTGCTTGTACGTGTGTGCTGCTGGCAAAAAAAAGCGAAATGGTTAGTAGCCATTTCGCCTTTGATATTATGTGTTTCATGTTACTCCGCTTTAGATAATGCGTTAGGTTGAGCCAAGCTTTGTTTATAAAGTGCCAACGCTTGTTGGTCGTCTTGTTGTGACTCTTTTATCTTCGCCAGTAGCAATATGTCTTGCTGACGATTGCCTAATTTAATGGCTTTGCTTAGCGCTTTTTCCGCCAAACTTAAATCATTGGCGTGATAGGCCAGCGTGCCTAAAGTAGACAACAACTCTACATTCATGTCGTCTACTTTTAACCACTGCTCTAGCTGTTTTAATGCTGTGGTTGGGTGTGATAAACGTAACTCTTTATAAAGCGGCAATAGCATAGGATGAGGTTTGTTCTTGTGGTACTCACCGAGTGCGGCTTCTGCATCGATATGCATGCCTTGGTCAATCAACTGCTTCACGTATGCGGCTTGTAAGGCTGGATCGCGGCGGGTTGATTTAGGCAATGCATGCCAGTTTTCTTTAAGCTGATTAGCCCCTTCTTTACTCGCAATTTCAGCAAAGTTACCCGATGACGCTAACTGCATATAGTGTTCATAGTGCTCGCCAAGGGCTTTCTTCCATGAAGGTAAGCGGTCTTTTAATTCTTGCCATTTGCCCGCCTGCACTAAGGCTTGAGCGCGTAAGGTCAACACTGACTTTTGACGCTTTTGTTTGTCGTTTACATCGTCGAGTATTTCCAGCGCTTTCATGGGCTGTTGATTCTGCAAATGATCGCGCACTAAACACAATTTAGCGGCGAAGGCAGATTTAGGGTAAGACGTAGCTAAGCGCCAGTATTCTTGCGCCCCTTCAGGGTTTTGCAATTGTAGCTCTGCTTCGGCGGCGGCAAGTAAATTCAATCCATCGAAATCTTCTTGTTCAATGCTGGCCAGTTGCTTGCGTGCTTCTAAATAATCTTGTTCAGCAAGCGCAATTAAGCCATTGGTAAAGGCACGTTTTTTCTTGCGAGTTCCCCAGTTGCCTAACCAGTTTTTTGAACCTGAAATAATCATTATGAGCTTCTTGACTAACCATGAGAATAGCAGCAAGCCCACAATGACTAAGATGGTCATGATCGCCATGGAAAAGACGTTCATCTCCACTACGTAGCCAGCAAAATCAATGAACACATAGCCTTTGTCGTCGAATATTAATGACCCGATCAATACGGCAATCAGTAAGGCCACAAACACCATTAAAATTCTTATCATGGTTGGCTAGCTCCATTGACGAAGGCATTATCCATACGTTGTTGAATAATGTCTTGCAGGGCTGGCGCGGATGAGAACTGACTTGGGTAAACACGCTCGATATCGGTTTCGTTCAGCTCATTTATACGCTGCTCAAATTGCTGTACTGAGCCATCATCAGTGGCAAAGTTTTCTGACAACGCACTCAAGGCGTTCTGTAGCGACTGCTGATAAAGCGCTGCGTTTTCTTTAAGTACTGCACTTTGGGCTTGTAGCAAAGACAACTTAAGCTGCTCAGTGGCCAGCCATTGTTGCTGAGCTGACATATAAGGCTGCACGTCGGTCTCTTTCTTTTTGTAACTGAAAAAGTCTTTGGTGAAAGCGGCCCACGCGCGCGATAAGTTTGCTTGCCAATCATCTACTGACTCGGAAACGTTTTCGCCGCCTTCGGTAGCTATGTCTGGGCGCTCAAAGGTATTCAGTGGTAGTTGATCTACCTTTGAAACCAGCGCGCTTATTTGCAAGGCAATCGATGATACAGACACAGGATTCACTTGAGCGAGTGTTTGAATATCGTTGGCCAAGCGCTCGCGTACTGGCAACAAACTTGGGTCATCTAAATCTTGTAAGCGGCTATCAGCTGACTGCAACATAGCTACTGCGGTTTTTAGGTCGTGCTCTAGCCATAATTTACGCCCAGCCATGCGTACTAAAAAGTCGGCTTCGGCCAATAGCCAGTCTGCTGGGCGACGCCCGGCGATACTGCCCAGCGTTTGCTTGTTCGCTAAAGATTGTTCGTTCGCTGCTTGAGCATCATCTCGTGCGCCTTGCAAGGCTTGATTGACACTTTGTAATTCTTCACTGACGCTGCGCAACTGAGATTCTAGGCGGCTATTTTGCTCTTTTACTTCATCAGTAATAGACAAATTCTGCTGTGCCTGACGATTGAGAATATCTTGCTGCTCACTTTGACGAGCTTGCTGGCTTTGTTTTTGCCCTTCCCATTGTGTCCAGCCCCAATAAGCTGCCGCTATTATCAACAATAAAATCAGTAAGTTGATGATAGTTACAAACCATAGAAAACCTGTTTTTGCGGGTTTTTGGTTTGCGCCATTGTTTGCTTTTGACGTTGCATGATTGTCAGAGTTATCGCTTGTGCTGGTGGTCTTTTTCACTTTGTTGTCGCTTTTTAAGGGAGCTGTAGAACTCTTTTTAGGATTTGCTGTGTTCGTTTCGGCCTTTGGCGGAGCAGGCGTAATAACGGTGCTAGATTTGCTTTCAACCGCTTTATCGGTCGCTTGAGGCTTTTCTTGGGCGCTCGCTTTTTGCGGCTCAACGCTCTTTGCTTTCTCTTGAGCCTGCTCTTTTGGCTTGTTGTCTGAAGCCTTGTTTGTATCTGATTGGTCTGCCATTTAATGCTCCAAATATTCCTTGGCACGGCGAATAAGTGCCTGATCGCTAGCGTCATCGCTGACAAATATAGTGTTTATACCGTGTTTAGCGGCAATTTGTTCAGTTCGTGGGCTCACTACAATCCAAGGTAAAGACTGAAGCCACTTAGGATCGAACTGCTCAAAGGCCGTATCTATCAATTCACCACTGGTAGCAATGATGCAACGAATCTGCTTTGCTTGCCACTCTTGTGTGGCTTTTGGGGGAGCAATTTTTATCCGATGGTAAATATCTGCTAAGTAAACGGATGCGCCCCGCTGGTTAAGATGGCGGGCCAAATCTTGACGCCCCCCTTCACCTTTTATAATAACCACCTTATGCCCATCAACCTTACTAAGTGGCGTTAAGCTTAACAAGCCTTCAGTGGTAGGAACGGGCGGTACTATTACTTGATAGCCCATGTCACGTAAACCCTTGGCTGTGCTACTGCCCACAGCAAAAACATGCACATCACTGGGAAGGCTTATATCGCGCTGGGCCAAAAGCTGGCTGGCCACCGTACTGGTCACTATTATGCTATCACCCGGCGCGAGTGCAGCTAAGCTGCCTGCTAAATTGGCAAGCGCTGGTCCACTAGGCTGTGTGCTAATAAGCCCAACGCCTACGGCTGATATGTCCGCTTGTGAAAAACGAGCGACGCTGGTTGCGCATTTTTGCTCGGGGCGAAATATCAGCACTGTCATATGTTAGTCTTTGTATAACGCTTGAAGAATGTCACCCGCACCTTTTTCAAGCAGTTGCTCAGCGACATCAATACCAATACTTTGCGCATCGTTGATACTGCCACGTTTTTCGGCTTGCAGAAGCAAACTGCCATCAGGTGAGCCCACTAATCCGCGTAAATACAATTCGTCACCGTTTAATACCGCGTAGCTACCAATAGGTACTTGGCAACCACCATTTAACTTGGCATTCATGGCGCGTTCGGCCTTAACTCTTGATTCTGTATCTGCGTGATTCAATGGCTTAAGCAGTTCAATTAGCTCGGCGTCGTCATTGCGACATTCAATGCCAACCGCACCTTGGCCTACAGCGGGTAAAGACACGGTAGGCTCTATGTATGCTTTGATCCGCTCTTGCATATTCAAACGAATGAGGCCAGCGGCAGCCAAAATAATGGCATCGTATTGGCCTTCATCTAACTTGGCTAAACGGGTATTTACGTTGCCACGCAAATCGCGAATGGTTAGGTCGGGGCGAGCGCTACGAATTTGGCACTGACGGCGTAAGCTCGAAGTACCTACCACTGCGCCTTGGGGTAATTCTTCAATCGCTGAATACGTATTAGAAACGAAGGCGTCATATGGGTTTTCACGTTCACATATGCAATGCAGGCCAAAGCCATCTGGAAAATCCACCGGTACATCTTTCATTGAGTGTACGGCTATGTCTGCGCGGCCTTCGCTCATGGCGATTTCAAGCTCCTTGATAAACAGCCCCTTGCCGCCGATTTTGGCCAATGGCGTATCTAAAATACGGTCACCCTGTGTGGACATTGGTACCAATTCAACCTTAAGTTGAGGGTGAGCTTCAAGCAATTTTGCTTGAACATATTCTGCTTGCCACATGGCTAAAGCACTTTTGCGCGTAGCAATTCGAATAACGCGATCTGACATGAAATATTCACTATTAACTGACGAGTTTATACCGCGATATTATCAGAGTTTACGTCCACTTTGAGTAGACAAAGGCTTAGTTTTAACGAAAAAGCGTCATGTTTAGGCGTGAATATTAGTTATAAAGATAAATAGCGCTCATGAAGAACGAGGTATGTGAAGAATAATAGAGGTTATGAATCATTCTTTTAAGGCATTAGCGGGTTAGGTGCTGGGCATTAATGGTATTTGGTAAACAGGGAGTTCACGACCAACAATACTGCCAGAGGGATGCGTGCCTATTCGTTGCGCGCCATGTTTAGCGTAAAACGACGCCGCATTTGGGTCGCTGTATATAAGCATAGTTTTGAAATGGTGTGATTTTGCTGCACTTATTGCGTGTTGCAGTAAGCTTTTACCAACACCACACCCTATAACAGACGGGCAAACAAACAGCGCTAATAGTTCTGCTTTTTCTGAGGATATGCGCTGAATTGCATAGAAGCCTAACGGCGTTAAGGCTTGACTGTCTGAAGGGGAAAACGCCCCAATAAAATGAAAATCCTTATGGGAGATTTGTGTTTTCGAATAAGTGAGTTCGTGCGCGCATTGCTGCATAAATGCTGGCGAGTATCCCCAGTGAGCTTTTGACCGCATCGCCAGTGCAGAAATATCCGCACTGTACTTTGTGCTTAAGGGGCGTAGGGTTAACACAGACAAGGCGCTCTCTATTCGTTGAATTGCAGGTTGTACTGTGCGTCAGCTTGCTCAATATATTGCGCTTTGTTGGCGAGCCATTTTTCTTGCACGCTGGTACTGTAGTTTAGGTAAAGCTTACCTTTATCGATAACAAACGCATCTTCGTCTATTCCCACAAAATCACCTGTTGCCATAGCGTAAGCACAATACCCGCCGTATTGTGGGGCGTATTTTTTTGGATCATTTTTGAATAAATCTAAATGTGCTTGAGAGCTAAAAAACCAATCGGCACCGCGCCAAGACATAGTGTAGTTATCTGAACCCTTTAATGCTTTGCTTTGGGTGAAGTATGCAACGGTGTCGTAGCCGTATATCGCTTTATTGTTGAAAAAACCGGTTTCGATGGGATCTTGCGCAAACGCGAAGTGACTGAAACTGAGTAGGATAAATAACGCTGCCGCTTTTGCCGTGCCGCGCATAAATACAAATGGATTGATGCTCATAATTATTCCCGTGTTGGCCTATGTTAGTCATTAAATAAGAGGGTTATTTAATAAAACCGCTATGGCAGAGAATAAATTTCATCACATTTTTATCCCAAAGCGCTCGCGCCTTGGGATAAAAACCTCATGGCTTAACCTAAGCGCGCTTGCAACCACTGTGAGATATGATTAATTTCTTCTAAGCATACGCTGTGTTGCATTGGATAGTCTTGCCACGTCACGGGGTAGCCATTTTCTTGCAATACTTTAAACGCTGCGTTACCCATAAATACAGGTACCACGTTATCTTGCTGACCGTGAGCCATCAATATGGGCGTGCTTTTATTGGCATCGCTTGCTTCGTTGGCAAGTGTGTCTGGTTCACACATATAAGTTGATAATGCCATGATACCCGCGAGCTTCTTATTGATGCGAGTACCCAAATGCAACGCTATTACGCCACCTTGTGAAAAGCCTGCTAGTACAATACGTTCAGCGGGAGTGCCATTAGCAATTTCAGCATCAATTAGCGCTTCGACTTGCTTGGCAGAGGTTTCAACACCAGTGCGGTCAGCTCTGTGGTTAAAGTCAAGGCTAGCAATATCGTACCAAGCACGCATTTCCATGTTGTTATTGACTGTAATGGGGCGCACTGGTGCATGGGGGAAAACGAAACGAATAGGTAACGCGTCAGGAATTTTTAGCTCAGGAACGATAGGTGCAAACCCGTTACCTGAATCTCCTAGCCCGTGAAGCCAAATAACCACGGCGGTATGGGGCTGACTAGGGTTTACTTCTACGCATTCTAAATTGCTATTACTCATCGGTACCACTCTTTGATTACTAATTTTCCGTTAAATTTTTAATACAGCTTTTACTGTTACCTATTCAGTCGGGCGGGGGAACGAAACAGGAACTTCTGCTTGCTTAGTCGCCGCTTCATTCATAAATTGCCAAAACTCAGCGCCAGTGCGCTCGTCAATCCATAAGCCTTCTTGGTAATTGAAATGATGACCGTTAAACTTAGTTGCCACCCAAAGTTGATGCAAAGGTGGTTGCTTGTTAATGATGATTTTAGTGCCGTTGACAAAAATTAGCGTAAGTATACTGCTGGCTGATTCATAATCGATATCGGCTTCTACATCGTCGAGCATTTCCTCTAAGGAAATTAGTAGGTCGTCGACGAGTTGATGATATTGGCTGTCGTTCATGGTTTCGTCACCTTTTGTGAACTGTTTTGATGCATTCGCACCTTTGTAAAGGGAATATGCTAACATTGCATAGAAATCTCAACACTCACTTTATCTACTTACTTGACTGAAAATCTTCTATGCCACAATCACTCGGAAATTTATTTATACTTGCCGCGCCTTCTGGAGCAGGTAAATCTAGCTTAATCAAAGCGTTACTGCAAAACCATGACGCAACAGAAATACACAACAATGAAATGCAGGTCTCGGTTTCTCATACCACTAGAGCACCGCGCCCAGGTGAAATAGACGGTGTACATTATCATTTTGTTAGTCGAGAGGTATTTCAAGAGCTCATTTCCCAAGATGAATTTTTTGAATGGGCTGAAGTCTTCGGTAATTATTACGGCACTTCTAAAGTAGTGATTGAACAAACATTGCGCAAAGGGATTGACGTATTTTTAGATATCGACTGGCAGGGGGCTCGTCAGGTAAAAGCGCAAATCCCAGATACTGCAACGATTTTTGTTGCGCCGCCCTCACGTGACGAGCTTTTGCGTCGTTTAACCGAGCGCGGACAAGACACCCCTGAGGTGATCCAAGAGCGAATGAACAAAGCGGTATCTGAAATATCGCACTATCATGAATTCGATTATATCGTGGTGAATGATGATTTTGACGCGGCGCTAGCAGAGCTAGATGCGATTGTATCAAGCCGTCGTTTGCGCAAAGAAAAGCAGGTAATGCGTCATCAAAGCCTGTTTGAAAACTTATTGGCCAATGATTAGCGTAATTATTAGTCACTAAGATCGTGAAAGATCTTTTCTAATTTCAGGTTTGCAAGTACACTATGCGACCTTTTTTTAAAACATAGCTACCCGACGGAGATCAAAATGGCTCGCGTAACAGTTGAAGATGCCGTAGATAAAATTGGCAATCGGTTTGATTTGGTTTTAGTCGCAGCACGCCGCGCAAGACAACTTGCGATAGAAGGCAAAGTTGCTCATGTATCGGTAGGTACTGATAAGCCTACAGTTGTAGCGCTACGTGAAATCGAGGAAGGACACGTAACAGCGTCTACTCTTGACGCTGAAAACTTGCGTGACCAACATGCTCAAGACCAAGCTCAGTTTGAGTCTGTAGCAAATATCCTGCAAGACCAGTAGTTCTAGAACAAACGTTCGCTCGAGAATTTGAGTTCGCGAAAAAAAGCCTGAACCCAGCGGCATAGCATCAAACTGATGTTTTAGCCGTTGGCTTAGTGCTCAATTCACCGTATCCTTAAACTTTCCACTGTTTGAGACTAACAACACTTGTATCTTTTTGAGGGTTTAAAACAAAAGCTTGAGGCCTACCTGCCAGCGGACAAGGTAGCAGAGACTCAGCGTGCGTTTGTGGTAGCCCGAGATGCCCATGATGGGCAGATGCGTTCAAGTGGCGACCCATACATTACTCACCCCGTAGCCGTAGCCGGTATTTTAGCGGACATGCGACTCGATCATGAAACACTGATGGCAGCCTTACTGCATGACGTGATTGAAGATACCCACCACAGCAAAGAGACCCTTAGCGTTGAATTCGGCGAAACGGTTGGCGAGCTGGTGGAAGGGGTCAGTAAGCTCGACAAAATTCATTTCAGCAGCAAGCAAGAAGCGCAGGTCGAAAACTTTCGTAAAATGTTGATGGCCATGGTGCAAGATATTCGCGTTATCTTGATCAAACTGGCTGACCGCACCCACAACATGCGCACCCTTGGCTCATTACGACCGGATAAACGCCGCCGTATAGCCCGAGAAACGCTAGAGATTTATTCACCTATTGCCCATCGCTTAGGCATACATGATATTAAAAATGAGCTAGAAGATTTAGGTTTTCAGGCCATGTATCCTATGCGTCACAGGGCATTAAAAGCCGCGGTTAAACAGGCGCGCGGCAATCGTAAAGAAGTCATTGAAAATACCCGCAAAGAAGTGGAAACCCGCTTAGCTGCGTTTGGGATCAACGCCCAAACCATTGGCCGCGAAAAGCATCTTTACTCTATTTATCGCAAGATGAAAAACAAAGAGTTGATGTTCAATGAAGTCATGGATATCTACGCATTTCGCGTGGTGGTAGACAGTGCTGATAATTGCTACCGAGCGCTTGGTGCGATGCATGGTTTGTACAAACCGATTGAAGGCCGTTTTAAAGACTACGTGGCGATTCCGCGTACTAATGGCTACCAGTCATTGCATACCTCTTTAATTGGCCCTCATGGTATTCCAGTTGAAATTCAAATACGTACTGCCGAAATGGACAAGATGGCTGACATAGGCGTAGCTGCCCATTGGATGTACAAAGATGACTCTGAATCGAGTGATACCACAGCGCAAGTACGCGCCCGTAAATGGATGCAATCATTAATTGAGTTGCAGCAAAGCGCCAGCTCGTCGTTTGAATTTATTGAAAACGTAAAAACCGATCTGTTCCCAGATGAAATCTATGTGTTTACACCCGACGGGCGCATTATTGAATTACCCCTTGGGGCTACCGCCGTTGATTTTGCGTACGCGGTACACACAGGCGTGGGTAACACTTGTGTTGGGGTGAAAGTTGAAAGACGCACCTATTCATTGAGTAAACCGCTGGAAAACGGCCAAACCGTTGAAATTATTACCTCACCTAGAGCAAAGCCTAACGCTAGTTGGCTAAACTTTGTAGTCAGTGCGCGTGCGCGCTCGCACATTCGTCATTATCTGAAGCATCAGCGTTCAGAAGAAGCCTTTATCATGGGTAATCGATTGTTGCGCCATGCGCTGGGCAAAACCAAGCTTGATGAAATTCCTCAAAAGGACATCGAACGGGTCGTACAAGAAACCAAACATGAGGATTTTGAATCCTTAGTCGCAGACATTGGATTGGGTAATGAGCTCAGTGCGATTGTGGCGCGGCGCTTACTTGGTGAAGCGGCGGAGATACCGGATAGCGGACGCAGAGTGGCCATTCGTGGCACAGAAGGGCTACTCGTGTCTTATTCACGCTGTTGTCACCCTATTCCTGGGGATGAAATTGTCGCTGTGCTGAGCCCAGGCCGAGGCATGATGATCCACCAAGCTGGCTGTAGCAATATTCGCAAACTCAGTAAAGAAGAACCCCAGCGTATTCTTGTAATGAAATGGGATGATAAGCCCCAAGGTGAATTTAAAGCAGCCCTGCGGATCGAGTTAATTAATCATCAAGGGACGCTCGCCAACTTAACCAATAACGTGGCGTCTTGCGGCTCTAATATTGTCGGTTTGCAAACCGAAGAAAAAGAAAGCGGTATCTATTATATCGATATCGAACTGACCATCACGGATCGTATTCAGCTTGCTGATGTCATGCGCAAAATTCGCATAATGCCCGAAGTACAGCGGGTTTCAAGGCACAGCCAATCCAAGCAGAATAAATCTCAAAACGTATAAACTTTAAAAGGTAATCATATTATGTCTAAGTCTGTTATTCACACTGACAAGGCTCCACAAGCTATTGGAACTTACAGCCAAGCGATTAAATCTGGCACTACTGTGTACTTATCTGGCCAGATCCCCTTGGTTGCAGAAACCATGGAAATGGTTTCTGATGATTTCGCAGAGCAAGCTGAGCAAGTCTTCAAAAACGTACAAGCTGTTTGCCAAGCCGCGGGTGGCAGCACTAATGATTTGGCGAAAGTAAATATTTTCTTAACCGACTTGTCTAACTTTGCTACGGTTAACGAGATCATGAGTAAGCATTTCAAACAGCCGTACCCAGCGCGTGCTGCTATTGGTGTTAAAGAGTTGCCAAAAGGTGCACAAATTGAGATTGACGGCGTGATGGAATTACCTGAATAACCTCGGGTCGTTTTAGCTAAAGTTAATTGGTATAAGACTGACGGCGCATAAGCGCTGCACTGCGCACGGGATGTCATCATAGCCGTGCGCTGATTAAAAGATGCTAGCCTACTAGGCACGCTTTTTAGCGAGCAGCGGGGCCAAAAGGCATCAGTAAGAAAAAGAACATAAAACTATGTCTGCTATAGCCCCCATGTCAGTAGAGCGTTATCAGCGCATTCGTAAGTTATTGAGTACCCGCCAACCTTCCTTAACGGTCTGTTTAGAACAAGTTCATAAGCCGCATAATGTATCAGCGATATTGCGCAGCTGTGATGCTGTAGGTATCAATCGTATTCATGGCGTGTGGGATCAAAAAACCAAGCTGCGTAAAGGCACAGCAATGGGCTCTGAGCATTGGGTTAAGACCGAGATGCACAGCAGCATAGATGATGCCGTAGGCGTTTTAAAGCAACAGAATATGCAAGTGCTGGTGACCCATTTATCAGATGATTCTGTGGACTTCAGAGAAATTGATTACACTCAGCCGACAGCGATTATTCTTGGTCAAGAAAGACACGGTGCCACAGAAGAAGCTATTGCCTTAGCGGATAAAAACATCGTGATACCCATGGTGGGCATGGTGCAATCTTTGAATGTGTCTGTGGCAGCTGCACTAGTCTTGTACGAAGCCCAGCGACAGCGCGATGTTGCAGGGATGTATGACACCTTGCAACTCGATGAAGAAGAATGCCAACGGGTGTTATTTGAAGGTGGGTTCCCCGTTTTAGCCAATGTTTGCAAAAATAAAGGCCTTGAGTACCCTCATATTGATGAAGGTGGCAACATAGTGGCTGACGCAACTTGGTGGCAAAAAATGCAAACTACTGCCAAAGCCATGCATACGCTAGAACTCGAGGGCAACAACGAGATAGAGTATGAAAAGCGTCACAGAGGTAATCGCTAAGCCAAGCGATAGGCGTTAATTCGTGACAGGCGGTTTAGCCGTGGAAATATAAGTGGATTAATAGTAACCCTACCAAGGAGTGCAAAATGTTTCGTTATATGAAAGCTGCTATAGGCAGTTTAGCTATTTTATTGATGGTCTTTTCTGTGACGAGTACAGCGTTAGAGCGGACCAATATTGCTGAAAGTGCTCAAGATGTCACTCCTTTGTTAGTCGGCCACTGGGCCCCAAATACTAAGTTGAAAACCGCCGAAGGCGCTCCGGTCAGTTTAAAAGCCATGATCATGCAAAAGCCGACCGTGCTCATTTTCTATCGGGGCGGCTGGTGCCCATACTGCAATCGGCAATTAGCCGGGCTTAAAGACATTGAGAAATCGCTCGATGATTTAGGTTATCAAATTCTGGCTATTTCCCCAGAAACCCCAGAACAATTGCAAGCACAAAAACTGCAAAGTAAGTTTACGGTGCAATTACTCTCAGATAGTACGCTGGATACCATACGCGGCTTTGGTATTGGCTTTTATGTAGCAAAAGAGACAACCGCTAAATACAAAGAGAAAAAAGGTATTGTGCTAAATGCATCGACTCAAGATGAGCGCGGCGTATTACCCGCCCCAGCAGTGTTTATTCTTGATGAACAAGGCGTGATTAAATTTAGCTACGTCAACCCAGATTATAAACAGCGCTTGTCTCCTGAATTGCTTTACCAAGCCGCTAAATATTCACTGTAGGCTTTTGTGGTAAGTCATTTTAGAGTTTTTAAATCGACTATGCCGTGGTAATTAACGCATCAAAGGGTGTTAAGTTATTGCCACACTTGATTAAATCGTGAAGTATAATGACTTACACAATTGACATATTAAGTACGAATTAACGGGCAGGCGGCTATCTTTTCTCTCATTTTATTTTCTTTCATTACTGCGTTTGAGTGCGCTATACGAACACGATGCTCGGACATGCGATGCTCGGACTAGCTCAAACGCCAGTCACCCAGTTAAAAGGGGTGGGTAGCAAAGTAGCTGAAAAGCTCGAGAAGCTGGGGCTGCACAGTGTGCAAGACTTGTTGTTTCACTTGCCTCATCGCTATGAAGATCGCACCCGTATATATCCTATCGCTGAATTAATGCCACATCTGCACACCAGTGTTGAGGGCGAAGTGATGTCCTGTGACGTTCAATTTGGTCGCAAGCGTATGCTGATTGTGCGCATGAGTGATAGCACAGGAACCATTACCTTACGCTTTTTTCATTTTTCAGCGGCGCAAAAAAACAGCTTAGAGAAAGGCACGCACATTCGCTGTTTCGGTGAGGTGCGAGCGGGCAAGTATGGTTTAGAGATCATGCACCCAGAATATAAAATCATCAGCACAGATTCCAGCGTTCAACTGGCTGAATCGTTAACGCCGGTTTACCCCTCTACCGAGGGCGTGAAGCAAGTTACTTTACGTAATTTGACCGAGCAGGCGCTTGGTTTACTTGATAAAGGTGGTTTAGCTGAATTGCTGCCAAACGATGTATATCAGCAACAAGTGGGCTTGATTGAAGCATTGCATTTGGCTCACCGGCCACCGCCGGATGTCACACTCGCCTTATTAGAAGAGGGCAAGCACCCAGCTCAGCAACGCTTAGCCTTAGAAGAGCTGCTGGCACATCATTTAAGCGTGCTTAAAGTACGTCAGCAAAGTCAGCGACAAAAAGGTTTTGCTATCACCCCAAGTAGCCCCCTGTTAACGCAGCTACTCGATAGTTTGCCCTTTGATTTAACCGGTGCTCAGCAACGTGTTATTCAAGATATTCAGCAAGACATGCAGCGTCCCACACCCATGATGCGCTTAGTGCAAGGGGATGTGGGCTCAGGTAAAACTTTGGTGGCAGCAATGGCTGCGTTATCGGCCATTAGTGCTGGTTACCAAGTGGTGATGATGGCGCCCACTGAACTACTTGCAGAGCAGCACATGAACAACTTTCAAGGCTGGTTTGCCCCATTAGGCATTGAAGTAGGTTGGTTAGCGGGTAAGTTAAAAGGCAAAGCCCGAACCGAAACCCTTGAAAATTTAGCCAGTGGCAAGCTGCAATTGCTAGTGGGCACCCATGCGGTGTTCCAAGAAGCAGTGCAGTACCAGTCTTTAGCACTGGTGATTGTGGATGAGCAGCATAGATTCGGTGTACATCAGCGTTTGGCCTTGCGTGAAAAAGGCTTACAGCAAGGCGCATTTCCTCATCAGTTGATCATGACTGCGACGCCTATTCCGCGGACATTGGCGATGACAGCCTATGCGGATTTAGATACCTCAGTGATTGACGAGCTACCGCCTGGGCGCACACCTATCACCACAGTTGTATTACCAGAAACGCGGCGGGTTGATGTGGTGGAGCGGGTACGCCTAGCAACGGTTGAGCATGGCAGGCAAACCTATTGGGTATGTACTTTGATTGAAGAATCAGAAGTGCTGCAGTCCCAAGCGGCAGAAGAAACCGCCATTGCCTTAGCGACAGCGCTGCCTGAGTTAAAAGTAGGCCTGGTACACGGGCGGCTAAAAGCCGAAGAAAAACAGCGCTTAATGGAGCAGTTTAAAGCGGGTGAAATGGATTTGCTCGTTGCCACTACGGTTATTGAAGTGGGTGTGGATGTGCCTAATGCGAGTTTGATGATCATTGAAAATCCCGAACGTTTGGGGTTGGCTCAACTACATCAATTACGCGGGCGAGTAGGGCGAGGCTCTGTAGAAAGCCACTGCGTGTTGATGTACCAAAGCCCGCTAACAAAAGTAGCAGCGAAACGACTAGCGGTATTGCGTGAATCACACGACGGTTTCTATATCGCTCAACAAGACCTAGAAATACGTGGCCCAGGTGAGTTGCTCGGCACCAAGCAAACGGGTTTGGCCGATCTGCGTATCGCGAATTTAGTCCGTGACGCAGCGCTAATACCACAGGTTCAAACGTTGTCAGTACAGTTATGGGAGAATCACCCAGCCAACGCACAAGCCATTATTAATCGCTGGCTGGGTGACAAAGAGCATTATGGTCATGCCTAATAAATTAACTTCAAGCGAGCTTGAAAAGGTCACGCCCGTGATCACCGTGCCCGGCAACGCAAACTCAGCCTTGGTTGAAAGAGCGAAGCGCAATGCAATGCACTGGCAACTAGGTTTTGACGAAAACGCCACTCAAGGCTTAGTACTAATGCAAAGTGAAGCGCACTTAGCATTAAAGCAGCTTGATGAGCCCAAAGTAGGCGAGGTGTTGGTTGATTTTGCCTCTGACGCTCTGACTTTTCGCCGCTTGCATGGTGGCGGTAAGAAAGAGGCCGTGGCCAAGGCCGTTGGTCTTAAGGGCCAAACCGATTGGCGCGTGCTTGATGCCACAGCTGGCTTGGGACGCGATGCCTTTGTATTAGCGAGTTTAGGCTGCAATATTGATATGATTGAGCGCTCACCTGTGGTGGCTGCTTTGTTGGCTGATGGGCTGGAACGAGCGCAGCACAGCCCAGAGCTGAGCGCTTGGTTACCTCAGCGTATGCGCCTACATCACGGCATTGCCGTTGAATTGATGGCGAATTGGTGCACGGTTACACAAAACGTCGCGCCTGATGTGGTGTACCTTGATCCTATGTTTCCTCATCGTAAAAAGAGCGCAGCGGTGAAAAAAGAAATGCGTTTATTTCAGCAATTGCTCGGCCCTGACGAAGACGCAGATGCGCTGCTCGCACCGGCTATCGCATTAGCGAAAAAGCGCGTGGTAGTGAAACGGCCCGCTGGGGCCCCTTTTTTAGCCCAGCAAAAGCCCCATATTGAAATGCAAGGCAAAGCAAATCGCTTTGATGTGTATTTGATTAACCCTAAAGCAGGTGATTAATCCAATTTATTTATAAGGAATGCCATGCAGCAAAGCGTATGTAACGTCAGCCTACTTGTGGATGATTACGACAAAGGCATCGAGTTTTACACCAAAACGTTGGGCTTTACTCTGCTTGACGATATCGAAAATGGTCCAGATTCACGCTGGGTGCGCGTAGCACCAAACAATGAAGCAGGCCAGAGCGGGGCTGCGTTAGTCTTGATGAAAGCAGCGGTTAATCAGCAGCAGTGGGTTGGCAATCAAACCGGTGGCAGCGTGTCTTTTTTCTTACAAACCGATGACTTTCATCGCGATTATCAAAGTATGTTGCAACGCGGCGTAACCTTCTTGGAAGAGCCGCGAGATGAGCCGTACGCCATTGTGGCCATATTCCAAGATTGCTTCGGCAACAAATGGGATTTACTTCAACCTAAGTAATTTATTTATCTTTTAATTTGCAATTTTAATGAAGGAAATAACATGATCAAAGTTGGTGATACCTTACCGCAAGTCACGTTTAGCTTGCGCGAAAACGACGAAAGCAGTAACCCGACCACTGCAGATTTATTTGCCGATAAAAAGGTAGTGTTATTTGCCGTGCCTGGTGCATTTACCCCTACCTGCTCAAATGCTCACTTGCCCGGCTATATTTCACTGGCTGACAAGTTAGAAGCGCAAGGTGTCGAGCGTATTATCTGTTTGTCAGTGAACGATGCTTTTGTGATGCAAGCCTGGGGGCAGTCGCAAAATGCAGAGCATGTCACTATGTTAGCCGACGGCGGTGCTGAGTTTACCCAAGCCATTGGCATGGCAAAAGACACTGGTACATTCGGTGGTGTGCGTTCTGGGCGCTACTCAATGTTGGTTGAAAACGGTGTGGTAAAATTGCTAAACGTTGAAGCCCCTGGCAAGTTCGACGTCAGCGATGCGCAAACGATGCTCGATAGCTTGTAATCTTCGAGGCACCTATTGCGCTCTGGGCAGTTAATGAGCTCTGGGCAGTTTACGAGCTCTGGGCAGAGTGATTAAGCTTTCATGTTTCTCAAGCGAGCATTATTTGGTTCGCTTGAGAATATATTACGTTATCGAGGCTACAGATAAGTACCAATAAGGTAATCTACTAGCCCCTTGTAAAGCACACTGTAAAATCTATTTTCAGTCTTTAGTTAATCAAATTGCTCAGTTAATTAAAGTGCTCAGGTAACCAAATTGCCCAATTAATTAAAGTGCTCAGTTAACCAAAACGCTTAATATGACAAATGTCACCTGCTATTGGTGACACTTGTCTATGATGTAACACCTCTTTCTTATTCATACTCTTTGTACGCTCACAAAACGACTTAGGTATGAATATGCAGCCATCCTCCACCACACAAATTTGTAACGAATCAGCGCCTGACTGTAACTTGCCGTCACGTCGCGTGATTGCCAGTGCGCGGGGCGTAACCAAGCGCTTTAATGGTAAAACCGCCCTACATGATATCAATTTAGATATTTGTAGCGGTCAAGTGTTAGCCATTCTCGGTGCGAATGGCGCGGGTAAAACAACGTTAATTAATATATTGCTGGGACGATTAAATGTAGATGCTGGCGAGGTCAGCGTGTTTGGATATCCGGCTGGGTCCTTGCCAGCAAAACGCCGAGCAGGCGTGTTGTTACAAGTGGCCGCTTTGCCAGAAACACTAAAAATAAAAGAGCATATCCAGCTGTTTCAAAGCTACTACCCCCAGCCCATGGCATATCAAAAAGTAATTGAATACGCAGGTTTGCAAGAAATGCAGCATCGCTACTCTAAAAAATTGTCGGGCGGCGAGAAGCAGCGTCTGTTATTTGCCCTTAGTATTTGCGGTAACCCCAAACTATTGTTTTTAGATGAGCCAAGCGTTGGCATGGATGTAGAGGCTCGAAAAGGCCTGTGGCAAGCCATTTTGGACTTGAAAAAGTCTGGTACGGCGATAGTGCTGACAACCCACTATTTAGAAGAGGCCGATCGTTTAGCGGATGAGATAGTGTTGCTCAAGCAGGGCGAAATTATTCAGCGAGGCACAACAAGCCAGATAAAAGCCAGTGTTTCACACGCGATTGTGCGTTTTAGCGCGAATGATTCGGGTATCGATTATACCACTATTGCTGGCGTTGAGAGGGTAACGAGTAGCGGGAAATTTATTGAATTGGCTAGCAGTGACATTAACCAAACCTTGAAAGCCCTGCTAATTCTAGAGCCACAAGTACAAGACCTAACCGTTTCGAATATGGGCTTGGAAGACGCGTTTTTACACCTTAATCAACAAAATGCACACACCACTACCGGTGCGACTAATAAGCAAGGAGAGCAAGCATGAACAGCTCAAACTCAGTTTCTAATGTGTTAAACACGGGCTTAAACGCAGACATAAGCACAGCAGACGTGAACGACAAAATGGGTGCTAAGAAAATAGTGAAGTTGTATTACCTTGAAACCAAATTTGAGTGGTTAAAGAGTATTCGTAACCCTGCGTTTGCACTGCCAGCGACCTTGTTCCCCGCTATATTTTACTTATTTTTTGGTGTGCTAATGAATCAGCATAACCCGCAAGTCGCCACGTTTTTGCTATGTACTTATGGCACGTTTGGCGTGATTGGGCCTGCATTGTTTTCATTTGGCGCGGGGCTTGCCGTTGAGCGTGGGCAGGGTTGGTTAGATATTAAAGATGCTTCGCCTATGCCAAGTTCTGCACAAATTGTGAGTCGCCTTATTGTCTCGATGGGGTTTTCACTCATTGTGCTGGTGACCTTAGGATTCGTAGCGTTCGGGCTTACAGATGTGAGTTTATCCCTAGCACAGATATTACAGCTTTCGGGCATGCTTATTATCGGAGCACTTCCTTTTTGTTTGCTTGGCTTGACGCTAGGTTTGCTGCTAAAAGCACAGAGTGCCCCAGCAGTGGTTAATGTGATTTATTTACCGCTGTCGTTTCTTTCGGGGTTGTGGGTACCGATTTCCATGTTACCGACTTACCTACAGTCATTCGCTCATTTTTTGCCGCCATATCATTTGTCACAGCTTGCGCTTAAGGTGGTCAGTTTAGATGCTGGTGGTTCGGTTGCGCAGCATTTGTTGGTGCTCGTGGTATTCTCGGTATTGTTTTTCATTACTGCTGTACTTGCGTTTAAGAAAAAGACCGCTTGAGCGTCGTAGTTAGAATGCTAAAAAAGATCCATATAATAATATACCGCTAAGGATAAAGCTGACGTGATCAAGGTATTGAAAAAGTTGGATAAGTGGTTACTGCCTCGAAACTTAAGTGAGCCAATGACGCCTTACTTGTTATTGATTTACTTGCCCTTTTTCTTTGTGCCAGTCGCTATTTTCCATCAGCAACCTATCGACCTAGTATGGACAGCAATCGCGACCATAACCTTTTTAGTCGTGTACTTTCGTTGTTATTGGGCGCCTAACAGACAATACGTTTATCATGTACTGGCTATTGTATTGATAGGCAGCTTTGCGGCCTTAGTTAGCCCCACGGCGAATACATTTTTCATTTACGCTGGTGCAATGTGCAGTCGGTTATCATCGGTGAAATTCGCGGTGACCACCATCTTTGCCATTTTGATGTGGATGGCTGCACTAAGCTTTGTCTTTGATTTGAGTGTGTATTTTTATGTGCCTGGGTTAGCGTTTACCGCCATAATCGGACTGATGAATACCTACCAATATGCATTGCAACAGAACAAGCAAGCGTTGGTATTATCGCGTAAAGAAACTCAGCGGTTAGCCAAGGTAGCAGAGCGCGAACGCATCGCCAGAGACTTACATGATTTGATCGGCCATACGTTTTCCGTTATTACCCTAAAAGCTGATTTGGCAGGTCGCTTACTAGATAAAGATCTCAAAAAAGCACGAACCGAAATAAAGCAACTAGAAGACATCGCTCGAGATGCCCTAAGCCAAGTACGCGAAGTGGTATCTGGTTACCGCACCAGTGACCTGCTTAGTGAGCTGGCCAACGCGAAAGCCGTATTTGGCGGCGTCGATATTCATTTCAGCTATCATTTTGAAAATCTTGATGAGCAATCTATCGATGCTAACTCAGTCGCAAATAAAGCACTGGCGATAATACTGCGTGAACTCGTAACTAATATTCTTCGCCATGCCAACGCTGATAACGTTAATGCTAGCATCAATAAGCTCAATGAGCAGATAGTGCTGAGTGTTCATGACGATGGGCAAGGTTTTGAGCAAGGTAAACACAGCGGATTCGGTATCAAAGGCATCGAAGAGCGGGTAGAGCAACTCAATGGAACGCTACACATACAAAGTGGCGGTCACTTTACAGGCACTTTGTCCGAAGTTGGTTTGCCTATTAGTACGCTAAGCGTTGGTCAAACTTCGGCAGCAGGGGTAACTCATGATGAATAACAAGAAGGCAATCAACATCTTGCTGGCAGAAGATCAAACGATGTTGAGAAATGCATTGGCCACCATTCTGGATCTAGAAGACAACTTACAGGTGGTTCACAGCTGCGCCACGGGTAAATTGGCCCTTGAGTATATGCAGTCTGACGATGGTGTGAAGGTCGATATTGTACTTAGTGATATTGAAATGCCCGACATGACCGGTTTAGAGCTGGCGCAACATCTTTATGAGGCGAAAGCCCGAAGTAACACGATTATTTTGACCACTTTCGCCCGCAGCGGCTACTTGCGTCGCGCAATGGACTCGGGCGTAAAGGGTTATTTATTAAAAGACTCCCCCTCACATGAACTGATTGCGGCGATACATAAAGTTCACCAAGGCGGCGCTGCAATCGCACCGGAACTAATGGTGGGATCGTGGATGGAAAAAGACCCACTAACAGACAAAGAGCGCCGTGCGTTGCGTTTAGCCAAAGACGGGCTATCCACGGAAGATATTGCCAGCAAATTGTTTTTATCTACTGGCACGGTGCGTAATTATTTGTCATCTGCTTCTAATAAACTGAATGCCAAAAACAGGATTGAAGCTGCACGCATAGCCCATCAAAATGGCTGGTTGTAACTCGTTTGCGATGTTTATCTTTGACGAGCACTTTGCTGACTCTTCACTAGCCCTTCATTAACTATACGGCACACTCAAAAGTTACAAATTGTTAGTGCTGGTTGCCCCTGCTGTGGCTCAGCTGTTAGGTTAACAGGGAATTCTTGATGCAGGAGCAATTATGACGTCTAACAAGCATGATAAAACAGAACATGGCATTATGGACTTTGCAGCCTTAAAAACCGCTATTGCTAACGGTGAAGAACAGTCCGTTAGAGAGCTACTGCCCAGCGAGCCAATCCAAGAGTTGGAAAAAGGCTACTTGATTGATTTGGCCGAATTGAATAATGACCGCGCTATTATCGAGATACTGCAAGGCATACCGACCACGCGCTAACGTGCACCGCTAAACCTCCTTTACCATGCACTTGCGGCAGGCTTTTCATCCATCTGCAGGTGTTTCTTAGGTTGCTCCAAAGGTTACGCATCTCGTCGGTTTCATTGAGAAATAGGCGAGGGTAGCTGCCAAAACATTTATATTTTTCGAGCGCTATTGTGCTGATTCTGAATTGACCGCATATTAACCACATCTAATACCAATCCGCATTATTAACGTGGAATGGTATAATATGGAGTGTGGAATATGTTTCGAATACTACTATTTTTAGCCACTAACATTGCCGTCATGGTTTTGATTAGCTTGGTCTTTAGCTTGTTGGGGTTTCAAGGTTTACTGGCGCAAAACGGGGTTGATTTAGACCTGCAGGCTTTGCTTGTCTACTCGGCTGTGATTGGTTTTAGTGGCTCAATCATCTCATTGCTAATATCTAAATTCATGGCCAAGCGCAGTATGAATGTACACGTGCTTGAGCGCCCAGAGAACGATACCGAACGATGGTTGTTGCGCACAGTAGAGCGCCAAGCTGAACAAGCCAATATTGGCATGCCAGAGGTGGGCATATTCGTGCATGCAAGCCCTAACGCGTTTGCCACTGGCTGGAATAAAAACAATGCCTTAGTGGCCGTCAGCACTGGCTTATTAGAAAATATGACACAAAGCGAAGTGGAAGCGGTGCTCGCTCACGAAATTAGTCATGTTGCCAACGGTGATATGGTCACCATGACGTTAGTCCAAGGTGTACTGAATACGTTTGTGGTGTTTTTATCTCGGGTGATCGGCCACGTGGTTGACCGAGTTGTGTTTAAAGTTGAGCGAGGGCATGGCCCAGCGTTTTGGATTGTATCGATAATTAGCCAAGTGATATTGGGCATTTTAGCGTCGATGATCGTAATGTGGTTCTCACGTTATCGTGAGTTTAGAGCCGATGCAGGGGGCGCAAGCCTAGCTGGGCGCAGCAATATGATTGCAGCGCTTAAGCGTTTAAAGCAAAACCAAGACGCGCCGCCCATGCCAGAAGAAATGGCGGCATTCGCCATTAGTGCAGGTAAAGTGCAAAAGCTGTTTTCGAGCCATCCGCCACTTGAAAAACGCATTGAGGCGCTGCAAAAAAGCTAACCATTGCTTTGGCCAATTTGCACAAATGCGCGCACAGGGAAGGTGCCCACACCGGTAATTTTAGGCGGTACGGCATAAAAGCGTGCACCGCTAGTGGGGACTTTTTCTAAGTGGGTAAGGTGTTCGCAAATCAACACATTGTTTGCTAATAACAAGCTATGCACGGGGCGTTTTTGGCCTCGTGTATCGTCGATATTGTGTGAATCAATACCCACTAGTTTGGCACCGTTATCAAGCAACCACTGCGCCGCCTCTTCAGTCAAGTATGCATGGTTTTCAAAGTATTGCTCGCTGTTCCAGTGCTTGCTCCAATTGGTATTGATAAGCACTGCTTTACCCGCTACATCCGCATCTTTGAAAAAGCGCATATTAACTTCAATGCTATCTCTTGCATCAATGACCACCACTGGTAAGTCGGCTAACAATGCTAACGACACTTGAGCTAGGTCGTCACCATCGGCGGCAAAATGAAAAGGCGTGTCGATATACGTTCCTGTATTACTGACCATCTCAATTTTGCCAATTTGCACTTGGTAATCATCACCGTACACCTTCTTCGACTCTTCACGGCTAAGGTAATCGCACATGACTGGAGCGGGCAAACCTTTGTATGTGCGCAAGCCATCATATATGCGGTGGCTCAAATCGATAAAGGTACGTTTGCTTGGTTGAACGTCTGACAAAATGGCTCCTTAGTCTGGGGGAATATAGAAGATAGCGTGGGCACAACTTAGCATTAATTTGGGTTTTTGAAGCAAAATTCTTTATACTCCGCGCGAAATACATCTCTTAGAACAACAGGCAGTAACGTGAAAAAAGTAGACGTAATCGTCATAGGTGCAGGTGCCGCAGGCTTGTTTTGTGCCGCGCAAGCGGGAAAGCGCGGGCGTAGTGTTGCTGTGCTTGACCACGCCAAACGAATTGGTGGCAAAATTCTGATGTCTGGTGGTGGTCGCTGCAATTTCACCAATATGTATGCTTCTCACGAAAACTTCCTGTGTGATAACAAACACTTTTGTAAATCAGCGCTAAGCCAATACACTCAGTGGGATTTTATCAGCTTGGTTGCCGAGTATGGCATTGCCTATCACGAGAAAACGCTAGGCCAACTATTTTGTGACGATAGCGCGAAAGACATACTCAGCATGTTACTCAGCGAATGTGACAAAGCAGGCGCCACAGTGACAAACCAATGTGACGTACTGCAAATAGAAAAAGGTGATAGCGGTTTTACCTTGCAGACCAGTAAAGGCGAGTATCAATGTGAGTCGTTAGTTATTGCCACTGGCGGGCTGTCGATGCCGAAACTGGGAGCCAGTCCTTTCGGTTATAAAGTCGCTGAGCAATTTGGTTTAACGGTGAAACCCACTCGCGCAGGCCTAGTGCCTTTCACTCTGCACGAGCAAGACAAAAACGTATTAGCCGAGCTAAGCGGGATCTCCCTCGACGCCAGTGCCAGCTGCAACGACACCAGCTTCAACGAGAACATTCTATTTACCCACAGAGGCTTAAGTGGCCCCGCGGTACTGCAAATATCATCTTTTTGGGAGCCAGGGCAAGCAGTCGAGTTTGACTTATACCCAAATGGTGATTTGTATGAACAATTACACAAAGCTCAGCAAAGTCAGCCAGATGTATTGCTCAGTAATGCCCTCGCAGCTTTTTACCCTAAACGTTATGTACAAACCGTGTTGCCCTATTTGGGCATTGAGAACAAACCCTTAAAACAATACCAAGGCAAGAGCCTGAATGAGGTTGCACAGGCCTTTCACCAATGGCAGTTAAAACCCAACGGCACCGAAGGCTATCGCACCGCAGAAGTTACACTAGGCGGCGTTGACACCGATTTTCTATCCTCTAAAACCATGGAAGCCAAAGATGTGAAAGGGCTATATTTCATCGGCGAAGTGATGGATGTTACCGGCTGGCTAGGGGGCTATAACTTCCAATGGGCTTGGTCGTCAGGGTATGTAGCCGGGCAAGTGGTTTGATTGTCCATAGACAATAAAGATTGTCCATAGACAATAAAGGTTGTCCATATGAGGAGTTATTACAATAAAGTGTGTCCACTTACTCGATATATACAATAAAGTTTGTCCTTTTAGCTGGCTTACCCTATTCTACGATTAATTTTTAATTATTTAGTCGTGGCTTTATGGCAAAACGCAAGTTAGAAACCTTTGCTGATTACAACCGAGCATTAAAAAACAAATATGGGATTGGTGAATACGAATCGTATAAACCATGGCTAAGAGTTCAAGATGTAACATCCAAAGGAGTGCGCTCCCAAATTCCAGGGATCAAATCTAAGCGAAAGCATCATTTCATGTCGTTGATTGAAACTGAGTTGTTTTATTTAGCTGAATTCAGTGATTCGGTTGTCGATATTCGGGAGCAATTCCCTCTTCTCCCTATTAATTTCTCAATTAAAATCGCCAAATCATTGGACATCAAACATCCGGCACATCCGGTAAGTAAAGAACCCATAATAATCACGACCGATTTATTGCTTACTCGTAAAATTAATAATGTAATAGTTTATGAAGCGTTTTCTGTGAAACCTGAGGATGATTCAGGTGATCATCGGGTTATTGAAAAAGTTGAAATAGAGCGTCTGTGGTGGGAGCTATTGGGTGTTAAATTCCACTATTATACTGGTAACCATGTTACTGCTATTCAAAGTAAAAACATCAAGTGGGCGACTCACAGTATACGGTCTGATATACCAACCTTTTCCGATGATTATATATCAGCAAGTTTACAATTTGTTCCAATAGGCAAAGTGTTTATTAAAGATATCTGTAACGACTTTATAAAGTATCTGGAAATTAAACCAGAAAATGCTTTAGAACTGTTGAGAAGCTTAATTGGCTATAGGTATGTAAGCGTCAATTTATGCAGGCAATTAGAGCGTGATGATATTATTGAAATTTATTCGAAAGCAAATTTTGATCTAGGTATCGCGCATGGAAATTCTTAGGAATAGTGTTTGGGATATAAAAAGCTTTGATGGTGTCGAGCCTGGCTTGTGGCGAATTCTGTTAGCTGACGAAGGACATAATTTCACTATCATATACCCGATTAATGATTCTAAAGAGGAAAAACGACCTTTATTGATTGATTTTGATACCTTCAAGCACGCCATAAGTGAGCACTACATTTTCAAAGGAAATTTCAAACTACCAGTATATATGTTGAAGGATGACACAGAAATAAGTGAGCGACATATTGAAATGAGAGATGCAAATTATGCGTTGATCAAAGACTTAGTGCATGATCAAGATCTTCTTATTGAGTTGTCCACAGTCAAGCGAGTAAATAGTGTTGGTCGCCATGCCGAGAAGGTGGGCGTAGGTGTAAGAAAGATCCACCGCTTACTCAAACAATTTTACAAGTTTGGTCAAACCCGAAATGCTCTTTTACCTGCTTATAGTGCTTGCGGAGGGGTTGGTAAAACAAAGGTTGTGAAAACTACACCTTTAGGTGCTCCCAAAAAATCAAGAACGCTAACAATAGAGAAAGCAAGTAACTTCATCGTAACTGATGATGATAAGGAAAAGTTTCGTAAAATTCTTAAAAAACATTATTTCAAAGCTCATGGAAAACCGCTCTCAGATACATACAAGGAAATGTTAAGAACTTACTATTCTGATGAAATTAAAATGGCAAATGCACTAGGAAACGTACCTCGCGTGCCAAGCTTGAGACAGTTAAGCTATTGGAAGCGAAAACTATTTAGTGATGCAGAATCAATTAGGTTAACAACCACTGAGCGAGATTATTTGCTTAATCGAAGGGGGGTGATGGGAAGCGCAAGCTCTAAGTGGTCAGTACCTGGCGATTGTTTTGAAATTGACGCTACAGTTGCTGATGCTCATATAGTATCAGAATGGTCATCAAATTTGATTCTCGGTCGCCCTACTATTTACTCTATCGTAGACAGAGCAAGCGGGGCTATATGTGGAATAAACGTATCTTTGTTCTATGCATCATGGCGAGCAGCCCGACAAGCACTTGCTAACGCTTTCCTACCCAAAGTTTCTTACTGCAAGGAATTTGGCATTGATATTCAAGATAGCGATTGGCCGATTCATCATATTCCACTTACGCTAATGTGTGACAATGGAGAAATGATAGGTCTCCAGCCGCAAAAGCTAGTTGTACCCTTGACTGAATTACAGCTATCACCACCCTATAGACCAGATTTTAAATCATTTGTAGAGAATCGATTTGGCCTTATTAACAAGGAATTAATTCATGACCTATTAGGAACAACGCGTGGTGGCAAAGTGGTACGCGGTGATAAAGATCCTCGAAAAGATGCTATTTATACTCTAAAAGATTTCACAAAACTGCTGATTGACGCTGTTCTTGAGCTTAATAGATCAAAATACGATAGATTGGCTGAGTCGAGTCCTCTAATAATAAAACACGATCTAGCCCCCACCCCTATCAACTTTTGGAAAATAAATGTTTTGAATCATAAACACTCATTGCAAATAGCTAACGAGAGTGAGGTTATTAGCCGGATGTATCCGCTTGCGAAGGCGACAATGACCGAACGAGGTATTGAATTTAATGGGCTTTATTACTCTTGTGACCGAGTAGTTAAGGACAATCTAGCGGCAATTGCTAGGACTAACGGGAGTTGGAAGCTTGATGCTCGCATCAATGAAAATACAACAAATTATATGTATGTAAGGTTCAATAAAAATGATGACTTTGTTAGATGCAATCTTCTCCCGCGAAGCAATATGTTCGAGAATAAGCTTATGTATGAAGTGGAAGTATTTCAAGATTGGCGCGAGCAAAAAGAGGCTGAAACACCTATATCTGTAGAATCTATTGATGCCAGCAAGTTTCGTAAAGACAAGGAAAAGTCAGCAAAAGCTAATATTCCGGAGGAATCAGCGCCCTTTTCTCATCGCGTTGCAAATATTCGCGAAAATAGAAGAAATGAAATTAAAAATACTACCAACGCAATTGATGAAAATAACGTCAACGAATTACCACCATCACCAATAACTGTTTTACCAAAAGGGAAACCAGTATCGTTGCCTCGCAGGCCTAAAGGTAGATAGTGAATATAGAAAAAGCAAATTACCAAGAAGCAATACTTCCTGAGCACAAGGGGAATCCATGGATAGAGGCTTTACCTAAAAAAGTAGGTACAGATAAGATCATGGATAAATTTAGCAACTATCCCGAGCTAGATGTTCATGTCCGTGAAGACGCTGATCCCCTAGTTAGAGCTGAATATACAATTCGACTTAAAGCACTTCGTCAACCACTCCCACTTTATGCAGAGGTTTTCAGAGCTATTGAAACGACGTTAAAGGATGGCTATTCATCTAAAAATCCGTTTACACCAACAACAGCTCAATATCTTCATTATCCATCTGACAAACGCCCCCAAATTGCCCCTAAAACTGGTTATTTTGTGTCGAAAGCAGAATGTATAACCCTTATTGGCGATAGTGGTGTTGGAAAGACTAGTATGCTAGAGCAGGTACTCAACTATTTTCCAACTGTTATAATGCACGACAATTATCACGGCAAAAAAATGGAATATCAGCGTCAGATTGTATGGATAAAAGTTGATTGCCCAAATAATTCGAGTGTTCGTGACCTTTGTAAGAAAATACTTGTCTGCATAGACAATATTGTCCAAGAGGGTAAAACAAAACCGGCAACGAAAATAGAGGATTTGACTGACCAAATAGAACAAAAAATTAAGGTGAACTTCTTGGGCATGCTTGTTATAGACGAAGTGCAAAGACTCACATTCAAAAAAACGGGAGGAGAAAATAACCTGCTTAATTTTATACATACGCTGGTCAACAAGTTAGGAATACCCATGCTCTTTTGTGCTAATCCTCCATTTGATAACACGTTAGCTAAAGTACTCAAAGCTGCGAGAAGAGCTGAAGGTGGTGGCTACTTTATTATGAAACAGCTAGCTAGAGACAGTCAGGAATGGGATTGTTTTATAGAAGAGTTATGGGATTTGCATTGGACTAATGTAACGACAGAATTGACTGAAGAACTTAACAATACAATTTTTGAGCTTTCTGTAGGCAATCTAGATATGGCACATCGTATCTACAGGGCAGCGCAACGTTTAGTCATCGGTTCAGGTGATGAACGAATTACAGATGGAGTTCTTCGTCAGGCTGCCCTAAGCGCTCTTGGTCTATCATCAAGAACAAAAGAGGTGATAGATTTACGAGCTGAAATTACAATGCCGCGCCGCAACCGTCAAGCTACCAACAATGCGGTTATTGATAGTGAAGCTAATGTTAATATCAAAACTCATTCTATAGCAGATATAACAAGACCTCAGCACCCTGAATTCTCTAAAAAGTTAATAGAGTTAGCTTCCTGTGTTGATCTTATATCTCGCATAGATGACCCAGATCTATTGAGACGAGGAGTGGACGAGGACGATGCCAACGAATATTTTCGCAGTATTGGCATCCTTTGCGACGATCCACTAAAGCAACTTGCATGATGCGGAGTTCGAGAATGTTGACCAATGCGGTTGCCAAGTGGATATCCTGATGAGTCGTTCTACAGCAGGATAATACGCAGCATTACTTTGACAGGTAAACCTGTTGAGCAATTTTTGTATGAAAATTTTAATAAAAATCGGGTTTCAATTCATCCTTACTTAAATGCCGGTATTAGATTTACCTCTAATCTTTCGTTGAGTGATATCGAACACATACAACAGCAACAAACTCTATTAAAGCTTTTTGTATATTATTTACCCACTCGCTCACCAGCTATTATCAACGCATTTCTACAAGGAGATTGTAATGCTCTATTGCGAGCATGTAATCTAGCAAGCTTCAATGAAACGGAAGAGTTAGCAGTAAAATATTGTCCAGCATGCGCTAAAGAGGACATTTATGAGCATGGTGTTAACTATTGGCACATTTCTCATCAAATACCAGGGGTTGAATCATGCAGCAAGCATCCTGTGATATTGAATAGGTTGAAGCTGCCAGCAAGAGTACATATTGCTCCTTCTTTTCTACCACCTCATAATATGGATGCGACCCATGCAAATGATACAATGTTTGCATTTGCTAAACACACTAAGCAATTCATATTTGATGAATTAGCAACAACAGAGTGCTTCAATTTACCAAAGCTAAGAGAATTATTGTGTAAAACTGGCTATATGCTTCGGTCGGGAACGATTAAAAATAAGAAATTAACAACTGATTTGAGGATGTTAGCCGAAGAACTTAATTTACCAAATGATGTTATTTCACCATTAAAAACAGCAAAAAATAATTATGTTTATCATTTGCTAAATGGAAAATTCACTCAGCATCCGTTCAAATATCTATTAATTTCATTTCTATTAGATGGGTACTCAAACAAAAGATACTTTCCTAAGACTGTTGGTAAAAAAATAGATCATCCAACATCTGAATGCCTAGATCTGTTAAGAAAAGGTATGCCGATTCTGCAAATACACCGACTAACAGGCATGAGCAGGTGTTTTATCAAACATCTGGCGTTATATAATAAGATAGAGATTAAGCGGATCCCTCGTACTATTGATGATTCGGTGATTAAACAAGTATTAAATTATGCATATCGAGGGTTCCATAGAAATTATATCGCTTACAAAACGGATATCTCCGTCGGAAGTGTTGAGCAAATCATATCTTCTGAGCCTGGATTAGTTCAAAAGAGAAGACGCTACAAATTTGAGTCAAAACGTAGGCGCAACAGGTTGGAAATATTACGCTGTATACAGCGACAACCAAAAGCTATCAAACAAGAAATCAAAAATCAGTGTTACTCGGCATTCCATTGGTTATATCGAAATGATAAAAGCTGGTTAAATAGCACGATGCCTGCACCACTGAAAAATAAGTTTCACTGGAAGGTTGATTGGCCAGAGCGAGACATTTCTCTAGCAGAGAAAGTTTCGGCAATATTAATGAGTAAGAATGACGCCATTTCACTCAGTAAGATCGATGAAGAAATTGGTAGTCACGGTTGGTTATTGAAGGGTAAGAAAAAGTTGCCGTTAACCATGAATGTGATTAATAAATATATGAATAAAGAGTGAGGTGACTTTTACTTGAAACTAATACAAGGAGATGAATCAGTTCAGAGTTTTATATTCCGAGTACTAATGATCAATGGAGAAAGCGACTTTACTGGATTAATTAATCAACATGGAAAGTGGAGAGCCTATCCTTTTGTTAAATCCATTCAGTCCGGCAACTTTAAGCATTACGATAAAGAGGAATTGCTTGATACCCTGCAACGTTCAGGTATCGCCAAGCCTCTTGCTGGCATGTTTTCAAACCCTGTTTCTCACTTTGAAATAGTCTCTTCCGTGTTTAGACATGGAATTCAAAACTATAGTATGCAAACTCAAAATGCTTTTCTCAGTATCAATTTCTGTAGAGATTGCATAGCGATTGACTTGAGAAATTTGGGCTTTGGCTATTTCCGTGCAGCTTGGTTAAATGAGAAATACTGTCTCCACCACAAAAAAGCTCTATTCACTCTAACCACCGCAAATTTAAGAAGCTCAGTATCAAACCTAAAAGAAATGCTACGTGGTGAAATTGTGACCGAATGTCAACAGTATGACATTGATGGTGAACCGGACTGTTTCAGTCGTAATGTTGCTGAAGAAAAGATTAAGTTTGCTCCGTGCATGCAAAAACCATTACTTCATTGGCTAAGGAAAAGCTGTAATGAATTGGACGGAAATACACCGCCGTCTCAGCACATTTCCTCACTATTAAAGAGAAAAACAGGCTTGTATGAAGAAGTTAATGATGTGCAGTTATCTAGCATTTGCAAAATGACTAGAGACAATCACCCAGAAAAATTTGAAGATTTTGTTAACAAAATATCTGACCAGATTTATACTTATTTGAAAGTCGATGAGCATGTATTTACTAGCAAGCAAAGGGTAGTTAAAGATCGAAATTGCTCTACGTGTATCTTACAAAGTGAAGGCTATCAATGCTCAGAAACTAAAATTATTAAGTTAGTAAAATTAAGGGAAAATCGCGAAACTTTCCAAGAAAACCCTTGTGATTACTACCTCACTAATAAGAGACCCTATTATATTGACCACCCAGTTTCAAACAGAAAGGATGTCGATGATGATGTATGGGCAATATTTGCTAAAACTGAGAAGGACTAGAATAATCGCTAAACCACCTTTTAACAGAAGACTGTCATTTCTTAATTTTTTTTGAATTTGATTTATTCGCATCATTATAACTTATGGCTACACTCGATAGACTGCGATTTCCGGCAACTTTCTGCGCAACGATAACACCATGAGTTTCAAGAACGTTTGTAACTAAACCTCTCCTTCCACTATTTGATGTAGCTTTTGAAATGCCAGCCCAGTCTTTCAATATGAGAGCCATATGCTCTTGAAGAGTGTTAGGTGAGTAAGCTCCGCCTTTTTGCGAAACAAAAAGCGGATCCGTATTCTTTAAAAAAGGGCTACTCGCTAGCCTTTGTTTTAAATATATATTTAGCGCTCTTACTAGGCTTATCTCAGATAAAGGAAGCAACCTCGGTGTTGAAGACTTTTTCTTCACCGCTGGATAAAAATCAGTAGGGTCAACTGTTATATCGGATTTAACTAAAGAAACTACGTTTTCTATAGTCGCATTAAACTCACTAATAGTGAAAGTCAGACTCTTTCTTGTATATTTACTGCGAGAGCGATTTTCAGGTGTAGCTCGGGGTGCAATACGAAGTTCTTTTCGTAAGGTTAATGCTCGTTTGTTTAATCCGTCATTACCCTCTAATATTGCTATATCGTTGATTCTTATAGCTACAATTTCTTGAGCTTTTAAGCCTAAATGTTTACTCAATTTCATTATGGCAGTGTTTTTTTCTGGATGCCGATTCTTTAATATTGCGTTAAAAACTCTCTCCCAGTCCTCTTCAGAGAGAACGCTAGCCCTGCCTCGTATAGCCATATTATAAATATCCGCCAGTCATGGGTCGCTGGTTCAAAATACGTCAGCCAAATTTCAAAATGATAAAATTTGAACATCTTGGAATTTGAGACCTGAAAAACAGTTTGATTATGCATTTCATTAATCTAAAAATCCACACGCGAAAATGAGAAGTTACACGGGTTAATTTTTTAAGGAGATTTACAGTTAACACTTCGTTTATTCGTTTTGTGTGATTCATAGAGATCGTTTCAATTTCGCGACCTCAAGATCATGTTTGTAGTTGCCATCCTGAAAACGCTTGTTGGACTTTTTATAACTAGCTGCTACTTCCTATTCATGAGGCTTTTAGTAGAAACAGAAAAGTATCTTTCCATGAGCATTTTTCCAAATTGACTACTGTGTGGACGCTCACAATTTTAATAGCGCCGCCATTCTGCCAATTGCTCATCCAGGTCTTTGCTTTAACCTCATTGCATAGTGAGGGGATGTCTGGGATCACGCAGTATAAACACTTTGCCCTTGCCCAGGATATTTTTCAAAAATATGCATATAAACTTCGCTACAGGTTTTAGGCCATAAGTCATCATCGTATGATTCAGGTAAGTTATCTAATACTTCCTCAATCATATTTTTAACTCTGGCTTTGGTACGCTGTTTTTTACGCCAATCAATAACCAACATTTCCTGCATTTTTTCAGTCAATTCCTTAGCTATTTCTTTAACTTGGGTACGCTCTTTGTCAGTAAGTGGTGCATCTTGAATCATCAAGTCGTACACCGCTAACTCTTCTTCACTTAAGCCTTCACGTACTGTACGTTTATCTTCGTGTTCCAATTCATTGATAAACTCTTTCAAGCGATTAAAGAATTCTTCAGCCGTATAAGCGCCTAGATTATATTGCTCAACTAAGTCTAAGAATTTTTGCTGTAAATCTTGTCGGCTTTTGTTCTTTAGCACCATTGGCTGTAACTTGCGTTCAATCAGGTTTTTTAAACGCTCTGCATCAGACTGTTTAGGTTTTTCAACTTTGGCAACCATAGTTGCTAGCGCATCAAAATCTATATCGGCAATATTAATAGGCTCGGGTAAGTTACTCTTAATCTCAATGGTAGATATGGATTCATCAAGCAATTCATTCACTTGATTTCGTACAACATCAAGTACATCTTCATCATCAATTGATAAACCCGACTTCAAACGCATTTGAGAATAAATAATATTAATCGCGATTCGATAAGGCACGTATTGATTTGCACTATCATCTGGCATTATCGCTTTAAATATGCGGTTTATTTGGCGAAGAAATGCGGTAAATTCATCTTTATTTTTGGGCTCTAATAAAATTTCACTGGCGTTATCTAATAAAGAAAGTTTGGTAAAACCATCAGCTGGTGCTGAAACAATACCCGCTAAATCTATATTTTTTGAATTTAAGAAGACCTGTAATTCACCAATGGCAATTCCGAGAGCTGCTACTAACTCAGATTTATCTTTCGCTGGGCTGTCTACTTGGTAGCCAGGGTTACCTTCTGCTACACCGCCACCGTATAGGCCTAATGCTTGTTGAAGAGAGCTAAAGATATTGATGTAATCAACAATTTGGCCAGCCGATTTACCTTCATAAACACGGTTAGCGCGAGCAATGGTTTGCATTAACGTATGACTTTTTAATGGTTTGTCTAAATAAAGCGTAGAAACCGCTGGTGCATCAAAGCCGGTTAACCACATAGCGCAAACAAACACGATCCTTAAGTTATCTTGGGGATCTTTAAACTTCTCATCAATTTTTTCTTTCAAAAAGCGTTCACGATGTGGCTTGTAATTAAGACCTTTCTTAGCCATTCGTTCATCATCATTTTGCCCACCTGATACAACAACAGCCATATCAATTGATGTCATATGCTCTATTTGGAAATTAAGCTTATTTAAACGACTCCCTTTAGCTACTTTAGCTTGCGCTTTTAAGCTAGTTAACTTGGTTTTCCAAGCATCCTGAACCTTGTCATACATTTTTATCGTGGTTGCTTTATCAATAGACACAACCATGGCTTTGCCTAGCATGCCATCAGAAAAGGGAGCGCGATTAATATAATGTTCGACCAAGTCTTTAGCGACCGTTTCTAAGCGGTCATCGCGTGTAATGATGTGATACGCTTTAGAAAATTCCGTTTCTAAACGAGTTTCTTGTTCTTCGGTTAAATCGGCTTCATCTAATATTTCAGCTATTTCATCACCAATATTTTCATTCGCTAATGAAACTTCTGGCACTCGGTTTTCATAATACAAGGGTAACGTTGCACCATCATCAACCGCATCTGAAAAATTATATATACTGATGTAATCACCAAACACTTCTTGTGTTTTAGCCTCTCCTGCAAGCAACGGAGTGCCCGTAAATGCCATAAACGAGGCATTAGGCATAGCATTACGCATATTCATCGCTAAAGAGTCGTATTGGCTTCTGTGGGCTTCGTCAGTGATAACAATAATGTCGTCGCGTTCAGATAAAACCGGATAATTGCCTTTTTCATCCCCTTTAAACTTCTGGATTAAGGTAAATACAAAGCGGTGATCTTCACCAAGTAGTAACTTTAATTGTACGCCAGAATCTGCTTGGCAGTTTTCTGTAACAATACCGGCAGAATTAAAGGTTTTATAAATTTGATCATCAAGGTCTGTTCTGTCGGTAACTAAAACAAACGTCCAGTTACCGGTATATTTACGGAAGGCTTTTTTACAGAAGAAGACCATAGAAAAGCTTTTACCGCTGCCTTGGGTATGCCAGAACACTCCCAGTTGGCCTGCACTTTCAGAACTAGCTCGTTGCTTTACATTCGTTAAGCCCGACAACGCTTGGTTAACACCAAGGTATTGATGATACTTCGCAATGATTTTAATCGTCTGTTTCGTTTTCACAAACAGAACGTAGTTTTCAATAATGTCAAGTAAGCGGTTTTGCTCACACACGCCTCGAATAACAACCTCTAAACTTACTCTACGTTCTTCAGACTCACTTTCTATTTTCTTCCACTCAGCAAAATGCTCCCATTGGCTTGATATAGAACCAACCTTCGATTGCACGCCGTTTGATAGCAGAATTAATTGATTGAAGGTAAATAGTTGAGGGATGGTTTTACGATAATCAGCAAGATTATCTTTGTAAGCTGTTAACAGATTTTTATGGCTTGCTTTTAGCTCAACAAATACAAAGGGAATTCCATTAACAAACCCCAGTAAATCAGGGCGACGGGTTTCAATCTCGCCAGTTATGCTCATTTGACTACATAGCAAAAAATCATTCTCAGAAGCGTTAGTCCAATCAACATAACGAACAACGCAATCTTCTTCATCTACAGCGTTAGTTGTGTACACGTAGCCGTTAGTAAGTAACTCATAAACTTCTTCATTGGCTGATATTGCCGTCATTACGCTTCTATCACGCGCTATTTCATCAATGGCTTCTTGAATGATTAAATGGCTAATATCTGGATTAAGCTTGATAAGTGCAGCTTTCAGTCTTGCAAATAAAACCACATCATTTCGGGTTTCTCTACCAAAAAACAACGGGTTATTAGCCAAATATTCATCATTTTCTAAGTCAAAAGTAGAGCCAAAAACCTCATCCCAACAAGTAACAGTTTCCCAATTTAATTCTGAAAATAACTGTATTGCAGGTTGTTCTACTAAAGCATCTTCCGTGTATGCCATCTAATTATATCGCTCTTAATCTATTGTATCTTTTGTCAAAAGCCGTTGCGCCACCTTCCATAATATCGCAGACATGATCTCTGATTTCTTGTTCACACAAGCCCCCAGCTTTCAATACCTGCACTTGACCAGCATGAAAATGAAGAACATTTACGAATTCAGCATCACCGTTAACAACAATATTAGGATTATGCGTCACCATAATAATCTGTCTACGTTTTTTGTTCTCATGAATTTGTGACACAATAAGTTGATAAATTAACGCATTATCTAAGTCATCTTCAGGCTGATCGACAATAATTGGATTATTACCATGGCTGAGTAAAAAAGCTAAAATAGCAGCAGCTTTTTGTCCTGCCGAGCCTTTTTCAATGTTTTCAAACTTAGCTTTTTCAATATCTTTTGCATACTCTACAATAAGTTGGTCATCAGGCCACCAGGTCATTAAGCGGTCAAAAACTTCAGGCTGTTGTGAAAACTTTTGTACAAGTGAACTCTTTAAGCGATTATCAATTCGATATTGCGTTGCTTCTTTTCCTAAAGCCAAAGCGGATATTGCATTCTTTAGCTCGTGAGTTTCACTAGATGTCTCTTTCAAACTTAAGTCACTAGTGAGCAATTTAAACAACAGACTATTCGTTTGATCATCTTGATAAATGGAAGTAGCAAAACTACTCTCCACACCAATACACCCTCTAAACTGTGCTTCCACATTAGCTTTATTTGCAAATGGTAATAGCTTCATTTTGACATATCGACTACCGCCAATAACGTTTTGAATAAATTTTTGGCGCTTTCTTTGTAATCGTCTTCTCAATATATATAGTTTCTTAAATGATTTATCACGCTGAGATTTTTTAGTTGCTAAATTAACTTGAACAGTTTCTAACTCTGCTAATTGAGTGTTAATGTCATTTCTTTGAGTAAGCCAAGCTTCATATTGTTCAGGATTTAATTCTTCCCCTTTCTCAGCATACTCTTGCACAATATTTTCATATTGCTGTGTGGTTTCAACACCGTTATTAAACCAATTTGATTCACTAATTGCCTTTTCACGATCTTGTTCAGCTTTGGTAATCAACTCTTTTATTGTTGCCAATTCAGTTTGAACAACGGTTAAATCACCTTTAAATTTCGCTTGTATTTCTTCTAATTCTGTAACGTAAGCAGGTTTATTTGCACCTTCTTCTACTAATGTAAGCTCAGCAAATTCTTCAGATAACATATTATCTATGGAATCAATTAAGCCTGCTACACCAGCAGAATTTTCAACTTTCTGTTTTTCAAGTGTAAAGGTTTGATAGGCATTAAATATATCTTTATGGCCACCTTGTTCAAAACTTTCTATATCACTATTTAAATCATCTTTCTGTGATTCAAGAGTACTTTTATTATCCAAACGCTCTTGCAATTGACGTGCTTCGCGACAAAAACCTAAAAATCTATTTAGTTCGGTATCAAATTGATATTTCCATGCAGAATGATTCACCTCGTTTGAACGATCAATAATTTCTAATAAACTATTCGTATTGCTAGCTAAGGAGTTAATTTGTTTTTGGCTATATAAACTAACGTGAAATCGTTCTTCTGGCTTTCCGTTGTCACGAGACCAGGTATTTTCATGAAACTTATTGATGTATGGTGGTATATTGTATTTCCATATTGATTGATACGATTCATCTCTTCTTTGTAACTCAACGCTAATTTCAGTGTCAGCTTTGGTTACACCATCCTTAAAAGAACGAATTTCTTCATGAATCTGTGGAAGATTCGATACTTCATTTTCACGCCCTAACGCCAACCGAACAGACTCTATAAACGTAGACTTACCTGAGCCTCTCCCCCCGATAACCGCATTAAAAAGAGGGTGTAGATCAAAGGTCGCAAGCTGGCCTGGAATCCGCCCGCAATGCTGCATCTGTGAAATATTCAAACGTTTTAAAAACAAATCAGGTGTCGAGTTAGGGTCTTCAACACCATTTTCAACACAGAAATCATGATCATGTAAAGCAAGCTTGAGTCCATTAATTGAAGGCTGACTCATTTTTATCCAAGAGTAGCCTTTACCTAAACGACTACACTCATGTGCATCTGATCCCTGAAGTTTAGCTAAATGAAAACAAGCGCTAGCAAGTTCTGGATTAACGGTGTCCAGAAAGTTTAGGTCAATAAACTCGGCTGCCTCAATTTTACTTAACCAACTCTCTATTTCTTTATTAGTTTTTGTAATGCCATGTAATAAACCTTTAGCACGATCAATATGTGCTGGAATCGCTAGTCCACCTGCTGATTGAACAACACCTATGACTTTATCAACAGATTCAGTAGCACAAGTACCTTCTGCATCACCATGACCTTCAGTAATACCACATTGTCCTAAAACCGCAGATATTTTTGTTGAATCACAAACAGGATCGAAAATAGCAAGTAAGTGAACACGTGTTTGCCCTGTACTCACTGTTATTTCACATGCAGGAAATAAACAAATTGGGCGATACCATTCGGATGATTGATCAAGTTCAGCATATGTCGCTTTTAATCGATCTATCCAAGCACCTGAAACATGATCAGCGATAGCTACACAGTCTATTTTTTCTACCATTAATGCTTTAAGCCAATCGGTTTCTGTCTCTTCCGGCCTTTTATAATCTGATGATGCTGGTGTATGCGTATGAAAATCAAACTTATACCACCGACTTCCTAAATATTCATTACTCATAATTCAATCGTCCCTGATATTAATTTAGGCAACAACATGTCGCGTTGTTGTTTAAGGTTTTCATTTTTTCTTTTAAGAACATTGATCTGATTATGTTTAACGGCAACAATTTCTTCAAACTTATTAATCAGCGCTAGTGGCGGAGCAATGACAGGGCTACCATGAACATCATTTCTATTTAAAGTTGGCACTGAAGCACCAGAATTAAACCGCTCTAACCCAATGCTATCAAGAAGATAATAGGCATAGTGTGCAGTGCAATTCTCAAACTTTTTAACCCATAATGAAGTATTCAAAGGCCAGTGATCTTCTAACACTAATTTAACGATGCCTAACGTTCCTGATCGACCGGTGACAATCCCAGGACCTTTAGCTTTAATTTCATCATGGTAGCCAGTTAAACCTGATGCTGCGTAAATTGGAACACCACCTTCATTATTACGCTTCGCCTTTGGAAGATCGAAGCCACGTTGTAGTGTCACGTAATCATCCAAACGCTTAACCTCCCAACCTTCTGGGATTTGGCCTAGCGGCGAGTCGGTGAGTTTTGGGTTGCCGTCTGCATCAAGGTTATCTTCGTGGTTTGGATAGCGGAAGTTAACAAACCATTCACGGTAAAGTGATTGCGCCATGTCTTCTAAAATAGCGATACGGCGGTTGTTGTTTTCGATTAGGTTGTCGTAGTTAGATAGAGTATCTACGATTCTTTTTTGCTGTGGCAGTGGCGGACAGTTTATTTCGAAGTTCTTAATAGTACCTTGATTCAAATTTCTTTGTGCACCACCTAAAGCTAAATTGACTATGGTTTCTCTATGATACTTTAGGCTATAAAATAAAAATAGTGGCAAGCACTTATCTTGATTGGCAACCATAGCACAACTAGCCTGATTACTTGCGGCATCAATTGCTGTTATTGCTACACTCCCTATAGTTCTGCCGTCGCCATACATAGCCATTAGGACTGTGTTTTTAGGGTAAATTTTCGCAGAAGATTTTTTAATTGCTTCCTCTGTTATTTTTTCTACCGCATCGTAAACAAACCATCCTTTTAACTCACCAGTTTTTAACCACGGTATATCTCCAGTATAGAAGTCTGGATTCTTTCGAGAGGGAGTTCCACCGCTTGTAACATTAATACATAAGTCTTCAATACGTGCTTGCGGCATATTTTCTATAACAACCATAAACTAACTTGCTCCCAACAACTGAGCTACATTATCTCCAATACAAGACTCAAGCTCATGTGCCTCTGTATTCAATACTTCTAGCTGTTCCTGCAATGCTGTTAATTTAACAGTAAAGTCCTCGTCACTTTCTTGCTCACCTTCAGCGACACCTACATAACGGCCAGGATTTAAGCTGTATCCTTGTTCAATAATCTCAGCCTTAGTGGCCACTTTACACAAACCAGCGATATCTTGATAAGTCAGTTCGCCACTATCATTAGCAAAGAAATCGTCTAACTTAAATTTACCGTCATTACCTGTATCAGGGTGAGTTTCTAGGTAAGTATTATCAATATATTGACCACGGTATAAGCGCACAATATTGGCGATAAAATTAAGTTGCTCGCTGGTGTAGTCTCGCACTGCACGAGTCACTTGGCGGAATATATGGCGAGCGTCGATAAACAATACATTGTCTTTGTTATGCGCTGGTTTGTTTTTATCTAAAAACCATAAAGCACAAGGTAAGGTTACCGTGTAAAAGAAGTTACTAGATACTGCCACCATGACATCTACGCCATCATCCTCAATGAGTTTTTGACGGATTTCTTGCTCCGAGCCACGGGCGTCACTGGCAGAGTTTGCCATAACAAAACCTGCACGGCCTTTTTGGTTAAGTGCTGAGTAGAACAGTTGGATCCACAGATAGTTGCCGTTGTCATTTCGGGGCATACCATAAGGGAAGCGATGTTTATCATCTTTTAACCGGTCTTTTTGGATCTCATTAACGTTAAATGGTGGATTTGCCATAACATAGTCAAATTGTCCATGTTGTTTACCGCCTGTTACCTCACCTTTAGCAAGTTCAAACGGGTCTTCGTAATAAGAGTTACCTTCACGGATATCTCCTTGCAAGCCGTGAACGGCAAGGTTTAGCTTAGATAAACGAACAGTATCACCAGTTTTTTCTTGCCCGAATACAGACAACTCATCAGAGGCATCTTTATTGTGCTTTGCAACAAAATCGGCAGAGCTGATAAACATACCACCACTACCACAAGCAGGATCAAACACTTTACCGTGGTAAGGTTCAATCACTTCTGTGATTAACATTACTAATGCTGAGGGCGTGAAGAACTCACCACCACCTTGACCCTCTGTTTTAGCAAACTCATTAAGGAAGTATTCATAAATTCGACCGAAAATATCAGAGCCAAGGCTGAAGTCGATATCGTTAAAGTTTTTAAGCAAGCTTTTGAGTATATCGTTTTCAAAGCGAGTATAAGTTTTAGGCAGCGCATCTTTAATTGCCTCGTTGTCAGCTTCAAGCGCTTTCATGGCGTTGTTAACATTAATTCCGATGTTTGAACCTTCTGGTAATGCCAATAAATTCGAGTAAAGCGCATCATCCGGTACATACATAGCGCCTTCTGCTTGAACTTTTGATTTAATGCCATCACCAGATAAACTACCTCCGCGACGACGTGAACTGGTTTGCTCTTCAATCTTACTTTTTGCGAGTGAAAAACGATATTCAGCATACTTAAGGAAAATTAAGCCTAGTATTGGCCTAGAATACTCTTGCGCGGTTAAGCCTGTGTTAGCTCGTAGTGAGTCAGCTGCTGACCATAATCGTTTTTCTAATTCTTCTATCTTTTTAAAATCTGCCATTTTTATAATCCTTCTTATAATTCCCTTTACTTAAGGGGTAATGTATCAAATATGAGTTAACCTATATACAAACTGAACAGTGCGACCATCCTAATGATGTTTGGCGAGTAATAAGTTCAACTTTTGTTGAGACTTATCAAAATCAGCTTGATATCGTTTTAATATTTTTAGTTCTTGTGCAATGTCTAGCTCTTCGATTTCAGCTTGTTTCACGATGTAGCGAGAAATACTTAACTCATTATTTTGTTGCCTAATTTCAGGCATAAATACAGCTTTATAACGCTCGTCATCAGCTATCTTTCCTGCCGCTAAATCAGCTATTAAAACAGCATCTTCTTCTGAAATAGCTATACGGTTTTTGTTATTTTGACCTATTTCACTGGCGTCAACGAATACCACCGGAGATCCAGCAGGTTTATTTTTGTTAAGCACCAAAATAACAGGAGGGATGCCTGTGCTATCTAAAACATTGGCGGGCAAGCCAATAACAGCTTCTAGTAATTCGTGTTCTAGCAAATACTCCCTTACTTTTGCGTCGTAACCGCCTCGAAATAAAAAACCTTGAGGTAATAGAATGTAACCTTTACCCGTGTCATTTAATTTACTTAAAGCTTGTTGTATCCATAAGCTGTCACCTGCGGTTGCTGACACAGAGTTACCTGTAGGTACTTGGATAAAAGGGGACTCCGCAAGTTGACGGCGTACATCAGCGCCAAATTTTGAAGAAAATGGCGGTTCCATTATTACAAGATCAAACTGTTGCTTATGTTCAAAGGCCGATTCTAAAAGTGAATCTGTATTCGATAGCGTGAAACTTTTGTTTTCAAGCGCTAATAATCGGTAAGCTGTAACATAGGTGCTATGATTTTTTTCTTCCAAATATAGCGCTTCGGTGTTTAAGCTAGAAGAAAGCCTTGCTAAACCACATGCGCCGTCATACAAAGTTTTCTTACTACAGGTACCGACGAGTGCAGTAAAAAGTCTTTCCATGTTCAAGTTGGCTGAATCTACAGAGTACCTGCCAAGTGTCTGAGCACTTAACTCTCTTAGCGCACTAGCAAGAAGATCAAAGTTTGTAATAGTCGCAATAACATTAACAACATGGTTAATGATCTTTCCGTCAATTCTATAATGCTCTGGTGCTGCGCATACTTCCGCTGGGTGGATGTGTTCTAGCACCTTTCCAGCCTCTATCAGCATGTCTAATTGTTTAGCATGACCACTATTCACAATGATTTTGAATGAATCAGGGTTTTCTTTTGCAATAAAAGCCACATAAGAAATCAATTCTAATATATGGGATACTTCCATTGAGCTGCGACTGCTATCTATTAGGTTCCATAACTGTTTAGTTAAGTTTTCCATTACGCGACTCCTTTCATAAGCTGACTAATACAAGCTGTAGCGACTTTCTTCTGCTGTTCAGCTAGTTTAATTGTTGCTTGATAAGCTTGGTTACTTGCATTAAAGAGCTCAGCGATTTCAGACTGTTTACTCAGCTCTGGTAGCCCAATCTCCATCTTTTTAATGTTTGATAAGTTAATATTCTTAATTGTTGCCCCTGTACTAGTGGCATCTAGCAGGCTTTGACCGGTTGGTGAATTAAAGTAGGCTACAAGTACCTCGCCAAGTAACTCATTGTTGTTTGGTCTAAGTAAAATAAAGTTAGCTGAAGCAATAACATTAAGCTTGGCAATACTTTCCGTTACGTACCCCGCTCGAATTGAATTACCTTTGGCAAGAAGCACCACATCACCTTGTTGTAATAGGAAACGCTGAATATCCTTACCGTCTTTTATTGTTACTTGACTCAGCTGTTGCTCAATAATTTCTCCGTTCAGGTTTACAGAGCTGCCTGTTAACAAGTGCAATGCACCTTCAACGTTGCTTTCATTTTTTTCAAATAGTGCGTTTGTTGCACCAGTAGTTAATTCATTGCATAACACCTTGATAGTTTTCATATTATCTCCAGTTCGTTTTCAACCTACGAATTAGGTTGTTAAGGTGATATTAGTTAACAATTGAATTTCCTGCAAGTAGTTTTTTGATTTATTTTGATTCGTACTTGTAAAACGAATTGGTAGGCCACTGGTAAATATTAAATAAATCCACCATACCCATGGTTTTTAAAGGGGGTACTTGTATTGCGAGTCTAGATTTGTGTGTTTACCTTTTAATTCGGATAATTTGTTGTGTAACAGATAATTGATTTACATTTGTTAATAATTACCAGCAGCTAAATGGTTTAATAAAGAGTTATTCTTTGATATTTTGTCAATCATTTATTTTAAAAAGACCATTAAATACAAATAGTTACGTTTATTTTTCATTGACCGCATATTTTTCATGAATTAAGATTCTTCTAAGTAACCGTAATAATGATGATATGAACTCACATTGCTAATTCTCCTATTCGTACATCAGGCTTGGCTACTTGATTTAGATTCAGCGTATTAATAGAAAGCGAGACGGGATAAATCATGGAGTACGATACAAGTCTTAAGATAGCGTTAAAAAATATCAGCAACTGGATAGCAGCTAAATCTCTTTACTACAGTCCAGAGCGCAAGAAGTATTTATACGGATTCTATGCTGGCCTAGGGAATTTTGACGTATACGAGTTGCCAGGCGAATATCAATGCTTAGTTTCAAATAGCAGTCTTAAAGGTAGTAAGCTACATGCTGTTGTTTTATCGACACTCCCTATTGAGCATACCACTACAGATGAGATGAAAGCCTATGAGACTTCAATTCGCTGTGTATTCAGCGCTAAATTATACGGATATGAGCACTCCTGCTCTCTACAATCTGCGATAAAATTTGCCTCACTACATCATGCGAGCCAAAAAAGTAAGAGTACCGGCGAGCCATATGTAAACCACTTGATTGAAGTGGTGCAACTCATCCAGCGTTATGAATCAAGTAGCGATGAAAATACTATGATAGCCGCAGTTTTGCATGACATTTTAGAGGATACTGAGGTTACCAGTATTGGTCTCAAGTACCTATTTGGCAGCGAAGTTTCAAAAATAGTACAAGAGCTGACGTGCAACTCAGCGGACAATTCTGATGATAAAAAAATAGCATTACTGAATCAGATTTCCATAGGGAGTAATGCTGCGCAATCAATCAAATTAGCTGACGTAATATCTAACGTATCTTCTCTTCCTAGCCAGTGGTCGCTTGATCGGAAGTTAGCTTATATAGACTGGTGCAAAAAAGTAGCAAAGGTATGCTCATCTTCATCTAAGCCGCTATATGATCAATTTAATTTAAAAGTACAATTAGTAGAAACTGCGGTAAACGACGAATAACAAATAGTTTTAAAATTAAAACATTGGCTGACAGTCACACTCGACGCCAAATAGTACGAACCCGAATATATTGGAACTTAGCTGCACAGCGAAAGTTGCTGTAGCGCGGGTGAATATTTATGATGCTTTAAAATATATTAATACTATTTCACTTGGGGTGGTGATGCTTAAGCTAAACAAGTTCTTCAACCTTTACTGCTGGAGCAATTTTTAATGCAACAGTCTCAGCCGTCTCATCAGAATCGACCACGAATCCCGCCAGATCAGGCAGAATACCACTATATTCTTTAACGTCATCAAATGTGCAACCTTTTAAAACGGGAATTAGAATTTCTTTATTTAGAAGCACACCTAATTCTCTTTCAGTCCAGAATCTTCCGGCTAGATAGGCAGGTGTAAGCACAGCAATCCCTGCTCTGGCTTTTCTAAGACCTGAGTCCATCTGGAGAGACTGACTTCTGCCAGGAATAATAGCTACCTCATCGAACCAAACAGATACCTCTAGTTTTTTTAGCTCATCTCTTAGCTGAGATGCTATCTCATATCCATCTATTTTTGCGTAACTAATAAAAACATCATACTCCTTTGAATCTGACTTTGATATCGCCTCATAGACTCTATCTGCAAGCCTTTCCTCTGTTGGAGTATATCTAATACTACTAGCTGGATTTCTTAGTTGTTGTTTTATCCCCGACAATAGCCGCTTGTTACTATTGTCGTTTTGCGTGTTCTGTCGGTTTACTTCGGAATTAAAACTCTGAACCCTTTGAAAATTTGATCTATTCTGTTCTGCAACTTTGCGATTGTAATCATTTACTGCTTTTACTTGAGCTTTATTTGCCGTATTCACTTTTGTTACTTCGCGGTTGTAATCATCCACGATTTTCTTTTGAGCACGGGCAACGTTGCGATTGTGTTGGTCTATCTTTCTTTGTTGTTCTCTAGCTTCTCGTTGGAGCCTCTGTTGAATTTGTCTGATCTGAGCGTTAGCTGACACGATAATTTCCCTGATTGTTTTTTGAACACATAGACGAATATTAAAGCAAATTAAAATTGAGTCCAACAATAACTGTATATAAAGACATGAAAATTGGTAATCGACCTTAATGTAAATGCCTGTTGGAAAATCAATAACCCATTCAAAATTGCTTCACTTGAGGTTAATTGCATTAAAGGTTCTAATTGTAATGTCGAATAGGTTGAAGGTTCACGGTGACATTTTTAAAGTCAATTTGATTTGTAAGGACAAACTTTATTGTATTTTAAAGCACCTTGTGGACAAGCATTATTGTAATTCTGTGCGTATGTGGTCAAACTTAATTGTCAATAATAATTCATAGCGGACAAACTTTATTGTCTGCGCACATTGATTTGATAATACAAGAAGAGCTGTATCAGGCTACACATGAGTGATTTATTCTTATGTATTTCTTTGGGCTGCGTTTTCGTGTTTTTTTGCGTGAAACCTATTTTCGCCTCACGCCTTCATCGCTAGGTTGGTAGCTGCTGGGTTGTTTGGGTTTCAAAGCCCATTTCAGCTAGCCATTTTCGGGCGTCTGATTCGCTACTGAAACGACGGATCGTGACATGGTCTTTCACTTCTTCGGTCGCTTTATTGATTAGGTACTCTTTCAGTACATTAGCGCTAAATACTTCTGCTGCCACGTACATACCTTGGCTGACACACCAACCAGCGACACGTCTTACTATCGGTGCAACCGAGGGGGTGCTGAGCTCCCATTCATCAAACGACACTAAATGAGCAAACCTGGTAGCAGACACGTTTGGGACCACTCGGTGCATCTCCTTTTCAAAGCTTAACGCTACTTGCTCTGACCATTGGCCTAAAATATTTGTGACGACCACTTGGCCGTCTATCTTTACGTTGAAATACGCCGACATAAACTCTCTCGTTAATATGTTGCTTATCTGACTATAAGCCAGAATTCGAAATAATAAAAAAGTGATAAGCGATGGTTATGGATTTTACGTTACTTTGACCGCTTATATTTTGAGCCTTCGTACAGTACATAAGACAGTTCTGGTTTAGACATTAGCACTCTTTGTTCCCACGCTGGTGGACTACCGTATTTTTGCTTGAGAAAGTTAAGGAATATACGGGCCTTCATGGGGGGATTACAGGTGCCCCACGTTTTAAGGGCGTTCGGCAAAATTGCATTCTGGCAAATTAATAAACCCGCCCTTTATCAGGGCGGGCCTATTGCATTTTTTCGTTAAGCGGAGCGCTTTATTGCTCTAATGCACCGAGCAAAACAATGTCGAATGGGGTATCTAAAATGACTTGGTTGTCATGTACCGTCACAGTTGTGCCGGAGTAATACTCTTTTAGCTCAGTCCCTTCTTTAAACAACTTATGCAGCTCTATTACTTTACTGCCTTTAGGCATGCCAATGGCCACTAATACTTGGTCAGCTGCGTTTTGCTTTGTTGCCCCAAGGGTACGTTGAAAAACATAGGGTTTTTCTTGCAGCATTTTATGCACGCCTGCACCCACTGATAAATGCGCGTGGCGAAACTGTCCCAGTTTTTGCCAGTGCTTGAGCAATTGCTGGGTGTACTGCTGTTTTGGCGTTAGTTGTTCGGCGTTGTTGTCAGCAGGTGGTAAGTCTTGCCAATTCATGAATGAGCGCCAGGTGGCATCTCCCACCGCGTCTGGATAGGTTAAATTTCTGGCTAATTCGTCGCCGTAATAAATTTGTGCAGAACCTGGGGCTAACATTAGTTTTAGCGCTGCTTGATAAGGATGCTCACGTTTGGGATCGAACGGTTCAGGATCGTCATGAGAGACCACGTAATTTTGTACACTGACGCCCTGTAGCGCACCTTGGTTAAGCTCGTGAGAGTAAGTGCTAAAAATCTGTTCCATGTCTTGTTCAGCATGTGCAGCAAAACCCATATTGATTAGGCTGTCGAAGCCATTTGCAAAGAAGTCTACCTGCTTATCACCATAGTCATATAGGCGCGTTCCCTTGGGGGTATTTTTGAATCCATCAACGCCGAAGTGCATTACCTCACCGACCATGAAAAAGGGCTTGTTGTCACTGGCCTGCTCGGGGTGTTCAGCTTTCCATTGTGCTAATGCTGTGGTGCCTTCTGCTTTTACGATTTTCCAAACATCGGCTTCTACATGTTTGGCGGTATCTACTCGAAATCCGTCAATTCCGTATTCACGTACCCAATCGGTTATCCATTTAGTGATGTAATATTTAGGCGCTCTAGGCAATTCAGTGCGTTCGAAAAAAGCATTTAGCTCTGCTAGTTCTTGTTCTAAACGCCCTTCAGACCGCCACTTTTCAATCAGAAAAGGAGGAAGTGTCACGGGAGCTTCTGATTCAGTTCGAATATCTGTGAGGCTGCTGGCCAAAGCACACTCTACGTTGCCTTGGTATGAATCCCAACTGCAGTAGGGTTTGGTTCGCACCCATTCATCTGGCCATGCCACGTCTTTGCTCGTTTTAGGGCCAGTATGATTAATGATAACGTCGGCTAATACTTTTATGCCATGGGCGTGAGCAGTAGCAATCATTTCAGCCATGTCTTGTTCGGTACCAAAGTTAGGGTCAATAGCAGTCCAATCTTTTATCCAATACCCGTGAAATGGGTAACTGCGACCCCATTCATCGTCCCAGCGACCGTGAATTTGTTCATTTAGTGGGGTAAGCCACAGCACATCAACGCCTAATTCGGTAAAGTAGCCGCTTTTTATTTTCTGGGTGACCCCTTTAATATCACCGCCCATAAAGTTTCGAAGCGTTGCGCCATCAGGTTTGCGATCAAATTGCTTATCATTGCTTTTGTCACCGTTGGCAAAACGGTCGGTCATCATGAAATACACGGTAGCGTTTTGCCAGAACGGGTCGACTGAGTTGCTCTGCGGGGCAGGGGAAGCCAACGTAGATGCACTATTTAGCATGAACATTATTAGCACACACCTATAGGCAAGTTGATATGCGCTTTGCGCTTTGTGGTAGTGAGTAAGCATTGAAGTATCCTTTTGGGTTGCCCAATTGTTCACACCCTGGGCAGTACATAACGGAAAGGATCATTATTTGTTACTCGAAAAGAAATGGACAGCCTGTGCATACGTATTCAGCTAAATGGGCAATGTTTGAGTGCCGCAGTTTAGGGTGCTTTATTTGCCGTTGACGTTTGTGTTATTGGCGTTAACTGTTAGATTATAAAGTACTAATTTACAAAAGTTTGACGCCTGAAGTGACGAAAAGGGTAATTGTAAATACATTAAGGTCAGGAGTAGCACAATGAAAGATGTTATGACTGTGAATCACCCGAGTGTGTATTTTGCAGAATATAAACAAATGGATTGTTCCGCTGAGTTTGTACGCCCGAACACAGTAACGGTTGTGCTTTTTCTGCTCTGTTTTGCCTTGTGTTTTACTTCGTTAACCTCTGCAGCGGATGAACGAACCATTCTTTATCCTATGCCAGAGTCAGCTCATGATCAGCGTCCTTTGTATCCAGTGCGGCTGCTCGGATTGGCAATAAGCAAATTAGAGAAACCCTATCGCTTAAAGCAAAGTAGAGCGCTAATGACTCAAACCAGAGCGCTGCGCATGATGGGCCAAGCGAATGCGCCCGATATCGTATGGTCAATGACAACCCAAGAGCGAGAGAATGCTTATATACCTATTCGAATTCCCATTTATAAAGGGCTTATAGGGTGGCGTTTATTTTTGATCCATGCTGGCCAGCAAAGCACCTTCGATGAAATAGATAGCCTGTCAGATTTGCAAAAATTAACCGCAGGTCAAGGACACGATTGGCCGGATAGCTATATCTTGAATAACAGTGATATTGACGTGATGTCATCCTCAAAGTATGAGCGTTTATTTGAGATGCTTAATAAAGAGCGATTTAATTTCTTCCCGCGCTCCGTAATTGAGATATGGGATGAGCTAAGCGCGAGGCCTCACTACAATCTTGCCGTCGAAAAAGGTATTTTACTGCGCTACCCAGCGGCCATTTATTATTTTGTGCATAAAAATAATGCACAGTTGGCGACTGATATACAGCGCGGTTTGCAGCTAGCAATAGAAGATGGTTCTTTTGAGCAGATGTTTTTGAAACACAACGAATGGTTAATTGAGAAGGCGTGTTTAGACGAACGCCATATCATTGATTTACCGAACCCACTGTTGCCACCGCTAACACCAGTGCATAACGAAGCACTTTGGTATCATATTGGCGAGTAATTTGGTGTTATAATCGTGCCTCATTTTCACCAATAACACGTGTTACAGGCAGTCTAATGAATGAAGAACAAGCTCTTGGTAAATTAACTACTCGCACTTTAGCCATGCCAGCAGACACAAACGCTGCCGGTGATATATTTGGCGGTTGGGTACTTTCGCAAATGGATATCGCCGCGGGTATTTGCGCTGGGCAACGTGCTCAGGGGCGTGTGGTAACAGTGTCGGTAGACAGCATGAGCTTTATTCGTCCGGTTCATGTGGGGGACATTTTAGGGCTTTATACCAGTGTGGCTGAGTTAGGGCGTACTTCTATGGTGATCAACGTTGAAGCCTGGGTAAGGCGAGATCGCATCGGGCTACGGGAAAAGGTCACCCAAGGGCGTTTTAAGTTTGTGGCGATTGATGAGAATGGCGTACCTAGTCAATTACCGCCAGAGAGTGAATTACCTGATTACGTGTTAGAGAATTTTTAGCGCGCGTTTTACCTAGGGCAAGTTGCTATATACAGCGACAGTTGATTCTGTCGCTGTGATAACAGATACAAAAACTGAGTTGCTCAGATTAGAATGAGTAGCGTGCTGATACACCCATAATATCGTTGTCATCTGATGTGCGATACGAAACACTAACCGCGGCAGCAGGGGTAAAGTAATAACTTGCCCCTAAATTCAGATAGGTATCGTCGTCATCGTCCAAATCGATGTACGATACGCCGCCATCAAGTTCAATGTTAGGGGTGACACGAGAGCGGATCCCAGCGGTAAGGCCATAACCGTTTTCGTCATAGTCTTCTAGCTCGGCTTCTTCATAACTGACCAAACCGTAAACGTCGGTGTTGCTAGATGCGGCCATGCGATAGCCTAAACCTAAGCTAAGTTGGTTAAAATCAACATCGCTATTTGCTATTTCATCAGAAGTATCCGTGTAGGAGCCATTCACAAATACGTTTTTGCCGACTAACGCAGAGCCGGATACTTTAAAGCCGTCTGGCTCGTAGTCGCTATTATCGACGTCAATTTTTGCATAACCACCTTCAACGTAGTTGAAATCAGGAGAAGCTGCATAAGCAGTAGGAACGGAAATAACAGTTGCTGCGATTAACGCAATTTTTGTCGCTTTCATTGGAAATCCTTAATACTAAGTTGAGATAAATGAGTAACAGAAGCGAAGGGCTAGCATGGTCTAACCGGACTTAGGATACGATTTTTGCTCCTGCTCTCGCTCCTATACATGATGTTAAGCAACTGATTTTCAATAGAAAAACTTGTCTTTTATGAGAAGTTTTTTTAGTATCCAAACGTGAGGAATTGTTAAGGAATATGTAACTCTCGCTTTTTCAATTAGTTGAGAAGGTATAGCTGGCGTTAAACCCGAACGAGCAGCTTCTTTTTAGTCAGGGATTTAAGGAAGAAAAATGAAAAAATTATTAGTCGTACTGCCTTTGGTGTTTGGTCTTAGCGCGTGTGGCACTCCTTCAGTGGAAGATTTAGTCGACGACCCTGAGCTATTAAGCGAAGTGTTAGAAGAGTGCACTGCGAAATTAATGAAAGGCGAAGATGTAAAAACCGAAGAATGCCAAAATGCCACCGAAGCCCAGAAACAAATTTTAAATAATGTTATGAAAGGCTTGCTCGGTAACTAGTACACGGTTAATTAGCGTACGATGGCTAACTGGCGGCGATTAGCGTGTTTTACGCCAAAAAGAAACGCCCAATGATGTGAGTCATTGGGCGTTTTTTTGAATTATCGCCATGCATAGAAACATGGCAAGCAGATGATGTCAGGATTAAAGTTGACTGTTGATAGCGTCGATTAACGTATGAATACGTTCTGCGTTTTTGCCTAAGTCACTTTTACCGACACGAGATTTACTGCGCACATCAAGGAAGCTTTCTTCACCTGTGGTACGAATACGTACTACCACATCGTCTTTAAAGCCAAACCAGGCCGTGGTTTCAGTGGCTTCGATAATGCCTAATGATTTATCGGCGTTCACTAATTCCCAGCCCAAGCTATTGACTGCACTTTCGGTCGCATCAAATAGCTGATCTGTGCTTTGGCTGTATTTTTGGGTTGTCAGTTCTGGATACGCCTCGCGCTGCTGTTTAGCGGTTTCTTCACCGGCATATTCCACCGGGTTAGGCGCATCGGCGCGCAGGGCTACAATCGCAACGAATTTAGGCGGGTTGGTTAAGTCGGTTGAAATATCATGAATAGGTGGGACCGATTTCGCTTTACTCATCATACTCATAGGTAAACCAACGGCGACCAAGGCAAGTACTGCACAGACCGCTACGCCCGCCCAGCTGATATTTTTACGCATAAAAATAATTTGAATTAGGATCAGCACCAATGCAGCGATACCAGCGTATACACCAAAGCGCAGGGCAGCAAAGGCAGTTCCTAATTCTAAAATACCGAATTTGTAGAGAGGGCCAGGTAAGGCGACGAGTAAAATGGCCAGAAAGCTAATTAGGCTAACCAAGGTCTTCATAGGGTGTACTCCATTTTTTGTTATAACTGGTTTTTGTTAAGTCATGATATAGCAACAAACTGATACTATCAGTAACAGTTTTTGGACTTAACTTTCTAATAAATATTAACGTGGATAAATATGCAAAATGAAGTGTGGCTGCGCATGGGCAGCTTTATTCTAGTACTGGCCTTGATGATGATTTGGGAAGCCATGTTGCCTAATCGCACGTCGCCCGTAGCTAGCAGCAGGCGTTGGCTAAGCAATTTTTTCTTGGTCTTTTGTGGTGCGCTTGTGGGCCGGCTTATTGTGCCCGCAGGTTTAGCAGTCGTGGCAATATTGGCTGACAAACATCAGTTTGGGTTACTCAATGTGGTGGCTATGCCTGCTTGGCTGGCTATTGCATTGGCTGTGGTGGCGTTAGATTGTTTGATTTATTGGCAGCATAGGGTGTTTCATCGCGTGCCTATATTGTGGCGTTTGCACCGAGTGCATCATGCTGACCCGCATCTTGATGCCTCAACTGGCCTGCGTTTTCATCCTATTGAGATTGGTTTGAGTATTGGGGTTAAAGCCGTAGGTATTTATTTGCTGGGTGTGCCCATTGAAGCCATTTTAATTTTCGAAATAACACTAAATGCCAGTGCGATTTTCAATCATAGTAATATCAAGCTGCCTAATTGGTTGGAAAAACCATTGCGTAAAATCATAGTCACCCAAGCCATGCATCGTATTCATCACAGCCAAGTCGTGAAAGAAACCGATAGCAACTTTGGTTTTTGTTTATCTGTTTGGGATCGGGTATTTGCGAGTTATACCCATAGGGCTAAAGAAGGGGATGACGGCCTGGTATTGGGCTTAAAAGAGTACAACACAGAAAGCCGCAATACTGGGATTGGCACCGTGCTGTTGATGCCATTTCGAAAAACACCTAAGGTGAAAGAGCCTTAGCATGATTTATTTGGTGGCAACCAAGGTGTTGTAACCAACCCATATGCGTATGGCCGCTGTTAACCAGCAAATCACTGCAAACACACTGGCGATTATCACAAACTGGTTAGGGAATAAGCAAAATAAGCACAGCACTAAAATGGTTTCAAAGCCTTCAGCCAAGCCACCCATATAATGTAAGCTTTTTTGTGGGTAGTTTGGGCTGTCGATACCGTGTTTGCTCGCCATAATGGCAAAGGCCAGAAAGCTGCCTCCTGTTCCCATAAACGACAACATCAAAAAGCTGCCAGCGACTGCGTTCTGAACTGGGTTTGCACAGACAAAAGCAAATACAATGGCTGAATAAAAGATAAAGTCTAAGGTGATGTCTAAAAAGCCGCCGGCATCAGACGGCGAGGTTTCTCTGGCAATTGCACCGTCAAGCCCATCCCCAAGACGGTTTAACAAAATTAAACACAAAGCAAAGGTGTAATGACCATAGATAATTGCCGGCACGGCGAGCATTCCCACAATGAAACCCACAACCGTGACTTTATCGGCGCTCACGCCGCGTTTAATCAGTTGTTTTGCCAGGCCGCACAAGGGCTTTTTCAATACTTTGTTTAATAATGGGTCGAACATAGTTTACCTTAAGTGAAAATTCATGGCTGCTTAACAGCAGTCACCTCAAGTCTAGTATACGTCATTGGCTGGTGTTTAAACCTGCTGAAAATAGTTGGCTAAATCGAGGTGCTGGGCCTGAGATGGAATGTTGTTTAGATCATGGCTGACCATGATGCTGGGTACGCCGCGCTCGTGTAATTGGCTAAAAGCCCATTGGCTGACTTTAGCGCTGGTATCGGGGTCAAGTGCTGCAAATGGTTCGTCCATCAATAGTGCTTGGGGTTGATTCGCCAGTGCACGCACTAAACCCACGCGGGAACGCTCGCCCCCGCTAAGCTGGTGGCTATAATGCTCTGCCACGTAGCCCATATTAATTTTGTTCAGCATTTGCATCGCGGAATCTTTGCGCTGGCGTCTGCTTAGCTTGCTGCCTTGCTCATCTTTCAACCTATGTGGTAGGGCAAAGCAGATATTATCCAGCACGTTTAAATGAGGGAATAAATGCACGTCTTGCATCAGTAGGCCTATACGGCGCTGTTCAATATTGACACCGCTGAGTGGCACACCATTTAACATGATTTCACCGCTGATGTTAGCGTGACGTATGCTATCCCCCAATATCCAATGTAAGAAGGTTGATTTACCCATACCGCTTGGGCCGGTTATGACTAAAAGTTCACCCTTTTCAAGGGTGATATTGGGTAAGGTGATCAGGCACCCTTCAATCTGTATTTGGCAATTATTGATGCTCAGCATCGACACTTCCTCGGGTACGTTGGGCTAAAATACTGGCTACTAAAAAAGCGATAAACGGCAATGCCGCTTGCACGAGTATGTACACAGCCGTGATGCTTTGCTCGTTACCTGATGCGATCGCCACCGCTTCAGTGGTGATGGTGGCAACACGGCCAGCCCCTATCATTAACGTAGGAATGTACTGGGCAATACTGACAGAAAACGCGATGGCAAACGCACTCAACAGAGCGGGGCGAAGAAGCATAAAACGCACTTTCCACCACCTTTGCCAAGGCGAGTAACCAAAACTGGCAGCAACTAATTCGTAGTGCCGGTTGAGGCTTTGAAAAGGACCGCGTAATACCAAATAGCTATAGGCAAAGGTAAATGGCACATGGGACAAGATAATCCAACTACTGTGGTAGCTTGCATTGCTACTGGTATGCACTATTTGCCAGCCGTACACCATGCTCAGTTGTGGTAGTAATATGGCTAGTAACCACAAGTAATCAGGGAAATAACGTTTGTTGTGGCGCTGTAATTCGAGGGCCAACAATGTAACCCCGACCCCTAAAATACTGCTAAAAAAAGCAATGTGTAGGCTGTTAAGCAGTGGTCCTTGCATGAAGAACCACTCATCTTGCCATAAAGAGGTTGACCAATTTGCTGTGTTAAATGTGCTGTGTGTATTCCACCCCAGCGACCAAAGTAAAAAAGTAGCAAGAATGGCTAGGGTTAACAGACTAAAAAAGCCTAACCAGGCGGTGAATACTCCACTGAGCCGGGTAATGTTCAGCGGGTTTGCCATAACAGCTTGGTTTGCTAATTGTTTCGTTACCAATCGTTCGTGAATATAAATACATGCGATTAATACGCCCAGCATAGCAATTAGCAGCAAGTTACCTAAGAACGCAAAGGTTTGTTCGTCAGGGGTGAAACCGGTTTGCCAGTTGTACAACACGACTGCATACAACTCGGGAATATTCGGACCGATTAATAAGCTGATATCCAGCACTGACAAGGTATATGCCATAGCTGCGAGTACGGCTAAGCGAGATTGTTTTAGCACCACAGGAAATACGATCAGCCACCAACTTGCACTTTCACTGTAGCCCAGTGCTCGCCCCTGCAGTAACCACTGTTTAATAGCTAGCTGGCGTCCAATGGCACTGAAAATCAGTAAGAAAAACGGTACTTCCTTGATACTGATGGCCAGTATCATTGTCAGCATACTTTTGCGTGGTAAACCTAGCCATTCAGGCGCAGTTTGGCCGACAAACCCCCACAGGACGCTCCACAGCATTCCCCCTGAACTAAACAAATAAACCAGCCCTAACGCTACGGCTAAATGAGGCAAAGATAAAAGAGGGGCTAGGCGTTTTTCTAATGATTGCCAGCGCCGGTTAAAGCGATATTGGCTATACACCATAAATGCGATATACAGCGCAATAAGAGGCGCAACTAAAGACAACAACAAGGTGCTGGCTACGGAGTATGCAAGGCCGTTATAACCTAAGAAGCGACTGATGGCAGCCCAGTCTAGCTCCGCTGCTGGCCACAAACCGATAACGACACCAAACAAAGGTGCTAAAGCAATGATAGCAACCAACACCCAAGCGGTGCTTTTGAGCCCGAGGTCAATTGCGCTGTATAATTGATTGCTGGGTGAGAGTTGGCTTTTTGCTAACAGGCGGTTATTCACATCAAGCGCCGTACTTTTGTTGCCATGTATCTTCAATCACTTGTTGCCAAGAGCTGTGCAGCTCTTGTTGTGCGGGTAAGGTAGAAGCGGGATCTAATAATGGCGTAATGACAGCAGGGTCGCCCCAACTGCCATCAACCTTATGTTTTTGTGCCAGTTCACTTAATAAGAAGTGGATCACCACTTTTGCCCCAGCAGGGCTTTGAGCCCCCTTAGGGATCGCTAAATTATGGCTGTTGGTAATTGCGCCACCGTCAAAAAATAAACGCTGGGCGTTGCTGGCTATACGCTTTTCGCTCTGCTCTTTTGCCATTTGATTGGGATTAAAGCTAACAGCTAAATCTAGTTGTTGTTGGGTAAATAAGGCGAGTTGTTCTGTGTTTGAACTTGGAAATGCGCTGCCGTTTTGCCAAATTATCGGGTGAAGCTTGTCCAGGTAATGCCAAAGAACAGGAAGTAACTGCTGTTGTGCATTTGGTGTGGCTAAGGCAAACAAGCGCGGGTCGCTATTCGTCAAGGCGACCAAAAGCTGTTTTAAAAAGGTGGTGCCATGAAATTCTGGCGGGCGAGGGTAGCTAATACGCCCCGGGTTACGCTCGGCAGCACTAAGGATATCCGCAGGCGTGATGCTGGTTTGTTCAGGGTTTTTAGCAGAAAACAACGACTGATTAGCGATGAGGTTAAATTGCCCCACACCCCAAGGCACTTCATAACCCTCCATCGGTACGCCAAAATCGTTATGTAATGAAAGTTGCTCTGTGGCTAGTAGGGTAGTATTGGGAATGGCAGATGGTAGCTTACCCAATAATAATTTTTGTGCTTTTAGATAGCTAAAATTCTCGCCGTTAACCCATAACAAATCGATGGCACTTTTACTGCCATCTTCAGCTTTTAAGCGGCTAACGGCTTCACTGATGTCAGCAACTTTCACATGACGCAAGCGCACTTTATATCGGCTGGCGATTTCCCGCGCGGCCCAGCGTAAATAATCATTAACGGGCTTTGAACCGCCCCACGCATAAAAATACACCGTTTGGCCGCGAGCTTCTTTTAAGGTTTGCTGCCATTGTTGAGAGGCTTCAAGCTCGCTAATTGTTTCCTTTAGGGTGCTGTTGCCAAGAGCAACCGGGCTCACACTGAGCACGGATAGCAACACAGCAAATAGCAGAGCAAGGTTTGCCCAGCCAAAGGAGTTAAAGAAACCAATGCGCGACCTAATGTTTGCGTGTTTAGAAGTTTGCCACATCATTTAAACGCCAGTCGTAGTCCTTAAAAGTAATTGGGTAATCGGCACTTTTGAGCAAATTGCGCTGAGCCTGTGCGTTATCGTCACCCTCGACGAGTGCTTCGCTGTAGGTGCTAAGTAAATCAAATAATGAGTGGAAGCCTTGCTGGCCTTTTTCAAAGTCGCCACGATACCATTTAAAAATAGAAGACAAAGACGCTTCACCTTCTTGGCCATTTATCTTTATTTCATTGCGGCTGTTATCTGCTAAAAAGCGCTGCATTTGGCTATCAAGCTGGGTTGTTAATGCACTTGCCACAAATGCTTCATCGCGCAAAGGTGGACATGACACAGCTGCACAAACAAGCGCCGCATGAATACGTGGCTCTTTAAACCATTTGCGCACCATTTCGTGTTCAATGTCATCTAGGTTGTGTTTTTCATTGAATAGCGTGAAAAACTTCTTTTCCCAAGGAGTCGTAAATAAACTGCCTAAGTCACGAATAGAATCAGCATCCCCTTGTTTAAATTCATCCCAGTTATCAGTGATCAGCTTTAGGGTAAACCCATTGTAAGCATTGATAAGAAAGCTAAGTTGTTGCTGCTCGTCCCAGCCGTCAAATTGACTTTTACTCACAGCAGAAAATGCATTTAACGATCTTTGTAAGATATCGCTTTTTACTGACAGCCTTTGATAGTTCACCCGGGTTTGCTTTTTATCAGCGGAGGTTTGCACCACCTGGGTTAACAGCTGATCAAAGTTTGTGTAGCGATGATCAAATTCAGCAGCATGTAAAACAGGTGAAAACAAGGTAATTACCAAGCCACTCACCGTGAGCATGTTTTGTATCAAGCGTTTAACGCGACTTTTTGGCGTTGGCATGACGTTCTCCGTTAGTGTCTTTTGAATTAAAGCGTACTGAGGTAAATACAGTACGCTTTTTGATTTTATAAGCGATTTACAAACAAGCGCTTATTTACGACGCCACGTGTGAAAACGTTCAACGAAGTCGAGCACTTTTTGCGGCGCATGGTCTTTCTTCCAGTTACCGGCAACGTTTTTATTCGCTTCAGCCATGGTAGGGTAAATATGTATCGTGCCCAATATTTTGTTCAAACCAAGACCATGTTTCATGGCAAGTACAAACTCTGCAAGCAGTTCACCAGCATTGGCACCGACTATTGTCGCCCCTAAAATCTTATCTTTACCCGGCTTGGTTAGTACTTTAACAAAGCCCCGAGCGTGATCGTCTGCTAATGCGCGGTCAAGGCCGCCTATATCGTAACGCGTTACCTCAAAATCGATACCTTGTTGTTTGGCTGACATTTCGTTTAATCCAACGGTGGCAATTTCAGGCTCAGCAAAGGTTGCCCAAGGGATAACGCTATAGTCGACTTTAAAGGTTTTAAACGGTCTAAATAACGCATTAACTGCGGCGTACCAAGCTTGGTGGCTCGCTGTGTGGGTAAATTGATAAGGCCCAGCCACATCACCCGCCGCCAATATATTCGGATACTTGGTTTGTAAAAAGTCATTGGTGATAACGGTGCGGTCGGTCTCTATGCCGAGGTCTTCTAAACCAAAGCCTGTTAGGTTCGCTTGGCGACCCACAGCAACCAAAATCTTGTCAAACGGGATGCGCTCTTCTTTGCCTTCAAACTCTACGACTAACACATTGCCTTCGCTGGTGGTTTCAACCGCCATAGCGCTGGTGTTTAGGCGTAAATCAATGCCGTCTTTTTCAAGTTGAGTTTGCAAGTGCTTGGCTGCATCGGGATCTTCCTTACTCAGAACTTGATCGCCGCGCTCAATTTGCGTGACATGGGTGCCTAAGCGACCAAACGCTTGAGACAACTCACAACCAATGGGGCCACCACCTAGCACTATCATGCGTTTGGGCTGCTCAGTGATTTCCCAAAGGTTATCTGCGGTTAAATAGTCGATGTCTTTTAAGCCTGGGATATCAGGTACAAAAGCACGCGCACCCGTTGCAATAACGATATTACGTGTGGTTAATGACTCAACACCATTTTCGGTTTGTATATCCACCTGCCAAGGTGAAACGATAGTCGCATTACCTATGCTAACGTTTACCCCGAGTGACTCATAACGCTCAACGGAGTCATGGGGTTCAATGGATTTAATAACACTGTGAACCTTATTCATTACCGCTTTAAAATCAATTTTTGGTGCTTCATAGGTCACACCGGCGTTTTGCGAAGTGTGATGTATGTGCGCAAGTTTACTGGCGTGCAATATACTTTTTGATGGAACGCAGCCGGTGTTTAAGCAATCGCCGCCCATTTTGTGACGTTCTACCAAGGTCACTTTAGACTTAATGGCGGCTGCGATATAGGCAGTAACCAAACCTGCTGAGCCTGCACCGATAACCACTAGGTTACGGTCAAATTTCTTTGGTTTTTTCCAGCCTTTATACACACGGCGCTGTTGCAGTGCGCTTAAGATAAACTTAGCCAAAATAGGGAATATACCTAACAGTACAAATGAAAGGATAAGGTCGGTTGAGATAATGTCTGATAGTTGATTGATTTCTACCAATTGGGTACCAGCGTTCACGTAAACGGCTGTGCCGATTAACATACCTAACTGGCTAACCCAGTAGTAAGTCCAAGTTTTTATACTTGTGACACCCATCACTAAATTAATGATAAAGAAAGGGAAAATGGGCACCAAACGCAAGCTTAGTAGGTAAAATGCACCGTCTTTTTCTACGCCTTTGTCGATAGACTCGAGTTTTTTAGAAAAGGTGTTTTTCACCCAATCGCGCAATAAAAAGCGCGACGCCAAAAATGCCAATGTTGCGCCAATACTTGAAGCGAAAGACGCCAATAATAAGCCCCAGCCGAAACCGAATAACGCTCCTGCTCCTAAGGTTAAAATAGCCGCACCTGGCACGCTAAGCGCGGTGGCAGCTGCATAAATAACTAAATACCCTATAAAGGCTATTAGCCAGTTTGCCTCTATATACTGAGCTAAATCTTGTTGATTACTTTTGAGGCTTTCTAGCGTGAGATACTGATTGAGGTCGAGCACAAAGAAGCTAGCAATAAGCGCTACGATGATGGCGACTAGGATAATACGTTTACTGTTCATGATAGGCTGATTCCTTAGAGAGCTAGGCCTTAAAGTTGTAGGTATACGTTAACTGAACATTTCGTGGCAGTTCAGGAAACACTAATGTAGAGCCGAAATAACCGCCCTCAAATACGGGGCGCCAGTTGTTTTCGTCAGTTAAGTTGTGAACTTCTAGGCGTAAGCTCGATTGCTCGGTAAGGGCAACATTGGTGTTGATATTAATGGTAATTTGATCGCGGATTAACACGGTTGCTAAGTAGTCCAAGGGATAACTTTTTGTGTAAATGGCTGAGCCCGATACATCCCAATTATCAAATATTTGATAGCCTGCGCTGGCTGAAACTGTTTGTTCTGGTATGCCCTGTACTCGCTGATTCGATGGCGCGAAACCAGCAAAATTGGGGGCACCAATACCCGTACCTTGAATGATATCAGGGCGCGAGTTATCAAATGCGTCGGCCACTTGTTGTGAGTCTTGGGCGCTGGCCGAGTCATCGTAGCGCGCATCTAAATAGCTGTAACCAATATTTGCCCACACGTTGCTACCTTGATAAAACATTTGGGCCTCAAACCCCTTGGCAATAATACCTGTGTTGCTACCATCGCGATTACGTAAACTGCGGGTTTGCTCAAATACAGAGGCGTCAGCATACCAAGGTGAATCTGCCGGTGAATATTTAACACCGAGTTCGAATAGCTCATTCTCAGTCGCAAAATTCAGTGGGTTTATTTTGTTGTCGGCACCTAAAACGGTACCGCCGCCCATACTGTTAGACGTAGCTTCGCTATAACTGTAAGTAGCGTAAGATACGAAATCGTTAGTCATTTTAAAGCGAGCACTAGCAGAGCCTGAGTACAACCATTTGCTGAAGCTATCTTGTGCAGCAATTTGCCCAGCAGGTGGTAAAGCATCCCGGGCGGTTACATCATAATGATCGGCTCGAAGGCCAATGGTGGTGCTAAATCTGTTTGTCCAGTCACTGTCTTGTTCGGCAAACAAACCCGTTTGCCAAGTAGTGGAGTCTGTGGTGTCTGACAGCGAAAAGTCATTGTTGCCATCTCCGTCAACGTCGTAATTAGCGCCAGGAGAAACAAATACCCCGGGGCGAAGCTCGACTAAACGCGCTTGTTGAGCTTGGGTGAGAGGGATACGGCGTTGTTCTATGCTGCCCAGTAAATCGATGGGTAAGTCAGCTTCTGTGGTGAATTGGCTATAGCCGAGCACATCGTTATAACGAATATCGACTCCCCATGTTGTTTGTTGGGCGCCAGACCATGTTGAGTTGATTTCAAGGCGGTTTTGCGCGGTTTTCGCTCCATCGATGATTTCAACAAAACTATTTTGGGTGATTTCTTCTCGGTTTAAATACTGAAAATAACTGCGGTTAGTTAACGTGTGCACCGCATTGAGTTGACGCTCGTAAGTGCTATGCAATACGTAAGTTTGCGCATTGTTGATGTTATCTGGGTCAGTTAATACTGTACTGCGGGGAATGCGTACTTCACCAGTTGGTGATACCACAGCAAAAGCACCTGGCACTTGTGACCCATTGGGTTGTACGCCTTGACCGGTAATGTATAAACCATTATCGATAAGGTTTTGTGTTGGGCGGTTAATACCTGCGTTGTCGGTAAAATCTACGTCGTAATACTCAAAGCTGATGTTCCAGCTTGATTTGTCGTCTGGTAATAGCGTGTAGGCAATGAATAAGTCTTCACTTTGGTATTCGGTGAAATCATAGTAACTGTCGTTATCTATGTATTCGGCGCTCACCCGAATACCACTTTTACCTTCTTCTATGGCTGTGTTCACATCCACTTGGCCGCGATAATGCTCCCAGCTACCCGCGCTGGCTTGAAGCTTTACATCTGTACCAGACAAAGTAGCGGTTTTATTATTGAGATTGACAAAACCTCCGTTACGTTGCGTTGTACCGAGTATGACCGAAGGCGCTCCTTTGACTACGTCAATTTGCCCGACACTGTTAAATGACAGCGGGATCCCAAAACCATTGTTGCCTGCCTGGCGGCGCATACCTTGCTGAAATAATTCACCTAACTGACCACGAATAGTTGGCAGGCTAGGCGCGCCAAAGCCACTGGCAGAATAAGTGTTTGGCACTAAGGCCAGAACGTCCTGTAGATCATCAATGGATAACTGCTCTAACATGTCGCTGGAAATTGACGTTAGGGTACGGGCAATGTCCGTCAAACTTTTATCTTTACCAAATGGACCATCGATAATGGCATTTTTGGGTGACATAACCAGAGCTGGCTGAGCTGAGCCTGTAACGGTGACGTGCTCTAAGTTGTTGTCCTGAAGAGCTTCTTGCTCAGCAGAGCGAGTCTTCTCTTGGGCGCTCACAGTGAATGCCATCGCTACGCTAGCGCTAACAAATAAACTGTGGGATAAAGTCGACATGTTTTTTTCCTTTTAAAATGATTCTGTCCCAAGAGACCTATCGGCTGCGATTTTTATTGCACTAACTTTCTAAGCAATTCGCTTATTTTAGTTCGAAACGTTATATATCTCTTACGCGTAATAACGCGAATAGTTTATTTTTGTGCTGCTATGTTGGCTGGTAATTGACTTTTTATAGGGCTATTCAGACCTACAATATAAATTAAAAATCATAATAAACAATGTGTTATAGGCTTTACGCTTTTACCGTACAATACCCTATGATGCAGTTCTATAGGATTGGGCTACACCTGACTCTGTAGGCATGCATAAATATATTATCGCCAATAGAAGAATAGCTGTATTGAAGATGAGTCATATTGTGAGCGTCATGGATAAAGACAGTCGTTACTATTTAGCGGGCTTTTTGAACGCCTGTGTAATGGCAAGTTTGATGCCTGTGCTGTCTTTGTATGCTTACCGTTATCTGGATGCAACGGCCAGCGAGTTAAGCGCGTTATTAGGAGGATACGCCCTCAGTAGCATTGCCTATGCTTTTATCATTGCACGTATTGTAGAGCGCGTAGGCAAGCATAAAGTCGGGTTGTTCGCTATTAGCTTTATAGCGTGTGGTGCTTTATTAGTATTAGCCAATACGCAAAACTACACATTGTCGTGTATTGTGATGCTGCTACTGTTTGCTCCATTTCACGCCTCAACCTCATTATTGATGGGGGTCGCTTTTCGTTATTTTTCAAGTGAAAAAATCAATCGAGTCAATGCGCGCTTGATGGCAACCGTCAGTGCTGCTTGGGTGGTGTGCCCAGGGATTGCGTTTTATCTCGTCGAATATGTTGGGTTTAGCTGGTTTTTTTATTTACTTGGCGCATTATTACCCCTACTAGCAGGCATATTTTTGATTCTGCCCACAGGTAATACGTCAACTTTGCCTGCTGGGCCGCACAAGAATAATGTGGTTGAAAAACAATACATGACTATTGCACCGGATGATGTGAACAGAACCTTACAGCGCGTGGGAGAGTGGCATCAGTATCGGCACCTCGTTGCGCCAGCGTTGTTTTTTGCTGTGGTTAGTTTTGCCATCACCCTATATCAGCACTTGTTGCCTGTATATTTTGTAGAGCAGTCGTTACCAGTCAGTTTAGTCGGTACACTTTTTATGACGGCCGCCGTAATGGAAGTGGCGCTTATCGTGCGCTGCGTTAATTTACTGTCACGGTTTTCTTACCATCAGCTTTTTATGGCTGCAAGCGCCTGTGGCATCGTCTTTTTTATTTTATTGCCGTTTAATCAGAGCATGCTTTACTTGTTTGCTTTACAGGCGCTCAAAGCAATCATGTACGGCTTTATGGCGGGGCTGGGGGTTAATTTATTACAAGGGCTGTTACCGAGCCAACCGACCTTTGGTGCCACGCTATATCAAAATGCATTTGCTTTTGGCATGTTGTTGGCGGGTTTTGTCACCGGCGCGGTTGTCGAATACTTACCAGCTGCTCAACTCTTCGGACTTAGCGCGTTTTTAATGCTGGTGGCTGTGTTGATTCTGCTACTGGCCAAACGCGCTTTTGGTGTTCCTTCACAAAGCTAACCGCATCTTTACAGGCTGGTACTAATCCTATTTCGCCCTTCAGATTTAGCCCGATATAGTGCGGTATCGGCTGCGCAAATAAGTGCTTCAGATGTGCGGTATCGTCCGCCTAGTTCTGTTGCTATACCCTGGCTAACACTTACTCTGAAGGTTGATGGTAGCCCTAATTCGCTAAACTTGAGGATGTTAATTTGGTTTTGAATATCCTTAGCGACGATCTCAGCACTCACAGAAGGCAGGCGAGGTAGGATTACGGCAAACTCTTCACCGCCGTAGCGAGCAGCCATGCAGTCGTTAGCTGGTAAGCATTGCTCAATGGTTTTCGCTATTTTCTGCAAGCACTTGTCACCATTGATATGACCGAACTGATCGTTAAACAGCTTAAAATAGTCTACGTCGATAAGAATAAGGCTAATGGCTTGCTCTGTGTTTAAGCACTCAAGCCAGCTTTTTTGTAAGGTTTTTTCTAGATTATGTCGATTAGCTAACCCAGTTAGATGATCAGTAGAGGCAAGTCTACGTAACTCCCCATACTCAGACTTGTGTTTAGTCAAACTGTGCATGACACCGACATAAAAAGGAGATGATTCGGTGATAGAAGCAGGCAAACACGAAACTGACAAATCAACTTCTAACCATGTTCGATCAGTGCGTTCGACTAAAACTTCCTTAGGGCCGTGACTCAAAGGTAAGTCTATATTCTGGTTCCAGTTTAGAAAAAGGTATTCATACTGTTCGCGATAACGTTCGTGCAAAAAGGTAAACCATTTTTGACCTATTAAGGCCTCTTGGGGGGCGCCAAAAAACTTTGCGGCCAAAGGGTTTATCATCTCAATAACCCCTTCATCATTGACGATAAAGATCGCTTCAGCAATAACGTTTGCCATTCTACTGAAGGCATTCATTTTTTCGTTTACCAGTGGTAGTGAGAAGGTGTCTAACAGCGACGGTGATTTAGCATTTTTTTCGTTATGTTTATTTGAGTTTGCCATCTTGCTTCCGTTCCAACTATCTAGGTTGATATGCGATGGATAAACTGTATTAAACTAATGTCTATAATACCTTCTGCTAACCTTCTGCTTTTATCTTATTGTTTTAATTGAAGTTTATAAGGTGGTAAATTGTTGCTTTTCCTTTTCTTCTTTAAAGTGGAATCATGGGATTTGCTTTGTTCTTGTTCTAAAGAGACGGGCAATAGCAGTTTTATTAGGGATAAAATAAAACACGCGCTTTAGATAGCGCATGAACAGCTCATAGAACGGGCATAAATGGGGGGGCAAAGCAAAGAGGCACCCGAAGCATATGTGCTTTGGGTGCGGGGACGTATAATAAAGTTAGGCTAAACCGGCATGTAAAATAGGTAACCCTTATTGCAATCTGTGATTACGCTGACGCATAGAAGTAAGACTGAAATAACACTTCAACGCGTATGCACTGACGATCGGCACACATATCACGCTGGCCACCGTAAATAGAATGTCTCCTACTGGGCCAAAAAATATGCTTTGGCTTACGTAGCCTAAAGCGCAAAGTAGGGCGATGTGTAAAAGTAAAAATGTTTTCATGTTAGTTCCTTGTATGTCGTTAATATGGCCGAGAGTAAATGCCAATTAATGACTCAATACTGAATGCTGGGTTAATCGACGTTAACACTGTACGTCTGGGAGAGATTTTTAACCTTCTGCTATTCTTCTGATTTTAACTGATTGAATTTATAGATAAAAAAACGAGTCTTCCGAGTGCTTCCCGAGCAAGTAAGAAAACATGAACAGCCTTGAGCGTTGAAAAAAGCCTTTGAGCGTGGGAAAAGCCATGAGCGTAATAAAGAGCCCTGAGCGTGGGAAAAGCCTTGAGCGTACTAAAAAGCCCTGAGCCTAATAAGGGAGCCTAAGCGCAATATCGAGCTCGAGTGATATAAAGTAGATTGAACATCATAGATAAGCCATAACGTTATAAAGAAGGCTGGGCGTTATAAAGAGCTGGCGACATCGTAAACGAACAACCAGGTTCTACATTCGCTTAACTGCTTCCCACTATTTATAAGGGAACACCCATTACTACATAACGACAGCACAATGAAAATAAGCTGGATGCATTCTGACGGGGCACATTATTAATGCGGATTGGTGTGCGCATACCTTGTTTCGGCGTTTTGTTCACTTATGCTAGTTCTAAAAAGAGTTAACTTTCTTGGAAGTGGAAGTGGAAGTGGAAGTGGAAGTGGAAGTGGAAGTGGAAGTGGAAGTGGCAATAGGACCTAGTGATCGAAATGTAACGGTAAGAAAGGTAAATCTCGGCGCTTACTTTCTACCATCTTTTACTAGAAGCAGAGCTTGCACTACTTAAGGCGCGTGTTGATCTAATAAAAAGAAGCACGGGATCGCCGCATAGCGACTATTTCATATCTCTTTTTGTTGTAAAAACCAACAGATAGCCTGTATTTACGGCGGGTTGTTCATAAAGTGTTCGGTTAAACCTTTTTTTGCAATAAACGCTTGCGATCAGAAATGGGATCTCTATAATGCGCATCTCGCTTCGGGACAGCCGCTAAAACAGCTGCACTGACACTGGTTTTACCAGGTGATTCAAGACTTTTTAAAAGTGTTTAATCAGCGTGATGCAAGGCGGTTTGATTTGCTTTTGTCGGTTTTAGATTCACTTCAAAAATTGATGGAAATTAAATAAAAATAACACCTTGACATCGAAGATTGAGAGCGTATTATACGCCTCCCGCTTAAGAGGGTCTACGGACAACATCTTAAGCCGCTTCTAAGGAAGCACGCTGTTTT
>BAEM01000007.1 GCA_000314955.1 Paraglaciecola chathamensis S18K6 | reverse complement strand
CTAAAAAACGGCCTTTATCGGCCGTTTTTTAGTTTAGATTCATGCCTTTTTAACCTGCGGCTATTGCACACTCACATTCGTCAGATAAGCTTTTTGCGCTTGGTGTATTTCACTGACTTCGCCTACTACCTCAAATGATTCATTTAACCGAATATCATCTGAAGCGCTGCCTATCATCAGGTTTATTTCGCCCGGCTCAACCACAAAACGCATTTGTGCATCGTAAAATGCCAGTAAATTGACTGGAAGTTCAAAGGTGACCTTTTTGCTTTCTCCGGCTTTTAGTGCCACGCGTTTAAAGCCTTTTAGTTCTTTTACAGGCCTAGTCACGCTAGAAAATACATCGCGAATATACAGCTGTGCGACTTCCTCGCCATCCACATCGCCGTTATTGGTCAAGGTAAAGCTTGCCGTCACCGTGCCATTCGCTTTGGCATTTGAGGCATCAACGGACAAATCACTATAGTTAAACGTGGTGTAACTTAACCCGTGCCCAAAGGCGAAGGCAGGTGCTGTGTCACCAAAAATATAGCCGCGCTTAGCGGAGGGTTTGTGATTGTAAAAGACTGGCAGTTGGCCAATGGTTTTTGGCAACGTTAAGGGTAACTTGCCGCTTGGGTTTACATCACCAAACAGCACATTCGCCACGGCGGTGCCGGTTTCTTGGCCTAAATACCAAGCCTCAATGATAGCGGGAGCGTCTTGGTATAAATTACCTAAGGTAAGGGGGCGACCATTAGAAAGAATTAACACTGTAGGAGTACCCGTGGCTAACACTGCTTCTACCAAGGCATGCTGCTTGCCAAGTAAATTTAGCGAGTCTCGATCCCCTAAGTGATTTTCCGCCCAGGCTTCTCGTGAACTGCCTTCGTTTGAACCAACCACAACAACAGCAACATCACTGCGCTTAGCCAGTGCTACAGCATCATCGATTAGCGCCTGAGCGTTGCTTAGATCAGCAAGCTTCATGTTTTCTTTGTTCCAGCGTTCTTTTGAGAAACTCTGGGCTTTTACTGATGCAGGTGATGGGTCTTGAATGTCTTGGGTGATAAGTGCACCGCGTGAAAACTCAACCTTACTATCTTTACCTAGTTTATGACGCAGACCATCCAAAATGGTCACTGTTTGACGAGGAATATCGCTGTATCCCCCTAACAAGGTTTCATCAGCGTGAGGGCCTATGACGGCGACGCTTTTTACCTTGGTTTTGTCCAAAGGTAATACACCGTCGTTCTTCAATAATACCATGGCTTTTTCAGCGGTGGTTTGTGCTAAGTTACGGTGAGCTTGACTGCCTACTATGGCGTCGACCGCAGTTTCATCAGTGTAGGGGTTTTCGAACAACCCTAATTTGAATTTTTCGCGGAGAATACGTGCCACGGCAGTATCTATTTTTTGCATTGAGACTTTTTTATCATTCACTAGTTTTTCAAGCAGTGGAAAAGCGTCGCGATCTGGCATTTCCACATCAACCCCGGCATTGAGTGCCATGATTGCTGCGTTTTCTTTACTGCCAGCTAAGCCATGGCGGGTGATGAGCTCATTAATTGCATAATAATCACTGACTAATAAGCCATCGAAACCCCATTCATCGCGCAGAATATCGGTTAACAACATCTTGTTAGCGTGAGAAGGAATGCCATCTATCTCGTTATAGGACGCCATTACGCTACCTACGTGTGCAAGTTCAACCGCAGCTTCAAAGGGAAATAAAAAGACTTCGCGTAATGCACGCTCGCCAATCGGTGCAGGCGCGATGTTCAAACCGCCTGTTGGCTGGCCATGTCCTGCCAAATGTTTAAGTGTGGCCATGACGCGGTTTTCTGGAATGTTTTGTTCATCACCTTGAAAGCCTTTCACGGCTGAGACACCCAGCTCGGCGATTAAATATGGGTCCTCGCCCATGGTTTCCTCGATACGTCCCCAGCGTGGATCACGGGCGACATCAAGGATTGGCGTCAGGGCTTGGTTGCCCCCTCGGGCACGTACTTCTTCAGCACTGGCTTGATAGATATCGTGAATTAGCGCTGGTTCCCACGTACTCGCCATGGCGATGGCTTGCGGAAAGCTGGTGGCCTCACTGGCGGCGTGCCCGTGTAACGCTTCTTCATGAAAAATAGCTGGAATGGATAAACGCGTGTTGTCGATTAACCACTTTTGGATCGCATTGGTGTATTTCACTCCCTCGACTGGGGAAAGATCTTCACTGGGCCGAGCAATGTGGCCAACACCTAAAGGCAGTATTTTTTTTGCCATATCTGCTTTAAGTGCACCTTTTGGCCCTTTTAGTTCTCTTCCTTCATGCCATACAGTTTGCAATTGGGCGACTTTTTCTTGCAAGGTCATCTGGTTTAATAAATCACTTACCCTTTGCTCGGTAGGCAAACTCGCGTCTTGGTAATCGCTGGCGGCAAGGCCATTAAATGCTAAGGAGGCGAAGCCCAGCGCTAGGACGTTTTTAAACGAACACATTCTCATCTCAAATCCCTATTTGTCACTGAAAGTAATGGGAGACGATACAGGCACATTTTTATTGGCCTAATATCCCATGCTATTGACTAGTGTAACGAGATGAAATCATAATGGTCATTGTGACAATTTGTAAACCAATTATTATATTTTAGTAAAGTTGCCTTATTTGGTCGAAATATAAACAGATGTCTAATTGTTTGCTGATTGTTAATAAAATGATTTTGTTTAAGATGCACCTTGATGCATTGATCTGAGAAATTTTAGAGTTTGGGGAAAACCGATTGGATAATAAAAGTAACGAGTCATCCAAGCCACATGTGATCGATTCCTTGTCAGTTGATAATGTGGTGCTAGGAATAGAGAATGGCCGTTTGATGGTGTTAGCCGCGAAATATAATACCGGGTTAGCACAAGGACAGTGGGGGTTATTGGGCGGCTGGGTTTCCTACGACGAATCAATTGATGATGCAGCAAAGCGCATACTGAAAATGATCACTGGTGTCGACGACATGTACCTTGAACAATTTCGTGCATTCGGAGAAGTAAAGCGCTACCCAGCAGAGCGGGTGGTGACCATTGCATACTATGCTTTGGTGCGTCCTGATTTGTATAAAATGATGCCCGGCGGCACCGCATCTCACGTTGAATGGCGTGATGTGCATAAGTTACCAAACTTAATTTATGACCATGGTGATATTGTAAAAGCGCTTTTATCTCATCTTAAAAACAAGGTTCGCCATGAACCTATCGGTTTTAATTTATTACCCGAAAAGTTCACTCTTTTACAACTGCAAGAAGTGTATGAAGCAATCTTAGACGTCAAACTCGATAAGCCAAATTTCAGACGTAAAATTCTGAAAATGAACCTTTTGATTGATTGTGAAGAAAAACAACAAGGCGTAATGCACCGCGCGGCGAGCCTATATCGATTCGATATGGTGGTGTATCAAAAGTTGTGTGAGCACGGATTTAACTTTGAGTTTTAACCGCGGCCAGATTGCGCTTTTTGGTTCGGGCTTTACTATTTTTGTCATTGCTAGAAATTTGCATGGCATGCGCTAGACAGGGATAATTACATATGGTTAACATGACTATAACTAATTTATAGTAGGATATTAAAGTGCACACACGTTATTTACCTCTACTGGCCTTAGGTGCCGTCATGTTGTCAGCTTGTACAGAACAAGTTAGTCATAAAGAAGAGGCAAGAGATACCTTGCAAGTCCCAGCTAAGTCGAACGCAGACGCAGCGCAACAACGAGAAGTGAAGCAAGTAGGCCAAAAAGGCTTAGATGAATATGGCTCTAAATCTTTGCCTCTGGTAACCAATATATATACTGCAGACCCGTCTGCTCACGTGTTTGACGATAAGCTTTATATTTATCCATCACACGACTATGAAGCGGGTATTCCACAAAACGACAACGGCGATCATTTCGCTATGTGTGATTATCACGTTTTATCCATGGCCGAAGTTGGTGGTGAGGTAAAAGAGCATGGTGTGGCGTTGTCTGTAGACCAAGTACCATGGGCGGGTCGCCAAATGTGGGCGCCTGATGCAGCCACAAAAGACGGTCAGTACTATCTTTATTTCCCTTTGAAAGACAAGCAAGACATTTTCCGTATTGGTGTAGCCATTAGTGATTCTCCGGTTGGGCCGTTCGTACCCGAGCCCGAGCCAATGGCCGGTAGCTTTAGTATGGACCCTGCAGTGTTTGCGGATGATGATCAGCAACATTACTTGTTTTTTGGTGGCATATGGGGAGGGCAATTACAACGTTGGACAAAAGGCGAGTATAGCCAGCAAGACGACTATCCGGCTGACGATGCACCGGCATTAATGCCCAAAGCAGTGAAGTTAAGTGACGACATGCTGTCAATGGATGGTGAGCCCCAAGACATTATGATCCTTGATGAAAGCGGACAGCCCATTAAGCAAGGCGATTTAGATCGTCGTTTCTTTGAAGCTGCTTGGGTGCATAAATACCAAGGGAATTATTACCTGTCTTATTCGACCGGGGATACCCACAAAATCGTTTATGCCATGAGTGAGAACTTAATGGGGCCGTACACATTTAAGGGGGTGGTGCTTGACCCCGTCGTCGGTTGGACCAATCACCACTCTATCGCTGAATTTCAAGATAAGTGGTACTTGTTTTATCACGATAGCACGCTATCAAAAGGGCAAACCCATTTACGTAGCGTGAAGATGGCACAACTGAAATATAACGATGACGGCACGATCGTGCCTTATCAGGCTTACTACAAGTAACAACATGATGGCCTGAACTATGTTCAGGCTTTGTGCTAATTAGCGCCGACCAAGAGTTAACGAATAAAGCAAATAATGGCTTCTGTTTGGCGTTCTCACTAGAGATAAATAAGAGGAATAGATTTTGTCTCATAATAACGAAAATACACTGATGATTATTCTTGTCAGTTGCGTGGCGACCATAGGTGGCTTCTTGTTTGGCTTTGATAGTGGCGTAATAAACGGCACAGTTGATGGCCTACAAAGTGCTTTTAATTCTGATAATGCAGGAACCGGCTTCAATGTGTCGAGTATGTTACTAGGCTGCGCGGTGGGGGCATTTAGTGCTGGCCGCTTAGCCGATAGATTCGGACGCCGGCCTTTGCTTATCACTGCCGCAATATTCTTTATTATCAGTGCTTGGGGCTCAGGTATTTCAACGTCATCTATGGAGTTTGTCGTCTATCGTATTTTAGGGGGCTTAGCCGTAGGTGCGGCATCGGTAATGGCACCTGCATATATTAGTGAGATTGCGCCAGCGCGCTTTCGTGGTACGTTGTCGTCAGTGCAGCAAGTGGCCATTATTTTTGGCTTGTTCTCGGCCTTTGTGAGTAACTACTTTTTGGCTGATTTCGCGGGCGCTTCTACCGCTGAATTTTGGATGGGATATCAAGCTTGGCGCTGGATGTTCTGGATTGAGTTGATCCCAGCGACTCTTTTCCTGGTCGCTTTGATGTTTATTCCTGAAAGTCCTCGTTATTTGGTTATTAGTAACAATACTGAAAAAGCCAAACGTGTATTGAACGCTCTGTACGGCGATGCTCAGGGGCAAAACAAGCTGACTGAAATTGAAGCATCTCGTGAAACAGACGAATCGAAACCGAAATTAACCGACTTAATTGATAAAGTTAGCGGTAAAGTTCGTCCGATCATGTGGGTTGGGATCGGTTTGGCGGTTTTCCAGCAATTAGTTGGGATCAACGTCGTGTTTTATTATGGCGCTGTTTTGTGGCAAGCGGCTGGTTTTTCAGAGTCTGATGCGCTGATGATTAACGTTATCAGTGGCGCGGTCAGTATCGCCGCTGTATTTGTCACTATGTCACTTATTGATAAAGTTGGTCGTAAGCCTTTCCTTTTGATTGGTTCTATCGGTATGACGTTAACGCTAGGCACTATGGTTTATGTATTTGCTAACTCTGGCTTGGATAGTAATGGCAACCTGAGTTTAGGCGATCAAGGCGTAGTAGCATTGGTTGCAGCCAACGCCTATGTGTTTTTCTTTAACTTGTCTTGGGGCCCAGTGATGTGGGTAATGTTAGGAGAAATGTTTCCGAATCAAATTCGTGGCTCTGGGTTAGCGGTAGCAGGCTTTGCCCAGTGGGGAGCAAACTTCATTGTGACCTTTACCTTCCCGGTATTTCTGGCTTCTATTGGGCTTGCAGGGGCATACAGTATTTATGCACTTGGTGCGTTGATATCTATCGTGTTTGTGTACAAATTGGTAGAAGAAACCAAGGGCAAAGAGCTAGAAGAAATGCACGGTTAACGCAATACACCTTGTACGAAGGCCGCTTCTTATAGCGGCTTTTTTTCGCCTGTCATTTGACCCACTAATAGGGTTATACCAATTTCATTAAAGTTAAGGCTAAGCTTTTACGTGAGTCTCGCTTTGAGACCCTATGAGTCAGGCTTTACAGAGTTTTGTACTTATTTTAACTATTACTATTACCTAGCCTCGTTAGCTGCAAAGCGATGCGCGGGGTGTATTAGGCCTGCGGACAGTGGTAATAACATGTAATAACGCATATTGCTTAGCGTATAGCGTTTGTTGTTTATCACTGTTATAAGCACAATAAAGCGAACGAGAGACAAAAAAAATGCCTAACTAATGTTAGGCATTTGACGTTAAGCGCATTAACAGGACGGGCGCTTTTAAACGGCTCACACATATCTAAAGGGCGAATAAGAGTGGCACTCGCCCTTCAAAGCGTATTAGCCATAAAGAACGTTATTGACTTTGTTCTCTAACAGTTCTTGCTGACCACTAACATGTTGCGGCTGCAGGTCTTTATCAACGCATAGGTTAGCTAATGACTCGAGGGTAAACTCGCCCCCTTGAATACCTTTACCTAACTCCCCGTTCCAGCCAGCGTAGCGTTTGCTTACGACTTGACCAAGGAAGTCATTTTCGATCATCTGCGCGGCTTTTTTCAGGCCCATAGCAAGATGGTCCATACCGCCAATGTGAGCAATAAACATATCTTGTGGATCTGAGCTTTGGCGACGTAATTTGGTGTCGAAGTTAAAGCCACCAGATGTGAAGCCACCCGCTTTAAGAATTTCATAAATGACCAATGATAATTCTTCAACACTGTTCGGGAATTGATCCGTGTCCCATCCTAGTTGAGGGTCACCTCGGTTGGCGTCGATGCTACCAAACAAGCCGAGCGATATTGCCGTTGCCACTTCATGCTGGAATGAGTGGCCTGCTAAAGTGGCATGGTTCGCTTCAATGTTCACTTTAAATTCGTTTTCTAACCCGTACTGCTTCAAGAATCCGTACACCGTAGCAGTGTCGTAATCGTACTGATGCTTAGTGGGCTCTTGTGGCTTAGGCTCTATCAATAGCAATCCTTTAAAACCTATCTTGTGCTTATGTTCAACCACCATATTCATGAAGCGACCAAGTTGTTCACGCTCTTGTCGTAAATCGGTATTGAGTAAGGTTTCGTAACCTTCACGGCCGCCCCACAGTACGTAGTTTTCGCCTCCTAAACGCTTGGTTGCATTCATGGCGTGCATGACTTGAGTCGCACCATAAGTGAATACTTCAGGGTTCGGGCTAGAAGCCGCACCACTGGCGTATCGTGGATTACTGAATAAATTCGCTGTACCCCAAAGTAACTTAAGGCCAGTTTCTTCTTGTTTAGCTTCAAGAACATCCGTCATTTGGGCAAAATTATTGATGTACTCTTTAATTGAATTACCTTCTGGTGCCACATCAACGTCATGAAAACAGTAATAAGGAATATTCAATTTCGAGAAAAACTCAAACGCTACGTCAGCTTTTTCTTTTGCGCGTTGCATGGCGTCGCCAGCTTGTAACCAAGGACGGTTGAACGTGCCTGCACCGAATACGTCTGCACCATCCCAACAGAAGTTGTGCCAATAGCATGCCGCTAAGCGCAGATGCTCTTTCATGCTTTTACCCAATACCATTTCTTCTGGGTTGTAATGACGAAATGCCAACGGGTTGTCTGAACTTGTACCTTCAAATTGTACTTTTGGGATATTCTTAAAATACTCAGCCATGAGGCTCTCCTAATTAATGCTGATAATGACGCTTTGTGTTCTTCATCATCACAAGTGATGAATGGCACAACAATTACGTTTTTTAGATTAACTTTTGTGAATTGTGGGTTTTAAAAATGTCATTAGGCGGGATATACCACGCCATAATGGGCTATATAAATTTACTCGTTGCCTGGTATAAAGCTGAGAACGTTGCACGACGCGTGGTGTAAATGTCTGCTTTATCTCGATTCGGCTGATACACAGAATCAAGCGTCGGTTGAGGGCAAATTTGTTCGATAGGGGTGTTTGGCTGCGTCGCGAGTTGTGCTAGGCGCGCAGCTCCCAAACCTGGCCCTACATCGCCACCTTGACGATAGGTGACTGGGCGCTGCAATACATCTGCGATAAGTTGTCGCCAGTAAGGGCTTTTTGCCCCGCCGCCAATTAAGGTGATTTCATCCACTTCAACGCCCGAGGCATGCAAGGCATCAACCCCGTCTGCAAGCCCAAACGTGACGCCCTCTAACACACTATGGGTTAAAGCCGCTTGGGAGCTTGAATGGGTCAAACCAAAAAACGCCCCGCTGGCGTTAGGGTTATTGTGTGGTGTACGTTCACCGCTTAGGTAGGGTAGAAACAATGGGCCGTTGAGGACATCAAGCATGTTGTCTTGCTTTGCTTGCTCAAGCTCGTTGAGTAGAACGGAAACCTCTGTCTTGGCGACTTGCTCGCTATACCATTGTAGACAGCTCGCAGCGCTCAACATAACCGACATCAGGTGCCAGGTGCCCGGCAGGGCGTGACAAAAACTGTGCACGGCGGACTCTGGATTACTGCGAAACCCTTCACTGACTGCAAAGTAAACTCCGGATGTCCCAAGAGACAGCATTGCCTGACCAGGTTTAACGATCCCCACGCCGATGGCACCGGCAGCGTTATCACCTGCCCCTGCAACTAAGGGAACTGGGTTCATGTTCCAGCGCTTGGCAACGTCATCAGCCAAAGTACCCGTTATTTCATTTCCTTCGAATAAAGCAGGCATGTGTGATTCGTTTAAACCACAGGCTTGTAGCATGTCTTGATGCCAGCAGCGCTTATCTACGTCTAACCACATGGTGCCTGCTGCATCTGACATATCAGAGGCGAACTCTCCACTAAGCAACAAACGTAAATAATCTTTGGGTAACAGCACTTTATCGATTTTTGCGAATACCTCAGGCTCATGTTGTTTTACCCACAACAATTTAGGAGCAGTAAAGCCAGGCATAATAATGTTGCCCGTTATTTCTCGTGCATTAGGCACTTGCTTTTCAATTTCAGCGCACTGTGCTTCACAGCGCCCGTCGTTCCATAAAATGGCAGGGCGAAGCACTTGTTGCTGTTTATCAAGTAGGGTAGCGCCATGCATTTGGCCGGCAAATCCAATTGCCTTAACAGCGGATAAGTCGTGCTGAATATTAAGTTGGTCCATGGCGCTACAAAAACCGTTCCACCAATCTTGTGGATTTTGCTCAGACCACAAGGGCTGTGGTCTGGATACTTCAAACGCGCTGGTTGCGCTATCTACGATTTCACCGCTGCTGTCGGTTAACACCAACTTGATGCCAGAGGTTCCTAAATCAACACCTAAAAACATGGGGATACCTGTCAAATAATGAGTTTGGCAAATACTAGCAGAACGATTAAATTAAACTGCAATGCAGGTAATAACGAAATTTAATAACGAAATTTCGTAACACTCTTAACGAGTAATGTAGTAGTTCCGTGATACTGGCTAATGCACTATATGAGCGGACAGTAAGAGAGATTAGGTGATATATGTTTCAAGCGAAGCACAGTATTAGTTTGTTATTTAATGCTAACAAAGTATACGACCGCCAAGTAATAGAGGGGATCGGACACTATTTGCAATCTTCAAAAGTAGACTGGGATGTATACTTGGAGGAAGACTTTCTAACACGGTTAGATCATATTGAAGATTGGGGCGGGGACGGCATCATTGCTGATTTTGATGACCCTTCTATTCAGAAGATGCTAGTGAACAGCAAAATTCCAGTTGTTGGGGTTGGAGGCTCGTATTCTAAAGAAGAAGACTACCCGGACGTACCCTACGTCGCCACTGATAATATTGCTGTGGTACAAGCCGCATATGAACATTTAAAAAAGAAAGGCTTAGAACGCTTTGCGTTTTATGGCTTGCCCAGTGACAAAGACCATCGTTGGGCAGTTGAACGGGAAAAGGCGATCACCAAACTGTGTGAGGCTGACGGCTATGAGTGTTCAATTTATCGTGGCCATCCCACTCGACCAGAAACGTGGCAGTACACCATGAACCGCTTATCAGATTGGCTTCAAGGCTTACCAAATCCGGTGGGGATAATCAGTGTGACAGATGCGCGTGCCAGGCACCTACTACAAGCTTGTGAACATATCGGCAAACTTGTGCCAGATAATATATCCATCGTCGGCATAGATGATGATGACATTGCTCGCTACCTTAGCCGTATTAGTTTGAGCTCAGTCACGCAAGGCTGTTTTGAAATGGGTTTTCAAGCAGCGAAACTACTGCACAGGCGGTTAGAAAATAGTCATTTGAAAAATAAACGCGTTCTAGTGCCCCCCGCAGGGGTGTCGGAGCGACAATCTACTGATTTTAAAGCCCTTAATGACCCTTATGTAATCCAAGCTATGCACTTTATTCGGCAAAATGCTTCAAGAGGGATAAAGGTAGACCAAGTATTGGATTATGTAGGAGTTTCACGTTCAAACCTAGAGCAGCGTTTTAAAGATGAAAGAGGGCATAGTATTCACACGGAAATCCACAATGAAAAACTGGATAAAGCCTGTGAAATGTTAGTAAAAGGCAGTGCGTCAACTACGGAAATTGCGGCCCTGTGCGGATACCCTTCTTTGCAGTACATGTATGCGGTGTTCAAAAAACATTATGCCAAAACCCCCCGAGAATACAGAGAAGAGCACAGTCTTTAATACCTATTCCAATAGATAATTAACCACTTAGCGAACATTTAAAAAGGGCTTAACCACAAGCCTTAACGCATTATTGTGCGTGTTGTGATAAAGCGGAAACAGGTTGTATTGTAGGATATAGCAAACGCGGCTAGGGACTGTCAGCGTTTGCTCTTTTTACTTTCTTGGCTGGTAAGTACTTACTGAACATATCTTCGAGAGAAACAAGCTTTAAGGGTTTAGTTAAATATTCATTCATACCAACTTCTTTAGCCTGCACAAAATCTTCTTTCATAGCATTTGCAGAAAGACCACAAATGATCAAATCAAGTAACCCTTGCTGACGTATTTCCTTAGTAGCCTCATAGCCATCCATGACCGGCATCTGAATATCCATTAGCACTAGATCATAATGTGCAGAGTTAATGACTTTTGTTACCGCTTGCTGGCCATTTTCGGCAATATCGAAGGTAATCCCTAATACGCGCAGCATTTCACCCGTTACAACCTGATTGATACTGTTGTCTTCAACTAAAAGTACATGCCCGTCATATTCTAGCTGTTCTTTAAACTGTGGGCTGGGGATATCAGACACGAACTTATCGTCATTTAATAAAGCATGAATATAGGAAATTAATTGACCGGGCGTAAATGGGTGAGTTAAACAGGCGAAACTCCATATGTTGATCAGTTTTTGCGGTAAATTGCTCGGCTGGGTGTCAGTAATAAACCCTACATTTCTGCTGTCATTTTTCAAACGCTGTAGGGACGTTCCTATGGCTTTATGTTCGTCTAGATCAGCAATATCGATAATAACGATATCGCGGTCAGTGATTTCATCGAGCATTGATTCCAATTGCATATGAGGAAAGTGATGGTACTCCATCGCCACATTAGCAAAGTATTGCTGTTCAATAAAACCTTTGCGCGTTTTACTAAAATAATAGAGCTTGCGCTTCAATTGGGGCTCAATATAAAAAATATGCTGCTCGTTAGACTGTGAAATCAAGGTGAATGATACTTCAAAGGTACTGCCTACATTCACTTTTGACTCAGCGGTGACTTTGCCGCCCATTAGTTTGACTAACTGTTTCACTATGGTCAGGCCTAAGCCCGTCCCACCAAAGTCTCGACTAGTGGAGCCATCGGCTTGGGTAAATGATTCGAATACTTTATCCAATTGCTCTTTGGACATGCCTATGCCGGTGTCTTGCACCCGAGCTCGCAACAGCAACTTGTTGCTATTAGGGATGATGTCGTAGGTCACAGAGATAGTCACTGAGCCATTGCGCGTAAACTTAACGGCATTGCTCGATAAATTAAGTAACACTTGGCTGATCCGCAACGGGTCGCCGATTAGCGTTGGCGGAATATTTGGATCGCAGATAAAGCGCACGTTTAAGTTCTTTTCTTGTGCTCTGGCCGAGATATTCGTTAATAGATTAGCAAATACCGAATTCAGTGAAAACTCTACTTGCTCAATGTCCAGCTTGCCAGCCTCTACTTTTGAGAAATCTAATATATCATTGATTAAGCTCATTAATATCTGGCTAGAGTAAACCACTTTGTTGAGATGCTGGCGTTGGGTTGAGGTTAATTCGCTTTTCATGACTACATCTAATAAACCAATAATGCCATTCATTGGTGTACGTATTTCATGACTCATGTTGGCCAAAAACATGCTTTTCGAGACGGTCGCTTGCTCAGCCTTATGTTTTGCTTCCACTAGTTCTGCATTCAAGGTTTCTTGTTCACTGTTAAGCCGCTGAGCTTCTAATAACAAGGCCGTTGTTTGCTTATTTTTTTCATGAAAAACATCGGCAGCATTGGCGAGTTGGCCGATTTCGTTTTGCTGAGTAATACCCGGAATAGCGTCTACGTCTTCGCCTTTCGCAAGCTTTTTGAATACTTCAGTAATGGTATTGATAGGTAGCATGATGCGAGATGCTAAGAAGTACGCTGTAATGCAAGCTAGTAAAATACCAATAATAGAGAATAAATCACTGCTGATTTGATTGTTCTCTATATTGCTTTTCACCTGTTCATTGGTATCGCCGAGCTTTGATGTTACGAGGCGGTTAAGCTCCCGCGCCATAAATAAGAATTCGTTAGCAGAACCTGCCATTACGACGTTGACCAAAAATAAATAGCCACTGGTCACGTTGGTTAGTTGCAAAAATTCACCTTCAATCTTATCCAACTTGTCAATTTGAGCGGCATATTCTTGTTGCGGCTGCGCTTCTTGAGTAAGCAATGCTTTAGCCTGGTTCAACCCGTTGCGAAAATCGTCAACTAGTTGGTAATCTGGTTTGAGCAAGTATTGATACGTTACATTCTCAGCGCGGGTGATGTGGTATTTAGCCCCCTCTACTCTAGGCGAAGTTGAACCCTCGTTAGTGGATAAACTAGACAGGATTTCATTAATATCGACCGATAAATGTTTATTGAACAGAGTATCGCGTTTACTTCGCCCCGCTATAACGTTAGAGAAATTATCTTTGTATTCAGCAATATGGCTACGCATTCTCGCAATAAAGCCGTGATACACATCGACTTGCTCTTCATTGCTGGTCAAGGCTTCGAGTTTGGACAAGTTATCTATCGAGCTTTGAATGAGAGAATTAAAACGAGTAATGGCCGACTTACTTGCGGAATCTTTGTAAATCAACACGTTGCGCTGTAAATCTAATACATCACGCTCTAATTCGCGAACCAGACTGACCTTAATGACGGCTTGATGGGTCAAATCTAAGCTATTAACAAATGTACTTTGATTGCTGCGCGTAACAAATACTTGTGAAACAAGCAGTAGAATCAAGATGACAGAAACAAGCAGTATTTGGGCTTTAAGGGTTTTAAACACGTGTAAACTTCTCTGCCATAATTATGAACTTATAAATTCATACCATTTTTGCAAGGTATAATCGTAGGTTGGCATGGCGGTATTCCATACGGCGACATTACTAAAGCGATCCGTATAGCTTCCCCCCGAGCGCACCTGACCCCGTTGGACTGATATATTGCCATCAGGTCCTTTCAGTGGTTGGCCCGCTGGTTTGCCATTATACCAATAGTCCCACTCACTTTGCTCAAGATAACTCGAAGAGCGCTGTGGATTAGATATGTAATATCCCTGACGAGCAATGAAAGCGCCAGGCCACCCAGAGAGCCACCAATTCATGTATTCATAAGCCATGTCTTTCCTTCGGCCTTGGGAGCGCGACGACAAACACATCACGCCATGCCAGCCTCGGTATCCTTCTTTTGGTGCTGCGAACGTAACGGGAACGTTTTGACCATTGAGAGATGATACCGCAGGTGAAAACATACTTTCGATATTCACGCGACCAGTGCGCATAAAGTCCACTGATTCGGGGACTGAATTCCAAAAGCCACCAAAATGCTGTTGGTGTTTTAAATCTATTAGCAAATCAAACAAACGATCGAGTTCATTGGTTGTTATATTGCCTATATCGGCAAACTTGAGCATGCCGCTAGCGTCTGCTGCGAGGGCTAAATCAAATAATCCAATAGTTGGGTCGTTAATAATACCGACTTTTCCGCGGTATTTTCTGTCTAGTAGCCAGCCCCAGCTCTCTGTTTTGTATGCTATACCTTTGTCAATTTCATTGGTGTTATAACCGAACGAATCCACGTTGTGAACATAGGGAAGAAAGCTAACTTGACCGGTTTGCTCACTGCCAAGCGTGCCGTCTTTTTGAATATTTACAATTTTAAAGGGGGCATCGCCTGCACCATACTTTGCTGATGGCGTGACCTTGCCAGTTTTACACAAGGAATTAATTTCATCCCACTGCGCGATACGTTTTGTTTCAATGGGTTGAATTGAGCCGTTTCGCCAAAGCGGGCGAATGCTATTAGACCATTGCTCATAAATATCAAAGCTTTCAGGTGCCAAAAGCCCGCGCTGAAGCACCCCAGGACTGCCTTTAGGCTCGAATTTAATATCGATACCAAGATCGCTCATGGCGCGTTGGCGCAACGGTTCTTGTAACGTGACGTGGGTGCCTAAAACACGTAAAGTCAGTTTATTGCGAGCAAAAACGTAGGGTGCATGCAGGATAGAGGTGCCTAGCGCTACACCTTTAGCAATGGTTGTTATTGTGTTCCGTTTTGATTTATCGACCGGTAACGTGTCTACTGGTGATTCCATTTTACACTGCTTATGCATGTTAGCCTCCGATTGGAGATTAAACAGTAAGTGAGAACGACAAATGACGCAATGTTATCTAGGCATAACTTTGGTCTAAATTTTTCCTATTCAGCGTAAAATTTATGTTGAAACTTAAGGACTTGCTGGTCTGTTCCGTCATTTATGTTGACGGTAATGCGGAAGGTTTCCTGATCACTAAAAGGCAATACCGCTATGTAATAAATGGCATCTCCTTCACTGACCTCTTTGAACGTTAGACTTTTGCTAACGCCAAGTAAGTTGCGTGCAGTACCTGTTAATACAGCGGATTGGGCTTTTTGATCCGCTTTGTTCAGCACTGAGATGTTAATTACGCCATTATATTTGCTGCGCACTATTGAGTAATGTTTAGCAATATCAGGGGTAATAAAAGTGCTATTAAAGGCGATATAATGCACATCCCACTTACCCAACGTTTCTTTTTGCTCTGCCACAGCCATTGCCGAGAAGAGTAGGTTGGCAAGCAGCATTAAGCTGCCAGCCATTAACGAGCGTTTAGAAATAACCAAAGACATCACCCAATAGCTTTTGTAAAAAGATGATCACTAAAATAACCACCATAACGGATAAATCTAAACCGCCTAGACTAGGCAGACGCCGTCTTATAGGGGCGAGCAGTGGTTCAGTCAATTGTCCTAATACCATATCCATTGGGTTGTAGCCTTGGCTTACCCAGCTCATGATGGCGCGAATAATCAACACCCACATCATCAGCGAAAGCGCTTCTTTGACCACTAAATAAAATGAACCAATTACTAGCCCTAAAGGATTAAAACTTGTGTTACTTATCAGTAGGTTTAATGCGACTATTTTTAAACCGGCCACTAATAGCGCTAACACTAAGGTTGCGGTGTCTATCCTACCGATGGAAGGAAGTACCCTACGCAGTGGCCCAACAATGGGATGAGTGGCCTTGACCACAAACTGGCTAAATGGGTTATAGAAATCCGCTCTGGCTAATTGTAACCAAAAGCGCAGCAGCACTACCATTAAGTACAATTCGAACAGGGTACTGACTAAAAACTGTATCGCGCTCATAGATATAAGTCTTCCTAAAAACTAATTAAAACAATTTGGCCATTTCTTCGGCTCGGGTAACGGCCGCTTGCATAGCGCCAGATACCAATGTATCGATACCTTGATCTTGAAAATGCTCCACGGCTTTCGCAGTGGTACCACCTTTTGAAGTAACTTGGGCACGCAATTCACTTATTTCAAGTTGCGGATTGTGACAAACCATTTCTGCAGCACCTAGCATAGCTTGCTGAACAAGTAAGCGTGCGGTTTGGTGATCAAACCCTTGGCTTTCAGCTTCTTTTTGCATCGCTTCTAAAAAGGTATAAAAATAGGCTGGGCTGCTACCTGCGGCGGCAATAACGCCGTTGATCAGTGATTCTTTATCAACCCAGGCAATTTCGCCTACTTGAGCCATCAAATCACCTGCATAGTCTCTATCTTGCTGGCTAACATGTTCAGTGGCATATAGGCCTGTCATGCCTTTTCCCAGAGAGCTCGGGGTGTTGGGCATAGTACGCACTATGTTTGCTTGGCCGCCTAGCATTTCGCCTAAGCGAGAAGTTTCAATGCCCGCTGCGATGGAAATAAATAACTTGCCATCTAAAGAAACGGTGTCTTTTAAATTGGCACACATCTCTTCCATTAGTTGAGGTTTAACGGCCAGTACAATCACTTCGGCGCTTTCTACAGCGTGTTTATTTTGCTGAGTAATCTGAATAGAAAAATCACTTTCAAGGGCTGTTAACTTAGGCATAGATGGATTACTGGCGATGATTTTATCGGCTGGGTAGCCACTGTTACACATGCCACTGATGATGCTTCTGCTCATGTTTCCTGCGCCGATAAAGGCGATATGTCTATGTTGCATAATTATCCTATGTTGTGGTTTTCAAAGAATGAAAATCGACATTGATTGTATAAAATTAAGCTCGATTTTACTGACGGGAACCGAAAATTGCGCTGCCGATCCTAACCATGGTTGAACCGCATTCGATAGCCAATTGCATATCGTTTGACATTCCCATACTTAGGGTATCAATTTGCGGGTATTTTGTCTGTAGTTGTACAAATAGCGCATTCATAGCGGATAAGCTTTTGCGTTGCATTTCTGCATTTTGTTGCGCTTTTGGTATGGTCATCAGGCCACGTAAGGTCAAATTCGGCATGTTACTTATTTGCTCAGCCAGCAAGTTTACATCTTCTGGGGGCACGCCTGCTTTACTGGCTTCGTTGTCGATATTAACTTGAATACATACGTTTAGCTTTTTGTGCGCACTGCGCTGGTCGTTTAAGCGTTGCGCTATTTTGAGGCGGTCTATACTGTGAACCCAGTCAAAGTTTTCCGCCACAGGTCGGGTCTTGTTTGATTGTAAAGGGCCGATGAAATGCCATTCAATATCGTCTAATTCGCTAAGTTGGTGAATCTTGTCTACACCTTCCTGGACATAATTTTCACCGAATAAACGGTGTCCAGCTTCATACGCTTGCACGATATCTGATACGGGTTTGGTTTTGGTTACTGCTAGTAATTTGACTGAATTTGCTGGACGATTAGCTTCACAAACACTCTGGGTGATTGTTTTCAGTGCGATTTTAAGTCGTTCTGCTATTGTTCCCATATTGCAACTTGTTAACGGAGAATAGGCTTTGGATATTACCGAACTTTTAGCCTTTAGTGTCAAAAATAACGCATCTGATTTACACCTATCAGCTGGGCTACCGCCGATTATTCGGGTTGATGGTGAAATGCGCCGATTGAATGTTCCTGCCTTAGATCACAAGCAAGTGCATGGACTAATATACGAAATCATGAATGATAATCAGCGCAAAGAATACGAGGAAAACCTCGAGACTGACTTTTCATTTGAAGTAAAAGACTTATCTCGTTTCCGGGTAAATGCCTTTGTACAAAATCGCGGTGCTGCAGCAGTGCTAAGAACCATTCCCAGTAAAATACTGAGTTTGGATGATTTAGGTGCACCGCAGATTTTCAAGGATATTATCAATCAGCCTACCGGGATTGTATTGGTCACTGGCGCAACAGGCTCAGGTAAAAGCACCACATTGGCAGCCATGGTCGATCATATTAATCGCCACAAGCGCGAGCATATATTGACTATTGAGGATCCGATCGAATTTGTGCACGAAAACAAACTATGTGTCATGAATCAACGTGAGGTGCATCGTGATACCCACAGTTTTAGCAATGCGCTGCGTTCAGCTTTGCGCGAAGACCCCGACGTTATTTTAGTGGGGGAATTGCGAGATCTGGAAACAATCCGCTTAGCGATCTCAGCGGCAGAAACGGGGCATTTGGTTTTTGGCACTTTGCACACCAACTCGGCTCCTAAAACCATCGACCGATTGATTGATGTCTTCCCCGCAGAAGAGAAATCTATGGTGCGTTCGATGTTATCTGAGTCTTTACGGGCGGTTATTTCACAAACATTGCTTAAAAAAGTTGGCGGCGGGCGTGTGGCGGCACACGAAATCATGCTTGGTATCCCCGCGATTCGAAACCTTATCCGTGAAGACAAAGTGCCTCAAATGTATTCTGTCATGCAAACCAGTCAAGCTCATGGTATGCAAACTATGGATCAGTGTTTGCAGAAAATGGTCGCTCAGGGGTTGATTACCAATGAGGATGCAGCTTCGTTATCAATTGATAAAAAGCCTGGTATGAATTTTTAGCCCCATTTGGATAAACCAATAAGTCGAGAGAATTATGGATCTAACCCCTTACTTGCAAGAAATGACAGATTTAGATGCCTCTGATTTGTTTATCACCGTAGGCATGCCCATTAGTGCGAAAATTAACGGTCAACTTACCCCAGTTGGAGGCAGTAAATTAGACGAAGAGAGCGCTTGGGGGTTAGTGCAAGACGCCATGACAGACGCCCAAAAAGAGCAATTTGTACAAACCAAAGAATGTAATTTTGCTATTGCTCGGGAGGGGATAGGGCGGTTTCGATGCAGTGCCTTTTGGCAACGAGATATGCCGGGTATGGTAGTGAGGCGCATTGTGACTGAAATACCCAAGGCTGATGATTTGGGCCTTCCGCCTGTGCTCAAAGACATCATCATGAGCAAACGCGGTTTAGTATTATTTGTTGGTGCAACGGGTACGGGTAAATCGACTTCGCTGGCAGCGCTTATTGGTCATCGTAATAAACACTCCAAGGGGCATATTCTCACGATAGAAGATCCCATTGAATTTGTGCATGAGCACCAAAGCAGTGTGGTCACGCAGCGAGAAGTGGGTATTGACACCAAATCGTTTGACGATGCATTAAAAAGCTCTCTGCGCCAAGCACCAGATGTGATTTTGATTGGTGAAATTCGTTCTATGGAAACCATGGAGTATGCCATGTCGTTTGCTGATACTGGCCATTTGTGCGTAGCGACACTGCATGCTAATAATGCCAATCAGGCGATTGAGCGTATTATGCACCTCGCCCCGCCAGAACAGCATGAAAAACTGCGTTTTGATTTAAGTTTAAACATGCGCGCTGTAATTGCACAGCAGTTAGTGCCCACCGTTGACGGCAAAGGGCGGGTCGCGGCTATTGAAATCTTGTTAAATTCTCCGTTGGTAACGGATTTGATTCAGCGCAACGAAATCGGCAGCTTGAAAGATGCAATGCGTAAAGGCAAAGAGCTGGGAATGCAGAGTTTTGATATGGCGTTATATACCCTGTATCAAGAACAAAAAATCAGTTTAGAACAAGCGATACATCATGCAGACTCACCAAATGATCTGCGCCTGATGATTAAGCTAGATTCAGATCAAGGCAACGCTCTTGGTTCGTTGTCCAATGTATCCATTGACATGGATTAACATGATTTACTTTACTCACGCAGTTTATGAGACATGATGAAACTTTATACCAATAACGACCGCTTTATGGTGTGGCAAGTTAAGCAGCTTCTTGATGAACATAACATTCCATGTTTTATCAAAAATGAATTTGCCAGCGGTGCCATGGGCGAGTTGTCACCTTTAGATTGCCAACCAGAAGTGTGGTTGAACGATGCCAGTTGGCAGCAAAGAGCCGAACTGCTCATTGACCAAATGGAAACCCAGACGTCGATTGAGTGGCAATGCTCAGGCTGCGGTGAAACCAATGGCGGTAATTTTGAGGTGTGCTGGCAATGTGGGCAGGAAACGCACGTTGACCAGTAAGCCTGATAATCACGCTGTAATAGAGCAATTCTTAGACACGATATGGTTAGAAAAAGGCTTAAGCGAAAACACCCTTGAAGCCTATCGTAGCGATTTGACTAAATTCAGCGATTATCTGAATAAACAGCTACCTCATACTCACTTGCTTGATATTCAAACCGAAGATATTAATCAGTACATGGCTCATCGTTATGACAGCGGGTTAACTGAGCGTAGTAGCGCCCGTTGCTTAAGCAGTTTACGCCGTTTTTCTGGTTATATGCTTGCTCACGGCCTGCGTGAAGATGATCCTGTAAGCCGAATGCAAAACCCGAAACTCAGTAAGCCGTTACCTAAAACGCTTTCTGAGCAACAAGTAGATGACTTACTCAATGCGCCGCAAACGGACGACCCGATTCACTTGCGCGATAAGGCAATGCTGGAAGTCTTGTATGCCACTGGATTAAGGGTCACAGAGTTGGTGACTTTACGCGTTGGGCAACTGAGTGTCTCGCAAGGGGTTGTTCGGGTTACTGGTAAAGGGAATAAGGAACGTTTGGTGCCCCTAGGTGAAGAAGCACTAGACTGGTTAAGTAAGTACCTCAAAGAGGCAAGGGGCGCATTGCTGAGAAATGAAAGTGATGTGCTCTTTCCTAGCAATCGCGGCACGATTATGACTCGGCAAACGTTCTGGCACCGAATTAAATTTCACGCCGCACAAGCTAACATTACCAGTGACTTGTCTCCTCATACTTTGCGCCATGCTTTTGCAACGCATTTGTTGAATCACGGTGCTGATCTGCGTGTCGTGCAAATGTTGTTAGGGCACAGTGATTTGTCGACTACGCAAATATACACCCACGTTGCCACGGCTCGTTTGCAAGAGTTAGTAGCAAACCATCATCCTAGAGGGTGATGAGCAAAGGCTAGATTGCGGGTCAATAGTGTGAGTAATTGTGTCGTGCTCTTGGTATCGCTACCATTAGCAGTTAACATTGAGCCACAAAAATGAAATTATTTTTCCCAGTTAGGGTCTTATCTTTATCCGTTCAAATTGGAATTTATATGAAATATCGTGCGTTATTACTGGCTGCGTTCACCTTCTTATCAGTTAGCTCTGGCATGAGCATGGCAGCTGACAACAAGCAAAATCTTGATAGTGTTAAACAAAAAATTCAAATGTCGTTAGGGATGCAAGTAACGTCAATTGGTGATGCGCCTGTCCCTGGGCTATTGCAAGTACAAACCGACAAGGGGCTTTTTTACACCAGCGATGACGGCAAGTACTTTTTGCAGGCTCGTATCTTCAACTTAGATGAAGGTATGCGCAATGAAACTGAAACAACATTAACCAAAATGCGCATTGATGGCATTGAACATTTCAAAGACTCAGTTATTGAATACAAAGCTGACAAGGAAAAATATGTGGTGAATGTGTTTACCGATATTACCTGTGGGTATTGCCGTAAACTGCATAACCAAATGGAAGAGTACAATGATTTGGGGATTACAGTACGCTACTTAGCGTTCCCTCGCGCGGGGATCAACAGCAAGCCCTATCAAGACATGGTGTCAGTTTGGTGCGCTGCCAACCCGCAAAAAGCCTTAGATGAAGCCAAAGGCGGTGAAAACGTAGCCAAAGCAAGTTGTTCAAATCAAGTCGCAGAGCAATATAATTTTGGTCAGAGTGTGGGCGTAAACGGTACGCCAAATATTGTCTTACCTGATGGTAGCGTTGTGCCTGGCTATCAACCCCCAGAAAAATTACTGCAAGCAATACAACACGCATCATAAGATTATAAGCAGGAGCAATGCTCCTGCTTTTCCGCGTTTTTAGTGTAATCAACCTAGAGTAAGTTAGTGCAAATACGCCGCCGTTCCCCCGTTTCTGTTGAGCATTTACCCGACTCAATCAATCCGATCTTAAAGCAAATTTACGCCACCCGCGGTATCACCTCTGAACAACAGTTAGAGCGAAGTGCTAAAGCGCTTTTGCACTACAAAGACATGTCAGGTGTGGTCGATGCCGTGAGGATATTGGCCGATGCGTTAGCGCAGAGTAAAAGGATTATTATTGTAGGAGACTTCGACGCCGATGGCGCGACAAGTACGGCGTTAAGTATGCTCGCACTAGGGATGATGGGCTGTAAAAACCATGACTACTTGGTACCAAATCGCTTTAACTTTGGTTACGGCCTTAGCCCACAAATTGTTGATGTTGCCCATGAGCAAGGTGCTCAGGTGATAATGACCGTAGATAATGGCATTGCCTGCTTTGCTGGTGTTGAGCGAGCAAAAGAGTTAGGGATAACAGTGCTGATTACAGATCACCATTTGGCCGCAGAAACCTTGCCCATCGCCGATGCAATCGTAAACCCAAATCAACCAAACTGTTCATTCATGTCAAAGAATTTGGCAGGGGTAGGCGTAGCGTTTTATTTAATGCTCGCACTCAGAGCACATTTGCGCGGTGTCGATTGGTTCGCCCAGAATGATATTGATGTTCCAAATTTAGCTGACCTGCTCGATATTGTCGCCTTAGGGACCGTAGCTGACGTGGTGCCCCTGGATGAAAACAACCGTATTTTAGTCCATCAAGGATTACTGCGTATTCGCAGCGATAAATGTCGCCCAGGTATTCAAGCGTTAATTGAAGTCGCTGGGCGCGATAAACGTAAAATGGTCGCTTCTGATTTAGGCTTTGTGATTGGCCCAAGGTTAAACGCCGCTGGGCGGTTAGACGATATGTCTATGGGTATTGAGTGCTTACTAACAGACTCAGATTACAAAGCAAAACAAATTGCGGTTGAATTAGACAGCCTAAATCGTGAACGCCGCGAAATCGAGCAATCCATGCAGCAAGAGGCGGTTACTGCTCTTGATAATTTGCAGCTGTCAGAGCAAGACATGCCCCATGGCTTGGTATTGTATCAAGCTGATTTCCATCAAGGCGTGATAGGTATATTAGCGGGGCGAATTAAAGAAAAGTATTTTAGACCGACGATTGCCTTTGCCCATCAAGACGATGAGATTATCAAAGGATCAGCTCGCTCAATACCCGGTGTACATATTCGTGATTTGTTGGAAGAACTCAGTACGCGATACCCAGGCCTTATCATTAAATTTGGTGGCCATGCGATGGCGGCGGGTTTAAGTATTGAAATGGCCAAGCTAGAAGAATTCAAAAAGCGTTTTACCCAGCTTGCACAAGAGCATTTAGCGGGCAAACCCCTCGCAGGTGAGCTTATTTCAGACGGTGAATTACCCGCACAGGCGTTAACGTTAGAGTTCAGCCAGTTACTCAAAGATGCGGGGCCTTGGGGGCAAGGCTTTCCAGAGCCTCTTTTCGATGGTCAATTCGAATTGGTCGAGCAACGGATTGTAGGCCACAAACACCTAAAAATGATGCTGCGCATGCCGAACGGAAAGCTAGTCGATGCTATCGCATTCAATGTTGATACACAGGTGTGGCCAAATGAGCAGTGCAAGCATGTTGAATTAGCTTACAAACTAGATATAAATGAATTTCGTGGCCGCACATCGTTACAGTTTTTGGTTGAGGGACTAAATCCGCTGTGACGTCACTGTACGAGGCATTGTGAGCCGCAAGAGGCTGGTTATCGTTTTGTCTTCGCTGTGGTGCTATTATATCCGCTCTTAGGCAAACAGGGCGCAATAATGGCAAAAAAATCGGAAATCGATAAGCTGCTGAGTAAACATGATAAGTTGACCCATTCTGAAGACATGACGGTAGAATCTCATGTACAACGAAATGAAGATCAATGGTTTGTAAATACCTTGATGATCAAAGGCTATGAGGTGCCGTTTCGTTTTCGCCGCAAGAAACAATATAAGAATCTTGCAGGTGCTCGGGTTAATTTAACCTATTACCCAATAACTGAAGAAGTGGCCGGATTTCCTTTTGAAGCTATGAAAGTCGTTAGGATCAAGGTTTCTTAACACTCTGTTATTTTCTCTGCAATTAAAGAGCATTTTGTGGCAACTGAACAACTAAACGGTTTTGTATTGCACAGGCGCGCTTATCGCGAAACGAGCTTTCTGATTAATTTTTTCACCATGGAAAATGGTAAGGTATCCGCCATAGTCAAGGGCGCTCGAGGGGCAAAGAGCGACAAGAAAAGTCTGCTTCAACCTTTTCAACCACTACTCGTTGCGGTTTCCGGTCGTTTCGAACTGAAAAATTTACAGCAAGTGGAGTCCACTGGAGCGATGTTAAGGTTGTCGGGACAGGCCTTATATTGCGCTTTGTATTTAAATGAAGTGTTAAATCGTGTGTTAGCAGATGATATTCCCCATCCTGAAATATTCGTTTTGTATCAGCAAAGCTTACACGCCCTAGTTGACACTACTCATTTTGAACCCATCTTGCGTAGTTTTGAATTAGGCTTACTTGATGCGTTAGGTTATGGCATCGATCTTACCCACGAGGCAGATACCGGGCAGCCACTTGCTGAATCGGGATATTACCGAATACAAGCTGAGTTGGGTTGTGTATATCAAGGGGATATTCGTTTATCAGGCTGCCACTTAGGAAGTAGCTTATTAAAAGTGGCTGGTGAACATTGGGATGCAGAGAGTCTACAAGTCGCCAAAGCCGTCACCCGTAAAGCGCTCGGTGAACTGTTAGGCAGCAAACCATTGATGAGCAGAGAGTTATTTAAACAAACCCATTTTAGATCCAAAGGGAGAGAGCTTTGAGAGACATTCTTTTAGGGGTCAATATCGACCATATCGCCACATTAAGAAACGCCCGAGGTACCCAGTATCCTGATCCTGTGCATGCCGCTGATATTGCTGAGCGTGCAGGGGCAGATGGGATCACAGTGCACTTGCGTGAAGACAGGCGTCATATTGTTGATAGAGACGTCGCCTTGTTACGTCAAACGATTAACACTCGGCTAAATTTAGAAATGGCTGTGACCGATGAAATGCTCGACATTGCACTGAAAACTAAACCAGAATTTTGTTGTTTAGTGCCTGAAAAGCGAGAAGAGTTGACCACTGAAGGTGGCTTGGATGTAGTGGGTAACCAGCAGAAAATTGCTCAGGCGTGCAAACAACTTGCTGAGGCCGGTATTTTGGTGTCCTTGTTTATAGATGCCGATTTTGCTCAAATTGATGCGGCTGTAGCCTGTAATGCACCCTACATTGAAATTCACACGGGCCAATATGCTGAAGCAAAAAATGAGCTTGAACAGGAAGCTGAGCTCGCAAAACTAGTCGCTGGCATTGAGTATGCTGATGCCAAGGGATTGAAAGTGAATGCGGGGCACGGTTTGCATTATCATAATGTAAAACCGATTGCGGCAATTGAGCAGATTATCGAGCTTAATATTGGCCATGCCATCATTGCTCGTGCTGCGTTTGACGGTTTAGACAAAGCAGTAGCAGACATGCGCCGTTTAATGCTAGAAGCGCGTTCAGGACGCTGAATGGGAGAGTGACAATGGCAGTAATGGGATTAGGCACAGATGTCATTGAAATATCGCGCATCGAAAAACAATTACAACGGTCAAATCGGTTAGCACAGCGAATATTGACGGCTACAGAATTGGCGATATTTGATGAGCACTCGTTTCCTGCACGTTATCTGGCAAAGCGTTTTGCTGCAAAAGAAGCGGCGGTAAAAGCGTTAGGAATAGGGATCGGAAACGGGATTAGTTTCCAAGACGTAGAGGTACATAACTTACCTTCAGGTCAGCCGTTTTTACGCTTCTACGCAAAGTTTGCGCAAATTTGTGAACAGCGCAATATTACATCTAGTCATATTTCTATTTCTGATGAACAACAATATGCTGTGGCGACGGTTATTTTAGAATCACCGTAATGATTATGCGATTTTTTGGTGCGCCTAGGGAATAAGGCGCACCAAAACAGCAGTATTTAGATTAATGAGTGAATATTTTTGCTAGTATTATTGTTCATTATTGGTAAATTTCGATTGTATATTGATACAACGCTAGCGAATGTAACTAGTTTATTGCAGATCTTTTAGAACTAAGCCTTTCCGACAAAATTGGCGCATTTACTGTATGTAATTATCATTTTTCAGCCTAGGCAAATGCGTGGGTTTTAACGCTATTGAGTACAAGGATACGTTATGGTTGCTATCCGCAAAGTCCATGAATCCAAACGGCCTCCTTTTGACGAGTGGTTAGATTCTCTATCCCTTTCTGATGAGTGCAAGCATAAACTCAGAGAAGTCTCCGACACGCCGGAAATCCTCTTGGTAGGGCAGGAGATGGTGGAAATTCTGCACGAATTACATATGGATGATGAAACGCTTCAGGCCTCACTTGTCTATCCTTACTGTCAAACCCATGAATTAACCGAAACCCAAATAGAAGAGCGTTTTGGCACGGGAATTCAAAAGCTCATCACCGGCGTTAGGCGCATGGATGCAATTAAATCTTTGCACACCAGAGCAAACAGCACCCGTAAAAATGACGAAGAACAAATAGATAATGTACGGCGCATGTTACTTGCCATGGTGGAAGACGTGCGCGCCGTAGTCATCAAACTCGCGGAGAGAATTTGCGCTCTGCAGCAAGTCAAAACCCAAGATGAAGAAACCCGTGTGTTAGTAGCGCGTGAGTGTTCAAACATATATGCCCCCCTTGCGAACCGGTTGGGCATAGGCCAGCTGAAATGGGAACTGGAAGACTTGTCGTTTCGTTATTTGCGCCCAGAAACCTATATGCAAATTGCCAATTTATTGGATGAACGGCGAACTGATCGCCAGCAGTACATTGAAGATTTTGTGCAAGAGCTTCAGGCGGCGCTAGACGCACAAAACATTAAAGCTAAGGTGTATGGTCGACCCAAGCATATTTATAGCATCTGGAAGAAGATGCAGAAAAAGCACCTTAGTTTTGAACAGTTATTTGATATTCGTGCTGTGCGGGTGATCGCTGATCGTTTGCAAGATTGCTACGGTGCATTAGGTGTAGTGCATTCTAATTGGCAGCACATTCCTCGAGAGTTTGATGATTATATTGCAACTCCCAAACCGAACGGTTATCAATCTATCCATACGGTAGCCCTTGGAAAAGAAGAAAAGACCGTAGAGATTCAAATTCGCACCGCCCAAATGCACCAAGATGCTGAACTAGGTGTTGCTGCCCATTGGCGTTACAAAGAAGGCACTAGCAGCAGCCGTTCAGGCTACGAGGAGCGTATTAATTGGTTGCGTAAAATTCTGTTATGGCAAGAAGAAGTGGCTGAGTCAGGGGATTTGGTCGAAGAGCTGCGCAGCCAAGTGTTTGATGATCGCGTGTATGTCTTTACACCAAAAGGGGACGTGGTTGATTTACCTCTTGGGTCTACACCGTTAGATTTTGCCTATTATATTCATAGTAACGTGGGCCACAGATGCATTGGTGCCAAGGTGGGTGGGCGTATCGTTCCATTCACTTACGAGCTACGAACCGGTGATCAGGTTGACATTTTAACCGGAAAAGAGCTTAACCCCAGTCGCGACTGGATGCATCCTGGTCTTGGCTATGTTCACTCGTCACGAGCGCGGGCGAAAATTCATACCTACTTTAAAAAACAAGACAAAGACAAGAATCTTGCGGCTGGTAAGGAAATATTTGAGCGGGAATTACAAAAAGCCGGCATCGATAGCAAAGATATCGCTCAAGCTTGCACGCGGTATAACATGAACACCGCAGATGATTTGTATGCCGCCATAGGCGCAGGTGATATTCGCTTAATGCAAGTGGTGCACTATCTACAACAACTGCATGTGCCTCCCACCGAAATTGACCCAAGGATCAAGCCCAAAAAACCGCAATCGAGCAAATTTAAGAAAGATACGGTTGTGGTTGAAGGGGTCGGTAATTTGATGACCCAAATTGCTGGTTGTTGCCAGCCTTTGCCAGGTGAGTCGATACAAGGATACATAACGCAAGGACGTGGGGTTAGTGTACACAGAGAAGACTGCGACCAGCTAAGCCACTTACTTGAACAGCACCCAGAACGTGAAATAGATGTGGATTGGGCGAGTAACATCAACGCGTCATTTCAAACTTATGTGCAGGTATTTTGCAGCGACAGAGACGGCTTATTACGAGATATCACTACGGTGTTAGCTAATGAAAAAGTAGGGCTGTTAGGGGTGAATAGTGCCAGTGACGTCAAATTTGGTATGGCCCGTATTTCCTTGCGCTTAGAGCTAAAAGATTTAAAAAGCCTGTCACGCGTGATGAGTCGAATCGAAGGCATTAAAGGTGTCTCTATGGTTCAGCGTACGGATAATTAATGACCTCTTTTTCGCCACAAGATACAAATGATAAAGTCGGCAGCTCTAGTGAAAGTGCATTAAGCGAGTTGCTTAGCATTATGCGTACCTTACGTGATCCTAAGCATGGTTGTGACTGGGATAAACAGCAAACGTTTGCCAGCATAGTGCCCTATACGATTGAAGAGGCCTATGAGGTTGCTGACGCCATCGATAAAGGCGATATGACAGACATTCGAGATGAACTAGGAGATTTACTCTTTCAAGTTGTCTTTTATGCACAAATGGCACAAGAGCAAGAAGCCTTTGCGTTTGATGATGTGGTAAAAGGGATTTGTGCTAAGTTACGCCGCCGGCATCCACATATTTTCGCTGATGAAAGTGGTAGTGTCGCGTCGGTTGAAAAGGGGCAATGGGAGAAGATCAAAGCGCAAGAACGCATGGCCGCCGGTAAGTCCACAGACAACAGTATTTTAGCCCACGTGCCTAAAGGCATGTCCCCTCTGCTTCGAGCACAAAAACTCCAGCAAAAGTGCGCAAAATCGGGTTTCGACTGGCCAGAGTTACAGCCAGTATTGGACAAGCTACAAGAAGAAATTGAAGAGGTGATGGCTGAAGTCGATGCCCCTAACCCAGAGCAAGCTGCGATTGAGGATGAAATCGGAGATGTGCTTTTTTCTGTTGTGAATTTAGCTCGTCACGTCAATGTGGATGCACAAACTGCTTTGCGCAGAGCATCGAATAAATTCGAGCAACGCTTTAGGCAGGTTGAACTTATTGCCCAACAAAAAGGGCAAGCGGTTCATGAAACAAGCCTAGATGAGTTAGAAACCTTTTGGCAGCAAGCGAAAGGACTTTCCAAGTGACTTATGGCCTAAAGATCAGCATCGAGGGTGATTCGCTTTGTTGCTCCTTGTTACAAACTTTGATTTCACTTTTTAGCCACTCGGTGTAGATTTAAGTTGAGTGTACAAACTAATTAATATTTAAGCTTGTGAGGTGTTGCGTTTAATTAATCGCGTTAGATTATGAATAAGTTTCTTGTCCTGTTATTACCTTTATTGTTCTCGTTACTCAGCGTTGAGGGACGAGCGGCGAGCAGTGGCAATGTAAATATCGAACGCAGTGCGTTGTTATCAGACGCATTTGAGTCTCAATCATTGCAATTATCCCAAGAAGCTGATGATCGCGATGAGCACTTCTATATTGGCTTTACGCTTCCTGAGTTGCCCAATAAAGCCAAACAAACTGGCTACATTAACTCTGGCCAGCCTTCATTTCGTTCCACTTACGACGCTAGCAGTATTAGAGCGCCTCCTTCCGCTGGTTAATTTATCCATCATTCGGTTCACGCATTGCTCTTCGCAATGGTGTAAATAAATTAATTAAAAAAATCTTAATGTGGGTTAGACCGGCATTAAGGTTTAGGAAGAAGATCATGAAAAATATAGCCCTTTACGAACTAAACCAATTAGATGAATTAGCATGGCCTGAAACGTTTCAAGGCATTAACTTAGAATCGCCAGCGACCTCCGTATTTACTGATTTCAAAAAAACGAAACCGATAGTTATTCAAGCCGATACGCCTATTTCTGAAGTGGAACAGCGTATGATTGAAGAGAAAGTGCGTCTTAAAATTGTTTTAGACACTAGCAATAAATTTATCGGTGTTATCAGCCTGGATGATTTAAACGATCAGGAGAAAATAAAGCGTATTGCCTCAGGTATCGAAAGACCTGATCTCTGCGTGCGTCACTTTATGCGCGGTAAAGAAGATTTAAAAGTCATCTTATATCGAGAATTACAACGTTCGAGTGTTGGTGACGTAGTAGGAATGCTTAAAACCAACGGCTTGCAACACTGCTTGGTGGTTGATAGTGAGGAGCATCAGATACGGGGCATTGTTTCAGCCAGTGATTTGGCCAAAGGCTTAGGAATTGCGATGAATTTGAGCGTCAGCCCAAGCTTTTTCGACATATTCAACGAAGTGTATAGTGAAGCCCCTTTATTTAAAGCGTACGGATAGCATAAATTCGCTATGAACCTTGTGCCTTTACAGAGGATTTGTGCCGAGGCAAATCCCCTGTAATGCCCGCTGCTCATAGCAAGTTGTGATTATTTTTCTTGTTAATTCCTAATAAAAATGCGCAATTTCTGCTCGCGTTTAATGAAAACATCTGTATAATTCGCGCCCTGCCCAGTTACACCCACTTTGGGAAAGTGGAAGAATCATACGACTCGAAGGGGTCATGGTATTGATTTTAGCGGTTTCTGTGGTTGCAAACCTCGGTTTGAAATAACAGAAACAACGTAACATTTAGACATATATTTTTTGGGTAATATTAGATGAAAACTTTTGTTGCAAAACCTGAAACGGTAAAACGTGAATGGTATGTGGTAGACGCCGCAGACAAAACACTAGGTCGCTTAGCGACTGAAATTGCTAGCCGTTTACGCGGAAAGCATAAGCCTGAGTACACACCTCATGTGGACACAGGGGATTACATTGTTGTGATCAACGCAGAGAAAGTAGTTGTTACTGGCAACAAAGCCAAAGGTAAAATGTACTACTCTCACACTGGTTACCCAGGCGGTCTTAAAGAGACTAACTTTGAGAAGTTACAAGCCTTCAAGCCAGAGATGATCATTGAAAAAGCGGTTAAAGGTATGTTGCCAAAAGGTCCTCTTGGACGCGATATGTTCCGCAAAATGAAAGTCTTCGCTGGTCCTGAGCATAAACACGCTGCTCAACAGCCTCAAGTCTTAGACATTTAAGGAGCATAGAAAATGGCAGATACTCAATACTACGGCACTGGTCGCCGCAAAAGCTCTACCGCTCGTGTTTTCCTTCGTGCAGGTAGTGGTAACATCATCGTTAACAAACGTCCTCTAGATGAATTCTTCGGTCGTGAAACAGCACGAATGATTGTTCGTCAACCACTTGAATTGGTTGAGATGACTGAAAAATTCGATCTTTACGTCACAGTAGCTGGCGGCGGAATCAGTGGCCAAGCTGGCGCTATCCGTCACGGTATCACTCGTGCGTTGATGGAATTTGATGAGACACTTCGTCCTTCTCTACGCAAAGCTGGTTTCGTAACCCGTGATGCACGTAAAGTTGAGCGTAAGAAAGTGGGTCTACATAAAGCGCGTAAGCGTCCACAGTTCTCAAAACGTTAATCGTTTTTACGAATTCGAAACCCGGCGATTGCCGGGTTTTTTTTGGCCGTTATTCGGCTAAAACGCCGTCTTGTACAAATTTCCCTCTTAAGTCTCGGTATTTCTTTGTTTTATTGACGAATTCCTTGTATTTATTGTGGGTTTTCTTTTATCATTTTCGGTTAATGACAAAACTATAACTTCTTTTAGTACGTAAGCTATTTAAAGCTTTTGACAAAGAAGTATGAGCAAATTCAACCCTCGGAGATTATTGGATGAGCAATGTATCATTAGATGCGAATGATTCGTCTGTTACCGAAAACCAACCGCAAGACAATAACCGACGTCGCTTTTTGACTGTCGCTACGTCTGTTGTCGGTGGTGTCGGTGTCGCAGGTGCTGCTATACCTTTCATCGGGTCATGGAACCCAAGCGTGAAAGCACGAGCAGCAGGTGCTGATGTAGAAGCAGATATAAGTAAAATCGAGCCTGGGCAGCTTATTCGCGTGATTTGGCGCAGTAAGCCAGTTTGGATCACCAGACGTACACCCGAATTACTTGACTCATTGACCCAAATTGATGATTTGTTGAAAGATCCTAACTCTGAACAAGATCAGCAGCCTGAGTTTGCTCGAAATTCATATCGTTCGATTAAACCAGAATACTCAGTGCTAGTGGGTATCTGTACTCACCTGGGTTGTTCACCTCAGCATCTAAAAGATGGTGCATTTGAAGAATACGTTGAAGGTGTTCCTGAGGGCTTCCATTGTCCATGTCATGGTTCAAAATTTGATATGGCTGGCCGTGTATTTAATAATGTTCCTGCACCTCTTAACTTGGTTGTTCCACCGTATATGTATATAGATGACAACACCATCTTGATTGGTTCCGAAGAAGGGGCGGCATAACATGTTCAAAAATTTAATGGATTGGATTGAATATCGCTTACCCATTATGCGTGTGGCTAACATGCATGCGATTCAATACCCCGCACCGCGCAACATGAACTTTTGGTACGTGTTTGGCTTTTTAGCCACCATCGTACTAGTAAATCAGTTGGTGACCGGTATTTGGTTAACCATGAGTTTTGAGCCTTCAGCTGAGCGCGCATTCGCTTCGGTTGAATACATCATGCGTGATGTTGAATACGGTTGGATATTACGTTACATGCACAGTACAGGCGCTTCAGCGTTCTTTATTGTGGTTTATCTGCACATGTTCCGTGGCATGATTTACGGTTCTTACCAGAAACCACGTGAGCTACTGTGGTTGTTTGGTATGTTCATTTACTTGGCACTAATGGCTGAAGCATTCATGGGGTATGTATTACCTTGGGGTCAAATGTCATATTGGGGCGCACAAGTAATCGTATCTTTGTTCAGTGCTATTCCTGTTATTGGTCCAGACTTAGTTATTTGGATTCAAGGTGACTACGTTATCTCTGGGGCAACATTAAATCGATTCTTCGCTTTGCATGTTATTGCGCTACCTCTCGTTATCGTTATTCTGGTGTTTTTGCATATAGTGGCACTTCATGAAGTGGGCTCAAATAACCCTGACGGCACCGATGTTAAGCGTAAGAAGGGCTCGCTAACAGAAGAAGAAAAAACCAAGTTTAAGATGCATGAGTACTACACAAGTAAGTACGATATTGTCGATGACATTGTGCCTTTCTTCCCGCACATTGTGTTAAAAGATCTGGTTGCGTTTAGCTTGTTCTTGATTGCGTTCTGTTACGTTATGTTCTTTAACCCAGGAATGGGGGGCTACTTCTTAGAGCATCCTAACTTTGAGATTGCTAACCCGCTTAAAACACCTGAGCACATTTTCCCTGTTTGGTACTTCACGCCTTTCTATGCGATTTTGAAAGCGGTGCCTCATAAACTTGGTGGTGTAATTTGTATGTTTGCGGCGATTGTTGCGCTTGCATTGCTTCCTTGGATTGACCGAGGACGTGTTAAGTCTTGGCGCTACCGTTGCGGCTTACACCGTTGGAACCTGATCGTATTTGCCGGCGTGTTTATCTTCCTTGGGTATTTAGGTGGCACACCACAAGAAGCTTGGAAAATTATTGCTTCGCAAATTTTGACCATAATGTACTTCGGTTTCTTCTTCTTACTGTGGATTTACAGCAAGAATGAAAAAACTAAGCCAGTTCCAGCGAGGATTACAGGATGAAGAAGTTAATACTCGTTTTAGCATTTTTATTGCCAAATGCAGTGTTTGCAGCAGGTGGTGGTGTACATTTAGACACCGCTAACTATGATTTAACCGACAAAGCATCGTTGCAAAACGGTGCCAAACTCTTCCAAAATTACTGTTTAGGTTGTCACCAAATGCAGTACCAACGCTATCAGCGTGCGTTTGCCGATTTAGGTATTCCCGTTGAGCTTGGTCAAGAAAACTTGCAATTCACTGGCGAAAAACCAGGCGAGTTTATCAAAAATGGTATGCCTTCTGAGTCGGCTGCTAAGTGGTTTGGTGCTCCACCTCCAGACTTAACCTTAGTTGCACGTGTACGTGGTGCTGATTGGTTGTATACCTACTTACGCACTTTCTACGTTGACGAAAGCCGCCCATTCGGTGTGAACAACTTAGTGTTCCCAGAAGTGGGGATGCCTCATGTGTTGCAAGAGCTACAAGGTCTGCCGCGCAAAACAACTGAGCAGCATATGGTCGACGGCGAAATGGTTGATCGTTATGTGGGTATCAAGTCTGATGGTACTGGGGAGTTAAGCCCAGAAGAATATGACAGCGCTGTTTTAGACTTAGTGAATTACCTGGTTTATACCGGTGAGCCATCACGTTTAGAGTCTGAAAGTATCGGCCGTTGGGTATTGGTCTTCTTATTGGTATTCTTTGTACTTATTTACTTGCTCAAGAAAGATTATTGGAGAGATGTGCATTAATTCAACAAAAGTTAATGTATAATCCGCAAAATTTTAAGGGGCTCAGCGCCCCTTTCTTATCACTGGTAGATTAATTTACCGTTTTGCTATTAATATGACCTTACTTAAGGCGTTAAAATAGTAATAATTGGGTTTTCCAGATGTTTTTTAATGAAATAAAGACAGCAGAAAATCTGAATTTAGGAGGAAGCTTAATGGCTGTAGCCACAAATAAACGTTCTATCATGACGTTGTTCTCAGACACCATTGATATTTATAGTCATCAAGTGCGAATTGTACTTGCTGAGAAAGGTGTGGGAGTTGAAATCAGCTATATTGAGAAGAACAATCTGTCTGAAGATTTAATTGATTTGAATCCATATGGCACAGTTCCCACCTTGGTAGATAGAGAGCTAGTGCTTTATAATTCTCATATCATCATGGAATACTTGGATGAACGTTTTCCTCACCCTCCATTGATGCCTGTATACCCTGTATCTCGTGGCCAAAGCCGTTTGACTATGCATCGTATTCAGAATGACTGGTACGTGCTTGCAGAGCAAATTCTAGCGGGTAAAGGCGATGTAGCAACTGCGCGTAATGAGTTACGCGAAGCCTTGTTAAGCTTAGCGCCATTATTTGCAGAAACACCTTTCTTCATGAGTGAAGAATTCAGTTTGGTTGATTGCTACCTAGCACCGCTATTATGGCGTTTACCTTCGCTTGGTATTGAATTGACTGGAAATGGTGCGAAAGATGTACGTACTTACATGAATCGTATTTTTGAAAGAAGTTCGTTCAAAGCCTCTTTGACCGACCAAGAACGCGAAATTCATAACCCTCTTTAGTGGGAAGTGACAATATGACATCAAATCAACCTTATTTACTCCGTGCATTCTATGAATGGATTGTGGATAACAATTTGACGCCCTACATTGTGGTTGATGCGCATGTATCAGGTACTTTGGTGCCTCAAGAACATGTACGCGATGGTCAGATAGTGCTTAACGTGTCTCCTGCATCTTGTGGCAAGTTATTACTGGGTAATGAGGAAATAACCTTCGATGCTCGCTTTGGCGGTGTACCACGTAATATCGTTGTACCTTGTAAGGCTGTGTTGGCCATATATGCTAAAGAAAATGGTGCAGGCACGGTGTTTACACCGGAAGATGATTTTGAAGGTGATGGTAGTGATTTAATGCCGACGCCGGTTCAATCCTCAGATACACCTGATCCCAAGTCAGCACCGAGTAAAGGCAAGAAGGGCAAACCCAATTTAACGATTGTTAAGTAAGTTAGCCGATACTAAGTCAAAAAAAGGTGCCAAATGGCACCTTTTTTATTTTCGGATTATAAATACTCAAACGCTTTAATGACTTGTTTTACCCCGTCAATATTGCGCGCTATGGTCGCCGCGATTTCTGCTTCCTTAGTACTAACTAAACCCATCAAAAAGACTTCTGAATTTTCTACAGCAACGTGAATATGAAAACCGTCAATACGTTTGTCGGCCACTAAGTTCGCTTTAATTTTTGATGTTAACCACACGTCGTGTGTTGTGGTGCTTGCCGATACCGGAGATCCCAAACGAATTTGGTTATGCAGTTTTTCAATGTTTTTGACCGATGTTGCCGCGACTTGTGCTTGATTGATTAGCGTTTCACTGGGCGCTTGACCGACTAACAGTACAGAGCCATTGAAAACATGAACGTGGATATTAGCTTGCTCGTCAATCGCTTTATTATCAGATAAGGCAATAGATATGCGGCTCGATACTGTCTTATCGTCTAGTTGAGTCCCCAAAGAGCGACGATCGTGGGCGGCCGAAGCAGCTCCCACACCGGCGCCTACCACTAAGGCTGCGCAGCCTTGCAAAAGAGTAAGCGTTAACAAAGCGCCAATGAGTAATTTTGAATGGTAATTTAACACGTCATTATTCCTGTGAGGTTTCTGGAAATAGGCAATCGTCTATTCCTTCGCATAAGTTATGAATAACCAAAAGATGTACTTCATGAATACGCACAGCTCTACTTGACGGAACTCTGATTTCAACATCGTTAGGGCCAAGTAAGCCGGCCATTTCTCCGCCGTCTTGGCCGGTTAATGCAACAATTGTCATATCTCGGCTCAAAGCTGCTTCCATGGCACTAATAACATTTCTTGAGGCACCATTAGGCGATATGGCGAGTAAGATATCTCCAGCTTGTCCTAGGGCGCGTACTTGTTTGGAGAACACCTCATCGTAACTTTCGTCATTTGCAATCGAGGTAATAGTGGATGTATCTGTACTTAGGGCAATAGCGGGTAGGCTCGGCCTTTCTCGCTCATATCGGTTTAGCATTTGGGATGAAAAGCTTTGTGCATGCGCCCCAGAGCCGCCATTACCACAGGTGAGTATTTTATTCCCGTTGATGAGGGCATTGACCATCATTTGTGTTGCAAGGGCAATTGGCTCAGGTAATTCCTCTAATGAGGCAATCATGGTTTGAATGCTCTCAGTAAAATTCGCTTTAACGCTTTCTAACATTCATGCTCCGGTGCATTTTATTGTGGCTATACATACTTTAACCAACTGATTTTATCATGATTGTTACTCAATACATCTATGCCGACTATATCAATTCTATGCGCGATTAACGAAGGGTTAAGCTGATTGTCGAGCATGTAGTGCTGAATCGCTGATTCAAACTTTCTTCTTTTATGTGGATGAAAGAATTCTACTGCACTGCCAAATTGCTGGCCGCTGCGAAATTTTACTTCTACAAAAACCAGTTCTTGACCATCGCGCATAATAATATCAATTTCGCCGCTTCGGCATCGGTAATTTTGTGTAACTAGAGCTAACCCTTGCTGCTGTAAATAGGTTAGTGCGCGAGCTTCACCCTGCGCACCCTTGCTCAATGAGCGTAAAGGGTTAGTCCATGGCAAGTGGAGTGATCCTATCTTGTGCAACCTTAGCCCAGGGTAATACGCGATGAATTTCGCCGTCAGCGCTAATACTTAAATCACCACTTAGCCCTTGAACAGATGCAATGGGTAAAAGTTTTAAGTGGCGTAATTTAGGCACTAAATTGTAGGCGTCATAGCCTAAAGCGAATAAGCGTAATAGGTTATCCTGGCTTTGTGGCCACAGTGCTCGTACGTCTTTCGCGAGCGCAGGCCAAGGGTTATTTGGCATCATCCACGGCATATCAATAAACGTGAGGTTGCGTAAATCTCGTATACTGTTTTTAGTTAGCTCAAGGGTATAGCTTCTTGAAGAGGCGAAAACAGAGATTTCACGGGCAGCAAAAGGGCTCAGACTTGACTCAATAATAGGATTAAGCAGTTCAGTTTGTTCAGGATTTGCGAATAGAATAATGGCGTCCACATCGCGCCGGTTTCGCTCCACGGCATACACTTCGGTGGTGGTAAGTAACTCAATCTGCCTCACTCTTTGGCGACTTTGCGCGACATCCAACAATTCAGATACGAGCTTACGCATATTTTTACTGTCGGTGAAGGTACCAGTCGCAGGCGCCACGTAGTCTTGCTGCTGTGCGTTGTGTTGCCATTGCTTAACAAACGCGTCAGACATACGCTGAGTGGTACTGGTGTCCGCAGCCAACACGATGGGGTGGCGAAAGCCTAACGTATGTATATGTTTTGCCAGTTGAATCGCTTCATCTTCTGGGGCGAGGGAAAAGTAGTACACCTCAGGCGCCTTGTTTTGTGGCATAGCATCGCTGAGGTCTGCGTCTTGCTGTGATTGCACCTGTAGGGGCAATGGCTCGCTCGCTGCCGTGTTTTCAGCTGAATCCGCTAGGCTTAGATTAGAATCCACTAGGTGTGAAGCAGGCATATTGCTGACTATTGAGTCGATGCGGTTTAACGCTAAAACAGACTTATCTTCGGGCAGTAAAGTAATGAGCTTAGCAATTTTTTCCTTTAATAAGGGGCCTATAATCACATCAAAATCAGCTACGAGCGCTTTTAACTCTTCAGGTGTTTTTAAGGCTGAATCGAAAAACTGTAGCTCTACATTGGTAAGAGTGGACTCGTTACTGAATCCGGCGGGTTCATTTAATTGCGCTAAATAAGCAGCGACGACGCCATCCTTAATCGCATTTCCTTGACTTGCTAAGCGTCCAGTAAGTGGAAGTAGTACCGCTAAACGTTTGGGTGAAATCGCTTTTTGCGCCATGGCGCTTAGTAATGTGTCAGGCAATAAATTCGCCAACGGATGAGAAGCATGCTTGGCTTGCCACTGATTTACCTGTGTTTTAAGTTTCTCAGGATGTGTCCCTTGCTGCTGAACAATCGCCTTGAGTTCGATCCATGATTTTAGCCTAGGTTCATTGATAACAGCTTGCTTGTCTTGCTTGCTCGTTAGGTTACCGATTGCGTGCCACAAGCGTAAGCTATGCTCTTGGTCTAGATTACCTGCTGCTATTAAGTTTTCACTGGCTGCCAGCCAAGCGTGCTGATACTCATCAATACGTGCCTGTAAGGCACTGATTTGAGCTGGGTCTTGCTGGCTTTTAGATAACCTAGTTATTAGTTTCTGTGCTTGTGCTACTGCAGGGGTGGGTAGCTGCATATAGCACTGCGCAAGGAGCAACTGGGCTTGAGGCTGATGATCTGGATGGATAAGTTCAGGCGTTAAAATATTCAGTAGCTTGATACTGGCATTACAGTTTTTTTCGTGCTGAAGCGAAGCAGCAGCCTGTAATAATAAGCTGTTACGTTGGGTGATGTCCCCGCTGGCGTCATACTGACGTTGCGCTTGGTTTAGGTAATATTGACTGTTAAGCTCTTGGTCAGGTTGCACTACCTTAGTATCTGGGCGTTTTACCGTGTGTTTTTTGTTTGGCGTATCTGCGCACGAGGCCATAAAAACGACTAGGCTAACAACCACTACCGACCTGATTAATTTCATTAAAAGTGCACTCATCTAACATCTTGATAATTCGCCCGTTAGTTTATACCAACGCTGACAAATATCTACCTGCACAGGGCGTAGGGAAACGGGAAGTTACAAGGTAAAATGGCGACAACATTGTTAAAAGGCATACAAAGTGGCAGATTTCGGAAGTTTGTTTATTGTTCCAACGCCGATTGGAAATTTAGAAGATATTACTTTACGCGCAATTCGAACCTTAAAAGAAGTGGATTTGATTGCCGCTGAAGATACGCGTCATAGCCAAAAACTCTTACAGCATTTTGATATTTCCACACGCTTAATTTCTTTGCATGACCATAATGAAAGCCAGCGGGCAACGCAGCTCATTGAAAAGATGCAGCAAGGGATGAACATCGCGCTAATTTCAGACGCTGGAACCCCGCTGATAAGTGACCCAGGGTACGGTTTAGTGAATCAGTGCCGAGCGAATAACCTAGAGGTTATTCCATTGCCAGGCGCATGTGCTGCGATAACGGCATTAAGCGGGGCGGGATTGGCGACAGATAGATTTCGCTTTGAAGGCTTTTTACCTGCTAAACAACAAGCCAAGGCTCAAGCACTTGAATCTATCGAACGTGAAACGGCAACTAGCGTATTTTATGAATCACCGCGAAGAATTGCAGATACCTTGCAAGCTATCGTTGATGTACTAGGCTGTGAACGCCGCGTTGTGCTAGCTAAAGAGTTGAGTAAAGCGTTTGAAACCTTTTACTCGGGCAGCGCAGGTGAGGCACTTGACTGGCTTCATGCCGATTCGAATCATCAGCGCGGAGAGTTTGTGTTAATGGTTGCTGGGCATAAAATGGATGTTAATGACATTCCAGAAGAGGCATTGAAGTTGCTTAAATTATTGATGGCCGAACTGCCTCCTAAGAAAGCCGCTGCAGTTGTCGCCCAGCAATATGGCCTGAAAAAGAATACGCTTTATCAAGTGGGTTTAGCGTTTGATCAGTAATATCGAGTTCATAGAAATGAATTTAAAGACATAGCGTAACGAAAATCGTTGGAGCAATTGGAGTTTAATTTTAGTGCGTAGTAGCGTGAATTCACCTATTATCCTCGATATCGAGGCCAGTGGGTTTGGAGCAACCAGTTACCCTATTGAGGTAGGTGTGGCGATGGACAATGACACGCGCTTTTGTCGTCTTATTCGCCCGCAGACTGATTGGCAACATTGGAGCGAAGAAGCACAAGGTCTGCATGGGATCAGTCGCAGTATGTTGCTTGAAAAAGGTGCACCAGTGCAACAAGTGTGTATTGAACTCAATCAACTCTTATCTGGAAGAACTGCATATTCCGACGGCTGGGTGGTGGACAGCCCATGGTTATCACGCCTATATGAAAGTGCAGGTATGCGCATGGCTTTTGAGTTGAGCCAGTTAGACATAATTTTGAATGAACGACAGATGGATAACTGGCACGAAACAAAATCGCGTATTTTGTCTCAAACCAAAGCGAAACGTCATCGTGCAAGTCATGATGCTGCGATTATTTTACAAACTTATCTAGCGACACGAAACTTATAAACTTACATGCCAATGATTGGCATCTCTCTCAGTACTTAACCCCATGGCCGCTGCGCCACTTCATTAGGATTCCATACTAGATGCAAACACACGATGCAGGCTGCTTAGATGAGCAGGTGATCGCGCATATTTGTGAACAACTCACGATCACTGGTTATTGTGTCGTTCAAGATTTTTTACCGCAATTAGTGATAAATGCCTTATATCTTGAGGCATGCAGTGACCAGCGTCTCAATTTCAAACAAGCCGCTATAGGGAGAGAGCAACTGCAGCAAGTCAATACCAATGTGCGCAGTGACAGCATCGCATGGATAACGGGTCAAAGTGAATCTCAAGGCTTGTTTTTGAAACTTATGGAAAATTTGCGCATAGAAATTAATCGTCGATTATTTCTCGGCCTATTCGATTACGAAAGTCATTACGCACATTATGGCCCCGGGGATTTTTACAAACGTCACGTGGATGCCTTTAAAGGAAGCAGCAATCGCTTACTCAGTAGTGTTGTCTATTTAAATGCGGATTGGACCGAAGCTGATCAAGGTGAGTTACTCATGTTTCATGATGAAGAAGTATCACCATTTTTGATAGTAGAGCCTGTTTTCAACCAATGTGTTATTTTCTTGAGTGAACAATTTCCCCATGAAGTCCGCGCGGCTAAAAGGGATCGCTACAGTATCGCTGGTTGGTTTCGAACGAATAACAGTATTGGTGGGCAAATCGATCCCCCGCGTTAGTGCCCGCTGTCGACTTATTGATGATTGCATTAAATCATACAAATAATATAACTTCGGGTGATGTGAACCAAATGTTGTTAATTAGGACAAGAGACTCCATGAAAATGAACATCAACAGTAAAACACTCATTGCATTCATCAGCGTCGCAATGAGTATTACTGCAAGTGCTACCGCCGCGCCAACCCCAGAACAGTTATACACCAAACAACTACCCATTACCCCAGAGTTAGCATTGCCAGGGCAGTACACAGTTGGTGTGAAAACCCTTGAAGTTGTGCATGAAAAACAACTTAATACTCAAGATTTCACCTCACAGGTTGACCGCCCTTTAACATTAGAAGTGTGGTATCCGGCACAATCTCAAGTGGCTACAACACAACAGGCTAGCTATGAAAATGTGACTAGGCTACACAAGCCTTTTAGTCTGAAGGGAACGGCGCATAGAGATGCCCAACCGAAAAGTGACGGGGCGTATCCGCTTGTGGTGTTATCTCATGGTTATACGGGCTATCGTACGATTATGTACTATCTTGGTGAACACTTAGCCAGCCATGGTTATGTGGTTGTTGGCATTGATCATACTGACTCAACAACCGAAGATGTTGATTTCATTAAGGCTGGCTTTTCTGGGTTTCCGAGTACGCTAATTAATCGTGCACGGGATCAGCAATTCGTGCTCGACTATTTTAGCCAAGATAATTCCGATATTGCTCACATTACCAATACTAATGATGCCGCCGTGATTGGATATTCTATGGGTGGCTTTGGCGCAATAAACACCATTGGTGCCTGTTATGACTTTCACCAACAGGGCTTGCAGCGTTTAGGTTTTCCTGAAGACGCAGCCAAACAATTGATGCCTGTGTTTAATAGCTGTGCCGCTGGCAGAGAGTCTGTTGATCCTCGTTGGAAAGCCATGATTGCCTATGCTCCTTGGGGCGGCGAAACTTCAGTGCACAATGCGAAATCGATGAATGAAATCACGGTTCCTAGCTTGTATGTAGCAGGGGAGCAAGATGATGTGTCTGGTTATGAAAAAGGCGTTAAAAAGCTGTTTGAACAAACCGGCAGCGAAAATAAATATTTAATGGTCTATGAAAATGCGCGTCATAATATTGCACCGCACCCTGCGCCAAAAGTGGCTTACGAAACCGACGCTGATTTGGGCCATTACATCGAACCGAGCTGGAACAATGAGCAGCTTAATCGGATAAATGAGCACATGAGTTTGGCGTTTTTAGATTGCTTCGTGAAAAAAGATGACGGCAAATGTGCTTATCTACCTCAGCGTGACAATGCCACTCAGGTAAAAGATGCTAACGGTAAGCTAACGAAAGCATGGCCAGGGTTTGCAGACCGGTGGGCTACAGGTATTCGTTTTTATCGTGGCGAGAACGCCAAGTAGTAACCAGAATAGCTTATCTAGTGTACGAGTGTATAAGGTAGCCCGTTTACGTAACGGTAAACGGGCTTTTTTAGTGATTGACTAAACGTTAATGCTTCGCGGCGTAGTCTTCAACGGCTTGCCAAACACGTAAAAAGTTACCACTTAATATTTTTTTAATGTCAGCTTCTGAATAATCACGATCCATCAAACCTTGCACTAAATTAGGGTAGGTTGAGACATCCTTTAAGCCTTCTGGCAAGGAGTCACCCACACCGTCGTAATCGGAACCAATACCCACGTGATCTATACCAATCAGTTCGACTACATGGTCGATATGATCAAGCACGGTATCTACGTTGGCAAACGGAAACGGATTTTTCGCAATGTACTGTTCATCAAACGCGACAACAAGGGGGCTGTCCTTGCCTTCTTTTTCTACCAATGCTTTACTTTTTGCAGTCATTTGATTGCGCCAGTTTTGCGAAATCTTACTGACGAAGGTAGAGCCAAAATTAATTTGTATCACACCGCCGTTTTCACCTAACGCTTTGATCATGTCATCATCCATGTTGCGCTCAAAGCCCGGTGTGAACTTACGTAATGAGGAATGCGAGGCTATAACGGGCACCTTACTCACTTCGATAGCTTGATAGAATGCTTTATCTGATACGTGAGAAATATCTACCATGATGCCTATGTTGTTCATTTCGGTGACAAGCGTTTTACCGAACGGACTTAAACCTTTCCATTTCCGGCGTATATCGTAAGAGGAATCAGCGATATGGTTGCTTTGCGAATGAGCGAGCGTAATGTATCGAATGCCCCGTTCGTAGAATGTTTTTAGATTATCTACGCTACCTTGGACAGGAGAGCCATTTTCCATGCCCATAGGTAGTGAAATCAAACCTTGTTCAAATTGTTCCCTTACATCCGCAACGCTTTTCGCAATCGCAAACTTATCCGGTGCGCGTCCTACAATCGCTTCAACATAATCAATTAATTTGTGGGCCAAGGCCGTGGACTCATCTGAATCATCTAAGCTTGCCGGCACATAAATAGACATAAAAGGTGCATTTAAGCCACCTGCCTTTGCCCGCGGGTAGTCAAAATCACCGTCTTCGGTGGCTTTCGTGACGTCTACCCATTTCTCATTTACGCGATAAGGTACATCAATGTGTGAATCGATGAGTATCGTGTCTTGAGTTAGCTGAGTTGCTTCCTCAGAGGCTTGATAAGCGGCGCTCACCGAGCTTGAAAAAGCCAGTGTGCAGGCAATGAATAATGCAGTTTTGTGTAAGGTTTTCATGTCGTTCCTTTGATTATACTTTTTATAATATGACTGTTTGAGGGCAAATCGTCTTGTACACACGGAGGAAAGTGGTGTGTATATGGATGGTATAGAAGAAGGATACGTAAAGTAAAGAGTAGGCAAAGAACGCCAGAAAAAAGCCGCGCTTGCTAAGCAAGCGCGGCCAAGTGTTTGCAGGCTAGACCTTCGTTAGGTGAAATAGCAAGCTGCTTTGCGGAGTCAATAGCGGCATTTGCATGCCCAATTGCATCAGTAATTCACCGCTAAATACGTGGCCGTCAACAGCCCCTAGATGATTAGCGAAACCAAATAAACCGGATTTAGGCCATTTGTCAGTGTTCTTTATCGGCCAAATAATATCAAGCTTGTACTGGCTGTTTTTCTCTAAGCCTGCAAATTTGTATTGGTCCGGTAAGGTTGCTGAACTACAAGCAATTAGGCTATATGAAAACAACGCCTGAGACTTATCTTTAGCAACAATACCCAGCCCATTCATATAAGCGGGAAGTTCCAAGCGGAATAGATCACCACTGTGTACCAGAGCGCGATGTTGCTTGTATAAGTCGGTCATGGCTTTGAGCTCAACTTTTTCGGCGTCGGTTAGCTCTCGTAAATCCATCTCCATGCCCATGTGACCAAATAACGTCACTGAAGCGCGCATTTCCATGGACACAGTACGATGGGTAATGTGACACTCTCTTGGGCCAACATGTGAGCCCATCAGCTCTGAAGGCAAGAAATACGAGAAACCGTTTTGAATTTTGAGACGCTCAAGTGCATCGTTAGAATCTGAAGTCCATACGCGGTCAGTTCGCGCCAGTACGCCATAGTCAGCACGACCGCCGCCAGATGCACAGCTTTCAACTTCCACTTGGGGATGGGTTTCACGAATTTTATCCAGTAAACGATACACAGCATGTATTTGATTGTGCCCACCGGGCTTACCGCTATGGTTACCTTGATGGTTTAAATCGCGGTTCATGTCCCATTTTACGTAGCTAATATCATACTCTGTAAGTAGCGAGTCTAAGCGTTCAAACAGGTAGTCGAACACCTCTGGACGAGACAAATCGAGGACTAATTGATTACGGCAATCTATCTGTTTGCTGACTTCATTACCTAATACCCACTCAGGGTGCTGACGATAAAGCTCGCTGTCAGGGTTAACCATTTCAGGCTCAAACCACAAACCAAACTCTAGGCCTTGGGCTTTTACGTGATCAATGACTGGGGTTAGGCCCTGTGGATAAAAGGCTTTGTCGACATACCAGTCACCTAAACCTGCGGTGTCATCGTTGCGGCCAATAAACCAACCGTCGTCTAAAACAAAGCGTTCGGCGCCCATTTCAGCAGCTCTTTCGGCTAGGTCTTTCAGCGTGTCAACGTCGTGGTTGAAGTATATGCCTTCCCAGGTGTTGTAGTGCACTGGGCGAGGCTTATCGTGCACGCTTTGACGAATAATGTGGGTTCGTACGTACTGATGAAACTGCTGAGACAGCACAGACAAGCCTTGGTCAGTGTAGCTAGCGAACAAGGTCGGTGTTTGGTAGCTCTGATCTTTTTCTAGCACAATTTCACCAGGGAAAAGCAACTCGCCCATTTGTACATAAGAGCGCCCGTCAGCCATTTTCTCAGCGACGATCTTGTGATTACCGCTCCAGCCTAAATGAAATCCGTAGGCTTCACCCTGAGCTTGATTGGTGGTTTTTGGGTGAAGTAATAGCGCGGGGTAACTGTCATGTGAGGTTTTACCTCGACGATTTTCGCGCACGTATGAACCAAAAAATTGATCCAAGCTATGTTGCTGAAACTCTCCAGCCCAATGGCCTTCGAAGCCAATAATTTGATCGAAGTCGGCAGGGGTTGGAACGGTAGCCGCTGCGCACCAGTCTAGCGTAATTGATTGTTCTGTGATGTTGTTTAACACCGTATCAAAGGTCAGAACATCCGTTTCTGCGTCTAGCTTAATCGTCACTACGACTTCGACACCACGGGCAGCATCAACACTGGTTAGGGTGACGCTGTGCTCATTACTCTGAGTCACTGTCTTTAACTTAGGATTCGCAGCCCACTGATCTGTGTCACCGTGCAAACTAAGCCCAGGTAAGCCTGTGAACCCTTGGCCCGATGTTGGCGTAATGCACAGGTCAAGTTCAACAATAGGTGACACCGGCGCTTCTTGACGCAGGCGCAATGCACGCATCATCTCACCAGTCGATTGTTCTGATAGCTTAGTGCGCCAATAAATGATCTGTGGGGTATTGTACCCGACGTCTAAAATTAGACTGCTTTTTTGCCCATGAAGTGCAATGAATTGTGCGGCATGTTGCGTCATATAGAGACCCTAAATTAAGTAACTTTGTTCAGAATGAAATGAATAGGTTATTTTACTCGTTTTTTAAAGCATATAAATAGTATTATTTAACTTCTAGTAACATATTGTGTCGCCCAGCAGCTGTTTTTGATCTGCTTAATGCATGCTACAGCGTACTGAAATTAAGGATAAAGCAAATTTTACCTTTAATTAACCACTGACAAAAGCACACTCACAATAACCGACTATGCTGTTAAAGGTTGTTTCTTATTTACGTCGTTAATCTCGTCGTTTTTAGCAGGCAACCTAATGAAAAATAACGGGTTTAATGGTTTTTGTTGGCTGTTTCGCTTAGCTAAGATAAATACTATTTTAGACCTTAGTCATGTTGCGCATATGTTGACAAATTGTATTAATACTATTTAACATACATATCAATAGGTGAGCTGAGTGGCATGATCCTATAGTTATGCGAGTAGTTTGAGTGGAACGGTAAGCTTGCAAAACGCCAGAAAAACAAAGAACACATCATATTAACAGGACACAAACGGGGCACATCCCATGAAAAAATCATACCTTTGGTCGGCTGTAAAAACCGCCCTATTAGTACCCACTGTTGCTGGTTTATCTATGCAAGCAACAGCACAAGAAGCAAGCGACGACAGCAACCTAGAAGTCATTCAGGTTCGCGGTATTGTAAGCAGTTTAAAACGCGCCATGTCTGACAAAAAAGAAGCACTTATTGTTTCTGATGGCATCGCCGCAGAAGATTTAGGTAAATTCCCTGACTTGAACGTTGCTGAGTCTTTGCAACGTATCACAGGTGTTTCAATCGACCGTAGTGGTGGTGAAGGGCAAGCGGTTACCGTTCGTGGTTTCGGTCCCCAGTTTAACACTGTACTTGTCAACGGACGTCAGCTAGCGACAGATAGTGGCGGTCGTGAATTCAACTTTGACGTACTTGCTGCCGATCAAATTACAGGTGCTGACGTTTACAAAAGTACCCGTGCTAACCTGCAGGAAGGTGGCATAGGTGCAACCATTAATGTTTCTACTGCACGCCCGTTTGACTATGAAGGTTTCCAGCTCATTGGCTCAGTTAAAGGTATGTACGAGACGCTTTCTGAAGAAACATCTCCGTCTGCTTCATTCCTTGTTAGTAATACATTTAACGACGACAAAATGGGCGTGTTATTAGCCGTTTCTCGTCAAGAGCGTGATATTCAAATTAACCAGGTGGGTACTGCTGGATGGCGTCCTGGTCAAACAATCTCTAACCGTGATGATGGTGTATTGTTCACCAACGCTTATATTCCACGTAACTGGGATCAGGTTATTGATCAGCAAGAGCGTACACGTACTAACGCAAGTTTGGTTTTCCAATTTGCTCCTTCAGATGAAGTGAACATTACCCTTGACGGTTTTGTGTCTAAATTCGAAGTAGATTCGCAAGTGACTGACTTAGCCGCATGGTTCGAGCCAGATCGCGTTGCCAACGCAACAATCGACCAAGAAACCGGCACTTTGCTAACGTTTGATCAGCAAATTGGTATTCACGGTGGTAGTGGTGACCCAGCATCTGATTTCGTATCTCATACGCGTAATTCACGTGACTCTCAAAGCGATGGTTTCGGCTTAAACGTTGAGTGGGATATCACCCCTCAGCTTAAAGGTACTTTCGATGTATCAACTTCATCTGCTGAGAATGACCGTGCCGGTAAAGACCGTTTTAACGTAGTGGGTATTATTAACAACTACGCGTTTGACGGTACAAGCGGTGTGCCTGTTGTATCTCACGAAGGTTTCGGCGGCGATACGTTACCTGACGCTAGTCGCGCTCGTTTGCACTACAACGAAAAGGGGTTGACCTTTACTGACGAAGACGAAATTAATGAATTTAAAGCTGATTTTGTTTACTTAGCGGATTCAGACGTTTTCCAGAAAGCGCAATTCGGTATTTATCGTCAAGAGCGTGAAAAATCAGCATTTCAAATTTACGGTAGTCAGTGTGCATTCTGTGGTTACGGTACAGAAGCGCCAATTGACACTATCGGGTTTGAACCTTTCACCGCGAAGAACTTCTTCTCTGGTTACCCTGAAACCTTCTATAGCTACGACGGTGATGCATACGTAGACTTCCTTGCTGACTCGGGTAACCCAATTGTACCTACGTTGCAAAATAACCGTTATACCATCAACGAAGACATTACTAGCTTATACCTAGACTTCACCTTCTTGTATGACATTGGTGATATGCCGCTAGCAGTTAATGTTGGCGCGCGTTACGCTGAAACTGATATCAGCGTTGCCGCGGTACAAAGCTTTATTAAAGACGTCGTGCCAACTACCGATTTAACTTTGTTCTCGAATGAGTTTGGTCCAGCGACTAACATCGAACAAGGCGACAGCTACGCAAACTTATTACCAAGCGTGAACGTGAAGTTAGATCTTACCGATGAAATGGTTCTACGTTTCTCTGTATATGATTCAATGACGCGCCCAACTATGTCTCAGTTGTCACCAGCGACAACCTTCAATGAGCCTCGTCGTCAGAACTTAACGGCAAGTGGTGGTAACCCGTCGCTTAAGCCGTTTACCTCTGAGAACTGGGATTTATCATTCGAGTGGTATTACGCCGATGCTAGTTACTTCACTTTCGCTGTATTTAGCAAAGAAGTTGAAGACTTTATCGTGACCTTGACAGGTGAAGAGACATTTACTTTCTCTGATCGTACTGCAGCTGACGGATTTAGATGTAACAACGACACAGGCGATAACTTGTGTGCAGTTGGTTTGTCTCTTGATGATACGCGTCCTGATTTTGATGTAGTGGCAAACACTGAAGAGTTGAATGGTGCAAGCGAGGTTTACACTGTAAGCCGTCCGCAGAACACTGAAACGACCAAGGTAACCGGCTACGAAGTCGCATTGACTCACGTATTTGAAAATGGCTTCGGTGTTATGGCGAATGCCACAGTAGTTAACGCTGATACAGACTTCTTGGAAGGCTTAGGCGATTCACAAAACTTAGTGGTTTTCTACGAGCAAGACAACTGGCAAGCACGTATCGCATTTAACAACCGCGAAGCATTCTTACGTAACGTTGACAACGGGTTTAATGGCGAGCCTATTAACACCCAAACATTTGGTCAATGGGACGTCAGTGCAAGTTATGACATCAACGAAAACTTCACAGTCTTCGTTGAAGGCATTAACGTAACGGAAGAAGAGCTAGTGCAAACTGGCCGTTTCGACAATCAAGTTTACTCGATTGAAGACAACGGTGCTCGCTATGCAGTGGGCGTTCGCGCTAAGTTCTAAGCTTGTTACAAATAAGCGCAGTGTGTGTCTACATACTGCGCATATCTGATTGCTACATCATGGCTCGCAAGTATTAAGCGGGCCATTTTTCCTATAAAATAACAGGTTGAATAGAGTACCCCATAAAGGATGTCAGGCTTTATTGGGTAGGTTATTTAACGGTAATTTAAGTGTTTACCTCTCCACTTAAATTAGAAAGATAATAGTGTGCAAGCTATCGTACTCACACTTGTTACTACGCGGACTAAACCATTCATGTCAAAAGCGGTAAATAAAATAGTCATAGTCGGTGGCGGCACTGCAGGCTGGTTAACAGCCGCTATTATTGCAGCCCAGCATAAGACGGACGACAACCAGGGGTTGCAGATCCTATTGGTTGAATCTTCTGACATTCCCACAGTGGGGGTCGGCGAGGGCACATGGCCGACCATGAAGAACACCCTGCAACAAATTGGTTTAAAAGAGAGTGATGTCTTTGCGCGTTGTCACGCTGGATTCAAGCAAGGGGGCAAGTTTGTCGATTGGGTGCATGGCAACGGCGACTTTTACTATCACCCTTTTACTGTTCCTCTTGGGTACGGTCGAATAGATCTTGCACCCTATGTAGATAATATCGAGAATTACGCTGTAGAGTCTAACTTTCAACATCATGTTTGTGAGGCTGGTTTAGCCCCGCGTTCAATGGCTGAGGCCGAATACAAAGGCCAGTGCAATTACGCTTATCATCTTGATGCAGGGGAGTTTGCTGAAGTTCTAAAAGAACACTGTAAAAATACCCTTAATGTCAGTCAGATTATCGGCACGGTAGCGTCTGTCAATTTAACCCCTGAAGGCGCCATTGGTTCTATTTTGCTGAGTAATCAGCAACAAATCGATGGTGATCTATTCGTTGATTGCACTGGGTTTTCTTCTTTATTGCTAGGGCAGGCATTAGAGGTTCCTTTTATTTCTGCTGACAAGGTCTTGTTTAATGATTCAGCCTTGGCCTTACATATGCCCTATGAGAGTGGCACAAGCCCTATTGCCAGCCATACGATAGCAACAGGGCAAAATGCCGGTTGGATATGGGATATCGGTTTAACCCATAGACGTGGCGTAGGTCATGTGTATTCCAGCCAGTATTTGTCGGATGATGAAGCAGAAGCGAACTTGCGCCGCTATTTAGGCCCCACATCAGACGATATTCCAGTGCGTAAGATTAGTTTTAAATCAGGTCATCGAGCACAAGTTTGGAAGCAAAACTGCGTAGCAGTCGGCATGTCTGCTGGTTTTGTTGAGCCTTTAGAAGCCACCGCTATTATGTTGGTTGAAATTTCAGCCCGCTTTATTGCGGATAACATTCCGCCGGATGCGAGCTTAACGCCGATCATCGCTAAACGTTTTAATCAGCAAATGGCTTATCGCTGGTCGCGGATTATCGACTTTCTTAAATTACACTACATGTTGACCAAACGCCCTGAACCTTACTGGCAGGCGCATACCGACCCTGACTCAATTCCTGATTCACTAAAAGAAGATTTAGCATTGTGGAAGTTCCGCGGGCCGATCAGCGCGGATTTTGATGCCGCGATAGAGCTATTCCCTGCGGCGAGTTATCAGTATGTGTTGTATGGAATGGGGTTTAAGCCCGATTTTAGCCGGCAAGCACATTTATACAATCAGCAGCAAAACGCACAGAAAGTAATGCTTCGTAATCAACAGCTTACCCAGCAGTTGCTAGAAACCCTTCCTCCTCACAGAGAATATATAGAGCGGTGGTTAAGCACCCAGAGTATGAGATAACCATGAGCACACTTGTTGAATTAAGTAATACCGTACATAAAGATTTAAAGCTTCGCGAAAGTTGCCTGGCTGAGTTTGCTGCTAGCCAACAACTTATGCGCCTTCGCGTACCAGAGGTAGGAAAAGCAGCAACCAATTTCCCGCTCTTTTTCTCACGTAATCAGCAAGACGGCAGTTGGGTGTTATCCGCACTGGGTAGCTTTGAGCCGATGCAAAATGTGTTTGTGGAACAAGGGCGCTGGAATGCGATTTATCAACCCGTCAGTTTACAAACGTATCCGTTTTATTTGATGCAATCCCCGAAGCTCGAAAATAGTTACACTATAGGCATTTTAGAAACCAGCGAGGCTTTTTCCAAAGATAGCGGCGAAGCTATTTTTGATAGTGCCGGTAGAGCTTCAATGCATTTGAGCAAAGCGAAAAATTTGCTTGAGGCAAGTATCAAACAAGACATAGACACTTATCGTTTTATGAAAGAAACAGAGTCACTAGGTCTGATTAAACCTATCGACTTGCAATTAGTATTCGAAGATGGAAACACCCAGAATATTGCTGGCCTGTGCACCATTGACGAAGACAAATTGCAAAGTTTAACCGCTGAAAAGATGTCAGCGTTAAATGATAGTGGCTATTTGATCGCTATACACGCCATGTTGCTCTCAATTTACCAGCTCAACTTGTTACTTAGAAAGCACAATGAACGCAATACCCATAATAAGATCACTCAACTTAAAATCGAAGTAGCGAAAGACAGAGTGGCGTCTTAACCCTTTACACTTGTTTTGTTTTTGCCACATATCAGGGTGGCAAAAGTCTAGATTATTAAGCACATAAATAGCAATCATGGTACAAATCACATGATTGCCGAGGAAATATCAGATGTCAGAAAATATGGTTCAAGCGGCGGTATTCGCCTTGGTTACGGGCATTATTGGCTTGCTGACTTATTTGAAATGCCGTGGTCATGGACACAACCAGCAAAGCCAAAATAAGGAATACTTCTTAGCCGGTGGTGGCTTAACCTGGATGTTCGTTGCAGGCTCTATTACCTTAACTAACTTGAGCACAGACCAATTAGTCGGAATGAACGGCAATCAAATGGCGCTCCTTGCTTGGTGGGAGTTCGCGGCGGTGATTGGTCTGATTATACTGGCTAAAGTATTTATCCCTATTTACTACAAGTACAACTGTACGACGACCACTGAGTTATTAGAAAAACGTTATAAAAACAAACATATACGTGCAGTTATCGGCATGTTGTTTTTCTTAGGTAATGCGCTGATATACATGCCTGCTGTTATTTACTCAGGCTCATTGTTCATGCAAACCATGTTTAACGTTGACATCCCATTGATGTACATTGCGATTGCGTTTGCTGCACTAGGTGCGGTTTACGCTATTTTTGGTGGGTTGCGCGCGGTAGCGGTATCTGACACCTATTCGGGCGTATTACTCTTAAGCATGGCGGTACTGGTGGTGTTCTTATCACTGGCTGCTATCGACTTCGATTTTAGCGGTATTCCTGCTGACCGTTTAACCTTAGTGGGTGGCCCTGACTCACCGCTACCTTGGCCTACATTGCTAACTGGCATGATCTTTATTCAAATGTATTATTGGGGTACGAACCAAACCATCACCCAACGCGCCATGGCCGCGCCAAATGTGAAAGAAGCGCAAAAAGGGGTATTTGCAGCAGCAGGTATTCGTATTCTTATCGTACCTGCCATCATTGTTTTACCTGGTATTGTGTCGTTTAAGTTGTACGGTGATATTGGAGATGCAGCCTATGGGCGTATTGTCGGAGATGTAATGCCATTGTGGCTAACGGGCGTATTCGCTGCTGCTATGGCTGCAGCGGTATTGTCTACCTATAACAGCTTATTGAATTCAGCGACTGCGTTATATGTGTGTGATATTCATGAGGCTTACGTTAACGACAATCCAAATGTCGCACGCTTGAGTGGTTGGGTAACTGCTATGTTGACAATATTGTCGCTGGTATTGGTACCGATTTATCAGCAAGCCGACAGCATCATTAACTTGTTGCAACAGTTAAATGGTTTATTAAGTATGCCAATATTGTCAATATTCGTTGTGGGGCTGGTGTTCAAGGATGTTGATGCAAGAGCGGGCATTGCAGCTGTTATTTTCGGCGTATTGCTATATGGCTCACTGACTTTCGATTTCTCGCCTGTGTATACGACGTTGCATTACATCCATCTTATGCCAATCACTTTAGTGTCATGCATCAGCTTCGCATTGTTCATCAATCGTTTTGTGTTGGGGCAAAGAGCAAAGTTAGCGTGGGGCAGTAACGACGGCCTTGAAGCAGAAAGCAAAATTTAAAAATTTAATTATCGGAAGAGACATGAACAACCTGAGAAAGAGTAACATCCGTAAATTGCCTAAAGGTACGTTTGATACGCTGATCATTGGTGGTGGTATCAATGGTGCCGTCGCCGCTGCAGCTTTGGCGGCTAAGGGTGTAAAAGTAGCCTTAATTGATAAAGGTGATTTTGCCGGTTTTACCAGTTCTAACTCTTCAAATTTAGCCTGGGGCGGGATCAAATATCTTGAGAGTTACGAATATGGTTTGGTAAACAAGCTGTGTAAAAGTAGGAATCACTTGATGCGTAGCTACCCATCAACGGTGAAAGAGATCCGCTTCTTAACCAGTATTCAAAAGGGCTTTCGCTTTCCTCCTGCGTTCATTTACATGGGAACCTTGCTGTACTGGTTCATGGGACGACTGTTCACCAGGATGCCTAACTACCTCACCGGCGGTAAGATCAAATCACTAGAGAAGGTGATTAATACCCAAAACGTCAGCGGTGGGTTTGAATATTCAGATGCCTATTTGCAAGATAACGATGCGCGTTTTGTATTTAACTTCATTCGCTCGAGTATGAGCTACGGGTGTATTGCCGCCAACTATGTTGAGTCGCTTGGCTCTACTCGTAAAGATGATGTGTGGGTCACAAAAGCCAAAGACGGCTTAACTGGCGAAGAATTTGAGATTTCTTCGAAAGTGTTGATAAACGCTGCTGGTCCTTTCGTAGACCCACTAAATGAATTGAATGAGGAAAAAACAGATCACCATCATGTGTTTTCAAAAGGTATTCATTTAATCGTTGATCGCGTGACAGACAGCAACAAAGTACTGACTTTCTTCGCTGATGATGGGCGCTTATTCTTCGTTATCCCTATGGGGCCAAAGACCTGCATCGGAACAACGGATACTCAAGTGGATAACCCCTACGCACATGTGACTGAGGCAGATCGCCAATTTGTACTCGACAATGTTAATAAGCTTCTTGCCCTTGATAAACCACTGACCAAAGAAGATGTCATTGCTGAACGCTGTGGGGTTCGCCCATTAGCGATAAAAGGTACTGGCGGGAAGGCCGATTGGGTACAACTTTCGCGTAAGCACGCTATTGATCAAAATGCCCAACATAAATATATGTCTATTTTCGGCGGTAAGCTGACAGATTGTATTAATGTTGGCGATGAAGTGGCGGGTATCGTAAAAGAGTTTGGTATTGAGTTACCGTACGCCGATTTCAAATGGTACGGAGAACCTGACGATAGCGTACGGGATGAGTTTTTCCACCGAGCCAAGTTGATGAACTTTGACGCGTTAACGCCGGCGACGTCTTCTGAGCCGTTGACATCACGTTTTTGGCGGCGCTATGGTCGAAACGCGATTAACATGCTCGAAGCCATTCGTGAAAACCCAGAAAAGGCAGAATTGCTCATTGAAAACTCTGAGTATTTACGCGTAGAAATTGAGCACGCAGCACAACGAGAAATGGTCACTAAATTAGAAGACTTCTTGCGTCGACGTTCGAAAATATCGCTAGTGGTACGTCAAGAAGATATTCTAGCTGCACCAGGGTTACGCGAGGCATGTGAAATATTGTTCGGTGATGAAGCTGAAGCTAAGTTACAGGAATATATCACCAGTGTAGGTAAAGATGTTAGTCCCCGTGAAGATGTGGTAGCTTAACCTTGTTCGAGGCGGTGCGACCTTAGTACCGCCTTGGATACAGCAAGAATAAAGAGTGATGTGTTAGATTTTGAACTAGATTTTTCACTTGAATGAACAAGTGGCAACTATTTCATTAACATTCGTGACAATACTCAATAAATAAAAGATACTTGCTGTTGTGGAATTAGCATTTAGGGACCGCATATTTAATGGCCTTGAGGCCATTTTTTTATATCTGTTCATCAGACGGTGACGCATATGACGGTTTGCTAATTAGCGTTAACAAATAACCAGATTTGAACATTAAAGTAAGAGATATCCTCTATGACAATCAGCTATATCCCTCTTGATAAAGAGAAACATAAAGATTTAAAAATCAATTTACAGCACGACTTTGGCTACGCAAAAGAAGCCCACATAGCTGCTGCTTCTATTCGCGAGTACGCGCAGTTAGCCAGTGTTATGCCTGTTGTTTTCGTTAAAGATCCAAATTCTGAAAATTTCCATTCAGTGACCATGTTAGGCACGGAAAAAGGCAGCAATTTATTCGTTCATGAAGGCAAGTGGCAAGTACATTGTTTGCCTATGAATATTCAACGTTATCCTTTTGATGTTCGCCCTGATGGCGAGAAGCTTGGTGTATTCTTTGATGAAAACAGCGCGCTAATTACTGATGACGGCGAACCTGTATTTACTGCAGAAGGCGAGCCTAGTCCATTTTTAGAGAACCGTCAGCAATTGCTTTCTGAACTTGCTAACAGCGAAATGGCCACCCAGCGCTTCATTAAGAAATTAGTTGAGCTAGAGTTGCTTGACCCAATTGAATTGTTAGTGAACTACGCTAATGGCGAAAAGCGCAACATCACAGGCATGTTCAGTGTGAGCGAAAAGCGTCTTCAAGACTTAGGCGAAGAGCAAGTGGTTGAGCTACACAAAAGTGGTTTCCTAGGCGCTGCTTATGCAGTGTTAATGTCACTAGGTCAGCTTAATCGTTTGGTTCACTTGTCGAATAATACCGACAAGCCGATTCAAAACTTACAATTGCGTGTTGGTGATGCTATCAGCAAAGAGCAACCTGCAGCAGAGCAGCCAGCTAACAGCTAATGTAAAAGAACGATGTGAAAGCCCGCTAAAAGCGGGCTTTTTTTATGTCTGCTCATTTAATAGGGATATAACTCGTTACACATTTGTGTCCCTCTTGGTACAAAAATCAATTACGCTATCCCTTGCTTTTACATGGTCAGCCCCAACCTAACATTAACACTTATCAAAATAGCCGAGGAAATGTGAACTATGTCCGACCCGACTTATACCCCACCAAAAATCTGGTCTTTTGATGCTGCAAATGGAGGCAAGTTTGCCAACATTAACCGTCCAACTGCGGGCGCTCGATTTGAAAAAACGCTTCCTCGTGGTGAACATGCTTTGCAGTTGCACTCAATGGCGACGCCAAATGGTGTAAAGGTTACTGTGATGCTTGAAGAGTTACTTGAAGCCGGTTACAGCGGGGCGCAGTACGACGCATATCCAATTAATATTGGCGACGGTGATCAATTTGGCAGCGGTTTTGTGGATATCAATCCAAACTCAAAAATTCCTGCTTTGATAGATACGTCCAACTCCCCAGAAACTAGAATATTTGAGTCTGGCTCTATTTTGCTTTATTTGGCCGAAAAATTTGAAGCTTTTATTCCAAAAGATCTTGCTGGTCGTACTGAGTGTATGAACTGGCTATTTTGGCAAATGGGTAGCGCGCCTTTCTTAGGCGGCGGCTTTGGTCACTTTTATGCCTATGCGCCAGAGAAGTACCAATACCCCATTGATCGCTATGCGATGGAAGTAAAGCGTCAGCTAGATGTACTTGATAAACAACTGGCAAAAAATAAATTTATCGCGGGTGACCAGTACACGATTGCCGACATGGCAATATGGCCTTGGTACGGCTCGCTGGTGCGTAATGTTGTTTATGAAGCCGCTGAGTTTTTACAAACACACGAATATACGCATCTTGTTCGCTGGGCTAATGACATTGCCCAAAGGCCCGCAGTTAAGCGTGGCGTGAAGGTTAATCGCACATGGGGAGAACCCGAAGACCAAGTGCCTGAACGTCATTCAGCAGCGGATTTTGCAGGCAAAGTTTAAGCTTTAGTTCGCTGGCATTTACTCGATGAAAGCCACTTTTTAGTGGCTTTTTCTATGTCGCCTGATAATTCGACCACAATTCAATTCATTCCAGTTTATCTTGACCGCTTTTAGTCTTGATTAACTTATCTTTAGATGTAGCTACTTGAACTACACTTAGTAGACAAAAACCACAGTGTCATAATCTAGCTATAAAGTTTCACGGAAGACCGCAGGACCACGTTATTAATATTCACTATCAAACAGGTAATCATCATGATTGAGTTTTCATTGAACGGGAAAAAAATCACTTCAGATGCTGAGGCTGATACGCCTTTGCTTTGGGTAATACGAGACGAATTTGGTCTTAAAGGCACCAAGTTTGGCTGCGGGATTGCCATGTGCGGTGCTTGTACTGTGCATTTCAATGGTTCCCCCGTGCGTTCCTGTTCACTGCCGATTAGTGCTATTGCTAACGCAGAGATCCGCACAATAGAAGGATTAGACAATCAGCATCCGCTGCAAAAAGCGTGGGTGGAACATCAAGTGCCTCAGTGTGGTTATTGTCAGTCTGGGCAAATTATGCAGGCGGCTGGGCTACTGGCAACCAATGCAGATCCAAGCGAAGAGGAAATTGAAGCCTACATGAGCGGTAACCTATGTCGTTGTATGACATACGCTCGCATCAAAGAAGCCATTCAAGATGTTGCGGGGCAATCCGAGTCGGTTGTGCAGATATATAATCCTAAGCGCGACGCACAGGGAGTAAGTTAATATGACTCGTTTACGTAAAGATAAGATTGAACATAGCCGTCGTCGTTTTTTGATCGGCTCAGTCGGTAGTGGTTTGTTAATGGCTTTTGCGCCAAGTATCAATGCCCTTGAGGTAGTAACTGGCGGCGCGTCTGAGCAATTAGCGGCTAAATCTTTTAGCCCTACTGTGTGGTTCGAGATTGATACCCAAGGGAAAATTTTGGTAAATATCGCCCGGGCAGAAATGGGCCAACACGTAGGAACGGCAATTGCCCGTATCGTCGCTGACGAGTTAGGGGCTGATTGGAACAATGTCGAAATTAAGCACGTGGACACTGACCCTAAATGGGGCTACATGGTAACGGGCGGCTCTTGGTCTGTGTTTCAAACTTATGTTCCTATGTCACAAGCAGGGGCTGCAGGGCGTACGGTGCTTATTGAAGCGGGGGCGAAATTATTGGGAGTAAACCCTAAAGATTGCTCGACACACAACAGTCATGTTGTAGCGGGCGATAAGTCGATAAGCTTTGCCGAAATAGTCAAAAACGGCAAAATCGAACGTACCTTTAGCCCTGAGGAATTGGCAAAGTTCGAACCTAAAAGCCCTGCTAGTCGCCAGTTAATTGCAAAGCCAAGTCAAGCGCTAGATATTCCAGCGAAGACCAATGGTACAGCGCAATATGGTATTGATATTGAACTTGAAGGCATGGTGTTTGCCCGCCCCGTTATTCCCCCAACGCGCCATGGTAGTAAAGTGACGAGCGTCGACGATAGCGCAGCTAAGTCGATAAAAGGCTATCAAGGCTATGAAATACTCACAGATCCCAGTGACACCGTTCAAGGCTGGGTGACGGTACTCGCAGATACTTATTATGCCGCGGTCAAAGCGGGAAATGCGATTGAGGTAAAGTATGATCTTGGCGAGACTGCAAACGTCAGCGAGCAAGACATCATTAGCCAAGGAGAAACCCTAGCTAAAGACAAGACTTCTGGCACATTAGTGGTTGAAAAAGGAGACATCGCTAAAGCGGCGCAAAATGCGAAAACCTCTCTTGAGTCAGTGTATAAAACGTCCTCTGTGCTGCACTTCACTATGGAGCCTGTTAATGCAGCTGTTGAGTTTAAGGACGGGGTTTGTCATGTGCACTGCGGTAATCAATGGCAATCGTTATTCTTACCTGTTGTGGCTAAAGCGGTAGGTATGAGTGACGACAAGGTTATTATTCATCAGTACTACTTAGGTGGTGGCTTCGGACGTCGCCTAGCAGGTGATTATATGATTCCTGCTGCACTAACGGCACAAGCCATAGGTAAGCCAGTTAAACTGGTTTTTACCCGCGAAGATGATACACGCTTCGACTGTGTGCGCTCGCCTTCGGTTCAGCAAATGAATGCCTATTGGGATGGCGACGATAAGTTATTAGGCATCGAGCATGGCGCTGCTGCGGGGTGGCCGACTATGGCCATGGCTCCAGCCTTTATGCCAGAAGGTGTAGACAAAAAAGGTAAATTTGACCCGTTTTCAATTGCCGGCGCTGATCACTGGTATACCTTGAAAAATCATCGCGTAAGGGCGATCAATAATCCTCTTGCGCAAAAAACCTTTGTGCCAGGTTGGTTACGTGCTGTTGGGCCTGGCTGGACAGGTTGGGCAGTTGAATCGTTCATGGACGAGATAGCTCACAAGCAATATATGGATCCTATTGATTTTCGTTTGTCTATGCTCGATGCCAGCGGCAAGAATGCGGGTGAAGCGCCTGTATCAGTCGGCGGCGCTAAACGTCTAGCCAAGGTACTAACGGATATTCGCAGCCAAACGAACTGGGGGCAGACTTTGCCTAAAAACCAAGGAATGGGGATCGCAATTTCCTCTGGGCAAGAGCGGGATATGCCTACTTGGGGGGCATGTGTAGCGCATGTCGAGGTCGATGTTGAATCGGGCAAAGTGAAAGTGCACAAGCTAACGGGAGTATTAGATTGTGGAACCGTGGTTCATCCGGACGGTGCTTTGGCCCAAACCCAAGGCTCAATGTTATGGGGGTTGAGTTTGGCGCTGTTTGAAGGGACTGAGTTTACGAAGGGGCAGGTTAAGGATACTAACCTAGATACGTATACTCCGCTGCGAATGAACAACCTACCTGATTTGGATATCAGTTTTGTACAAAACACAGAGTTTCCTACCGGCTTAGGGGAGCCCGGCTTAATCGCTGTCGCCCCAGCGATTGCAAATGCTATTTTTAATGCTGTTGGTGCTCGCGTAAGGGATTTGCCGATAACCCCTGAAGCGGTATTAGCAGCCATGCCGAGCTAATTGTAAGAAAAACAACAGGAAGTGGGGAGCCGATAGGGTACCCGCTTCCTCTGTGCGTTTTTGTAGTAAAAAATACCACTGTTTGTCTCGTTAAAAGTTTCGGTAAATTAATTACTTAACCTATAAATTAGGGCTATTTACATTCTTGCAATATCTCGCTAGCTTTAGTAGTTTGCTGTCCTCGCAGTAACAATAATAATAATTAGAGAAAGCAATATGTCAGTTGAAACCATTTATAAAGTTATTCTTTACCCCTTTATTAATGAATCACTTGCTAGTTTAAAAGCCATGACCAATTTAACCGGATCAGCGGGTGAAGCGTTCATGGATAACGTACAAGATTTCCGATTTAAAGGTTATGCAGTGTGCTCTGAAGTCACAGGTAATCTTGATGGGGTGATTATGATGCATCATTACCCCGAAACCGCAGTATCAATTGGTAACTCTGTATGCCAAAGCATGTTTGGTGAAGCGTATGAACATACCGAGATGACTGACGATTTGCGCAATGCACTGGCCGAATGGGGTAACACAATTGTTGGCCGTTCAACTGATTTGCACCGCCGTTACAGCTTAGATTACGGTTTTTCTAGCCCGTATTTTGTCGAAGATTTGTCGCAAATGGACCAATATCTTGATGGCGTACAAGAAGTGGTGACAGTGCCTATTACTATTGATGGGGTAGGTCGTTACTATTTCAATTTATTAGTGCGCAGCGTTGATTACCAAGAGGGCGGAATAAAACGCGAAGAAAGCGTCGCTATTGAAAATTCACATACTAAAGTGCTTGCTAAAGACAGTCGCATTTTATTGGTTGATGACAGCGCTATGATCCGCAAAGCCCTCACTCGGTTTTTGCATTCGCTCGGATACAGCAATATCGAGGAAGCCGATGATGGTTCCGGCGCCGTGGAGTTAGTGAAAAGTAATCCGCCCGATTTTATTTTTATGGATGTCGTGATGGATAAACTAAACGGTGATAAAGCACTAGCACAAATCCGCGGTTTAGGATCCAATGTACCTATCGTTATGCTGTCTTCAGTGACAGACCAATTATTGGTAAATTCCTGTAAGGCCCAGGGGATATCGGGCTTTATTTTTAAACCTATTCAAGCCAGTAATGGTACTGAAATTATTGAGCGTTATCTTAAAGTCGCCGATTAAGCGCAAACCCTTGAACCCAATCAATCACGCCATAGGAATGGAGCAATACGTATCGACTTTGCTCCAGTTTTTATTGGCGCTTCGGCTAAGAGCAATTAATTTTCGGACGATTAGTTTTGCCGATAGCTAGATTTAAATCTACCTCTCAGGTTTCCATCAGGTCGAAAATAGTGCTAAAGAGCCTGATATTCTTATTGGTGTGTGCCGTCATCGGCGGCTTAATCAGTTCCTTGCCTGTATTTGATTCATTCGATGAGCATTGGATAGACACTCGTATCCGCCAAAATGGCGTATTAGGGGTGGGATATTTTTTGTTATTTAGCACAGGTGCGATGGCCATAGGTTGCCCGCGTCAAGTTATGGCATTTCTAGGCGGTTATGCCTTCGGCTTTTTACAAGGCGCGCTATTGTCTGTCAGCGGAGCCATATGTGGTTGTATGGTAAGCTTTTTCGTTGCTAGATTTTTGCTTAAACCTGTTGTGAGGCGTCGCTATGCGTCGCGTATTCACAGTATTAACCGTTTTGTTGAAGACAGTCCTGTTACTAAAACCATCATTATTCGCTTGCTTCCTTTAGGAAGTAACTTTCTTACCAATTTAATGGCGGGCGTGACAAACGTAAAAGCGCGACATTTTATATTGGGTTCAGGAATCGGGTACATCCCGCAGATGGCGTTGTTTGCCTTAATGGGCAAAGGCATAGTGGTAATGTCTATCTGGAAAGTCGCTTTAAGTGTGGTAATGCTGGGTATTTGTGTGGGATTAAGCATTCTTTTATATAAAAAGTATAAGCACGCTCTGGAAGAGTCATCCCCCTGCAAGCCATCGAAAACTGCTGATTTGTCTACTCTTTAAGATAGTTCTATTCATAGATCAGTGTTGTGCTGACATTTCGCTGGGAGACTGGTTGAAGTGGCGTTTAAACTCACGACTAAACTGCGACGCGCTGGTATAGCCTACTTTAAACGCAGCCTCATTGGCGCGGCTTCCACTAGTAGCAATTAAATCTCTTGCTTTAACCAGGCGGACTTTTTTTAAATATTGCAATGGTGACTCAAAAGTGACTTGCCTAAATGCCCTGTGAAAAGCGGATACGCTCATATTTACATCTTCGGCTAATGCTTCGACCGTGATGGGGCTAGCATAATTTGCGTGCATGGTGTTTAAGGCTCTAGCCACTCTTGCATAGTGTCCGTCGTGTTGCGCTAAGCCAAATAATATGTGGCCTTGTGGGCCGCTTAGCACGCGATAAATAAGTTCTTTGATTATGTCTTGGCCAAAAATTTCAGCTTCGATTGGATCTGCCAGAGCAGATGTTAGTCGCTGTAACGTTAGCTCAAGCGCAGCACCTAATTTGGCTGATTGTATGCAGCTTTTATCCTGACATACGTCGCTTTGAGTATACTTGTGGTGCAGCTGCATTTGGCTAACTAATTTGTGTAGTAACGCTGGGTTCACATCAATTGATAAGCCCATTATGGGTAGCCCATGATCTGAAAACGCCTCACATTCTAGGGGCATTGGCATTCCTAGTACGAGATAATCCCCAGCGCCGTATTGAATTTGCCGTTCTGGAAAGTGAATGATTTTGTGGCCTTGGGCGACGATAATAATACCAGACTGATAAACGAGAGGTTGGCGCGGACTGCTCTTACTTGTACGAAAAAAGCGTACTCCGGGCACTGATGTCTTAATGTTCCCTTCAAGTTCAAGCAAGTTAGTATTTTCGGCAAATTTTTGTAGCGCAGTCGCTAAGTTAGTCATGGTGTGCTCTCAATCTTAATTTAGAGCAACTTACCTTGATTGATAGTTTTAGGCAAGCTTTTGGCGCATATGATGCTTTTAATGTGGAATTCTAGCCACTATTATACATCTCAATGATGTGATGAATTGTTCCAAACACCGACAAATCTATTTAGTTCAGTGTTTGTGAACCGACTAGGAGAAAAATATGAAATTTAGCTATGTAAACCCAACAAAAATTCAATTCGGACAAGGCCAAATTGCCTCTCTTAGTGCGCTGATCCCAGCGGACCAAACGGTGCTGGTGGTATATGGTGGTGGGTCAATTAAGAAAAATGGTGTGTATGACCAAGTGGTGACAGCACTAGCTGACCACAATTGGATTGAGTTTTCAGGTGTGGGAGCTAACCCGACCATCGAAGTGCTCGATAAAGCAGTGGCGGTAGCAAAAGAACAGTCGGTAGACTTTATTCTAGGTGTGGGCGGAGGTTCAGTGATTGATGGCGTTAAATATATCGCTGCTGCTGCCACATATGAAGGTGAAGGGTGGGATATTCCCCAGGGTAAGCATAAAGTGCAAACGGCTTTACCGCTGGGCGCGGTGTTGACATTGCCCGCGACCGGCTCAGAGTCAAATGCTGGTTCGGTTGTTAGTAAAGCTGCCACGCAGGAAAAGCTGGCCTTTATGGCACCAGCAGTACAACCTAAGTTTGCAATAATGGACCCAGATGTAATGAAAACCTTACCACAGCGTCAATTAGTGAACGGCCTAGTGGATGCTTGGGTACATACATGTGAACAATATTTGACCTTTGATGCTGGGGCGTTGGTTCAAGATGGTTATGCAGAAGCATTGCTTAAGGCATTGAAAACCCTGGGTGATAACTTTGCCAACCAAGATGATGCGTGGCGCGCCAACCTAATGTGGTCTGCAAACCAAGCACTAAACGGATTGATTGGTGCAGGTGTGGCTCAAGATTGGGCGACTCATATGATTGGTCACGAATTGACGGCCTTATATGGCGTAGATCACGCACGTTCATTAGCCATCGTGCAGCCTTCCTTGTTGCGCAATCAACTTGACGTTAAAAAAGCAAAACTAGAGAAAATGGGGAAAAACGTGTTTGGCTTAGCTGAATCGGATGACCTAGCTGAACGCACTATTGCGGCGATCGAAGCCTTTTATCATAGCTTAGATGTGGCAACCCAATTAACTGAGCATGATGGTGATAAAGCCAAGGCTGTGGACACAGTAGTGGCACAGCTCGAAGCACATGGCATGAAAGTTTTGGGTGAGAATCAAGCGATTACGTTAACAAAAAGCCGTGAAATTCTAGAGCAAGCTGTCGCTTAGTCTATACCCACGGAGGTCGTTTCGCCGCTGCACCAGTATCTGGGGCAGCGGCGGTTTCTTACTTAATCAGGAATGATATGCACATCGCGTTGTGGGAACGGAATAGTCAAGCCAGCTTCTTCTACCGCAGATTTAAGCATGGGGCGTATATCAAAAAACAATGACCAATAATCATCTGTTTTAACAAACGCGCGCACTAAAAAGTCCACTGAGCTCGAACCTAAATCAACCACCGCAACAACGTTTCCTTCTTCCTTGAGCACGCGCGAGTCGTTTTGAATCGCCTGCTCCATTGCTGCTTTTCCTTTAGCAATATCGTCTGAATACGCGATGCCGATAGATACTTCCACCGCTCTGATACTGCTTGCGGTGTAGTTGGTTATATTACCATTGGCCAGTGGGCCGTTCGGCACAATGATGATGCGTTTATCAAACGTTTCAAAGGTCGTGACAAAAATACCTATATCTAAAATAACGCCCTCTACATCTTGAGCGCCAACATAATCCGCTACTTTGAAGGGGCGGAATATTAGTATCATGACGCCGCCGGCAAAGTTAGATAAGCTGCCCTGTAATGCAAAACCGACCGCTAGCCCAGCTGCCCCCAAAATCGCCACAAACGAGGTTGTTTCAATTCCCACCATAGAAGCAACGCTAATGACCAGCAGTACTTTGAGTATGATTTCAAATATATTGGTGAGGAATTGTGCCAGTGTTTCATCTGGTAAGCCTTTGACTGCGTGGTGTCTAACCGCATTACTTACTTTCCCTATTACCCACAAGCCAACCACTAAAACAACGATGGCCAGTATTAGTTGTCCGCCGTATTCGGTGCCAAGCGTGATCGCTTTGTCGTAAAAAGTGTGTAACTGTTTTTCGAATGAGTCCATGGAACGTCCTTTTTTAGCGCTAAATTTAGCGAACAACATTATGTATCCGCTGAGGGCATGTGTTGGCATACAAAAACACTAGCCAACTTAACTGACGTGTTTATCTATTCAGTTAACAAAAATATTATGAGAGCAGAGGGCAGAATCGCTATTAGACAATAGTTTATTCAATCAAAAGGAAATATGCGGTGATAGACGTTCACCGCAACAGCCATAATAAAATAGAAGGAGCACTTCAAGCGCTGCATAGGGGGCTACTATTTTAAAGTTTAGGGGATTATTACTTTAGTAGGACTCGGTCATCAACACCAAGTCGTTAATTCAATGTGCCTGCTGTTCAGTGAACTGGGAGAATAACATCTCTATTTGACGCTCCACTGCGTCACTATCTCCTGTGGCTTTTAAATAGGAGCGCCAGCCGATGATATTAACTTGCAACACTTTTGCGGCTTCAAGCCCATCTAATTGTGCTGGCACTGTGTGTTGTAATTTTGCTTGATTAAAGACTTCAGCAAACATGCTCTCAACGTCTTCAAGTAAAGAGCGGGCTAACGTTAATATGTCACTGTGGCTTTCGTCTAACTCTGACAACGTTTTGGCCAACATACAGATTTCACTCGGTCGCCTCTGGTTAGGGCTTAATACCAGATCATGTATTTGCGCTTTGAAGGCGCCGAGCACATCTGCTTTATTAAAAACATGAGTTTGCATTTGCTTAGCCAGCGCATCAGCATAATGCTTCAATACGGTGATGAATAAGTCTGATTTACTACCAAAGGCAGCGTAAATACTACCAGGGCGCATATCAATGGCGCTTTGTAATTCCCGAGTTGATGTGCCTAAATAGCCTTTTTCCCAAAACAAGTTTTTAGCTTTCTCGAGCACTTCTTCCCGATCGAATTTTGAAATATTCGCCATGGTCGCCTCTATATTAATCTTAACGAACTTCTTATTTAGCGATAATACTATATTGCTAGGCCAACAGAAGTGTATAGTTGTTGAACGAACGTTCATAAATTATTTTACAGCGCACTGAAAATGAAGTCAATTCGGTTCCAGTAGCATCAATTGAACATGAGGTAGGCGTAATCAACGGCCAAATAGAGCAGTCGTAGCTGGTGTGAAATGACACGCCCATATGCCATTTAACCTATTTAGAACCGCTAACTTTCTATCAACACCTAGCGAAAAAAACCGTTTATTTTCATTCTGTTGAAACATATCACTGTAATACTAATATATTACTCGTCAGTATTTTCATCACTTAATGTCAATCAAACTTTAGTATATAGTGTGTGGCTTATTGCCTTAAAGCGTGTTGTTCGTTTAGCAACTACAATGAGTGCTGAATTAAAACAAAACAAGATGAACGAGGAGAACCCGTTATATCCCAGGCCATACCCGATTTGGGTCAAGCGCTCACCAACCTCAACAAAGCAAAAATATTAATTGTTGATGATGAAGCGATAAATATTCATATTTTGTCTAATACGTTGACCGAAATATACGACATTTTTGCAGTTACATCGGGTAAAGAAACGATTGAGTTTTGCTTACGTACGCCACCAGATCTTGTCTTGATGGACATGGATATGCCGGGGGTAGATGGTTTGGCTGCGTGTCGCGCTTTAAAAGAATTCAGCGAAACACGAGATATTCCGGTTATGTTTATAACGGCTCACCTAGACTCGGATGCTGAAGATCAATGCTGGGATGCTGGGGGCGTTGATTTTTTAGTTAAACCGGTCAACACAAATACCTTAAAACACCGTATAAAGTCTCATTTAGCCTTAAAGCAAGTGACAGATGAATTGCGCAAGATGGCCTACCAAGACGGTTTAACGCAGGTAAGCAATAGGCGTTATTTTAATGAGTATTTAGCACGTCAAAATAAACTAAAACAGCGCTCAGGTTTGCCATTGGGGTTGATGATGTTTGATATCGACTTTTTTAAATCGTTTAACGACCTTTACGGACATTTAGCAGGCGATGATTGTTTAAGGCTTGTGGCAAAAGCCTTGTCAGCCTCCGTGGTACGCCCTGGTGATTTTGTCGCTCGCTTTGGCGGCGAGGAGTTCGCCATTGTACTACCTGATACTGATATTGAAGGTGTGATTTTAGTGGCACAAAAAGTACAAGCACAGGTCGAAGCTTTAGAAATAAATCACGAAGGCTCACCGTTAGGCAGAGTCTCGGGTAGTATCGGCATTGCAGTGAGTGATGGGAAAGCGCCTGAACAGGGAAAGCTGATCGAAAGAGCAGATAAGCATTTATACCAAGCCAAGGCTACGGGAAGAAATAAGTTTGTTTTTGAGTAGAGTTTAATAGACAAGCGCCGACTTAGAAGGTTTTCGCGTAGGCGATATTTAAGAAGTTCATGCCAGGGTTATTACTGCCTAAGCCACCGTTTGAATAGTGCATATAACGTAAGGCTAATGATGAGTCATTATTCTCACCAAATTCAACTTTTACCCCCAATCTGTCTTCGAATTGATAATGGGAGCCAATGTTTTTCCCAGCAAACTCTCTGTCTTTTACTAGACTAACCCCAATACCAGCCTCCCATTTCACCGGATATTTATCCCACAAGGTCGCAAACTGCTTGGAGATGACCGGTGATACAGAAATGGCATAATTGGTTTGATGGTTGTTCTGAGCTCCGTATTCCCAGAAATTAACGCTCAATTCCCAGTACATATCAACCTTACCCAACACGGGAATTTCTGCTACTTGATTCACATACGGCCTGTAGGCGAGACGAACTCCCTGCGTGCTGCTTTCTCCGTTTAAAAAGTCAATTGCGTAACCTTGTTGTCTTGCATTGGCGGCACCTGAAAAAAGTGACAATGCAATCAACATGCAAAAATAAAAACGATAGCCCATAAGGCCTCCTACTGCTGTGAATTTAAAACTTTAAATTCGAGCAGAAAGAATGCCAAAAGCGAACTCGCAACAATATATAAATAAATAAAAACGATGTAAATCAGTCTGTTATCGTGGATCTGCTGACACTATTGGAGGGTGAAAATGGTCGTGCTTTTTAGAATAAATAGTCGCTGGGATGAAAATTTTATGCACCGAATGGCGATATTTTCACAATAAATATCGCCCTTCGCTACTGGGTTTTTACAGTGCTATTAATTTACCAAACCCGCACTTAATTCATACTCTAGGGCGGGGTCGACCAAAAATTTGCCAGCTAAGGCTTCGCGTCCAAGCAGCATCAAATAGGTCATTTCAGAGCGGTCAGTCAAGGTGAGCTGAATATCCCAATTTAACTCCGCCATTTGAATTTCGGTTTTGATGGTGTAGCGCTTTTCCATCGTCGCGGTTGAGCTTTTAACTCGCTTTATCGCTTCCACTTTTGCTTCACGGCGAACGATCTCAGCGACATTATGAATATTAGGGTGAATGTCAAAACTGACCCAGAGTTTGCCCGCGCGTTCAAACTCTTCAATATTATCTACGTGCAGTGAAGAGGTCGTCGCGCCGGTATCCACTCTGACATTTAATGATCTTATGCTGAGCTGGGGAAGATCACACAGTTCAAGCGTGCCAACAATGGGTTTGTCTAAGTATCGATTCATCGTTATTTCTCTTTTAAAGTCGATATATCAGCTATTTAGCTTGAGCATACCGCTATTGCGTAAGGATTTAACCTTTGCCGCGGGTCTTGGTGTTATTAGGCTTGGCGTTTTTTACAATAAATTCGACTATCATACTAGCCACATCTTTACCGGTAGCAGCTTCAATACCTTCTAACCCAGGGGATGAATTGACTTCCATCACAACCGGACCACGGTTTGAGCGCAGAATATCAACACCACACATATTTAAGCCCATCGTTTTGGCCGCATCAATTGCCGTCTTACGCTCAGCTGGGGATAAGCGCACCAAACTAGCTTGCCCACCACGGTGCAAATTAGAGCGAAATTCGCCTGCGGCAGCCTGACGTTTCATTGCAGCCACTACTTTACCACCGACGACTAAGCAACGAATATCAGCTCCGCCTGCTTCTTTGATGTATTCCTGAACCAGAATGTTGGCGTTTAATCCCATAAACGCTTCGATAATTGATTCGGCAGCTTTTTGAGTATCAGCTAATACAACACCTATGCCTTGGGTGCCTTCTAGTAGTTTAATGACAACAGGAGCGCCACCGACGTTTTTTATCAGATCGTCAATACGATCCGGCTGGCGAGCAAACCCTGTACGCGGCATGCCAATACCTTTGCGTGACAACAACTGCATTGAGCGTAACTTGTCACGAGAACGACTAATAGCAACTGACTCATTTACGCTAAAGGTCCCCATCATTTCAAATTGACGCACTACGGCGGTACCGTAAAAAGTCACCGAGGCACCGATTCGCGGAATGATCGCGTCGTAGTAGGGCAGGGCCTTACCTTTAAAGCGAACGGCCGGGCGACTGCTACTTATATCCATATAGCAGTGCAGTGTATCTATGATGTCTACCTCATGACCTAATTTTTCGCCTGCTTCTTTGAGGCGTCTGGTGGAATATAGGTTTTCGTTACGGGATAAAATAGCTATTTTCATTTGGATCTCTGAAAAATCAATGAGTGAAAACTGGGCCTTAACCTACGATAGGTCGAGTAGAATAAAGATTTATTTACTAAATGTATTTACAGGCGCTAAATGTATTTGAGTGCAGCGAAGTGCTTATTCGTAACACGATACCCAGCAACAGATTACCCATAGTGTACCCTTTTTGTGAGTATTTAAACCCTAGCCATATGAAAAACGAGTATTCATCTGTAAAAAGGTGCTTTATATTCGCCACACTAATTGTTCTGCGGGAGTAACAGTAATGCAGCAGCATCAAGAACTGTCCTTTAATCAACGTGATAGCTTTTTATGGGCATACCATTTTTCTGCCGGAATTGGAAAACCAATTGATCCAAAAGCGTTAAAGAACCAGGATGGCGCGCCTGGTTTTTTCTGGATTCATCTGCAATCTGATTCAAGCGATGCTGAGCAAACCATGGAAGAGTTAGGCTTGTCAAAATCGGTGGCAGATTCGCTGCTCGCTCTAGAAACGCGTCCGAAAACATTGCCACTCGAGGGCGGGTTAGTTGTTTATCTACGTGGTATTAATACCAACCCAGAGGCCGACCCTGAGGATATGGTGTCACTACGATTATGGCTTACAGATTCGGGGATCGTTTCTACTCGGCGCAGAGATAGAAAACTATACTCAGTGCAAGACGTAAAAAACGACATCGATCAGGGGACCAAGGTCGCAAGTATCGGGGACTTACTACTAGAAATCATTGAGCGGGTGGTCGATCGCATCAGTGAAATGGTTGATATTTTGGACGAGGAACTGGTAGATTTTGAAACGTCTGAAGCGATGGATGTTAAGGCGCGTCAACGTTTGTCTGTCGTGCGCAGGCAAGCAGCATCAATTCGCCGCTATCTTGCCCCACAGCGCGATGCATTAGATGCACTTTATCGTAGCAATAAATATTTATCTCAAGATCAGGCATTTACTCTCAGAGAACAAATAGACAGAACGATACGCTACGTAGAAGACCTCGATCTGGCGAGAGAGCGGGCCATTGTGTTACAAGACGAAGTTCGCAACCGTATTGCTGACCGTCAAGGCATGGTGATGTATGTACTTTCCCTAGTGACCGCTATTTTCTTACCACTTTCGTTTCTTACTGGAGTGTTTGGGATGAATGTTGGTGGTCTACCCGGTATAGACAACCCCGAAGCGTTTAATCTATTAACTCTCGCTATGTTAGGGGTAGCCGTATTGTTAGGTGGGTTTATGCTGTGGAAAAGGTGGTTTTAGAGCATGAAATACTTTAAGTCTCCGTATTTAGCGCTTAACAGATAAGTGAACTGAACGTGTCGAAGAGTAAATAAGGCCGATGTCGAGAAAGATAATTATTGCTGGTGGTGGAATTGGTGGACTCAGCGCTGCGCTGGCACTGAATTTACACGGTTTTGAGGTGCATGTACTTGAGCAAAGTGATGCATTGGCGGAAGTGGGAGCGGGTATTCAGTTAAGCCCTAACGCGATGCACGTTTTGCAAATGCTTGGTGTAAGCGGTGATGTTTTATCACATGGTTTTTTACCCACCAACGCTACGATGCGCCATTTTCAAACAGCAAAAGAATATTTACGTATGCCATTGGGCGATGCTATCGAGAAAAAATTTGGCGCCCCTTATGTGCACATTCATCGTGCTGACTTACATCGAGTTTTACACCACGCAGCTTTATCAAGGGGGGTCCACATTAGTGTCAATGCCCGGGTGAAGCGTTACCAAAACCTAGCGATACAAGGCGTTAATCAGGTTCAAGTTTATCTAGATGATGGCCGTGAAATGTTAGCCGATGCTTTGATTGGAGCTGATGGAATTCGTTCTGCAGTGAAAAAGCAGATGTTGCCACTCGCTAGTGTGGAGTTTACAGGGCAAGTAGCATGGCGCGGCACGATAGATGCGCGAAAGGTGCCCCGTAACTTGGTCAAGCCCGAGGCTAATTTATGGATAGGGCCAGGTGCTCACCTGGTCAGTTACTATGTTCGAGGAGGCAAAGAAATTAATGTCATCGCAGTCCAAGAACAAAAACAATGGACAGATACACGCTGGAGCGTTCCGGGAGATGTCAAAACACTGTGTGCCGCGTTTGTTAACTGGCACTCAGATGTGACGCAACTACTGAGCAAGGTTGAAGAGTGTTTTTTATGGGGATTATTCGCAAGCCGGCCATTAGATACTTGGGTTGATGGGCACGTTGCCTTGCTCGGCGATGCTTGCCACCCTATGCTGCCCTTTGTTGCCCAAGGGGCGGCAATGGCCATTGAAGATAGCGCATGCTTAGCACAGGCGTTGTCTGCTCATGAAAAGATTAATAGTGGATTATCAGCTTACCAATCAAGACGTTATGCAAGAGTGACCAAAGTACAAAGAATGGCCGCTAAAAACGCCAGCCTATATCATATGCAAGGCGCTAGCTCCCATGCCAAATTGCTGGCTTTGAAGGCTGCTAACACCCTATCTTCAGACATTTCAGCTTTACCTATGTCATATGTGTATGGTTACAGAGTGTAATTGCCGTTGTTTGAAAAGGTCAGGTGAATTGGTTAAATACATTATGTAAACAAGCTTGGCTTCTTATAAATTTTTATCTTTACCAGCCATCATCAATCGTGAACAATATCATTGTGAAGAAAAGCGCGTTGACACTAATGATAAATGTCATTGTGTTAATGTTTTTTAACAAAATACCGCAAAATATCAATTGGTAAAGCCAAATGTAAATAATTGGTTGACAATGGGTGCGTTGTTTAGTTAATTTAGGCAGGTAGACTTGGATTGGTATTATACTTCGACGGGCTGTGCGGTGCTCCTTGGGGAAACTGATTGAAAGTTTATTTGTATGCTAATTTGAATATCCAGTGGAGAAGATTATGACAATGAAAGGCAAAGTAGCCATAGTGGCAGGCGGTGGACGTGATATTGGTCGCGCTTGTGCATTAGAATTGGCCGGCCGTGGCGCAGATGTAGTGATTACTTATCTTGCCAGTGAAGCTACCGCACAAAGTGCAGTTGAAGAAATCCAAAAACTTGGTGTACGTGCAGTTGCAGTGAAGGCTGACTTAACACAACAACAAGATGTAGATGCATGTGTGCAAAGTACGGTAGAGCAGTTTGGTAAGGTCGATTGTTTAGTACATGTATCTGGCGGTTTAGTTGAGCGTGTGAAAGTAGCAGATATGAGTTTAAGCCATTTCCATAAAGTAATGGATTTAAACCTAACATCGTTATTCATGATGACTCACGCATGTATACCACATATGCCAAAAGGCAGCAGCATTGTGACGCTTGCATCTCAAGCCGGTCGTGATGGCGGTGGCGGTGGAGCGGCGATTTATGCCACTTCAAAAGGTGCAGTTATGACCTTTGCTCGCGGGCTTGCTAAAGAACTTGGTCCTGATATTCGCGTTAACGGTGTATGCCCAGGCATGATCAGCACTGGTTTTCACGATACATTTACCCCTGATGCGGTTCGTGAAAAAGTAGCTGGTTCTACTGCACTTCAACGCGAAGGTAGTTCAGAAGAAGTGGCTAAATTAGTGGCGTTCTTAGCGTCTGATGAAGCGTCGTACATGACAGGTACTAACGTTGATATCAACGGCGGTATGTTATTCTCATAAGCATACGTTTGCTTATGTGAAAAAAAAGCCAACTGATGTTGGCTTTTTTATTGGGTGTAATTTATGTAATACCAATCCCAATCCCAATCCGCATTCTGAGGGGGGGCACTTAATACAGTGCAGTGGTACAAGAAGTAGGTACTTCAGCGCCTAAAGGGTATTAGACCTCACGAATGACATGAGATAACGAATATAAACCTCGAGTTTCGATCGTTTGACGGCGAACCTCCTCTAAGGCTTGTGCTTCTTTTGCTTCGAACAGAGCGTTAATCAAGCGATTAAAGTGTTGATGCATCGCAGCGCGAGCAGCCTGAGTATCACGCTTCTTCAACGCTTGGTATATAACAGTATGCTCATGTAAACGCTTAGAGCTACTTTGACTACAAACGCCTTTATAAGCAGTTTTGACTTCAATATTGGTATCTCGAACTTGCCATAGGTTTTCCACGGCTAGCAATATCGCGTTATTACGTGTTGCGCGAGAAATAATCATATGGAAGTCACGATCAGCGTGTTCGGGATTCTCTTCTTGCTCCATCGCATCAAGGGTACTTTTTAAATCACGTAACTCCTCGTCAGTGATAGTCGTTGCAGCAAGTGCAGCAGCTTCGCCTTCTACTAACGCGCGCGCTTGAGTCAGTTCAAATGCACTAATGCTATGTAATTGCTTAGGTGCATTTTTATTTTCTAATACGTATACGCCTGAGCCTGTTTTTACTTCCACTCTCTCTCTTACTTCCAGAGCAATAATCGCTTCGCGAATAGTGGGGCGGCTCACGTCGAACGTTTCAGCTAGTTCGCGTTCTGGAGGTAAGCGACTACCGGGCTGGTACAGCCCAGATTCAATAAGTTGCTCAATTTTTTCGACTATATTCCAGAATAATCGACGACTCTTCATTTTAACTTCCCACTTTATATTGCATAACGATCTACTACTTGCAGGCATTCTACCACAAATGCAGATTATGCAAGTGCTTTAGAAATAGGTATAGCATATTTTAACAAGTATGTAGCATATAATTAACTGAGATTATTACCAATGATTATTTTATTGGTAATAACATATTTGTTAAATTGGTTAATATTAGTTTGACATTTAATTCGACTATTGGTTACATTGGATAGACGGTTCACGGAAAACCCAGCCAAACAGCGATAAATTATGTTTGGATTAGATAATAAAAAGTCGTGAACAGTTTAAGAACAGGTTACATCGCCAATTTACGCAAACCCTTTGTACCCTACACCTATGTGTATTTTGGCGATTCTTTTTGACCTGTTGTCATTTTCAAAGGGTGCTTTATACCCGCACGTGTAAAGCGCACTTATTATTTAACTGCATTGCAGTAAACGGCTTACAGTCAATTTCTTTTGCGAATGATTGTCCGTCGTTTCAAAAACGAGATTAGGCACTTACTTATGCGCGCGAATTTTCAATTATCTTCTTTGGCTCGTCCGGTCTATTTATCACTTGCGCTTCTTGCTTATGGCAATGCGTATGCAGCTGACTTGCTTGTTAAGACACCAGAAGCCTACGACCAGGCGCTAAAAAAAGCAAAACCGGGCGACGACATCATCTTAGCTAATGGTACGTGGCGCGATTTCGAAGTTTTGTTCGAGGCAAAAGGAAACGAGAACAAACCAATTACCCTGCGCGGTCAAACACCGGGTAAAGTCTTTCTTACGGGACAATCGAATCTGCGCTTAGCGGGTGAACATCTCATCGTTAGCGGTTTGGTGTTTAAAGATGGTTACACCCCCACAGGGGAAGTGATTGCATTTCGTCGGAATAAAGATGTGCTGGCAAGTCACAGTCGAGTGACGCAAGTGGTGATTGATAATTTCAGTAACCCAGAAAAATTTGAGCAAGACAGTTGGGTCATGGTGTATGGACGGCACAATCGTTTTGATCATAATCACTTGGTTGGTAAGCGTAACAAAGGCGTGACGATGGCTGTGCGCTTGACAACAGAATCTAGCCAGCAGAATCATCATCGAATCGATCACAATTATTTTGGACCGAGACCCATTTTAGGCTCCAATGGTGGCGAGACACTGCGTATAGGCACCAGTCATCATTCTCTCACAGACTCTTTTACCTTGGTCGAGAATAACTACTTTGACCGTTGTAACGGCGAAGTAGAGATTATTTCTAATAAATCCGGCAAAAACAGTATCCGCAATAATGTGTTCTTTGAATCACGCGGCACCCTCACCCTAAGACACGGCAACGGCAATATCGTTGAAAATAATGTCTTCTTCGGCAATGGCGTTGATCACACCGGCGGGATTCGAGTGATTAATCGAGATCAAATTATTCGTAATAACTACCTAGAAGGTTTGACCGGTTATCGTTTTGGCAGTGGGCTAACCGTAATGAACGGCGTGCCTAACTCAAAAATTAACCGTTATCATCAAGTAGATAATGCACTAATTGAAAACAATACCTTGGTGAATGTAGAGCATATACAGTTTGCAGCTGGCAGTGATAAAGAGCGCTCTGCTGCGCCGATTAACTCTAACATGAACAACAACTTGATCGTGAATGACCAGGGCACAGATGGAATAACCGCTTTTGATGATATCAGCGGAATAAAATTTAAGGACAACTTACTAAATCAAGACGCTAAGCCGAGCATCAACAAAGGCTTCGAGCAAGCGGATATTACAATGCAGCGTCATGACAATGGTTTGTTATACCCCGAAGCTAAGACACAGCAAAAGTACGGTGTCAGCACACAGCTCGAGCCTATTGGTAAGGATGAAGTCGGCGTTAGCTGGTACCCGAAAGTTGAGCCTGATGTGGCCTTTGGCTCAGGTAAGCATATCGCTGTATCGCCCGGCGACAACACCTTGTTTGACGCTATTGCTTCAGCTGAAACGGGCGATGTTTTGGTATTACAAGCAGGTGAATACTGGGTTTCAAAAATTCTGAGCTTAGATAAAACCTTAACTATCCGCGCGCAAGAAAAAGGCTCGGCTGTGATTTTCCCTCAGCGCTCTACCTTGATTGAAATTAACAACAAAGGCAATTTGACTTTAGATGGGGTCTACGTTGATGCCACCAATGCACCTGATGCTGCAGGCAACACACTCATTCGTACCACGCGTTTGCCGATGCAGCGCAATTATCGATTAGCGATTAAAAACAGCACGTTTGAGAACTTAGATATTAATCACTCTTACCACTTTTTCGATGCAGGCAATCGCAGTTTTGCCGACTATATTGAGGTGCAAGACAGCCAGTTTAAACACATAACGGGTGACTTGTTTCGCTTGAATAAAGAAACTGACGACTTGGGGATTTATAACGTGGAATACCTGACGATTGAAAACTCGAACGTTAGCGATCTTCAAGGTGCGATCGCTAAAGTATACCGAGGCGGTACAGATGAAAGCACTTTTGGGCCTCATGTTGTAATGAACAACAATATCTTCAACGAGGTTGGCAAAGGTAAACGGAATAAAAGCGCTGCGAGTTTAATTTTACATGGCACTCAGGTGAATAAAATGACGACGAATGAATTTAACAATTCAGCGCCTATCATTTTTGAACTCACCGTAGGTGAGCCTAAAACTTGGGTGACCGGTAATGTGTTTGAGGGAACGCCGGAACCTGTTGTTAGAGATTTATTTCCACTTAGTGGGGCAACGACAACAATAAGCGGCAATACAGTCCTTTAATCACTAAATGCGTTTTTTGGTCTAATAATGACGTTAGACAAACAAGAGTATAAAAATATGAAAATGAAAAATTTACGTTGGTGGGTTATTGCTTTAATCGCATTGGCAACAGTGATTAATTACATTGACCGTCAAGCACTTAGTGTTCTATGGCCTTATATGGGTAGTGAAATTTATCCAGAGAAAAACGCCGATGAACTTAAACAGGTTTTAGGGACAGTAAGCGTAGTATTTTTATTCTCTTATGCAATAGGTCAGGCCGTTTTCGGTAAAATATTTGACTGGATTGGTACCCGATTAGGGTTTGTTTTGTCTATTGGGGTCTGGTCTTTGGCCACTGCATTACATGCTTTTGCTCAAGGAGTTTTAACGTTTAGTTTTTTCCGTTCAATTCTCGGTATAGCGGAAGCTGGAAATTGGCCTGGAGCTGCAAAAGCTAATGCCGAATGGTTTCCAAGTAAAGAGCGTGCGCTAGCACAAGGTATTTTCAACTCGGGGGCAGCAATCGGCGGTATTATTTCTGTTCCATTAATTGCTTACTTAGCATTATTCTTCAGTTGGAAGGTTATTTTTGTACTCATAGGTTTAATCGGACTTTTATGGTTAATTCCATGGTTAGTACTAGTCAAAGCACCACCTATAAAGCATCCTTGGATAACTGACGAGGAGCGGGACTATATCTTGTCAGGCCAAAAATCTGTTAGTAACGAGACCGGCGAAGTAGATGAATATGTACCAAGCTATGGTGAAATGTTAGGTCGAAAAGAAAGCTGGGGCGTAATTATTGCGACTGCCGCAATTGACCCAATTTGGTGGTTGTTTATTGTTTGGATACCGACCTACTTAGTAGAAGTTTATAATATGGATGTTAAAGGCTTAGCAATCATAGGGTGGGTTCCTTATGTAGGCGCTATGTTCGGGGCTTGGTTTGGCGGTTTACTATCTCAAAACAGAATTAAAGCCGGTTGGAGTGTGAATAAAACACGTAAAACCGTAATCGTGCTTGGGTGTCTTATAATGCTGCCAGCATTATTGATGCTAGCTAACCCAGGTAGTGCCAACTCTGCGGTTCTTATTATGGCCGCTATATTATTTGGTTTCCAAACTTCAATTGGTAGCATCCAGACATTACCAAGCGATATGTTAGGTAAAGGTAGCGTTGGCTCGTTAGCTGGTTTCTCGGGTATGGCAGCTAAGTTTTCAGCAGCAGGTTTAACAGCGATAGTTCCAATTCTGACTGCTGGTGCAAACTACCATAATGTATTCATTCTTGGCGCTGCTCTGGCCACTATTGTAATGCTAAGTATCTTATTCCTTTGCCCTAAAATAGAGCCGCTAAAAAGTAAAAAATAAGTTATTCAATTTATATTAGTTAAAGCATCGAGTGCTTTATTAATCTCTTATATCCAGGGTGTTTTATGCAAAAAGTAGTGTTGATTGGTGAGTGCATGTTGGAATTGCGCGAAGGAAAAAATGGGGTAATGCATCAATCATTTGCTGGTGATGCCTACAATACTGCTGTTTATCAAAAGCGCGCCTTTCCTGAGCAAGATGTGAGCTTTATGAGCGCTCTTGGTAGTGACGTAGTGAGTGATAAATTGTTCAAGCATTGCGAGCAGGCCTCATTAAATAATCAGTACCTAACGCGTAAAAGTGAGCAAAACCCTGGGGTTTACTTAGTTCAAACCGACGAGCATGGAGAACGCTCCTTCCTTTATTGGCGTGAAAACTCTGCCGCTAGGCAAATCATGCGTTATATCGACAACGACATGATAGAAACCATGCTCGACAGTGACCTAGTGTTCTTCTCAGGCATTTCATTGGCTGTTATTCACTCAGATGACCGCCCCGCGTTTTGGGCTATGCTCAAGCGCTTGAAAGAAAGTGGGGTGAAACTGGCGTTTGATCCTAACTATCGCCCTCGTTTATGGGCGTCACCAGAAGAAGCTCAACAGCAATTTCACTATGCTTACCAGCTCACTGACATCTTACTTCCAGGTATCGATGATTTCGCGCAACTTTATGACCTAACACAGCTCAGCGAGATCCTAGAATTTTGCCAACCTTATGATATTCATGAATTAGTCATAAAAAATGGTGCTAACAGCGTCTATTGCCAGCTAGGCAGTAACCTTATTCACTTGCCCATAGCGTCGGTGAAAAATGTGGTAGATACCACCTCCGCAGGGGACTCATTCAACGGTGTTTACCTAGGAGCAAGGTTGGCCGGAAAAGAGATAGAGCACGCTGTGAGTCTAGCCTCAAAAGCAGCGGCTATTGTGATTCAGTATCCTGGGGCGATCACCCCTGAGTCAGATTTTATTGAGCGACTTAATCAACCATAGTTGACATTCATCACTGCAATTAATGTAAGTCTACGTTTTTATAACGATTTTTACATATTCTATATAACTAAACTGAATTATTAACTTGCACTCTAGCAGTGCATAGTTTGTGCACTGTTGTGAGTCAAATTGTAACAAAACTTTGGAGGGGCCTATGCCTACTATTGCATTTCCGGCTGAAATGAAAGCGGGCGAAAAGCGTTGTTCGCTTTTACCCGTTAACGTAAAGGCATACAAATTATTGGGTGCAGATGTACTGATTGAATCTGGCTTGGGTCAGCACATTCATGTAACGGACGAAGAATACATCGAGGCGGGAGCCAGCGTTTCATCAACGCGTGACGAGCTTCTTGCCCAAGGCGATATCGTTTTAAGTTTGCATAAATTAAGTGAAGACGATGTTGCTCATGTCAAACAAGATGCTTTAGTGGTTAGTTACCTTGACCCATTTAATGAGCCTAATTTTGTCGACACGCTTTGTAGTAAAGGCTTGACCAGCATCAGCATGGAGATGATCCCTAGAATCAGCCGTTGCCAGAAAATGGATGCCCTTAGTTCTCAGGCAAGTTTGGCCGGATATGTCATGGTAATGCAGGCTGTGAATACGCTGGCCAATGTACTCCCTATGATGATGACGCCCGCGGGTACATTGAAGCCAGCGAAAGTATTTATCATTGGTGCTGGGGTGGCTGGTTTACAAGCCATCGCTACTGCTAAGCGCTTAGGCGCGAGTGTTACCGCGTTTGATACACGTACCGTGGTTGCTGAGCAAGTACGTTCTTTAGGTGCGAAGTTTTTAGACATTGATTTGGGCGAAACAGGTGAAACAGGCCAAGGTTATGCTCAAGCACTGACACCAGAACAAATGCAAATACAGCAGCGTGAACAAGCCAAATGTATTGCGGATTCAGATATTGTAATTACAACCGCTCAGCTATTTGGTCGTAAACCGCCCGTGCTTATCAAGCAAGATACAATAGCGTCAATGCGTCCTGGCAGCGTTATTGTCGATATGGCGGCAGAAACAGGTGGTAACGTTGAAGGCAGTGTATCGGGAGAAACAGTTACTATTCATGGCGTGAATGTGATCGGTACAGGTGCATGGGCAAACGGGGTGGCAAAACACGCTACCCAGATGTATGCCAGCAACTTATACAATTTGATTAGCGAATTTTGGTCAAAAGACGATAACCGCTTCGCTTTGGATATCGAAGATGAGGTGCAATCAGGTTGTATTATTACCTATCAAGGAAAGGTCGTTAACAAGATGATTAGCGATTTTTATGCCGCACAAAAACAAACTACAAACGACGGGGTAGCGTGATGGAAGCCATATACTTGCTGTTTATTTTATTGTTGTCGATTTTTGTCGGCTTCGAATTAATTCAAAAAGTGCCTGCTACTTTGCATACACCGTTAATGTCAGGGGCGAACGCAATTTCTGGGATAACAGTGGTCGGTGCATTGGCCTTAGCGGGTGATGAGACGCTGGGTGAATATGCTATGTACTTAGGTGCATTTGCCGTGTTTCTAGCGACGATTAACGTTGTGGGTGGCTATTTGGTAACCGACAGAATGTTAGCCATGTTCAAGAAAAAGAAGTAGGCGGGACGAGATATGACATCAAATATAGATTTAGTGATTAATTTCACCTACGTAATTTCCGCGGCTTTATTTATTTTTGGCTTAAAGTTACTGGGGCATCCCTCTAGCGCACGTAAAGGCAACTTGGTCTCAGCTGTGGCGATGCTACTAGCGATTGTTGTCACCCTGCTAGATAACAACATTGTTAACTTCCAGTGGATTGCCATCGCTATGTTGGCGGGGGCCGTTGTCGGCTTTTTCGCTGCTCGCTTGGTCGCAATGACAGATATGCCTGAAATGGTTTCTCTGCTTAACGGCGTAGGGGGTTTAGCCAGTGTTTTCGTTGCTTGGGCTACTATACAAAGTGGTGCTGGGTTAACAGCGTTTATCTTGGTGGTAACCTTCCTTGCACTATTGATTGGTGGTGTGACTTTCTCGGGAAGTATCGTTGCATGGGCCAAACTAAGTGAGCGCATCACTGGGCGTGCTGTGACCTTTAGTGGGCAAGCCATCGTTAATGTGATTATTGTGTTAGCTATCATCGCCACAGGGTACGCCTTTGTTGCGCAGCCGGAGATTGCGCTTACTTCAGCACAAGTGCTGTATGTTGCTTTAGCGTTATCCTTACTGTTCGGTATTATGTTAGTTCTACCCATTGGTGGTGCTGATATGCCAGTGGTTATTTCGTTGCTTAACAGTTACTCAGGTTTAGCGGCTTGTGCTGCTGGTTTCGCATTACAGAATAATATTCTTATTGTGGCCGGTTCGCTGGTGGGCGCGAGCGGCATCATCCTGACTAACATCATGTGTAAAGCCATGAACCGGTCGTTAAGCAATGTTCTGTTCTCAGGGTTTATGCCAGTGCATAAGTCTGACATGGTCATTGAAGGCGAAGTGAAACCTCTGTCTGCAGATGATGCTTTTTATGTGTTAGAAGCAGCGCAGTCTGTAGTGGTTATCCCTGGTTACGGTATGGCGGTTGCTCAAGCACAGCACGTAATGAAGGAGTTACAACTGCAACTTGAAGATAACGGCTGCGAAGTGGCTTACGCGATTCATCCTGTAGCGGGGCGTATGCCAGGCCACATGAATGTATTGTTGGCTGAGGCAGATGTTTCGTACGAGCATTTATTTGAAATGGATGATATCAATAAGCGTATCGAAAACTTTGATGTGGCTATGGTTATTGGCGCTAACGACGTGGTTAACCCTGCGGCCCGTGAAATGAAAGGCAGCCCAATTTACGGCATGCCAGTAATTAACGCTGATTTAGCTAAAAACGTGTTTGTACTTAAGCGTGGTATGGCGTCAGGCTTTGCGGGTATCGATAACCCACTGTTCTTTAAACCGAACACGCGAATGATCTTTGGTGATGCAAAAGAAACCCTAGGTAATATCGTTAAGCAGTTTAACGACTAAGCACATCGCGGAAGTTTATTCTTTGCTGAAAGCCCCTGTTTAAAGGGGCTTTTTTATTTCACAGAGGGAGCTGTTGAGATAAACACTGCCTGATTCTTACCTTTTCGTTTGGCACAATACAGCCGTTCATCAGCCTGTTTTAAGTGCTGGGAGAGAGGCGTGCCGTCTTGTACTTCTGATACCCCGATACTAATCGTGATATTGATAGTGAGGGTGTCGTTACCAAATTGTGTGTGCTGTATGGTGTGACCCAAGCTTTCAATGATGCTTACAAGACTATCCATGGTGCAGTCTTTGAATAACACGACGAACTCTTCTCCGCCTATACGGTATACCTGATCATCACCAACAGTTTTACGGACGAGTTTGCTTAGTTGCAATAAAACACAGTCGCCGACATCGTGGCCAAATCTGTCGTTAATTTGCTTAAAGTCGTCGATATCAAGCAGCGCTACGCTTATATCGTCTTTATCTAGGTATTGGCTAAAGTGTTCCTGCAAGGCTAGGCGATTATAAGTTTGGGTGAGCGCGTCTCTGAGGGCTAAATTGACAAGCTTCTTTTCATTACTTTTGCGGCTCATTTCGTAACTATGTGAAATAACCCAGATAACGATGTAAGCCAAGACGAAATTAATTAGTATCGATATAACAGCATCTGTGTTTTCAATTTGTGTATTGAAGTACAAAATATTGACTTCGATAAGCAGTAAGGCAGCGCTGCCAACTAAGCCCACGCGCTTTCCAAATAGTAGGTATAGCAGAATAGGAAATGTGAGTAACCAAAATGGTAACCCGGATAATAAGCCTCCAAACATGCTGACGACACTATTTGCGAGAATATACAAAAACATGACAGCGTAACTGTGCCATTGCTGATAATGGCCCTTATGATGGTGCCAAGCAATAACAGTGCAAAATAGACATAACATTAGGTCTAGTGTTGCCAGCAGCCAGTAACCTTTAAGCACATTTGCCAGCGTGACAAGGGCTGCTGCAAAGGCGATGATCAGCGTCAGACCACGTAAGATACGTCTGCGCAATATTTCAGTCGTATCCTTTCCTGTCATACCCATACTTCAAGTATCCAGCCACTATTCACTGCGTTTTTAACCCACTAGAATTTACTTTGACGATGTAAGATTAGCTCACCAGATACAATTTGCGAGGATAATCAGTTTGATTTCAAAGTGCCAAATTCAGGTTCTAAATTTAAGCGCTAAAGTCACGGATGCCTTGCTTAAAGATTGGTGAGTACATCCGTATGTTTTCAGCAGAGGGTTCGTTGCGCCATCATTGGTGAATGGGGCAGGGCGAGCTGTGAAGATCACTGTTTTATATTGGCAGCCAATTTTTCTCTGTAGGGCGTGCAACCTTTGTATGCTTCTTTGTAACGCCAGCGTTTAATTGTTTTGTGGGTGTCTGTGAACACCGTTAACTCACACTCAACATTGACCTGAGTAGGTTGCATCATGGTCTTTGCTATAAGAGGGTCTTGTCCCTCAAGCCCAGTGGCTCGTTCCGTTTCTGTTACTAAATCAGTATGATTTTTAGTAATTTGATAGCGATATGTAATTTCGTTATCAATCAATTCAATATCGTCTGGAAAACCAATAACGCTGAAAAGGTGATTAATAGGTTCACCTTTAAACGGGGTTAAACCGTCTTCTAGTGGCATTAAACTGGCACAACCGGTTAACAGTGCTGGGATGAGTGTTAGGAAAGACGTTATTTTCATTAAGTCGCTTTTTTGGGATGTAAGGTTAAAGCAGAGACAATTCCTGCTGATTCAAGTTCAATTGCTATGTGACTTGTTGCATCAACACTACCTTGTAAGTCTGCCTAAGAAAATTCGAATATGAAAAAATTCAAAGAGTGGCGTTGCAAGCAATCAAAGGTATTTTACTATATGTTAGACATAATTATACATGCAGTATTGAGATAACAGACAGCATCATGAGCCTAAAAAGTGAAAGCACACAAAGTGATAACCAAGCCAATGTTACCCCCTCTTCGGTGAAGAGTCAGCGCGAACATAGCCATGGTCACTCACATCATGGCCACCACCATCATATCGACCCCTCATCATCGCGGATTGGGTGGGCTTTTTTGCTTAATGTAACCTTCACTATCATTGAGTTTATTGGAGGTTGGCTAACAAATAGCACGGCCATTATGGCTGATGCGGTTCATGATTTAGGAGATAGTTTATCCATAGGAACCGCTTGGTTGCTCAATCGCGCCGGCAATAAAAAAGCCACAGAACGATTTACCTACGGCTTTAAACGCTTATCGCTGTTAGCGGCCATGCTCAACGGTATTGTGCTTGTCTGTGGCTCTGTGTGGGTGCTGATAATCAGTGTACCGCGCTTATTTGCGCCAGAAATGCCGCATACCGAGGGTATGTTTTTACTTGCTTTGATGGGCGTGGCGGTTAATGGGGTTGCAGCGTATAAACTCAGTGCGGGTAAGAGCCTTAATGAGCGCGTTTTGAATTGGCATTTAATTGAAGATGTACTGGGGTGGGTAGCGGTATTGATTGTGTCAGTGGTGCTAATGTTCGTTAATATGCCTATTTTAGACCCATTGCTATCCATAGGGTTTACCTTATTTATTTTGTACAACGTAGTGCGCAATATACAAACCACGTTAACCCTTTTCTTACAAGGTGTGCCAGATGAAGCCCTGCATGATGATATCAGGCAAAAGCTCATCAATATTGAGTATGTGGGGGCGATACACCACCTGCATTTTTGGTCGTTAGATGGCGAACAGCATGTATTAACCGCACATTTAGTCCTTAAGAAAGTGTTGCAGCCTGACCACTTGGTGAAGATAAAATGTGAAGTCGCTGAGTGCCTTAGCGAATATGCCTTGGCGCATACAACCATCGAGTTTGAGTTTCCTGATGAAGCATGCCGCGATGATTAACCCGCTTGTTATTACGCAGGAAATTAACAAAAAAGGCTGATTGACGCATACTGTCAAGCAGCCTTTTTTATTCACGTATTAGGTGTTGGCTTTCGTGGCCTTATAACGCATCGGCATACAGGTAGGGGCCGGTCCAGCGGTAAACCTTACCGTTCATTTTCAGCTTATGCTTGGTATTTTGCGCGGCATCTGTATTCGATAAAATAAAGATACTTTTCTGCCCTTTAACGTTATCAATAGAAACAGCTGTATATTTGTCGTCATCGTGAATTACGGTCAATTGGGCGATGCTGCTATCAGAGTTAACCGATAACTCCGACACTGGGCTGTAACTACCATGGGGCTCGATAACAGAAGCAAAAGTGGTACTGGCCGTGTCTTTTCGGCGGATCATTAAAGCTGCGTCTCTACGCAAGTTGAAATCAGGATCATTGGCCCCTAAACGGGTGAGCAGCAGCTCATCTGCCGTTTCAGTCGCTGACGTTAACGTATAGTATTTGCCATTGCCTAGCCAAGAAAACTGCGTATTGCTCTGGGTGGGTTTACCTTTACCTTCTAAATAAAGATGTTGATAACCATTGTCGTCTCCTAATGGTTTAAGGACGGCAGGAGATTCGTACTCGAAGCTATCACTCAGCACTTGGCCCATATAGTAAAATGGTAAATCATACTGATTTTTCCGCTCTGACTTAACCTTCATAATATCCAGTAGAAATGGCTTTTCAAAACCGTCACTTTTTATCACGGCCATTGTTCTGTGCATCTGAGTATCAGGATAAGCGTTGCTCTCAATTGCGCTAACCACCTGCACATTTTTATTAGCGTCATCATAAAAGTACAAATCTGAGTGATGCTCACTGGCAATCTCATATTTCCCAGAGAAGTGCATTTGTTCATTTATCGACAAAGTATTATGTGCAATGGTGGTTTTAGCCCAAGTTTTGTTCTCTTTTAGATAGTTACCACCACCTTTTTGGCCGATATTTACGAAGCGAGCAAGGCCGTAATCCTGCAATACTTCATCGCCTTTTTCGTACAAAGAGAATGAAAGTTTGTCGTAGTGCCCGTGACTTAACCCCTGTGCGGCATATTTGAATACTAAGGTTAAGTCTTCATTGCCATAACGCAGAACGCCCACGCCACCTTGGTCACCTGCTTGACCGTCGCGCAAATTGATAGAGTTTTTAACGAAAGGTTTCGCCTTGCCGTCTCGCAGACCAATGGCAACAGCTAATCCGGATTGATCAAGAAGTACTTGGTTTTGCTTCTCAGCAATACTCAGCAACTGTGGGTTTTGATCACCGTATTGATAGGCAATATCGACCGCAGTGACTAACGCAGGAGTGTAGTATGACATGCCTTTTTGGCCGTCATTTAAAGGGAAAAACTCACCATCAGCATCGGTTAAGTTAAGCAGTGCGTCGACACCTTTAAGCAGTACATTGTCTTTATGTGAAAACACCTCCATTTCGGGTTTAACATGTTTCATCGCCAAACCAAAAATTAGAAATGGATACATGGCATAACGCTGGTAATAAGGGCCTTCGGTATAATAGCCATCTGGCGAGAACGGGTCGTCCAAGTTCGCTAAAAAGCCAGCTTTTTGACCCGCAACTTTGATAAAACCACCGTCGTTATCACGACCACCTAGTTCCAGTCCATCATCTTCAATACCGTATAAGGCTCTATCGAGTAACTCTTTGTCGTCCATGACTAGCGCAATCATTCCTACAGCGGCGTTACCCCAAGTACTGTGATTATGAACTCGGTTGTAAAACTGAGGGTTTTCAATTGAGATAAAATCAGCGAAAGGGCGAAATAGGTTGTTTTCTAACTTGTCACGTTCTTTAACCGTTAAAGTATCGTAAATGGCATCATAGGCCTGCGCCATATACACCAGCCAGTTACTGTCATTTAAGCACTGCCAAAACAGTTTGCCGCGAGCGTAGGAACGCTCTTGTGGATGCACAGGTAAGTCTTTATACATAGCTTCGTATTGAAAAAGCATGTCGCGAATATATTTTGCGTATTTGTCGTCTTGGAGTATTTGATAAAGTGCACCAGCTTTTTGTGCGGTGAGAAAATTAAGTTTGTGTCTTTGATGGGTGTACCCACCGGAAAAGTCTTTTGGGATTGGGGTGTCTATGCCTAACGCTATTTCAGCATCCACTTCATCTTTTATATTTTGCACAGACGCATCGAATAAAGGAACTTGTCCTAGATTATTTCTAATTTTCTCTACACCGGCTTTGGTCATAATCAGGTTCGGATGCTCCTGAGACTGCACAGCCAAGGGCGTATTGAGTGCAGCTGCCACTAACAGCAAGGCAGTGATTTTCATTTTTTTCATCGCTATTGTCTCCGGTTAAGCGCATGTTTTAGGGGAGTCATAGTTTAATTCAGCGGATGCCTGTCCGAGCAGTGTCGTGCTTGGAAGTCGGTAGGTATTTATGTACTTTCTTCACAACAGCATGTTTTATTGTCTAACTACAAGATCTAAAAAAACTCTTCAAATAGTTGAGTAGTAAATAACGGCTAACCCCAGCAGTGCGCTGGGGTTAGCTTTTTATTTGCTTTTCATTGTTCTTGCTTGAACTCTCGTTCTAACAATTTAGAAGCGATAACTGGCGCCAAAGGTAATACGACGGTCTGTTATACCCTGAGCACACAGTAAAGCATCTTCGTTCACACAAGACTGAGTAATGTCAGACTCGGTTAGGTTAACGGCTTCAACCCCCAAGTTTAATTGGTCGTTCACATCATAACTGATGCTGGCATTAAGCTGCCCTCTATCATGTGTTACAACTGGGAAGCCTAACGTTGAGTTTAAGCTTGCGCCCGCTGCGGTATCTTCAGTGCGGAACGCTTCACGCCATGTGTAGCGCACGCGAGCTGATAAACCATACTTTTCATAATATAAAGTAAAGTTGTAGGCATTCTCGGAAAAGTCGAGTAAGCCTCGCTCGGACGTTACTTGTACAAATTGACTGTCATCGTAAATACCGTTTATTGCATTGAATACATCGGTGCCGCGGGTGGCTGAAGTGTAGAAAGCTGAACCGCCGTCAAATTCTTGCACAGTGTAGTTAGCTAAAATACCGAAACCTGACGCCCAACCTAGATCATCCTCAAAGCTTGAAAGGTCATACTGAAATGCCATTTCTACACCTGACTGAGTGGTGGTAGCTGAGTCATTAAAGAATGTTTCAACGTCAACACATAGGCCTGTTGTGTTCGGATCACCTAATACGTTTGGCTGAACAGCTGGATTATAGATACCGCCACCTGAACAAGCAGGGTTACTATCACGTAGCCCGTTAGCATCAAGGGTTGCACTTTCTAAGTTAGTGACAAATAGGTTGGTACGATCTTTCTTGAAATAACCGATACTGACAACAGCAGCTTCAGCAAAATACCATTCAGCTGACAAGTCAAAAGAGGTTACTTCTTCGGGTTCAAGCCCAGCATTACCAATTTCAACAGATTGGTTTTCATTAGTGCCAAAGGATACAGATGTGTTCAAGTCACCGAAGTTAGGGCGCAAAATATCTTTGCCCCAACCCAGACGCAACACGACATCTTCGGCTACATCTGCGACAAGGTTCAAACGAGGAAGTGTATAACTATAATCGCCTTTGTTTGTTACGGCAGATACAACACCGTTTATTTCGGTATTACCTATAGACTCTATATCTGTTTCTATATGGCGAACGCCGATATTACCGCGGAGCATTTCGTACTCGAAGTTAGCTTGTGCATACAAAGCGTGGGTTTTCTCTTCTATGTTAAAAATCTCTGTAGAGTCAGGTACTAAGTTTGCTAAATCTTGATTACCGCCGTGGGCAATAATAGCCGACTCAAGTATCTCTAAGGTTCCATCTCGATCACTGAAAGCACGGTCCGGGTCGACTATCAAGAAATTACGAAAAGCTAATTCTCTGCCATCGGCATCACCAAAATGATCCGGGCCTTCAACTAATAACTCTGAGAACAATGAACCATTAGGGCTATCGACCAACTTACTGAATCCACCAATACGGTCTGAAATGCTGACCGCGCTGTGCTCAGTTTTATTGTAGCGATAACCAAAATCGACAGAGGTAACAATGGAATCATCTATGTAGTAAGTAAAATCAGTGCGAAAGGCATCTTCTGAGTTTTCAGTTGTGCTACGTGTTATATCGACCTGATCAAGCACGACATTGTTAGGGTCTAACAAATCGGCAACTGTGGGGGCGAATGGTGAGGCGAAATCTATACCAAACGCCAATGAATCACCGGTTAGGTCATAAATAAATGGCACACTGTTGTCATTGCTGGTGTCATCGGTTGGATTACCGTTTTCATCGAGATTGTCCAGCGGTGTAAGCGGATTGGGGTTAATGAAGTTCAATTGGGTATTAAGTGAAGGGGTTTCGGTATCAGAGCTTGCGCTTGAAAATTCAAAACTAGCGAACAAGTTTTCACCTTGCCACTCACCGCCTAATCTAAATATTTCAGTATCTGTGATCCGCGCACCAGTATCACTGTTAAAGCGCAGGTTTGGATCATCGTCATCAACACCCAAATTAGGCTGAATCGTGCCTCTTACTGCGGCTTGTATGCTGCCTAAATTCACGCCATCAAGAGAGCCAAAATTAACGGTTTCAAATTCAGTTGGTAAGCTGTGGTTTAGTACACTGCTAACACCAGATGCTTGTACTCGAGTGCTATCTTGACGGCGCTCTTGGTCAGTAATAACCGCATCGAAGAAAAATTTCATGTTGTCGTTTGGCGCAAATTCAAACGTTGTCGCGATGTTGGTCGTTTCATATTCGAAGTTTTCTAATTCTTGGTTCAAGAATTGAATACCAAGAAAATCGAACGATTGGGCTACAGGTCTGTCTGTTGCCTGGTCTTCTAGTTCCCCACTTCGAATAACATCTGCGTTAACATTCTCAACTAAGCTGCCATCACGATCTAAGCGTGGGCGAAACGAGGTGGCTTCTTGTTTGGTATAGCTACCGCTGATAACAAAACCGAATCTACCGGAGTCAAGTTCCCAGTTATCGCCGTATGCACCTGAAACCCTTGGCTGCACACCGTCAGTTGTTAAGCTGCTGTCTTCGCCTTGCAAGCGAATAGAACCCAAAGTCTCTGTTAGTTCAAGGGGGCGTATAGTCCGTAGATTAATCGTGCCGCCTATCGAACCTTCGGTGGTTTTTGCTTCTGGTGCTTTGGTTATTTCAACTCCCGCAATAATAGCTGCAGACAAATCTTCAAAATTCATTCCGCTACGTCCAGCACCTGAACCTACTGTTGAGGCACCGTTAATTTCGACTCGGTTAGCATTGCTGCCTCGAATTTGTACGCCAGTCCCGATACCTGCTGTTCTGGTAATTTGAATACCTGTTACGTTTTCCAGCACCTCAGCCAAGTTTTGGTCTGGTAACTTGCCGATGTCTACAGCTTCAATGACTTCGATCAGGTTATTTGTTTCACGCTTTTCTAGAAGAGCACTCGTAAGTGAACTACGTATTCCTGATACAGCGATGACTTCGACGTCTCCCTCTTCAACTGGCTGAGCTTCTTGAGCAAGAGCGGATGAAGCAAAACTTAACGAAGTAGCTGATAACACCGCTAAGGTAATTTTAGATAGTTTGTGTCCCATTTGTGTCTCCTAGTGCAGCGAATAAAGGGCTGAGTGGACCCCTTTCACACCACATTGTTAATTTTTAGTTATTGCACCTTGCAACATTGAAATTACATAAGGTCTGCAAAACGCTAACAAGGTTGTTACAAAAGTATTCCAAAAAAACAAATTGGTCAACCTTTAATCTGATTTAAAAGCTTCGGGTGTGCTTGTTTTGGTAATGCCAATATTATTGCCTGTATATTACCAGAGAGGGGAGGTGTGGGGTTTGTTCTTATAAACCCTATTTATAACAATGTGTTATGGTATTTTCATTTAATGGTCTATCTATTCATAATGACTCTATTCTAGTGTCAAATAGAGCATGTTAGTTTTTGGTTATAAGCTATTAGTTGTTTAACAAAGTTGAAATGGTCATGATTATTTTATTAACATGCCTAGAGGGGAATATGGTATTGGTAATACATTGGTAGAATTTTAGTCTATAAAAGAATTAATTTCCTATTTCGCTTTATCGCTAAGTTGGTCAGTTAACAATATTAAAAATCTAATCTGTATAGCGGAAGCACCGCGCAAGCTTAAAGGTGAAACTGAATGAAATTAGAACGCTTAAAAGTCACCTCGCTAAGTAAGATTAACTCGGTGGTTCGCACGCCAGGGTATGACGCTTGTGATTTGACGCCGGGTATAGTGCATTTCGGCACGGGCAATTTTCATCGTGCCCATCAGGCGGTCTATTGCGATACGTTATTGAATCAGGGGGATACTCAGTGGGGAATAACCGGAGTTTCGCTTCGCTCGTCAACTATGCGCGATAAACTTGCCCCACAGGATCATTTATACACATTAGCCGTCTTAGGTGAACAAGAAACGGATTATCGCATTATCGGTTCGATGCTAACCCTATTGGTCGGCCCAGAAGATCCTGAAGCTGTGATTGAGATTTTAGCAAAACAGCAAACGCAACTCGTTACAACGACGATCACTGAGAAAGGTTACTACCTTAAAAATGGGGTAATTGACATTGAATGTGCTGATATCGCTCACGATCTTGAGTCAATCATGCTGCCGAAAACCACCTATGGCTATCTTGCTGCAGGGCTAATAAAAAGAAGCTTACTTGGTGGCTTACCCATCACAGTCTTGTGCTGTGACAACATGAACGGCGGGGGAGAGTGTTTAAAAGAAGGGGTGCGATTGCTTTTGGCCAAGCACAGCCCTGAAACGTTGCCATGGTTTGACGCGAATGTGGCATTTAGCGCATCTATGGTTGACAGAGTGACCCCGGCAACTGATAACACGTTGAAAGATAAAGTCGCTCAAGCTTTAGGCGTTGCAGATGTTGCTCCGGTGGCTACCGAGCCATTTAGTCAGTGGATTATTGAAGATAAATTTGCAGGTACACGCCCAGCATTTGATAAGGCCGGAGCGCTATTTGTTGAAGACATTGCACCTTTTGAGCGCGTGAAATTACGTTTTCTAAATGCTGGGCATTCTATGCTCGCAGCCCTTGGTTATTTAGCGGGGGATCGCTTCATTCATGAATCGCTGCAACGTTCTTCATTGGCGCGTTTTACTGAACAGGCACTCAAAAAAGATGTGATGCCGGTCACTTTAGTCCCCGAGGTAATAAACGCCGAAACCTATATCGCTCAAGTCCTTACGCGGTTTCGAAATGCTAACTTGCCCTATGCCGCGCTGCAGGTGGGTACGGATAGCTCACAAAAAATTCAGCAACGTTGGTTCCCAAGTATTGACGATGCGCTTGAACAAGGCAGAGATGCTCGTTATTTGGCCTTCGCACTGGCGGCATGGGGGCATTTTATCCACAAGGCGTTAGTGAATGACGATCTTAACGACCCATTAAAGGCGGATTTTGCTCGCTGTGCCTCATCGGGTCAATCGTCTGATCTGAAGGTGTTTTTGACCTTGGCTGGCGCAAACAAATTCCGCTTTTTTGCGCATCAAGAATTTATGGCGTCAGTACATCGATATCACTGTGTCATTAGTGACATGGGTGTTGAGCTAGCAATTGAGCACAATTTTTAATGATCTATTTTAATCACAAGACTGAGAAATACCATGCGTGAATCCTGGAGATGGTTTGGGCCTAATGATCCTGTAACCATAGATGAAATAAGACAAACGGGTGCCACTGATGTGGTCAGTGCACTGCATACCATTGCTACTGGTGAGGTTTGGGAAATTGACGCTATTCGCCAGCATAAGGCGTTGATTGAAGAATGCGAGCCGGGGTTAGCACCGTTAACCTGGAGTGTGGTTGAAAGTATTCCTGTGCACGAGGACATCAAATTAGCGCGTCCAGGACATGAAAAATATGTGCAGAATTGGATAACTTCAATGGAAAACCTCGCCAAGTGCGGGATCAAAACCATCTGTTATAACTTCATGCCAGTCATTGATTGGACGCGTACAGACTTAAACTTCAAGTTGCCTAGTGGTGCCTATGCGCTGCGGTTTGATCAGAAGAAGTTTGCCGCTTTCGACTTGTTTATTTTACAACGTGAAAACGCTGAAGCTGAATATACGGCTGATGAAATAGACGAAGCGAAAGCTATTTTTGCGGATATGTCAGAAGAAGAAAAAACCAAACTGACGAACAATATTATTGCCGGTTTACCGGGCAAAATGACCGATAGTTACGGGTTAGATGATTTTCGCAATATGTTAGCGAACTATAAAGATGTGAGCAGTGATGTATTACGCAAGAATCTGTTCGCGTTTTTATCTAGCGTTTTACCCCAAGCAGAGGCGCTGGGCGTAAAGCTCGCGATCCACCCGGATGATCCCCCGCGTGACATGTTGGGGCTGCCAAGAATTATCTGTACTGCCGATGATTTAAACATTCTATTCGATGCGCTGCCAAGCCCGTCGAACGGCATTACTTTGTGTGTGGGGACTTATAGTAGCCGACCCGACAATGACTTGCCTGCTATGGCTAAGCAATTTGGGCCGCGTATTCATTTTTCGCATTTGCGTGGTGTTAGCCGAGATCCGAGCGAGCAACGTTCGTTTTTTGAGGCCAGTCATCTCGATAGCGATATTGACATGATCCAAGTGGTTAAAGCTTTACTCGATGAAGAAACACGCCGCAGCGCGTCAAGCCCCAACGAGCAGGGAATTTTTATTCGCCCTGATCATGGCCATCAGATGATGGGCGATATCGGCAAAGCGGTTAATCCGGGCTATTCGGGAATTGGTCGTATGAAGGGCTTAGCAGAAGTGCGCGGTGTTATTCGCGCTTTATCGGCACTTAAATAACGACATTCATTAACTCACAGGTGTTTCGGGGGCGTTGTACTCGCGCCTCTCCCCTGTGTTTTAGACCTATGTATGCGTACGAATGGTATCGGTTAGGGTAAAGATTCAATTCGTCATTCACAGTCATTGTTCTAATAAAAATAATATGTGGTACTTATGAATAATCTAAAGACGTTTTTTGCATCATTACTACCCGGTATCTTTCTGTTTGGGTTTACCGTTGGCACAGGTAGCGTAACCGCCATGGCAAAAGCCGGGGCCGACTATGGCATGTCATTGCTGTGGACCATTTTTATCTCCTGCGCGATCACTTATTTTCTCATTCAATTGTTTGGTAAGTTTACCTTAGTCACCGGCCTTACCGCTCTGCAGTCTTTCCGACAACACATACACCCTGGCGTGAGTATCTTCTTCATTGTTGCTCTAACAACGCAAATTTGCGGCAGTGTCATTGGCGTGATGGGGATATTGGCTGATGTATGTTACGAATGGTCGAAAACGTTTATAGAGGGCGGCATTTCTCAGCTGTATTTTGCGCTGTTTTTTATCATATTTGTGTACGTTATTTTTCTGATCGGAAAAACCGAAGTATTTGAAAAAGTTCTGGCGGCTTTTGTGGCCATCATGGCGCTGTGTTTTTTAATTAATTTCGCCATTTTAATGCCTCCCGCCATAGAGATTCTCAAGGGTATGGTGCCTAATGTGCCAGAAACAGGCCCAGGCAAAAACTCATTTTTGGTCATTGCGTCTATGGTGGGCACAACGGTTTTCTCTGGGTTATTTATTCTACGGACCATATTGGTAAAAGAAGCTGGCTGGACAATGGCCGACTTAAAAACACAAAACAGGGACGCCTTATTCTCGGCGTTTCTGATGTTTATTGTGAGCACATCCATCATGGCTGCAGCTGCAGGCTCGCTTTATGTGCAGGGGATCACTTTGGTCCATGTCACGCAGATGATAAATCTTTTAGAGCCTTTAGCGGGCGCAGCCGCGGTAGCCATTTTCACTATAGGGTTGATTGCAGCGGGTGTGTCATCTCAATTCCCCAACGTGGCTTTATTGCCTTGGCTGTTGGATGACTTTCACCAGCGTCAAACTGATCTGAAACGGCCAAGTTATCGGATCATGGCGCTAGTGATTTCTTGCTTAGGGTTAATTGTACCGATTTTTAATGCCAAGCCTATCGCTGTCATGGTCAGCTCCCAAGCGTTCGGTGCACTGGTTTTACCTGCCACCGTAGGGTGTATTTTCTATATTGGAAATAAAAAGAGCCTGATGGGGGAGCATCAATTTACTAGGGTGACCAATGTACTTTTGATACTGATTTTCGCCTTCGCGTTGATCATGAGTTACATGAGTCTCACTGGTATTCTGTCTACGTTACAGGCGGCGTAATAAGGGGCGCCAATGCGAAAAATTGTCAATGTGATAGGCGATAGGTTTACCGTTTTTATCTGTAGAACCGTCTTTTAACGCTGCGATAACAGCAATGGAAATATACAACAATGAAACACATTATTAAGTTTACCGCTAACCGAGTGTGGCGAACCTATCAGGGAGGAAAACTCCTCGATACGATTGAAAAAAAGAGCAACCCTGAAGATTCAAGCTTTCCAGAAGATTGGATTGGCTCCACGGTCGAGGCGCGTAATGTGGGCCGCGAGCATATCAGTGAAGGCTTAGCTATGGTGCCCACAGAAGATGGCCAGCCTGTCGCATTTCGTGATTTGCTTAAGCAAAACCAAGGCTATTTCTTAGGCCAAGAGGGCGACAAAGCACGCACTTTGGACGACATACCTTTGGTTAAATACCTTGATAGCGCGACCCGTCTGCATTTTCAGGCGCACCCCACGCGGGAGTTTGCCCAACAGCGACTCGGTTTACCTCGGGGGAAAACCGAAGCCTACGTAATTTTAGAAACCCGAGAAGAGGTAAGCGAACCCTATATTTATGCAGGCTTTCAGCGGCCGCCAAGTCGCGAGCAATTAAAAGAGTGGATTGAAACCCAAGATATTTCATCCATTGAGGCTTGTTTCGATCGTATTGCAGTTAAGCCCGGTGATGTGTTTCTTATTCCAGGTGGTCGTCCTCATGCACTGGGCGAGGGTATATTGATGCTAGAAATCATGGAGCCCTCTGATCTTGCTGTTAGGTTTGAGTTCGAGCGTTGTGGGTATGTTATTCCTGAGCAAGCACGATTTATGAACCAAGGAATAGAAACCGCATTAGATGTGTTTGATTTTAGCCCCGTCCCCCCAGAGCAGGTTGATGCTGAGTTTCGCTGTCATCCCCAGGTACTTAACACTGATGCCCAAGGTAATACACTAGAGGAGCTTATTGGAGCACAGGACACCTCTTGCTTTACCATCAGGCGAGCCAGCGTAAGCGGCAAATTTAGTCGCGAAGAGGAAGCGTTTTTCTTTGGGGTGGTCACACAAGGTTCGGGTACGTTACGTATCGGTGATGAGGTGACGGAGCTTAAGCAATGGGAGCGCTTCTTTTGCCCTGCTGGGGTCAGAGAATTTGAGTATGAATCAACATCAGGCATGTCGATATTAGAGTGTTATCCAGGCAATACCTAAAGTCACCTTTTAAAGGAATTGGTATTACTGCTATTTATTCAAGGAACGAAAAGTATTTAAGGCATGAAGCACATTAAAAGCCATCAAATTTGAGCGTATTACACTTTGATTTGATGGCCTTTAATATAGGGTTATTTTTGCGGGGCTTTAGCCGGGCCTGTCACCAAACGTGAAAAGGTCACTTGGGCGTAATCTCCGTTTTCTTTGTCTGTTTTCCAGTCGCCTGTTCCCAAACATGCTGGGTACCACATACCCGGATCATCTTTAATGCTGCACTGATCGTAGGCACCAGCTTTAAAGAAGTTAGCATCACCGGTATAACCATTTGGGTGGTCTAGTTTATCAACTTGACCGTTAGCATCGACGTTGTTCGCTAAATTTATCTCGAAGTGTTTAGTACCTAGGCGTTCACTGGTGAAGGTTAGATACATGGTGTTTTGATACACGTTCACTTCATAGCTAAAGGGTTCATCAAGTGCGATACCTTGCTCGCCAGGCGCGGTGGTTTCATCCCAAGGCGTGCCCCACACCGAGTAGCTGACATCTTGCCTGTTTGGATCTTCTTTAGCTAAATTACGCTCGTAATTCCAAAAGACAGAACCGTATTGATGCTCAGGCCATTTTTTATAGTAGATTTTTAACGGCTCGTTTCCATAACCATAGCCATCTCCTTGCGCCACGCGCGTTTTGTCTTTGGTGGCATGAATTTGCCCAACCACTACCGAGAACGCAGGGGGCTTATTCGGATATTTTGCGCGTTTGGCGACGTGGTTGACAGCAAGGGTTGCTTGCAGATTGCCACCTATTTGTCCGTATTGCTCAGCGTCTTTGTTGGCTTGTAATGCAAAGTTGTTAGCAAAGCCGTCTTTTTTACTGTTCATGCCGCCGACCACGTGATGTAACTCGCTGCGGGTATTGCTCGAATTAGGCGTGGTAAAGGCTTTATTTGGAGTGGCAAACACCATGTTGCCTTCGCCATTTAGGTAAAAGAAATCAGGGTGTGCAAAGGTTTGTATTTCTTTAGCGCTGATACCATCGACTTTGCCATCATTGTTGTTATCCGTAGGGATGGTGATTTTCCAATGGGTTAAATCGAATTTATCAGCAGGGACTAACTGGCTTTTTTCATTGCCGCTATGAGTTGCATTGCAACCAGCAAGTGTTAGGAAGCTGATGGCCATAAAGCCTATTTTTCTGGTTTTCACTTTCGGTACTCCTTTTTAAAAACCCCTAAACTGTTAAGCAGAGGATTCAAGCGATTTCTAAGCGCGCGATGATGGATTTAACAATAACGTTCGGTGGTGACTGAATGTCTACCACATGGGCATCAACAGGTAGCTCCAGTGTATTTAGTTGCGAGTCGAGTAGTTTTGGCTCGAAAAAATGCCCTTTACGCGCGGCCAAACGCTCACTAAGTAAAGCTTTTGAGCCATGAAGAATAATCCACTCAATCTTGTTGTGGCATTGAGTGGCTAAGGTTTCCCGGTACGCTGCCTTTAGGGCTGAGCACGCCAGTACAGCACCGCCTTGTTTTTCCCATGTGCGTAACTCGCTGGCTAAGGTTTCTAGCCAGGGTTGACGGTCTTGGTCATTCAGGGGCTGACCATTTTGCATTTTTTGTACATTGGACTCAGGATGAAAGTCATCTGCGTCATAAAATGGCAAGTCGAGTGTTTCAGCAAGCATTTTGCCTATGGTTGACTTGCCGGTTCCTGAAACCCCACCAACGATTAGAATCATGTTTTACCCTTTACCCTTATTACTCAAGAAGGCCTAGAATACCGTTAAATGAAATCAAAATTGAAAACATAAACGCTAAACCTAATACGATATTCAGTAGATAGCCCGCCGTATGCTCGTGCATCAGCTTCTTTTTATTAATCATTAATATAATGCCGAGTATGACCAAAGGAAGCACGAATACGTTAAATACTTGGCTTAATATCTGCCCTTGAATAGGGTTAAAACCAAAGACTGGGATCGTCAACGCGAATAATGCAGCTATGCCCGTAATGACACGAAATTGCGTTGATTTAGTGTCTAATTTACCCGAACGGTAGTCTTCTATCAGTAAGGGGGCGATTAGCATACAAGGAAATACTGACGATAAGCCCGCGGCTAATGTACCGAAAAAGAACACGGTGAGTGCCCCTTTACCTGCTATGGGCTCAAGTGCATTCACCATATCTAATACGTCAGTAATTTTTTTGCCTTCGTGATACAAAGATCCTGCGGCTACGGCCATAGCGGTGTCAATACGCACTAGCGAACTAGATTGAACAAGAGAATGAAGCTCACTACATACGTAGCGAGCTATGTTGCACTGCGTTTTCTTCAGTGGTGATTAAAATGCTAACTGATATCCCAAAGTAAGCATGTTATCCATATCCATCTGAACCGCGTTTACATGGTAGTTAATTGGTGTTTGGTACTCTAAGCCAATTCGATGTTTGTTCATTAAAACCGTGTTTACACCTATGGCGGCTTGTAGATTGTGTCCACCGTAATTAGCTGGGTTGGCCGTGGTGACAGGCGCTGTTATTTGGCTATCTTGGCCCTTGATATCTTCGCTGTGATTATAAATTAGGCGCAGTGATAGACTGGTTGATTGTGGCAACTGATACGCTAACCAGCTCGTTATCGAGTATTTGTCACCTACTGTATAACCTTCATCATTACGTTCAAGCGGTGTGGTTGTTAATACTTGCCCGCCCCAACTAAATTGTTGGTTTTTCCCTGTGTAGGTCAAGCCGAATTCCGCTTGATCGCTCCCTGAGCCTAGTTGCATAGAGTAGGGTAGACGCATCGTCATACGCATGTTCATAGGCGTGAGTACGTCGTCGGTTTCATTATTTGAACCACTGTCGATTACCCAAGACAAGTTAAAATGCAGATGATGATTTGCTGAATCGTACAAACGATAAAGCAAGCCTATTTTGCTGTCTGCTAGACCAGAGACTTCTGTTGAAAACTGGCCCAATACCGTGTCTCCCATCATGCCTTCAAACGTGGTTAAATCCATGTCACGTTCTAGGTAATTGAGCATTGCCATCAAAGTAATGTCATCGTTAGGTGCATACATAAAGCCCAGCATATGCATGTTGGTCGTCATTTCTTTTGGTACTACGCGCACCGTTGCAGGCGGAGCAAAAGGGTTGGCGATAGTGGTGGCGATATCGTTGGCTGAGATATCGCTACTTCCTTGCAGCATATCGGACATATTCATGCGCATATACCGATAGGAAAACATAAACTCCCCAGCAGCATGCATGTGGTCACCCATCACGCCGATAGGGGCGTGGTCATCAGGTCGTAAATCAGTGTGAGCCGTTCCCGCGTCGGCTAAAGCAAACGGGGCAGTAAAAGGGGCAGCAAGCGCTGCGCAATAAGCACTTAAAATGATCGTTTTGTTCATGTGTTTTCTCCTGTTCGTCATTAACACTTGCCGTGAACGACAAATGCTATTTTTAGTATTAAAAAATCAGATCAGGACAACACAGGGGGGGGCACGGGCAATCGCAAGGGAATATTGATGGGTTTTTACATACGAATCATAGGGTAATAGAGGTGGAAGTTTAGGCAGCGGTGGCGTTATGGAATGAACGATTGCCACTAGCGTTTTGTCACTGTGGCTGTCTGCTAAATACGCAAAAGTGCACTTTATGCCGTGAGCATTTACAGGGGCGTCATCTGGGGGCGAAATAAATTCAAGGGCGCCTGTTTGCTCAAAAGCGCTTAGAGAAATCCATTTGTACTCATGACCTGTACATATCAGTATTGCGTCGTCGTTAGCAAAGGCTTGTGCTTTATTGACGATGTTATTCGCCGCGAGCAAGGCACCAGTGGCATTAAATAATAACGCGCACAGCAGTAATATTTGGGGTAATTGTTTGGACCATCCAGCCCGCTTGTAATATTTGAGTTTGCTAATCAAATGACTATCGCAAATTTGCTTCCTTTACAGTAAGTCTACAGTTTTATAAGCAATAAAAAAGGGCCATAAGGCCCCTTTTTCAACAGCTGGTGTGATTACATTTCGAATTCTTTCTTGAAACGTAGACCAAACTCACGTCTGTCGTTACTGCGGACAATACCTACAAAGCCATTTTGCTGTAAGCGACCTTGGTCGTATATTTCATCCGTTACGTTTTCGCCATACAGGCTTAACGACCAATCGCCATTGACTGAGGTGTAATTCACATCAAAGCCAAGAATACTGCGCGAGTCGATCGTTTCGTTGGGGTTGTATACCGACTGGCCCTGCATCTCATCACGGAATGAATAATCAGCTTTGAATGCCAATGTGGCTCCGCTGTCTAAATCCACGTAGTAAGAAGGCGCTATCATTAACGTCCACTCAGGTGTTAGGGCGGGTGAGTCACCCACGCCAACACCGTTTACGTTTTCGTCAACTTGGGTAATCTCAGCATCCAAGAAGCCCACTGCAGCGCGTAACGAGAAGTTATCTGTCACGTCAACTGTGGCTTCAAGTTCGATACCTTTTGCTTCTGATTTACCTGCATTTTCAGTGATGGTCACAAAACCGCCACCAGCAGTAGGATCAGAAAACGGTAAGGCTAGGTCGTCGTATTTAGTAATAAACACAGCAGCAAGTAATGATACGTTTTCAGCGATTTTACCCTTCAAGCCAGTTTCGTAGTTAATCGACGTGGTCTCGTCAAACTGCACGAACTGAGCAGCGCCACCAAATGGGCGCGGAGGGAAACCACCCGTTTGATAGCCTTTTTGCACCTGAGCATACACGTTCAAACCATTGTCTAACTGATATGCTGCGTTTACATCCCAGGTGACTTCGCTAAATTCAGCACTTCGGTATGCACGCTCAGCAAAGCTAGGGAACAAGGCATCTGCGTCTTTTTTGTCTTTCGAGTAACGCAGACCACCGCCAACTGTGAGTTTTTCAGACAGATCGTATGATGCATTGGCATAAATTGCGAAAGCGTCGGTTTCTTGATGTAAATCGAAGAAGCCATAATCACCGCCGAATCCGGTTGGCGTACCATCATTGTTTAGTGCACCCGGGGTGTTGAATGGGCTAAATACCCAAGGGCCTGACTCGGTGGAACCTTCTTCGTTGAAGAAGTACACACCTGACACAAAGTCGTAGTTATCAAAGGTACCATTGACTTGTAGTTCAACTGAATATTGGTCTGCTTCGCCAGTTTCCGGGAATTCTGATAAATTCAGCGGTGATGCATCATCATCCAAGCCGCCTTCGTAATCAGAGCTGCGGAAGCTGGTGATAAGTTTGGTGGCGTAGTTTTCATTGATGTCCCAGTTGGCGGTAATTGACGCACCCCAACCAGCAGAAGCTGTGGATTCAAGCCCTGGCACTGTAGTCCCTAAATCATCAGGATCAGCGGGGATCAAATCAGGCGTTAATAGTGGGAAATCACCGTTGAATATATCCGTCGGATCTGGACTTGGGTCCGTGAATTCTATGGTGTAAGGCGACTGACCACTTTCGTTATCGTAACCATCTACCGCAAATAAAAGTGAGAAGTTATTGCTGACACGCCAGTTGGCAGATAAACGGCCACTGAACTCTTGCTCTTCACCAATTTCTTTTTCAGGGTTTGCTAGGTTAACGGCTTCACCTACACCGTCACGCTTTTTGAATGAACCACTAGCAGCAATGCTTACATCATCGTTAATGTCACCATTGATGTATAGATCTGCGGCCACACGGCCTAGGGTTCCCACCTTAGCGGCTACACTCGCCATGGACTCATCGCCTGGCTTTTTAGTGATGATATTAACAGCGCCACCTAGCGTATTACGGCCGTACAACGTACCTTGCGGGCCGCGTAATACTTCAACGCTGGCAATATTAGGTAGACTTAGGTTGGCACCCATTTGGCGACCAAGATAAACGCCGTCAACATAAACGCCCACGCCAGGATCGGTCGTGATGATGTGGTCTTGTAAGCCAATTCCGCGAATAAAGATTGATGCGTGTGCTGAGTTACCAGCGCCGTAACGACTAACGTTTAGGTTAGGTACGTATTTGCCCACATCATCTAGATTGCTGATGTTGGCGTCGTCCATAAAGCTATCGCTTAGTGAGGTGATAGCAGTAGGAGATTCAAACAAGCTTTCAGTACGCTTACGCGCAGTGACGGTAATGTTCTCAAAGTCATCACTTGATGCTTGTTCGGTTTCAGCTGTTTGCGCGCTGACGGTACCTGCTAAGGCTAACGACACTGCTGCGCCAAGTAGGGTGAGTTTACGTGAAAATGTATGTGTGTGTGCTGTCGGGCCCAAGGGTGCTCTCCAAGTTGTTTTGACGCGCAATATTGCAATAGCTAATCGTTAACTACTGGTCAATGGTTGCATCATTATCATTATGGTTCTTTTTTACTCAGCATTGTGACAATGACAGTCACAAGTAATACATGAATAAAAAGAGTATCGAGAGGGGTCTCTTAGGCGGGCAGTATAAACTAATGTGCTATTTATGTTTACGTTTTATTACACTTTTTATTCTGCACAATATAGTGATATCGCAGCGCGCTTTTCGTTTTAGACTGTTTTTTGCCCCTACGTTGGTTTTATTTTTTGAAGGGCGCTCGGCGGCATACCTTTGCTCATTCGGTTAACGTACAATGGCGCTTTTGAAAATGCAAAAGAGCAGGGTTATATGTCGATTCATTGGTATCCAGGGCACATGCACAAAGCCCAGAAGGAAATAAAAGAGTTATTGCCACAAGTAGATTTGTTAATCGAGGTGCTTGATGCGCGTATTCCTTATTCCAGTGAAAATCCAGCGATAGCGGCTATTCGTGGAGACACCCCTTGCATTAAGGTGTTAAGCAAATCTGATTTGGCCGATCCTGAAGTAACCGCTATGTGGCAAGCGCACTTGGAACAAGAACGCGGAGTGAAAACGTTCACTAGCACCACAGAGCAACCGCAAAAAATGAAACAAATCATCGATTTGTGCAGAAAAATGTTGCCTGAAAAAGACGCCAGTATCAAAACAATCAATACCATGATCTGCGGAATTCCTAATGTGGGTAAATCCACCCTTATCAATATTTTAGCTGAGCGCATTATTGCCAAAACAGGCAATGAACCTGCTGTTACCAAAGCACAGCAACGTATCAATTTAGGCAGTGGCATTATTTTGTTCGATACGCCTGGTATTTTGTGGCCAAAAGTTGAAAACCCACAAAGTAGCTACCGTTTGGCGACCACAGGGGCCATAAAAGACACTGCTATGGAATACGACGACGTTGGCTTTTTTGCGGCTGATTACTTTATAAAGGCGTATCCAGATTTACTCAAAGAGCGTTATAAATTAGACCATATACCTGACACGGAAATAGCGTTTTTAGAAATGGCAGCAGCTCAGCGTGGTGCGTTGCGAGCGGGTGGTCGAGTGAACTTACATAAAATATGTGAGGTGCTGGTCAACGAATTCCGTTCAGGCAAGTTAGGACGTATCAGTCTTGAAACCCCTGAAATGGTGCTCAAAGAAGAAGCTGAAATGGCCGAGGCTGAATTGAAAAAAGCCGAAGAAAAGGCACTTCGCAAAGAGCGCTTTAAAACGGGCTCTGCTACCCGTGATAAAAAAGCCCAGAAAGAGCACCGCATAGAACGGGTGCAGCGACGCAGTAAAGAAAAGCAAGCGCGCAAAAAGTAATCCCAACTTTCGCCAGTAATTAACCACTGGGCGAAAATTTAAAATCCGCCGAATGCTTCTAAGTAGGCATTCGTTTATTGGCATTGGCTTTAGCGTTAACGCAGGCCAATTTTGCACAAAATATCATGCATTTGCTGTTGCAAGAGTAGGCTAGTCGATAGGGGCATAAGCCTCGCCTCTTTTTCGCCATCGAGTATGCACTGACTGGCCGCGTCTATTTGAAACTCAAAGCCAGAACCCCGTCTTTTTTCTACGAACTCTTCGACTTTTTCATCTAGCTGAAACAGGCTGCAACGATCTGCTCGCCAAAAGTTAGGTATGTCGATGTACCCATTTTCACCGATGATATAAGCCGAGTTCTGAAATTTCGCCCTAAATGAGCATGCCAAAGTGGCGGTTGCATCTGGATACTGAGCGATCAAAGTCAGGTCATCTTCGACACCGGTTTTCGCTAGTTTATGACTGACTAAACTAAGATCGGGCAGCTGATTTATAAAGTATTGGGCGATGGCTAAGGTATAGATCCCCATATCCAATAAACAACCTCCTGCGAGCGCTGGGTTATACATGCGATCTCCCTCAACGAATGTTACCGGGTAACCAAAGTCGGCTTTAACCTGATGTATTTTGCCTATGCGACCACTGTTTACCCATTCTTTTGCTTTGAGGATCGTAGGCAAAAAGTAGCTCCACATACCTTCCATTAGAAAGCGATTGTTTTCACCAGCGAGCTGAATTAATTGTTCACATTGTTCTGGAGATACGGTTATCGGTTTTTCACATAACGCATGCTTGCCGGCCTTTAGCGCAGCAGCTGCTTGCTCAAAATGAAAGTTATGTGGGGTGGCTATGTAGATGGCGTCTACGTTTGGGTGTAGATAAAGCGCTTGGTACCCCTCAAGTATCTCTGGTGTTTTATAGATATCAGCAAATTGCTGTGCAGCTGATTTGGTTCGTGACGCAACCGCGGTCAGCTCGGCAAATTGGCTGTGTTGTATATCTTTACAGAACGTGTGGGCAATACGTCCGGCGCCTAAGACGCCCCAGCGCACTTTTTTTTCGACAGTCATACTTGGCTCATTCTTAAGATTAGTTACTTCGTATACTTCGCAAACACTAAGCATTGTTGAGCGAATATGCATTTGTTTTTTTTGCGAAAACACTCATCGAATCAATCAAAAAGCGAAATTTAACCTATTTAAGGTATTAAGCGACATACCTTAGTATCGCCTTATAGATTTTACCGCTGACGTGATTGGGGTTTAATTGCCTCAACGAAACGGAATACCTAAACAAATTACTCGAGGAATTGACCATGTTGAAAATAGTTAAAACTTCTATCGCTATCGCCGCCACTTCATTATTTATGTCGGGCGCAGCACAAGCTGACGTAGCAGAAGCATTACAGAATATTTGTACCATAGTAAAAGCAGACGACAAGGGCGAACTACGTAAAAAAATGAAGCGTGTTCAGTCTGATTATCGATTGAAATTACAAGACTACTACTCAGGCATTTCATGTGGTGGTAACAGTCTAATCCGCACCGCGATGTTAAGCGATGCAGTTGAAGCCGGTACATTGTTGGTTAAGAAAATGCCTAAAAGCGATTTATCGACACCTGAGCAAGACGGCAAGACTGTTATTGCTTGGGCAACTGAAAACGGTTTGAATGCATCACCTATCATGAATGTGCTTAACGACCGTATATAAATAAACACTGCTAACATTCAACGAATGTAACGCACAAAAGTTTCAACATGGTAAGCAGGTAGCGCTACTTGCTCCTTAGAAAATGGCCCCTTTTGGGGCTATTTTTTTTGCCTGTTTTATAAGCGCACTATATAACAGCCAATTTAGTCTTAATTTTTCATGTGTTTTCTCACATGTGCGGTGAACCGCCATCCATTAAGTCATCTTTTTGCGTGTTTATAAGCATAAGTTTGACGTTGACATAAGTTAGTCACTAATAGCGATTCCGTGCTATTTTGATGTATTCAAACTGAATTATTGGGCAGCAAGGAAACAGCATTGGTGAAATGTGTCTGGGTATGTATTCTGTTACTCGTTGAAGCTATGCCTAGTGCGATTGCCGCAGAGGCTGTTTTATTTGAGTTTTCGAAACAGTACGAAGCTCTAACGCTACAATTGAATTCAGAGCCCCAGCAAGTGTTGGCCGAGTTATTAGCTAATCCCCCTTCGGCAGATACCAGCGATGCGCAAAAAGCAGAATACTACGCAATCTTAAGCGATACGTATTACGCATTAACTTACCCACAAAAAGCCATCGAAAGCGCCCGTCAAGGGTTGGCTTACATAAACAAACAGCGTGAACCTTGGTTGTATCACAACCTTAGGTTGATTGAAGCCAGCGCGCTAGAAATGGCAGGAAAACCTTTCGAAGCGCTGAATAAAGTTGATGCTGCAATCGGCTGGGCGCAAGAAAATGAAGACGAAAAAACCTATTTGCTTGGCTTATATGTACGTGGTTCGTTGTTTTCGTCACTAAATGAATATAACGCGGCTGCTGAGAGTTATTTAGAGGCCTACAACCAAACAACCTATTACACAGGGAAGACTTCAAAGGCAAACATTGCCGGCATGATAGGCGTGATGTACGAAAACCGAGGAGACTACGCCCTAGCCATTCCTTATTTCGCTGAAGCCGTTGCGCACGCGCGTAAAAATGATGAATCATTGAATTTAAGTATTGTCTTGTACGGTTTAGGTTCAGCAAATTTTCGGGTAGGAAATATTGAGATAGGTGAAGCACAGATCCTCGAATCTGCAGATATTGCCAAATCACTAGGAGATACCCAGGGCGTTGGTTATGCACTTAAATTGCTCGCTGAAATTAGTATTGAAAAGCAAGATTATGCGCTTGCAGAGCAGCGCTTGCATGAAGCGGCAGAGATATTTGCCAATAGTGAAAATAAACCAATAGATTTTCAAATTGCGAAAAGTCTGTTTGTTGTGGCGTTAGCTCAACATAATTACCAAAAGGCGCTGAGGTATTCGCGCATTGCTAAAGCTAACTTAGACCCAAATCTGATGCCCACCGAAGCCATACAATTGACGTCTTTGGAAGGCAAACTCGCCGCGGCCCAAGGCGACTATCAAGCAGCCTATGCGCACAGCTCTCGGGCGCTTACCTTGAGTGAAAAATATCACGAAAGCCGCAGCGCTGAGCAAATTCATACAGTGCGTGCTATTTACAAGGTACGCGCCTCTGAACAAGCCAATCAATTATTGGAACACCAGAACCGTCTACAGCGCTTTGCTCTAAATGCGCAAGAGCAACGAAATATGTACTTGTGGTCATTTATAGCGGTTGTGCTGCTGGTTTGCTGCTTACTCGCTGTGATGGTCTACCGGGTAAAGTCACAAAGCCGAGCGCTAGTTAAGTTAGCAACCACAGATGATCTCACAGGGTTATATAATCGCCGGTATATTATCGAGCAGCTTGATAGGCAAGTTATTGCGGCTAACCGTTACGGTTATGATTTGTGTGTCGCCATCATCGATTTAGATTTCTTTAAAAAGATAAACGACAGCTATGGCCATGCAGTGGGAGATCAGGTGTTGCTTGAGTTTAGCAGTGTGTGCAGCGAAAACTTGCGAAGAACAGATTTACTTGGGCGCATTGGAGGGGAAGAATTCTTAGTACTTTTACCGCACACAACGTTGCAAGACGGGTATAATGCCCTCGATAGTTTGCGCTGCAAAGTGTCACAAATGAGTGATGTGGTGGGGATTGAAGGCTTATCGATCAGCGCTTCGGTAGGGTTAACTTTCAATGCACCGAATCTTGATGGGATGCAGCTTATGGCCAACGCCGATATCGCGCTGTACCAGGCAAAAACAGGTGGGCGCGACCAAGTCATCATTCATCCGACGAGTTCTACGTCCGCTTCATAATTAGGTTTGCCTACACACTATGGGAAATTCAAATCGAGGATTCATTCTTACCTCAGATCTGCGTGAAATATCAGGCCAAACGTGCCTAGAATTTTGGTTGTCTAGTGCCGACGGGCCCATCAAGGTAACAACCACGCCACAACAAGGTGTATTTTTTATTAGCCAGCAGGATGCGGCACAGGCAAAAGACATCCTAGCTACCAGCCAAATTTCCTGTCAAATTAACGCACTGGCGTTAAAGCGTTTTGATCAGCAACCGGTGAGTGCGCTGTATTTCTCGCGTGCGAAGCAGGTTTATGCAGCTAAAGAGCGCTTACGGGTCCATGGCATTACCTGTTACGAAGCAGATATACGTTTAGCTGATCGCTATCTTATGGAGCGTTTTATCTACGCCAGTGTCGATTTTCGAGGGACTAGGCAAAGCACTGCTAAATACCCTAATTACACACAAAGTCAGCTCAAACCCGGCCAATATACACCGTCATTTTCGGTACTTTCTATTGATATTGAATGCAGTGAAAAGGGCGAGCTGTACTCTATTGGGTTCGCTAGCAGCACATACCAAGCTGTGTTTATGATTGGCGATAACCAACAGGGCCCCGATTTTATTCAATGGGTGGCCGATGAGAAAGCATTGCTGCAGTGCTTTATCGCTGCAATACAAACCCAAGATCCCGATATTATTATTGGCTGGAACGTGGTTAATTTCGATTTTCGCCTGCTGATTGAGAGCGCTCAACTGTATAACCTAAAGCTTACCTTAGGCCGTGGCGGTGAAGCGGTATATTGGCGAGATGCGCCAAACGAAGTCAATCAAGGTTACATTAGCATGCCCGGGCGTGTAGTAATCGACGGTATCGATGCTCTAAAAACAGCGACTTATCAGTTCGCTAGTTTCAGTTTAGAGTTTGTCGCCCAAGCGCTTTTAGGCAAAGGCAAACTTAGCGATGATGTGGATGACCGCCTAGCGAAAATTAAACACGACTTTGTGCATAACAAGGTGAAACTGGCGCAATACAACCTACAAGATTGCCAGCTTGTGCTGGAGATATTTGAGCACACCAAAATGTTGGACTTTCTAACCTTACGCAGTCAATTGACTGGGCTTGAGTTAAACAGAGTCGGTGGGTCAGTGGCGGCGTTTGTTAACCTTTATTTACCTAAACTGCACAGAGCTGGGTATATTTCCCCTAATCGGCCCGTTGATGGTGGTCTAGCAAGCCCTGGTGGATACGTGATGACCTCAGCTCCCGGGTTATATCGCAACGTTTTGGTACTTGATTTTAAGAGTCTTTACCCCTCAATTATTCGCACATTTAAAATTGACCCACTGGGGTTGGTCGAGGGGCTACGTGCACCAAACGACGGCATTCAAGGCTTCAAAGGTGCTGTGTTTAGCCGTGAGCAGCATTTTTTGCCTGACATAATTACCTCGTTGTGGCAGCAAAGAGACACGGCTAAACGCGATAAAGATGCGGCTCGCTCGCAGGCTATCAAAATACTGATGAATTCATTTTATGGGGTACTTGGTTCCGGTGGTTGTCCTTTTTATGATACGCGCTTGGCCAGTTCAATCACCCTGCGTGGCCATGAAATTATGCAAACTACAGCCACCTGGGTCGAAAGCATGGGTTACAAAGTCATTTACGGCGACACTGATTCTATTTTTGTGTGGTTAGGGGACGAAATGCAAGCCCAGCAGGGTTTTGAGGTGGGGCTGCAATTGCAACAATCGATCAACCAGCGCTGGCATGAACAAATCGCCGAACAGCACCAAGTTGAGAACTTTTTAGAGATTGAATTTGAAACTCAGTTTAATCGTTTTCTAATGCCAACAATCCGAGGTTCAGAACTAGGAAGTAAAAAGCGCTACGCTGGTTTAAAACGACGCCAAGGTGAGGAAGACGAATTAGTGTTTAAAGGGTTAGAGTCGGTACGCTCTGACTGGACACCTATGGCGAAAACGTTTCAGTTAGCCTTATACCAGAAGGTCTTTACTGGGCAAGAAGTCAGCGCCTACATTCAGCAGTTTGTTGCACAAATACGCACTGGTGAGCTGGATGAGCATCTGGTGTATCGTAAACGTATCAGGCGTCCGTTAGCGCAATATGTTAAAAATATTCCGCCTCATGTAAAGGCTGCTCGTTTGGCTGATGAGCAAAATGAACAGCTCGGTAAACCCTTGCGTTATCAGCACAAAGGGCAAATTGCTTATGTTATAACCTTAAATGGTGCACAACCTATTGAATATCAAAGCTGCTCGTTAGATTATGAACATTATATTGAAAAACAAATAAAACCCATCGCAGAAAGTATTCTGCCCTTCATCGGGGTGTCATTCACTGACATAACCAGTGCTCAGTTGGGTTTATTTTAGTAAGATATTGCGCACTGCTATAGATAAGCACTGTGGTTTTAAGGAGAGAATTTTGCACGATGTAAATGTAATGATAGTAGACGATGATGATATTACATTGACGTTGTTGGAGCATATTGTAGAAGAGCTAGTGAGCGGTGAAATATTGGCTTTTTCGAGCAGTATTAAAGCGAACAAATTTTTATTAAGTGAAGATGCCCAGCGTATAAATTTGGTGATTTGTGATTGGCAAATGCCCAGTGTTAGCGGATTGCAAATATTGGAAACGTTGCGTATCAAAGCCAAAGATTGCCCTTTCTTTATGATTACTGCTAATCCGACCAAAGAATTAGTCATTAGTGCTAAGCGCCTTGGCGTGACAGATTTTGTCGCCAAGCCGTTTAGTGCTGACGATTTAACCCAAAAACTTTCCGTGCTTCTTGAGAAAATTAGCCAAACGTAAACCTAGAGACTTTTTTAATGATTCAGTTTGACAAAATTATTGATAGAACCCCTTCGAATGCCTACAAATGGGAACGCTATAAAGGCCGCGAAATCCTGCCAATGTGGATAGCCGATACTGAGTTTCGCTGTGCGCAACCGATACTAGATGCGCTAAAAGACAGAGCTGAACATGGTTTATTGGGCTATACCCTGCCTAGTCACGCCACTGGCGCTATTCAAGCGGTGGTTGATTGGATGGCAAAACAGTATGACTGGCAGATAAAGCCTGAATGGTTGGTATGGACACCTGGCGTGGTACCAGGGTTTAACATGGCCTGCCAAGCCTTTTGCCAACCTGGGGATAAAGTGATTGTACAAACGCCAAATTATCCTCCTATGTTGGCGGCACCAAAATTAAACGGCTTAGCCCGTGCTGATGTACCGACAGTAGAAGTAGATGGCAAGTGGATGCTTGATTTCGATGTGCTAGAACAGCACGCCAAAGATCCAAAATGCACATTGTTTATTTTATGTAACCCGATGAACCCAGTGGGCAGTGTGTTAGATGAGGCGCAGTTAACGCGTATCGCTGACATATGCGCAGCCAATAACGTGATGTTATGTTCTGATGAAATTCACTGTGATCTGATTCTCGATAAAGACGCAAAGCATATTCCAGCGGGTAAGCTTAGCAGTGCGCAGAATAATTCAGTGACCCTGATGGCCGCCAGTAAAACCTTTAATGTGGCTGGTTTGGGTACCTCTTTTGCGATCATTCCTGATGCCAAAGTACGTCAGCGCTTTAATCAAGCAGGCCAAGGTTTGGTGCCTTGGGTAAATGTTATGGGCCTAGCAGCAACCGAGGCGGCTTTTACTCAATGTGATGATTGGTTGGCTGAGCAATTAGACTATTTACGTGCTAATCGCGACTATTTAGTCGAGCAAATTAACCAAATTGACGGGTTAAAAGTGATTGCACCACAAGCGACATTTCTCGCATGGATTGACGCGAGTGGCTTAGGCGTAGAAAACCCGCAAACCTATTTTGAAGAGAAAGGGGTCGGTCCTTCGCCGGGTATCGATTTTGGTGACAAACAGTTTGTGCGAATTAACTTTGGTTGCCCACGCTCACAACTAGAGCAAGCGATTAAGTGTCTTAAGAGTTAGTGAATTGCTGGTTTAATCAAAAAAGGCGCTAAACCGTTTCGGTTTAGCGCCTTTTTAATGCGTAGCAAAACAATTAAAAGTTAACTCTTGCACCTAATACGAATGAGCGTCCTGGCAATGGTGCGACATCTTTTAAGAACGAGGAATGTACGCGGGCAACGCGATCTGTCAGGTTGTTTCCTTTCAAAAACACAGTGACATCTGAATCAGCCACAGTGGTGTAGTAATTCATCGCCGCAGAAACCAAGGTATATCCATCTGTTTGCGTTTCATACGAAGCAAATTTATCTTGCTTAGCATAATGCGTAGCGCCTAGCTCGGCATGCCAGTCATCTGTTTCCCAATGAAATTGCATACCCAAACGCATGGCTGGAATACGTGGCACATTACGGTTACCGTCTTCACTGGCCGCTTCGTCTAATTTTGCACGAGTGTAATCGGCAAAGCTTTCGACGCGTAAATTATCACTTAAATGCCAGTCAAGCTGGGCTTCGAAACCATATAAAACGGCATCTTGCTGACGGAAGATAAACACAGGTGTTACCTCTTCTTCATGATCGTGCTCGTCTTCTAATTCTTCTTCCTCGTGGCCATGCAGTTGTTCACTATCAAGGCCGGTGTCCTGCTCATATAAGTAATTAGCAATGTCGTTATAGAAAATACTGACATCAGCGGTTATGGTGTCGCCTTGGTAGCGATAGCTTAAATCAAGGTTATTTGACACTTCGTTTTCAACGCTGCGACTCGACTGCACTAATTCGTAACCATCGTCGTCCAATTCAATATCAAACCCAGCGCCTACTTCAAAGGTTCCAGTACTGATATGTAACCCATTTGAGAAAATCTCAGAAGCAGATGGAGCGCGTTCAGAACGAGCATAATTGAAGGCTAAGGAGCTTTTCTCATTTAAGGTGTAAACCACGCCTGCAGAGAAACTGCTGGCGTTAAAAGACTCGTCAGCGAAATGAATTTCTTCGTGCTCTTCATCAGCATCGTCATCGTCGTGCTCATCTTCGCTGAAAAAGCTGTTGTCAGGTTGATGTTTTGTATACTCAAAACGCGCCCCTAGTTGCCATAAAAAAACGCCAGTTTGTTTTTCTTCAAGCACAAAAAGTGCGGTTGACCTAGTCTCGGTGCTGGGGGTGAATGCTTCTTCACCAAGCGCAGAGAAATCAGACGACGTGAAGTGCACACCCACCACGCCTTCCCAGCCACTAAGAGGAGCATGCTTGGCCCACAAGCGTGACTCTTTGGCTTCATTGCTAAAGGTGGTACCGATAGCGCCGTCTTCGATTTCACTGTGCTCATAATCTGTGTACGCATTAAGCCAATGGATTTGGGTGAATGGTCCATCGATGTTTTGCCAATCAATGCGAGATTGGTAACGATTTTGTTTTAAACGCGCAAATACGCTTTCTTCTTCGTGTTCAGCGTCGTGATCTTCTTCATCATGCTCTTCTTCGTCATGGTCTTCATCCTCGTGCGCATGTTCATGACCGGGGATACCATATTCGTTATCTAAGCGCGCATAGGAAAAGGCTACATTTACATCATCGCCAATCCAGCCAATGCCGACGGTTCCACCACTGGCATCAATGGCGGAGTTTTCTAATTTACCCACGCTATCTGAATCTGCATCACTCGCTTCATCAGGGATCTCATAGTCGTCGCTATCACGGGTAAAGCCATCTGCATGAAAGGCAAAGTTGCCAGTGCCACCGTTGATATCACCTGACAGCATTTTCTCATTTGAAACACTGTCGTACGAAGTGGCCACTTCGCCGTTTATGTCGTCTTGGCGTTCCCGAGGAAGGCGGTTATCTACCACGTTAACCACGCCACCAATAGCACCGCTGCCGTACAATAGGGTTGCAGGGCCGCGAAGCACTTCAATTTGCGTTGCGGTTGATGCTTCTACGGTGGTGACATGATCAGGGCCAACACGTGAGGCATCTGAGGTGTCTAGGCCATTTTGTAGAATTTTAACCCGAGGTCCGTCTAAGCCGCGGATAATAGGACTACTAGCAACAGGACCAAAATATGTGCTGTTTACACCTGGTACGCCTTTAAGCGTTTCACCTAAGGTGGCCGCTTGGGAGTTATCGAGTGCTTCACCGCCTAAAATGGTCACTGGAGTGGCAGACTCTAAAACAGACCGGCCGATAGGATTGGCAGTAATGACTAAGGTCTCAATACTCTGTTCATCTTTTTGAATTGGTTTTTCTACGGCATAAATGCCGGTGCTAATAAGCGCACTGCATAGCGCGGATAGTTTGAACATTGTCATGTGTGACCTTACTGCTTTTATTAATGTTTATAGGTAATGTTATAATATAACACCAAAAAAAGTATTTTTAGTCAATTAATTATTAAACTTTTATGTAATACAAACTCACTGGCGCAGTTAAGGCCATATGAATACGGTTTTATGGGCCGGTTCTGAACTCGCTCAAACGCGACTCTCCAAGGTATAAGCTTTATGTAAAACACTCTCTTATAAATGTTTCAAATTATTAGTTAGCTTGCTAAGTAAATTAATGCCCTTATAATTGTTAGCATGCTAAGTAAATTCATATCTTTCGATAAAGATATAAGTAATGTGAGGTCGAAATGGCTGGTAAAAATAGTCAACCCAGAAAGCTAAACAACCCCGCTATGGGCTGGTTGTTAGGGCGTGTGTTTCGTTTATGGCGAAGCGCTATTTCGCAGTCTGTTAAACCGATGGGCATGACCGAAGCTCGTTGGTCAGTAATGATGAAATTAAGAACCCTAGGCGAGGGTGTATCACAACATACACTAGCAAGTGAGCTTGGAATTGAATTACCTTCGCTAAATCGCACGGTGAATCAGCTGGTTGAACTTAATTTGGTGGAGCGACGTGAGCATCCCAGTGACAAGCGCTGCAAGTGTTTATGGTTCACCCCAGCAGGCAACCAGCAATTACAAACGCTGGAAACGTTTGTCGGTACTGTGCGTACTGAGTTAACGCAAGGAATCACCGACGAAGAACTTGATGGCATGTTTAACGTATTGAAAAAAATCGAAAGCAACGCTTGTGCCTTGCTGGACAAGCCAACTGAGGGAGGACTTTAATCATGGCACCTGATCAAGTGTTTAAACGCTGGGTACATATTGCCCTTGCTGTGTTTGCTTTATCGTTTGCATACTTTTTGGTCGCAGACTTGTGGATGCCGGTGAGTACTCAGTCTCGAGTGTTGCATCCTGTGGTGAATATTTCGTCTAAGGTCAGCGGACAAGTACAGACAGTGTATGTAAAAAACAATCAGAACGTTGAGGCTGAGCAGGTGCTTTTTAGCCTAGATAAGCGCCCTTACGAAATAGCGGTCGATAAGGCCAAGTTAGCCGTTGAAAGTGCATCTCAAACGAACCTGCAATTAGATGCGTCGATCGCGGCCGCGAAAGCGCAAGTACTGGCGTCAAAAGCAGATGTAGATGAGTTGAAATTAGAAGTTGAGCGAGTAGAAAGCTTGATTAAATCAAACACGGTCTCGCGGCAGTTGTACGACCAAACCAAGGCGAATTATCGAGCTGCGCAAGCACAAGTAGAAGCGGCCCAAGCGGATGTCGTTAAGTATCAAGCCCAACGTGGTAAAGATGGTGCAAATAATTTGCTTCTTCGCCAAGCCCAAAACGCGTTGCAAGACGCGCAACTGCAGCTGGATTACACAGACGTACGCTCGCAAGTAAAAGGCCAGGTTACTAACTTACAGCTTCAGCCGGGTAACTATGCACAAGCGGGTTCAGCTGTGGCGGCTGTGGTGGTTGAAAAGGGCGATATTGTGGCGGATTTTAGAGAAAAGTCGTTAAGTCATGTGCAAGTAAATGACACCGCTTCTATCGTATTTGATGCCCGTCCGGGGGAAGTGTTTAATGGCAAAGTCGTGGCGATTGATGCTGGTGTGAAAGACGGTCAACTCAATGCTGATGGGTCACTGGCGAACCCAGAAAATTCTGACCGCTGGGTGCGTGATGCTCAATATATGCGAACGCATATTGTATTAACTGACAATCAGCAATTACTTGAAACCTTACCCTCAGGAGCAAGAGCAACCGTTCAGCTTCATCCTGTAGGTGGTATAGCCAGTTGGTTGGGCTCTGTGCAGGCCCATGTGATCAGCATTATTCACTACGTCTATTAGGTTGTAGCTGATGTTAAAACCACAATTAAAGTTGCCGTTTATACGCAAAGGCAGTGTGAGTAAGCCTGCCCATAGAGGGTTGACGGCGAATGAAGTGCGTCAATGCTTGCGCGTTGCTTTTGGCGCGGCACTTGGCTTTACCATCAGTAAAGTCATGGGCTGGAACTACGGTACGTTCTTTACGGTATATCCGATGCTTTTGTTGGGCTTAGTGCCGGTTTTAAACAGTCATATTATTCGTCAATTTCTGGCTAACGCTGCGCTGGTTACGGCGTTTGTATTCGTGGTGCAAGGTATGTTTGGCGATCAACCTATTCCTATGACGATCGCGGTTATCATGATCTTCGCCTTTATGTTTTCGTGTATGTCGAAGGGCGCTAATTTTTTGTTCGGTGCTGTGGGCATGGTGGGCTTGTCGATGCAGTTGCACTTTGCAAGTTACAGCAGTGCGTCGGTCAGCGATCTTGTGATGTCAAATGTGGCTGCAAGCTTGCTCACCATCTTGCTTGCGATGTTAATGCATTTCATTTTCCCCGATGTTGAGGCGCGCGCCAAACCTCCGGTGATAACCAAACCCGATAGTAATCGCCGCCATGAAGTGATATTGGCGACCACAGTCGCGACCTTGTCATTTATCGTGTTTCAGGTGTTGGATTTACAAGACTCATTGTCAGCTCAAGTCTCGTCGGTGCTGATATTATTTCCGTTAAATTGGTACGGGGCTGGGCGTTCAGCGCTCAATCGTGCCATTGGCACACTGATCGGGTGTAATATTGGTTTGGCTTGGCAGTTTATATTACTCGATCACAGCGGGATCTTATGGTTTGTGAGTATCGCGTTGTGGATAAGTGTAATGTTGTTTGCTCGTTACCATATGTTAGAAGGGGGCGGTTCAGGTGCTGGTTTTGGTGCAATGACTACAATGGGGATCTTGTTTGGTCAGTATTTAACGCCGCAACAAGACTTGGTATACAACGCTCTCTATCGTTTTACATCGGTTACTGTATCTGTGGTTTTAACGCTTATGGCTGTGTACGGTATGCACAGATTACTGAATAAGTTTGCCAATACGCGCTTTATTATTCCCACTCCAGTAAATAATAAATAATAAATAACTAACCACTTAGCAATTATTTAATGTAATTGGTATTAAAGAATACCAATAAAAAAGAGACCCGAAGGTCTCTTTTCGTTTATTAGCACGGGCTAATTAACTGTTAGCTTGTCTAAAGCGTGCAATCAACGCGTTGGTTGAGCCGTCAAAAGCGAGAGGCGCATCCGTGTTAACGATTTTATCTAACACTTGATTTCCTAGCTCTTTGCCTAACTCTACACCCCATTGATCGAATGAGTTAACGCCCCAAATTGCGCCTTGCACGAATACTTTATGTTCATACATAGCCACAAGAGAACCCAAGGTTTTTGGATCCATTTTCTCAAACAACAAGGTATTGCTTGGCTTGTTACCGGGCATGGTTTTGTGCGTTGCTAACTTAGCGCGTTCGGCTTCATCTAGCCCTTTCCCTTCAAGGTCAGCATAACATTCATCAAAGGTTTTCCCTTGCATCAAGGCTTGGGTTTGACCGAAACAGTTCGACGCGAGCATGGCATGATGAGTGTCATCTTGATTTGGTACATTAAGAGGTAGCATAAAGTCAGCAGGGATTAACAAGGTCCCTTGGTGAATAAGCTGGTGGAATGAATGCTGACCATTTGTGCCTTCACTACCCCAAATAATTGGGCCTGTAGCATAGTCGACTTGGGTGGTGTCTCCGCTGATATTCTTGCCGTTACTTTCCATATCCAGTTGCTGAACATACGCAGGGAAGCCACGTAAATAATGGTAGTAAGGCAGAAGCACATGACTTTGGGCACCAAAGAAATTGATATACCACACACCTAACAGGGCAGTTAGTATGGGTAGGTTCTGCTCGGGTGGTGCGGTTTGGAAATGTTGATCCATTTCAAAGGCGCCTTCGAGTAGCTGGCGGTAATTGTCGTAACCTAGGGTTAACGCAATTGGCAAACCGATAGCTGACCAAAGCGAGTAACGCCCGCCAACCCAATCCCACATAGGGAAAATGTTATCTTCGGCCATACCAAAATCAGTGGCGGCCTTGATATTAGAAGACACAGCGATAAAGTGCTTGGCGATGTCTTGTTGTGTACCGCCGGCTTTTAAAAACCACTCTTTTGCGGTTAGGGTATTTTGCAACGTTTCTTGGGTGCTGAATGATTTAGACGACATCACCACTAAGGTTTCTTCGTGATCTAGGTTGCTAAGCACATCATGGATATGGCAACCATCAACGTTGGCTACAAAATGCACTTTAACACCGTCAAACCAATAGGGCTTAAGGGCTTCAGACATGATCTTAGGGCCTAAGAACGAACCTCCAATACCTATGCTTACGATTTGTTTTAGTGCCTTACCTGTGTAACCTTTGCGTTCACCGCTGTGAATGCTGGCAACAAAATCTTTCATTTTATCTTGGCAAGCGAGTACCTCGGGCATCACGTCTTGACCATTCACATATACAGGCTCACCGGAAAAGTTACGCAAGGCGGTGTGCAATACGGCGCGCTGTTCTGTGTGATTAATGATATCGCCTTTAAACATGGCGGCACGCTTTTGTGTTACTTGGCTTTCATCTGCCAAGGTAAATAACGCTTTTAGCACGTCGTCAGTGATTAGGTTTTTAGAATAATCTAACTCTATCCCGCAGGCCGTTTGCTGGTATTTGCTCGCACGAGAGGTATCGCTAGCGAACCAGTCGCGCATGTGTTGCTGTTTAACATCGTCAGCTAATGAGGCAAGCGTTTGCCAAGTAGGGGTGTCAGTCAGCGCAGTCATGCAAGACTCCTTAGTCATTGTTTTCAATTTTATACAGTAAAAAAAAGCGCCTAAACAGACGCTCTTTTAATTGTGCTTTTATTACAGATAGCTTTTAAGCAAGGTTTCAAGCTTCACTTGGTCTGCGGCAAAGTTACGAATACCTTCTGACAACTTCTCGGTTGCCATCGGATCTTGGTTCAGTTCCCAGCGGAATGCGGCTTCATCTAGCGGCTTGCCTGGTGCCGATGTAGCGCCAGTGTCTTTCAATTTAACGTCAAGCGGGGCGTCGGTATTTGACAATTCTTCTAGCAAGCCAGGGCTGATAGTTAAGCGGTCACAACCTGCAAGCTCGGTGATTTCACCAATATTACGGAAGCTTGCACCCATAACTACCGTTTTGTAGCCGTGCTCTTTGTAATAGTTGTAGATCTTGGTCACTGATAGCACACCTGGATCTTCATTCGCTGCGTACTCAGACTTACCTGTTTTCGCTTTGTACCAGTCAAGAATACGACCAACAAAAGGTGAAATTAGGTAAGCGCCAGCTTCAGCACATGCTTGGGCTTGGGCAAAGCTGAACAATAAGGTTAGGTTACAGTTGATACCTTCTTTCTCAAGGTGTTCAGCAGCTTTAATGCCTTCCCACGTTGAAGCAAGCTTAATCAAGATGCGGCTTTTATCTATACCAGCTTCTTTATATAGGGCAATAAGCTTATGAGCTTTTTCAATGCTGCCTTGGGTATCGAATGACAAACGTGCATCTACTTCAGTAGAGATACGACCCGGAACGATATTCACAATATCGGTTCCTATGGTTACAGCGAGTTTATCGCCAGCGTCAATGATTTGCTGATCAGCGTCATCTGATTGCTCTTTGGCCCAAGCAACAGCATTTTCAAGATGTGAGCGATATTGCTCCATCTCAGCAGCTTTAAGTAACAAAGAAGGATTCGTTGTTGCATCAACAGGTTGATACTTTTTAATCGCTTCGATGTCGCCTGTATCGGCAACAACTGTGGTGATATCGCGTAGTGCTTGTAATTGATTGGACATGCTAACCTCGAATTCATTATGTTGTAAAGTTACAACATTTTAATCAACAAATGTATATGTTCTCAAATTTCCTAGGTTTATAGTGGGGCGTGATCACGCCACTATCAATACTGAAAACGAATTAAATCTTTATGACAGTATGCGAATAATAACCAAGATCAGCTGAAAACAAACAGGTAGCATAGAATATAACCCTTAGCCTGTAGACGCGAGCAAAACACCGACAATGACAGCAAAAATAACCCTATTACAAGAAGACATAAATCAACTCGCTGTGGATGCTTTAGTACGCTGCCAATATTCGTCGGTGAGTAAGCTTACCGAAATTACCTTGGCTAACATTTCTCGCTCGCCAGATGCTGCGTGGCAAGCACAGAATGCGTTGCAATTAGACGTTCCTTTGAATGCTCAATCGCACGTAAGCAAAGACACGCTTATCGCTCAGGCATATCGACAGGCGTTTGAATTCGCTGATGGCGCTGATATCCGCAGTATTGCGTTGAATGTTTTAGGACCAGAGAATTGCAACGAGGTAACGTCTGCCTCGATTGAACATTGTGGGTTGGCAATTCGTTGTGTCAGTGAAGCATCAATTAGGTATAACAATCTGCGTAAAATTATTCTGTGCGCTCGCGATGAACAAGAATATCAATATTTGGTAAGCGCATTGCAGAGTGTGCAATTGCACTAATACCAACTCTCTCGCAATAAATTAGGCGTTAACAGTACTTCAAGGCTGTAAGAGAAACCACGCTAATGATAGAATTTTACAATTAAACTCATCTATTTTAATCGTTTGTTCCCAGCGTAGCTGTTGGTATCATAAGCCCATCTGAATAAGTGTAAGGAATTTTCATGTTACTTGTTGTATCACCAGCTAAAAATCTCGATTTTGAAAAGCAAGACATTGCTCCCGCTTCAACGCAACCTGAGCTATTAGAGCACAGTCAGCAGCTAATTGATCGCAGCCGCAAGTTAAGCCCCGCACAAATTGGTTCATTAATGAAAATAAGCGATAAGTTAGCGGGCTTAAACGCTGATCGTTTCGCAGCGTGGCACACACCTTTTACCGATGAGAATGCTAAGCAGGCTGTGTTAGCTTTTAACGGGGATGTATATGGAGGCTTAGACGCAGGCAGTTTTAGTGAAGAAGACTTTTCATATGCACAAAAACATATGCGAATATTGTCTGGTCTATATGGTTTATTAAAACCGCTAGATTTAATGCAGGCATACCGCTTGGAAATGGGCACCAAGCTTGATACTGAGCGCGGCACCAACTTATATCAGTTCTGGGGCAATATTATTACTGAAAAGCTTAATCAAGCATTGGCCGAACAGGGTGACAACGTATTAGTTAATTTGGCATCTACTGAGTATTTCAGTGCGGTCAAACCTAAAGCCTTAGAAGGCGAGATTATTGAGCCGGTATTTAAAGATTTTAAAAATGGCCAATATAAAATTATTAGCTTTTACGCCAAAAAAGCCCGTGGCTTGATGGCACGCTATATTATTCAGCACAAGGTGAGTGAAGTGGCTCAGCTTAAACAGTTTGACACCGCGGGTTATCGCTTTAGTGAAGAACAAAGCGCAGGTAATAAGCTGGTATTCTTGCGGGACGAGCAGTAACGCGCAACATCAGCAGTAAGAAGTGCTTCTTCTTGCTGCATTCCTTTCTGCTGGCTGGCAACAGCAAACTGCTTCAAAGGTAATACCTGAATTTAAGCGCTGAAGCGGGGATTAGCCGCAGTCTGCCTTGTCGCACTGATAATTGCTCGACGACGCTTGTCTCAATGCACCTCATTGCACCTCATTGCGACGCAGGTTTTCAAATAAAGAAGGCTCCCAGGGGCGCATAGCCATCAATATCCCGAAGTGCTGGCGTTTACTTAACGGTAGATTTGCATCCTCTTGATTTAATACCGCTGCCTCTTTCGTTAACTGATTAAGCTTGCGCTGAATAATATCCACTGAGGTTTGTGAATAGCGCCCTCGCAAGTAAAAGCGAAAGGTCCATGGTTCTTCCTTCTTTGGCGCCATAAACTTAACCATCACTTCTCGTTCCATGAAACGCTCGAGAGGCCCGCCGGGAATCCACCTAAAATCTTGCGCAATCAATGATTTGTAGTGGTTGTTGGGCAGTAAATCGATAATTTTAATTCGATCAAGCTTTGCCAATAACTGAACACATTCATGACTATCAATATCGTAGTGCTCAATGATCTCATCGAACGTCCAGGCGTCGCGTACACAAACAGCCACAAGCAACAACTTAGTGTTGGCGAGCAATTCGTTTTCTTGCTCTTCGGTGAGCTGAGTCAGTTGCTGAGTTTGTTTCTGGGCGATAATGAAAAGGTCGGAAAGGCTCATTTGTAAAATTTCACAAATTTGCTCTAAGCGATCTAATGCGAAGCTATTTGTGGAGAAGATACGCTTCACGTTGGCCTCGCTCATGTCTAATTGGTTAGCGATGTCTTTGTAGGTGATTTGGTGTTGGCGCAGTAACTGTTTCAAGGTGCTGCTGATCTGACTTATTTGACTCATAAATCCCTTTAAGTAGCGTTTTAATATACTTTTAGTTGCAACTGAGTATACATAAATGGTCATTGTTTACACAGGTAATACTCACGCTTAATCTGTGTCTCGTCTCTTGGCAGCGCCATCAGGCGACAAATAATATCTACTGATAACAATGAAAAAGGATTACCGATGAAACTTATCAATACGCTACTTACCGCGACATTTATACTTGGTACCACTGTTATTGGCGCTACGCAGGCCAATGCTGCGGGCTCAGTGCAGCATAGCGCTCAAGCGAGCAAGCATTCTGCGTTAGCGTTAACTGAAGGAGTAGCGTCCACGGCAAAAGTGGCCAGTGTTGCTGTGGCTGCACCGTTAATCGTAACCGGCGGTGTAAGTTTAGTCACCGGCAGCGTTATTGTCGAAGCCGCTGATAGCATCAAAAGTAGTCATAGCAGCCACAGCCATGCTCATAAAAATACGCAGGTTGCGCCATTAGTTATTAGTGACGCAACTGTCACCGTAGACCCTGCGCCAAATCAGGTCATCATTATTCAAAACAATAACACGCAAGGTCAATAATGATGACTATATCTTCTAAACAATGGCTTATAGCGTTAGTCCTTACATTAACTTTTTCTTTCACGGCGTTAGCGGGCAGCCAAGCAAATCAAGCAAGTACACATGAACCAGAGCAAATCGTCAGTTTTGCTAAAAACGTTGAAAAGTATGCCGCAGGGCAGGGCGCACGAGCATTTATTATCGCTAGAGTGGGCCGCCCGCAAAAAGATCTACCCAAAGGGATACGCTTCACCCATACGGCGGTGGCTCTATACTCAGATATCACCCTAGATGACGGTGAAATGGTCAAGGGCTACGCGATTTATAACCTGTATCAAAAAAGCGGAGAGTTAGACAAAAGCCAGTTGGTCACCGATTACCCAGTAGATTTTTTTTGGGGCGCTGATCAGCTAAGCGCGGGAGTGATTATTCCCACGCCTGATATGCAAACGCGTTTAATTGACATCATTACTACAGGCAAAAATGCGCAGCTGCATAATGAAAATTACTCGGTGATTGCAAACCCAATGAACGGGCAGTTGCAGAATTGCACTGAGCACACCCTAGACATGCTCAATGCAGCCATTTATCAAACCACGGATGTGGCTAAATTGAAGGCCAATACACGTGCGTATTTTACCCCCAGCGTGTGTACACCAGCCGCTTTAAGCTGCTGTTTGGTTCAATGTTGCAAGATGACGTCACGACCAAAGATCATGAGGGTAAAGTCGCTACTACAACCTTTACCTCAATCGCTCAATATTTAACGAAATATGACTTAGCCAGTCAGAGCGTTATTTTAGGCAGTGACGGACAAGTAGTAGAAGTCCTGTCTGGTTCGAAATTTGTGACGAGTGCAGCGAATTCATCAATATAAATCACAGCGGGGCGCAGACTGTCCGGCAAATGAAGTTAAGAGCAATGAAACAAAAGCACTAATACCAATCCGCATTAATAAGTGCCCCCTCAGAATGCGTCCAGCGGTTTTTGATTAAGGCGTCGCTATGAAGTAATGGTTGTTCCCTTTCGAATAGTGAGAACGCAGAGCAAAAGCTGCTGGGGCATTCCTTTCAGGCGAGTTTTAAAAGGGCTTACACTGCTTTGCATGACTTCGAAAGAGAACAACTATTCATTCAGTCATGCGCCTTGTTTAAGCCCTTTTAAACTCTCGCTGAGTGATCACTTATTAAAGTGGAATGGTATAAGGTATCGAAATAATAGACTTTTAGTGTATCTATACTCAACAAATAGCAAGAGGGTTTATTTAACCTAATCCAAGGAGCATAGTAGTTTAACCCCAGCAAGACGCGGGTTTAATTAACCATTATCAAAGAGGGACAAACAAATGACAATTCAAGCACCTACAAAATCATATACATTGGCGTCGGTAGCAGCGTTACTTATTGGAGCGGTTGCTTATGGTATCGGCTTGTTCAATGCACAGATGGCACTAAACGAAAAAGGCTACTACTTGATCATTATGCTCTACGGTTTGTTCTCAATGGTCTCGTTACAAAAAACAATTCGCGATAAGGCCGAAGGCATCAAAACCTCAAGCATGTACCAAACCTTATCATGGGCCTCATCTGGCTTTGCTATCGCATTGTTAGCGATAGGCTTATACAACGCTGAGCTAGCGTTAAGTGAAAAAGGTTTTTATGCTATGGCATATGTTTTAAGTTTGTTTGCAGCCGTTACCGTTCAAAAGAACGTACGTGATAAAGACGCTCTTGCCACGCAACAAGATGAAATACCACAGGCAGAATAATATATAACAACGAGCAGCGCATAATAAAAAGCCGCGGGGTCATTTGCAGTTGAAGCGAATCGACCCCGCGGCTTTTTTGGTGTTTATGTGCCTGTAACTCGCTTACTAGCACTGAGTTAGTAACACAGAAATTGCTTTATATTCGGGCGTTATTCTGAGGTTTGTTCGCGGCCTAATAATGCCAAAGCAGCTTCTTTTGCCGGTTTACCCTCATACAACACTTGGTAAATTTGCTCGCAAATAGGCATTTCAACATTGTGCCGTGCCGCGAGCTGGTGTACTTCTTTGGTGTTACGGTAGCCTTCAACCACTTGGCCGATTTCTGCAATGGCATCATCAATGCTTTTGCCAGCACCTAATGCCAAACCAAAGCGGCGGTTGCGCGATTGATTATCAGTGCAAGTCAGCACCAAGTCACCCAAACCAGCCATTCCCATGAAGGTTTCAGGTTGTGCACCTAGTGTGCTTCCTAAGCGACTCAGTTCTGCTAAACCACGAGTAATCAATGCCGTTCTGGCATTTGAACCGAAGCCTAAGCCGTCAGCTAAGCCAGCCCCAATTGCGATAACATTTTTAACTGCGCCGCCAAGTTGCACACCGACAAAATCATTGTTTTTGTACACTCTAAACGAGCGCGAGCAATGCAGCATGTTAGCAAAATCAGTTGCTAACTGGGCGTCAGTAGACGATACCGAAATGGCAGTGGGCAGCCCAGCGACCATTTCTTTGGCGAATGTAGGGCCTGAAACGACCGCCAAAGGTATAGTGTCACCGAGTATCTCACGGGCGACATCTTGCAATAGTCTGCCATTCTCTGGATCAAGACCTTTGGTCGCCCAAATAATTCTATGCGCGGGTGTCAGCATGGGTTTAATTTGGCGTAGCAAAGCCGAAAAGCCGTGACTTGGGGTTACGATAAGTAAATCATTATTCTGGCTGACCGCTTTGTGTAGGTCTGCTTCAATCGCTAGTGGCTCAGGAAATGTTGCGCCGGGTAAGTATTTTTCATTGCATCTGGCAGAAGCCATGTGCTGCATTTGCTTTGGGTCTCGCCCCCATAGGGTGGTGGCAACGCCATTTCTGGCCAGACAAAAAGCAAGGGCGGTGCCATACGACCCCGCCCCTAACACTGAAACTGTTTGTTTCATTGGCTAAGTACTTACGCGTCTAACTGCGTAGGTGCTTGCTCTTGAGCTTGTTGAGCCGCACGTTTTTGCATGTAAGCTGCAAAAATAGCGTCAAAGTTAACAGGCGCAAGGTTAAGTGGAGGGAAAGTACCACGATTTACTAAGTTAGAAATCGTTTCACGAGCATAAGGGAAAAGCGTATTTGGGCAGAAAGACCCCAACATGTGCGCTTTGTTTTGCTCAGGCATTTCGCCTATTGCGAAAATACCCGCTTGCTGTACTTCACACAAAAAGGCTGTTTCTTCACCTAACATTGCCGTTACGGTTACAGCCAAAACGATCTCGTAGACATTTTCTTCAATCAACGCGCTACGTGTGTCCAAATCCAATTGAACTTCAGGTTTCCACTCTTTTTGAAAAATCGCCGGAGAATTTGGCGTTTCAAAAGAAATGTCTTTGGTGTAAATGCGTTGAATTGAGAATTGAGGTCCCTGAGCGGCTTGTGCTGCTTCTGCTGGGGTTGCTTGGTTTTCTTCAGCCATTATGCTTCCTTAAATTTTCTGCTTATGCAGAAAGTAATGTATCTAATTTATTTTGTGATTCTAACGCGAACAAGTCATCACAGCCACCTACGTGTTGCTCACCGATGAATATTTGTGGCACGGTTGAGCCACCGTTAGCGCGGGTGATCATCTCTGGACGAAGTTCAGGTTGAACATCCACTTTAAACTCTGTGTACGTCACGCCTTTTTGCTCCAATAGGTCTTTGGCGCGGTGGCAGTAAGGACAATGTCCTTTGGTGTAAATTTCTACTGTATTCATGATAAATATACCTCTTTGTTTATTTGCTAATAGGAAGACTTGCGCCTTGCCAGGCGTTCATCCCACCTTTAAGAACGGATACCTGCTCAAAACCTTCCTTAAGCATTTGGTTTGCGGTACGTTTACATGTCATTCCCATTGCACACACAACAATAATGGGTTTGTCTTTTTGTTTTTCAAGGCCAGTAAAATCGCCCTTTGTTACCTGTTCGGCTTTAATTTGTTTCGCGCCTAAGATATGGCCTTTTTTAAATTCAGCAACCGGACGAATATCTAACACCACGGCATCTTCTTTATTCATTAAAAGTGTTGCTTCATGGGTGCTAAGCTCTTTTAGTTTTGAAAATGAACCGGCCACTGTGGAGTAAAGTAAAGCTACTAACAAAGCGACGAATAAACCCGCTAAAATGTAGTGATTTGTCGCAAATTCAATCACTTGTTCCATAATTATTGCGCCTCATAGATGCAGTCAAGGTAAAAAAATGAGTGCAAAGTATATAGAAATTATTGTCTAAAACCAGAGGCAGAGCGCAGGCTAGCCATAACTTATAAAATAAGGTTTTGTAATCGCGCGAGTTTTTCCTGTAATTGGCCGTGACGCGCCGCCGCACACAGGATAATATGACGTCTGCGATGGTAAAGTGTTTACTTTCACTTTGTATTCTACCCATCTGCCCCCAAGTTTACTTTTTACAATCTTTTTAGCGGAGACAAACATGAGCCAAGGCAAAAAAACGTTAGCCCTTATTATTATGGATGGATGGGGTCACAGAGAAGACACCACCAATAATGCTATTGCCAGCGCAAATACACCCGTGCTTGACCGCTTGACCAAAGAAACCACTAACACCCTTATTTCAGCGTCCGGTATGGATGTTGGTTTGCCTGGCGGGCAAATGGGTAACTCAGAAGTGGGGCACGTGAACTTAGGTGCTGGGCGTGTGGTATATCAAGATTTCACTCGCGTGACAAAAGCTATTGAAGACGGCGACTTTTTCGAAAACGAAGTGCTGGTTAACAATGTAGACAAAGCCATAAAGCAAGATAAAGCCGTTCACATCATGGGACTGCTTTCACCAGGTGGCGTGCATAGCCATCAAGAACATCTTTTCGCGATGATTAAATTAGCCGCTAAGCGCGGGGCAAAAAAAATCTACTTACACGCTTTCTTAGATGGCCGAGACACGCCACCGCGCAGTGCTAAAGACCCTCTTGAAGCCGCAGACAAACTATTTGCAGAGCTAGGCGTGGGTAAAACCGCCACATTAGTAGGGCGTTATTACGCAATGGACCGTGACTCCCGTTGGGATCGTGTTGAAAAAGCCTATAACGTTATCGCCAAAGGTGAGGGAGCATTCAATGTCGAAAGCGCTGTTGAAGGCTTAGAAAACTCTTACAGCCGCGAAGAAAACGATGAATTTATGCAACCTACTGTTATCGGTGATGCTGCACCGGTTGAAGCGGGTGATGCCTTAGTCTTTATGAATTTCAGAGCTGACCGCGCCCGTGAAATAAGCCGCCCATTTGTTGAGTTAGATTTTAGTGACTTCGACAAAGGTGAGCATATCGATTTAAGTGCCTTTGTGATGCTAACTCAATATGCCGAGAGTATTGATGCACCTGCGGCTTATCCCCCAGTTGCCTTGGTAAATGTAATGGGCGAGTGGTTAGCCGACCATGGTAAAACTCAATTGCGCATCTCTGAAACAGAAAAATTTGCTCACGTAACGTTTTTCTACAGTGGTGGTAAAGAAGACTTATACGAAGGCGAAGAGCGCATTTTGATCCCTTCACCTAAAGTCGCCACTTATGATTTGCAGCCAGAAATGAACTCAACCGAGTTAACAGATAAGTTGGTTGCAGCGATTGAGTCAGGCAAGTTTGATGCGATTATTTGTAATTACCCTAACGGCGATATGGTTGGCCACACAGGTAACTTTGACGCCGCAGTAAAAGCCTGTGAAGCCGTTGATACTTGTATTGGTCGCGTAGTGGCGGCGATTGAAAAAATTGGCGGTGATTGTTTAATTACAGCCGACCATGGTAACGCTGAGAAGATGGCTGATGAAGCGACCGGCCAAGCTCACACCGCACATACCAGTGAGCTTGTACCGTTTTGGCATGTTGGCCAGAAAACCACAGCGCGTGAAGGCGGCACATTGAGCGATGTTGCCCCTACCATGTTGCATTTAATGGGAATGGAGCAACCCGAAGAGATGACGGGCAAGCCTATCGTTACTTTGGTTAAGTAACTCCTTTGCTGCCATTGTTGTTATGGTTGAAAAACAAAAAAGCACCATGCTTATGGTGCTTTTTGTTTGTCTGTTTGTTGCCAAGCCAAACGTTTGCGCAATCTAAAGACGAGCTACAAGCATTACAAGAGCAGATAAAACGAAAGCAACAACAGGTGGCTAAGCAACTCGCCAAAGCGAAAAGCCTGCAAGCAGAGTTAAGGCAAAGTGAATTAAAAATTGCCAAAGCAGCCACTGCACTCAATACAACAGAGAAAGAGCTTAAAGCTAATCAGCAAGAACAACGCGCGTTGAAGAAGCGCCAGAGCGAAATCAAACAAAAACTTGCTCAGCAGCAAGATATACTTGCCAAGCAAATACGCAGTGCATTTATGACAGGCAATCATGACTACGCCAAAATGCTACTCAACCAAGAAAACCCGGCAAAATTCGAACGTACCATCACCTATTATCAATACTTGAACAAAGCTAGACGTGAGCTAATTGACGAATTTCGGCAATTAGGGGACGAGCTTACTCAGGTCAATCTGACCCTGATTGAAAAGCAAGATCGTTTGCAAAACCTACTTGATCGTCAACAAGCACAGCAAGCCACGCTTACCCAAGAACAAGCCAGTCGAAAACAGACATTAAGCAAAGTGCAGTCAGCAATAGAGAGTGACGCGGCTAAAATAGAAGAGTTACAAGCAAACGAACAGAATTTACGCAAAGCAATTGCTGAAGCTGAGCGCCTTGCAGCCCAAAAACCAACAAGCTTTGACGGTTTGGCAAAATTAAAAGGCAAACTTTTAAAACCCGCCGACGGTCGAGTGCGCAAGTTATTTGGCACCAAGCGGCAAGGACAAGTGCGCTGGAAGGGGGTCATTGTTGAAGGTAACGAAGGTAGTAATGTTATCGCTATCCATCATGGTAAAGTCTTGTATGCTAATTGGTTGCGCGGTTTTGGTTTAGTGATTGTGCTTGACCATGGTAATGGTTACATGAGTTTGTATGGTCATAATCAAGCGTTATTGCATCAAGCAGGGGATACGGTTACTGCGGGTGAGCCTATTGCTCTGGTAGGTCAAAGTGGCGGCCAATCTTCACCTAATTTGTATTTTGAAATTCGCTACAAGGGCGATCCCGTCAACCCTACGCAGTGGATAAAGCACTAAAGGATAGTATTTAGCATGCCAATTTTTTCAAGCCGAGCTATGTGTATTGCGGCGTTGTTAACTCTGATACCTGCCATGCCAGCCTTTAGTGCCCAAATTAGCGCCCAAACTAGTGGCCAAATTAGTGCCCAAATCGCGATTATCATTGATGATGTAGGGAATAACCATCATCGAGATGCGGCAGCCTTAACGCTACCGGTAAACGTTGCGATATCGATTTTACCCCACAAGCATTTTAGTCAAAAATATGCCTTGTTAGCTCATGAGCAACGCAGAGAATATTTGCTGCACATGCCAATGGAATCCATGGCGGGGCTCAAGCAAGAAGCCAATGTGCTACTGGCCAGCATGAATGACAAAACAATAGTGCAAACACTACATGCTGCTTTTGCTAGCGTGCCTAATGCGCTGGGTATGAACAACCATATGGGCAGTCGCCTAACCCAATTAGAAACACCCATGCGTACCACCATGGATTATCTGCATCGCCACGGACTCATTTTTGTTGACAGTCGAACAAGCGCGCAAACCCAAGCAGAAGCCATTGCCAAACAACAGAACGTACCAGCACTGCGCAGGCATGTATTTCTGGATAACGTTTTAGCGGAAGACAAAATAGCCCTGCAATTTAATTTGCTGGTCAGAAAAGCGCGCAAATATGGGCGCTCAATAGCGATTGGTCATCCTCATAAGCAAACCATTGCATATTTGCAAAAAAGACTACCAACCCTAGCACAAGAAAATGTACAGCTAGTCCCTCTCAGTGCTATGTTAGCGCCTCAGCTTAACAACGCTAACCCCAACATATTGGCCAGTAGCGTAAATAATTTACGTTAACCCACTTTTGAAATTTTCTCGCTTTAGGAGCTAAGCATGGCAGCTGCAAATTTACTGGCATTAATTGATGACATCGCCACTATTTTGGATGACGTGGCAGTACTGTCCAAAGTAGCAGCCAAGAAAACGGCAGGGGTGTTAGGAGATGACTTGGCACTAAATGCCGAGCAAGTGTCGGGCGTGAAAGCAGAACGGGAACTGCCAGTTGTGTGGGCCGTGGCCAAAGGCTCTTTTCTAAATAAGCTGATTTTGGTGCCCTCAGCATTACTCATTAGTGCGTTTATTCCTTGGCTTATTATTGTACTGCTGGTCATTGGTGGCTTGTATTTGTGTTTTGAAGGATTTGAAAAAGTGGCCCACAAGTGGCTGCACAGCAAAGAAGAGCGTGAAGCCGAACACCAAGCAAAACTCAATGCCATCGCAGATCCGAAAGTGGATTTAGTCGCCCTAGAAAAAAACAAAATTAAAGGTGCTATTCGAACTGACTTTATCTTATCTGCTGAAATCGTCGTGATTGTATTAGGGACGGTTCAGGCTGAACCTCTAAGTACCCAAATTGCCGTGGTATCGGCACTTGCCATTGCCATAACCATTGGGGTTTACGGACTTGTAGCAGGGATTGTGAAACTCGATGACGCCGGTTTATACATGCTGCGTAAATCCGTGTCTGGTTCATTTAACGCAATTCAGCGTTTTATTGGACGAAGCTTATTGATCATTGCGCCGTTACTGATGAAGTCTCTAGCCATTATTGGTACAGCCGCTATGTTTCTTGTGGGTGGTGGCATTGTTGTACACAGTATCCCTGCTATTCATCATGTGGTGGAAGGCATTATTCACCCACTTACGGAACAAGGCGGGGTAGTAGCGGCCGTGTTGCCTGTGGTGGCTGAAGGTATCGTTGGCATTATTGCCGGTGGCTTAGTCTTGTTAGCTGTGTCGGTTGTAGGCAAAATAATCAAGGCTATTCGCGGCAAATAGGCCTGTGTAAACATTGCAGCTTCGTTGTGTTTTTTACCCATAGTTCGGGGCTGAAGTGAAGTAAATCCCCATTTAGCCAAGCAGCTGATTGCCACAGATTATCACTCGACTCAGCTACGGGTGAGCGCTGTGACTGCTTGTCAAATAGCACATCATTTTAGGAATCTTTCTTGCTTCTCTATGGTTTTGAATAGACTTTTCACAGGTCTAAACACCGCAAGGAGGACTATCCTATGCCATATGACAACCATAAAGACTTACCTGAAAGTGTACAAAATGCCTTGCCACCTGAGGCCCAAAGTATTTATCTAGCGGCATTTAACAATGCGTGGGACGAATATAAAGACGCTGATGACAGACGCGGCAATCAAAGCCGAGAAGAGGTTTCCCACAAGGTAGCATGGTCAGCGGTGAAGCAGAAATACCACAAAAACGACAATGATATGTGGGTCAAATCGTCTTAGCGATAACAAGCACTGAGGGCTCTAAATTGGTGTTTAGCGCGTTATATCCAAACGTGATGTTAAGGTATTGTTAAATTTGATGATTTGTCACATTAGTATGATATACCCTGTTTAGCTGAATAAACAAACCATGGGGCAATCATGAATAAAACCAACCAATTGCTGTTAGCCTGCGCCGCGAGTGCCTTACTCGCCCAAAGCGCCCTAGCTGACATACGCACCACTAACCCTAAAAAAGTGGGTATGTCAAAAGCGCGCTTAGAGCGCATTGAGCCTGCTATGCAAGCCTTTGTGGATGAGCAGAAACTGGCGGGTACATTAACGCTAGTCGCTCGCAAAGGTAAAGTGGTGCACGTTGAAGGTGTAGGCTATCGTGATCGCGAAGCCAAAGCGCCGATGTCAGAAGATACCATCTTTCGTATTTATTCAATGACAAAGCCAATTACGGCGGTTGCCGCATTAACCTTGTGGGAACAAGGCAAGTTTCAGATGAACGACCCTGTCAGTAAATATTTACCAGAACTGGCAAACCTAAAGGTTTACGCAGGTATGGACGGTGAAAACATGGTCCTTGAAGACACAAGCAAGGTCATGACCATCAAGCAATTGTTTACCCATACTGCGGGGTTTAGCTATGGCTTTACACAAAGCCCAGTGGACAAACTGTATCAACAGTCTGCGCTTTTTTCAGGTCAAATTAAACGTCAAGATTTGCTCAAAGAGGTAGCGAAACTGCCTCTTAATCATCAGCCCGGCAGCAAATGGAATTACAGCATAGGAACCGACATTATTGGTATCTTGGTTGAGCGTTTATCTGGGCAAACCTTAGGTGCGTATTTTGAACAACACATTTTTGAGCCATTAGAAATGGACGACACCGGCTTTTATGTGCCAGAAGACAAACAAAATCGTTTAGCGCAAATCTATGTGATAAATCAACAGGGCCAGACCGTGCCTATGGAAAATGAACCGCTAGGGGATTACTTGTCTGCACCTGAAATTGAATCGGGTGGCGGCGGCTTAGTGTCGACCATAGAAGACTATTATACCTTTACCCAAATGTTGCTAAATGGTGGTGAGTACCAAGGAAAACGTATTCTGGGACGTAAAACGGTGGAATACATGCGAACCAACCATTTGCCGACTAGCCTAATCCCATTTGAGCCGTCCTCTACGGGAGAAGGCTATGGCTTAGCCATGTCGGTTACGGTTGATGAACAAGGCGCGAATACCATGGGATCTGCGGGAGATTATGGTTGGGCGGGTGCGGCATCTACTTACTTTCGAATTGATCCTAAAGAGCAGATGATCGTGATCTCAATGACCCAAGTCATGCCATCTAGTTATTTCTCGTACAATAAAGATTTCAAAAATATAGCGTATCAAGCTTTGATAGACTAACAAGGCGAAGCCTGCGACAAAATATCAAGCCACTGTTTTTAGCAGTGGCTTTTTTATATGCGTTTATGAGTGATTTTTTCCGTTACCTAGCCCATTTTTACCCTATAGCGACTTAATATCGTCAGGCTGTTCACCATGGATAAATTGGAAATGTGCATATTGATAAAATGCCCATTCGCCCGCATGACCTAATAGATAACCAACTCAAGAGCACAACATTATTCGCTTTTGATGACAATTTTAATCAGGCGTAATAATTGCAGACGTCCTAAGTTAATAAAGCAAATACAAAGCGAACACCAAGAGTAAGCAACGAAAGGCGGCAATATGAAAAATGAAATGGACAGTAAGTTTATCCTATCGATATTTGAAAAAATTCGCGAAAACGGTGAAAAAAAAGGGGAAGGTTACTTTCTGGGGGGCATAACCGCCTTTAGTGATTATGACGGCTACACCATTTTCATGGAAGACCAGTTAGTAAAACTGCGCTTTGGTTTTCATAACCAATATCATTTTGATTATGAAAAAGATGAACACATGGAGCAGTTTGAAAAGAAACTCAACGCGATTAACACTGACTATTAACCTATGTAGGCTTGCAGGTTAGAAGGCTTGCGCTTGTGCGCCTTTATTTAAGCCACTTTTGCAATTCGGTTTTTAGCTCAGCCAAAATAATAGGTTTTGACAGATAGGCGTTCATGCCTGCGCTTAAGCAGGCTTCTCTATCGCCTTTCATGGCATTTGCCGTTAATGCAATGATGGGCAGCGTTGAGGCGTAGTTACTATGTAGATTGTTGCGGATTTTGCGGCTGGCTTCATAGCCATCCATTATCGGCATTTGGCAATCCATTAGGATAAGATCAAACCCTTTGTCTGCATCCTCTAACGTGTGAATGGCTTCTTGGCCATTTTCAGCGACTTGAACACTACAGTGTAGCTTCTTCAACATTTCAATCACGACTTGTTGATTAATAAAGTTATCTTCAACCAATAAAATATTCGGGGTTTGAAAGTACTTATTGAGCAGCTTTACATCAGGCTCTTCTTGAACTGCCTTTGCCGGAGAGCTGCTTGACAGCGCACCTGAAAATGCAGCCCCTAATGAAGCGGGTTTTACGGGCTTAGCAATATAACTGACTGGGCCTGAAAGTTGACTTGCTGTACCGGTTTCTAACCAGTCGTGGGGTGTCATTAAAATAACATGCAGCTTGGCGAATTGATCATTGCTACGAATAGCTTTGGTCAGTTCAATACCGTTGATGCCGGGTAGGCTGGTGTCGATTAATGCGACATCAATTTTAGCGCTACTCAATTGCTGCTCGCGTAAACGTTTTAAGGCGAGTGAGGCATTTTGTGCGTGATAAACTTGAATATTCTGTGTCGTTAACCACTGACCCAAAATGGCACTGAGGGTAGGGTTATCGTCTACCACTAACACCTGCAGCGACCTATCCAGTTCAGGAAACCACGGTGTACTTGTGCCATGCCCGCGGGAAAAGGCTTCTAAAGCAATTGTAAACCAAAACGTAGAGCCTTGTTGCCATCGGCTGCTTACACCAACGGTACCACCAAGTAACTCGCTGAGTTGTTTACTAATGGCGAGCCCTAAGCCTGTGCCGCCGAAATTGCGAGTGGTGGACGAATCAACCTGCATAAATTTTGAAAATAAGGCTGCTTGATTATCTTCATGTATACCTATGCCGGTATCGATAATACAAAACTTCAGCTGTTTTTCGCCATCAAGCGTAATGCGTAAAATAATCTCCCCGTGATGGGTGAATTTAATCGCATTGCCCAGTAGGTTGTTCAGTACCTGCCTGATACGCCCCGGATCGCTTGCTATCCATTGGGGCACATCTGGGTGTAAATCAAAAATCAGCTCAAGACCTTTTTGTTGAGCGCGACTCGCAAAGGTATCGATAATATTGCCAAGCAATAAATGCAAATCAAAATCGATAGACTCAATGCTTAATTTACCCGCCTCAATTTTAGAAAAATCCAATATATCGTTGATCAGCAACAGCAGTGATTCACTGCTACTGTGGACTAGTTCAGCAAAGTGTCGCTGTTTTTTGGTTAACTCGGTGGCTAACAGTAAATCGTTCATGCCCACAATGCCATTGATCGGCGTGCGGATCTCATGGCTCATATTGGCTAAAAATTCGCTTTTGGTGCGACTGGCTTCTTTAGCTTGCTCTTCAGCCTTTTTCATCTCGGTGATATCTTGAAAAGCGCCGCGCAGAATAACAGGCTCATCATTTTGATATTCGGCATAGCCCACCGCTCGCACCCAAATGTGCTTTCCTTTGGCGGTGATAAAGGGGACTTGTAAATCCCATCTATTGCCGTTGGCAATTGAGCTATTAATCGCCTCTTCTACCACAGGGCGAGCTTCTTCAGGGTAATATTCCATGGCTTTTTCTAAATCAACTTCAGAGCCAATAGGTAATTCATGGATGTGATAAACCTGATCTGACCAAGTCACCTTATTGCTGTTCAGGTCTAGCTCCCAGCCTCCTAGTTTCGCCATTTCTCCTGTGGTTTCTAATAGATCTTGTTGGCGCTGACGCTCTTTTTTGAAGCGTTTTATTTGGCTAATATCTCGAGCAACTAACAGGTAGCCTTCTAATGTGTTCTCTGGAGAAAATATTCCAGTAACTGCCACTTCCATAGGGATTTGATAATCGTTTTTAGTGACAAATGTCCATTCGTTCTCATCCACTTCACCCTGTGATGCAAGGTAGAAAAACGCCTCAAGAGGGTGTTGAGCGTGTTGACTGGATTGGCTGGCAAACTTGAGCAGCTCTGAGCGCAGCATAAATTGTTGAATATTCGCGTCTTGTTTTAATTCGTTTTGCCCATAGCCCAACACGGTTAAGGTGGTTTGATTACAGGTTAAAATTCGCCCGTCGGCGTCGCACGACACCATGAGCAAGTGTGCGCTATCAAGAATGGCTTTTTGGATTCGGTTGGCTTTAAGCAAGGCGAGCTCGGCATTTTTTTGCTCGGTAATGTCACTTTGAATGGCAATAAAGCCGCTGAATGCACCATTTTGAAATGTGGGATGACTGTTGATTTTAAGCCACAACGGCGAGCCGTCTTTGCAGTAATTTAAAATTTCTACGTTAAAGCGTTCTCGCTGGGCAACCGCTTGGCGCATTTGAGCAATACTCTCAGGGCTACTTTGTAGCCCCTGTAATATATGGCCTGGATTCTTGCCTTGTACCTCCTCAAGGTAGTAGCCGGTAATGCGAGTAAAGCCTGGATTAGTCCATTTTATATTTACGTTTTCATCTGTGATCACAACGGCGTTATCAGTTTCTCGTAACACCTTAATCAGTAGTTCGTTACTGTGTAAGCCGTTTTCTAACCATTTTTGTTGTTGCTGCTGTGCGCTAATGTCGTAATTAACCCCAATGATTTTCGATACTTCCCCATTGGGGCTGCGAACGGGCCTCGCAAAAGCACGAATATGCCGTGTGTCTCCCAAAGGGGTAACGATACGAAATGCGATATCAAGTTTTTCAATATTGGTTAACGACTGAGTGAGACTTTGTAATGCATCTTCTTTATCTTCTGGGTGTAGCAAGTCGCTCCAATCGTTCAAGCTGCCACTAAATCCGCTTGGGTCGCTGCCGTGCAGGATAAACATTTGCTCATCCCAAATGAGCTTCTGTTGTTCTAAGTTAAACTCCCAAACGCCGATTTCAGCAACGGTGGTGGCAACGTTGATACGATGAATAATGTCGTATACTTCGTTACTTGTAGGCGGGCGAATATTACTTGGGTTTATAGTTAAAACGTATGATGGGTCGGTATCAAGCCATGCAACAGGTTTAACGCTCACCTCAGCAATAAGATGCTCGTTGTTTAAAATCATACACTTGAATATGTCATTCAGCGGTGCGCTGTCTTTGGCTTCTGCGTAAAACAAATGCTCATCGAAAGGCTGATGCTTATCAGAATAAAAATTTTCTAATAGCTGACTGACCAACATGGTTGTGATGGTTTGAGCGTCGTACCCAAATAGCGTACAGGCAGCGCTGTTCGCAAACTGTATATGTTGGTCTTTGCTGATATGTAACGAGGCGCTGTTTACGGCTTCAAGACCACAATAGTAAGCGTCGAGTACGTTAGGTTGCGGCATTTAATTTCCGGTTATTCAAAATGTTTTAGCGTTATCAGCAATACTGAATGTCATCAATTTACGTCACTTTCAGTATATATAGATTAATGTAAATGAAAATATATACTCAGTTAATTAGCAATCAGCCTTTAGTCGATTACAATACCGTCCTTTTTGTCCACCGGAGCCACCTTTGAGCCCATCTGTTGTTGAAGCCCCTAAATTTTCTGTTAGCTTTTTTCATCCAAGATTCTGGTTAACTTGGCTCAGTATTATACTGCTCTACACCATTTCATGGCTGCCTTATGGCGTGCAAAGGTACATCGGAAAAGGCATAGGTAAGTTATTATCTGTGCTGGCAAAAAAACGGGTGCAAATTGCTAAACGTAACTTAGCCCTGTGCTTTCCTGAATATACGCCTGAACAACGCGAGAAAATGCTTAAGGCCAATATAGACAATGCCGGTATGGCGGTTTTAGAAGCGAGCATGGGGTGGTGGTGGCCCACGTGGCGTATCAAGCGAATGAGCGAGTTTGAAGGGTACGAGCATATTGAGGCTATTTTAGCCAAAGGAAAAGGCGTATTGGCTTATGCTATTCACAACATGAACCTAGAGTTTGCAGTACGTGTGGCTGGGCTGCGAAACCCTTCGGTGGCGTTTTATCGCAAGCATAACAACCCCTTAATGGAATACATGCAATATCACGGTCGCAACCGCTCAAATAAATACATGGTGCACAAGCGTGATGTACGCGGGTTGATTCAGGCGCTAAATGAAAAAGAGGTGTGTTTCTATTTACCTGATCAAGATTATGGTCGAGTCAAATGTGAGTTTGCGCCCTTTTTTGCAGTGGACAAAGCCGCGACGACAACCGGCTCTTTGTTGTTCGCCAAAGAAGCAAATTGCGAGACGGTCTTTCTTGCATCCATTAGAACCGCAACCGGTTATAAAATTAAAGTGCTACCAGGACTGGAGAATTTCCCCTCTGGTGACGATAAACTAGATGTAGCACGGATGAATAAAATGGTAGAAACGCTGGTTTTAGAAGCACCAGAGCAATATTTATGGATGCATAAACGCTTTAAAACGCGGCCCAGTAAAGATGAGCCATCACTTTATGATTAGTCACATAAGACGATTAACCCACCGTAAACAAAACGGTTAATTTAGGTAATAAGCAAGTAATGAAACACAATCCCAGTGAATCGACATCGTTTGCTTGGTGGCGACACGCGCTATTAGCGCTGGCGCTGATTGTGATTGCGATCTTCGTTATTGTGTTGCAGCAAATAAACATTAATGCACCTATCCCTGAAGGCGGAGAAGGGCCAAAGTCTGTGTCACAGAATATGACTGATTTTTACGCCGAGTATCGCCTGTCTTCTCGCCATCCACGAGAAGAAAATATTGGTGACTTTGTCAATGTGGTCAATATGTCAGACAAGCCCTTAGGCGAACGGTTGCGCAAAATGGAAAGCCTGCAAAAGCCACTACCGGCTAACTGGGTCGGTGAGTACAAGCACCGCTCCTTTAAGGCTGGTTCCACCTTGAGAGACAGTATTATCACGTACGCCCAATCTGAAGGCATGCAGGTGATCTGGGAGCTTAATCGTGACTTTATTATTAAGCACCCATTTCAAATTGATAATTCCATCGTCGGTAGCTTAGATGAAATAGCCAGAGCGATTGATAGCAACTTTGACGGTACCGTCAAAGCCTATGTATGTCCTAAGCAGCGCTCACTGGTGATCACCGCGGTTAACAGTGAATACTTACAAGATAACTGTAAAGTCGTTCGCTAATCTTAACGTTAGCCGCAACCAAAGCCTTATAAGGTTACTCCGCAAATATCTGCTGCCATATACGCACTACGCCTTCGCGCAAAGCGCTAAACTCACCGCCATCTGGGGCTTGTTCTACTTGCTGAAGCACTAATCTGTGATTGGTGTTGCGATAGGTTAAGTAAGCCTCGGCTAGTAGTTCGGTGTCTTGTGAACTGAGAAGCTCGCTGGCTTTTAATTGGTGTAAAATTCGCACATTATCAGGCCACTTGGTCAGCGCGGGAAACTCCCACGCGTAAGCCAATACATAATATTGAACGATAAATTCGATATCTGCTATTCCACCACTGTCTTGTTTCAAATCGAATCCAGTTTTTGAGGAAGAGCCTAAATGCTTGCGCATTTTTTCTCGCATTTGCGTGACGCTTTCCTGCAGTGGTTTAAGGTCACGTTTTTGCGCAAGTATTTGGTGACGCACCACTGAAAATGCTTGAGCAAGGTTCGGGCTACCTACAATAAAGCGCGCCCGTGTTAGTGCTTGATGCTCCCAAGTCCAGGCGGTTTGGGTTTGATATTCACTAAAGCCATCGATATGACAAACAAGTAACCCAGCGCTACCCGATGGGCGCAAGCGCATATCGACTTCGTACAGATTGCCTGATGCGGTTTTGGTATTAAATAGGTGTAAAATACGTTGTGCGAGTTTGAGATAAAATAAACCAGATTCAATAGACTTAGGGCCGTTTGTTGCTGCTCTACTGGTACAATTGTGCAGAAATACAAGATCAAGATCTGATCCGTAACCCAGTTCATAACCGCCCAGTTTTCCGTAGCCAATGACCGCAAAACCTCGGCTGAGCATATCGTGTTGTTCAGTTGGGTCTTGTGGATAGTCTGGCTCACCGTATTTTTCGGTCATTTGCTGCCACGCCAAGTTCACCACTTGGCGAATAATACTTTGGGCAAGAAAGGTCAGATGATCGCTGACTTTCATCACAGGTAACACACCAGTGGTATCTGCAGCGGCAATTTTAAGTTGTTGGCAAAGCTTAAACTGCCGTAGGGCTTCCATTTGCTGTTCTAAGTCGGTCTCGTCTACGCGCAACATTGCCAATCTGAGTTCAGCGTCATACTCAGTTAATTCTGTGGGGTTAACCAGTTGCGCTGGGTTTAGCAATTCATCAAGCAACAGAGGAAAACGGCTTATTTGGTCAGTCACCCACGGGCTGGAAGAACACAAGCTGACTAATTGCTTCAATGCTCCCTGATTTTCAAACAACAAATCCAAATACGCTGTACGACCATAAATAGCGCGAAACACTTGTAAGCAGCGGTTCAGGCTTTGACTCGCCGTATCAGGAGATTGCTGCAAAATGATCAACAGCAACTGTGGAATGAGCTTATTCAGAATGTTCTCGCCCCGCTGTCCAATTCGACTAGCGCTTAAGCTGTCAGCAAACTCCCCTAAGGCATGGCTAAAGGGTTGAGCCTGTTCTTGGTTAAGCCACTGTCCGAGCAGCTCTTCACGCTCCTCAGTGGACAACGGCAATAACCATAAGTCTTCTAATGGCGAAAGCGCATCGTCGTCTTTATCCAATTCAGGTGCGGCTTCTTCGCCAATAAGCAGTAAAAACTGTTCGTGAATAACACCGGTATGTTCTGCCAGTTGAGCACTAAATTCTTGGTAATCCTTTAAACCTAATATGGTACACAGGCGCCGTTTATCTATGTCGTTATCGGGCAGTACCTGGGTTTGTTTATCATCGAATTGCTGCAAGCAATGCTCTACCTTACGCAGCCACAAGTAGCTTTGCTTTAAGGCTGTGGCGTCTTTGCTTGGTAAGATCTCCATGTCGATCAGTAGCTGTAAATTGTGCAGTAAGCCTTGCTCTTGCAGTGCAGGTTCGCGCCCACCACGGATAAGTTGCAAACTTTGAACGATAAACTCAGCTTCTCGAATGCCCCCTTGGCCAAGTTTGATATTGTTACTTAGTTGGCGTCTACGTACTTCTTTTTTTATCATCGCTTTCATCTTACGTAGCGAGTCAAGCGCGCTGTAATCTAAATAACGGCGGTAAATAAACGGCCTAAGTATGTCAGCAATTTCTGGATAGTAAGTGTCATCAGGGTTGAGCACACGGCCTTTAACCATGGCGTAGCGTTCCCACTCTCGGCCTTGCTCTTGGTAGTAATCTTCCATGGCGGCAAAATGCATGACTAAGGGGCCACTTTCTCCAAAGGGGCGCAGGCGCATATCGACTCGATACACTTGGCCGTCTACAGTAATTTGATGCAGCGCGGTGATGAGCTTTTGCGCCAATTTGGTAAAGAACTGCTGGTGTTCAATAGACTTTCGCCCACCTTGAGTCATGCCTTGCTCTGGATAAGTAAAAATCAAATCAATATCAGAAGAAAAGTTTAGCTCTCGCCCGCCTAGCTTACCCATGCCTATGATGTACATGTGCTGTTCCCCTAGCTCCCCCATTGGCAAGCCAAAGCGCGCAGATAACTGAGTGCGCAGCCACAAACTGGCTTGCACAATAAGCGCTTGCGATAAAGCCGATACACGATACAAAGAATCTTCAATGGTTTGCGTATTGGTCACATCGGCTAGGGTAATACGGGCCATGTGCAGATGACGAAATAAGCGCAGGGTTTTGTGTAACTGATCTTCGTCGGTTACATCGCTTAAGGCAGATTTGAGCAACTCGGTGTAATCGGGCTCACTTGGCTGCTGGCTAAAAGGGGTCAGTAACTCATCGATAAATTGTGGGTGCTGAATACACTGGCGAGCGACAAAATCACTCAATGCAAACACCTGACAAATTTGCGCTTTGTGTACCTGCCATTGAGGGTTAAACGAGTGGTGCTCAGTCAGAGCTTGCCAATGGCGCTCGCCAATAGCCAGTAATTCAGGTGATACATTCTCGGTGACAGGAAACGTGTGCATAAACAGACCTATTAACGGGTTGATTAAGATGTGCCCAGTGCGTTACTCACTTAAGTTGCAACACATGTGCACAGCTTAGAAAATGCCAAACATATTCGAGTCAAAGGGTCACAAGTGACGCCAGCTTAACATCGAAAGGGCAGGCTAACTTACCACTGATTAATTGTATTTTTTTGGCTTTAGTGAGCTTTTTTACCCAGAGCTCCATTTTTAAAGCATCGGAGTGATCGACTAATGAAACCGCGTAGATCATCTTTAACGGGCCTTTGCCGCGCAACGCTTTCGCACATAAGGGACCACTGCTTTGATGTTGAGCAAAACGTTTGCTCAAGTCTTTACAAATCCCAGTGTAATAATGCTGATATTTGTTTTCAATAATGTACAAAAACCAAGGTTGCACGTCGCGTATAACATCCTATATGTGAAAATATTAAAGTTTCACATATAAACTCCAACCATAAAACAAAAACAAACCGTGTGGCACAAAGAATGAAGCACAAGCACATTGCCCAGGGCAAAGTAAATCAATGTAAAGTGTCACACGCTGGCTGAATATATAACCTCGCTCTAACCTATGACTAATAAATGTGATTGCTTTACAACCGAGTGAAAACAAACCACACTGGTTAGCCTTTGTTAGTGCCAGAGTTTGAACATGTTAGATACACTTGGATTTGCCCAGAAACAACGTCTCGCTTACATCGATTTTTGCTTGCTGTTCAAAGGGGCGATATATCGACAAGATTTAATCAATCGTTTTGAAGTGGGTTTATCAGCCAGCTCAAAAGATTTTAGCCTTTATAAAACCCTAGCCCCAAATAACCTTCGTTATCACACTGCTGAAAAGCGCTACTTTCAAACTGAACAGTTTCAACCGGTGTTTGAACATGATGCTACTCGTACCTTAGTTAAACTGGCGAATGATATTTCTGACGGCTTTGATGCCATTGGCGATGTAGATTACCCAGTTGAGTCACCGTCGAACCTAAACGTACCGAACATTTTTATTGTTGCGCGCTTGGTGCAAGCTATTTTGAATAAGAAAGCAGTCAGCGTGATTTATACCTCGCTGTCAAGCGGTTCAGGGGCCAGAGAGCTAGTACCGCACTCTATTGTGGACAACGGCTTGCGTTGGCATGTGCGTGCTTTTGATCGCAAAAGCCAAAGCTTTCGCGATTTCGTTTTAACGCGAATAAGCAAAGTGACGTTAAAAGAGTCAGGGAAAGAGAGCGAGCAAGCACCCGCAGATCAAGAGTGGCAGCGCCGTATCCCTTTACAACTCGTGCCTCATCCCAAAAATGTCAAACATGCCACAGCGATCGAAATGGATTACGGCATGGAAAATAGCCAACTGTTAATCAATGTTAGGGCCGCAATGGCTGGATATCTGCTAAGGCGTTGGAATGTTGATTGCACCGAACGAGGGGTACTTGAAGGGGCTGAATATCAATTATGGCTGCAAAATCGTTTTACGTTAAACAAGGTGGATAATTTGGCAATAGCATGTGAAATTTTAGCAGAATGAACTTTTGATTTCAGATTAATCTAGTAAAAACAATAAGTTATAGAAGTCGTCCAAATAAGAAATGTCAACTTCTCCGAATTTAAGTGAATTTTTGTAAAAAAATCCTACTATCAATGACCTTTTATAATAAGTAAAATCAATGGTTTGCAGTTAAATATTGAGTCCTAAACTATAGGCGAAAAAAAAGCTGCTTGATAGCAGCTTTTTAGCATTGAAGGTAATTTATGCAGATTGTTTTTTGGTATGTTTTCGATACTCGGTGTTAGCAGAGTCATTCCCAAATATCTCATCGAGTGACGATGTGCAAAAATGAAAATCGTCAAACAAGTGATCGTGATGGTCAGGCGCATAAATTGGCAATTTGCCTGACCATACATGTTCTACTAAATCATGTGTTTTGAGTTTGTATTTTGACAATGCTTTGTCATCGCCCCAAGCTATCAAAGCATTGTGACACTCTTCATCATTCGATGCATTCATCGGCAAGGACTGCTGTTTGATATCTCGAAATAACTCAATAACATCATCTACTCGGCTTGGCGAAACTTTGCTTGGTGAATTCACGTGCATTCGCCCCGGTATATTGCCTTCTCTGATAAGCGACTTTATTCGAGGCTCAGTTATTTTGAGTAGACTTGTGAGTTGGGGCCAAGTTAACTCAAGACACGCTTTATCTGGACTAGCGTTCAGGCGACGGTGCGAAGTTAGAACGAGATGGCTAGACTCCTTAGGTTCAACGCATTGAGCAATCTGGCTTTTTGACTGAGGATCAAAACAATCAAATACGTCGTCATTTGCAGCTTCAATTTTATTGAATAGTGCAGTTTGTGGCTCCCCTCCTACTTTTGACTGCCAGTGCGTAAGTCTGTCAATTTTTAGTTTCGCAATAGCCTCCTTTGAGTGCACTAACTGGTATGCATGCTCAATGTGGGATTCCAAATCAGGGACGTAGGTCTCAATATTTTGAAGCTTCTGAAAAGAAGCATCGAATGGTCGTAAGCCAACGTTTAGCTTTAGAATTATCCTCTTTATCAACTCCAATTTTTTTGAACCTTTCAGACTTGCCAAAGCAACTTGTGATTGTGGTAATTCAGCTTTAATTGGTGAAACGTCTTTCCACTTTAAGTCACAAGAAGTACAACCTTGATACAACCTAGCACTCCACGTAAAACTCTTCCCACAATTCGGACAGCTATTCCAAAGCTTACTCTCATGCTCATGGCAATGGGTCGCGTAATATAAATGCCAATCCGCTTTAAGATATCCATATTTCTTGACACATTTGGGGCAGATATTGGGGCGATTTACCAGAATGTGTCGAGAAGAAAGCCAATCAAGCATTTGAATCTCGTTTTCCTGATTAAAGTATTCAGCGAGCACCTCCGAGTCCATTCCCATTGAGGCTGATAAGACATGCAAAAACTTATTGTGCTCAGGTGTACCGACGACATAAATCCTTTTTGCGGATGCTGCAATTTCAAAAGCATTTACAAAATCCTTTAGCTGATCCCGCCCGTTACGAGATGCTAAACGAATGATGTAACCCTTAAATAACTCTCCGTGATAAGGCAAAGGTCGAAAAGGCATGCGTTTATTAAGCTGCTTCATTGATGTCTCCTTGTGTTGCTGACGCATTACCAATATAGGCATTGATCGTCTTACTCTTAACTGTGAATGGATTGAAATCGATATAGTTGTTCATCGATTCTAATCCAGCATATATGCGAGCAAGTGAATCTAAGCTTGGAGAAAAATCTGAGTCGTCTTCCATCTCAATATTTATTTCTAAAAAGAGATCTCTCAACCCCCGTGGTAGACCATTAGTTGCGACATATAGGCGGTCTAACAATTTAGTGTTGTTGAACTTAACACCACATTCGTTAAACATAACGAAGTTGAGACTTCTATTTTGTTGAGGCAAATATTCAGCGAAAGCAGTGGCCATCTCAGCGAAATCTTTCTTACTAAAATCATCGACACCATAGGGTAGCTTTGAGAACGTATATGAATAACGCAGGCGACTGCCTAATTCGTCGCTCATTGTGCTCAACATACTTGCTTTCTCTGTTCCCATGAACAATATAGGAATTAATGCTTCATCCATTAAAAGTTTTAGGAATGATAAAGCTGCCGAGTTTTTAGAATTTCCCTTTTTGGGTAAGTAGTCGTGAATTTCATCCACGATAATCAACTCTACTTTTAGCTCATTTAGCAAACGGAACAGACGATTTAACTTGTCGTTGTGCTTTCCCTGATTAGGTTTGATATCGCCTAATTCGTACAAAAGCTTTTGTATCATATCTGGTACTTTTGATTGTTGAGGAGCCGAAATCATCAAAACAGGCATTGTATCGTGATCGGCAATAGTGACTGATCGTGCCGTAAGCTCTTCTTTGAGCTTTTTGGCGAAGTGGGTTTTCCCCGTCCCTGCATCCCCCTTAATTATCATGCCTGTAGACTTGATCCCGTGATAACGCAGACCGCGTTTAATCATGCGCTCTGCGCCTACCAATTGCTCATTCCAGATTGCGAGAGATGCGAGTTGTTCTGCGCCGTTAAGCTCAGCGGTTGTATTGGCTACTGACATAGTAGACTCCTTATGTTGTGGGTTGTTTTGTGTATTAGAAATAGCTAATGACATATTGATGACCTCTTGTGGTTGATTTACCGTCTTACGGACTGTGTTGATAGATGTATTTGGCTGACTCATAATTGTCCTCTTATCTGCGCGGTGACGCTTGCATGCTGGTGGTTGTGGCTGATGGGGCCGCCGTAGGCATCGTTCCTTTCGTCACTTTTTTGTGGCTATGGCTCTCTGCGTGTTTACCGATGGCATCGTTGAACATCTGAATAGTTTCACTCTGAGCAGCATCGATAGACGTGGCTTGCGCGGTGGGTTTAGTACCCTTTTTCTTGGACGTTTCTCGACCTTTTGTTGCCCCCATAGCATGCGTGTTTTTGTTTTTGCCTCTAGCGGCATTTTTAAAGGCTTTAAACTCTTCAAGCGTTGTGCCTTGGGCAACATACTTTGAAATAGATGGGACACAGATCAGTTCGTCATTATCGAGAGGATTGATGACAGTGACCTCTGATATATCGGATGTGCTATACATCAGGTTGATTTTGCGTGCACCGGGCCTGTTCTTATTTCTGCGAGCCAATGCATGGCCTAAGTTTTGAAGCTCTGGGCAATTGTATTTCACTCCATTGAGTGAGAAGCCGAGTGCTGGCGAAATGGTGCGCTCAGCACGCAACCCGTGAAATTGGTCGAGGTTGCTAAAATCACACAGGATTGGAGGTGGACAGCTATCTTTGATCGCTTCCCACGTCTCAATCGGTGACCAGTCATCCAAACCTTTATGCGGGTTATGGTGATAGATGCTCAGAATGTAGGTTTCTAGCTTGGTTTCAAATTCATCCTTGCTCAGTTGAGCAAGCTCTTCTAGTGTATTATCTAGCTCTACACCGCGAACGCGGGGGGCAACATACCCCGGAAGTGTATGCATACATTGCATCTTTAGCGTGCTAAAAAAGCGCTCAACAAACGGTTTTTTCCATGGAGACGCCTTCTGTGTCACATGATGCTTAATAGTGTGTGTGCCCATCATCATTTGCACTGTCATGGCGTTAAATGCGGCACCAGAATCAGATACAATACTTTCCGGCTTACCGCCTAAAGGGAAGTGTATACCCGTATGCTTCCCCGATTTGAACGGGTCGCAAATCTGCTTGATAAGCTGACAAACAGCATTGGCGGTTTCTCCCGGTTTGCCTTCGGAGTAATCCACGACATACCCAACAACCAGTCTTGTATGGACATCCAACGCTACATACACAATAGGTCGTTCATACGTGATGGTGCCATCATCATGCTTGACCTCAAGACAGATATTCGGGTGCACAGCATCGACTTCAACGCGCTCTAATGGTCGGTTGGTGACAATCTTGCTGTTAACAGAACGATGCTTCTTTCTGGCGGTCTTTACACCAAGGCGTGCCTTGTCAACTTCGTAGGCGTCGTACTTGTCTACATAGGCATAAAATGTTGAGCGACTCATGGGCTTTATCGTCGATATGACATCGCCTGTTTGGGCATTATCTTTCCTATTAGCACGCTCCCAATCAGGTTGATGCACTTTAAATGCATCCAAGAATAGCTGGTAAGTGTGTGCAACCGAGCAGCCATGTAGTTGTAGATAATTTTCTGCAATGACTTCATCTGCTAATGCTTCACATTCCCGCGTGAACTGGCTGCGGCGGCGCTCTTTACTCTTGTTTAATACATAGGAGACGCTATTGCCGTTATCTGCCCATTTTTTGTACCATCGCTTTGCAGCAGACGCACTTGGCTTTACTCCTTCAAGAAGACCATGCTTTGACACTGCGTGCTCAATGGCCTGTGCAGCAATACGTGCAGACATTGGAATACCAGACTCATGCATAAACGTGAGGGTGGTTTGGATAAAATGGTATTTATCGCTCATCACTGTATCCAAGATGTTTTTAACAACATTCACCGACTTGGCTTGCAGAATTTTAAACTCACCTTCCGCATAGGCATCATGCAACTGATGTGGCGCAAACATCTTCAAACCACCCTCATCAAAATCCATCACGACATAGCGTTCATTCACTTCATCAATGACCCCGGTGAGGCCACGAAACTCACATGTAGATTTTTTAGGAATAACTAACATACTCATATTTACTTGCTCCAACTGATGATGGTGTGTGAAGAAATCGCTGGGTTGCCGCCAAACGATATGGATGAATAGTGTTGTGCTAAAAAAGCCCACACGATGGTCTTATCTGCGCCTTTTTGGATAAAGCGAGTTTCTAGTGCGTGGATAGACATATCTGATTTATACAGAGCGCGAATAGCCATTTTCTTTAGCGCATCACTAACCTTGATACTCATGTATTTGTAGAGGATGTGACGAGTTTCATGAGCAGGATCACTATGGATATCGTCGGATGTAACAAGCGTCAAACTTGAGTTTTGATGTGTCTGCAATAAGTGCGACAGATGCGAAATCTTATCGCGCAACGCTGGAGAGCCGGCATATTTTGCATCTTTTACTTCGATATGCTCTATCTTGCCATCCTGACGTATCAAGGCGATATCAGAGGTGTAGCGGCGCTTTTTGCCTTTGTACTCATAGGTGAAACTGATTGGCTGGGTAGCGTATTGTTTAACTGAACTATCAAACTCTAAGTCAATGAGGAGATCACATTCCCAGCGGCTATCGCATTCAAACGTCGCGAGGTTCTTGATTGATGTAAAACGAATTCTTGGATTGAAAAGCGTCGCGCCTTTAATACATCGTTGCTTCATCGTATTCACCTCTATGGTTGTTGTTTTTCTGTGACTAACTCTTCACTTTTTAACTCTTTGGACGATCAAATGTTGTTCAAAATCCAAACTTGTCAAATGTAAGTAAGCCACTTTTTATTTTTTAAATACTTGATATATATACTTATTTATTCAAAGTATTAGTTCACTCATACCTATGTATTTGAATCAAAACCTAAAATGCAGTCGTTTTAATACATAATCTAAATTAAGTGCGTAAAAGTCATAATCTGCATGTTTTTTAGACTATTTTGTCACATGCCTAATTTGGGCTTTTTCTTACTCTATTAACAACGAGTGTTTGGGAGTTAAAAAGCGAACAAGGTAGTGAAAATATTTTTTCTAGCTAAACCGTTCGTAAACATTGCTTCTTTGCTCTTAGTAACGAGTGTTTAGGAGTTAAAAAGCGAACAAGGTAGTGAAAATATTTTTCTAGCTAAACCGTTCGTAAACATTGCTTCTTTGCTCTTAATAACGAGTGTTTGATAGTTAAAAAGCGAACGACAGGTAGAAAATAACTTTGGAGTGAGAGCTAATGATGGATTGTTCAGACCTTTAAATATCTATGCATCAGCGGCGTAAGGGAACATGAAAAATAACATATTAGGAAAGAATAATAATGAAACCAACAACAGTTGAAGATGCGGCAGCGTTGATATCGATAAATGAGGGGTTTATTAAAAAGACTGAAGCGTTAGTAAGAAATAATCTTGGCTCACACATCAAAAACTCAAATGTGTATTTTGAAATTGCGTCTGAGGCGAGAGCTGATGCTGTTGAGAAGTTGTTGAAGATAATTAAACGTAAAGGAAAAAGTTGGCCACTATACGAACAGGCTCTTTCTTCATATGGTGAGGAAGATTGCTTGACGACAAAATATCTCTATACATCGGTTCGTCGATACACAACTACAAGGCAATACTTTTGGGGAAAAGATAAAGAGACAGGTATCCCTCGTTATAAAGCGAGGCTTACTGGGCCAAGCTCGATTGATGAGAGCGAAGGACAAAGCCACGATGATTGGCTTGAAACACTTCTGGAAGCAAATAATTCGAACCAAAAGGCGTTAGACAAACAACTATCGGACGTACTTGAGGTGCTCAATAAAAGTGATATCCCCAGTGAGCTTTTGGAAATTGTAAAAATGCGAGGTGAAGGGAAGACCTATCCTGAAATTGCCGAAAAACTAAATATGTCCAAAGACGCTGTCAGGATGAAGTTCAATAGGGCGAAAAGCACTTTGTTGGAAACGTCGGAGTTATAAGGCGTTGATGTTAGGTGAATGGCCCATGAGCTATAACGACAAGTCGGTGGGGGGCGAGAAAACTGAAGCTTTATCCTGTGAATAACAAATTCAAAGCAGATGTTTTGTGTTTGGATTTTACTTGGTGTCGCGGTGGTTTTATTTTTTACATTGAAAAATTTTTGGTGGGTTTTTTAATAGCTGCTAACAGCGGTATTAAATGCATAGGAGGCTTTATGGAAAATCGATGTGCCATGACAGGACGGGTGGTTGAAGGTTCTTCTGATGCCATCTGGGATGATGGCGAGTGGATCAGTTGGGAGTGGATGAATGAGCAACTCCATGAGCAAGAACTACGAACGAGATATCCAAATGCAGATACACAATTGGTCGAAATATTTGAAGCGCTTGTACACGACGCTGTTTGTTATAAGCAACATACAGGGAGATATCTCCCTATTTTCGGAGAGCTTGGTGAAATATTTGCAGAAATAACATTCGGAATCAAGCGGCATAAGCCACGAACCCAAGGTTCTGATGGTCGTTTAGGAAACGATTACATTGAAATAAAAACGATTACGCCAGAAAAGAAAAAAGAAGTCGTTAGCGTAAAACGCCAAGGTAATTTTAATAAGTTGTTAGCTGTAAAAATTAGTGAAACCTTTGATTTCGAAGCAAGAATTGTCGACCGGAAAAATATGTCAAAAGGTGATGGAAAAGTAGCCAAAGTGTCTTGGTCTTCAATGAAAGTTAAGAATATTTTAAATAATATTCCTGCGGATTCATAAAAGTCTGGTCGGTTTGACTTAGCTGCAAGTTAACATTCAAAATTGAGCCTTTATTGGATTAGTTTTGCACCTAATGTTGCCCGCAGCATTTAACGAAATAACATTTATTTGCCAAATTAGTTCGGTCAATTTATGTGTTAAAATGTGGAAAAAAATAGTATAAATTTACTTTACTACACGAACAATAATCAGCTTTCAAAAATATAAGGAAAAGAATATGGCTAATTCAACTGAGCAATATTTCTGTGATTGCTTTGGATGTGAGCGCCCAATCAACACTGGTGAGAATGTACATAGCATTAGTTACACGTATGAAAAAATCGAATCAAATTTTATTGTGCCCGAATTTGGGGAAGCATTAGGTACTTGGTGTAATGATTGTTTTGTTAAAATGAAGGCGAAGGGAGAATGCAAATTATCACTAGATCATTTCTAGATGGCAAAATCTAATAGCTGCTTTTCCCTCAGTGTTGTAGACACTTAGCTAGCCATGCTGAAGTAGTGGCAGCTAAGCTACGCAAACAGAAAAGTTTAACTAGCAGTATGACACTATTTGCAACCAGCTCACCGCACGACACTGAAGGCTATTTCAGGAAGTCCCACTTTCATCACTTTGCTGTACCTACTAATGACACGATGAATATTCTAAAGGTTGTTGAGCATGCGATGTCACAGTTATATAAGCCTGACGTGCGATATTATAGGTGCGGGGTGGGTTCGATGGGTTACACAATGAAGCGCTGTTTCAATACGATTTGTTTACCCCCCCAAATGACAACAATAAACTCATGTCTTGCATGGACAGAATCAATGCGAAATATGGCCGCTCAACGGTGCACATCGCAGCTAAAGGGTTTGAGCAAAAGTTTGCCATGCGGCGATCTTTCTTATCGCCACAATACACAACAAAGTGGAGCGATATACCAAAGATAATTTGTTAGCAATTGAGCATACATTTTTCTACTGTCGCATAAATGGTGACCGTCCGTTTTGAGCGATAAGCGGTCATTCAGCATAGTTCGTTTGACGGTCTGCTGAAGACAAGGAGCGGACGTTCAGGCCACACGGTTCTTGATTCCGGTATGTGCCAATGTGCAGATCATCATTCGACCTTGATTGAATTGGTGTTAATTTTAGTATTCCGGTGAATAAGCTTCTTATTGGTGAATATACAGTTCAGTAATCATTTTCAATTGTTTTGAATTTCCAGACGAAGAGCACCGTACCTTTTGCAATACGGTGCCTAACCATCATACTTTGATTAGTTTCGAATGCATGATCCGATATAAAACCGGTAATATGATCAACGTTAAAATAGTGGACGAGATGATCCCGCCAATCACCACCGTTGCAAGCGGTCTTTGCACTTCAGCCCCCGTTCCGACATTAAGTGCCATGGGAATAAAGCCTAAACTTGCTACCAGTGCTGTCATCAAAACCGGACGCAATCTTGTGATAGCTCCGTCAACGATTGAGTTAATTAAGTCACCTGTTTCTAGTACTCGCTGTTTAATAAATGACAACATCACTAAGCCGTTTAGTACCGCAATACCAGAGAGCGCAATAAACCCAACTCCGGCAGATATAGACAGTGGCATGTCACGCATCCAGAGCGCGAAAACACCACCCGTTAAGGCTAAAGGCACGCCAGTGAAGATGATCAAGGCATCACGAAATGAGCCAAACACCACCACTAGTAACACAAGTATTAGAAAAAGCGTGGCAGGCACCACGATAGACAGTCGCTGACTGGCACTTTCAAGCTGCTCAAACGTGCCACCATAATCCAGCCAATAGCCTGCGGGCAGTGCAACCTGTTCGGTTATTTTTATTTTTGCTTCGTCAACAAAACTCCCTAAGTCGCGTTCTCTGACATTGGCGGTAACCACGACTCTACGCTTACCGTTTTCTCGACTAATTTGATTGGGAACAGACGAGTAACCCAGTGTAGCGACTTCTGATAACGGTACAAATTCCCCATCGGATGTAATAATAGGAGTGCTGCCAATGGCATCTAAATCTGTGCGCATACCTTCATCAAATCGCACAAGCAACTCGAATCGTCTATCTCCCTCAAAAATTAAGCCAGCGGTATTACCCCCGATAGCTGACGCCAACCACTCCTGCAAATCGGCGACGTCCAATCCATAACGTGCCAACTCGACTGGCTTAGGGTTGATAGTGAAGATAGGAATATCATCGACCTGCTCAAGTCGTGCATCCGCCACGCCGTCTATTGATTGCAAAACCGTTAAGATGTCGTTTGCAGAGGCAACAAGCGTGGTTAAATCATCTCCAAAGACTTTTATACCAAGGTCAGCCCTTACTCCACTTATCAACTCGTTAAAGCGCATTTGGATAGGTTGGGTAAACTCATAGTTATTGCCTGTCACCGCTTGTAAGTCTCGCTCAAGGGTTTCTACGAAATCCGCTTTTGACAAAGTTGGATCTGGCCATTGCGCTCGTGGTTTTAGCATCACAAAGGTATCGGTTACGTTGGGCGGCATCGCATCGGTAGCTACTTCTGCGGTACCGGTTTTCGCAAAAACTGTAAGTACCTGTTCGTATTCCATCAGGGTAGATTCAAGTGTTTTTTGCATTTCGACGGCTTGCTCAATACCTGTGCCCGGTATTCGCATGGCGTGGAGTGCGATGTCTCCTTCGTCAAGCTGGGGAACAAACTCAGAGCCTAGTCGCGCTGCCAGCAATAAGCTGCCTACTACTAGCACGACTGAGCCGACAAGCACTATCCAGCGTAATTTCAGTGCAAGGTGAATGATGGGGCGATAGGCGGATTTGCCTGCAACAATAATAAAGCTTTCTTTTTCACTGACTTTTCCGCCCATAAACATCGCGACTGCCGCTGGTACAATGGTAATAGAGAACAGCATCGCTGCTATCAGCGCCATGATGACCGTTGCCGCCATTGGCTGAAACATCTTGCCCTCAACGCCTGTCAATGAGAACAGCGGGATATACACCACAGTAATAATCAATATACCGAACAAGCTAGGACGAATGACTTCGTTGGTCGCTTGAAAAACCAGTTCTAGCCGCTCTTTTAGTGGCAAGACTCCACCTGTGCGCTTCTGAGACTCGGATAACCGCCTGATACAGTTCTCTACGATGATCACCGCACCATCGACAATTAATCCAAAATCCAAAGCCCCAAGGCTCATCAGATTGGCAGACACACCGGTATTAACCATCCCTGTGATGGTCGCCAACATCGCTAGCGGAATAACTGCCGCAGTGATGAGCGCGGCGCGAATATTGCCAAGCAATATGAACAAGATCACTATGACTAATAACGCCCCTTCTACTAAATTCTTCTGAACCGTCTCGATAGCTTTATCGACCAGTAGGGTGCGGTCGTAGACTGGCTCAATGACAATTCCATCAGGTAAGCTGGATTGAATGTCCTTCACCTTTTTGGCAACGGATTGGGCAACGGCTCGTGAGTTTTCGCCGACTAGCATCATTGCTGTACCTAAAACGGTCTCTTCACCCTCCTGCGTTGCCGCACCCGTTCTCAGCTCCTTACCAATAACTACACTGCCAATGTCTTTCACCGCAACGGGGACAGTATTAATGCGTTTTATTACCACATTTTCTATATCGCTAAGTGTCTGAAGTTGACCTTGTGAGCGCACCAGTATTTGTCGCCCATTTCGCTCAACAAACCCCGCCCCCTGATTCGTGTTGTTTCGCTCCAGCGCACGATGGATATCACTTAGACCAATGTCAAAATTCAGCATTTTCTGTGGTTCAGGATTCACATGATATTGTTTTACGTAACCACCAATGGCGTTGACTTCAGTGATCCCCTTAACCAGTGCGAGCTGCGGTTTTACGATCCAGTCGTGTATCTCGCGAAGCGCCATGGCATTGTACGGTTCACCGTTTTTTTGCATGGCATTTTGCTTGGCTCGCAAGGTGTACATGTAGATTTCGCCTAACCCAGTAGCGATAGGTCCCATTTCAGGCGCTAACCCTTCAGGTAGCTGACTTTTGATTGCACCTAATCGGGTATTGATGAGATTACGCGCAAAATACAGATCAGTGCCTTCATCAAATACCGCTGTTACCTGAGATAGCCCGTAGCGAGATAAAGAGCGGGTGTAGGACAGGTCAGGTAATCCCGCCAGTGCTGTTTCTACTACGAATGTGATCCGCTGCTCGGTTTCCAAAGGCGAATAACCCGGTGCTTGTGTATTGATTTGCACTTGCACGTTGGTGATATCGGGTACCGCATCGATAGGTAATTTTTGATAACTGAATATCCCCATGCCCAGCACAAGGAAGATCAACATTAGCATTATCCCTCGTCGCTCTATGGACAAACGTAAAATGGATTCAATCATGTGTTCGCCCCCCAATAACAGAGACGCCTGACCAAATAGATAGCATTGAGTTATTAATGATCATGACCTGCCTCCGACTTTTCTAAATCGGCTTTAAACAGGTAGCTGTTCTGGCTGACAATCACATCTGCAATGTGCAGACCTGATAACACTTCAATATTGTGGTTATCTTGTTGACCTAAGGTAACGGGCACGGGACGGTATTCGTCACCTTCTTTGACAAACACGACAGAAGCATCCTCAAACTCTTGAATCGACGCTTTAGGCACCATCATTGCGACATCAACGGTGTTGATAGTGACAAGGCCTTTGATAGCTGCGCCAACCGGCCATTGACCTGAGGTATTGGATATTTTGGCATACGCCAAGACATAAGGCTTTTCATCGGGTGAGGGTAAGATATGTTGGATAGTGGTGTCTAACGCTGCCCCTGACAGGCTAAGCTGAACGGGTTGCTGCTCTGCTATATCTGATAGCTGTTGTGGGAAGACTTTAAGCTGTGCCCACACGTCATCATAGTTTGCGATTGAAAATAGCACTTGGCCATTTGATAACTCGCCTTCATTGGCATGTCTGGCAATCACGGTGCCTGAAAACGGCGCGGTAACGGGATAGCTTTTCAGGCTTTCGTTGGATTCAACTACCGCCAGTGTCTCGCCTTTTTTAACGTTGTTACCTAAATTTGCATTGACCTTGGTCACCATACCGTCGAATCGTGCACGCACATGACTCAGTGAAGCAGGGTCGGTCACAATATTTCCGTAGACAGTGGTGGTAATATTGAGATTACCCGTTTGCACACTTTGCGTCATTACGCCCATTTTTTGCGCCAAGCTATCTGACATGAATACGCGTTCATCCTTATGGGCTTCCTCTTTACCATGCTCGCCTTCTGCTGCTTGTATTGTGGTGCTTGAAAAAAATCCCAAGGCACTGCAAACAATGAAAACTAACAGCGTGTTTTGCTTCTTAATTAATATATTTTTGTTCATTTTGCTTTTCTCGAAAAAGAGGTGTTGATCGTATCCACAAGAGGCTGTGCAGTCAGTGATTCGATATCTGCACCACGCTGATGAGCTTGCTTCGCTGATTGAATTAAGGCTTGTTTGGCATTGAGTAGTTCTTGACGTGTACTCACCCATTCAAGGTAGCTGAATCGTCCGTTTATATAGGCTTGCTCTACTAATTCCAGCGCTTGAACTAAGGGTGGGATAATAGAGTTTTGCAGTGTCTGTACATTGAGCAGCGCATTGTTTCTGATCATCAAGGCCATATTTAGCTGATGGTATAGGCTTTGCGTCGCTGACTCTTTTTGTTGTTCTAGCTGTGCCTGAATTGCTCGCTGCTTTTCGTACTCGCCAAGATTTCGGTCACCGGCAAACAGAGGCATACTCACGCCTGCTACAAAGGCTGTTTCATCTATGCCATTCATGCGCCTAATACCAGCCGTCCAGCTTAAATCCGATTGATTAGCTGCTTGAGTAAGACGGACTTGAGAAGCCTGCAATCTCGATTCTTGCGTATAGACCTCAAGATTGGGACTGTCCAATAAGGTGGTGAAAAGCGCGGTTAACGAAGGAGACGATTGCAGCGCAAATAAGTCTCCCTCCACATCAGTAAAAGTGGGATCTTTTTCCCCCCACATAATAGCCAGACTATTTATCATGGCTTGCTTAGTTTGCTGTGCGGTCACCACATCCAATCTGGATCTTGCTAAAGCTGCTTCAGCGCGTTTCTGTTCAAATGCAGGGGAAGCACCTGCATCCACGCGTTTTGTGACAGCTTGATAGGTATATCGAGCAAGTGTTTCTGCATCTTTTTGCGCGTCAATTAACGCTTGTTGCGCCAGTACATCGATGTAGCGACGTGTCACTTCAGCCAGTACATCCAAGGTGTGCACTTGTTTTTGCGCTTCGACTAAGGTGGATTGCGCCTTAGCAAACGCCTTACGCGAGTTGAGTTTATTGCCCAATTCAATGACCGACGACAATGTGAGAGTCAGCTCGGTGTCCTTAATGCCAGAGACCTCGCCTGTTCCTAAGAAGTTTTCCACTTCAATGCCTACGTTGAGGGCTGGTTTAAGAGACGCAGTTTTGATTTCTCCCTCAATTGCTTGTTGCCTATATGTGAACTCATGCAATTCGGGCGAATTCGCTAATGTTCGCTGTATGACGCTTTGCAAGGTCATTTTGCGATTGGTGATACTGTTTGTTTGTGCTACTACCACGGTGTGTGTTGTCAGAAGAACAAGCATCGTGAAAATCACCCAAGCGTGCACACGCACAGGGCGGCTCAATGAAATATGCATCATTGTTTTATTCCTAAATTATCAAAAATATATATCGCCAAGCTGTTGGCGAACGGTGTTTGATTAGTTCAGGGGTTATGCTTTAGGTGGGCGTAGTAATTGCGTGACCGGTGCATCTACTACTTTTGATAAGTAATAGAAACCGTGATGGGTGGCAACCGAAGCAAGTTCAATTGCGGTGTTATTTCCAAGCCATTGGGCATGGGTTCCATGACAGTGACCACAATGGTGGCAATCAGCAGGATTGTGAGAAATATCTACGGGGGCGTTATCAGTATCAAGTTGTTCGTTAGATTGCAGTTGAGCATGCGTCTTCACAGAAGCGGTGTTATCTCCCGCCTGATGTTCATGTAATTCGCTTAGATGTTGCGAATCAATAGCATGAAAATCCAAGGACTTGGCGACAGCAGAAAACGACTGAAACAAAATCAGCGAAATCAACAGGTAGCTTGTCACCCTTACACTAAACATATCTATCTACTCTCATCTTTTTCATATTAACAGGTATTCGAACTAAGACCAATCGACCAACTGATACAAAGTGTTTCTATCATTGGATTACACATCACGGCAATCTTCATCGGCAAATTCGATTTCTATCGTAGTGTGCACAAAATCGAACCCAGCTAGGCCGTGACGAAGTTGTTCCTTGAGTTTCTTAAGTTGAGATACAGAAATATCATCATTCAGCTCCACATGGACAGTCATAACGCTGTGCTCTCCATCCAAAGACCAAATGTGAAAATGATGGATATCCATCACATCATCGCTAGACATAAGCACTTTATGAACCTCTTCCATTTGCTGTGCGTCAGGTGTCGCTTGTAAAAATAGCAGTAAGGTTTCTTTTAGATTTCTAATGACATTAAATAAAATGAATAATGTGAAGCCAATAGATAAAATGGGATCTAAAATCGCCCAAGGCTTGAACATCAGCACAATCGACACGATCAGTACTGCGACCCATCCCAGAACATCTTCGAGCAAATGCCAGTTTAATACTCGTTCATTTAAGGAGTTTCCTTCCCTGAGTTTATACGCTGCAAAGCCATTGACTGCTATCCCGAATATAGACAACCCTAACATGCCTTCCACTTGGGGCATTTCAGGGGCCAGTAATCGTGGAATAGCTTCGAACAAAATCCAAATCGAACCAGCCGTTAGTACAACTCCATTAATTAACGCCCCAAGGAGTGAAAAACGCTTGTAGCCGTAGGAAAAAGTAGCATTTGCTTCTTTATCACTGAGTTTATTTAAGCCCCAAGCAGTACCAATGGATAAACTATCGCCCAAATCATGCACTGCGTCGGCCATTATAGCCGTGCTGTTTGTCAGCCATCCGCCGATAAATTCAATGATAGTGAATACGACATTCAAGAAAAATGCCCAGCCAATACGTTTTGATGCGCTGTTATCACTTTGACTGTGGTTATGATTGTGCATGGTTGATTTTGTCCAATATCGCTTGATTTTCAGCGTTGATTGGCAGTCGCTTAAAAGGGCTGATGTCAGTGCCGCCTGTATTCCCTTTAGGTACAAGGCCGATAGCTGTTTTGGTTGCAGCACCAACTATTCTTATTACTTGTCCAAAAACGGCTCTCCAATCTTTGTTTAGAAGGCCATGTCGCAGCATTTTATAATGAATTAAACAATGGTAATAAGTAGAGTGCTGACCAATTACATGCGCATCCTCCAGCGCTGCAAATGCCTGCCTCTCATTATTGTTAGACATTGCATCTGAGTAATCTGTCAATTTGGAATCGATATGCGGCTTAACGGCTTTATTGTATGTCATAGTGGTTCACCCACTTTACCTTTCTGTACTTCGTTATTAAGTACTTCCTGCTTGGCGTCTTTCAGGATCATCCACGCTCCGCGCAGCACGACAACCGACACGATACAGCCGATAACCAGATCCGGTACTCTGCTATCAAGCCATACCACTAAAACTCCGGCTATGATGACACCCATGTTGGCAATGACATCGTTAGCTGAAAAAATCCAGCTAGCTCGCATATGTACTTCGTCATTTTTATGGTTTCGAATAATCATCAAGCAAGCGACATTTGCAATTAGGGCAATGAAACCCATTCCTATCATTAATGATGAGATAGGCTCACTGCCCAAGAATAATCTTCTGGTAATATCAATGAGAATGATCACGCCCAGCAATAACTGAAAGTAACCACTGATTTGCGCAGCTTTGGCTTTGTGAAGTATAGATTTACCCACAGCATAAATACCTATGCCGTAAACAACCGCATCCGCTAGCATGTCCATAGAGTCTGCTATCAAAGCAGTAGAGTCAGCCAAAATACCCACGGTCATCTCAACGAAAAACATCGTCGCATTGATACCTAGCAGCCAATACAGAACCCGTTTTTGTGAGGCATCTTTGATTTCCACTTCACAGCCGCATCCACTCATTGTTCAACTCCTATTCCCAAAACTATAGCTACAGTGTAAAGTCTATACCTAGTATAGGGTCAACAGCACAAAGGCACGTTTATGAAAATAGGTGAGCTATCAAAAAAAAGTGGGTGTTCTATTCAAACGATCCGTTTTTATGAAAAACAGGGGTTGTTTGAAGCTTGCAATCGCAGTGAAGGTAACTACAGAATTTACGACGCCTCATCGTTGAGGGCACTGCGATTTATTAAACAATGTCGCTCATTAGATTTGACCATAATAGAAATTAAACAGCTGTTGGATACAAAAAATAATCCCAATAAAAGTTGTACTAGTGTGAACAATTTGATCCATCAACATATGGTTGACGTCACGCATCGCATTGCAGAGCTTGAGGAGCTAAAGCTTACCCTATCTGAGATGGCCTCGGCATGCACAGATAATAGAAAAGTTAAAGAATGTGGGGTATTGCAGTTGCTTGAAGAGTGATACTGATATCTATAAGTCTTATCGTTTTACCTTTGCCTACGGTTTCATAAGGTTACAGGTTCGACGAATTGAAATTCGATAAAGTAACCAATATACAATAAATAGCTACGTCCGCAATTTTGGGCTAAGCAGTCGTTCGACTGAGGTAGGTCGAACGACTGGTGATCGCTCTTTGTCGCTGCTCTATTGTCAATGTGCCAATGACCGCTTAACGTACACAACTGCCGTTCAAATTTCAAAACTTGAACGGCAGAAAATAGCACTCAGACGACTTCAAGTCGTCCACCATACGTTCCAAAATGGAACGTATGGTGAACTAATGTTTGTATTGTTGATAGTTTTAGCCTTGTTAATATTCGCTGTCCGGGCCACCCAAAGCCCCGTGTAACTTTCTTTTTTTGCACCAAGCAATCGCTAGGCTATCGAACACTTTTGCATCGATGGCTATCTGGACTTGATGAAATTGTTCACTTTTAAATACTTGATATTCCTCTGGATTATCAATCTGAATCAGAACCGGGTTTTGATTCTCATCATCGAAACTCATCTCCTGATAGCCACCCACGCTAGATTCGGTTGGACAATAAAACCATTCTTTAGTACTCATAATTTTCCTTTGCTATTTATTAACGAGTCTCCATCACTTACAGATACATCAAACACTGCGTTGTCTAGTAAAAATTTAGCGGCTACTTCCAAGAAATATTAAACGTAATAGACTCTTCTCCAGTCTCTCCCTCATCAAACACGTCACAAATATCTGAATGACGCTCCGCGAATTTGATGACTCGATGATTGAATCTCCCGACATCTTTTGCATATCGACAAAATAATCGTATAGATAGATTTTTGGTATCCGTTATCGCCCGCACATTGTTCATAGAATTATCAATATTGAAGTGATTGGGATTATCGAGTGGATAAGCGTCACGAGCGTTAAACTGTTCTTTTGATAGCAACTGAACAGTGCTGAACAGATGTTCAGAGCCATTTGCTTTTAGATATTGGTGGCAGTAAGGCATAGTAGTTAAATTTAGTAATCTATTTGTCAGATTCACGTTCGGGCTTGATTTCTGCCACGATAAATTTGCCATCTTGCCAGTAGCCAAGTTCAATATTTCCTGATGGTAAATGTCGTCTCAATCCCCTTGGGAATTTTGGGTCGGGTTCGTATAGTGTGTGCCCCTGTTGAAGGAGGGTACGAGCTAAATCCCCACTCTGAGAATCGCGTTCAATAACATAAGAAAGTTCTAAAATATCGATGGGTGTATCTACGTTTTTTTTCATAATTTTAGCTCCATAAGCTTGTCCAGCCAAAGACCTTTAGGTCTTCTATGACAACCTGACAACGCTTCGATATTTTGAAAGTCTAAGCTGTATACCTTCTTGTGTTGATACCAAATATCTACCATGTAAGCTTTTTGGCCGGGAAGGATTTCAGCGCCTGAGAATGGCGTTGTGTATACGATACTTAGTTCATCTTTATCGAACGCTTGGGCAAAACCGTTTAGATTTTTGTCCTTCAACGGATAACCTTTATTCGTGGTCAACTCGATGACTTTTTGAACAATTTTTAGGTTTATGTTTTTGCTCTTGGTTGTCGTCGTATTTTCTGCGTTCATAGGTGATTCCGTCATTATCTGAATCGAATAATTTACTCAAAGCAAGGTAATAGGTTTAGCTTGGTACTGTACAGAGAGATGTAAGGTGCTTGATTAAAAAATAGGCGAAGTACACAGGTTTTTCAAGGGTGAAAAATCAATAACTATCTGTTTAATAACAAAAAAAGTATAAGTAATCAATAGGTCGAAGAGGCAAGTGAAAATTACAATAGGTGCTAAGTAGTTATAAAGTAATTGTTTTAATGGTACTTAGTTATGAAGTTATCGTGGGATGAAATTAGCCATAGATCAATAGAGTAAATGTTAGGTTTTTTCTTTGTTTATTGCTGCCCAGACGTCATGAGAAACGATTTTTATTCCGAGTTGCTCGTAAGTGTTGCTTGGTCTCCAGCTACGATGCATTTTATTTAGCTGACTATCTTCTTCTTGAGTGATCCACACAACGCGATAAAAACTAACTAAAAGGTGATAATAAGTGGACTTATCTATTGGCTCATGTGAGTGAAAAACGTCTCTGAAAAAAGATATTGGTGTCCAGTGTTCGTATCGAAGGCTTTTGAACGCTTCCCTCGTATTTTTGTCTTTAACTTCGAAGGGTAATTTGCCTGAAATGTCTTTGTAGTTCTCACTTTGTTCTAGTAATTCAAGCGCTTTCTCTGAGATAAAAGGAAAATCTTTCCATGGCCACTCCCTAACAACTTCATTGCCAACAAATGCGAGAAATTTATCACCATAAAGCTCAGTGTTCTCAAAGTATATTTTATGGAGAAGCGCGAGAACTTCCGCTAGATGAGACATTCTTTTTTGTATATTTTGGGCTAATTCAAAATCAGACTTTAGAACCCCATCAGACAAATCACACGAGGGGCGTTTACTCATTTTAAGTTGCTTGGTGCCATTTTCTTCCCAGTGCTTTCTTATCTCTAATGCTTTTGCTTTTGACACAGTTTAACCTTAATTGATTATGATACTTAGTGTGTGGAGGGTTAGAATTTACGTGGAAGACAGGGTTAAACATTTTTATCAAGCCATATCTGAACATCATCTCCGTTACGTACCTGCAACTTGAAATGTTGGTTCAGCCAATCACAAGTTATTTTGTATATAAGGATTAATCTAATAGGTTGGCTAAGTGATAATGCAAGAATGAAATTCTTGTTTCGTTCTAACATTTGAAGCTTATAAGTTTTATTTTGAACGCCAGCGGAGTAATTAGCATGGTAGAAGTCTAATTGAAATATACGACCTCCTTTTGGCGTCACTGCAATTATTTTAATTGGGGAGTAAGACCTGAGATCATCACCAAACTCTTCTGCAATGAATTCTGCTGCATACCAGTGCATCGGCTCTAGTGATATTCGACTCAAAAATAACTCCTTATTCTCTGTCATTCCCGCTAAATCGGATGACTCATCGGAATAATTCCACATTACTTAAAACTTAACAAACATTATGGATGATCAATTTTCGGTTTTTAAATCCTGCATTTAGACCACCATCTATATACAAATAACGATCATTTATCGACTGAGCTGGTTTTACGCTACATTGTTCGTTTAAAAACGCGGAAAGCACCTCTAAAACTGGTGAAGGAGCATTAATTTTTCGTCACGCTAAATGGTTAGAACGAAGATAACTTAAAATTAAGTTATTATGACTACTTTACAACCGTATTAAAATAAACCACACTGGTGTCATCATACGCTTAAATAATTTAAAAATGCTTGAGAAACTTGGGTTTGCACAAAAACAGCGTCTTGCATATATAGACTTCTCCCTCATGTTTAAGGGCGCAATCTTTAGACAAGATTTAATCAATCGCTTCGAAGTAGGGCTGTCAGCTGCATCTCGTGATTTGACGATATATAAAGATCTAGCGCCCAACAATCTACACTACGACACTAAACAAAAACGCTATTTTCTAACTGAGCAATTTAAACCAGTATTTGAACACGACGCTCAACGTACCTTAGTAAAATTAGCCAATGATATTTCTGATGGTTTTGATGCAATTGGTGACCTTCACTTTCCAGTTGAAGCTCCATCAAGCTTGAATGTGCCTGATATTTTTATCGTAGCTAGATTGGTACAGGCCATCTTAAATAATAAAGCGGTAAGTGTTATTTATACTTCGTTATCGAGTGGCTCTGGCTCACGAGAGTTAGTGCCGCATTCTATCGTTGATAATGGATTACGTTGGCATGTACGAGCGTTTGATCGCAAAAGCCAAAGCTTTCGCGATTTTGTGTTAACGCGCATTAGTAAAGTGACGTTAAAAGAAGCAGGGAAAGAGAGCGAGCAAGCACCAGCAGATGACGCATGGCAGCGCCTAATCCCTCTGCAACTCGTGCCGCATCCCAAAAATGTAAAACATGCTACCGCCATTGAAATGGATTACGGCATGGAAAATAGCCAACTTTTGATCAATGTTAGGGCGGCAATGGCAGGATATCTACTAAGGCGTTGGAATGTTGATTGCACCGAACGAGGCATACTTGAAGGGGCTGAATATCAGTTATGGCTACAGAACCGTTTTACTCTCAATAAAGTCGATAATTTGGCAATAGCGCCGGGTTATAATTAAAGGACTAATATAGACAATGAGTGCAATAGTTAATCTAGCATTACTTGAGTCGTTAAAAGCTCATGATTTTAAAGATGAAATTGATCTCTACATACCATTTCTAGCAAATACGATTCTACAGATTGATGAAATTCCGTTTAACGCTGCTGCACTTGCCAAACAGTTCAAGCAAAAATTTGGTTTTAAACCTCCTGAAGCGGTTATAAAAGTACTTCTTGTTAGAGCAAAAAAGAAAGGGCTAGTCCGGTTAGAAAATCATCTATATGTACCTCTGCCTAAAGCCTTAGCTCCGTACCGAGAAATATATGATAGCAACAGGGAAAAGCTACAAGTAGCGATCGATTCTGTTATTGCAGATCTCGTAGGCTATGCAAAAGAACAATTTGACAAGCAGATTAGCCCAGAACGAGCTGAAGGGTTATTGCTCAATTTCATTGAGAAAAATGTATCTTCATTAATAACTCATAAGTCACCAAAGCAGCGTAAAGAGCACGCAATTAAAAATGAGGCTTATGTAATTGCTAGCTATATAGCATCCGTTTCAAAATCTAACTCACGCAACTGGGAAGGGATACAAACACTGCTAAAGGGAGTAGTGTTAGCAAACTACCTTTTTTTTGCAGACAAAACAGCAGAAAGTTTAGCGAAGCGTAAATACTCTAATTTATCCGTATATTTAGACACACCATTAATCATCGCTTATTTAGGGTTTAGCGGGAATCTTTCACAGACAGTTGTGAAAGAACTGATTAGTTTACTGTCTAAGCTTGAGGTTAAGATATTTATTTTTGATCGAACATTGAGAGAGATTGAGAGTCTGTTTGACGCGTGGATAAGAGACTTTCGTAAAGGTAACACTGATAACTTTAACCCTTCTACTTTACACCTTTTAATCAGCAAAGGGCATGACGCCGCAAGTTTAGAGACAAAGCAGGCACTGATTGAGACAGAGCTGAAAGAAAACGGTATTCAAGTTAAATACGGAGCTAATCTAGATCACAATTATGTCTGTGATGAAAATGGTTTAGAAGAGCACCTGAAAAAAAATAAAGCTGTAAGCCAAGCAAAAAATGGAATAGAGCATGACGTTATTTGTATTTCGAGGGTTCATAATTACAGAAAAGGCAAGGCAGTAAGATCCTTAAGTGATACATTTTCGGTTTTTGTTACACCTAATACGTCATTAATCAAGTACGCAAACAGCTATTTATCTCACGACATTGGAACTGGTATACCCGTGGTAATATCCGAAACTTGGTTGACCACTATATTTTGGTTAAAACATCAGGACGCTTACGGTGACTTACCAACTCAGTCGCTAGTTTCGCATGCATATTCAACTTTAAATAAAGCTGATTCCGTATGGGAAAACTTTTTATTTCGTTTTAAGAAACTTAGTACTGAGGGAATTATTAGTGATGAAACGGTTCAACAAGTCCGTTATCACAAAAACTTACTGAAAGAGGTTAACGATTATTCCGTTGAGATCGGAGATGACTTTTCTGATGAGAATGTATTAGAAATCGTTAATCGCGTTAACGAAAAAAATGCTCAGGTTAAACAAGAAGCAGTGAGCAAAGCAGTAAAAATCGTTGAAGACAAACACAAGCGTTCCGAAGCACAACTAAAACTAGTTGCGTCAAAAGTATCTCGTATTGAAAGTGGTATCGAAAAAGTCGCATCATGGATAGCTGCACTTTTTACGATAGTATTAATTAGTTTCTTTGGGCTAGGCGCTTATTACTCGTTGATTGGAGTATCTTTGATTGGCGGCAATAGTAGTATTGCTTTACTAATAGCCTCTTTGATAACTATTTCAATGCACTTCTTAGGGGCAATTTGGGGTGTTACATTTACCTCAATTTTCAAGAAGTTATCCAAGTTAATTTCTGAAAAACTGACATCAATGATTCTCGAAGAGATACCATCAGATAAAGAACGCCTAGAGCCAGTCATAAAACCGACTGGTAGTGAATAAAATTAAAGTCATTAGACGTGAAGATTAAATCCAGCAAAAAGGACTAAGAATAAGAATGGTAGAGCAACACAAAAAAGCATTGGAAAAACAACTTTGGAATATTGCCAATGCGCTGCGCGGTAACATGAGTGCCGACGAGTTTAGGGATTACATATTAGGTTTTGTGTTTTACAAATACTTGTCTGAGCGTATGGATTTATACGCTGATGAAGTGCTAAAAGAAGATGGTATTAAATTCGATGCGATTGACGAAAACAGCGAGAAAGGTAAAGATTACCTTGATGCCATCAAAGAAGAGGCCATCGACCACTTAGGTTACTTTTTAAAGCCCAGCGAATTATTCCATGTACTGGCCAAAAAAGGTGAGAGTGGCGAATTTGTATTGGAAGCGTTAACCGAGGTGCTAAATCACATTGAACAAAGCACCATGGGTACGGCGGCAGAGGACGACTTCAATGGCCTATTCGACGACTTAGACTTAACCTCAAACAAGCTAGGTAAAACCGAAAAAGCTAAAAACGAACTGATTTCTAAAATATTGATCCATCTCGACGATATTGACTTTTTGCACGACGAAACCGAAATTGATGTACTAGGCGATGCCTATGAATATTTGATTGGGCAGTTTGCTTCAGGCGCAGGTAAAAAAGCAGGCGAGTTTTACACGCCACCAATGGTATCAAAGCTTTTAGCGAAGCTAGTGACCATAGGTAAGGATAAGTTGAAAAGTGTGTACGACCCTACCTGCGGTTCGGGTTCGTTGTTATTGCGCGTAGCAAAAGAAGTAAAAGACGTTGGCGGTTTTTATGGTCAAGAGTCTAACCCCAGCACTTACAACTTAGCGCGTATGAACATGATTTTACACGGTGTGCATTACCGCCGTTTTAACATTCAGCAAGACGACACTCTAGAGCAGCCACATCATTTAGATGAGCGTTTTGAAGCATTAGTAGCCAATCCGCCATTTTCAGCTAAGTGGAGTGCAGCCCATGGTTTTTTAACTGATGAACGTTTTCAGGATTATGGCAAGCTAGCACCAGCCTCAAAGGCCGACTTTGCCTTTGTGCAACACATGCTGCACCAGCTTGACGATAATGGCACTATGGCTGTGGTCTTGCCGCACGGCGTACTATTTAGAGGTGCAGCGGAAGGTCATATTCGTAAACACCTCATTCAAGAGAAGAACTGCTTAGATGCAGTGATAGGGCTGCCTGCTAATATTTTTTATGGAACGTCTATTCCTACTTGTATTTTGGTGTTGAAGAAAAATCGTCAGCAAAAAGACAATGTATTGTTCATCGATGCTAGCCAAAGCTTTGGTAAAGCGACTAACCAAAACTATCTACGTGATGAAGACTTAGCAGCCATTTTAGAGGCTGTGGAAAAGCGCGACCAACTTGAGACTGAAAAAGCCGATAAGTTTGCTTATGTTGCGCCGATTCAAGAAATTGCCGAAGAAAACGAATTTAACCTAAATATTCCAAGATACGTAGATACTTTTGAGGCAGAAAAGCTAGTCGTTCTAGAAGATATCGCGTGTGGGATTAAAAAGGTTAACGAAAGCATTATCGTTGTAGATAATAAAATATCTAAGTTTTGTGAAGAACTAGGTATACAGGCGGTTGTGTAATGAACCTAATTACCTCAAATTTGAGATTTAAAGATTTTTCGGATTCATGGTTGAAAGTAAAATTCCAATCTCTATGTATGAAGATCTCCTCAGGAAGAAGTAAAATTAAAGAAGTGGGCCAATTCCCTGTTTACGGTTCAACAGGAAAGCTTGGTTATACAAACGAATTTACGCATGACGGCAAATTTATTTTAGTCGCTAGAGTTGGCGCAAATGCAGGTCAATTAAACTGTGTGAACTGCAAATTTGGAGTGACAGATAATACGTTAGTAATTGAGTTAAATAACGAGGACGAGTTTCACTTTTATTTCTATCTACTGCAAAGTGTTAATCTGAATAGATTTATCTTCGGATCAGGGCAGCCTTTGATCACAGGTGGGATGTTAAAGAGTTTAAATATAATTCAGCCAAGCGTGATTGCTGAGAGAAAGAAAATCGCAGACTTCCTCTCTTCTGTAGACAAAAAAATCAGCCTACTAAAAGAAAAACATGCCTTGTTACAGCAGTACAAAAAAGGCGTTATGCAAAAGCTTTTCAAGCAAGAAATCCGCTTTAAAAATGACAACGGTAATGCATTTCCTGATTGGCTGGAAAAGTCTATGGGTCAAGTTTTGACACCTGAAATAAGAGAAATCCCAAAGCCAAATGAAAAATATTTAGCTCTAGGTATTCGGAGTCACATGAAAGGTACTTTTCAGAAGCCGGATTCTGATCCAAATAACATTGCAATGGAAAAGCTATATGTTGTTAGGCCTAATGATTTAGTATTGAATATTACATTTGCTTGGGAAGGTGCAATAGCGATTGCTTGTCAAGAAGATGATGGTGGGCTTGTCTCTCACAGATTTCCAACGTATTTATTCAAAAAAGACCAAGCAACTCATAGATATTTTAAACACATTATTCAACTAAAGAGGTTTAAATATCTGCTAGATCTAATTTCGCCCGGAGGCGCAGGTCGCAATAGAGTGCTTAGTAAATCTGAGTTTTTGAAGCTAAAGTGGGAATTACCTTCAATAGAAGAGCAAGAGAAAATAGCAGACTTCTTGGATGCACTGGATACCAAAATTGATGCTGTGAGTAAAAAAATCGAGCTAACCCAAACCTTCAAAAAAGGTCTGCTTCAGCAGATGTTTGTTTAACGCATAGCCAAACAGGGAGTGAATGTGGCCTATCAGTCGGAACAAGAATTAGAAAATAATCTGGTAAAGCAGCTCAGTAATGGCGCTAATGGCATGAGCGGGTTTGAAGTTGTTACTATTACTGACGTAAATGCCCTTAGAGCCAATCTTAAGCAGCAGCTTAGTAAGTTAAATGGATTTGACATCAGTGACAGCGAGCTAAAGCAAATACGCAATGCGCTGAGCAAAGGAAACGTATTTGATAAAGCCAAAATATTACGTGACCGACTGCAAATTAATAAAAATGATGGCACAACAGGTTATATTCGCTTTTTAGACGATGATTTTAATAAAAACCACTTTCAGGTAACCCAACAGGTAACCGTTGAAGGGCGTTATAAAAACCGATACGACGTGACCATTTTGGTAAATGGCCTACCGCTGGTACAAATAGAACTTAAACGCCGTGGTCTTGAGTTAAAAGAAGCCTTTAACCAAGTTAACCGTTATCAGCGCCACTCATACTGGGCTGAAGATGGCTTGTTTCAATACGTGCAAATGTTTGTGATTTCTAATGGTGTAAACACTAAATATTACGCCAACAACCGCAAACAAAGTTTTAAACAAACCTTTTATTGGGCTGATACACATAACGAACGTTTTACCGAATTAACTCAGTTTGCTGCGCAGTTTTTAACGCCGCAGCATTTAACCGAGATGATCACCAAGTATGTGGTGTTAAACGAAACCGACCGCGTGTTGATGGTGATGCGTCCTTATCAAATTTACGCCACCGAGGCGATCATCGCGCGAGTAGCAGAGCGAAACGCGTTAAAAGCAAAAGAGCAGTCGATTGACAAGCTTAATGGTTATATTTGGCATACAACTGGGTCGGGTAAAACCCTTACATCTTTTAAAACTGCGCAGCTATTAACAGGCGATAACCAAATTCACAAAGTGGTGTTTGTGGTTGACCGCAAAGACCTAGATTATCAAACCAGTAAAGAGTTTAACGGCTTTGCCAAAGGTTGTGTTGATAGCACAGACAACACCAAGCTGTTAGTTGATCAGTTTACTGATGCCCCCATCCCAGCTGACAAAATTAATGAAAGACGCAACACTAAGCTAATTGTTACGACCATTCAAAAGCTTAACAATGCGATTAGCCACAAACGATTTGCAAGACGCATGGAGCCAGCCAAAGACAAAAATGTGATATTTATTTTTGATGAGTGCCATCGCAGTCAGTTTGGTGATACCCACCAAAAAATCAGTGCATTTTTTACCAGCCACCAAATGTTTGGTTTTACCGGAACCCCCATATTTGTAGAAAACGCAGTAAGTAAATTTTCGCGTAAGTTCACTACCAGTGACTTATTCCATAAGCCTTTGCACAAATACACCATTGTGGATGCGATAAAAGATGAAAACGTACTCAAGTTCAACGTTGAGTATGTAGGGTGCTACAAAAAGAAAGACTCAGCCAATGAAATAGATATTGATGTAGAGGGTATTGATACCAAAGAGTTGATGGAATCCGAGGGACGGTTAAATAAGATTACCGACTACATTATTGCCCAGCATAATCGCAAAACTCACAGCCGTGAGTTTACTGGGATGTTTTGTGTATCCAGCGTGCCAGCGTTGATTAAATATTATGAGTTGTTTGCCAAGAAAAAAGCAGAAGGTAAACACAATTTACGCATAGCCACTATATTTTCGTACGCTGCCAATGAGGAAGACCCCGATGCCGATGGCTTAGGCGAAGTCGAGCTGGGTAAAGTAGCTGAAGCAAGTGCCGTATATAGCCATAGTCGCGACAAATTAGAGCAATCTATTGGTGACTACAACAAAATGTTTGGTTGCAGTTACACCACAAAAGACAGCGAGTCGTATTATAACTACTACAACGACATATCTAAGAAAGTGCGCGAACGTAAAATTGATATCCTGTTAGTAGTGAATATGTTTTTAACCGGGTTTGACAGTAAAACTCTGAATACCTTGTACGTAGACAAAAATCTTAAATATCATGGTTTGATTCAGGCGTATTCGCGCACAAATCGTATTCTTAACGAACAAAAGTCACAAGGTAATATCTTATGCTTTCGTAACCTTAAAAAGCGCACAGATGAAGCCTTAGCTCTGTTTTCGAATAAGGATGCGAAAGATACGGTGATCATGCCACCCTATGAGGACTTTATTAAATTGTTTAATAAAGCATTCGGCGCTTTGTTGATGATTGCTTCTGATCCTGACGAAGTGGATCAGTTAATCGATGAAGAACAAGAACTTGAGTTTATTAAAGCTTTTAGAGAATTAATGCGGCTCAAAAATATACTCAGTACTTTTGCTGATTTTTCTTTTCAAGATGTACGAATTGATGAGCAAGAGTTCGAAGACTTTAAAAGCAAATATCTCGATTTATATGACAAGGTAAAATCCAACAATGCTAAAGAAAAGGTCACGATTCTCGAAGAGGTCGATTTTGAGCTTGAGCTATTGGCAATGGATGAAGTTAATGTCACCTACATCCTGAAGTTAATTAGCAACCTGAAAAAAGCCGACAACGAAGAAGAGTATCAGTATCAGTACAAAGCGTTAATGCAGACCGTTGGTGGTGATCCAAACCTACGTAGTAAGCAAGAGCTGATAGATAAGTTTATTAAAGAAAACTTGCCCAATGTTAAATCTGCCGAAGAGGTAGACGACGCCTTTGAAGCATATTGGGAAGTTGAAAAAGAAAACGCGACTAAACAAATAGCTGATGAAGAAAACCTTGTACCAGACAGGCTCAAAGAAGTCGTCGAGCGCATGATATACAACAACCAAGATCCGCTGCGTGAAGATATTGTCAGCACTATGGAAAAGCCACCAAGTGTGTTGCAGCGTAAACAAGTTATCCCCAGACTAACTGAAAAGTTCAAGGATTTTGTGAATACCTTTTATGGGGGAATTTAGCCAATAAGTCTTAATAAGAGCATTAACAGGGACTTAATTTTCCAAGGACAGTCATGACAAAATCACTAATCGATACCATAGTAAGGCGTATATTAGACCAAGATGCTTCCGCTTGTTTGTGCTTGTCAGAAAAGCGTGAAGAGTTAGATAAAGAAACTTTGATAACGCGTTTCATGGAGCAAGATGAAGCCGAAAGACTATCGCTCTTAAAAACAAACCTTCGCCCGATTATCACTCAATACCCAGCTAGTTTACTTTACAGTATTTGGTGGAATTCGCCTCTAGGTATTGATGACGTATCATCGCGATTAGACTTAGTGGCAGAATGTGAATTGCCAGTTATGGAAATTGATGACTTTCTTACTGATTGCACCTTCAATATAGAATCAGAGACCGTTAATGTTGTAGCTGACGCTATGATTTCAAAAATTGAAGATGAGTACCTTATATATGAACAACAAAACTCAAGTTTTGTACATATAAAGCATGAAGAACTAAAGGAAACATTTGACTCTTTAATCAACCTCACCGCCACCTATAAAGGCTCCAAGCGATTTTTAAAATTTCTTAATTTTACTACCAAAATCAAAAATTACTCTGCTTTTAACGTTGCTCTAATTCATGCGCAAAACCCAAATGCAGAATATATCGCAACGCATACCGACTGGGCTAAAAAACACAATAGAAAAGTAAAGCCTAATGCTAGACCAATGATAATTCTGGCACCATTTCACCCAATATTAATGGTGTTTGACATAAACGACACGCAAGGTGAGCCTCTACCAAATCGATGCTTTTCAGCTTTCTGGGCTGAAGGATATCAACCTTATGAAGAGCTTGAAAAATTGGCAGTGTATTTGGTTAAATTAGGTGTCGAAGTCAGCTACGAAGACTTAAATAAGAACCTAGCTGGCTCTATTTCAAGACGAAAAGATAAACAGTCAGAGTACCGGATAGTAATAAATAAAAATCATGATATAGCTGTAAAGTTTGCAACGGTTATACATGAACTTGGACATTGGTTATGTGGTCACTTGGGACAGTGCAAGGGCGTACCAGACAGAAACTTTTTAGGCATCGACCAAAGAGAGTTTGAGGCCGAGTCTGTCTCATTTGTAGTTTGTAAGCGATTCGGAATCAGGAGCAATTCAGAAGAATATCTAGCTGAATATGTTGGTAAGTATTCTCTGATACCTTCTGAAGTTTCAATTGATTTAATTTTAAAAGCAGCTTCAAAAATAGAAACGATAATTAAGTCTGGTAATTACAATTCCACACTTGAAAATCTGCATAAAGACACTGGCCAGCAAGCAACACAATTAGGCTTTAAATTATAATCTGAGTAAGACAATGAAAAGAACACTTTCCTATTTGTTTGCAATACCTATACAAATTGGGGATTAAGGGTAGAGCCGTATTTATTGGAGGAGATAAGGCTTCTCGCCGTAAATAATAAAATTTCTCTATCCCCAGAGCCGCTTACTTAGTAAAGCAGCTTTACATATTATCTGAATTTAATTAGATACCTTACTATAAATTAAGGCTCTAGGAGAGCGTTAAGGATCGATTACCTTCACTCATGCAAAAAACGACAAATCTTTCCTGTAGGCCCTAATTTTAAAGAGGTTCACGCATTTGGACGAAAGGTCAGTGAACCTAAATTTCACAAGCACCGGGATATTTGAACTAAAAGAGACTAATAGACTCTTCAGTGTACAACTGTTCGCTGAAATACTACTATCGTCTGGTCATTTAACGCTTAGGTTCTCATATGCAGCAACAAGTACCACCCACAATTCATTTAAAGCCCTACACAATAGTTGAAGAATGGCTCAATGCACTTAGTCATGGGATAGGCTGTGTCGCGTCGATTGTCGGTTTAGTGTTCTTACTTTCCCGCGCAGCAGATACCTTAGCGCAAGTGGCGTCGATTATTTACGGCGCTTCTATGATCGCCATGTTTCTTTCGTCGACGCTTTACCACGCCTTTTCTGCACCAAAAGTGAAGGCTGTTCTTAAGATTATCGATCACAGTGCTATTTACTTATTAATCGCTGGCACCTACACACCTTTTATGTTGCTAGCCGTGGGCGGCTGGGTAGGGGTAATTGGTATTTCACTGATTTGGGGCTTGGCGGTAATTGGGGTCGGCTTTAAATGTTTAGCGTCTGGGCGGTTTCCGAAAATATCCGTGGCAACCTATTTATTGATGGGCTGGCTGGCGGTGTTTTTCATTTATCCTTTGTATATGTCACTGCCCAGTGAAGGGCTCTGGTTACTGATTGCGGGCGGCTTGTGCTACAGCGTAGGTGTAATCTTTTATGTGGCGAAGAAAATTCGTTACACCCATCCGATTTGGCATGTATTTGTGACCGCTGGGTGTATTTGCCACTTTTTCTCGATTTATTATTATGTGGTGTAGCTTATTGCCGCGCTGGGTCGCTTATTAATATTGAGCAGCAGTGCTCGGTCGGCGATTGAATGAGTTTGCTGATAAAGAGCAAAGCCCAGCATGAGGCAATGCTTTAAATGATTTAGGTTAACTTTCTAAGCCTTTATCTGCATAGACGTTGCTAAGACTTACCCTGATAGCTTAAGCTAGAGCCAAATTTGCTTGAGCAATTCGCCCAACGGACCCAACGCTTTTATGTACGAAAATTATTACGGACTTAACTCTAAACCTTTTCAACTGACACCAGATCCGAGCTTTTTCTTTGCCAGTAAATGGCACAAGCGAGCCATGTCTTACTTACAATACGGGCTGTCTCAGGCTGAAGGGTTTATTGTTATCACAGGTGATATTGGCACGGGTAAAACCACCATTGCCAATAGTTTACTGGATGCCATGGAAGCCGGCATCGTTGCGGCGCAAATTGTTACGCCAAAACTTACCCCTGATGAGCTGGTGAAAATGGTCGCCAGTAAGTTTGAAATTCCGGTGAAAGGCAGTACCAAATCAGATATTCTCGGCGATTTAGAGCTATTTCTTACACAGTTGCACCAACAGGGTAAACGCGCCTTATTGCTGGTGGACGAAGCACAGAACTTACCTCTAGAAACCATTGAAGAATTGCGCATGCTGTCGAATTATCAAAAAAACGGCAAGCCATTACTACAAAGCTTTTTACTCGGCCAAGAAGAGCTGCAACCTATATTACGGGCACCGAATATGGAGCAGTTTCGGCAGCGTATCGTGGCCTCTTGTCATTTGTCACCGCTAACTGAGGACGAATGCCAAGCGTATATAGAGTATCGAATGCAACATGCGGGTTACGAAGGTAATACGCTTTTCTCAAGCGATGCGTACGACAAGATATTCGTTTTTACCCGCGGCGTACCGCGCAAAATCAACACCCTAATGGACCGTATTTTACTGTATGGATTTCTCGAAGAGCTTGAAAGTTTTGATGAAACCGCTGTTGAAGCCGTTGTCAAAGAAGTGGCCGACGAGATGTTTTTACCTGATAACAAGGTAGCAGATGACCAAGAAACACAAGCCTCGGGAGATGTACAACCAGCCGCAGCGACGAACGCTACAGGAGAGGCTGCGCCTAACGTTTTAAAAGATGTGACCTATTACAAAGCAATGTTAACTGAGCTCACGGACGCCCTCGACGATGCCATTAGCCACAAAATAAAATTAACCCGCTACATCGATAAATTGCTAAAGAAAAAATACAAAACCTATGTGCGTTTAAAATCCGACGACTAGCTTTCGCTAAACGGTGAGTAAAATAACCGCTGCTTAGAACAACTCTGAACTATTCATGACGTTAAGTTGTTAATATTTCGTAAAAAAAGAGGAAATTGAACTAAAAGGGTATTATATTATCCAATATGTTGACGGGGTTTGCTTTACACCGCGAGTGCGTTGAATTTTTTGACCGCCTTGCCGATAAGGTAATACAGCAGAGGGTAATATGATGAAGCACGGTATGTACAACAGAAAATCAGAGCAAGATGAATCAGGCGTATATCAAGCACTAAAAGATCGCCGCAAAGCCTATTATCACGGTAAATATAACCGAGAAGTTTTTTCAGTAGTATTGCTGGTAGCCTGTGTCGGAATGTTCTTATTGCGTTCAGGAGTTTAGCGTTTTTAGTGTCACTAAACCTACAACTCCTGAGACCGCTTAAGGCAGTAAAAACCGCATTAAATTAAAGCAGCAAAAACCGCAACCATACGGGCATCTTTTGTATTCAATCACAGAGTCTTACTAAGCCTTTAATTTTCCAATTTTCCACTTTCCTATCCTTGCTTGTTACATCTCTCCCAAACGCGACTTAATAAATTCCGCTAATTTTTCACTTGCTTGCCAATAGCGCTGTGCTTGGTTAAATAACGCAATTCGAATTTTGCCTAAATCGGGCAGTATTTCATGGCGAATAATCATCAAATCTTTTGGCACACTGCTTCTGGCCAATGCCGTTATACCCAACCCTTGATTGATGGCAGCGGTAATCCCCGCCAGATCGGCATTGGTATACGTAATGCGCCACTGAGTTGTTTGTTGTTTTAAGGCTTGGATCACGCGACTGCGATACATGCAGCCATCGGGTGCCAATACCAAGCTTAAGGTGTTATTGGCAAAGTTTTGATTTCTGTTGCCGACCCAAACGAGATCATCATCAAGCAATAATTCGCCATCAATGGTTTGGTTATGCGGTAGCAAGGCCATGATCAAATCAAAATCTTGGCGTTGGTTTTCATTCAATAAAGACTTACTCAGGGCCGAGGTCACTTCTAAAGATACATCAGGGTATAGCTTACTAAATTCACCCACTATGCTGGGCAACAGCGTGGTGGCAAACTCGCTGGGTATCCCTAAGCGCAGCCGCCCGCGAATTGACGCAGGCTCAAACTGACGAAAAATATCATCGTTAATCGCCAGCATGGCTTTTGCTTGATGATACACGCTCAGGCCGTCGTGATTCACTTCGTGACGCTGACCCGCTTTACTGAACAGGCGTTTATTGAGCTGTGATTCTAAGCGCTTTATTTGCAAACTAATGGCCGGTTGAGAGCGCCCAAGGTATTCCCCTGCTTTAGCGTAACCGCCCAAATCAATCACAGTCACAAACGTGCGTAAGTTATCCAAAGAAAGTTGCTTCATTTTTCGCCATATAGATTAGCTAACCTGATGAAACTGATTCTATACATAAGTAATGTTAATGTAAGCATTAATATTTTCAATTTGTTGTGACAAGTTTCGCTACCTATACTGGCAATCACGTTAATCAAAACAGATAAGTCACATGCCAAATAAAACGGTTTTGCACAGTAAGCACCTTGAATCAGGCGCTAAGATGGTTGATTTTCACGGCTGGGAAATGCCAATCAATTACGGCTCACAAATAGAAGAGCATCACGCTGTGCGCCGCACTGCTGGTATGTTTGACGTATCTCATATGACCATAGTAGATGTTGTTGGCGAGCAAGCCCAAGACTACCTTCGTCATTTGTTAGCTAACGACGTAGCTAAACTAAAAGAGCGCGGTAAAGCACTTTACAGCGGCATGCTGAACGAAGAAGGCGGCGTGGTTGATGACTTGATTGTGTATCATTTTGAAACCACCAATTATCGCTTAGTGGTTAATTCTGCCACACGCCAAAAAGACATGGATTGGCTAAATGGCCAGGCTGAAGGCTTTGACGTGACCATTACTGAGCGCCCTGAATTCGCTATGATCGCCGTTCAAGGCCCACAAGCCAAAGAAAAGGCCGCGTCCTTATTCTCATCAGCGCAAAATGAAGCCGTCGTCGGTATGAAACCATTTTTTGGTGTACAAGCTGAAGATTTGTTCATTGCGACCACAGGTTACACAGGTGAAGCGGGCTACGAAATCATGGTGCCTAACGAGCAAGCAGCAGACTTTTGGCAGAAGCTATTAGACGCTGGCGTTGTTCCTTGCGGGTTGGGCGCACGCGATACTCTGCGCTTGGAAGCAGGCATGAACTTATACGGCCAAGACATGGACGAAACCATTTCGCCACTTGCTGCCAATATGGGCTGGACCATCACCTGGGAGCCAGCAGAGCGCAATTTCGTTGGTCGCAAAGCACTAGAAGCACAAAAAGCTGCCGGTACAGACAAGCTAGTAGGCTTGGTTCTTACCGAGAAAGGTGTACTTCGTCACGGTCAAGCCGTTAAAGTTGAAGGCGGCGAGGGCGTTATCACCTCTGGTACGTTTTCCCCAACACTTGGTCACAGTATTGCTATGGCGCGAGTACCTGCGTCTGTCGGTGAAACTGCACAGGTGGAAATGCGTAAAAAGTGGGTTACAGTAAATGTGGTTAAACCCAGCTTTGTGCGAAATGGCAAAAGCGTTTTATAAAAAATCAACTGGCGCGGCAGTGCTTTGTTGCTGTCGAGCTTGAGCTAACGACTTCAAAATTTAGGAACAACTATGAGCAATATCCCTTCAGATCTACGTTACGCCACCACTCATGAATGGGTTCGCCCTGAAGGCGACGGTACTTTTACTGTCGGTATCAGCGAGCATGCCCAAGAGCTTTTGGGTGATATGGTTTTTGTTGAATTACCAGACGTTGGCGCCACGGTCAGCGCAGGTGACGACATCGCGGTTGCTGAATCAGTCAAAGCAGCATCAGATGTTTACGCGCCAATTGGCGGTGAAATTGTTAGCGTTAATGAAGAGCTAGAAGATAGCCCTGAACTTGTTAACTCTGACCCATTCGGCGACGGTTGGTTGTTCCGTATCAAAGCAGACGATGCACAAGAAGTTGAAGGCCTGCTTGACGCTGAAGGTTACGAAAACAGCATCGAAGAAGAGTAAATATTCGTTAAAACAAAGAGCAACCTTGGGTTGCTCTTTGTTGTTTTAATAACGGTTGTTCTTCATGTTTCTAAGCAGTGTTGGTGCCTTGCCAACGGCAACATAGGCTAGCACTGCCCCTTGTACCACCAAATATATTATTTAAATCAAGACGTTGTTCTTTGATTTAGGTCACTCACGTTTTAAGGAATCGGTAAGCCAGTTATGCCACATGCTAATTTTTCCCTTTCGCAGTTAGAGCAAACTCAAGATTTTATTCGTCGCCATATTGGCCCAAGTGAAGCTGAAATGGCTGACATGTTGGAATGTGTTGGTGCCGAATCATTGGACGATTTAATGCAGCAAACCGTGCCTGAAGGGATCCGTTTGCCAGAAAGCCTAAACGTGGGTGAAAGCCAAACCGAAGCGCAAGCCTTGGCCTATTTAAAAACGGTTGCCAGCAAGAATCAGGTGAACCGCTCGTACATCGGTATGGGGTACAGCGATACCCTTACACCTAACGTTATTTTGCGTAACGTGCTTGAAAACCCAGGTTGGTACACAGCGTACACGCCATATCAGCCAGAGATTGCCCAAGGTCGCCTACAAGCGCTGCTTAATTTCCAGCAAGTGACCATTGATTTAACCGGTATGGAGCTCGCTTCTGCTTCATTGCTTGATGAAGCCACCGCAGCAGCCGAGGCTATGGGCCTTGCCAAGCGTGTATCGAAAAATAAAAATTCTAATTTGTTTTTTGTGGCTGACGATGTGCACCCACAAACGTTTGATGTTATTCAAACCCGTGCTGATATGTTCGGTTTTGACGTTGTTGTGGGCAAAGCGGCAGATGCTGCCAGCCACGACGTGTTCGGGGCATTACTACAATACCCAGGCACCACAGGTGCAGTAAATGACCTAACCGACATCATCGCCGAAGTACAAGCAAACAAAGGCATAGTGGCGGTGTCGGCTGATATTATGAGCTTGGTATTACTTAAAGCGCCAAGTGAAATGGGCGCAGACGTTGTGCTTGGCTCTGCTCAGCGCTTTGGTGTACCTATGGGCTATGGCGGCCCACACGCGGCCTTTTTCGCGACGCGTGATGCTTATAAACGCTCACTTCCTGGGCGTATTATTGGTGTGTCAAAAGACACCCGTGGTCGCCCAGCCCTGCGCATGGCGCTACAAACTCGCGAGCAACACATTCGCCGTGAAAAGGCCAACTCAAACATTTGTACCGCTCAGGTGTTACTAGCGAATATGGCATCGTTCTACGCTGTGTACCACGGTCCTGACGGCCTAAAAACAATTGCTTCACGCATTCATCGCTTTGCTGACATTCTTGCTGCCGGTATTTCGCAGCATGCCGACAAAGGCCTGAGCCTAGCGAATAACACTTGGTTCGATACCATTACTGTTAACGTGGGCGATAAAAAAGACGCGATTGTGGCAGCGGCTCATAGCGCGAAAATGAATTTACGTACCGACATCGAAGGTGCTGTGGGTGTCAGCCTAGATGAAACCACCACCCGTGATGACATACAAAGCTTGTTTAACGTGTTGCTAGGCGATGACCACGGTATCGACATTAACTTACTTGACCAGCAAATAGTGGCTAAGGGCAGTCAATCTATTCCTGCTGAGCTAGTGCGTACCAGCGATATTTTGACTCACGAGGTGTTCAACAGCTATCAGTCAGAAACTGAAATGCTGCGTTATATAAAATCACTAGAAGACAAAGATTTAGCGCTTAATCACTCGATGATAAGCCTTGGCTCATGCACCATGAAGCTTAATGCCACCGCTGAGATGATCCCGGTTACTTGGCCTGAATTCGGTAAATTACACCCATTTGCGCCAGTTGAACAAGCACAAGGCTACAGCCAAATGCTCAGCGAATTAAGCGAATGGTTGCTAGACATCACAGGCTACGATGCGCTTTCAATGCAGCCTAACTCAGGGGCACAAGGCGAATACGCAGGCCTTATCGCTATTCAGCGTTATCACGAAAGCCGCAACGAAGGGCACCGTAATATTTGCCTTATCCCAAGCTCAGCACACGGTACGAACCCAGCGTCTGCGCAAATGGTCAGCTTAAAAGTAGTGGTCGTGAAGTGTGATAATAACGGTAACGTCGATTTAGCCGATTTACGTAAAAAAGCCGAAGAAGTTGCCGACAACTTGTCTTGCGCCATGATCACCTATCCATCAACCCACGGCGTATACGAAGAAACCATCAAAGAAATGTGCGACATAGTGCACGAATTTGGTGGGCAGGTTTACCTAGATGGCGCGAATATGAATGCACAGGTGGGTATTACGTCACCAGGGCATATCGGCTCTGACGTATCTCATTTGAACTTGCACAAAACGTTTTGTATTCCACACGGTGGCGGCGGCCCAGGTATGGGGCCAATCGGGGTTAAATCACATTTAGCGCCGTTCTTACCGAACCACAAAGTCATCGACACAGGCAACACCAGTGCCGGTAACGGTGCGGTATCTGCCGCGCCATGGGGCAGTGCGTCTATTTTACCTATCAGCTACATGTACATCAAAATGATGGGCAGCGCTGGGCTGAAAAAGGCGACCGAAGTAGCAATTTTAAACGCCAACTACATCGCCAATAAGCTAGACGGCCACTACAACGTATTGTATCGCGGGCGAAATGGCCGCGTAGCACACGAATGTATTATCGATTTGCGCCCCATTAAAGAAGCATCAGGCGTAACAGAAGTCGATATCGCCAAACGCCTAAACGACTATGGCTTTCATGCACCGACTATGAGCTTCCCAGTAGCGGGCACGCTGATGATCGAGCCAACAGAGTCAGAAGCTAAAGTCGAACTAGACCGTTTCATCGAAGCCATGGTGTGCATACGCGCAGAAGCAGCAAAAGTAGAGTCAGGTGAGTGGAGCGCAACAGACAACCCATTACACAACGCACCGCACACCCTAGACGATATCTGCGACGCCAACTGGGATCGCAGCTACGATCGCCACACAGCGGCCTACCCAGTCGCCAGCGTAGCGAAAAACAAATTCTGGCCTTCGGTTAACCGCATCGATGATGTGTTCGGGGACCGTAATTTGATCTGCTCTTGCCCTAGTATTGAGAGTTATATAGAAGAGTAGGGGTGCTACGCTTAAAAGCATGCGCTTCGCTTACCGCCATCCATGGCTTTTTCTCCCAGCATCCATGCTGGGAGACATACTTTTCTTCTACAGCTAAGAAAAGTAGGCAAAAGAAGCCGCGCTCCAGCCAATTCTCGATTCATATTTAAAATAGACTTAAATGCCAGAGCGGCGAAAGGTAACATCCATGTAAAGCGGTTCGCCTTGCCCTGACGTCCATGTCAGGCCATCTGACAAGTCTATTTAAAATCTGGAAATTGGAGTCGCTGTAAATCAAAAGCATGGTTTTGCCATACAAGACGGTGTTTCTTTCTCTTAAGTTGAGATTTTTAGGATTTATTTGAAGAGCTACAGAGGCTTGTGTGACAAGTTTGGGGGCAGTATTTTAAAATGACTCTGACCCCTTTTATTTTCTGACCCCTTTTATTTTTAATCGCTGTCTAATTTCTTTATTCATAGAGCCGTATTATATTGAAACGATCTATATGAATCACACATCGCAATATAACTCAAAACTAACGGACAAATTGCAATGGCGGAGTAAACTACGCACGCCATCTATTTACACCGTTTTGTATGAGATTGCTCTGGTCACTCATATAAACTGACTTTTTAAAAATCATCACGTAAGTACCTCTCGGCAACCCTCTGAGCAGTTTGCTCAGAAAGCTGTGGTGGATTCCGATGCTTAGTTTTACGCACAGAACTGATTTCGATAAGCGTTGTAGGTACTAGCTCCAGCGTTTTGGATTTATTAGCAACACATATTCTTCCAGCGTCAACGGTGTTCCTTTCGGGAGCCCAAAGTTATCTCGCCAATTGTCAAGAGCTACTCGAGTGGCCAAAGACATGGTACCGGTAACCTCTTCACTACCCAGCCCCAAAATCTCCTGCACTTCGGTTAACCTTGTTGCATCTAACAATTCCTCAAATGAAGCACTCGAAACACCTACACTTTGGGCACCCGCAACATTTGGCCTATTAATATTCATGCTCTCACTCGCGGAGCTCCCAGTACTGGTGTCATTGGGCCGAATTGATGAGCGAACTGAAATCATAAGACGAAGAAAATTCAACCAATAACTTGTACCCAAAGACACTGCCACGCCGGTAATTAGACAGCCCATTAGCCACAGCAATGTGCTGTCTTTTTCATCAACACCTTGAGTGGTATCAGTGTCTTTTTCTGCATGCTGGGTGGATACTCTTTCCAGCAACTCGGCCAAATTGTTATTCAAGTCGCGCAAGGCCACGTTGCTACCAAAATTAGCCATATCATTATTGAACGCTCGGATACTTTTAGAAACATCCACCAAATATTCTTTTGTATTATCCGGCGCTTCACTTTTATGAGAAGAGGCCTGATTTATGGCTTCCGCAACTAAAGCATTACGTAAAACTCCATCGCTTTCGAGCCGACTGGTATATTCAATCGTGCTTACATCCATACTCACGGCCAAAACAGTGCCAATGATGAGCAAAGGCAACTGAGTACGACGTTTGAATGAACCAGACGCTCTTTCCATCCCATCGGCATACCAAGCAGCGATGTGCTGCCTGAATTCACCGATAGAATCGCTTTTATCTAACAATACCGCTAACACCGATCTGATGGACTCTTGTTGTGGTATTAGCCTTATCATCTCGGCATAGCCCACTACTGATGCTTGGTGGGGATACCTTTCACCTAAAACCGCAAGTAACGCGTCGGCAAAATCTTGCGGTTTTAAGTATGCCGGCCCCGACGCGGCAATTTTAAACCTTGCAGCACTATCTATCCGAACAGATTTTTTTGCAATTATTGGATGGGCAAATAGTTCTTTAGTTAACTCCCCAATAATTATCCGCCCGTTATTTCTTTGGTCAATTAATTGAGCTACCGCTCTTTTAAGAAACCTTGCGCGCTCGCGTGTGACGCTGTAAAGCGACTCCAACAAATAGCTTGCGATTACACTTAGACTAAAAAAGATAAACGCAAGTCCGATAATGACATCTATGATGCCAACACCAAAAGCAACTTGAGTATCCCCGCTCATCGGTCATCTCCCGATGGCTCCAGTGCAAATAGAGTAGGAGTGAGTTCAATCAGGTCATATAGGCCACTTTTTGTTGTTAGTTTTCCTTTCAGAACGGTATATGAGGTTTTATCGAGCGCTTGGGTATCTGCATCTGTCCAAGGCGTACTCGCGTCAAATGATGCCTCATTAAGCTTTTCTGCGAGATACTTTTTAAAAGTCTTGAAATATAGTCTCTTTAACATGACACGAAAGTCTTGAGGCTTGCTTACAGTAGTAACAGTTCCTTCAACTTCCTTATTGAGAAAATCAACCTCAGATTGACCGAGCGGATCGCGGCTCACTTGATCGATCGGCTTGCTTTCTCTCATAATTCTGGTGTGCAGCAATAACAAACCAGACTCATTGAGAGCCCCCATTGGGATAAAAGGGAAAAGGGAGTTGATATTGTTTAAATGCTCCTTAATCGTCGTTTCGTTACATCCTAACGTTGGCAGAGCGTCACTGGGTTTCAGCAATAAAAGAAGTTTGCGAAGCCCATTTAGAGTATCTTCACCGCACTGCCCATCGAGGTTTTTTGCATCCGGTTCACCAAACAAATTGAAACGTTGCAGCGACAACTGAACATTGCACACCGAATTTTCTTCGTTTTCAGGTTTCTCACAAAATTGTTTCTCATCATCAGGTCCAAGAGGATTAGGGCCTTGAGCCTGCTGAGGTTGCTCAATCACCTTAACCGTAACATACTGTTTTTGATCTGTGTCATCCGATACGGAAATAGAGTAATTACCTAATTTTAGCTCACTGCCCACCGCTTTAACTGTTACGCGGGCACCGAAATGTTCAGACTGTTCTATTGAAACCCCCGGAATAGCTTGGTCAGCTTTCGCAGAATACTTTTTGCTTCCACCACCTATGGTAAATGTCTCAACAAAATCTATCCCTTTGACAAACACAATCTCTGGCCTTGAGACACTGAGAGGTCTTACTACATCGACCCCACATCCCTTTAATTTTTCATCTGAATATGTATTGGTAACGCTACCAATCATAGATTCTAATTCAAAAGCTGCAATATCCAGTGCAGCTAGCGCTACTTTTAAGTGAGTTAGAGCTTCTATAGCTTCCTTTGAGCTTGTTTGGCCCTGATCGCCGTCTCGGTCGAATAGTTCATTTGAGACTTCCCCCCCAATCGCATCAATCGAAGTAAACAAAGATTGCCCTGGAATTTCGATAAAACCGCCGGCTTGAACGACTAAGCCTTTAATCGTCTCACGCAATGTAGCTATATCTCGCTGCCCTTCAATGAGCCCAGCTAAAACTTTATTGTTAATATCATCAACGGTTACTTGTAGGTTGCTGCCCGCTGATTGCACTTTTCTTTGTAAAATATCGCCGTTTTTATAGATATTTTGTGCAGTCGCAATCTGCCCCTTGGCATCTGCTAGGTTTTTCTCAATCACCAAGTTTAGTGGTGAGTTGAGGTTGCTTTGTTGGAATAAAATGACCGTCGAGTATAAAGCCTGTACGTTACGAAGCTCTGCAAACAATGCTGCTTTTTTGTTTGAAACATCACTTATTTGAATTCCTTGAAGTGGCACGACAGCTTCCACGGCACAGGTAAGTGCTCTTGCGCCCAGTGCATAGAGTTTGGTTCGGTCACCATCAGAAAGCCATTGGGCTGCACTCAAGCCTGTCGCACCAGCGATAGTGCCTATGGTGAGTAAATCATCAGACCTATCGATGATGGTGTCGGCACCAATAGCTCCCGCCAAAATCATAGTCGCAATGCCCAGCTCACCTAAATCTTTATTCTCAGCTTGAATTTTTTTAATGTAATCCATTCTGACTGCTCGGGCATAACCTACTGCCTGCGGCAAAGTTATTGAATCAGTCGGTAAGGTTGAGTAGTCATCATAGTACTTGGTTAGCGGCTCGTACGGATCCAGCATGGCGCAACTCCACAGCGCCGAGCAGACTATACAAATGATTACTTTTTGATACGTTCTCATTCTTAAATTCCTTGTCATAATGATAATTCGTAAGCTTTTTCTATGATTGTATTTGGGTACGCATAATTTCCGTTTTCAAAAGCCACAATTGCCTTAACCATTGCAGTTTGAACGGCTATGTCTTGAACATTAAGAATGTCTGACGTTTTAATTCTCAGCCGGACTGCACAAAAGTTTGCGTATCCATATGTATGATTACCATCAGAGGCCGGAGCCCAACGAGAAATGTAATCAAATAGGGTTTTACAGCCTTTAGTTTGGTAGTTTCGTAATAAAATAAAAATTGCTCTTAGCCCCCATTCGGGTGCAATAAACACACAAAATCGACGCTCTTTTTTTTGCTCTTCGTTCATGTGAGCCACTTCTGCTAGCCCTTTCCATCTGTCGCCGGTAACCACTATATTGCCGGGATTGTGGTTTCTAATACCTCTAAATATTGGCTGTATTCGTTGATCATCGTCATAAAGAGACTCAGAGTCACACTGTTCCGTGTCTTCTCCGTGCCCCCAGTACCTCATGATGTTTTTGCCATACGCCTCAATTTCAAAACTTACACCGGCTTCTGGCCGCTTATGCCACCCATCTTTGTGATCGCCCCAATGCACTATCTCATGCAAAATAGTAGACTCCACGAGAAGTTGAGCATCAGAAAGGGCATAATCTGCTTCGAATCGCTGCGCTATTTCACGCTCTAAATATATGTGGTTTGGTTTTGAACGACTAAAACGTCCGTTAATTCCTACTCCGAGCGATTCAACAAGCAAAAGTGGACTGTCTAATTCCCAACCAACAGCCACGAGTGCTTCTAGCGTTGAAAAATCACCAAACTTGCGAAAGGCAGACCATTTTTTGTTATTATTCGAGAGACGATTACGTAGGTGCTGTCGCACAAAAAACGCCAGCCTTGGGAAAGAAAAGATATCTTGAGTTAGCATCCTTGGCATAAACTCGCCCCGCAAAAAACACTGTAAATTACCAATCCATTAGAAAAATGCCATTGCTAACTACGAAGGGCTAGAACCCTAATTAAATTCAAAGAATTTAGATTTGTCAAATTTTTAAAGTTTTAACAGCCTTTCCTTAACAATCGGAGTATAAGAAAAATTAACGCTATGTACTACTACCCACTGTGTCAGCTGTATTTAAAGCTAGTTGCACATGTGTCAAATGGATAGTTTTCAAAAGTCAGTGAAGTAGTTGTCGTCAATATAGGCAATTGAACTGGTCTTTGGTACTGAAATACGTAATGAGAGATGTGAAAGCCCTGACCTTAACATTTTGCATATTCAAGTGGTGGTATGTTTTTGCGCTTCATGCGCCATAATAGAAGTCGCGTTGAATGGTATAGTCGCTGAATGCCTCAATGCCTGTTGGTGTTCGAAGTGAAGGTGAAAATCAAAGGGGGGCAGAGACGATGGTATTCAAGTTTAATCATCTACACTTAGGATATTTTTTATTTTAGGGTACGAAGATGGCGAGATTACCTAGATTGAATCTACCGAATATACCTCAACATGTTGTTTAGCGTGGCAATAATCGTCAGGTTTGTTTTTTTCTGAACAAGATTACACGGTTTATCTCGATAAACTCAAAGACTACGCAAAAAAGTGCCATGTGAATGTACATGCCTTCGTTTTGATGACCAACCATGTGCATCTTCTCATGACACCCGAAACAGAAAAAGGTGTCAGTCAGCTTATGCAGTCTCTGGGACGGTATTATGTTATGTACATTAATAATACCTATCAACGTACAGGGACGTTATGGGAAGGGCGATATAAATCTACCTTAGTCGATAGTGAGAAAATATTTTTTGTTAGTGAGTCGTTATATTGAGCTTAATCCTGTAAGGGCTAATATGGTGGAGCATCCAGCGGAATACCCTTGGTCAAGTTACCACGGAAATACACTGAATAAAGACGTGGCGTTATTGTCACCTCATCACTGTTATCTATCACTTGGCGCGAATCAAGAAGCACGTAAATAGGCTTATAAATATCTGTTTAAACAGCAAATACCTGAACTGGCATTGCAGGAAATACGGGATGCAACATATAAAGCGTTGGTGTTAGGTGAAAATCGATTCAAACAGCAGATTGAGCAGCAAACGGGTAGAAGAGTAGTGCCATTAGCTAGAGGTGGTGATAGGAAATCCAAGAGTTTTAAACGCATAATATAAATCAAGGTCTCTGACCCTATCGATTCGATATAAAGTGATGCAAGTCATCCAGACTGAAAAAATGGTTTTGTTACTGAATATACTTATCACTGGGCGCTCATTGATCACTTAAGGCCCGCATTAAGCGGACTAAAATTGTGGGTTATACTAACAAGCGAAGCGACTGAGCCTGCGTGTTATTGTCCCAGCGAGCTAATTGAATGAAATGGGATCTTATTGAGTAGCCGCCCGATGAGAATCAGCAAATTCAAGAAACGATTCTCTTTTTAACGGCTTACTATAATAGTAGCCTTGGGCGTGATCGCAGCCCAGTGACTTAAGTAGCTGCCCGGTCTGGGCGTCCTCAACCCCTTCAGCAACAGTGCTACAGCTCAATTGTTTCGCTAAATAAATGGTTGATTTAACGATTGCCAAATCATCTTCACTTTTGAGGATGTTACTCACAAAAGAGCGGTCGATTTTTATCTGGTTCACGGGTAAGTCGCGCAATAGCGCTAACGAAGAATAGCCTGTACCAAAGTCGTCAATACTGAAGGCCAACCCTGTGTTTGCAATCTCCGCCATGGTCGTTTTGACCCTCGCTACATCTGTCATCATCGCGCTTTCTGTGACTTCTAACATCAGGGCATGTTTAGTCCAATCGCATTGACTGAATACCCCGTTAATATTATCCACCAAGTAAGAACTTTGCAGGTCTTTAACCGACAAGTTAAGATGCACGCATAAGCTCAAGTTTGTTTGATTGAATAAATGAATATCCTCTTTGACTATATTCATCACCCATTGGGTTATTTGGGTTATTAACAGGCTTTGTTCTGCGATTTTAATGAATTTATCCGGGGCGATATAACTTCCATCTGATTGGGGCCAGCGAATCAACGCCTCAGCCCCTTTCACGCTACCATCGGATAAGTCGATGATAGGTTGATACCAAAGTTCAAACTCTTCCAACGCAATAGCTTGCTTTAAGCGGGTCGCAATATCTAAGTTATCAGCTGCACTTGTTTCAAGTGCTGGCGAATAATGGGTAAAAGGGCTAGTGCTTTTCTTACTTTCATACAAAGCCAAATTCGCTTGGCCAAGCAGTATATCCGCAGAACGACCAAGCTTAGGGAAATCGGTTCCCCCTATACACGCGCTAACGCTAAGCTCGTGGTTTTCAATCTCGAAATTTTTGTCAATCGTGCTGTGAATCAACTGTGCGATATTGTCGATTTGGCTTGTGTTTTCACTTGTCGTCGTAGCCGATACTATGGCAAATTCATCACTGCCTAAACGATACAAGGTACACGTATTTGGCAGGTCTTGACTGATTTTTCGTCCTACCTGACAAAGCAGTACATCACCGAAATAATGGCCTAACCCATCATTAATTTGCTTGAAGTGATTTAAGTCGAGGATCAATAAGCCAAATGGCTCTTCGTTGGCAATATGTGCCTGCATGGTTTGCATCAAATACGCTCGGTTAGCCAAACCCGTTAAAGGATCATGTAACAAATTACTGCGTTCTTGGGCTGCAAGTTGGTTCAGTTTCACCATGCTTTTTAAGCTAAGCCTTGTCACTAAAAAGACAAAAAAGCCACCCGCCATCATGATTGCCGAAACAATCACATCCGCAGTATTAATCGTCATTTTTTGCACGAAATAATAGAAAACTCCACAGTATCCGAATACAAAAAATACGACTAGGCTGCTTAATACTAGCCATCCTAAATTGCTATCCGTTTTGTAGATATGATTAACAGGGCGAACACTGATCAGCAGAAAGACGCAGCCGCAAGTAATCATTAATACGGTGAAAAGATACAACACGACTGGTTCCTAGTAGCAAAATGGTATTGAGACAAGATGACGATAACATTCGCCAAACAACATGCTCAAAAGTGAGGCTTATATCTGAGTAATGTAGCCGATATTTAAGTAAAAAATTATAAATAAATTCAAAAATTAGAATAGTTAATTTGTCTCAAGCACTAAGTTAGGCCATTTTCCGACCATGTCACCCAATCCGTCGCTTAGTCTTCAACACTCACTTTCCACTAAAAACTTTCAATCATTAAGATCAAAAGTATCAATACTCTTCGTGACGTAGATGCGTTTTGCAAAGATTAAACATCCAAGGTGCATTTACTGCTAATATGCTTATAAAATGGTGGTGTGCGCAGTCTGTTACTATCTCACCTGTGGCGAAGAAAATACTTTGGCGCAAGGGTATATAATTCAACGGAGTTGAGGGGATGATAAAGTAGTATGGTTCAAGTATTTTCTATCCCCTTATTTATTACTGCCAGTATCTGCTTACTTCTAAGCTTCTTCTTTTTAATTTTATATTATCGGTTAACCTCTCGTCATGAAGAGTTGGTGCAGTACTACTTGATTTTCGCTCTTTCAGCTTTGACGAGTGGTATTTTTTTCAGTGCTTTTGCGGTACTCGTCAACTCAAGCGATAGCCTTACCTATCTGAGTATATCTAATCGAACGACCGTTATCGCGGCAATGTTCACCATAGTGTTGAGCCTGCATTTCTATGTTGCGTTTTTTCAATACAAAGCGCCCACGTTTTTGAAGTGGTGCTATGTAATCTGTGGTGCATTTTCCCTGTTGGCCGTGGTACCTAATCAATATTTTCTCCGTAATGCTTTTTACTCAACATCTCAATACTACACTGGCTTAAAATATGGGCCGCTATTCCAACTGTGGGGCGCGTGGATACTAGTGCTCGCCGCCTATTGTATTTTTATACTCGTGCGGGTGTTTAATCGCCAGCGCGTTAGAAAAGAAAATAGCAATACGAACACCGTTTTATTGTTGCTGATGGCAAATATAGTGTGGGTGATTACGGGTCTTTGCGATACATTCACAGGTATCCAAGTTATTGATTTACCGCCGCTGAGTTGGATAGGCTCGTTTTTAGTGACCTCCTGTATTGCGTGGGTTTTAGTCTTGCATATTGATAAGCTTTATGAGGACAGGCGCGTATTAAGTAACCGCCTCATGTATGACCATTTAACCCAAGCGTTCTCTCGTAGTTATTTGGAAATTCGTTTAACCGAAGCGGTCAACTTAATGTCACGAAGTGAGTTGAGTAGGTTATCGGTTTGCGTATTTGATATAGATGATTTTAAAAAAATAAACGATCAATACGGTCACGCTAGTGGGGATGCGCTCCTAACGCAAATAACTAAAATTACAAAAGAAAATATCCGTCAGTCTGACTGTATTGCCCGGTTGGGAGGGGATGAATTTGTGATCTTATTTTCCGATAAACAAGATGAAAACTTTGCCCCGGCCATTGTTGAACGTATTCGCAAAAACATTGCAAAAACACGTTTTGGCAAAGGTAACTCTTCATTTAATGCATCCTGTTCGTTTGGGATAGTCAGTGTTACACCAGCTCAATTGCCCTTAGCCGATTTACCAAATCAAATGTTATCCAGTGCTGATGAGGCGCTATACAGTGCTAAGCACAGAGGGAAAAATACCATAGGCATTGCTACTTTTAGTGTTTCGTCCTAATTGTACGTCGCTCTTAGTCATAACAATCAGTCGACACCGTCTGGTAATAACACCAGTCGATAAAGAAATGATAAAGACATATATGGTCACTCCCGTTTGCGCAACAGGTTTTCATTTTTCTTTCACAAACGTTTAAGTGTTACGTTGCCATAATCGGCGTTTTCCAAATAGCTTTTGCATCAATAAACTGACAAAGACAGCCATAACTAAAATTTCGTAATAATGATCTTCCCCTAACTTTGTAGACACTTTTTACTTAGAAACCGAAGTTTCAAACTCTTTCCTAACACCCCGAATATTACCATCCATCACAAGCGTCTTATCCGGCCCGTTTTCATCATCGCTTTCAAAATGAACACTACTACCATTCTTAGCAAAAAATCGTCCTTCACCTTCATGAAAATACCTTTCATTTTCGATATAAGGTAAAGCATTCAGCACAAAGCCATTTTTTGCTTCCCGCAGTACAATTTCGACATTAACGGGGTTAGTTACCACATAGGTTCCAATGTATTTATCTAGTTCCTTTTGGCTAATGGGCACTAATGTTTTAACCTCAGCTTCCGAGTAGCCCACGTCTAACGCTTCTTTTAAACGTATCTCTAGCTCTCTTATCAACTGCGTACCATTGTTACCGTTAGTCATAATGGCGTAGCCATTGCCGGTATCTAGCTCAACATATAGCTGAGACATAAACCCTGCATCTGCGCCACCATGGCCAAAGCCCAGAATTTCACCTTCTTCATCCATATTGATAAAAAAGCCTATGCCTACATTAGGCGCGTTATTGGTTGGCGTATTGTTGGTTAACATTTCTTGCGCAGTGGCTTGCGATATCCAATCTATTTTTTGCCCTAAGTACGCGCTACGCACGCTGCTTGCCATTTTCAGCATGTCTGATGGTGTACTCCACATGCCAGCTGCTGCAAGTGTGGCGTAAGTATGCGCGCCACCCTCTATTGGCACTCCGTCACCGTCATACGGCGTAGCCATATTGTTTGATAAATCAGATGATATGGGCTGTTCGAAGCCAGAGCGCGTCATGCCTAAAGGTTTAAATAAAAGCCGCTGTGACATAGTTGGCAAGGACTCGTTAGCTACATCTTGCAAGGTAAGTTGAGCGAGCGTAGTGCCGCCTCCTGAATAACGCATCTGCGTGCCGGGTTGAATATCAACAACAACGGCGTCGGTATTGGCAGGGGCTTTACCTTCTAACACTTGCTGCAAAGTAGGAGCCGGTTCACCGGCCGCGTAACCAGGAAAGCCATGCACTGTGGTGCCAGCGGTATGACTCAACAGCCTGCGTAATGAAACCACCTCTTGGGCAGTCCATTCATGTTCTGGAAGTTGCCAGCTGGTGAGTAAGTTGTTTACGTCTGTATCTAAATCTAGCGGGTTATCTTGGCGATATTTCATTAATACAGCGGCAAAGGCGGGTTTTGAAATACTCCCGGCTTGAAACACCGTGCCTTCATCAATAACCAACTTCGTCGTTAAGTCTTTAACGCCGCTTTGCATAGTCCAAGCTAATTGCCCATTTTTCATCAATGCGACAGACACCCCTGGCACATTATAATGCGCCTGTCTTTGTTCCAAAGATTGAAAATCAACCTCTTGCCCTTCAATACGAATACGTTCTGCTAGCCCAGTTTTCAAAAGGTTGGCTTCTTGTGATTCTTTAGCAGGAGAGGGGGAGAGCGGTAGGGTTTCAGGCTCTGCGCAGCCTAATAATGAAGCTAAGCAAAGTGAGAGTGTTAAAGAGGCGAGTTTCGTGGTTGATTTCATCTGAGTATTCCATTACGTAAGAGATCTCAGAGTACGTTTCTAACATTATTCCGTCAATTCCAACAATTTTATAAATCAGGTATTAAACAGCTACTCGTCTTCATCTTCTTTAATCTTCTTTCGCAAACTAGCCCGCCGCGTTTTATAAGCAACCTTTCTCAACATTTTCCTCGTAGCACGTTGTCAGTGTTTTCTCTCTCATTTCAAGCGCCATAGGTAAATCGCCAATTGTTTGGTTAAGTAAACATGAAAGCGCGTAATGTCAAAGCGATAAAGTGCACACCCATGCGCGTATATTGCCATGCACTCCCGACAGTTTGAAAATTAAGCTATCGGCACTGAAAGGCCAAACTTTTATAGATAGCAAAAAAACTTACAAAGACAGCCATAATTAAAACTTCGTAATAATTCACTCCTACTTCAAGGTGGAATTTCGGTTTAAGAAGAGTTGACGTCTTTAAGTTAGGCCGATTGAGGATTTTTACTGGAATCTTGAGCGTTGAGAAAGGAAGTGGCGTTTAAGGTCAACTTTTACGTAAGGGAGTAGGCTACAAGATATGCTTGGAGTGTGTTCGTTAAGGTTTTTTCAGGCGCGCTTTACTAACGCTTTCGCTTTGGTCATTCCCCGCAGCCACTGAGCTGAGTCTAACCCTAGTCTTTCTAGGATAGGGCTTTGAGTGTTATCGATACGATCGGCCTTATCGTCAGGAATACAGCGGCCTGTGGTATCGACCAGCTCACAATCGTTTTTTAGCGAACTTGGCTTTTTTGAGGTTGAGACACAATCCTCTTAACTGTCTCAAGTGAAACACAAATTAAGTGAAGTTCAGCCCTGAAAATTGACAGTTTTTATCTTGGGTGTTTTATATCGTCTTTCATCTGATCAAATAAACATGCCGGTCTTGATTAGATGCCTTTTGTAAACGCTTAAACTCTCAAACGCTATCAATTTAAAACGTTATTTCGACTGGCGTTTGTCAATGACATATTGAACGGCCATTCTAGCAATACCGGCACCAATGCCTGACACGACTGCCCAGGTTACAGCCTCTTTAAGGTCAGTGTTTTCACTTCCCTTGTCTTTTGGGGCGGGTTCGTTAGTCACCTTTTCCCACGATTTTTGTAGCGTTTTTCTTGCTAGCATGCCTGCCGATGCGGCGGCAAGTCCTATACCTACATTGGTAATGAGTTGTTTATTGCTCATAATATACCCCTTCAGATTGTGCGTTAATAACTTAGTGCAAACCATAGACCTACTCTGTCTATTTCTTACGTTATTCTTCGAGTTGCAGTTGTAATGCAGCTTGTAGGCTGATTACAACGAAAAAGAGGAGTGTGTTTTTGCGCAGTAACAATCGCAGTAGCAAAATTCGCTAACTATCTTACGGGTAAAATTGTAATTATTTCTCAAATAAGGGGCTTTCTTCTTTTGATGACCGGTTAATCTCTTTGTGTTATTCACTTTCTTATCTTCTGTGAAAGCATTTTGCGCATAACCATAAAGTCAGGTAGCGGTTTCTAACCTTATACTTGACCATTTTTATACAAAGCAGCTTCGAGTGTTTTGTCGTGCCTCACAGACGTTGATGATGGGTATGGCGCTTGAATGGATTTATCATCTGCGCTGTACTCACATCATTTGCTCCCCATCCTCATCATCTGCGCTGCTGCGTAGCAGAAATGTTTTTCGAGCTCCGCGGTTGATGTTAGCCATTGAGCAGAATCTAAGTCTGTCTGCTTTTGCTCAAAGTGGTTTTCGATTGTTTTTTGTTCGACGACAGTTTTGTTCTCAATAGTTGCCCATAGGTCTAAACATGAAGCAACCAATACTGAGGAGCATTTATCCAATGAAAATATTCCAAAGCACGTATTTAAGTCATGCAAGATAATGAATCTTCGCGTCCTTTTAATGAGCCCCATAAGCACCCTAAAGATAGTCTTAAGGTTAGCAATACTGAGAGAGTACTTGTTTGTAACGCGGGGAGTGGCTCCCTAGAACTACAGGTGTGGGAAGGGGAGCGTTGTGTTGATCAGCAGTCGCTAGAGGGGGAGGCAGATCAACTCTTTAATCACTTCGCCTCGTACCTAAGTGACGCGGCGCCTTGCAGCGTAATTTTACATCGGGTAGTTCACATTGGCAGGGTGAAGCGAAATCCGCGAAAGGTGGATGAGGATTGCCTGAACGACATTAAGCACTGGCTACCTTTAGCGCCTCTTCATAACCAAATTGCGCTTAAATTAATTGAACACGGGCTTAATGAGTGGCCTGACGCTAATCACTTTGTTTTTTCTGACTCTGCGCTTTTTAATACCCTTCCAGACTACGCGCGATCCTATCCCCTTCCTGACGGGCTATCTGATCGATGGCCAATTATGAAGTATGGCTTTCACGGGCTTGCGCACCAATCTCAGTGGAACTTACTTCAAAAGCAAAAGCAATATGATCGCGTTATTACCATTCACTTAGGGGGCGGAAGTTCGTTAGCTGCTTGGCAGGATGGAAAAGTAGTAGATACGACAATGGGATTTACCCCGACTGACGGGCTCCCCATGACAACGCGCAGTGGCGGCATCGACCCAAACATCGTTCTGCATTTGCTAGAGCGTGAAAACTACACGTTAGAAAGCCTATCTAAGCTGCTTAATCGTGAATCAGGGCTGGCCGGTTTGAGTGGTATTTCGGGCGATTACCGCACGCTTAAAAAAAGCCAAAATAGCGATGCTTATGTCGCTCGCGACGCATATTCCTATGCGCTTATCAAAGCCATTGGATCGTTTATTGCTGTGTTGGGTGGCGTAGATGCAATTACCTTTGGTGGTGGGCTTGGCGAACATCAACCTGATGTTCGTGAGTCTGCTTTGTCACGTTTTACAGGCATGGGCATTTCTATCTCTAAAGAGAAGAACAAGCATGCGAAGGGAGTTTGTGCCATTCACGGCGCAAATTCCCAAACAGAGATTTGGCTTACCCCTAGTGACGAATGTGAGGTGATGTTTAATCAATATAAAACGTATACGAAGGAGAAGGAATAATGCCGACAAGTTTCAACGCAGTGGTTACCGACGCTTTTGATGAGTGGTCGCAGGGGTACGGAAAAATCCAACACACTACTGAGACGATCAGTATTGTCGAAAAGTATTTATCATCACTTTGTGACGCTGCTGATGATGAACAATCCGCAGTATTAAATGCACTAAAGTTACTAAAAGCAGCCGATAGAATTTGCAGTGCTAGCATGTGGCTTGTGGCCCATATGACTTACGCAAAACGCGTATCTATGGCTGGAAACACGCTTAATATTGATGACTTTAAAGAGAAAGCACAGGGGCATACTGGGGGCGCACTAAATATGACGCCCGCCTATACCGGTTATCTGCTGGCGAATGCTTTAAACGGGAAAACCCGCTCGTGGATAATGGGGCAAGGGCACTGTGTTGCCGCAATAGAAGCGGTGAACGCGATTACCGGTAATCAGTATGAAGAAAAAGCGTCGCTTTATTCGTGTGATGATGAAGGGCTGAGTCACCTGTGCAATGACTATTACCGTTATGATCTTAACGCCGATGGGCAGTTAGAATCTCATGTGGGTAGCCACGTAAATATTCACACAGCAGGCGGAATTTCTGAAGGTGGATATTTAGGCTTCACGTCGCTTCAGTATGTTCATATGCCGCTGCCGGGCCAAGAGTTAGTCACTTTTTTAAGCGATGGCGCGTTTGAAGAACAAAGGGGAAGTGATTGGGCTCCGCGATGGTGGCGTGCCTCAGACACAGGATTAGTCGCGCCTGTAATGATTGATAACGGTCGCAGAATTGACCAACGTACTTTGATGGTACAAGAAGGGGGAACCAGTTACTTTAAACAACATTTGGCGTTACATGATTTTGACCCCGTTACCATAGATGGAAGTGACCCGGCTGCGTACGCGATTGCCATTATCAATGCGATGGAACTTCTATCAAAACGCGGCCAAGAAGCAGAATCTGGTCTTAGTTCGTACCCGGTTAAAATCCCTTATATTATTGCTGAAGTAGCCAAAGGCTATGGTCTGCCAGCAGCCGGAACGAACGCCGCTCATAGTCTTCCGCTAGGCGATAGTTTAGTAGAGGATGAAAAAGCCAGAGCAGACTTTAATGAGGCAACCGCTAAGCTTCACGTCTCGGTACAAGAGCTTGCAGACAGTGTTAAAATGCTGAATAACCACACAAATTCGGGCCGTGTACGTGAAAAAGATCACCCATTAAGGGTACTGAAGCACGTTAACTTAACCCTCCCTGATGATAATTATTCAGAAGTCGGCAAATCCGTTTCTTGCCTTGCACAGATTGATCATTGGTTTAACGATTTGATTCTGTGCAATAAGGCACTGCGCTTTCGATTAGGCAACCCAGATGAAATACAAAGTAATCGGATGAAGGCGACGGTTCGCTCCCTTAAGCACCGTGTCACCTCACCAGAAGACCAAGCGTTAGAATCGTTAAAAGGCGGTGTGATTACCGCGTTAAATGAAGAAGCTGTCGCGTCAGCAGTATTGGCTAATAAGCAAGGTATCGGGTTAGTTGTAAGCTATGAAGCCTTTGCTATGAAAATGCTGGGTGCTATGCGCCAAGAGGCCATTTTCTCGCGTAATTTACAAACAGCAAATCGCTCTGTAGGGTGGATCAGTATCCCCTTTATCGCGACTTCGCATACTTGGGAAAATGGAAAAAATGAACAGTCTCATCAAGATCCTAAGTTTGCTGAAAACTGGATTTGCGAGATGTCTGACGTAGCTCCCGTATATTTTCCTATCGATGCCAATACCGCACAAACTGTGCTTAAAAGCGTATACCGTACGCACGGAAAAATTGCCGCGCTGGTAACGGCAAAAAAAGCACTACCGGTAGTCACCACTGAAGATGAGGCCAAGCAGGCAGCAAATGAAGGGCTATTTATTGCGGTTGAAGAGTCAAACCCAGACATACAGCTTATCGCCATTGGCGGTTATCAGCTGCAAGCTTGCCTCAGTGCAGCCAAAGCGTTGCAAGCAGGATCAATAAAATGCTCGGTTGTTGCTCTGCTTGAGCCGGGCCGATTTAGAGTGCCTCGTGATAAAACAGAAGCTGCATATTGCCACGACTCTGCCACCATAAAACGCATTATTCCTGAGTCACCTCTACGTATTTTTGTTACCCACACCGGAGCAGAAATAATGGCAGGGGTGTTAAGGCTGTTAGATTTAGGCCCACACAAAACAACCTTTTTGGGCTACAACAACCAAGGAGGAACCTTAAGTTTAGAGGGTATGCTCAACGTTAACGGGCAGTCTGCACAAGATATTGAAAACGTAGCCAAAGTAATGATCAAGGCTGAAGATAATAGTTGATGGTAGGGGGGGAATGTTTGAGGCAGAGTAGGTTACCAAAAACTGAACGTACTCTGCCTTTGTGTTATACCTTTTGGACTATGCTGCCATAGAACGACAAGCCTTGGCGCACTCGCTACAGGCTTGAGCGCATGCTTGGCAATGCTGAGAGTCATATTGGCTGCACTCTTTTGCGCAGGCTTCACATATTTCAGCGCATAGCTGACATATTCTATCGGCGAAATCGCTGCCTCTTGCCATTGCAGCGGCTGCAAATCGGCACATGGCCGCGCAATCCATATCTAAGCGTATACAATTTTGCATTTGTGCAACGTTATCTTCCTTTAGGCAGGCGGTAGAGCAGTGATCGCACGCGTTCGCGCAACGATTACAGGCATCAATACATTCACGGTATTTTTCATGAGACATAATATTCTCCTAGTTTATTTCTCTTAAGTTAAATGGCTACTTGTCTAACGTTGCCATAGCGATAAATGTGCTAAAGCTATAAAAGAGCATGGCTAAAAGCCTTACGGCATTAATAACGCTTAATCTTTGATTTGCTGGATCCATGCCAAGGCTTATATTGTTTTTACCGCGCCTTGCTTACAAAGTAGTGTCTTAAGTCTATGTGCAAGTTATAGCGTCATATTGGTAATAAAGGTGAGATTTCATCGGGGAAAATAACCTTGAATGCCGAGTATAATCTTTACTGGTACGGTGTATTTTCTACACGCTTTTTAAACGCGTATTGTCTTTATATTTACACGATTTAACAGCGGGGTAGTCCTTTTTAGTCAGTTTTGGGAAGTGGTAAATCACTTGCATGGTCAAGGGCGCTTGGAATTTTCCAAGCGTTAACCAAAAGGAGAAAGTTGAATGTATATACATGAAGTTATGACTAAAAATACTGAAATTTTACCTTCTAGCGCAACTGTAAAAGAAACCGCAAATAAAATGGCCCAGATGAAAGCTGGCCTTATGCCTGTTTATGACAATGATAAATTGGTAGGCATTGTGACTGATAGAGATTTGGTGATAAATGCGGTAGCCAAAGGGATAAGTTTAGATGACAGCATTTCCCCTATTCTAAGTGAGCCGGTCCTTTATTGTTTCAAGGACGACGACACCGACACGGTGTTAGCCAATATGAGCAAAAATGAAGTTCAACGTCTTGTTGTATTAGATAACGAAGAAAGCAAGCAGTTAGCAGGGGTTGTGTCCGTAGGTGATATCGCCAGCAAGTGTGAGAATAGCGATACTGCAAAATCTATAGTGGATTGTTGTAAACACTACCACTAATCAGACGGATGTCTTTTAAGGGGAGTTGAGGCGACTCTCCTTTCTCTATTGTACTTTCTTATGCCTAGATGCCGCTATGCCTCACTTTCATCTTGACCTTCATCTACCTTCGCCCACAACCGTGCCAGAGGGGCTGCTGTCATTCCATGAATGATAAGAGAAGAGGTAATAACGAGGCTGCCGACGGTCCATGCAATGTTGTTTCCGGTCTTATCCAGAATAACCATGGCGTAAAACAGGGCGGAAATGCCGATAGGACCAAAATGCCCCGCCATTAAGGCCAATTTCCAATTGTTCCAAATGGGCAGAAAAGGGGAAAGCGCCAAGATAACTGGAATACGCCTAATAGCGAGTATGCCTATGGTGAACCAGATTCCCTCCCAGCCAAGCTCAAACCAACTATCAACTGGCAGCATCAAGCCCAAGAATATGAAGATAGGTAAGGTGAAAAATAGATTTACTGTTTCTTGGATCTTATTTTCTTTTGCCCGATCTGAGCCGCCCACCATCTGACTGAAAACCATGCCTGCTACGAACACCGCGAGTACACTATCGGTAGCTAAAAATTTGCCTACCCCCAATGTTAGTAGTGTTAAGGCTAAGGTGGTGGCGAGAAATGCTGAATGGTCGAGCGATTTCTTGTGTTCAGCGACTAGCAAGGCCTTGCCAACAAACCAGCCTAATAATGCGCCTAGCGCCACGGCTCCACCAATTTCCCATAATATGACCCGCAAGCCCCAAGTTAACCAAGGACTGCTTTCGTTAGGCAGTAATAAAAGTACCGGCAAGAGCACTAAGGGATAAGCCAAACCATCATTAATGGCTGATTCAGTAGACAGTCCATAACGAAAACGGTCAGGCAAGTGTTGGCGCGCTAGCCCGCCAGTGACGATGGAACTGGCGACTACCGGGTCAGTTGGGCAAATTGCTCCGCCAATTAACAATGCCATTAGCACAGGTAAACCTAAGATCCAGTGGGCCATTAGGCTGCTCATTAAAAACATCGCAAGCATGCCCACCCCAAGCAAGAGAATAAATGATCGCCTGTGATCAAATAGGTAGTGTTTAGGAATTCGCAGCGCTATCGCCATCAGGCTGATCCCGATGGTCACTCGAGCACATTCTTCCAGCAGTTTATAACTATCGCCCCATGAATCCGGTGTTAGTAAACCTGAGCCGATTGGGCCAAGCACAACACCTACAATAAAGGCGAGCAAAGGCATGGTAAGGTAAGAACGGTCAATAATACGCGAAAGCATACCCAACACTAAAACAACCGCACCGATGGTTATCAAGGCAAGATTTAACTGATTCACGTTCTTCACTCCTTGCTGCTTTTGACATGCAAATTTAGCGACTAGCGCAATATATAATACCCAAGCAAGAATATTAAATAAGCAGAAGAATAGTAACCGGAAGCGGAAATATTTTACCTGAAGGAAAAGCAGAACAAGAAAAGAAAGGCGGGGCAAAGAAAAACAATAACGATTTGATAGTTTGACCAAGCTAAATAAGGTTTAGTCTATAGCGAATGCCAATCTGCATTAATAAGTGCCCCATCACAATTCGTTCAGCGCTTTCCTTAGGTTTGAGTGACATTGGATAGGGCTGATTAAAGCCATGTTCAAGTTGTGTTACTCATACTTACAGACGAGTTAATATAAAGCAGATAAAACAAAAGGTTTGCTATGACACAAGCACTAGCTTTCAATCGCATTTAAGCCAAGGGTTGCCTGAAAGGCGAAAACTGTTCTGTGTTCATCTGAACTTACGGTTAGGCTTCCATCATGGGCTGAGGTGATTTGCGAAGCAATGAACAAGCCTAGCCCTAAGCCGCCGGTTTGCTTGTCGCTTTCATTGCGCCAAAAAGGTTGAAACAGTTTATCAATCACGGCTGGCCTTATTGGCTCGCCACCATTGCTAACGCTAAGTGAGAATAGGCCGTTTTCTATCGTTGCTGTTACCTCAATTGCTTGCTGAGGGTCGCCATGCACAATGGCATTTATCAACAGGTTCGACAGCAATTGGGCAATGCGCTCAGGATCACAAGAAAGTGTCCCTTTGACATCGATATTGGTTTGAATTGCGCGCTGGGGATGCAGCCCTGATAGTTCATCAACCGTATGAGTTAACATATCTTGCAGATTGTTGACTGTCTTAACGTTTAACTCCATGCCATTACCCATTTTACCACGGGTTAAATCCATAACGTCACTGATCAAACGCTTCATTCTCGTTGCGCTGTTGTCCATGCGGGCAAGTATTTTTTGAGAGGTGGCATCTGTTACGTGATCTTTTAAAAAGTCTACGCCCATAGTTAAAGCGGATAATGGCGTTCTTAAATCGTGACCTAGAATGGCAATGTACTGATCGCGTAATTTAGCTGCTACTTTTTCATCGAATAAATCAGATTCGGCACTGATTAACTTTTCGTCAGCTTCAATCTGCCTTGAAATCAACTCAGCGAATGACTTGATTTGCTGTTGAATTTCGATTGTTTCTAACTTCGCCGGCAGCGGATCTAACCCGCATAGCGTACCGAAAAAATGCCCGTCTTTGGTGTAAATGGGAAAGGAAAAGTAGCTTTCAAACCCATACATAATTGGAATTTCGCTTTTGCGATAGTGGTCATCTTTTGAAGCGTGCTGGATAACGATCGGCTGGGTCGAGCGTTTCACCTGAATGCAAAAAGTAGTGGATATATCAAGCTCATCCCCAGGATGAAGGTCGAAGTTAACGCCGTCGAGCACAGCGCAGGTTGTCCATTTTTCATCAGTCACGCGCGCCACACAGATGAACCGCAAACCTGTGGTATCTGACAACATCTTCATAATATGCGGGACAGCTTCAATAGACTGAATAGTCTGGATATCTTTCTCAATTAACGCGTTCATTGATGACTCTTTCCGTTGCGCTCTTGTGGCTTATAATTGTTCAGGGCTTATGTGTTGTGACATTCATTTGTCGCTAGAGCATTTTCAATTTTTTGCAATGAAATCAGAAAAAAATAATCACTATAATAATTTAGCGGAAATACCTAAGGCTATCTACTGACTTTTTACAGAAAAAAGCAATGACTTTGCCTTCAACCCTAATCAATCAATCAGTATTGAGCGAATGTTTGCACTATTTAGTGCATGCCCTGAAGGGAATATGTGAAAGGGAATGCGTGAAATGGAGTAGGTGGGGGCGGCGTTTTTGGGCGCGAATGGCGCGGCGCCCAGCCCGTGACAAACAAACGTTATGCAGGGGATCAGTTACTTTCAGGTGTGCGTTCTGCAGATAAATACTTTACGAAGGCTTTTACCACTTTGCTGGAAGCGAGTTCTGCTCGAACGGCCAATTGCATAGCGACTGTGCGCATATGACCATTATCAAGTTTGAGCTGCATAATATCTGCTTTGTTTTGTTGTTGTATAAACCATAACGGTAGCCACGCGAAGCCAGCCTTGTGTTGAATACCCTGTAAAGCTTGTTCAAAATTGCTCACCGTTAAGCGACTATTGGAGCCTAACCAACCTGAGTTGACATTGCCCCGTAAACCCGCATCACGAATAACAAGTTGACGATATTGTTCAAGCTCACTCAAGGCGTGTTTTTTGTCAGACGCTAATGGATGATTTTTGTGTGCCACAGCACAAAGGTCGACTGTTGTAGCAAGTTGTGTGACATATCCTTTGGGAATAGCACTGGCAATGCCGACATCAACCGTGCCATCATCAAGTAGCTCGCCACATCGTGATAGCACTGTTTCATACAGCTGAATGTTGAGCTCGGGAAATTCGGTGGCAAGCTGCGCCAGTGCATACCAAAGCCGCTCATTAGGAAATAAGATATCGACCGCGAGGGTAAACGTTGTGCGAATTTCGCTTTGTTGCGAGATTGCATCATGCTCAAGAGCGTCTGCGTGGCTTACTAGCGTGCGTGCTGCTGTTAACAAACTTTCTCCATATCCTGTCAGTACGGCTTTTCGCCCGACGACTTCGAAGAGTTGTTTACCTACTGTGCTTTCGAGCTTTTTGATGCTGTGACTAATAGTAGATTGGGTTTTATAAAGGGCATCTCCCGCTTGGGCGAAACCACCATTATCAACGACTGCAACAAACATACGCCATTGTTCTAAGGATATCCGGTGCATTATTTTCTCCAGAGCGTTATGCTGCCGACTTCTTGAAAGCCTAATCGTCTATATAAACTAAGGCCCATCTCGGATGCTTGTAAAGTGATTAATTCTACCTCGTGTTCTTGCGCCCAAAGTATGCAGTGACGCATTACTTCGCTGGCGTAACCTTTACCTCTGTGAATGTTGGGTACCGCTACTTGGTATACACCTAAGGTTGAACCTTGCTGAAAAAGAAGCACAGTAGCTACGCGTTCGCCTGAACTACGTAAAAAACCTAATTTCCCACCTGCTTTTTCGGCACATCGCTGTAAGGGGGCAATATCCATTGGGTAACCAAAGCCCTCGCTACACATTTCCACAAAAGCTTGTATCCCAAGCTCGTCATCTCTTGCAAGCCACTCAAGATCACTGCCCGGTCTTAAAGACTGACAAGACTCTGATACCAACAAATGCATAAGCGTTAAACTGACATCAGCCTTTAGTCCTTCTGGCAGTTGGTCACGTTGCCCATTGCAAGAGTCGAGCATCACTAATTGTTGTTTTGGGTTTAGCTGGCTTTTCTGTAGGCCATGTAAGGTCACTGTTTTTGCCAATGAATCGCGCCAAACACGATGCGGCCAATCTGTTGAAAACCATAAGTCATTTTCTTTTTTGGCGCCATAACAATGCCAAAGCGCCGTTAAGTTCATGCAATTTTTCGTAATAAAAGGGTTCATATTACTACCTATTCAAAAGTACCAAACCAAGAACCATCGCACTTAAGCCCAGCAACTTCATATGGCTTAATTGAGCTTGTGGTAAACCAAACCACGCAAAATGACTCGCTACCACAGCAAGCAATAACTGCCCCGTGAGCGCAAAGGACATCATGGCACCCACGCCCATTTTGGGGATCAGGAAATAAAACAGCCCGACCCCAATCGCACTGACCACGCCGCCGAACCACAAATACCATGGTACTGCGCGCATTTCGCCCAAATTTGGCCACTGCTTTGTAAAGCTGATGAATGCCATTGCGCTGACTAAAGCGCTTAATGCAAATGCAACGACGGTGGCCATAAGGGAGTTTTTCAAAAGTACTCCTAACTGGCTATTCATACCCGCTTGTACTGCAATGAGGGCGCCAGCGAAGAGCGCCATTAGCACGAGCATGAGCTAAATCTCTATACAGAAATCGTTAATTGGTAGTCGAACTTTTCGGTCATCAGCGCTTGTGTCAGTAGGGGCTCGTTCACCTAAAGCGCAAATTACCGTACTTCTGAGTTCGAGCTGTGCTAACCCTAAGACGTTGTCAAAGCCGTGGTTTTCAAACCCCGCCATGGGACACGCATCAACCTTTTTCAATGCTGATGCCGTTAGCACGTTGCCCAGTGCAATATGCACTTGGTTTTCAGCCCAATGCTGTAATTGTAGTGAAGACATTGACAGCATTGCTTCTTTCACATGCTGGGTAAACCCAGTCAGTGCGCCTATTTCTAGTTCACGTTCATGCTCTACTCGCGCAAAGTGTTGCTCAATAAATTGTGCATCGATAGTGGTACTGGTCGCAAAAATGAATAGATGCGAACAGTCTCGGATCTTCGTTTGGCCCATGGCGTATGGAAGCAGTTTCTCTTTCATCTGTGGTGAGCTAATAACTAAAAGTCGATAGGGTTGCAGACCATAGGCAGAAGGACTTAACCGAGCAGCCTCAATTAGCTCTGTCACAACGTCCTCTGATAATTGGGTATCACTAAATTCCCGTACGGCATAACGCCAGTTTAGTGCTTCTAAAATAGCCATAACTTACTCCTCTTGCGGTTTTTTTTTAGCTGTTTTTAATGGAAAGGCGATTGGGCGCAGTGGTGCTGCATCAGCACCACGCAATTTCAACGAACCACCGATAAACGCAAACTCATATACTTGGGCTTCAGCCAGTTCTTCTAAGTTAACCAGTTCCATGATGGGAACGCCCATTTGCGTTAATAAGTAGGTGTGAACAGGTACGTAGTTACCCTCAACTTCCGAAGGGAAGGCTTCGAAGCTTAGGTTATCTGCGCCGACAACCATAGCCTCTGCTTCTTTTGCTAAGTAAGTCGCTGCAGCTATGCCTAGTCCAGGAGAGTTAGCCATATACTTGGCTGACTGTGCGTAATTTTGCATGCGTCCTGTGCGCAATAGAACAATATCTCCCGGCTGCAACGTGACGTGCTGTTGCACTAATGCTTGTTTAATATCCGCCTCGGTCACTCGGTAGTTGTCAGGCAACATGCTGAGACCTTTTGCCTTGGGCAAATCAATGAGTACACCTCGCGCAATTAGTGGCGGAATAGTCTCGGCACCACTTCGATTCCAGCCCTTGTCACCTAAGTTTTCATCTGCGCTAAAATGGTTGTAAATTTCGCCATCAAGACCAAAATGACTCAAGGTGTCAATGTGCGTACCAGTGTGGGTATACATTGAAAACGCACTGCCAGAATAGCTTACATGGCGATTTACCTTTTCTCCCATATCAAGCACGTTGTCGATAACCGCGCCCCTAGGAGTGTGCGTCATCCAAAACTGATAGTGTGGGTCTCCTGCGGCTTGCCAACTTGGCATACCAACAAAGTACTCGACCGATAAGTCAAATATGCGGTGCGCATCAATTTGCGACATCACCTGCGCCTGGCGTTGCGGCGTCATCATATTCAAACGCCCGAGTTCATCATGTTTACCCCATGGGCTTGTGCCCACAAATTGCTCGGCATTGGCTGTTTGCAATGAAACAGCGAGCAGAGCGCTCAGTAGCAGCTTCATATTTCCTCCTCCTCTTTTTGATTGGCAATCTGAGTACAAATGAGCTGTTCGAGTTGTTCCTGTGACAGCGTCTGTGAGATGACATTTTTTCCATTTATCACTAACGAGGGAATGGTCTGAATACCAAAGTTAGCAGCGCGAAATTTGTCATTAATGATCGCTTGTTTAACCTCAGGCGAGTACAAAGTAGCGATAAGATCTAAGTGACTGACCCCTTGTGCTTTTGCGATTTGATTCAACACTTGGGCATCTGAAATATTTTGCGCTTCATACAAATGTGCCCGTTGTACGGCATCAAAAAAGTCCCAGTGCGCTTGTTGCCCACGAAGTTGCTCAAGGGCTTTTGCGTAGAGCGCCGCTAGATAACCCGATGGATATTCAAATTTTGCCTCTTGCATTCGCTCAATATTGATAAGCTCAGGTTGCTCTGCGTAACGTTGACATTGTGCCCAATGCTGAAGAATTTCTTTTTTGGCTTGAGACAATGAACCAAAGCGTTCAATCATTTCACGCCGGTTTCGCTGCAACACAAATGTGCGATGCACAACTTTTACTGGATACTTAGCCGCAATGTTACGTAAGCGGGGAGATAGCAAATAACACCATCCGCAGACTGCATCGTGGAAAAACTCTATCGTTGTCACAATTAACCTCGGTACTGACTTCTGATAGCGATTAGGTTAGCGGCCTATTTAGCATTCAAAAAATGATTAAAAACCATCCTAAAACGTGAAAAAATTCATGATAGAAGACGTACATGTTGCTGTGCGGTATATGAAGCGCGATAGGAGCGTGAGATAGGAAAGCTCGACGAGAAAGCGCAGTGAGGGATAAATGCGTGCCTGTCGTTAAGGGCCTCTCTAGCTAAGTACTTTTAAAACGATGAAGTGGTAAAAGGCGTGACATGCCTATAAAGCCAATAGGGTAGGCCTAATGGGTATTATGTTTCATTTTTTGATTTCACCAGCCATAGAGATGACGCAGTGTAGTGCCTCTACCACTTCTTGGTCGCTCCATTCGTTCAAAGCGTTGCCTACCTGAATCTCTACTCGGCTGGTGCGCTTTGGTCCATCAAGTATCTTATCGAACAGCCAAGTTTTGTGTTTGTCTGCATAACGTAAAACCGCTCTGTCGAGGAAAAATTTTTCAATCGGCAACTGAAGAACAAAGCCATTTGTTTGAACCTCGAAGGGGACTGCTTGCTGGCCGAATACTTCTGTTAAAAGCTGTGACAATTGTTTGGCTCTAAGGCAATAGTCGGGGATGTGCGGTAAGTAGTTCTCAATTCCCCACAAAGCACTTAAAACGTAAGGGAAAACTGTGTTTACGTCTCCTCCAAAGCGACTTTTCCAAGGTGATAGGCTTTCAATAAAGTGTTCATCACCGGCAATTATACCGCCTGCCATAGCACCGAGAGATTTGTAGAGAGAAACGTACACGCTGTCTGCTAAATGAGTAATAGCTTGGTAGGATTTATTCCAATAAGGTGCAGATTCAAATAATCTCGCACCGTCAAAATGCAATGCATAACCGTTTTGTTTGCTATGCCTGTTGAGCGTCTCTAAGTCCTGCCATTGAGGTAATTGAAACCCTGCATGACGAGTAGGGAGCTCAAGGCAAACAGCGGCAAGGTTTGAGGGTAATTGATGAATATCACCCAAGGTAAAAGGCTTGTTCAACGTGCCGAAGAAATGGGCGTTGAGACGTAAAAGTTCATGATAAGCCTGTAACTCATCTACTTGAATATGGGATTGAGGGTGAATGGCAATTGTATTACAACCACTTGTATCTGCGTGATATTTTAAGGCACACAACTGACCAATCATTCCTTTGTGAAGGAACAGAGCACGAGGTTTGCCCAAGAGTTTCGCCATCTTCGATTCGAGCAACTCCAAAGCCGGGCCTGTGCCAAAACTATCAATTTCTAAGTCAACATCAGGCATAATAAGCAATTCTTGCAGCCATTGCCTTTGAGTTTTTGGTTTGTGGCGGATTAAAAATTTGTCGCATGCAAAGCGCAGTGGGTGATTTATGTATACGTTACTGTTCATGGGATCTAAACTTGTGTTCGATACTCTCTACTTTGGAATAATGTGCTTTCAAAGGTGAAGTATAAAAGACGAAATCTCATCAAGAAAACCGTTCACAAAGTGCTTTTCCAATGTGCCGTATTCATTACTCAGCCCTGTTTTTGAGGGTTGAAAAAAGTGATTAGCTTCTTCAAACACTTTAATTCGATAGGGGCTACCACTCTTAAGTAGAGCTGTCTCTAGACGATCTTTGTTTGGTTCAATCGTGACTTGTCTGTCGTTTCCTCCATGAAGACTGAGCACGGGGATTCGTAATTCGGTTAGGTCATTAAGTGGATCGTAATAGGCGAAAGACGTTAGCGCCGGTAGCCCGTAATTGATTTTCATTTCATTTGCGGTGTTATTAATCCGGTTCTCTAAATCACTATCAGTGGAAGTGTTAGACAATTGACTGGGTTTCAGGAGCTGAGCATAGCTTTCTTTCAAACGCAGGAAGGCCACATCTGTATTCTGATGACTGTACGCAGCAAACAGCAATTCGTTATTGGCAGACACGACATTTTCAACATCAGCCACTGGGTGATTATTGAGTGAATATTCCAAACGTATTTGCGCAAGTACCAGCTGTGAAATGGTCACCCCCGGTGATGCCGCTAGTACAACTGCTTTTACATTTTGATTGTTCTTTGCAGCCTTGCTAACAACGATACCGCCCTGACTATGCCCAAGCAGCACGAAGTGCCGATAATGGTGGGCTTTGTTAGTGGCAAAAAAAGTCATTATTCTATCTAAATCAGAGCTTAAATCATCTAATGTGCTGTTGACAAAATCGCCAGTACTCGTGCCAACACCCCTGTCATCGTAACGAAAACTAGCGATACCCGCCTGAGCTAGATGTTGAGCAATAACCTTAAACATAGGGAAGTCAAACAGGGTGCTGTCGCGGTCTTGCCAACTGCTTCCTGAAGTAAAAATGACAAGCAGGTCACGTTTAGCGGTTTGCGGGACAAGTAGTGTTCCACCTATATCTATCTCTGGCGCTTTTATCAGTAAATCTACCTCTTTTTTAGAAGTGGTTCGCTCAAATGCGCTGCAGCATTGTGGCACCGCAAGCAGCAGAAATACCGTTAAAATAACCACACTGAGCTTAATAATGGATAGATGAAACATAGTTAATTACCTAATGGCGTATTTTGTGATGACGAGAAAGGTTGTAAATAATCAATAGCAACGTTCATTTCATGGAGAATGCGCGTTTGTTTCACATCGAGACAGGCCTGCATTGTCTGCCTGTGCTTTTCGTACTCTTCAGACATAAAGATTTTTTTTGCTGCCTGAAAAGTGTATTCGTCAGGCCACTGCGCATAGGCGATAAATGAACCGGCTTTATCGCGATGTAAACGAGAACCTAAACCTCCTTTATGCAGGGCGATGCCTTTCGTCGTATTTAACCATGCTTTAACAAATTGGCTTTCATGTTCGGGCTTGACAGCAAATTGATAAACAACAACGAACATAATCTTTTCCTCCAATACCAGTAGCCACAGACAAGTCATTGCGCAGCCGCTCTTAAGTTGTTTTGCGTTGAGATGCTCAAGTCTATGTTGTCAAAAGACAGCCTACCAATTGAGTTATTTCATGTGTGAACCCAATTTATTTCATTCTTTGTAGCGCAAAATAGGGATTGAAGAGGGCGATTAGCGCTTTTGGCCACTAAGTACTTGTTTGCTCATCTCATGTAGCTATTGAGCCAACGGAAATGCGAGGATAAATTCTACAAGTCAGGGGATTTAAGGAGGGGTTGTACCTTGTATAAAATAAAAACGGTCTAAATCTGGGTGTAATATTACCCATTTTGGCCTGGGTTTCTGGTTTGGTTTTGGTGTAACTTTCTTTAAGTGGCTGATTTATATTGAGTTAGTTTTAGTGGTGCTTATTCTTTTAATACCTACTAACGGATAAAAAATATAAAAACAAGACGTCTAGACGGTTGACATATAGACGTCTATACGGCAAATTGAACTCCATGAACGTAGATTCGAAAATAATAACAAGCACCACCGGCATGATTATGATTATTACCTCTTTGAGGTGATTGCTGGCTTGTGCACATAAAACAGACATAAAGCCCGCAAATATAGCGGGCTTTTTTGTTATTTAGCGCAGCAAAAAGTTAATTAATGGTTGTTTCGACGCGGTGAAAGCCCTGCGTAAACAACCAACAGAGGAGCAAAATAAATGAAGGTGTTGAAGTTTGGCGGTTCGTCTTTAGCTGATGCAGAGCGTTATTTACGGGTAAAAGATATCTGTTTGGATACCCATGCAACCAATGGCGCGGCTGTTGTGTTATCAGCCCCTAAAGGCGTGACCAATGCATTATCTCTGTTATGTGAAGAAGCGGGAAATGGTAAAGATTACGGTGAGTTGTTTGCTAAGCTGAACATGGTGCTTTTCGGTATTTTAGATGATTTGAAAAATACCCTACCTGAATTCGATGACAGCAAGCTTGCCCCTTACATTAAGAATGTATTGAATGAGTTAAATCAACACCTTGAAGGTTTTGCGTTATTGCGCTGCGCACCTGAATCTGTAGTCGCTAAAATTTTAAGTATTGGCGAGTACATGAGCGTGAACATTTTCAGTCAAATATTGACTACGCTTGGTACTAAAAACCAAATTATTGACCCTGCTGAACTGATTCTTGCCGAAGGCGATTACCTTGATAGCATCGCTGATGTAGCCGTGAGTAAAGCGCGTTTCAGTGACGTAGATAGCTCTGGCGACGTGGTATTGATTATGCCAGGTTTCGTAGCGGTTAACGCCGAAGGTGAAAAGGTCACGTTGGGGCGCAATGGCTCTGACTATTCAGCCGCTATTTTAGCCGCATGTATCGATGCCCAGTGCTGTGAAATTTGGACTGATGTAGACGGTGTTTATAATGCCGATCCTAACCAGGTTGATGGCGCAGTGTTGCTTGATAAATTAACCTATCAAGAAGCTATGGAGCTGTCCTATTTCGGGGCCAAAGTACTTCACCCGAAAACCATTGGGCCAATTGCTCAGCATCACATACCTTGCCTTATTCGTAATACCTTAAACCCAGCTGCCCCAGGCACGCTTATCAGCAATGAAAAAAGCACCAAGTGGACCAGTGTTAAAGGCATCTCGCATCTTGATGATATGACCATGTTTAATGTGGCAGGCCCAGGCATGAAGGGGATGGTCGGTATGGCCAGTCGTGTATTTGAAGTTATGTCGAATGCCAACATCTCTATTAGCTTAATTACGCAGTCATCTTCTGAATACAGCATTAGCTTTTGTATTCACAGCAAAGACGCCACGCGTGCGCAAGATTTGCTAGAAGACTCGTTCGCCCTTGAGTTGGCCAATAACCTGCTTGACCCTATCGAAGTACGTCATGACCTAGCAATTGTAACTTTGGTTGGCGACGGTATGCGCCACTCACAAGGCTTGGCAGCTAAGTTCTTTAGTTCATTAGCCCAAGCGCGCGTCAACAATGTAGCGATTGCTCAAGGGTCATCTGAGCGTTCAATTTCAACGGTTATTGAAAGCAGCAAGGCGAGAAAAGCAGTGAAAGTGGTTCATCAAAATTTCTTTTCCAATTTACATGCTATCGATGTGTTCTTGGTAGGGTGTGGCACCGTGGGTAAAGAGCTGCTCGGGCAAATTGCTCGCCAGCAAGCAGTATTACTTGAACGTGGTATCAGTTTGAAAATTTACGGTATCGCCAATAGCCGTAAACTTTTACTTGAAGCCAGCGGTGTTGATTTGAACGCTGACTGGGCAGGCCAGTTGAATAACAGTGAGCAGTCACTATCAGTTGATGCCTTGCAAGACTTTGTAATGCGTAACAGTTTGGTTAACCCTGTAGTGATAGATTGCACCAGCAGTACTGCGATTGCAGAGCTTTATGTTGAGCTAATGAATAGTGGTTTTCACGTTGTTACGCCAAACAAAAAAGCCAATACCGCTTCATACGCTTATTACCAGCAACTGCGTGATACCGCACAAAATACTAACCGTCAGTTCTTGTATGAAACCACAGTGGGCGCAGGCTTGCCGGTTATCGATAACTTGCAAAAACTGATTTACGCAGGGGATGAGCTTCAGCGTTTTGAAGGGATTTTATCTGGTTCGTTGTCATTCGTATTCGGCAAACTAGATGAAGGCTTAACCTTGTCTCAGGCAACCGAAATTGCTAAGAAAAACGGTTTTACTGAGCCAGACCCTCGTGATGATTTAAGCGGTACTGATGTTGCTCGTAAGCTATTAATTATGGCCCGAGAAGCGGACTTACAGCTTGAACTTGATGATATTCAAATTGAGCCCGTATTGCCGTCACACTTTGACGACAGCGGTAGTATTGAAGAGTTTATGGCTAAGTTGCCAGAACTTGACGATTTGTACGCTGAGAAAGTCAACGCGGCGAAAGAAGAAGGCAAAGTACTACGTTATGTCGGCTCTATCAGCAAAGGTAAGTGTGTGGTATCGATTCAAGCGGTTGGTGAAGATCACCCACTGTTTGTGATTAAAGAAGGTGAAAATGCCTTGGCTATCCACAGTAACTATTATCAGCCTATTCCTTACGTTATACGTGGCTATGGTGCTGGCGCGGCAGTTACAGCTGCAGGTGTGTTTGCTGATGTACTTAGAACCATGCCATGGAAGCAAGACGTGTAATGAGTGAATTTAATGACATGGCGGGTAAAATGCTGCGCGCTTTTGCCCCAGCTTCAACAGGTAATGTTAGCTTAGGTTTTGATTTACTCGGTGCCGCGTTAAAGCCGATCGATGGCACAGTGCTTGGTGATGAAGTAGACCTTGCATTAGCGGATGAATTCAGTCTTGAAGTCAAAGGCGCTTTTGCTCATAAATTACCAGCTGATCACGATACCAACATAGTGACGCGCTGTTACCAGCACTTTGTAAAAGTGATGCGTGAAAAGGGCGTAGAACTGCCGGCGGTACGAATGATCCTGCACAAGCATTTGCCAATAGGCAGTGGTTTAGGTTCAAGTGCTGCATCAGTGGTGGCTGCGCTGCATGGTTTGAATGAATTTTACGGCCAGTTATTAGGAAACGTGCCTTTTAACCAACACGAACTGTTGTTGATTATGGGTGAGTTAGAAGGTCAGATCAGTGGCAGCGTACATTATGATAATGTCGCACCTTGTTATTTAGGTGGGTTAACGCTAATGGCGGAACAGGCCGACACTCTGGCTCTACAACTGCCTACATTCAAGCATTGGTATTGGGTGGCATGCTATTCAGGTATCACTGTATCAACCGCTGCCGCAAGAGATATTCTGCCTAAGCAAGTGTCGATGCCAAATACCTTGAAATTTGGTCGTCAATTGGCGGTCTTTATTGATGCCTTGTATCGCCAAGATGAAAAACTAGCGGTGAGCATGATGACAGATGTAATCGCAGAACCTTATCGAAAATCATTGCTACCCTACTTTGATGAATCTCGTGAGTTTGCGATGCAAAATGGCGCGATGGCATTCGGTATTTCAGGCTCGGGCCCAACGGTCTTCGCCGTGTGCGATAACCTTGAACAGGCGCAAACCATCAGCACCTGGTTAGAAGAGAATTACATTCAAAACGACACCGGCTTTAGCCATGTATGTCAGCTTGATGAACAAGGTGCTGTGGCAAAAGATATCAGCGCCTAGCATACTATTAAAAATACGCTTTATTGAAAAAGCACATAAGGTAAGAAACGTGGAACTAGTTAATTTAAAAGACCCCTCAGACAAAGTCAGCTTTGCAGAAGCGGTTAAAAAAGGGTTAGGCAAAAACCAAGGGTTATATTTCCCAACTAGTTTGCCAACATTTGATGACATCGACGCCATTCTTGATATGCCGTTCGTTGAGCGCTCGGTTGAAATTCTGAGTCAATTAATTGGTGACGAGATCCCGCGGGACCGTTTGCAAGGTATTGTTGAGCGTGCCTTCGCCTTTGAAGCGCCTTTGGCGAAAGTGGCTGACAACGTTTACAGCCTTGAGTTGTTCCACGGGCCAACCCTCGCGTTTAAAGACTTTGGCGGCCGTTTTATGGCCCAGTGTTTAACTGAAATTGCCGCGGGCGAGAAAATCACCATTCTAACCGCCACTTCTGGCGATACGGGTGCTGCGGTTGCTCACGCGTTCCACGGGTTAGATAACATCAATGTGGTTATCTTGTTCCCGAAAGGCAAAATTAGCCCGCTACAAGAAAAACTGTTTACTACCTTAGGTGACAACATTCATACGGTATCGATTGAAGATGATTTCGATGCATGTCAACAAATGGTAAAAAGCGCCTTTGATGATGTAGACGTGCGTGAAGGGTTACACCTTAACTCTGCGAACTCTATCAACATCAGCCGTTTGGTTGCTCAGGTGTGTTACTACTTTGAAGCGATTTCACAGCTAAGCAAAGAGCAACGTGAAAACGCAGTTATCTCTGTGCCTAGCGGTAATTTTGGTAATTTAACCGCGGGTATGATTGCTAAAACCATGGGCTTGCCGGTTAAGCACTTCGTTGCGGCAACTAACTTAAACGATACCGTTCCACGTTATTTAAAAACGGGCGAATGGGATCCAAAAGACACAGTTGCGACCATGTCTAACGCAATGGATGTAAGCCAACCAAACAATTGGCCACGTATCGAAGCAATCATTGAGCAGGGTTACTTACCCCGTGAAGTGCTTTCAGGTGATACCGTTGATGAAGATTACACTCAGGTGGCTATGCGCCAACTTGCGCAAATCGGCTACGTTAGTGAGCCCCATGCCGCAGTTGCATACAAAGCATTGGTTCGCCATATGGAAGAAGGCGATACCGGTATATTCCTAGGTACAGCGCACCCAGCTAAGTTCCGTGAAACGGTAGAGAACGTACTCGGTCAGCCGATTAGTTTGCCTCAGCCTTTGGTTGACTGTTCTACCAAAGAAAGCCTAGCGGTAGACTTACCAAGCGATTATGAAACGCTTAAAAAGCACTTGTTTAGCTTATTAGGCTAAGTGTTGCGTTGATTTTACAAGGGCGGGATAAATGACCCAAGCCGCTACATGGCAAGATGTACTCGGTGAAGAAAAGCGGCAAGCTTACTTCACCGATATTTTGCATTTTATCGCCAGCGAGCGCGCTCAAGGTAAAGTGATATACCCGCCTGACAAAGATATATTTAACGCGTTTGCCAATACCGAGCTTAACCAAGTGAAAGTGGTTATTCTTGGTCAAGACCCATACCACGGGCCAGAACAGGCCCATGGTTTGAGTTTTTCAGTACAAAAAGGCATTAAACCGCCTCCTTCGCTAAAAAACATGTACAAAGCTCTGCAACACGATTTCCCTGACTTTATTGTACCTGATCACGGCTGTTTGCAGTCTTGGGCGCTTCAAGGTGTGTTCTTACTCAATACTGTGCTCACTGTTGAGCAAGCTAAGGCGCATTCTCATGCCAAAATTGGCTGGGAAAGGTTTACTGATAACGTGATTACTCAGCTCAATGAGCATGCCAGTGGTGTCGTATTTTTACTGTGGGGCAGCCATGCACAGAAAAAGGCAGCGTTAATTGATGCATCTAAACATCATGTATTAACCGCTGCGCACCCGTCGCCTTTGTCAGCTTATAGAGGGTTCTTTGAGTGTGGGCATTTCGCACAAACCAATCAGATATTAAAAGACAGCGGTCGCAGGCCGATAGACTGGCAAATTTAAACGAGATTTCCCCCAGCTGGTGTCTTGTTTTTGGCACTAAGTTCTTTTGCATCTAGGCTTTGGGCATTAACTATCGTATTGCGCCCTTGTTGCTTTGCCTTATACAGGGCTTTGTCAGCGGCATTAAATAATTCGGTAAAATTCTGATCTTGGCTTAATTGAGCGACGCCAAAACTACAGTGAATCGGTTGTCCTGGGGCGACTTCTGCTTTGTTGACACTGGTTAAAATACGCTGTGCAATTTGCTGGGCTTCCACGTTAGTCGAGTCAGGCAGTAAAGCGACAAATTCATCCCCACCGAAACGCCCAAGTAAATCAGTAGGGCGCAAGGAAAGCTGCGCCACTTGGCAAACACTCTGCAATGCTTTGTCGCCAGCGCTATGACCGAATGTATCATTCACTTTTTTAAAGTTGTCCATGTCGAACATAATAAGAGACAGTGGCATTTCATCGTTCAGGCTACGATTAACTGCACGTTCGGCTTGTTGCATAAAATGTTGTCGTGAGGCTGCTTGAGTGAGGGCATCGGTGGTAATAATTGCTTGTAATTTTTCGTTGTCTGCCACTAACGCAGGCACGGCGATGCCAAATAAAGCGTTTGCCGCAACAATGATAATGGCAAATTGATAGATCAATACATATTCATTAAGGCCAAATAGGTTCACAAATATCGCAATAAGCAGGCAACTGTAGGTCAGGCTAAGCATGTTGAACAGCGCACTTTCGGTGCAAGCAATCCACATATGCGGTAGCACCAGCAAGAAGATTACAAAGGCACTCTCTTGCTGTTGAGTATATTGGTTCAATAGCATGATGAAGCTAACAAGCAGGGTCACAAGCATCATCTTACAAAAATAAAAGGGACTTGCTTTGGTTTGATTAGGACTAAGATACTTTTTCAGCACGAAACGTGTTTTCTCAAAATGCTCGCTCAGTAAAGCACTAAACAAAGGAGCTAAAATAAGCACGCCTGCATAATCTCCAATCCAAAACGCAAGCCACGTTTGGCTGATGTCACTTGCTGGCATCATATTGCTAAATACGAGGCTGTATATCACCAGCACAGTTGTACACAGAGACGCTACCCCAGAGTGAATAATATAAAGAATAATCATACCAGGTGTGCTTAGGCGATCTAATTTAGCTATCCACACAAATAGCTGTGCACTTAGCCAATAGGGAATAATATGCGCCCCGGCGAATAGCAGGCCTGCTTGTATCGCTTGGGGTAAGTTTAATGGCAAAGCGTATTGTATGCATGTGAGCAAAGTGACGATGACAGCACAAAACGTTAATGGTAATACGGCAGATGAGCCAATGATCAGCAAAGCGGCGTAGGTTAATCCTGATGCGGGGAACCACACACTGGCGTGGGCGGTATATTCCATGAGTTGTGCAACAGCCCATACTGTTAGCCATAACACCATAAAGGTAATACCGCGCAGCCATTTGAAGACGCCTGCTGTAGACTGGATATTGTCTTGCATAGTTACCTCACCCCTGAACAATAGAGGCCGAGAACTACGACACCAAAGTCGTGGACAGGGTGAACGTCGTCCTAGGTCGATACTTGGGTTTTATACATTGATATTTACCCAGTATGAGCGTCAAATCTTGCACTCGATGTCTCGGTAAATATTCGCAAGTAGTAACATACTGACACAAAACATGCTCAAGTCACGACATATCAAATCTATTTTTAACCGAGTAAAGCCAGTGGTGACGCGGTTTTGGTAGGTTTTTGTACCGAGCTTAGCCACTTAAATTACCCCACAAAAAAGCCCCATTTGAAATGCTCAAATGGGGCTTTAATAGGTTGCTTAGTGAAACCTCGCTTTAACTAAGTAAGCTGATAAACGTTACTTAGCTACTCAGCCAATTACAACGTGTTACTTTTGCTTAGACAACCACACAATCAAATTCACGATATCGTCGTTGGTCATATCACGAGTAAACTTAGCCTGATACTTACCGTTGACAATAAAGTTAGGCACACCGCGCAAGTGGTTACGGTACTCTTGAACTAACTTGTTGTTCTTTTTCAGCATGCTATTTACGCCAAAGCTGCTGACCAGCTTGTCGAAATCTGCTTCTGCTACACCATTAACCATAAAGATATTCTTCAAATCTTTGATGTTAGTGATTGGTGATTTTTGTACGTGTATGTAACGAAAGATAGCGGTGCTTAGGGCATCTTCTTTCTTCAGCGCACGGGCTACCATAAGGGCACGACTTGCATCGTCTTGGGTTTCAGCACTGGTAAAGCCCATGAAGTTTACATGTACTTTTTCAAACTTTACGTCGTCGCCCATTTTCTCTTGAATTTTTTTAGCGATAGGTTCGAACTGAAAACAGTGCGGGCACCAATAAGAGAAGAACTCATTTATGACAGGTTTGTCGGTGGCGGTTTCGTTAATGATGGTGTAATGCTCACCTTCTTTCCATGTTTCTTGAGCGCATGCTTGAAGCGGAACTAAAACCGCAAAAACAAAAGCAAGTATGATTTTTTTCATTGTTAATTCATCTCTTTAGTAAAAATAACTCGGAGCAGATTAGCATAGCTAAAATAAAATGCCGACTGCACTTTGTAACCAGTTATAAGAAAATATATCTTATGGGGCGTGCATTAACGCAGTCTGAATAAGGTCAAATACGAAGTTCAGTTTCGTGTAACGCTGAAAACTGCTCTTTGAGCGCCAGAATTTGCTGCTCCCAATATTTAGGCTCAGCAAACCAAGCAAAGGCCTGAGGAAACGCAGGATCTTGCCAGCGCCTATGCAACCAAGCCATGTAATGAACCATACGCATAGCGCGAAGTGGCTCAATCAGGCTTAACTGCGTAGGGTTAAATTCACAGAATTCATCATAAGCTTCAACGATCGTACTTAACTGCAATGACTGCGACTGACGATCGCCAGATAACATCATCCATAAATCTTGTACGGCTGGGCCGTTGCGGCAATCATCTAAATCGACAAAAGTAGGGCCATCACGCCACAAGATGTTGCCTGGGTGACAATCACCATGCAATCGGATGATATCCGTGGTGTGATAACGCTCGCTCGTTAATTTGACCACCTGCTCTAAAATGGTGAAAAAAGCCTCGTGCAAGCTCTGTGGTATAAGCTGGCTATTTTGTAATTCAGCCACAGACTTAACCAAGTAATCTTCAATCCCAATGGTGGGCCTGTGGGAAAACAATCGCGTTTTAGCCACCTGATGTATACGCCCGATAAAGCGTCCCATCCATTCCAGCTGATCTAGGTTGTCGACTTCGAATTGGCGGCCCCCTACAGAAGGGAAAAGCGCAAATTGATAGCCTTGATACTGGTGCAAACTTTTGCCATTAATCACCATAGGCGCAACCACAGGAACCTCATGTTCCGCTAGCTCTAATGAAAAGCTATGTTCTTCATTTAACTGGGCTTCGCTCCAGCGTTGGGGGCGATAGAACTTTGCGACATAACGTTTATTATCTTGGCCGATAAATTGATAGACACGATTTTCATAGCTGTTTAAGGCTAACAGGCCGGATTCCACCAAGACGCCCTCTGATTCGATGGCGTCAAGAATAAGGTCCGGTGTGAGTTCACTAAAATTAAAGGTGCTCATTAGCGATACAAGAACTTAGAGGGCTGTTTGATAATGGCATCCTCGTCTTCTTGGGAGCGAATAGTGAAGCTAAATTCAGTCACGGGCTCATCCAATTGGTAAGGGTCGATAGCGATACTGATTGGCAAGTTAAATACCTCACCACCCATCACAGTGACACTCTCATCACCTATGAATCTGTGGCCTTCTAGGCCATTCACACTAATATCAAAATGCTGAGTATGTTGTGATTTATTCAGTATCTTGAGTGTATAAACGTTCTCGATTAGGCCGTCATTAGTTTCACGATATAGGGCGTTACGATCTCGAATGATATCGACCTCTAACGGCACGCGGCTTAATAATTCAAACACCAATAGTGCACTCATCAATACCAAAACAACCGCATAACCGATAAGTTTAGGGCGGAATATTTTAGTCTGGCCCCCAGCTAATTGTGTTTCAGAGGTAAAGCTTATGAGCCCTTTTGGGTAATTCATTTTATCCATTACGCCGTTACAGGCATCAACACAGGCACCGCAATTGATGCACTCGTACTGCAGACCATTTCGAATATCGATACCTGTTGGGCATACCTGTACGCACAAGTTGCAATCAATACAATCGCCCAAGCCTTTGGCGGCATTTTGCTCTCGAGTCGCCTTGCGTGGACGAGGGCCGCGCTGTTCACCACGTGCGGCATCATAGGCTACTGTAAAGGTGTCTTTGTCAAACATGGCACTTTGGAAACGCGCATACGGGCATATGTGGGTGCACATAATTTCGCGCATATAGGCTGCATTACCATATGTACACACGGCAAAAAACAGCACGCATACTGTCGCCCAAAAGCTAGATGAAAAAGTAAAAAAGTCGATGAACAGTGCGTCAATCGGTGTGAAGTAACCCACAAAAGTCAGCGATGTGAGTAGGGCAACACTGACCCAAGCAACATGCTTTAAGGTTTTGCGCACGAATTTGTCGGTGTCCATTTTGCGTTCATCTAACTTGATGCGCTTATTGCGGCTACCTTCAATCTTTTCTTCAAACCAAATATAGATAAAAGTCCATGTGGTTTGGGGGCACATAAAACCGCACCATACTCGTCCTGCAAAGGTGGTAACAAAGAACAAAGCGAATGCAGCAACGATAAAAATCCATGCTAGTAAGGTAAGATCTTGTGGCCATAAGGTTAGGCCAAATATTTGAAAGCGCTGTGCACCTATATCCAGCAAGATGGCTTGGCTGCCTTCAAATTGTAGCCAAGGAAGAATGGCAAAAAGTGATAAAAACACCAAACCAAAGAAGCGTCTGAAGTTCTCTAATGCCCCTTTTACTGCTCGCACATAAATGCGACTGCGAGGGGTATAGTGATCATTGTGTTTGCTTTTGTCAGGGCGATGAACCTGAACCGGAGAGATATCTTTAACGGGAATGCGGTCACTCATTGCTGCTCCTAGACTGAACCGAGATACTTAAGGCACATAAACGCGGCGCATTATAGCAGTTCGTAGTTCAAAATACGTCAACTTGCTTTGTTCATCGCTCTAAAGATTGATAGAGATCAGCCTAAAGAAGCATCCACAGGGCGTGAATAAACCCAATCAGTTAATGCGTTAAGTGTTGCGCCTAGGGTAGCGCAATATGAATTTTGCCCCGCCTAGGCGAGAGTCCTGAACCTGACAATCGCCTTCATGCCATTGCTGAATACGCCGCACAATAGCTAAACCTAAGCCGGCTCCCCCTGATGCACGAGTGCGTGCTTCATCAGGCCGATAAAATGCGTCAAATATTTTCTCTTGCACTGCTTTATCTATGCCGGGGCCGTCATCTTCAACACTCACAACAACGTCCTGTTGTGCATGATAAATCGTGACACAAATACAGGTTTTGGCGTATCGACTGGCGTTAATCAATAGATTTTCTAGCGCCCGTTGCACAAAATGATCGTCGGCCAACAAAATAAGAGCTTCACCTTCAATTGAAATATCAAGTTGTGCCAAATAAGGTTCCCGTAATTGTTGTACCACTTGGGTGGTTAATGCCTTTAGCGGGATTTCAGCTAAATTCAACTCAGGGGAAAGTACATCACTGCCTGAGTAATCAAGCATTTCTTGCACCAAGCGCTCTAATTCTTCTACATCTAGCGTCATGGCGTGCCATTGAGGCGAGCCAGCGCTGGGGCGCGCTTCAAGAGCAAACTTTAATCTAGCTAAGGGCGTACGAAACTCATGGGCAACGGCGCCTGACAATTCTCGTTGAGACTGCAGTAAGCTCTTCACTTTCACACTCATATCGTTTAACGCTTGCGCGATAGGAGCAACAAGGGACGTCTGCGAAATGTGGTTATCAGCCAGGCTGCCATCATCCTGAACGTGGCTAACGCTGCGCTTCAGTTCACTTAAGTCGCGCCACAATGGCCAAATCCAAAGGGCGATAAGGCCGCCAAGTAAGAGAAAGAATATACCGCTGTACAGGGCGAGTGTTCGGCCATTGTTTTGCGCTCTGGTGATATCTAGCTCTAGTAAATCGGTATTGCTCAACGGGATATATAGCTGTTCGCCTATGGCTTCATCAAAAAGTAAGACACTCTTGTTTTCTTTGAGCTGCGCAGCACTTTGCTCACTCCAACCGATACTGGCGTATGGTACGATCCGATAGGGAAGTTGAGTGTTTTTTGCAAGCTGTAGTGGGTCACTATGGGTGTTAATGGCGGTATCGAAAAGCGTCATAATTGTTTTTACATGGCCGGTGGGGCCTTGCGGCTCTGGGCTAAAAGCACGCTCGAGCCCAGCGCTTAAACCAATCATGGCCAACACAATAAACAAGTACAAGCTAATAAATAGACGCGCCATATAGACTGCTTATCCCCACGCGTCAGCTACAAAATAAAATCCCTTTCCCCATATGGTTTTTATTCGATATGGTTGGCGAGGATCGTCTTTAAGTTTTTTGCGTAGCCGCGAAATTCGCACATCGGCTGAGCGATCTAAGCCGTCGTATTCACGGCCAATTAATTCCCGATACAAGGTATTGCGATCGACCAGTTGTGACGCGTTTGATGCGAGTTTCCATAACATATCAAACTCATGGCTGGTTAATGGTACATCCTGGCCGTGTAAAACGACTTTACGCGCTAAGTAATCGAGTTGCAGTTGACCAAAACATAATTGCTTTGCCTGTTCGCTTTGGGATTGTGGCAATGCACTTCTGCGCAGCAAAGCTTGAATACGGGCTAACAACACTCTAGGTTCCACAGGCTTAACAATATAGTCGTCAGCACCTATTTCTAGGCCAAGTACGTGATCAAAATCATTATCTTTGGCGGTCATAAATAGTAGTGGCCCTTGATAGTGAGGGCGAATTTTCTTGCATAAAGTAAAGCCGTTTTCTCCTGGAAGCATCACGTCTAGTACAAGCACATCCGGTTTAATTTGCTTGAGCGTTTCTAATAAAGCGGTACCGTCAGGTAAGGCTGTAACTTTAAAATCGTGCTGGGTTAAGTATTCACAGACGAGCTGGCTCAATCGTTTGTCGTCTTCGACAAGCAGAATGTGTGACATTAAAATAAGCTCCATGGGCTGTTTACCCGAAATCGGGTGCGGCGTTGGGTCGATTTCACGCGTAGCGTTTGTTCGCTTACCGTTACACCCAGTGAATTTTTAAGCAATAAACTGGCTTTGTTATCGATCGTTAACGATAGCTTTCGCTGAAGCTGGCGCTGGGTAGAGCAAAACAAACGCTGTTCGGAAAGTTGCGATAAATAAACACAATATGTTTGCTGTTTATTGTTATGTATTTCAACTGAGAGAGTAAAGGTGCATGGCTCGTTCGCCCGCTCTGCAACGCAGACATTCGGCTGAATTAGCCAACTTAAATGATGTTCTTCAGCTTTAATGACGCTGGGCAATACACAGCCCACTATGCCCAAACAGGTTAACAGCACTCTCAAACTAGCAATGCTCCAACGATATAATGATGACTAGGCTAGTCATTCGAATACATATCCAACACCGATAAATACAGCACGGGTGAATGACTGATCTACTAGTGGGCTGTTCGTCATGCCGCTGTTAAACCAGGTATAACTTGCCCGCGCTAGCCACTGCCAATCTTGGTTGATTGCCTTACTCGCCCCTATCGCCATAGTGGGTTGCCAGCCCGACGCGCCTTGATAGTAAAACGTGCTGTCGAGGTTATCTTGTGGGTATATCCCATAATAGTAATCAATTAATTGACTGCTCTTCCAAGTTATTCCCGGTGCGATACTGACTTGCCAATCTTGCCATTTCCAATGATAGCGATAGCCGACTTCAAATTGATGGCCATTGTGTACGCCTGTGGCATCGGTTTTTGCCGTGAAACGCCATTGTGAGTTGCCGCTTCGGATATGCCAACGTATGCCAGCGTCGATAGCCCACTTTCTACTTTGAACATCATCAATTGATACGCGACGTGTATCATAAGGGGACTCATTTGAAGGCCCAACCGCTTGGTTAAACGCGTTGTTGGCAGGAAGCAATAGATTACTTGGGTGCCAAAAGGTAAAGAAGGCTTTTTCGCTGTTAATACTGACGAATGTATCCACTGCGGATGTGTCACTTTGCAGCCACTGGTATCCCAACTCTGTGTTATCGAGATAGAGGTTGTCACCGTAATAGGCGATGTCAGGTAGCACCAACAATGGGATCGCGTCACCATCGACAAGGGGATTGCTTTTTGCGCCAACCCCCAAGGCTAACCCGAATCGCCACTGACCTGACTCTATACATTGCTGCCCTGTGCAGTCTGCGAGGGCAGTATGAGGTAGGGCAAAAAAACATAGCACGAGCAAGCTTATGCTAAGGCTTTTTGTATTAAATCTGCCCATTAAATTTTCGCATTAAATTCACCTATATCACGAAAAATTGCATTTGAAATGTAGTAAGCCAACGAGTCTGTGCTCAGTTAGTTCCTATCATGGCATGCTATCAAACCCCCAAGCAAAGCTCATCTGAGGGTTACAATTATTCACAAATCCTCGCAATTATGATCGAGACTCACCGCGCCATGTCATTAGGATGATAAGCCTACTCGTCGTGATCGAAACGATGCAATTTAACAACAAGGGAATACACCATGGTACGTTTTATATTCAGGGGCTTATTACTGGCAATGTTAGGCATGCAGATTAGCGCATGTGGCGGTTCGGATGACAATGAAAAGAGCGAAAAATACGATAAGCCCTATTTGCAATTCTACAATGGCTCAGCCGACAGCGGTGCGGTGTACGTTACGGTTGATGAGGCGAACAATATTGGATCTGCCGTGTATGGTGATGCAACAAGTGTTGTCTCTCTTGAACAAAGTGATGTTCAACTGTCGTTTAGTCAACAAGATAGCGATGGTAGCAGCGAAGTTTTGGGGGAGCTCTCTGCGAACATTGCCACAGGGAAAAAGTTACTTGTGGTGCTAAGTGGTGATACCTCTGCTGCGAATTTTAGTGCTTATCCTATTGAACGCACCGAGTTAGTTAGTCGCTTTCGATTATTCGCCACCTCGGTGCTCAGCACAGGCCAAGACTATGATTTATATTTAGCACAAAGTGGTGACACTTTTGCTGATGCACATTTGCTTTCCAGCGTTTCTGAGGGGGCCTTAACCCAGTTTGAATCATGGCAGGCTGAAGACAGTCAGTCGTTTAGTCAAGGTGATTACCATGTTTACTTGACCCTACCCGGTGAAGATACACCCGTGTTTGAAAGTACTGACATTAGCTTTCAGTACGCCACCGAATATACCTTTATTATTCGTTCAAGTGCGGGGGCGATTAAAAACAATTTAGAACTGGATCTGGTGATTAACTCTTCATCGGTGAATACCTACGCTGCAATAGATCAAGCCGCACAATTTCGAATTTATAACAGTCTAGATGATAAAGAGGTGTCGGTAGACATTGTGGGTGCCCAAGATGAACAGCGCGCATTAACCATAGCAGCGAATGGTCTAAGTGAGTTTGATGCTATCGCCCATGGAGATTATCAGCTATCAGGCAAAGCCTCAGATGACGAAAGCTTCGCATTTTCCAATCAACTGCTCAGCTTAACCCAAGGTCGAAGCAAAGCGGTTGTGTTGTATGAAAATGCTGAGCAAACATTAGATGCGCTGACGTTTGAAGAAAGCCACTTACCGCAAAACGTGGAGCATGATGTGCAAGTAGTCAACGTGACCCCTGATTACGCCGCGCTTGACGTATTTTTTGTGCGACAAAATGAAACAATCGCCACCGCTAAGTATCGTGCGCAAAACCTAGCGTTTGAGCATTCAGCACGGTTGACCGTGAAAAGCGGCCAGTATGAAATTGTGATTGTGCATAACCAAGAGGACGATACACAATTGTTGCTCACACGCAGCCCGATGCTCAACATTGACCAAAATGAGAATTACATTGTGAGTGTTGAAACATCAACGAGTTCTCCTAGCGGGTATGAAGTGGTGTTATTACACTAGGCCCGCAGGACTGTTCCGCGATTAAAACGCTTCTATTTAGACCAAAATTCGTTCAGCAAAGATCAACACGCCCTAAATAAAGGTGCGAATTTATTCGTCTTACGTCGGTCTATTAAGTATAAGTACTAAATAGCTAAACGTTGTGGTGGCTATCTTGAATGATTTGCTTGAGTAACATGAAAGTAACCGAGATTCAGGTTGTATTCAGCACGCTCGTGTAAGCTATGTCATCATACGTATAGCATCTTTTACTCAATCATATATGAGAGGTGGAAGGATATGAAAAAATTAGCCGTAGTTTTGTTGTCCGGAGTCTCCTTAATGCTATCAGCACAAGCGTATAGCCAAGGAAAAGTTGAGGTGACGTGGGAGAACACAGACAAATACACTGATGTGCGCCCGTCAAATGAATCGCGTAAGCGTTTTAAAGAGCGCACGTTTAAACAGCTAGATGAGTATTTAGTTGAGTTGGCAGAAGCCTTGCCAGAAGGACAAACGCTGAATATGACGGTCACTAACCTTGATTTAGCAGGCCAGGTTTGGCCGGCTTCGTTTGTCGGGATTGGCAATGGGGCGAACGATGTGCGCTTGATTAAGAGCATTGATATTCCGCGTATTGCCTTTAGTTTTGAGTTGCTAGGGGCTGACGGTACGGTTTTGCAAGAAGGTGAGCAGAACTTGAAAGACATGTCGTTTCAAGATCGTCACAACCCGTTTTTCTCCTCTGAAAACTTACGCTATGAAAAGAACATGTTGCGTATGTGGTTTGAAGAACAGTTTGAGCAAAACCTAGCGAAAAGCTAGATAGAAAAAAACACCGTCATTACGGTGTTTTTTATGCTTGACTAATTATATCAAGATAGTGAATAGCTTGATCTCGACCGTTTTGCTTCGCAGCATACAGAGCGTGATCTGCAAGTCGTTGAAGATAGTCAGCGTCTTTTGCTTCACCTGGTAGGCTGGTCGCTATGCCCACGCTGATTGTGATGTGATCTGTATTTGGGTTGTATTTATGCTCTAAATTGGCATTGCGCACACTGTTTAGTAAGGTACTTGCGACACTTCTCGCGCCGGTTTGATCTGTATTTGGCAGGATAAACACAAATTCTTCACCGCCATACCTAGCGGCGAAATCACCGCTGCGCTTAGCGACACTTTCAAGGATTTGCGCAATTGACACCAGAGCTTCATCCCCAGCCACGTGCCCATAGTTGTCGTTAAAGGGTTTAAAGAAATCAACATCAACCATTAATAGTGACAGTGGCCATTTCTCACGTGTTGCCAGTTTCAATTCATGCGCTAGGCGCTCATCAAGAGCTCGTCTGTTAGGGATACCGGTTAGTCCATCAAGTAAGGATAATTGCTGTAAGGTGATCTTTTGCTGCTCAATCGTAGCGGCAAAATAATCAATGGTGTCAGCAATATCAGATATTTCATCATTACCGGATATATGGGTCGAATTACTGAAGCCATTTGCTCTGTCTTGAACGACTGCGTTTAACCTAACGAGGCGACGAACCACGCGATTTTGAATGAAAAATACGATAATTAGCAGCAGGAGTAGGGCACTGAGTACATACATACCCACATTCTGAATTTGTTCACTGATGCGAACGGACGTTCGGCGAGTTTGCGTGATCAGTGAATCACTCAGTTGATACGATTTAAAGTTAAGCAAGCGAGAGTAATCAGCAATGAGACTATGCACAAAATTGCCGCCACCCGTAACACGACCTGATAATCGTAATAGGTTTATTTGTAGTGGAAAAATGCCATTTTCACTGAGGGCTATTTGATTGAACTCTGCGACTATGGCCTGCATTTTTGGCTTTTGTGCCGCAGGAAATTGCTGAATATTGCTGTAAAGCTCATCAATGATTTCAGTGACTTTAAACGAAGATTGACGAATGGTTTGTAAACGAGACAAGTTGACGGCGTTACTGGCCAATGCAACCGCCTCAAAAATAGCAGCCCGCCAGCGTTGTAGCATTTGAATATCTTGTTTAGATAAGCTGGTATCTGTGGTGAGTTTTACGACTCTGTCGTTCAATGCGTACAAGGCTTGTTCTTGAGTTGAAAGTAAACTCGCCATCTTGATACGGTGCAGAGCAAGGGTTTTCAACTCGAGAATTTCGCTCTCAATCGCAGTTAAGTGAAAGTCTAAATATTGGGTGCCTTCACGACGCTCCGCTAAGCTACGAATTTCGTCAATTTTTTGATGAACATTGCGCTCTGCTATACGCAGTGCGGGTTCAGAAGACGCAAAACTCAAGCCGTCACTAATCGCAGATAAAGTGGCAATGTGGTTATTCACTTGCTCAGAGAAAACCACTTGGGGCAAAGAGTCATTAGCGATGCTATCAAGAATATTTCTGAAATCGACCAATTTTGAATAGGCTAAAAGAGTCACGCTAATGAATATGACGAACACGCTGATAAACGAGAGTGCAAATACCGAGCTTAAAGATATTCGCGCTTTCGATTTGTTCGAGGCAGCGACAGTGGCAGAGGTGCTCGTTTCAGTCATCAGATTGCACCAGTCTTTGGCTTAGGGTCGGGCCAAGTGTTTCCTGTTGACGGATACTGTCAATGAGTACATCAACGACCATTGGTGGATCCATGTAGCCCAACGCAATTTTGGGGCATTCGTTTAACACCTGATAACCATCTCCGCCATTGGCAAGATAATCTGTCGTTGCGAGCTTATAAGAACGCGTAGGGTTGATGTTTTCTCCATCAATTTTAATAGATGTGATCCTTTCGCCCACGTTATTTTTTGGTTGATAAGTGACTTCTATCCCCGAAATTTGCGGGAATCTTCCACGCACTTGCTCAATGGTACTCAAGCCATTTTCAAGTGCTTGTTTGAGTTGTTGGCCTGTGATGGTGAGCACAGCTAACTTACTGCGAAAGGGGAGCTCTTGGGCGATATCTCTTCGGGTGAGTCTTTGGCCTTCAACATAGCTCTGGTTACCACGAATAATACCGCCATTGATAAGGGCCATATCAGCATTAGCAAATTTTCGAACCGTATCAGCCACCAAATTGGCAAAGGCATTCTCTTGTGTTCTAACGCTGGTTCTTAGCGTTTGAAAGTCTCTGATGACGGTGGCTATCGGTTGGTTTAACAATCGATTTAATCGAGAGGTATAACCTTTAACTTGCCCTGCTAAAATTGGGTCGCTGGGAAAGCCAGATAATTCTTTTTCCTGCCAAGTTAGATTGGAGATATCGCCGCTTTCTTTGTCTAATGTCAGTTTGAGTTCAGCTAAATAATTAAGTTTACTCAGTACCACTGCATTAGGGTGCTTAGGCATAATTTCATTGGGCAGATTGGTGAACTCTGGGCTAGTTGTAATAGTGATATCAACCGTGTCCTTCGACAACAACTGGTCAATAAAAGGAAAGTTATAGGAGTACATAAGCACGACAAGTTCTGCGCCTTGTTCTCGTAATTCATAGGCCGAGTCTGAAATCACTTTTTGCGGGTCAAGGATCACGACTTGCTTGAGCAAGTAATCTGAAATTGCACTCTCATCTAAAATTGAAATGATGCCTATCTTAACGCCGCGTTGCTCCACAATAACATTGTCTAATAACCCGTCTACGTTAGCTTGGCTGCGTTTATCAAAGACATTGCTAGCAACAATGGGAAAAGCAGCTTCGTAGGCCCGTAAAGACAGTTCATCTTCATAATAACTGAATTCACGCTTAGTAACAGACATCGCATCAGGCTCAAGGCTATTGAGAATGTCGATGATATGCGTACCGCGATCTAAGGATGCAAGCGGACTTGGCGCTAGGCTGTTGCCACCGAACAAAAAGAAAGTGTTAGTATTTTTTTGATTTCGATAACTTTGTAGGGCGCTTGCAAGTTCAGGGTACCCACCGACCTTTTTTAGCCCAATGACGGGCATGTCAGAGGCATAAATAATGGATATGTTCTGTTTATTAGGCGCAGAAGTGGTAGACGTAGGCGTTTGTGCACAGGTAAAGAAGGTGAAAAATACACCCGTCAGTAACAGTAGTATTTGTGTTCTGTTCATGACATTACCTAAATCACCTTAAAAGCTTAACTATTTGATACGTTTAATATAAATATCACATATATGATGAAATCGGTAATCAGCTTTTAGTCTAAGCTGATAAAGAGCAAAGTCACATTTTGCGGTAAAGGCAACCGAACTAACAAAGGTAAGTTCGGTTGCCTTCATCAATGACTATAGATTTTCGATAGTCTCTTTTTGCTCTTTTAACTTCTTTATTTGCATGGAGAAGTCTTCAAGCTTGGCTTTTTCTTTATCAATAACCGCTGGTGGCGCATTACTAACGAATTTTTCGTTATTCAATTTACCTTGTGTGCGGCCAAAGTCAGCTTCAATTTTTGCAAGAGCTCTGTTGATACGGGCTAGCTCGGCGTCTTTATCAATCAAACCGGCCATTGGAATAAGAATTTCCATTTCGCCCACAAGTGCTGTGGCACTGGCTGGTGCTTCTTCTTCAGGCTGCAACAATTCAACGCTTTCAAGTTTTGCTAACGCCCCTAAAAACTCGCGGCTACTTTGCAGGCGTTGCCAATCTTGGGCACTGGCATTTCTTAGTAATACATTTAGTGGCTTGTTCGGAGAGATATCCATTTCGCCGCGTATATTACGAATGCCTACGATCACGCTTTTGATCCATTCCATTTCAGCTAGGGTGTCTTCGTCACGCAAAGCTTCGTTTTGTACAGGGAATGGCTGAGTCATGATGCTATTGGCTTGAATGCCACATAACGGCGCTACGCGCTGCCAAATTTCTTCTGTGATGAAAGGCATTATCGGATGCGCTAGGCGCAGAATACTTTCAAGTACGTTAACCAATGTATGGCGAGTACCGCGTTTTTGCGCTTCTGTGCTCACTTCTGAATTTAGCACTGGTTTTGATAGCTCTAAGTACCAGTCACAGAATTGATTCCAGGTAAACTCGTATACTAAATTCGCAGCGATATCAAAACGATAACCGCTCAAGGCATCTTCAAAGTCTTTTAGCGTTTGCTGGAAGCGAGCCAATATCCACTTGTCTGCCAGGCTAAGCTCCATGTCGCCGCCATTGGCACCTGTGTCTTGATCTTCGGCGTTCATCAACACAAAGCGTGACGCGTTCCACAGCTTGTTGCAGAAGTTGCGGTAGCCTTCAACACGCTTTACATCAAAGCTGATGTCGCGGCTGGTGGACGCCATTGCGGCAAACGTAAAGCGCAGCGCGTCAGTACCGTAGGCTGCGAAGCCTTCTGGGTAGCTTTTACGCGTGTTCTTCTCAATTTTGGCCGCTAATTTGGGCTGCATCATGCCTGAGGTGCGTTTCGCCACTAAGTCATCAATGCTGATCCCATCAATCAAATCTATTGGGTCAATTACATTGCCTTTCGATTTCGACATTTTATCGCCTTGCTCATCGCGAATAAGGCCGGTGATGTAAATCTCTTTGAAAGGAATTTGCCCAGTGAATTTTTTGGTCATCATGATCATTCTGGCTACCCAGAAAAAGATGATGTCAAAACCTGTGACCAATACCGCGCTTGGTACGAAGGTATCTAGCTCAGGCGTTTTCTTAGGCCAGCCCATAGTGGCAAACGGCCAAAGGGCAGATGAGAACCAGGTGTCTAGTACGTCTTCGTCTTGACGCAAGGAAACGCTCGCATCAAGGGCGTTCTTTTCACGAACTTCGGCTTCAGTGCGACCGACGTAAATTTTGCCGTTCTCGTCGTACCAAGCAGGAATACGGTGTCCCCACCAAAGTTGACGTGAAATACACCAGTCTTGAATGTTGTTCATCCACTGGTAGTAGGTTTTGTCCCAGTTTTCAGGGACGAACTTAATCTCGCCACTTTTCACCGCATCAATCGCAGGTTTGGCGAGTTCTTCAACTGCTACGTACCATTGGTCTGTTAGGTAGGGTTCGATAACCGAGCCAGAACGATCGCCACGGGGCACTTTTAGTTTATGATCTTCAATTTTAACCAAAATGCCAGCAGCTTCTAGATCCGCGACGATTTGCTTACGCGCATCGAAGCGGTCAAGGCCGCGGTATTGCTCTGGAGCGATTTCGTTAATTTTTGCGTCATCGGTGAGAATGTTGATCATCTCAAGGTTGTGACGTTTACCCATGTCGTAATCGTTGAAATCATGGGCTGGGGTAATTTTTACGCAGCCAGTGCCAAAGTCTTGCTCAACATAGTCATCCGCAATGATCGGAATAAGGCGGCCGGTGATCGGCAATTTGATTTGCTTGCCAATAAGCGCTTGGTAACGCTCGTCATCAGGGTGAACAGCCACGGCGGTATCACCAAGCATGGTTTCTGGACGTGTGGTGGCAACAATCAGCTCGCCTGTGCCATCAGCAAGAGGGTAGCGCATGTGCCACATGAAGCCGTTTTCTTCTTCGCTAAGCACTTCTAAATCAGATACGGCTGTATGTAATACAGGATCCCAGTTTACTAGACGCTTACCACGATAAATTAGGCCTTCTTCGTGCAAGCGCACAAAGACTTCATTAACGGCTTCAGAAAGGTCATCGTCCATGGTGAACACTTCACGATCCCAGTCAGGAGAGGTGCCTAAACGACGCATTTGCTGGGTGATATTTCCGCCGGACTCTTTTTTCCAGTCCCAGATTTTATCTACGAAAGCATCTCGGCCTAGGTCATGACGGGTTTTACCTTGCGCGTTCAATTGACGCTCGACCACCATTTGCGTGGCGATACCAGCATGGTCGGTACCACATTGCCACAAGGTGTTATCACCTTTCATTCGGTGGTAGCGAGTCAGGGTATCCATGATGGTTTGTTGAAAACCGTGACCCATGTGCAAGCTACCGGTGACATTGGGGGGCGGTAATAAAATGCAGTAAGGTTGGCCTTCGCCGCTGGCTTTGAAATAGCCATTATTTTCCCACGCTTGGTAGCATTGCTGTTCAATATTTTGTGGGCTAAATGTTTTATCCATTGTATTTGGTCTCGTTATTGCGATGACTAATGACCAGCGAGTGAGTTGAGTAACTCTTTGCCGGGTAACGTATCTAATTGATGGCCTGCGGCGCGGTAATGCTTATAGCGCTCGCGGGCCTGCTGCTTGAGTGTTTCAGCGGCAGGTACAAAATCAAATATGCGACTAAATTTGCCATGAAAATCAGGCATGTTGTCGGCGAGGTTGATCAGTACGGGTTTGTTGAACTGGCTTGGGCGTTGCCAGCAAATTTCAACCGGTGTGCCTGCTTGGGGCCCTTCACCTGTTAAGTTGTGAGGAACGAAACGATCGTTTGGTAGTTGCCACAGCAATTCATCGAATTGCTCAGCTTGTGCCTGACTTTGACACATCACCACGCAGCGCTGCTTATTGCTAAAACACTGGGCCGCCAATTGACAAGCCAGCGCTAGGTGCGCTGGCTGTTGACTTGTTGCTTCTGCTTCTTGTTCGAGCAGGTAAAACGTGACCTTAGACATTAGGTTATCCGTTCGTTGTGATTGGCTAATCTTCTGACTCGATGCCCGCTCGGTTCATTAAAAACTGAGATAGCATAGGGACAGGACGACCAGTAGAACCTTTTTCTTTACCGCCAACCCAAGCTGTACCTGCTATGTCCATATGAGCCCAGTTATATTTACGGGTAAAGCGAGACAAGAAACACGCTGCGGTAATTGAGCCAGCTGGGCGACCACCTAGGTTGGTCATGTCAGCAAATGGGCTTTCCAGTTGGTCTTGGTATTCATCCCACAATGGCATGCGCCATGCCTTGTCACCGCTTTGCTCTGATGCATTTACTAATTCGTGAGCAAGAGGGTTATGGTTACTGAATACGCCCGTTGCGTGATGACCAAGAGCGATAACACAAGCACCAGTTAAGGTTGCCACATCGATGACCAATTCTGGATCAAAACGCTCTACATAGGTTAGTGCGTCACATAACACTAAGCGGCCTTCTGCATCAGTGTTTAACACTTCAACAGTTTGACCTGACATGGTGGTGAGAATATCACCTGGACGGTAGGCGTTAGCATCGGGCATGTTTTCACAACCGGCTAATATACCCACTACGTTAATCGGCAAGTTTAGCGCGCTGATGGTGTGCATTGCACCAAGTACACCTGCTGCGCCGCCCATGTCGTATTTCATTTCATCCATGGCTTCGCCCGGCTTAATCGAAATACCGCCTGAGTCGAACGTTAAGCCTTTACCGACAAGTACGATAGGGGCTTGATCCGCTGGGCCACCTTTGTGTTCCATGATGGTCATAATCGACTCGTTAACAGAGCCACGACCGACTGCCAAGTAAGAATGCATGCCTAGGTCGTCCATTTGCTTTTCGTTGACTGAATCAACATGCAAATTTTCATATTCGGTTTCAAGGGCTTTGGCTTGTTCGAACAGGTACTTAGGGTTACAAATATTAGGCGGCATATTGGCTACGTCACGCGTAGTCTTGCTACCTAGTGAAACCGCAAGACCGTGCTCAACTGCGCGCTCTCCAATCGTTAACTCGCGACGTGTTGGCACATTAAACACCATTTTACGCAGTGGTCTGCGAGGCTCGCCTTTTTTGGTTTTCAATTGCAAGAAGGTATACAAAGAGTCTTGGGTGGCTTCTACCGCTTGGCGCACGCGCCAGTATGTGTCACGGCCTTTTACATGTAACTCAGATAAGAAACAGACTGCTTCCATTGAGCCGGTTTCGTTCAAGGTTTTAATGGTTTTTGAGATGATTTGCTTGTACTGGCGCTCGTCTAGTTCACGCTCTTTACCACAACCAACAAGTAATACGCGCTCGCTTAATACATTTGGTACATGGTGTAGCAATAGCATTTGGCCGGGTTTACCTTCAAGATCGCCGCGGCGTAATAGGTTGCTTAGATAGCCACCACTGATTTCGTCTAATTGTTCGGCCACTGAGGTTAAGCGGCGTGGTTCAAATACACCGACTACGATACAGGCACTGCGTTGTTTTTCTGGGCTTCCACTTTTTACACTAAATTCCACGGGGCATCCTCGTCACGAAACTGTTAATCTGTCATTACATACTGGTTGTAACACTGAGCTTTTTGAATTTGTTGTTGTGATGTTATGCAAAGCGTTACGGCTTATCTTCGTAAACAGCGTTTCATTGCAATTGCAAGAAGAGCTCAAGCCAGACATAATCTGTAAATTACGTGCGGGCAAGCGCTTTAAAATGGCACACATTGCAAATGAAACGTGTGAAAACGTTAAGTTTACTTAAAATTTTGTAGCTTGCCACTAAAATTACCACTTTTGTGTTGGATATTGCGTGCTGATATTTCGTTATTTAGTCAAAGAAACCGTCAAATCCCAAACAGCCGTTTTTCTGGTTTTGATGGCCATTTTTATTACCAATAAATTTGTTAGGGTGCTCTCTGAAGCGTCCAACGGAGACATTCCTGCCAGTTTGGTTCTAGGCTTTTTAGCCTTGAGTATGCCGGTATTGGCGTCTCTTATTTTACCTTTAAGTTTGTTTTTGGGGATCATGCTTGCCCACGGCCGATTGTACGTAGACAGCGAAATGACTGTGATGCGCGCCTGTGGTATCAGTGAATGGTATGTGACGCGCGTAATGCTTGTGCTTGCTGTGATCATGGCATTGATTACAGGCGCCATGACATTGTGGATTGCCCCTATGTCGGTTGAGCGTGAATACCAGTTAGAAGAACAAGCGGGCGCTGATACTGGATTAACCACGTTAATCCCTGGGCGTTTTCAACAAACTGCCAATGAAAAAGCGGTTATTTTCGTGCATGAAATTGGCAATGACAATGAACCGTTAAAACGGGTATTTATGGCCCAGCATGACACCACTACTGACAGTGAAAATGTACACCTAGTTTACGCCAAACAAGGTGGGCTGAGAGAGCTGCCAGATGGCTCAGAAACCTTAGTATTGGGAGATGGTATCCAGTACGAAGGTACGCTGGGTGAAAAGGACTATCGTGTGGTCGAATTTGGTGAATATCAAATTCAAATTGCCGAACAAGAAGCTGAACAAAAACGTCGCAAATTGTCAGCCTACACCACAGCACAGCTATTTAACGATCCATCCATTGATGCTATCGCGGAATTGCAGTGGCGTTTTGCTATTCCATTATCCTTGTTTTTCTTAGTGATTATCGCTGTGCCACTTAGTGCTGCTGACCCTAGGCAAGGCCGGTTTGGTAAAATGTTCCCTGCGCTTATGCTGTATCTAGGGTATTTCTTGCTATTACTTGCGGGGCGTAAAGTGCTTGAAGACGGTAAAATTCCGCCAATGCTCGGGCTGTGGTGGGTACATGCTGTAATAGGCGTAATTGGTTTGGCGCTGATCTTTAAGGGGCGTCCGGTGGGCGTGCGAATACGGGCACGTTTGCGCGGGAGCAAAGCATGATTAAAATTCTTGATTGGTACATTGCTCGCACTTTACTAAGCACCACTGCTATGAGTTTAGGGGTGCTAGTTGGCCTTAGCGCATTAATTAAATTCATTGAACAAATGAAAAGCGTTGGCCGCGGTAGCTACGACATGACGGTAGCGGCTGTGTATGTCTTTTTAAGTTTACCCCGTGAGTTAGAGCAATTCTTCCCTATGGCGACGTTGATAGGCGGCTTAATCGGCATGGGCATTCTTGCCAGTAATAGCGAATTGGTGGTGATGCAATCCGCGGGGCAAAGCCGCTGGAATATTATTATTTCCGCGATGAAATCCGCTATTTTGATGGTGCTTTTTGTGATGGTCATTGGCGAGTGGGTCGCACCGATCAGTGAGACAAAAGCCAAGGAAATTCGCACTCAAGCTATATCTGGGGGGAGTTTGTTCTCGTCAGACAGATTAGTGTGGGCGAAAGACGGTGATAATTTTGTCAGTATTGGTGAAGTTGTGGATAAAAATAACTTACGAGATGTAAGCATTTACGAATTCGATAATGACCTGTATTTACGCAAAATCACCACCGCAGAGGCGGCGAATTATCAAAGTGACTCATGGGAGTTAAGCCATGTGCAATCTACCGAGTTCTCTGATAATCGCATTCAGGTAGAAGACGCCGCAGATGGCGCATGGTCCTCATCGTTAACACCCGATAAATTAGGGGTGGTCACGGTGAAGCCTGAAGCTCTGTCGATCCGCGGATTAATCGATTACGTTAATTATTTAGAGAATAACAGCCAAAACTCAGAGCGTTATCGGTTGGCGCTATGGCGCAAAGTACTGCAACCTATTTCGGTGGGGGTCATGCTATTGATGGCATTGTCGTTTATTTTCGGGCCATTACGCAGTGTGACTATGGGGGCACGAGTGATAATGGGCGTGCTCACAGGTTTTGGCTTTTTTGTCAGTAATGAAGTGTTTGGCTCGTTAAGTACGGTTTATCACATACCGCCTTTTATCGGTGCAATCTTACCGAGCATTGTATTCACTGGAATATCAATACATTTATTGCGCCGCTAAGAGCGCAATAAATCTTGTTAGTCACACTTAATTCAAATTACGCCAACTGCGATGGTGGTTGGCCTCTTTGCTTAAACAAATCACCTCAGTACCCGTTATTCGGTCTTGCAGTGACTGCTTGTGTTTGTAATCAAGCAGCACAAGTAAAGTGCCTAAACCTAAAAACGACGTAAGCATACGAACAAAAGCGCGAGTGTACGTCAGTGGATTTTCATTGGTGCTAACAATACGTAAGCGCCAAGCGCGCATACCAATAGTTTGCCCACCGTTACGCCAAAACCATAAAAAGAAGGCGATAACCCAAGCAGCCACCCAACCTTGCAAAATGTACTGATAGACTGGCGCATGCTGAATTAAGTCACTGAAATGCTCGTAACCATGATTATTCAGCACATTGTTTTCTACTAATAACAACATAGCCACAAGCATCACCATGGCGGCGCACATACCCACAGCAACAGCGACCAAAATATCGTAAATAATCGCGGCTAAGCGACGGAAAAAACCAGCACGGTGGTAATGCTCAGAAGTCAAAAGGTGTTCTCTCAAGATAATCAAAATTCAGCATACGAAAATGCATGCACATAATGACAATAGTTTCGCACAGTTCCTGAGGGATAGGGTAGGGGCGATAGCGAAATTGACAAAGTTGATGATATGTTGAGCAATTAAACCTACAACGCAAAAAATCGCTTGCGCGTGTCATGTAAATCGCTATAATGCGGCGCTCTTAAAGGTTGAACGCAACCTTTAAGCACCTTTGCCAGTGTGATGGAATTGGTAGACATGACGGATTCAAAAGTCAACGTGTCTAGCGGTAACTATACGGCAAGTCATTGAAAGATAAGTACCTTTTGACTTTAACAAGCTAAAAATTGCTTGCAAAGATTTGCAAAGTTTTTTGAACTAAGTAAACTCTTTAATCAATGCCAGTGTGATGGAATTGGTAGACATGACGGATTCAAAATCCGTTGCTGAATAAGCGTGGCGGTTCGAGTCCGCCCACTGGTACCAAACATCTAAACCAACTTTTTAGTTGGTTTTTTTGTATCTGGGATTTGGATTGTTGGATTCGTGGATGTATTGAGTACAGCGTTAACACATCCTTGATGATCGGCACCCAGCCACCGCATCCATGCGGTGTCGTTCAGCTCGGCGGAACTTCGTTCCTAAGAAGACGAGCTTCACCCACTGGTACCAAACATTTAAACCAACTTTTTAGTTGGTTTTTTTGTATCTTAAATTCGTGAAGTCGCCACGCAAGCGCGTCGGCCGAAGGTCGGCCCCATCGGGCCCGCACTGGTACCATCTCTTAGTAGTCTACCAAAGAGATAAACAAGCCGACTTCAAGTCGGTTTTTTTGTGTCTGGGATTTGGATTGTTGGATTCGTGGATGTATTGAGTACAGCGTTAACACATCCTTGATGATCGGCACCCAGCCACCGCATCCATGCGGTGTCGTTCAGCTCGGCGGAACTTCGTCCCTAAAAATACGAGCTTCACTCCAGTTAATTGATTCTTCGTTACTGCACCATGGAGTGTTTTTCCATTTTACGCGAGTGTTTTCATAGAAATGTTCAGTTAATTCTACAGTCTGTTTTGATATCAGTAAAAATAGCGGAAAATCTCATTTTTCTTTTTCGGGTTGTTTTTTCACCATTGTATTCTAACCTGTACTTTAATCATTAACCCAGAATGAAAGTTTAATTAGTAAATGCTTGGTGTGATTTTTTAACCTGTTTTAGATCAGTTTCAACGCTATCGGTCATTGTCTTTTAAAAATATACGTTACGCATGGGAAGTAATAAACCAATTACACATTCGTTTTTCTATATTTAAAAGGACTATGATGAGCATGGCTACATTATTGTTATCCCTCAAGTTATATCTAATCTCAGTCGTATTTATACTGATTTCATTGCCAACTTTTGGACAAGTTGAAATCGAGGATGAGTATACTCCAGCAACCAGGATACATACGAAAGAGACAGCGCAAGCGCAGTCAGTATTTGGCCCTCCTGATGATGGTGGTGGTGATTTCGCAGGTGCATTTGAAGTAAAAGATTATGGCTACAATATTTTCGAGAATATCAACGATAATCCGGAGTTAGCATCACTTACCACTGGATTATTGGGCGATAAAATAAGTATGTTCACAGGTGACATACGATTTGAGCAGGTCGACATCTCTTTACCCGGTAATTCAGCAATCCCAGTTGCTATAACCCGCACCCTTTCAAACCCCGACTCCTGGTTTAAAGAAACACGTGAATTTGAAAATTGGAGCTTAGCAATACCTCATGTACGCTCCACATATATAACGGATAGAAGCGGCAATTATAAAACTGCCTATTGGCCTAACGGAAAAGCATGTACTAGCCCGCTTAATGCTAACCCGTCTTTTTCTACAAGTACTGGGGGAACGTCATATTACATCCATTCTAATGGTTATTGGAACGGTGACTCTATTTCGATACCAGGAAAAGGGACAGTGAAGCTAACAACTAAGTCTGGGGATCCCTTACATAAGCGCTACAATAATTTGAACTGGAAGGTTGATTGTTTAACAAGTACGGGCGCCGGGCATGAGGGGTTCAAAGTAACAACCAAGGATGGGCTATCGTATTATTTTACGCAGAAGAAAATAGTCCGCTCGATTAAAGACTTGAACCTTCAACCTCAAGTCCACCAGTGTGGTACGAATTGCCCCTCACCGTCATTGGCGCCAGCAGGAGATGCGCCAAGGTTGTCTCGCTACCCGCATTACCACTATTTTATGTTGGTCACAAAGATACAAGATCGATTTGGAAATTGGGTTAAATACACTTATGACGCAAATGGTTTAGCCACTCGGATATATGCAAATGATGGCCGAAATATTACGATTAGCAGCAGAAACGGGCGGATCGAGAGTATTACTGCAAATGGAAGACAATGGAGATATCGTTACGACGATTATCGGCTAGGTACTCTAAAAGAGGTCGAGCGTCCAGATGGAAAGCGTTGGAGATTCGCTCACGATAAATCCTCGTCGAATACGTTTTGGTGGCATGTGAATATTGCTAAACATAGTCAAGTGCCCACAAGAGGGATCGATTGTATTGAAGGTGGATCGAAGGATTTCGTTAGTATTACTCACCCCGAAGGGGCTCGAGGGAATTTCGTTGTAGATGAGGTTTGTCACGGACAATCCAATATTCCTAAGTTAAGAAAAGTAGATCCGTCTAGAAGTAGGGTTGACAGTTTCTGGTTTCCGAAAGCATACGCCACATATGCTTTAAAACGTAAAGAATTAACTTTAACTACTGGAGAGCAATATGAGTGGAATTATACGTACTCGGATAATGAAGGTTTGTTCAGGGGGGAAACAATTAGTGCCAGACATCGGCTTAATCTAGATGTGAGTGGAGTGGAAACTGCTCACCTATCTTCTACAACCTTGACGCACCATGATGGTACAAAGGAAATACATTATTTTGATAGGAAACATGGTCCGACTCAGGGCAATGTACGCTACGTGGAAACCTATAGTGGCACGGGAGATTTGCTACAGAGAAAGTCAATGGACTATGCAAACGGAACGTTTCACGGCAATGCTAAAATGTACCTCAATATTAACGGCTCACAAGACCCTTTTTCGGCTCATGATATTAAAAATGGGCATTCAGCTGAGCAGATCCAGAGGTTAACACGAAACACAATTACGCAGTTTTCCAGTTCGAGTGATAAATATATCACTCAATTTTCTGGCTTTGATCGGTATGACTTCCCTAGCTTAAAATACGAATATAACTCCACAGGTAGTAATAAGCGTTATACGAGAACTACTTACCATCACGATACAAAAAACTGGTTGTTGGGTTTGCACGCTAAAACTGCAATATCTGGGAATGGGTCGAACTATAAAACAGCTAGTCAAACGTCATATCACAGCGCATCGGGCAGTTATAAGTCTTTACCTAATTACTCTTATTCTTATGGGCGTTGGCATACACGAAACACCAGTTATCATACATCTGGAGTGAATGCGGGGTTGCCAAATCAAATTCACTATAATGGTGCGAACCGCTGGGTGGCACTGTCAAACTATAAGCGAGGAATAGCTCAGACGATTAGGACACCTTCTAGCCTTAGTACGTCTAGTCAGTATGCATATAAGCAGGTTGACGCCAATGGTTGGGTGACTAAGCACACAGATTTCCTCGGGAACTGTGTTAATTATCGTTATGATTCAATTGGCCGTCTAACTCTAATCGATCCGTGCAATAGTAAGTGGCTTAATACCTCAATTAGTTATAGCACTACAGCGAATAGTGAAGGATACAGTCACGTTAGACAGGGAATGTTAAAAAGGAGCATAAGAAGAGGAAATTATAGCCATTTAACTTTTTACGACAATTTACTTCGGCCAAGAATGACCAAGGAGTCAGATACTTCACGAGACAGTGAAACGAAACGATATACTCGGACGAGTTATGATTCATTTAATCGGCCTACATACCAGAGTAAACCAAGTAGCCTTAATGGTACTCCTTACGGTGTAACTATTAGATACGATGCGCTTGGACGATCGCTAAAAGAAGATGATAACACCACCGCTGGTGCCGTAACTCACAGCTATCTTTCAAGTAATAGGGTCCAAGTAACTAACAATAGAGGTTACAAAACCACTACTAAATTTTTAGCTTATGGCGCGCCTGAACTAAAGCGACCTCTTACTATTTCTTCACCTCACGGGGTGAGCACAACCGTGGCGTATAATGTATACGGAAACGTTACATCTATCAGGCAAGGTGGAATGACCGAATCTCGGGTTTATGATGCATATCAACGACTTTGCAAAAAGATTAGACCTGATGTTGGCAATGTCGCTTTTTTCAAAAACGCACTGGGAAAAACAGAGTGGTCTGCAAGCGGAAGTTCGATAAATAGTAGCATCAGTAGCTGTGATTATTCCGTTAGTTCCTCTGACAAAACTACGTATAGCTATGATAATTTAGGAAAGGTGAAACGAGTGTCATACGGTGATGGCACACCTAGTAAACTGCTTGAGTACGATAAAAACAAAAGACTTACACGGTTAGACTTTGGAAATGTGACTCAAAACTACGCATATGATGACCTTGGAAATCTTTTAATAGAGCGCTTGCGTGTCGATAATATCGATTGGTCGCTTAATTACCTGTACAACAGCACTGGAAACTTGCATAGAACAACTTACCCATCCGGACGAAAGGTTGATTATCATCCTAATGCTCTAGGCCAACCTAAATATGTTGGATCTTTCGCCAACAGCGTATTATTCCACCCAGGTGGGCAGTACAAAAGTTACAAACAGTCGAATGGTTGTGTGAATAGCAAAACTCTTCGCAGCAGTGGATTACCCTATATTCAACGAACTCAGTGTGGCGGTACGAATGTGGTATACAACCAGTACTCTTACGATGCGAATGGTAATCTAACCTATTGGGACGATAAACAATCTAATGTTTATGATTTACGGTTTGGCTACGATCAATTGGATCGTCTTGATAACATACGAAAATCTAACAGTACCCTCATAGGTGATATGAATTATGACTCAATGGGGAATATTACAAAATTCGACTCGATCGTTGGAACAATCAACTATAGCTATAACAGTAAAAAGCAATTGCAATCTACCAGTGGTAGTCGCAATTACGATTTTAATTATGACCATAGGGGGGCGGTAACTGATAATGGTTTTCACCGATTTAACTATAATTTAGCTAATCAAATGACAGAGGCGGGTGGCAATCAATATTTGTACGATGGACATAATAAGCGGGTAAAGACTAACGATAGTAAAGGCATTAGATATTCTATGTATTCTATGCTCTCTGGAAAACTAATACAGGAGAGAATCAACGGGGCTAATAGGGAATATTTTTATTTGGGTCAGCAGTTGGTTGCCCAGTTAGGCGCAGGAAGCCTAACATACGTACACGCTGACATACTGGGCACTAGTGCTGCTAAGACTAATTCAGCAGGCAATGTAACTAAGCGGATTAGATATGCTCCGTTTGGACTTCAGTGGGGTCACACCAATGCACAAACCGGAGAAAATGAAATTGGTTATACAGGGCACAAGCATGATGCAGATATAGGCTTAACCTATATGCAAGCACGATATTACGACCCGGTGATTGGGCGGTTTTATTCAAATGATCCGGTGGATTACTTAGGACACGCACAGCGTGGAAATCCTGTTCATGGATTTGGCAGATATACCTATGGGAATAATAACCCTTATAAATATACAGATCCTGACGGTAAATACGCTAGGGAATTCGCTAATCGACTATCGCAATCTATTGGTTATAAGAATACTTCTGATGCAAATAAAAATATTGGAAACGATATATCAAATAATTTAAATCAAACTTTATCAAAAGAAAATCTGAGCGCAGTCTCTGATACCTTAGCTGGTACAACAGTATTGGCTCTAGCTGCTGGTCGACCAGAAGTTGCTGCTGTTACAGGTGCTGGATCATTTATTGCGGGAGTAGGTTCAGCGCTACAAAGCGATGAACCAGTAAGAGGCGTTGCAACTGAAACTGCACTTCAAGTTACGGGTGTTAAGTCTGTTGGAACAGTAGCCAAAATAGTTAATGGAGTTATTGAGAATGCTTCTCCAGCAGTCAAAAACGGTATCGAAGCAGCCTCTGATGCCACTCAGACAGTTATGAAAAATGAAATAAAAGAAGAGCTTTAGAATGACTAAGAGAGAACCACTGGTAGTTTATTTGGATAAAAAGTTTTTGTTAGCTTTTAGAGTAACAATGCTCATCGTGTCGTTGCCTTTTTTACATGACATCTATACAGTATTTTCTACAGGAGTAGCAAACTCTGGTGGTGTTATAGCTGAAAAAGGGGAAGGCTGGGGATACTACGCTTACCTATTTAAGAAATTAGCTTTTGCATTTTTGTTTATCTGGTTAGGTACTTTTGGCGCAAAAGATAAAACTCAAGCACCAAAGGATGAATAGTTTTTGAGGAGCAATTGAGCGCTATGACTATATTTGATTAGTAGACTATAGCTCTTTATTGAGATATTAAGTAGCATTTTAAATCCAAAGCCTCGCAATCGCGGGGCTTTCTTTTTGGCTGCTTTTGAAGCCAAAAAGATAAACGAGTAAACACTTTCGTTTACTAACGGTAAAGTGTTCTCCAGTCGGAATTTATCTGTACTTCAAGTAAACGATAACGTTTACTGAGGTGGTTACAGCTGTGTTATTTCTGATTGTGGTGTGAGTAGTTGTTGCTAAGGTTGAATAATGGCTGAGCAGCACTGAAATCGAGGCTAGCGATCTTGCTTGTTGGATTATTCCTAGTAGTAATTCCGTTTATACCAGACAAACTCTATGACAAAATAATGGGTGGAGATGACTCGTTATAAATAAAATACATTTGAATCCAAAGCCCCGCACTCGCGAGGCTTTTATTGCTTTTTCCTCCTGAAATAACCGCTTCTTTTGAATTCGTTAGGCGTTAATCATTCCAGTGTTGGTCGATGATTTTCTGTATGCGGGGGTATTTTTCGTCTGTTTCACCGTACTTAGCTCGTTGCTTAAGTAACTCTGACTTTAAAGCGCTTATGACGCTGGCATAACGACTGTCTTGGTAAACGTTGTTTTGTTCCTTCGGATCATTTTTTAGATCATAAAACTCCCATGCAACTGGCGTATCGATTGCGTTGTTTGCATGCCCCGTTTTAGCGAGCCACGCTTTATCGTAGAAGGGGTAGGGGGTGTTCATATGATTCGCGCCATAGTAGAAGACAAGTTTGTAATCTTTGCTTCTTACGCCAAAGTGAGCAGGAACGTCATGATAGGCTCTGTGGGTCCAGTAGCGATAATAACTTGCTGTGCGCCATTGCTCTGGTGGCTGGCCAAATAAGGCTGATTTAAAACTTTTCCCGTGCATGTATTCGGGGGCATTGATATTCGCTAGATCTAAAATAAAAGGTGCAAAGTCTGTGTTATTGATCAACAGATCGCTTTTCACACCTGCTGCAACTGCATCTGGGTGCTTAACAATAAACGGCATTCTGATCGACTCATCATATATCCAACGTTTGTCCTGCAAGTCGTGCTCACCGAGCATCATGCCTTGGTCCGAGGTATAGATGATAATGGTGTTTTCATACTGCCCAGCGTCTTTGAGTGTCTGAATTAAACGAGCGACGTTATCGTCTACTCCTTTAACGCAGCGAAGATATGCTTTTAGATATTTCTGATACGCTTGGCGAGTAAATTCTTCTTCATTTAGATTTGGGTCAACCCCTAGGTCTATACCCATATTTCGTCGATTGTTTCTTCGCGAGACGGACGTGCCAATCTCTGCTCTTAGCGCATCATTTTTGCCCCTCGTGGCGATTGAGCCGAATGTTTTAGCAACTCCATATAAATCATCTGGTTCTGGAATAGTTTCAGCGGCTAGAAAATCCTCATAACGCGGCGCATATTGGAACATATCATGGGGCGCTTTGAATTGATGCATCAAGAAAAACGGTTTATCAGAGCTTCGGTTCTTAAGCCATTCGATGGATAAGTCTGTGACGACATCAGAAGAGTGACCTTGATACTGGGTTTCGTTTTCAGGCCAAGGTTTTGCTCCTCTGGTTCTAAATTCAGGGTCAAAGTAAGTGCCCTGTGATTCGAGTACTTGATAATAATCAAATGCGCCAGGTTCGGCTTTTAAATGCCACTTTCCAATAATTGCTGTCTCGTAGCCTGCCTCTTTCATTAAACGAGGCAAGTGTTGCTGAGGTGTCGTAATTTCCCCTCTTAGGTCAAGCACACCATTGGTTTGGCTGTATTGACCCGTTAAAATTGTCGCACGGCTAGGGGTGCAAATTGAATTGGTTACAAAGACATTGGTAAACCTCATGCCGCTGTTTGCCAAAGCGTCAAGGTTTGGCGTGGGGTCGAGTGCAGCAAAGCGCCCTTGATAAGCCCCTACGGCGTGTGCTGCATGATCGTCGGTCATGATATAAAGAATATTGTATTGCCGTGTTTCGCCGCTTGAAACAGAGGCTTGTGTGCTAGAAGGACTGGAAATAGACCCGTTTGAATTAGAAGGGGTAGTAGACACACAAGCTCCGAGCGCAAAAACGGTTGCTAAAGTGACGAGTAACTTTGATCTTAGCTTCATTATATCATCTCTTTTTAATCATATATGATAATGTAAAGTTAAATATAAATATTATCAATGCTTGCTTACAGATATTTGAATTTTGCTTGTTTCATATTTGTCGTAACGCTCAATTCTTTTTGAACTAAGGTATCGACTTCTTCTCAAAAGGCCTTAAAATTGATATATGCTTTTTTAATTTTTGTATTTAAAAAATATAGATCAACACTGCTCTGCTCAGCAGAACAAAATAAACGAATAAGGTTTTAAATATGGAAGCGACATCATCGAAGAAGTACTCAGCGCCTGCCCTTGAGAAGGGGTTAGATATTCTCGAACTATTATCCAAAGACGCCACTCCTTTGAGTACTTCAACCATTGCTGAAAAGCTTGGTCGTTCAAATGCAGAAATCTACCGTATGATTTTAGTGTTGGAACAGCGTGGTTATATTGAGAAAAGTGAGGATATTGACGGCTACCAAGTAACACGTAGATTGCTGCAATTGGGCACTGAGCATGAGCCAATTAAAGATATTTTGGAGTATGCGCAACCGATCATGCGCTCACTCGCAGAAAAGACCAGTATGTCTTGTCATATCGCGGTGGAATCACAAGAGCAAATCGTTGTTATTTCACGTGTGGAAACACCAAGCAACTTGTCCTATTCGGTAAGAGTGGGTTATCGACGCCCTATTGCTTTTGCTGCATCGGGGCGGATCTTGTTTGTGAATCAGTCCGCTGAGAAAAAAGAATCAATGATCAACTTGCTTAAAAAGCACCACAGCGAAGAAGAAGTTAAGCAGTTTATGGCTGACTGCAAAAAAGTCGCTAAGCAAGGCTACTTGAAAGCACCTAGTGCGTTTGTTCATGGTGTAACTGATTTATCGTATCCGATCATTGATTCAGACCATGCCGTTGCCACACTGACCATCCCTTATATCATGCGTATTCCTGAAATAATGGGTATTGATGATGTTTTAAAGGAGCTTAAGGGAGCAGCTGAGGAAATCTCAAAAGCGGTGACTTACGGAATTGTTCGTAAGCTTTAAAGGGTTACCCTTTAAGACTTCGTAGGGCAATAGTTTTTCGCTATTGCCTTTCTTTCAACGATGGCACTAAATAAATAGCGTTATCTTCGCTTTTGATTTCTGCTTACATCTTTACCGTCGGTCATTTAGTTAGCGGACGAAAAATTTACAAGCATTTTCTGTTATTACCGTCTTCTCTTAGGTTCATTTAAGCGATATTCGTTTAACGCGTTTCACCAAATGCTATCTACCTAATTTCCCTATCTCTTTACCTATCAAGCGCGATCGTCAGAGTTTTATCCGAAACATCAAATGACTGACTTTGACAAACTCACGTGACACGGCGCTGAATAGGTATGCCTACCCCAGGTGTACTTTCAAAAATCATCTCGTTTTTGTTGATTAACCTTTGTATATGAATTCAGTTATCAAAATTTACATTCGCGGCTAGATGAAATATGTAAGTTTTGGTAAATATTGTGTTGACTGCTTTCGCCCTGTTTGGCGGCATAATATATTGAGTGTGTTCGTCTCAATGGTGCAGCTAACTTGAGGTTTTGAGAAACTACAGTGGGTATATTCGATATTTGTCTGAGGCTCCCTTCGCGGCTTAAATATAAATAAAAGTATTCATATACGAAAAATTAGTTAGAGTTTTTTGTCTCAAGTGTTATGATTTTCATATGACTAGATTAAACAAAGACCGCTTAGGATCCCCTTTGATGAAAACTATCGTATGTATTGAGCCCGGTATTTTAGAAAAACGAGAAGTCGAAAGACCTTCACCCAGCGCAGGCGAAGTGCTAGTTAAAATTAAATCTATTGGTATTTGCGGTACTGATATACACGCCTTTGGCGGGAACCAACCCTTCTTTGAATATCCTCGGGTTTTAGGCCATGAATTGTCAGGCACAATCGCTAGCCTTGGTGAGGGTGTTGACTTACCTGTAGGCTCATCAGTTTATATTATTCCTTATTTGAATTGCGGTGACTGTATCGCGTGCAATAACGGCAAGCCGAACTGCTGTACCAATATTGAAGTGCTTGGTGTGCACCGAGATGGCGGCATGAGCGAGTATATCTGTGTACCGGCTTCTGCTGTTGTGATAGCTGATGGGCTCACATTTAATGATATGGCGATAATTGAGTGTCTGGCCATTGGCGCCCATGCCGTTAGACGGGCACAATTAAGTGAACATGACACTGTACTGGTTCAAGGAGCGGGCCCGATAGGGCTAGGCACCGCTCAGTTCGCTAAAGTCGCAGGCGCCAAAGTGTTCGTGTCTGATATCCGAGAAGACAAGCTTAAGTTCTGTAAAGAAGCATATAGCTTAGACGGTGTGGTGGATGCATCAGGTGATGTGAATGCGCAATTAGCAGCACTGACTGACGGACAATACCCAAGCGTAATAATGGATTGCACTGGCAATGTGAATGCAATGCAGTCAACCTTTACTAATTTGGCCCATGGCGGCAAAATCGTATTTATTAGCGTAATTAAGAAAAGTATTTGCTTTGACGACCCTGAGTTTCATAAGCGAGAAACCACACTTTTAGGCAGCCGTAACGCGACTGCTCAGGATTTCGAATTTGTTGTGAGCTGCCTGAAAAATGGCTCAGTGGTGAGTAGTTCACTCATTACCCATACGGGTAAATTTAGCGAGTTATTTGAAGATTTTAATCAATGGACAAAACCAGAAAACGGTGTGATTAAAGCCGTGGTAGAAATGGATGAGTGATGAGGATTGATGCACACCAACATTTTTGGGTTTATAGCCCAGAAGAATTCGACTGGATTGGCGAAAATGAGCGTGTTTTAAAGCGCGACTATTTACCCCCAGCATTACAATCTGAGCTTAACGGACAAGGGATAGATGGCACTGTAGTTGTGCAAGCGCGACAATCGACGGTTGAAACCCAATGGCTGCTTTCTCTAGCGCTCGAGCACCCTTTGATCAAAGGGGTAGTCGGTTGGGTTGATTTGATGAGCCCAACATTAGAAGAACAGTTACAGCGTTGGCAAAGTGCATCGGTATTAAAAGGCTTTCGGCATGTGATCCAAGATGAGTCAGACCCGAACTTTATGTTGCAAGCCAGTTTTATCAAAGGCTTAACGTTGTTGCACCAATATGACTACGCCTATGACTTGCTGATTGTCGCCTCTCAATTACCACAAGCGCGTCAGTTGCTAGATAAATTGCCTCAACACAGAATTGTTATTGATCACATTGCAAAGCCTGATATTGCTAACGGCGACGGTTTTGCTAAATGGAAAGAGCACATGCAGAGCATTGCTGAGAAGCAAAACGTGTATTGCAAGATCTCCGGTATGGTGACTGAGGCTAATCATCAAAAATGGCAAGAAGAAGATTTTATTCCATTTATGGACGTCGTGTTCTCTGCATTTGGCCCCGAACGCGTCATGTTCGGCTCTGACTGGCCTGTTTGCCAGCTCGCCGCAACCTACCCTGAAGTAATACAGATCGTTGAGCGTTACGTCGCACGTATGTACCCAGAATTTTCGCAGCACATATTTGGCTTAAACGCCGAACGATTCTACCGATTGTAGTGAGGTTATTATGAATTATAGGCAATTAGGAAAGACAGATCTTAAACTATCCCAAGTCAGCTATGGCGCTTCTCCGTTAGGCAGTGTTTTTAGAAACATCAGTGAACAAGAAGGTATAAAGACGGTTCACAGCGCACTAGATTTAGGAATTAACTACCTTGATGTGTCGCCTTATTACGGCGATACAGTGGCCGAAACTGTGCTGGGCAAAGCATTAAAAGGTATTTCTCGAGATAAGTATATTCTATCGACTAAAGCCGGCCGTTACGGGCCTGATTTCGCTGACTTTGATTTTTCTGCGCAGCGAATTGAAGCAAGCCTTGATGAAAGTTGCGCTCGCTTGGGCGTCAATGAGGTAGATATACTGTTTCTACACGATATTGAGTTTGCTGACATGCGCCAAGTGTTAGAAGAGAGTATTCCTTGTTTATTAGCACTCAAAAAAACAGGTAGGATACGCTATGCAGGGGTAACGGGTTATCCTCTGAAGGTGTTTAGTGAGGTTATCAGCCAATACGAGATTGACTGCATCTTAACCTACTGTCGCTATGCCTTGTACGACAGCTCATTGACATCCATTATCCCAAAACTCGATGAGGCATCGGTAGGCATTATTAATGCCTCACCTACAGGTATGGGGTTATTAACTGAGCGTGGGGCACCTGATTGGCATCCTGGAAATGAGCAGCTCAAGCAAGCAAGCTTGAAAGCGGTCAGTCTTTGTCAATCCAAGGGGGTAGATATCACAGCCTTAGCGCTGCAGTTTGCAATTGACCATCCATCCATTGCTTCTACCTTGGTGGGAACTGCAAACCCGGCGAATATTGCCAAAAATGTTGAGTGGGCCTCAAGGCAAGCCGACGCGGCGTTGGTGAGTGAAATTCAGCAGATTTTCGCAGATGTTCCTTGTACGTGGCCCTCTGGCTATGAACAAAACCAAGACAGGTAATCTTTTTAGTCGTGCGTGAAACGCCGGATAGGATTGACTCCGGCGCTTCGATTTTCATGCTTCAATTTTTATAACGTAACGCCATTTTTCCATATGGCCATTTCACGGTTCTCATTCTCTTCATTTCTGGTTTTCTGACCCGATGCAATCGCCAAAATACACTCAAAAAGCTCGTCTGCGCATTGGTCAATGTCAATGTCCTCATCCAATATTTTACCCGCGTTAAAATCAATCCAATGCTTCTTACGTACGGCTAAATCCGAGTTAGATGCGATTTTCACAGTCGGTACGGGAAATCCCAAAGGGGTGCCGCGTCCTGTGGTGAACAGCACAATATTTGCACCAGCAGCGGCTAACGCGGTTGAGGAAACCGCATCATTACCTGGGCTTTGCAATAGTGTCATGCCTTGGCCTGTGGATGCACGCTGGCCATAATCTATGACTTCATTAATGATTGCCTTTCCACCTTTTTGAATCGCCCCTAGCGACTTTTCTTCTAATGTTGTTAAGCCACCGGCCTTGTTGCCTGGTGAAGGGTTTTCATAGATAGGCTGATTTTGCGCAATAAAATACTGCTTAAAATCATTGACCAATTTTACGATGTTGTTGAAGGTCGCTTCACTGTTAGCTCTGTTTAACAGTACTTGCTCAGCGCCAAACATTTCCGGTGTTTCTGTGAGTATCACCCGCCCACCAAAGCCGGTTAATTTGTCAGATACTCTGCCGACTATGGCATTGGCTGTTAACCCGCTAAAGCCATCTGAACCACCGCACTTCATGCCCAAGGTTAGAGAAGAAACGGGTAGATCTTCTCGTTGATCAGTAGCCATTTCATCGAGTAACTCCTCAACAAGCGCTAGACCGACTTCAACCTCATCTTCGACTTCTTGGGAGTTAAAAAAGCGTAAGCGACTGGGGTCAATAGTGGGAGAACTGCGGATAAGTGCATCAAGCTGGTTGTTCTCACAACCTAAACCAATGACAAGTACCCCACCTGCATTGGGGTTTTGCATCAAACTGGCTAATATATTTCGGGTATTGTTTAAATCGTCACCTAATTGTGAGCACCCAAAGGGATGAGTATTAGCGATAAAGTCATCAGCTCGGGCTGCAAATTGCCTTTTTGCCAACTGTGCAATACGCGTTGCTGCTTGGTTCACACAACCAACCGTGTTGATTATCCACACTTCGTTTCTGACCCCCACGTGGCCTGATTGGCGTTTGTACCCTTTAAAGGTAGGCATTCTGGAGGGAGTCTCGACCGTCATCTGCGAGGGAGCATAATGGTAAGTTTCTGAGCCATCTAAATCAGTAGCAAGATTGTGACTATGAATATGTGCGCCTTCATTAACGGCTTGGGTGGTACTGCCAATGCCATAACCATATTTCACGACTGTCTCACCCTTTTCAAAGTCACGCATCGCGATTTTATGACCGGCTTTGATATTTTCTTGAACGGTTAGGGTGGTTTCGTTGTAATTGACTTGTTCGCCTTTGGCTAAGTCTTTTAATGCTATCAACACATTATCTTGCTTATGCACTTGAAGGACAGAACGCTGCTGACGAGCGGTTTTTTCCAATAGTTCTTTGCTGATTGTTTCCTGCATATCTCACCTCGAATATTTTTATATGAAATATACTATTTATATGTAAAAAATGCACTGTTTGTTGAATAATTCTAATTATTCATGATTTTACTGCACAGATTTGTCGACATAGTAAGGTTTTAAGTTTAAAGTAGATGAAATGTAAAATTTTAGTTAAGTTAGATGATACGTCATTTAATTTGCATATAAAAAAAGAATACTACTCATAAAATTAAAAGTTATGAAAGCAATGGTTCTAAAATAATATTTGTAAAAGCAAGGGGGTAAAATGGCAATCGGGGTAGAGCAAGCCGTAGAGGTCGCGCCAGAACATAAAAAGGAAGAATCCAAACCCAGTATTTTGGAAGCGAAATATATTATCCCATTCCTATTGGTTGCCTCATTGTTTCCCTTGTGGGGCTTTGCAAATGACGTCACTAACCCGTTAGTGAAAGCGTTTAAAGACATCTTTATGATTTCAAATGCGCAAAGTAGCTTAGTGCAATTTGCTTTTTATCTAGGGTATGGCGTTATGGCTATACCTGCGGCTATTTTCATTCGCCGATTTTCTTATAAATCAGGAATTCTACTTGGCTTGGGGTTGTACGCCATCGGTGCGAGCCTTTTCATTCCTGCATCGATATATATGGAATTCTCTTTCTTTTTGGCAGCATTATGGATTTTGACCTGCGGTCTGGCGTTACTAGAAACGACGGCCAATCCTTACGTGTTGTCCATGGGCCATCCAGACACATCTACCCAGCGTTTGAATTTAGCTCAAGCGTTCAATCCTATAGGCTCATTAACAGGTATGTTCGTTGCAAGTAGCTATATTCTTAGCGAATTGCGCGTTGAAGCATTTAGAGAGCAAGAAAAAGCAGCGCACCCTGAATTTGCCCAAATGCTACCTTCAGAGGTGGACGGTAAGCTAACTGATGCTCTGTATAATTTTGCGCAAAATAATCCTGTTGAACACCAAGCGATGCAAGCAGCAGACCTAATCACAGTGCGTGGGCCATATGTGGCGATTGCTGTCGTGGTGGCAATTATGTTTTTTGTATTTCTATTCAGCAAACTGCCGAAAACCATGTCACATGCGGCACCGTTAACTACCTCTGAGTTAAAAAGTACCTTTCAACGTTTATTTGCTAATAAATGTTATTTAGAGGGCGTTGTCGCGCAAGCATTCTATGTTGGAGCACAAATCATGTGCTGGACATTTGTGATCCATTACGGAATGACGTCAGTGGGTCTCAGTGCGTCCGAAGCGCAAAGTTATAACATGGTCGCCATGGGGATATTTTTAGCCAGTCGCTTTATATGTACATTCCTTTTAGGTTTCTTTAGACCAGGGCAGTTGTTAATGCTATTGGCTATGGGCGGCTTTGTTTTGTCACTAGGTACTATCTTCGTCGGAGGGTACACAGGGTTGTACTGCTTAATCGCTACCTCAGCGTGTATGTCGTTAATGTTCCCAACCATATACGGCATTGCGCTCAAAGGAATGGGCGAAGATGCTAGCCTAGCGTCCGCTGGTTTGGTTATGGCTATTGTTGGTGGTGCGCTTATGCCGCCTATGCAAGGTTCCATGATTGACGGGCCGGCGCTAATCAGTGGGATCCCGTCGGTACAAACGTCCTTCGTGTTACCGCTCATTTGCTTTGCAATGATATGTTTGTACGGGTATCGCGCTCACTATAAGTATGCTCGATAAGTTAAATGCATATACGAATGCCCGTACGCAGTTTGTTGGTATGAAAGAGTACCATACAAACATTTGTTTCAGCTTAGGTCGGTGAGTCTGTATCAGTGATAGCAGAACCAACTAGAACAACTGCTATCACAGTATGCTCTTTTTAATATAAAATCATTAATTTATATGTGATTCATGATGGCTTTTAACTTTGATTTGATTCGAAGCCTGGCAATGGGAACATAAGAGACTAGATTAAGGATGTAAAAGCCCGTGCTACCAATCCCCCAGAACATTACCATTGTAGGGCTAAACGTTCATGGTTTGCTCACAGCATTGCTGCTGCGTAAAACATACAAGCCAGCGGTTACTGGGATTACGCTGGTTGGGCTAAAAGAAGAAGATTCTCCCCCTAAAGCGTACATCGCGGGGAAAACACTGAATACACTGCTGGAGCATTTCGGTTATTCAGAAGCAAACTGGATGAGGCAAACACAAGCAACGTTTAAGTTGAGTAATCGTTATGTTGGCTTTAGTGAACAAGAGTTTAGCGTAGCGAATGCGTCTGAGGTTGATATTCTACACCAACCATTAATGCTTGAACTGAGCAAATTAAAACGCCAAGCCTACCAACTCGATTTGTCATTAGATGACTTCTTTTTTGCTGCAGCATTAGCCAAAAGAAACTTGTCCCCTAAAGCCCAAGACTTTCCTTTTGAAACAGATTACCAGTACCAAGTTGATGCCAACTGTTTGTTCACTTTGCTACAAAAAATAGCAGCTGAACACAGCATAACTACGCTACCAAGTACGCTAGAGACACTTCAGCTCGATCAGCATGGAACGCTAAAGCACATTGAATGTGAAGATCAGATTTTGAGCGGAGATTACTTTTTTGATTGCACACAAAGCGCGCAATTACTCATAGGCAATATGCCCGATTTTCGTCAGGAAACCCTGCCAGAAGTAAGAATAAATGATCGGGTGTTAACCTATACGTTGGCGGCTGAGTGCTGCGCCAGTGAGGTAGTAACAACCGCACTCGATTGCGGCTTTGTGCTGCAATACACTTTACAAGATGCTGTGCATTTTCAGTATCATTACAGCAGTAAATTTATTCAGGATCCGCAAGCTGTTCAGCTCCTTGAAAGGCACATTTCTCAGCAGGGATACAAGAAGGTGTTACAGCGCCATTTGAGTGCGAGCCAAGCTTATCTCGTTTCTCAACCTTGGATTCATAACTGTTTAGCGGTAGGCCCCGCCTGCGGCTTAACACAGGGCTCTGAAGACCACGAGCTTTCCCATACTTTTGCTATGCTTGAGCAATTTGTGTCTAGTATTCAAAGCCCTGATGATGCAAAAGATGTGATCAAAAATTACAATCACAGAATAAAAAGCCGTTTTGTATATGCCCATTCTTATCACAGTACATTGCAGCTTTTAAACAGCCGCCGCAACTCGCCTTATTGGCAAACTCCCCAAGATGCGAACGCGCTTACCCCCATTGGCCGCTCTTTATTTAGCCAATGGCTGAGTGGCGAAGATCTCAGTGTTGAACCGGTTTTAGACATCAATGGCCTAACAGCTTGGTATGCCTTGTTTTCTGGGTTAGGCCACTATCCTACAGGTGAGTTAAAGCCCCATCCCAAATCGCGGGCTATACAAGATAATATTCAAGACATGTGCAGAAAATTAGCAGGTTGTTGTTTAAATTTTCAAACACATGACAGCCTAATAGCTGAAGGTAAACACCATGCAAACATCACTGCCGTTTAAAAAAATAATTATCATTGGCGGTGGCACCGCCGGGTGGATAAGTGCCTGCTATTTGGCCAAAATGTGGCAGGATTACGATCTAGAGATCAAAATTATTGAGTCTGACGCGATTGGCACCATAGGCGTGGGTGAGGGCACAACGCCCTCTATTAAAGGTTTTTTTGAGCAGTTGGGTATAGAGGCAAAAGAATGGATGCCAGCCTGCAATGCAACCTACAAAACGGGTATTCGCTTCGTAAACTGGTCGTCTGATCCGAATTATAAGAGCTACTTTCATCCTTTTTACTCACAGTTAGATGAGTATTTTCAGCACGAGTTTTTCCAGAATATTCAGTTGAAACACCGCGGGTTTGACGTTCATGCTCATCCTGACCAATACCTGTTGGCCAGTGAGTTAGCGCAGCAACGCAAAGCGCCCATTGAGCCCGAGCACTATCCGTTTGATATGGCTTATGCATATCACTTTGATGCAACTTTATTGGCTCAGTTTTTAAAGAAAAAAGCCCTGCAGTGGAATGTAACGCATCAGGTGGCGACGATAAATGAGGTAAAGCAGAAAGACGATGGCAGCATTGCTTCTGTTGTAACTGAATCAGGGGAAACAATCGAAGCTGACTTTTTTGTCGATTGTTCTGGTTTTCGCTCATTACTATTGGGCAAGACCTTGAAAGTACCCTACAACAGCTTTGCTGATAGTTTGTTGAATGACTCTGCGGTGACCATAGTTACCGAACGTGAAGACACAACGCCGTCGATGACGCTCTCAACTGCGCTCTCTTGTGGCTGGGCGTGGCGCATACCTCTTACAAATCGTTTTGGGAATGGCTATGTATTCAGTAGCCGTTTTCAATCTCCACAAGATGCCGAAGAGGAATTTAGGCGACATTTAGCGTTACCTGAAAGCGCTCAGTTTAATCATTTAAAAATGCGCGTGGGGCATTTTGCCAAAGGCTGGGAAAAAAATGTGTTGGCAGTGGGCTTATCTCAAGGCTTCATTGAGCCGCTTGAGGCCACAGCATTGCATTTCGCTACCCAGTCGGTTGTGGATTTCGTCAGTGCAGTCGATAACAGCACAGACCAAGCTGGGTACTCAAACCAAACAGCGTACAACAACAAATTAAGTGATAGATTTAGCTGCGTTCGAGACTATATAGAGTTGCACTATTTAGCGAATAGCCGCCACGACACTCCCTATTGGAAAGCCGCTCGAAGCCACACTCCTTCAAGGCGGTTACAGCGTATTTTAACAACGTGGCACCAAGGGAAAAGCGTTCCACGTGTGCTTGATGAGGAAGCCGTGAGTTTGCAACTTTTTGGTCATGAATCGTGGCTGTGCCTGCTTGCTGGAAAAGGCGTATTTCCCGAAAGCGAGCACACTATTGATGCGCTGCCCACTGCGATGCGTATTGATATGCAAAAAATTAAGCACTTTGTTGAAACCAGTGCTAAGCACTATCCATTGCATGATGACGCTCTAGCTGCACTAAAACAAAGCTAACATCTGTCACTGTTGCTCTAAGCGAGCAAAAGACATGATTCTGATATTTCTGGTCGCAACGATCGTATTTACCCTGGCGCAGCTTGATTAGGATGGAACAACAATATGTTGCGTGTTTGCTAGGTGATTTTTAGATGGTTCTTTAGGTTGCTAGCGTCTTGCGCCACTTGTCAGGGGAAATAAATGAAAAAATGGTCACTATTCGTAATGCTTTACGGCTGCCTTTGCAGCTCTGTTTTTGCCGACACTGAGGCACGCAAAACGCTAGACTTCAATTTTAACTGGCAGTTTCATCTAGGCCAAGCTGAGGGGGCATTCCTCCCAGATAATGCTCAAGGCATAGAGTGGGAAAACATTCGTCTACCCCATGATTGGTCAGTAGACTTGCCTTACAGCAAAGAAAATACCGCATCCAGTACAGGCTTTAAAGCAGGGGGAATAGGCTGGTATCAAAAGTCTTTTAACCTGTCCCAAAGCGACGTGCAAAAAGCAATGTGGTTTGAATTTGATGGCATTTACAACAATGCTGAAGTTTGGATAAATGGCCATTTTGCTGGGGCGCGCCCCAACGGTTATAGCAGCTTCGCGGTGGACCTAACGTCGCACGCCGTGGTAGGTGAGAATGTGGTAACCGTGAAAGTGAATCGCACAGCCTATAACGACGCCAGATGGTATACAGGTTCAGGGATATACCGTGACGTTCGGTTAATCAAAACCAATAAGAATCATATTGGTCATTGGGGGGTACAAGTACTAACGCCCAAGGTGAGCAAGAACAAAGCGACCCTCGCCATCAATACTAAGTTGGTGCTCACTGACCTGGTAAGTCAAAAAGAAAAGGAATTATATCTCGATATTCGTATTCTTGACCCTAACGGCAATGAGGTTGAAACCTCATCAATTAACGTCAGTAAATCTCATGCCACACACATTGACAGTGAATTGTCGCTACAGCAGCCCCAATTATGGTCTCTTGAGCAACCGGCTTTATATACCGCTGAAGTCTCACTGCGGCGTAAAAACGCGGTTGTTGATTCAACACGAACGCGATTTGGCGTTCGCAGTATCGCGTTTGATGCCAACCGAGGCTTTCTACTCAATGGCAAAAGTACAGAACTCAAAGGTGTGAACTTGCATCATGATGCTGGGGCTGTAGGGGCTGCTGTACCCAAGGAGATCTGGCGTTACCGTTTAGAAAAACTTCAATCGGTTGGCGTGAATGCCCTGCGACTGGCGCATAATCCACACTCGACAGACTTACTCGACTTGGCTGACGAAATGGGTTTTTTGGTGATCGCTGAAATGTTCGATGATTGGCTACGTCCTAAAGACAAGAGTGTCGTATTTTTAAGTGATAATGCTGGCCAGGGAGATTCGGTTAAATCTTACACTGAACACTTCCCTCGCTGGGCAGAGCGAGATCTAACTGATCTGATCCGTCGCGACTTTAATCATCCTTCGATTATTATGTGGAGTATTGGCAACGAAATAGAATGGACCTACCCATTTTATAATGCGTCTCAGCAATGGGATGGTGAGAAAAAAGATTACCACGGCAAGCGACCGCCTGTTTACGATCCCGCTAGAGTGCGACAAGAGTTTGCCAAGAACAAAGGCGGGCAAGTTGATCACCTCGCGCGAACGGCCAAATACTTATCCAACATTGTTAAAAAACTAGACTTATCAAGACCCGTTACAGCCGGCATGGTCACCCCGTCAGTTAATTTTGTGAGTGGTTATACCGATGCACTGGATGTAGCAGGGTTTAACTATCGTTCACAAGAATACGATGCTGCCCACGAAATGTACCCAGATAAACCTATTTATGGCTCCGAGAATTGGGGAACTTGGCCAGAGTGGAAAGCGGCAAAAGAGCGTGAATTTGTCCCAGGGATCTTTATCTGGACAGGTTTTGCTTACAAAGGAGAAGCGGGACCTTGGCCACGCAAAGGACTGGAAATTTCACTATTTGATTATGCGGGCAACAAAACCCCCCGAGGTCATCAATTTGAAGGGTTTTGGGTTGATGAACCAAAGGTTTACTTAGCGACGATAGACGCGGCTAAATCTGAATATCAGTATGATGAAAATGATGGCTGGGTGTTTAACGAACGTGCTCACCCAATTGAAAAAATGCAATGGCTAAGAGCATGGGAATGGTACGACGTTGACGACAGTTGGAACTATCAACCGCAACAAGACGTTATCGTGCACGTGTATGCTAACACCGAGCAAAGTGAATTATTTCTTAATGGCAAATCACTGGGTAAGCAGTCAATCAGTGACGACAACAATCGTATTTTGTTTTGGCAGTTACCCTTCGAAGAAGGTGAGCTAAAGGTGGTCGGTTACAATGATGGGCAACCCGTGGCTGAATATGCGCTAAATACCCATCAATCTGTCGCGTCAATTGAACTCACATCGTCTAAAAAACAACTGCAAGCAGATCGTTATGACGTTGCCCATGTGCATGTCAGGCTGGTGGACAAAAATGGCAATACCGTACTGAATCACGACGATAGTGTGAGCTTTCGTCTGGCGGGGCCGGGCACTTTGATGGCGGTGGATAATGGTTGGCAGAACAGCGTACAAGATGAACGAGCTGACAATATTTTACCTCATCAAGGGCGGGCGCTGGCCATTATTCAAAGTACGAATGTAGCAGGAGAGATCACTCTTCGGGTGGATACCCAAGGCGCAAAGCCCGCGCTAATTACCTTGAAAAGTAACAAATAAGGCGTTTTGAATATGAGAACAACGATGAAAACTATTGTCAGTGGGTTGTCTTTGGCGTTGTGCACGCTCAGCTACGCCCAAGAGTTGACCGTGCCGCCCCCCGGCTATACCGACGTCATTAAACGAAGTGATTTAGTGCAAAGGGAAAATCAACAATTTCCGTTGTCGGATCAAAGCAACAGTGGAAAGTGGACCCTAAACGCACAATTTACCGACGAATTTGATGGGCAAACACTGGATACCAAGCGTTGGCACCCCAGCAATCCCAGTTGGAAGGGCAGGGAGCCGACCTTCTTTCATAAAGACAATGCTCGCTTAGAAGAGGGGGAGCTGGTGATGTCGATTAACCAACATGGCGATACTAAGCTGCCTAAAGGCTATACCCACTCGTCAGGGTTTATTAAAACGAAAGAGCGCATACTGTACGGATATTTTGAATCAGAGGCCAAGCTGATGGATGCACCTTGGGTGTCTGGGTTTTGGCTTACTATGGGCACCAAAGACTGGTGGACTGAAATCGATATACAAGAAAATTGCCCTTGCGTAGAAGGGCAACGTCATGACATCAACAGTAACCTTCATGTATTTCGCTCACCGAAGGAACACGGCAATGTGAAGAAGCACTTCTCTGACCCGAAAAAGTATTACCACCCAGATGAGATCCAAACGGACTATCACGTGTGGGGATTAGAGTGGAATAAAGACGTTATTCGCTTCTTTATTGATGGTTTCATGTTTCGAGAAGTTGAAAATACCCACTGGCATCAGCCACTGACGATTAACGTTAACAATGAATCGAATAAATGGTTTAAAGCCTTACCAGATGATAGCCGCACTGACAAAGAGTATAGAGTTAAATATGTGCGAGTTTGGCAACAGAGTCAGTAAGAGGCAGTACCTGTAAGCAAGCCTTGCTTACAGGTGCTTTTTGCGAGTAAAGCGCTTTTTTCCGCTGGCGATATACCGCCAGCAAAACAACCTAGGCTTAACAATCTAGGCTTAACAACCAGACATACCGTCAGGCAAAGGCGCTAGGCCGACATTAGCCAGCACAATCTCCATCTTTCCTTGGGTGGCGATAGATATGCCGGTTAGGTTACTAAAATCGAACTGCCCAGATTTATCGAAACAGCTCAAGGGTATGGGCACATTTAGCCATTGGTCTTTTTGTAATTTTCCCAGCGCAGTATTGATGGGAAATTCACTTTTGCACTTATTTGAGTTTTTGCATTGTAGAGTTAGTTTAGTCAGCGCATTGGGGGCTCTTAACACCTTTATGTTAAGGACTAACGCTGCCAACTCTTTCACTGATGATATATCGGCATTGCTTCTTCCTAAACTGAAGGTGCTGTCGTAGAGCGCGTTGCCACCCCATTCATTTTTTACTTTTCTGCCTTTCCATTTAAGATGTAGGGCGTCTCCTTTCGCGTTTTGTTTATCAGGGCGCACCGTTAGATTTCCCCTTACTGTGGCGGCTTGCTGGTCTTCCAAGGGAATATAGTAATTTAAGCCATTGCCTATCGACGCACTCCAATTACCGACCGCTTTGCCCTGAGTGAGATAACTGGATACCGGATCGGTACCGAATCCGAATACTTGCGCCGTGAATAGACCAGTGATTAAAAGCGCTAAAGTGCGACGCCTGTAAAATTTAAGTGAGTATTTCATAAAAGCCACCTTGTTATTGTCGTGAGTTACTATTGAAGGTAAGACTGATGCGGTGCTAAGCGCGCGACTTCTGACTGTATGGCGAGCTTCACGTTATTGAAGAACGGCTTTGCTTGCTGCGCATCGAACTGTTTGTCTGAAAAGGCGCAATAGTCCGCCAAGTAACCTTGCCCCACCAACACTTGAAACCAACTTTGAAAAGGAAACAAACTACTTTCAGGTAAGTTAATGTAGCCGTTGCGAGCAAACTCGGCCAAGTAATTCTGCAACGTTTGCGTAATAGGCATATTCTTGCAGTGCTGCCAAAACGGGGAATCGGTGCGCTTAGAAACATGGTAGTGCGCGAGCAAAAAGTCTTTTATGCTTAAAGCCTCCTGATAAAACATGTGGTTAAAACGCTTGGCCTCGTGAGCCAAGTCTTGACCACATAAAAGCGCGTCTTTTAGCTCGAGAGCGTATTTGTGAATAAGATGAATACTGGTTGACTCCAGAGGCTCGGTAAATCCGCTAGCAAGCCCGATGGCAATACTGTTGCGATGCCAAGGCGTGGTCAAACAACCTGTTTTAAAATGAATGGTCCTTGGCTCGGTGATGAATTGTTCACCTGCAAGTGCCTCATTCAGTTCTTGTAACGCTTGCTCGTCAGTTAGAAATCGGCTTGAGAATACGTACCCATTTCCTGTTCGATCACGCAGGGGAATTTCCCAGCGCCAGCCCGCACTCATAGCTATTGACTTAGTGTAGGGGGCAGCAGGCGTGTCTCGCTTGGTTTGTACCGCGATAGCAGAATTACACGGAAGTTCGTTGCTCCAGTCATCGAATTCGCATCCAAAATGTGACTTATTGAGTCGTCCGCGCATACCTGAACAATCTACGAAGTAATCCCCTGCAATATTGCGCCCATCACGTAAGCTTAAGCTTGAGATATCACCATTTCGTTTGTTGTTAACCCGATTAACCATACCTTCTATGTGCTCAACCGAGCGGTCAATCGCGTACTCTTTCAATAAGCTGGCAAGCTCAGTAGCGTCAAATTGATAGGCGTAAAATAATAATGAAAGAGGGTAGAAGTGAGTTGGGTTAGCCCCTTGAGGGATATCCACCGGAGGATGAAACTTTCCAGTTTTAGCAGCGACTGCACTTGGAATGTAACTGCCTAACTCAGTGAAGTTTAATGCTGCCGCAGATTTGAGCCATGCTTGAGTGAACGAAAGTGTGCCAAGGGGCGTGCCAATGTCCCCAAAAGCATGCATATATTGATTGCCCAGTTCAGACCAATTTTCAAACTGAATACCATATTTGAACGTTCCATTAAGGCGTTTTAAAAAGCTGCTTTCGTCTAATTCTAAATACGCCAGTAATGATGTCATGGGCGGAATAGTGGCTTCGCCAACGCCGACACTTGAGATGTCAGAGCTTTCTACTAAGCAAATATGAAATTTATCTTTAGGTAATCCTTTGGCGAGAATAGCTGCCGTCATCCAGCCTGCTGTGCCGCCGCCTAATATTGTTATAGCTGTTTTTTTCATATAGGTAACCGACTTCTTTTTACGTGAAAAACATGAAGCGTGTTACTGACAAAGCCCCGATTAACGGGGCTTAATAGGTAGGTATTAAAGGTTATTCCACATTTTCATAAGACAGGTTGTCTATGTACGCTTCTACGCTGGGCTCAACATGGAAGTTGAAGTAGAAGCTACCATCATTGCGACTTTCCCCTGGGCTGTTAAATCTGTGAGTAAAGCGCACGACCTCACCATTTGCCACTTGCTCAGGTGTGACATTTAACACGGTAGTTTGCCAGTTAATTACCCCAGGAGACTGGAAGTACACTTGAATAGCGCTGCCTTGAATGACGCGCACATCGAAGCTCACTTCATGGGCGACAGAAGTATCGACACCAGCATGGGCAAACGCTTTAGGTGAAAACTGCGCTTTTACACCATTGCCTCCCATTGAGTTGACGTACAAGCTTTGGCCATCAATAGAGTTAGCATCATCACGTAGTTCTATTATCCCAAGGTTGACCTGTCCGGCATCAGTTCTGGCAAATAAGAAGTCTTCTCCTAATGCATCATCAGATGAGAACTCACGCTTACCTGCCGCCATTAGGTTTGTGCCTGGGACAATAGTCACTTCGGTGTTATAGGTTAAGTTAGTGTCTTCAATCGTGGCGGTAACAATCACTTTATTATCTTCTTGCATATCCACTGCATTGTTATACATCAGTGGCGTCACCAGCCCATCTTCATCCACTGTAAGTTTCTCAGTGTCTGATGATGTCCAAAGCACATTGCTGGTAAATTCCACTTCATCCGTATCGGGTAGTAGCAGGTAATCCAGATCCAACGGTGTATCTAGTTGTACTTCTACGGTGGCCAAGGTATTTGGCTCTTCAGCTGTATCGTCATCGATAATCGCAATACCGGTCGGGTCAGTTAGCGGTACCACTTCACCTGTTACCTCTGTAGTTAAAGCGCCATCTTGGCTAGCAACTAAAATGGTAAAGGTACCCAGTTCAACACCCGTAATAAGACCTTGCGCGCTGACTGAGGCAACTTGCGGATCTAAGCTGGTGAATACGGGGTTGATGTAGGTCGTGTTAGCTGGCGTTAAATTCGCGTTGATTTGTGCGGTATAGCCTTTTGCGACTTCTACATTGGCATCACTGATTAAATTGATTGCTTCCGGTTTAACTTCTACCCCGTTAACGGTTATTGTCAATTCCACTTCCGGTTGGGTATCAGCGCCGTTATCAACTGAATAGGTAAAGCGATATATACCTTGTGAATAGAGCTCTGGAGGCACGGTAATCAGTGGTTCATCATTGCTTATGTCATCGTCGGCATTGTTGCTCGCTTCAATTTCACTGTTTTGCGTATTGATTTGCTCGATTAACGCGTCTCTTTGTTCAACGGTATAAGGGTGAACAAGCACATCTTCGAACGCAGTACCGTCAAAGGTGAGCTCGTTTTCAATGGCGGTTACCGCTCTGTTAGGTAGCGGTGGTCCCACGAATAGGTTTTGAACGAGACCGTCAGGCCCAGGTATTTCATTACCAAACTCGTCTATGACCTTTTCAAGGTAGGTGAGTTTTCGAATAAAAATAGGGGTGTCTGCAGGGTTTGTAACCCCTTCAGTTAAATCCACGGTGACGACCTCACCTTCGTCAAAGGTTAAGGTAGGATTGGACTGAGCGACCTGCGGCGCAGGTACGTCGTCACCGAATAATTTCTGCGTGCCATCGCCTTCTCCACACGCGGTCAATGCTAAAGATACAGCTAAGCCTAAACTACATTTTTTAAGTAAGTTTGTGTACATCTTACTAATTCTCCAATTTTTGGCGCTCGTTTAACCTTTGGTTATAACAAGCGCGACAATACGATTTATGAACCTTAGAAATTCACTCTGGCGCTAACACGGAATTGACGACCTGTTTTATATTCCGCGATTGTTCGCCCTTCATAAACGTCATCCGTCAAGGCGTTGCCTTCGCTCAATATAGTCACGTTGCCATCAGCATCTCTGAGGGTAATGTCTCGAGATGTGAAATACGTGCGAGTAATGTCATCAGTAAGATTCAGCGCGTGGAGCGTAAACGTAATGTTCTCGTCCCATTTGTAGGTGGCGCTAAAATCAAGCCTAGTGGTGGAATCTTGCCAAGCGTTGCCGTTGGTTACTTCGCCAACGAATTGATCTGAGTTGAACCTATGCGTTAAACGTAACTGATGGCCGTTTTTCTCCCAGAACAAAGTTGTATTCGCGCTGTGCCTTGGCGTATATGCCTGCGGTACAGGTTGAACCACGCGTTGAAGGGTTTCATCAAAGTCTGAGTCGTTTTCTGAATCAGCAAAGGTGTAGTTAAAGTTAACCCCAAGGCCGGACCAAAAACCGGGTAGGAAATCGTAAGATTGGTTGTAGGAAAATTCTAAGCCCTGAGTCAGAGAGCCTTTACCATTACGCAACACACTGGCTTGGAAGTTGCGACATTCCACCGGCAGTACGTCGGCTATTTGTACCTGCACGACCCTGAAAGGTAAACAGTCGCTATTAAATGGCGTAACTTCGTTTACCAGTGTAACGCGGCCATCATTCGGGTTAATGACTTCCGTTTCAGCACCTGGATTGATGACCACTTCATCAAGAGATATTGACTCTAGCCCATAGTCAGTTCGAATATCTTTCAGATAAACCTCGGCACTTACGCGCTCCTCAAAGTTTTTCATGTCTTTTCTAAACAGTGCGACTGATACTAAACCGGCTTTATTGAAATACCACTCCAATGAAATATCGATGTTGTTTGACGTAAGAGGCTGAAGTCTTGGGTTGTTAGTACGAATACTACTTGAATCAACGCCCCATGGGTTTTCACTGGCACTAAAGCCAGGTGTTAGCGAGTCAAATCTGGGACGTGCCATGGTTTTTGACGCGGCAAAGCGGGCGATCAATTCATCATTGATGGCGTAGTTTAAGTTCGCGCTAGGTAACCAAATTTCAGATTCGTTTTCGCCTGTGCCTGCGAATGCTCGGTTGTTCACTTCTCTAAGAGAAGAAATCAAACCTGCGTCGAGTAATTCTTGGGCGCTAGCACCTTGGGTTGAGGTATCTCTGTGGTCCAAAAGCCCATACCAGCTACGAGAGTTGTTAGTGACGGGTTCGTTTTGTGGGTATTGACCCACTTGACTCACAACATTGCCATCTGCGTCATACTCAACAGCAAACCCTCTATCTACGGAATCACCTGCGGGGTTAGTTACGATCCCTGAAAAACCAGAGTCATAACAAGGATAAATATTCGGGTCGGCGTTGACCACTGACCCGTTAATAAATACCGCTTCTGGACACGGCGCCAAAGACGTATTGGCTAACTGTTTATCATAAATAAGCGCCACTGGGTCAAAAGCAACGTTTTGTCCATTGAAGGTAAAGGTTGAATTACCAATCGAGGTATTCTCTGTTTTCACATAACGCACACCAATATTACCGGTGAGTTTTGAATCGAAATATTCGAAGTTTAGTTTGGCGTAAGCTGAAACGTTGTCTTGGGTGATCTGTCTATCACCATTGTTATTGCTCACTAACACAGAATTCGGGATCTGGAAGCGCTCAGCGAATGCTTTTTCTGGGTCTAGAATAGCCCAACCATTAAGGTAGTTGGTGTTGTACTCACTGGCGTTTGAACCGAGTAAATCTTCAAAGAAATTACTAACAGGTAAGCCGGTTCCTGTAGTGAAATCAGCGACGGTAATATCACCTTGGCCCAAACCTGAAATAACTTCACCCGTCTCAGGGTTTAACACAATATCGTCGGTATTTGAGAAGTCCTGATAGTCAGTGAAAACTTCTTTATCACGACTAGAGTATTTAAGTCCAAACTCAACTTTGTTGACACCCACAAAATCAACTGCCCAGTCAAAATCTAAAAACACAGACTTGTTGGTATCAATTTGCTCTTCATTGTAGCGGGATAAGCCACCCAAATGGTTAGCATTTAAGTCATAAGGGCTAAACCCTGTGGGGGATATGTTCGACGCTGCGCTGCCAGCATTAGTCGGTACATATGATACCGGTTGGTCGCCAGTAACTAATACGCATTGGCCCGTGCTGCAATCAAAACCAACAGGTTGCAATACAGCATTGCCGTTCGGGTCAACCACTGGAACTTCAGCTAAATCTGGAATAGGCACCTTGTTCCAGTTTTGCGTTCTAACCGAGGCGTTCGGTAGTGATTCAAAATCCGTTCTTGAATAACCAGCGGTGAACTCAACCAATAAGTCTTCGGTGATCTCGTGATTGATTTTTAAGGTTGCGACCTTGTTCTCGGTTTCATTACCAGATAGCTGGCGCGAGAATCCACCTGATGCAAAGCGGTTGATTGACTTGACGAGCGTATTGTTTGCTTCGTCGAGTATCCACCAGTCTTGCTGCGGATCGGTAAAGACTGTTCCTAGGTGTGCTTGTGTTTCAGGAATGGTACCGTTGAATTCGGTATTGTAAAAGTTGGTAACCGCAGAACCTAGAACGGACAAATCGGGTGTGGTGACGTATATGCTATGAGAGTCTTGCTCAAACGTTTGTTTTGAATAGCTCAAGTCTAACTGCACGTCTGTTACATCTGTGGGTAAGAACTGAATGCCCATAGTCAGCGTATCGCGGTCGCGAGTGTTCACAAAAGTATTAAAAGAGCGACCGTTGGCGATTAGCGCATCACGTTCTTCACCAATGACTTCGCCGTCTAGGTTGGTTGCGCCGCCTTCACGAATACGGGCTACTTTATACGGCGAAAGCCAGTCTCCGCCTAATGAATCGCGACGTGTATCTTGGGTTTCTTTTGACGCAGTCACTATGATGCCTAAATTGTCATCAAGGAACTTTTCAGAAAACGTACCACTTAGTTTGTAGTTATTTTTTTCTGCATATTCATTGTGTCTACCCTGAATTTCAATGGAACGGCGGTCTTCTTCAACACTCAAAGGCTTAAATGTTTTAAGAATAACGTTGGCGCCTAGCGAACCCTCATCGTGATCCGCCGCTGCGGTTTTGATCACGTTAATAGACGATAAAATGTCCGATGAGAATGTGCTTAAATCGACACTTTCATCTGACACACTTTGATTTGAGCCAGAGCCGTTGAGCCCAGATGTAAGCGCTACGCCGTTAAGGGAGATTTGGTTTAGTGCAGCACCTGCACCACGAACAGAAATACGTGTACCTTCACCGTCAGCTTCTTGCACCGTTACACCGGTTACCCGAGATAACGCATCAGCAATGTTTTGGTCGGTTGACTTACCTATATCCTCTGCAAATATCGAATCTTGCACCCCGTCAGAAAATTTCTTGGCGTTGATTGAGCGAATAACGCTTCCTCTATAGCCTGAAACTTTGATGACCTCTAAATCTTCTTCAGCTTTTTTCTTTTTCTCTTCTTCGCTGGGTGTGTTCTGCGCATCGGTATCTTGAGCAAATACAGTTGCAGAGTTGGAAGCAAATAAAAGAGGCATCATCGCAAGGACGAGTGGCTTTAATTTGAAACTTGCAGACATTTATTAGTTCTCCTATTCAATACCGACCTTGGAGCCGTTAGATCCGTTTGAAAATCCGGCTCTGTGTAAGTCAAGTATGACTAAATGTTTGTGTGTGTTTTTCGTATTATATATAAAATGTCATTTTTATATATCGATAAGTATATGGAGTTGTTTCTTTTATGTAAAGAAAATTCACATATAAATCGTGAGATTTATCAATGTAGTGAAATATTTGGGGCGATTTGGGCTTTTCTAGTACGTCAGGTTAACTGCGGTATTAGTCTAATCTGTTGTTTTTTAGTGTTATTTTCATTTGTTTTTTTGAGTTTTTCGCTGGTGTACATTTTTGCAGATGAGCGCTCTACGTCTCATAATATTAAGTATAAACAGGTTTACTGTTAACAATTAAATAACATTTCTTTCTTGAACGCTTGTTTTTGCCGGCTGCAGGTACTCACATCGATAACGTTAATGCCTAACAAAACCCTTAATTCAGGCTCGTTTAGCAGAAAATTTCTGTTTGCTAACTCGTTATATTAAATCGATTTGTTATGTCTCTCGGTACTTAAAGGTGTGTTTTTTTGGCCAAAATAGTGGTTTTTACACTACTAAAGTATAAGTAGTGCTGTGTGCAAATGTAAAAACTATGTTGAAAGTGTATATATGAAAATGTATATTCAAATATACATATACAGATGTGGTAAAAGATCATGTTCACAGCGCGTTTAAAATTTCAGCTTCTAGGCCTATGTTGTCTTTCTAGCTCGGTACTAGCGGATAACCCTCTTGTTACTCATATGTTCACTGCAGACCCTACGGCCAGGATATTTGAAGATAAGGTCTACATTTACCCTTCAACAGATGTGGTCTGTGAAGAAGGATTTGGCAACAATGGTTTTTGTATGCCCAGCTACAATGTATTTTCTTCTAGTAACCTTCATGACTGGCAAGATCACGGGACGATTGTTGACCAAACTGACGTGCCCTGGGGCAAAAAAGATGGCTTTGGTATGTGGGCACCAGATGCTATTGAAAAAAATGGCACATACTATTTTTATTTCCCTGATATCCCTTTAGATGAAAGCGGGTTTAGACGTATAGGTGTAGCAACCTCAAAGTCACCTGCTGGTCCGTTTACGGTGAACAAAGACTATATAAAAGGTGTTAGCGGAATCGACCCCAATGTGTTTATTGATGACGATGGCCAAGCTTATTTGTATTTCGGTGGCGGGGAGAAACTGTATGTAGCTAAACTACAGCCAAACATGGTTGAACTGGCAAGTGAGCCTCAGGAAATCAAGGGGCTGCCGTCTAAATATAAAGAAGGGCCATTCTTATTTAAGCGCAACGACCTTTATTACTTTACCTTTCCCCATTCCCCTAGCGGTTCTGAAGAATTGGCTTATGCCGTCGGTGACAGTCCATTGGGACCCTTTGAATATCAAGGCATGTTTATGCAGCGCTGGCGTGACGGTATTTGGACCAATCACCATTCTGTCGTCGAGTACGAAGATCAGTGGTACGTGTTTTATCACCATCATCAGATAAGTCAAAACCAACATTTGCGCTCAATGCGTGCCGACAAATTGTTTTTTGATAACCGTGGGCAAATTCAGATGGTCACTCCCACCGAACGTGGGATTGGTACCCCGCCAGCATCGGCGAAACTACAGATAGACAGATACAGTATGTTGTCTGACAAAGGCGTCAAGGTGTCGAAAGTCACTGGCAATGAGCTACCTGCAAATTGGCAAGTGGACTGGGTCGAGAATGGCGCTTGGTTAAATTACGACCGCGTCGATTTTGAGCAGGGCCAAGCACAAAAAGTTATTGTTCAAGCGGCTTCGCAAACACAAGGGGGCACGGTAGAAGTCCGTTTAGGCGGCCCCAAAGGCGAAATTATTGCTCTGGTGCCCGTTAGCAATACGGGTGGCTGGGGTAAGTGGCAAACATTTGAAGCACCACTTAACACCAAGCTTACTGGGGTCAACAATCTGTCATTTGTATTTACGGGGGCCAAGCAGGGTTACTTGTTCAACATCGATTGGGTCAGCTTTAAGTAGTGGGTATTGGCACATGCTGTGCCTAAAGAAAGGTAGTTTTCAAATGAATAATTCAGGTTTTTCAGCGCGTATAAGGAGCTTGCTTTGTGCTCTTGGTGCGCTAAGTACATTGCTATTTCTAGCTGGGTGTAACCAAACACAAGATGAGCCTGCGCAGGCATCTGATAACCAATGGCGCTATTTGTTAGATAGTGAGTTGTCCCAATGGGATGCATGGATGGGGGTGCCGCATTCAACGGTAAATGGCTTGCCAGAGGGAACGTACCAAGCTGACAACTTAAACGTGAACGGGGATCCAAGCGATGCAATGGGGCTAAATGCCGATGTGAAAAGTGTGTTTTCGGTCACCGTGCAAAACCAACAACCTGTGCTGCATGTAAGTGGTGAGATATATGGCGGGTTAACCAGTAAAGCAGACTTTGAAAACTATCACTTGAGTCTGCAGGTGAAGTGGGGCGATAAAAAGTGGTCTCCCAGGCTTAAGGCCAAACGCGATAGCGGCCTGCTATTTCATTGCCAAGGTGAGCATGGAGCATTCTGGAAAGTGTGGAAAGCATGTCAGGAGCTACAAATTCAAGAAAGTGATTTTGGTGACTACATTCCTCTTGCGGGCCCGAGTGGCACTATTCGCTCACGTTATCAAAACGAGCAACAATTTTATGACCCTACCAGCGAAGTGAAAAATCCGGTAGAGGGCTACAGTCATGCTCATGTAGAGCCTGATTACCAACATGGCCAGTGGAATACTGTTGAGCTGTATGCGTTGGCAGATACCGCGATTTTTGTGGTGAATGACAAGGTAGTTATGGTGGTTACTGACTCGATAAATGCGCAAGGCCAACCATTAACTTCGGGGCAGTTGCAGTTGCAATCTGAAGGGGCTGAGGTGTTTTTTAGAGATGTTAAAGTGCGCCCAATAAAGGCTTTTCCAAATCATATCGTGCAAGAGGCTAGGCTATGAAATACCTACTACTAGGGGCGAGCGCCCTCATTTTAACTGCTTGTAACAGTGCATCAATCTCACCATCGAAACGTTCAGACCCATCATCACTTGCCGCGCCTAGTCACGCATATTCACAAGCAGACTATGACTACTTAGCAATCAGCGATCCTGAAAAAATGAGCGCAGCTTCTAAACGTGCTTTAGCCCGAAATTACCATAAGAATGAAGAGTGGTTCGGTGAGTTTCGACATGAAAACCTGTTTGGTGACTTCGCCTTTGATGAAGACGTAAGTAGGCGCGATCCCTCTAAGGTACTCAAAATAAACGGGGTATTTTATACTTGGTATACCCGCACAACAGGTGAGACAAAGGGCTTCGGTACGGGAGACCCTGACGCTAAAGTGTTTCCATGGGATCACGCTGAGATTTGGTATGCCACGTCAAAAGATGGTTACCACTGGCAAGAAAAGGGCCGAGCAGTCGCGCCAGGCCAAGCAGGGCAGTTTGATGATCGTTCTGTGTTTACCCCAGAAATACTGGCTCACAAAGGGACTTATTACCTTGTGTATCAAGCGATTAAAGCCCCGTATCTAAACCGCACCAAAAATACCGTAGCCATGGCATACTCCTCTTCACCTGAGGGGCCTTGGCGTAAACTGGATGCGCCTATACTCACCGCATCAGATACTGGGGAGTGGGCAGGGACACAAGACAACCACTTTTTAGTCAAATCTCAAGGTGATTTTGACAGTCATAAAGTGCATGACCCCACGTTACTTTTTTATCGCAACAAGTTTTACCTGTATTACAAAGGCGAACGTATGGGAGAGCGCAAAACGGCAGGGGGCCGAGAAATTCGCTGGGGCGTGGCGATTGCTGATAATCCTCAAGGACCGTATATCAAGTCTGACTTTAATCCTATTACTCACAGTGGTCATGAGCTTTGTGTGTGGCAGTACCAAGATGGTATCGCCATTGTTTCTTCCCATGACGGACCGGAAAAGCAAACCATACAATTTGCACCGGATGGTATTAATTTTGAAATCATGGCTTACCTTCCAACTGTTCCCAGTGCGATGGGTCTGGTTGAGTCCCTTGATAAAAATGCGCACCCAACGGCTGGTCTTGAATGGGGCTTGTACCATGAATATGTTATTCCAGCGGGCAAAACTTGGATGTCAGGTGGAAATCAAATTAAGCGCTTCAGCTTTCAATCACAGTATTACAAACCATCACGCAATTCTGACGAGCTGACTCACAACGAATCGAATTGATCCGTGTTGTATGTCGCCAGTTCATAAAATAGGGAAGTCTTCTGTATCATGATTAAGATACCAGCCATTAGTCGTCTAATGTTTATTAGTGCATATAGTATTTCTGCTTGTAGTTTGGCCTCACAAGACGCTTCACAGCAGGTCGAACGTATGAATATATTGGGCACTAGATTGGCCATAAATAACCATTCACAGCTGTCTCAGTTTGCTACCAAAGCAAGTATCAATTTGCCTGCACAACTTAATCAAATCCCAGGGTTGCAGGTGAACCCGAATGCTGGTCCTGGCAGTGTGAACGAACTTTTTTTGCAAGGCGCTGATTCAAATTACACCCTGGTAATGCTCAATGGTATTCCCCTGAATGATGGCACCAATTCTAGAGGCGGTGCGGCGAATATATCCTTGCTTAACCCCTTTTTGGTCGACCGAATCGATGTCGTTCAAGGCGCGCAGTCTTCTTTGTACGGCTCTCAAGGGCTAGCAGGAGCAGTCAATTTTGTCGCATTGCCTGATGCAACAGAATTTGAGGGGCAAGCGCCCCACAAAATACGACTGGGGGCAGATTCACGAAGCGGCTTTATGCTGGGCGCACAGGCGCAATTTGAAAGGCTGTCAATAAAGCTTGCGTCTGAACGCGCGCCTGAAATGTATCCGCAAAGTGAGTTAAAAACAAACACTGCACTGATTGTCGCGTCGCCTGACCTGTCATCAGGAGAGTTGACATTAACCTTGCTCGCCAGTAACGGCGATAGTCAAGGTTACGCCCCTGATAGCGGAGGGGAGCAGTACGCTGAAACCACCGCGCTTGAAAAAAGCGAACATGACAATGTGAGTGTTGCAGGCAACTATCAAAATACGTTCGACGATACACAAATTTGGTTGCAGGGCATTTATATCGATAAACAACATGACGTTGACTCATCCAGTGTTGCCCCAGGAGTACGGGATCCCGCTGGGTTGCCGGCCTCGTTTAATGCTAACAAATTACGTCAAGTACGATTGTCTGGCCATGTTCAGCACCACTTCGAACATAGTCGGTGGTTGATGGGGATAGATTATGTTGATGAAACCGGAAAAAGCCAAGGTGAGCTTGATTTTAACGTATTTTCTGTGCCTACAGATTTCAATATAGAGCGGGATTATTTTGCCTATTTTGCGGAAGGCCAAATTAACCTGACGACAGATTTAGGTGCCACTGTGGCTGCTCGAGTAGACGATACTGAGCAAGACAGTGTTTTTTCACCGTCTGTTGACGTGGCTTGGCAAGTGGACAATCAACACCGGATCAGCGTGAACTGGGGAAAGGGCTTTAAATTACCGAGTTTCTACGCCCTAGGTCACCCTCTGATTGGCAATGAAGCACTTAAAAGCGAGCGCTCTGAAACGCGTCAACTGCGGTTCGAGCGCAGAGACTCTCTCGGTTTTTGGTCGATAAACTTATTTGATAATAGCTTCGAAAACCTGGTCGACTTCGAACCGGGCCCGCCTCCCCAATTGGTAAATAGAGCGCAGAGTGACACTTCAGGCGTGACGTTAGGCTTCGCCAGTCATATCAGTACCAGTGATTTTCGCTGGGCAGCCAATTACACCTACCTTGATGCCAAAGCGGACGGTCAAGTGCTGCTAGGGCGAGCGCAACACAGTGCTCATTTTTCTTTAAGCAAAGAATTTGTGCAAAACGGCATCACCTTAAACGCTACGTTGGATTATAAGGGACGAGTATTCGCGTCAAGTATACCCACCGCACAAATAGAGATTGGTAATGGGACCAATCTAGGGCTTGATGCTGCAGTTGTTCTGACTCAGGGATACACCTTGCGCGTGGGGCTGCAAAACACCTTGCAACAAGATCTAGAGTTTAGTGTCGGGAATCGTCACGCGGGACGATACGCATGGGCCATGCTGGATGTGGAATTTAACTAAACAACGAATTCGGCGGTTCGGTGAGTCGCCTGAATTATCCTAACGCGCGATAGCATGTGTCTGTATCGGTTGCGCTAATAAACTGAGGAACCCAAATGAAGTACCCAAAATCGCGTCTTAGGGCAGATAAGCGCCTTAGCGCAAGCAAACTGCCGCCTGTCTTACTCGGTGCTGTGTTAACGCTTTTATCGATTGCAGGTACACATGCAGTGTCAGCGCAAAACACGGTCAGCAAGAATACCCAAGCGACTCAAAGTAACAACCGCGCAGCCATGTTGCGCGTGGGGAACGTGCTTTTTCATGAAAACGCACACTGGACAGAAGTAGCAGAGGTGCAAACGGATGAGCTTGATACAAGTTTCGTTGCCAGTAAAGGCGATGGCGTTTTTCTGCATAAAATGCAAACCAATAGTAAGCAAGGGGCGAATTTACGCAGCACACAAGATTACCGAGATGTGCACATAACGTTAGACTTTAATTTAACGAAAGGAAGTCGCTCAGCCTTGTACCTTTTAGGCCGCTATCGTTTGAATATTACCGATATCTACGGTTCCAGAAACTTGTGGCCCTCGTTAATGGGGGGAATTGATTCCCGCTATGACGAAGAGCGAGAATGGAAGAACTATGATGGTGTTGCCGCTAGTCAAAATGCGGCAAAAGCGCCGGGCGAGTGGCAAACATTAGAGGTGGAATTTAAAGCGCCGCGTTTTGATGAAAATGGTTTTAAAACTGAGTATGCCCAATTTATTAGCGTCAAGGTAAATGGCATTCAGGTGCAAGACAAAGCCGTTGCTACAGGGCCTGCCCGCTATGCGTTAGCCAAAGATGATGCCCCTGAAGGGCCTATTGCTATTATGGGGGGCGCAGGCCAGATAGCGATCAAAAATGTAACGGTCACCGAGCGAGACTTCAGTCAGGTTGAGGCTCAAAAAGCAGTCAGTGATATCGACCGGCTTCCTTTAGGGCCAAAGTCTGGTAAGCCCATGATAAACATAGTGGCGCTAGGCAAAAAAGTATTCGCGGATAAAGGTTGTAAAGAGTGTCATGAAATCAACCCTAAAGCGCAATCCGTTAAAACAGGACCGATGTTATTTGATGTATTTGCCCCCTCGGCTAAATTACTGACGGTCTTTGACGCAGCAGAGAATCACGCCACTCAACTTAAAGCAGAGAAAGCCTATTTAGTCGACTCTTTGCGCTCACCCACTAAGCACCTAGCGATGCGTTTAGAGCAAAATGGCAGCACTAAACAGTTCTTGCCTATCATGCCTGCATTTAACGCCGATGCCTTGAGTGAAAATGAAACGAATGCCTTGTACACCTACTTGTTATCTTTGAACAGTGGAAGCAATGTCGGTGAACAGTTTGTGTGGCAAGAAAAACCGGAGAAGCCTTACATATTAAGCGAAGACCCTAACGCAGAATTGATTGCCGATACGCCTAGACTCATGCGAGTCAATATTGGTGATAGTGTGTCTGGTCGCGCCTACCATGTTGGCCTACCAAACCATATGAATTACAGTTTTGACCCTAGAACTCTGGCAGTTGAAATGGTGTGGTCGGGTCGTTACTTAAATATGAAAAATGAGAAGCAAGGCCGCGCAGATGCGCCTAGCGAACCGGGTAAGTTAGCTAAAATTTGGACGCCTTCCGTATTATCAGCTCTGTTTCAGCCTGTTTTACACGATGGCCAAAAAGTTGATTTTTCGTTTCGTGAGCCACCTAAAGTCACAGGTAAATTGTCGCAGCGTTTACTGAAGCACGAAACCGATTTTTTGACTGAGATAGGAAAAACGCCCGCAGCATTTATCGGCGTAGACACGTATCCAGGGCAAATACCGGTTTTTCATTATCAAGTGAATGATAATACGGTAGCGATGCAACTGAATATTAGTCAACACAAGGCATTGATGGGCCGTTTCGATTTCACTAATTTATCACCGGTAAAGCTCAATCTTGCTGACAGTAAATTAACTGATATCGAGGTTTCCGTTGGTTCAATTGAGCAAGGTGTGTGGACAATACCAGTAGGCGAATATTCCCAAGTGACGTTTAAGGCCAACGTTCCTCAGGCCCCAGATTACATGGCTATGCAAGATGACCCGGAGTTTAGCCAAGCAAATGTGCCCCAGCCTATTACGTGGACGCGCGCTCGCTCTGAACAGCTATCGTTACCCAAAGGATATACCTTAGAGCACGGTTCAGTGCCTAAAGACACATTCGGCAGAGACATCTTATTTGAACCATTAGGTATAGCGTTTGACTCAAAAGGTGATACCTACGTGAGCACTCGCACCGCTGGCGTATGGAAAGTCACCAATGGCCATTGGCAACAGTTTGCAGAAGGTGTGTTTGGCTCACTTGGTTTGGTGTTAGATGATGATAACACAATCGTGATCGGTGAAAAGCCAGGGCTAACTCGACTTATAGATGCTGATAAAGACGGCTGGGCTGAGCGCAGAGAAAATGTCGCCGACCAATTTCGCTTTAACAGCAATTACCATGAGTATTTACATGGGCCCACCAAAACACCAGACGGAGGATACCTGTTTACCCTCAATCTTGGTCATGGCTTGCCTGGTGGGTATGCCGCTGACGGCAGCATGAGCACATCAGGGGGCTTTCGAGGCTGGGCAATGCACGTTGATAACAAAGGCCGTATTCGACCGCTGGCATCTGGTTTACGTAGCCCAGCTGGTTTAGCTGTTGACAGCAAAGGCGATGCTTATTACACGGACAACCAAGGAGACTTTTTTGGTACATCAAAGCTCTTTCGTCTAAAAGAAAATGCCTATTATGGTCACCCAGCTGGGCTAGTGGATAAACCTAATATGGTTATTGGCCATCCAGATATTTCGTTTGATAACACTAAAGCTAAGCGAGAGCTTGCCCTCGCATTGTTACCGCATGCGCGGGCGATGAATTCACCCGGCAGCCCAATTTGGGACGAAACAGAGGGGAAATTTGGTCCTTATGCTGGGCAAATGTTTGTTGGCGATCAATCGCAATCTAATATTTTTCGCGTGTACACGGAATCGGTTGATGGTGTTGAACAAGCAGCTTTATTGCCGTTCGTAGCTGGAACCGCGTCAGGCGTAATGCGCTTAACCTTTTCTCCTCGCGATAACAGTCTTTGGGTGGGGCAAACAGGCAGAGGCTGGTGGGCAAAAGGCGGCAACTTAACGGGCTTACAACGCATAGTGTGGGATAACGAAACGGTTCCTCAGTCCATGCATTCTATTTCGGTTCGCCAAGATGGCTTTGTTGTGCGCTTTACCCAAGCTGTGCCGCCAGAGCAGCGCCCGTCATTTGACAAGCTCTCGCTATCGTCTTGGTATTATATTGAAGACGCCAGTTATGGCTCAAAAGAAAGAGGCATGAGAGAGGAAAGCGTTAAGCATTTAGCATGGAGTGATAATGGCCAAGCGTTGCATATTAAATTGGCTCAGTTTGGACTTGATGAAAGAGCTGACGTGACACATACATCGCGGATCTACGAGCTAGATTTATCCAACACAGACTTCGCTAATGAACTCGATTCATTTCAAAGTAAAGCGTGGTACACCTTAAACGCGATACCTAAGTAACTGTGTGATTATTTGTGAAATAAAACACTCGTTAAACAGTGTTAAAGGCTTGAAAAAATTAAGTAAACGCCTCATATAGCGAAAGCCTCTAATCTGGTAGAGGCTTTTACATTTCAATTAAAAGGATATTAGTATTATGAAACGCACTTTACTTGCATCAGTGATGAGTTTGCTTTGTGCAAATGCATACGCAGCTTCACCTTCATGGGATTTTGTTCAAGGTGGCTATGTTCAAGCTGATATTGAAGACGCAGGTGACTTTGAACCTAAAGGGTTTGAATTAAGAGGCTTCAAGTCGTTTGGTGAAAATTTCTTCTTGATGGGCTCGTATTCTTCGCTAAGTGAAGACGAAATGGGTGTCGACGTTGAGCTAGACCAAGCATCAGTCGGTATCGGTTATCATTATGGCGTTACCGCAAATACAGATTTCTTCGCAGCGCTAAGCTATGAGTACGCAGATGTCTCTGTTGACGCTGGCTTTGCTGAAGATGACTTTGACGATAACGGTTATGGTGTGTCTGCAGGTGTACGTTCAATGGTAACAAAGGCTGTTGAGCTACGCGGTGTTATTCATTACGTTAACGTTGAAGAAGATGATACAGCGTTTGAGTTAGGTGCAGATTACTTCGTTACACCTAAGTTCGCGGTTGGTGCATCTTACACTATCGCTGATGACGTAGATTTGTTCGGTATTTCTGCTCGCTACAATTTCTGATTCAGGCTTAACCAATTCCATTAATGGAGTTGGTATTCATATTATAAAGGCCACGTGAAGTGGCCTTTTTTATGTTAAGCGCTGGCATATCAAACGCTTAGATTAGTAAATTTTTCATCACCTTGCCGTGCACATCGGTTAGGCGAAAACGCCTTCCTTGATATTTATAGGTGAGCTTTTCATGCTCTACTCCCATTAAATGCATCAAGGTGGCTTGAAAGTCGTGAACATGCACGGGATCTTTGACTATGTTGTAGCCAAACTCGTCCGTTTCTCCGACTATCCCAGGTTTTATTCCTCCGCCAGCCATCCACATGGTAAAGCAACCAGGATGATGGTCGCGGCCATAGTTGGTTTCAGTCAGCTTACCCTGTGAGTAGTTTGTGCGGCCAAATTCACCGCCCCAAACCACTAAGGTGTCGTCTAGCAAGCCGCGTTGCTTTAAATCTGTGACAAGAGCAGCAGATGCCTGATCGGTTTTCTCACATTGCGCTTTAATTCCGCCGGGTAGGTTGTCGTGTTGATCCCACCCTTGATGATAAAGCTGAGTAAACTTCACGTTGCGCTCAGCCAAGCGCCTTGCCAGTAGGCAGTTTGCCGCGTAGGTGCCTGGTTTGCGTGAATCAGGACCATACATCTCGAACACCCAGTCAGGTTCGTCACTGAAGTCCGTGGCATCGGGCACTGACTTTTGCATACGCTCAGCCATATCGTACTGGGCCGCACGGGACATAATCTCTTCATCTTGCCATTGCTGATATTGTGCATCTTGTAGTTGCTTGAATTTGTCCATTAATTTCGAGCGGCTTTTTACGTCTAACCCTGGGGGATTATTTAAATAAAGCACGGGGTCTGCTCCCCCTCTAAATTGAACGCCCTGATGGATAGACGGCAAAAAGCCATTTCCCCATAAGCGTGAATACAGGGGTTGGCCCCCGGCATTGGTTGATACCATGACAATAAAGGGCGGTAAATTTGGGTTGTCAGATCCTAGCGCATAACTTAACCAAGCGCCGATACTGGGCCGCCCAGCAATAGGAAAACCCGTCTGTAAAAAGGTGATCGCTGGGTCGTGGTTAATTGCATCAGTGTGCATCGAGCGCACTATACATAAGTCATCAACTATTTTGGCCGTGTGGGGTAACAGCTCGCTCACCCAAGCGCCTGATTCACCATATTGCTTGAAATCATAAACGGAGCGAGCAAGGGGGAGGGAGCTTTGCTGGGCACTCATGCCAGTTAGCACTTGATCACCCCTTACTTCTGCGGGGAGTTGCTGGCCGTGGCGTTTGTCTAAGGTTGGTTTGTAGTCAAAGGTTTCAAGCTGAGAAGGCCCTCCACTTTGAAATAAGTAAATCACCCGTTTCGCTTTAGCCGGTGTATGTGGGGAGCCCAAGATACCATTTAAGCCAGGACTCAGGTCGCGTGCTTGAGCGAAGTTTGGTAAGGCACTGGCCATTGCACCAGCGGCTAATCCTTGCATTGTGCCTTTTAGAAAATCTCGTCTGTTTGTCATCTTGCGGCTCCTAACGTTTAATGACGCTAGCGTCGTGGTTTATTAACATATTGGTTACTGTGCCTAGGGCTGCCAGCTTGATCTCATCGAGCTCACCATCAGTAGGTGCTTCGCCCACAGACAGAAACTCAGTTGCTTTGTCAGGTGCCTGGCTAAAACTGTGTTCAATATCGCTATACATTTCTTGCATCAGGGTCACTTCTGCGTCGCTTGGCACACGGCTTGTCAGTATGCGGTAGACTTTTTTCAGTTGTTCGCTGATATTTGCGGTATCGGTCAATACGCTTTGGGCTAAGACTCGAGATGCCTCAACAATTTGCGGATCATTCAACAAAGCTAGTGCTTGCAGTGGCGTACTGGTTTCTTGCCTAACACCAACGCTGTGGGCACGCGACGGTGCATCAAATGCTGTCATATTTGGCGGCGGAACACTGCGCTTATAGATGGTATACATGGAACGGCGATATAAATCTTGCCCAGAGCCTTGTTTGTAATCCATGTTGTTCATACGCCAAATACCGTCAGGTTGATAAGGGTGTACGCTTTGTCCGCCCACTTGCTCGACCAATAGACCGCTACTGGCTAATGCATTATCACGGATCATTTCAGCCGACAATCGTGCGCTTGGTCCTCGTGCTAACAGGATATTCTCTGGGTCGAGCTCTTTTAATTCAGGTGAGCTTTTAGAGGATTGAGTATAGGTAGATGAATTGACCATCATGGCGATCAGCCGTTTAACATCCCACCCAGATTCAATGAATTCTACCGCAAGCCAGTCGAGCAACTCTGGGTGTGATGGTAGTTTGCCTTGACTGCCAAAGTCTTCTGGCGTGGTGACCAAGCCTTGGCCATAAATCATCTGCCAATAGCGATTAACGACCACGCGAGACACAAGAGGATTGTTAGCATCGGTAAGCCACTTCGCTAAGCCTAAGCGGTTTTTGGGCAAGCTTTCATCAAATTCAAGGACGGTCTCAGGAACACCTGGTTGCACTGGTTCGCCATGCTCAGCATAACTTCCTCGATTCAGCACATACGCTTGTTTAGGATTCGACGCCTCTTTCATAACCATTATTTCTTGAATTTGCTCAGCTAAACTGCTGTGCTCGGCCCTTAGTTCGGTCAGATGAGCAATGTCTTGCTGAAATGCACTGTTGTATCGGTGATTGTATAGGGCTAATAAATCTTGTTGAGCAAACTCAGGTGTGCTGCTTGGAGTACCAAATACCTTAGCAACTTCCACCATGGTTAAATCAGTGTCATACACTCTTACGTTATCGACTAGGGTGTCAGGTGTGCCTCGGCTGCGCCACCTTGCACCAATTTTCAAGCCCATTTCCTTAAGCACGCCTTCTCGTGTGTGTTTGAAGTCTTTGTATAAGTTGTCTTTCTCAACACGCATTTCTAACGGCTGTCCGTCGATATAAAAATGCACCCCTGCGGCTTTTGAAGAGCCGTCATAAGTCAGAGTGACATTTTGCCATTGGTTGCGTTTAATTTTTTCTGCTGAGGTTAGCGTAATGGCATTGAATGGATAGGTATGGGCAAAGCGCACCTGCCAACGTCCGTCCTCAACAGAAACATCAAAACCTTTAAAGTTATAAAGAATACCGGCTTTGTTGTAGTGAAATAACACGCCTTCTTCTAATGTGTCAGGTATTTGGGTATCTAAACTTATGCTAAAGCGTTTAGCGCGCTCAAAGCCGTTTACCTGTGGAAAGTAAAGAGGGTCGTCGCCATTTAAGCGAATTGCTTCACGTCCCTGTTTGTTAATGTGAACCATAGCATCGCCGACTTTCTTTTTCGGGTCAGAGCCAAAGATAACTTTGCCCGGCGCATCTTTGTTGACCTGGTTTGCGATGCGCTGGTTACTGTCTGACGCTTGCAACGGGAAATACGCCACTAAGTTCTGGTTAGTGTCACGGGGGGCGCTAGGTAGATGACTGTTCACCCATTGTTTGAATTCGTTGTTATCAGCTGTGTAGCGAGAATCCATTTGTTGGGTCAGCGCATTCATTTTTGCTGTGATGCGTTTGAGTTGCGCCTCTTGTGTATCAGTAGGTAGCAGTAATGTGGGCACCGGCATATCGTTGGCATCGTAGGAAATCTGCCCTGACTCCTCGATATTGTTAAAAAATGCAGTGGTGGCGTAGTATTCCTTGGCTGAGATGGGGTCGTATTTGTGGTCGTGACATTGAGCACAATGCATGGTCAAACCGAGTAGTCCTGTCCCTACAGTTTGCACCCGATCTTTGACGTATTCCACTCTGAATTCTTCGGCGACAATCCCTCCTTCACCATTTTGCGCATGAATACGATTGAAGGCAGTCGCCAACACCTGTTCTTTTGTTGGGTTAGGCATAAGATCGCCTGCGAGCTGCCAAGTGACAAATTCATCAAATGGCATGTTTTGGTTGAATGCTTGAATGACCCAGTCCCGATAAGGAGACATATCGCGGTAGAAGTCGGTGCTGTATCCATGGGTATCGGCGTAACGCGCTACATCCAACCACTGTGTTGCCAAGCGCTCACCAAAAGCAGAGCTGGCTAACAGACGTTCAACGACCTTTTGATAGGCATCTGGGCTGGTGTCAGCAAGAAAAGCATCTATCTCCTCTAACGTGGGGGGCAGGCCAGTGAGATCGAAGGTAACACGGCGTATCAAGGTTTCTTTTTCGGCACGTGGGTTGGCCGTTAGCCCTTTATCTTCAATGGCTTTGAGTATGAAATTGTCCACAGGGGTTGCCGCCCAAGTTGCATTGTTGGGGGTCGGTAAGGCTGATTTTTCAGGGGCGATAAATGACCAATGTTTTTTGTATTTTGCGCCTTGATCTATCCATTTTCCGATCAGGGCTTTTTCTCGAGCTGAAAGCGACAGGTTCGATTCTGGTGGTGGCATGACCACGTTCTCATCATCTGACATGATGCGACGATAGGCCGCGCTGTCTTTCGCAGAGCCCGCGACTAGGGCGGCAAGACCTTCATCAGTCATGTGGCTGGTGGCACTGTTAAAGTTTGATAAGCTCAAGCCTGCTTTTGCGTTGGTTACATCTGGGCCATGACACAAATAGCAGGTATCAGACAAAATCGGTTTAACGTGATAGTTAAAATCCACCACGTCAGGTAGCGGCTCTTTAAATGCCACATCGCTTGCATCCTCACCGCAAGCAGTAAGCAGGGCTACAACAGGGAAAACGACAACAACAGACGAGAGAAAAAAATGATTTTTCATGGCTTGACCTACACACGTTCTAACTTGATGGGGTACATTTGATTGGCATTCCACTGCCCGACATACAGGTTTTCATCGTCATCTACGCACACACAATGGCAGTGATTGAATACCTGGTAATTGGTTTGCATCGGTTGCAACTGACCATCAACATATTCGGGCGCTAAACCGCCTGGGTTAGAAACCACGCGGTTATGTTTGTCGAGTATGGTGATAAAGCCTGAATTGGCGGCCATTTTTCCGTCTATGTGTGACCAACAAACAGGGGCGTAGAAATGCTCACCTTTAAATACGGGACCGCCTACGTAGGCGCCGGGTAAGTGGATATCCCCTAACCATTTTCCTTGCATTGAATACTTCTTGATGGTCTGCTCGCCCCGTGAGCTAACGAGTAAGTGTTGATTGTTCGGGTCTCGTGTATCCACGCCAACACCATGGGTGTTAACTAAGTTCAGTGCTGGATCCGCGTTGTTCGTTCCGCCCCAATGGCGTATGTACCTTCCATTGCTATCGTAGTGAATGACGAAGTCTGATCCGTAGCCATCAGTGACATATAAATCACCGTTGGGGGCGACGGTAAGATCAGTCGGCTGGTAACGCATGTCCGGTGTATAAATTCCTAACGTCACTGGGTGGCCGATGGTGTAAACCAGCTTTCCATCTATCGTTAGCTTGGCGATAAAACCACTTTGCCGATACCACTTATTTTTCCATTGATTGTCCGGACGGTTGCGATCAAGTACCCAACCACAATCAACGATGTAGATGAAATCTTCGCCATTTTCATGGGAGATTTTAACGGAATGAGCGCCAGGGTATTGCGTACCCCATGCATCGAGTAATTTGCCGTCTTTGTTATAAATAACGAAGTTGTTCACGTCACTGTCTGTGGCCATGATAATTCGCCCCTTGGCGTCAATGGCAAGGCCGTGGCTATTTTCGACAGGCACTTTGTGTGGATCTAGACGGCCCCAGTTGTAGTTGACTTTATATTGAAAATCGCCGTGGCCGATGATGCTGCCGTTGGGCGAGCGGCCCGCTTTGGGCAGCTGTTTTTTCTCTGGCTCATGAGCGCGGCTGGTATTACTTATTCCGGCCAACAATAAGGCACTGCCAAGTGTGGCGCCGCCGTGCAAAAACTGGCGCTTACTAGCATCAACATGAGATGACTTAGAAGGTGCGCCTGAAGGAGCTGTCTGTGTGGTGTTCAAATTTGTGTTTTGCATGATTATTCCACTTTCAATCCGTGTTTATTGTTCTGGGCGATCTTGGCGTCGTTACGTGCTAGCGCGCTGTAGTACATCTTGGTGTCACCGCTTAGTGAATGACGCTCAAATGCCTCAGCATCGACCTTACTGGCTGACAAATACACTTGTTGCAATGCGGCAAATTCATTGAGCATTGGCAGTACATCGTTATCAACTTGGGTTGCAAATAGGTTGAGATAGTACAAGTTGGCGGCTTTTTTCAGGGGCGCCAGTGCGTTGGTAGTCACGTTAGAGTGCTCTAAACGCAGTTTTTGTAAGTTGGGTAGTTGAGCAATGACTTCCATATGGTTTTTATTCACGCTTTTCTTTGCCAAATTTAGATACAACACATGAGATCTGACTGCGCCTAACAGGGTTAAGGTGTCTGGCGAAAGAGGTAATTCAGAGATTGACATGTCTAAGTCTAAGTAGTTTGAGTTTTGCGCAATTTGCTTGACCACAAAGCCAGCGTTGACCAGCTGTTGGTATTGCTCGTCGCTAATGGGGGGAATATCAGCTAATGATGATGAATGAATAGCAAATAACTTGCTAAGTAAAGTCTTGTGCTGTTGGTTGTGTACAAACTCAGTCACGGGCCCTTGATTGGGGGCACCTGTGGTTATCCACCATTTAATCACGGCGACTTCTTGCTCTGTAAGGGGTTTTTTGCCTTCTGCAGGCATATAGCCTTTTGCGTCATGATCTAAGGTGATGCGTTGGTAAAGCTCGCTGTGTTCTGGATTGCCTGGGACGAGCGTATCACCACTCTTGCCACCTTGTTGCAGGCTTGCAAATGATGCTAGGTTAAGTCCGCCTTTTTGTTTGCTATCGTTGTGGCAACTGGCACAGCGCTTTTCAAACATAGGGGAAATCACGTCTAAATACACATCCGCTTGTGCAAGACTGGTAATGGGCGGCCTTGGGGCTTTATGTGGTGAAAAGCCAGCAATTTGGCGAATTGGGTTCGGCGCGTACTCTACAAGGTAAGTTTCACCATGGGTCATATTGGCGCCATAGTGCCCAGTGGAAAAAAGCAGCGCGAGCACGATACTCGAAAGGCTGTAAATGGCCACCGGCGGGCTGTTGCGTTTAAATACCCACCAGCAAATCCATGCCGCTATGGCCACAGATATACCAAAGCTACGGTGAATAAATATGGCCTCTGTGCTGTAACCATCGGCTTGAGATAGCATCCAGCCCAGTACACAGGCTGCCACAGCTGATATGGCACCCCAAAACCAAACAACATTCAATAAAGCACTGCGTGGTTGCTCTTTAAAGCGAACTGCCATCTCTAGCACTGCGGCCAGCATGAGGATCCCAATAGGCAAGTGCAACACTAAAACGTGAAAGCGTGCAAAGAATTGAAATAAATCCATAGTTATCTTTAAGTGTATTTTCGATGTAATTAATGTTACTCAGATGTTAAGTCTATCTCCATTGATAATCTTGATGTATATTTGTATGAAATTGATATTTCACTAGTGAATTTGTTTGTAATTGGTCTTCTGAGTTACCGTTTTTTGTGTATTAAGGTGAGATGAGGTTATGTTAATAGAGCAATTCGAAACGGGATCAGGCGGATTTGTCTGGCAAAATCAGCAGCCTGACGCGCTATTCAGCCGAGTTCATTTTCATGTTTATGCCGCCTTTGATATGCAGATAGGTGCACAGTGGAATGGCAGTCAATTCGTTAATCACTACAACCGTGTTTACTATGTTGAATCTGGTAGAGCCGAATTACAGTTCACTGACCGTGTGCTCACTATGGAGCCTGGGTATTTGTACCTGATCCCGCCTTATCAGCTTCTGTCACACTCTGCCCAAGGAAAGCTGTCTTTCAAATGGGTGCATTTTCAGGCTAGTCTTGATGAAGGGTTGGACTTATTTATGCTCTACGGCAAGCCTTTTCGAGTCAAGTGCGCTGAGCCCGATACGACTAGCAAGCTATTTAATAAATTGATTTCAAACATGCAGGTCATGCGCCCAAGCGCAGTGCTTGAGCGTCAAAGCTTATTGCTAAACTTGCTGCGGCCATTTATGCATATATTTGATGATGTACCTCAACAGCGTAAGCACTTATTGCATCCATCACTCGTTTCGACCCTTAGCCTGATTAACAAACAGGTGGCCAACCCACCCAGTTTGGTGGCACTTGCAGAAGCTGCAAATATGTCGCCAGAGCACTTTTCGAGAAAATTTAAAGCCGCATTTAATGTTTCTCCAAAACGCTACATGTTGCACAAGCAAATAGCGCTGGCTAAACAGCGCTTATTACTTGGCTCCGATAGTATTGATAGAGTGGCCGAAAGTTGCGGTTTTTGTGATATTTTTCATTTTTCTCGTACGTTTAAAAAAGAAACTGGCGTAACACCCAGTGGGTTTCGCAAAGAGTACAATATTCGCTTTTTGCCTGGGCAACCTACTAAAGACCGTTAGCGAAATACTAAGGATTATATCTGCTAATGCGGCGAAGATATTATATTAGCCAATATATTCGCGCCTTTGCTGTGCGTTGCCTGAAACGACTTATTGATGTTGTATCAGCGTGTTTTGACTACTTAGGTGCGCCTGCCTGCTACTAAACCAATAATCGACAAGGTTTTTATCTATCTGTCCCGCTGTGGTTAGCTCACTATCCTGAATATCAAAAAGTAAGCCATGCACATCATGTAGATAAGTTGCGATATTCAATATTTCTAGTTTTTCTAGGTCAGAAGTGGTCTTTTGTAACAGTGCTATCAGTTGGGAAGCTGTGTTTTGTTCACCTAGTATGGCCAAGAATTCGATGGCCCTCGCGCGTACTAAGTTGTTTGGGTCCTGAGCCGCGATTTGCTTGACCAAAGGTAAAAACGCTGCGGCTTTCTCGGCGAACGAAGACAAAACGATAAGCGCCCAGTAACGAGACAAGGCATCTTGGCTGTTAATGTACTGAGTTAAATAGGTTTTTGAATCGCTGTAATTTTGATATTGAAGGTTGGCGATATCAAGCAACTTGGCAATATGCTTTTTTCTTGCCTGCTCAGCCTCTTGTGTGGTGGTCACTTTATTATTTACTAATACTGATTCAGGTATAAAGCTTAAATCTGGCATGCCTTTCAGTGTGTCGTTTAGTTGGTCGCGCAGACTCGTTAATAGGTTTTGGTATTGCGCCTTGCTAGCCAAATTGATTGTTTCATGGGGATCAGCCGCAATGTCATACAAACGCTCGGGCGCTCTGGGTCTAAAGAATGCGGACTGAATTTCATTGGTTCTACCAGCACGGTACAGCGCTTTCCATTGTTTTGCTGCGACTTGTCGCTCGCGATAATCGTTAAACAGCGCATCAGGGTAGTAAGGAAAATAGCTTCGAATATATTTAAAACGCCCGACACGGATCGCTCTATTGAAATCCATTTTTTCATCAAATCGGTCTGCGTAGCTAAAGGTGGTATCTCGGCTATTAAGCTCGGCTAGGCTCATAGTGTTACTTAGAAAACTTTCGCCATCCTGTTGCGGAGGTTTTTCGAGCCCTGCTAACTCGAGTAATGTTGGTGCGAAATCAATAAAACTCACTACTCCTTTTACGCGAACATTGTTAGGGGCGCTAAAATCACTGTGCAGCAGATGCTGATAGTTTTTAGGTATTCTTACTACCAGTGGAATGTTCAAACCTCTGTCATAAATTGTGCCTTTGCTGGCGGGAAGTGCACCGCCATGATCGCCAAAATAAAAAATGAAAGTGTCTTCTAACAAACCGTCGGCGCGCAGCGCGTCAAGGGTTTGGCCAATTTTGTTATCCAGTATTTGATGTTGCTGTAAATAATAGGCATGGGTGTACTGAAAAGCAGGGATATCGGGGTATACGGGAAACAAGGTAGCGGGTTGCCCTAGAGGGGGCGTTGCAGTGGTAGCCGCTGATGGTATTTCATCAGCGGCGAAATGCAGAACATGTTCGTGAGTATCTTGCCAAGTTTGCATGTGGAAAAAGGGTTGGTCTGGGTCACGGTTTTTCCATGTTGCGCTAAGGGATGAGTCATCCCAATGACCTTGTGGCTCGCTAAAGTTATAATCTTTTTTGGCGTTGTTACTGGTGTAGTAGCCTGCTTGCTTTAACATTTCACTGATAGTTTGAATGCCTTTTTTCAACACCACTTTTTGTGCGGCTCGATGAAATTGCGTCCCTATCTTGGGTGCGTACACACCCGTCGCAAGGGTAGAGCGCGCCACCGAACATACAGCTGAATTGGAATATGCATTGTCGAATACAAGCCCCTGTGTGGCTAACTTCTCGATGTTGGGCATGGGGGCACCCGCGTCGTTGTAGAGTTGCAGAAAGTGTTTTGCATTGTCTTCGCTGACCAACCATAAAAAATTAGGACGACTAACCCCGGAGGCATTTTCTGCACGGGCCAGTGCACTGCCTCCCAAAATGAGTAACAACAGGGCGAGTACACATTTAATATTTCGGTTTATCATGGGCTTTCTCGAACGAACGTGGAAACGGAAGATGCCTAGCTTCTAGGCATCTTATTCGGGGGCTATACAAGCTTTAGGTTTACCCTAGCGCGTTTGGCGATTGACCAATTCCGTTATTCGCTGGCTAAGTTGCGCAGCTTTATCAGGATGCTGTTTCAACACATTGTGTTGCTCTTGTGGATCGCTTTTAAGGTTAAATAGTTGCGGGCTAGGCATCAGGCCGGATTCAATGCGCTTCTCATTGGCTATCCACGCATTGGGCTTATCCGTTGGCGCAATATATTTCCAATCGCCCTTTCGAAGTGCCAAGGTGTATGACTCTTCAATCAGCTCAGTTCTGCCGGCAGCGTCACTGTTTAACCATGTTGCTAAATAATCTGTACTGTCGATGGCTTCTTTGTCACCTAGTTCAATATCGAGCATTGAGGCTAACGAAGCGTATATATCGATTTGGCTGGCCAGCGCATCGCTCACCCCTGGACGCACTTTGGCGGGATAATGCACGATCGTTGGTACCCGAGTACCTGCCTCATAGGCGCTGTATTTGCCGCCTCGATATATGCCAGCCGGCTGATGTTGAGACAAGGTGCTGTCTGCGCCGTCTTGATAACCGTCATTTAACACAGGCCCATTGTCACTGGTAAAGATAATGAGTGTGTTTTCCAAAGCGCCAATTTTTTTCAGTTTCGCCACGACTTGTCCGGTTATCCAGTCCATTTGCATAATGGCATCACCGCGAATACCTAAAGGACTTTTTCCTAAAAAGCGCTCGTGTGGTAAACGCGGAACATGGATATCATGGAACGAGAAAAATAAGAAAAACGGGTTGCTCGCATTGTGCTCAATAAAGGTATTGGCTTTATCTGTGAAGACTCGGTAAAACTCTTCGTCTTTCCATTCAGCAGATTTGCCGCCTTGCATAAAGCCGATACGACTGATGCCATTGATGATGGTGTCACTGTGTTGATTATCAGCTTGCTGGCGCAGTAACTCAGGATTTTCACGCCCAGTAGGGCGCTGACCTATTTTTTCAACGTAACTAACGTTAAGCGGATCGGCGGGATCTAAATTCAACACTTGGCCGTTTTCCATGTATACAGACGGCACGCGATCACCGGTTGAGGGTAGAATAAAGCTGTAATCAAAGCCCACTTGACGCGGCCCGGGTTTAACTTCTTGATTCCAATCTACTGGGCTTTCACCGTCACCTAACCCTAAATGCCATTTTCCTATCACTGCACTGGTGTAACCGGCTTTGCTGAGCATTGCAGGTAGCGTTGGTTTATCTGGGTCAATAATAAGAGGCGCATCGCCTGGTAGCACTGCCGCGTTATTTCTAAAGGCATATTCACCCGTGAGCAAAGAATAGCGTGAAGGCGTACAGGTTGCAGATGAGCTGTGGGCATCGGTAAAGCGGATCCCCTTATTCGCAAGTTGGTCAATATTGGGTGTGCTGACTAATGTTCCGCCATTGGCACCAATGTCATTGAAACCAAGATCATCCACGTAAAAGATAACCACATTAGGTTTGTTTTGCGTCGTCTGTGTCGTTGTTTGAGCTTGGGGGCGGGTATTTGCTTTTTCGCTAATACCTAATCCGCAAAGTAATAAAAAAGCGCTACCTACCAGCAGTGTTTTTCCGTTGATGAATGACATGTTAAATCCTTGTCCTAGATACGTTCAAGATAGAGATAAAAAGCGGCTTTTTCTTTCGCTAGGCTCTGTTCGTTATCAGTGAACCATGCCGTTATTTTTTGCTTGCCAGAGGCTAAGGGTAAGGTAATAGCACAGTGGGAGGCACGACCGTAAACGGGCGCTGAAAACTGCTTGTTATCGACTTGAATAACACAGCGTTTTTTATTAATGGGGGTCGCTGCGGGTGCGTCGTGAAAGTAAGCTTTGAGGCGATACTTTGCTGTCTGTTCTACATCAATGTACCAAGGCAGGGCTTGATATTTGTCTTCCTCTGTTAGCCAATGTACATAGTCCCATTCTGGCGCTGGGCCTTGATGGCCGATAAACCAAGGAACAGCTTGATTGTCAGGCACCTCCATCCAATCCATTGCATTGAGCCGTACTGGGTTTTCAGCATCATTGCCTACTGAGATATAGCGGTCTTTGAAACCACTGGCTTGCATATCTTGCCACCAGGCTAGCTTATGCTCGCGCATTTTGGTGAGTATCTCAGGGTAGGCTTGCTTTAGGTCATTTTGCTGCTTTGGGTCTTGCTTTAGGTCGAAAAGCTGCTCGCCATCTTCGCTAGAAATGTAACGCCAATGATTATAGGCAACAGCGATTGGCCGCTTTACACTGGGGTGATAAACCCGTTGGTTTGTGATCACTACAGGTCGTTCGGGTAATCCGTTGGCTTGTTGGCCGCTGAGGTAAGTGGCCAAACTGATGCCGTCAAAGGTGCCATTTGGTTGTGGAATATCGGCCAGTTCTAACAAGGTTGGCATGATGTCGAAATGGGCGGTTAAATCGGTGTAATCGCCTGCGGGTATATCGCCGTTAGGGTATGAAATAAAGAAAGGTACTCGGTGTCCCCCCTCGTAAACCTGGCCTTTGTAACCACGCAAATTGGCGTTGGGCTGCCAATCAGGAAATTGTTCTGCAAGTGCACGATGGCCCTTGGTTAATAAGGTTTTTTCATTGGTGGTATGGTAGGAGCTGCCATTGTCTGTCATAAAGATAAAAATGGTATTGTCGAGTTGTCCGTGAGTACGCAGATAGGCACGCAGGTCTCCAACTTGCTCGTCAATGTAGCTGATCATACCGTAGAAGCTGGCCATGTCTCTGCCTAAGCCAAGCTTTTCATATGGTTTAATATGCGTTTCAGGGGCTCGGTATGGACCATGAGGGGCATTGAGCGCGATATAGGCAAAATAAGGTTTTTCTTGCTGTTTATCGATAAACTTTTTAGCTTCATCAAACCAAATTTTGGTTGCGTATCCGTTGAACTTTTCAGGCTCGCCATTTCGAAAATAGGTATCATCGAACTGGGTATTTCCCCAAAAATCTGGTGTTTGTCCTACGCCACCCCCACCATGAATGAGGACTTCGTCAAACCCTTGATCTTGCGGGCGGTACGGGTAATTGTCACCTAGGTGCCACTTGCCGAATATCCCTGTTGTGTAGCCATTTTCTTGTAGCGATTCAGCAAGGGTGACATGTTCAGGGCCAAGCATGTAACGGCCTAAAATGGTGTGCCAGACCCCCGCCCTTAGGGAGTGTTTACCTGTTAACAAAGCAGACCGTGTAGGAGAGCACGTAGGGTCGACATGAAAATTAGTCAGTCTTGCACTTTGTGCCGCTATATCATCAATGTTCGGCGTTTGAATGATAGGGTTGTTATGGTATCCAAGATCGCCATAGCCTTGGTCATCCGTGACGATAAGCACAATATTTGGCTTAGGCTGCACTTCAATGTCAGCTTTCTCATTCGACACGGCTGAGCACGCAGTGAGCGGCCATAAAATACTGCCTGCCAGTAGTGTGAAGTGGCGCAACCCTAAGCGATTACTTCTTTTCAACGTCATGCTACTGCTGTCCTACTGTTAGGGTGAATTGGTATTGATACTGACCAGATGGCAGTTGGTACTTTTCAATCGGGGCTGCTTTGTCGCTCCACGAGTCGATACCGCCAACACCGGCTTGAGCAAGGTCAATGTTGACGGTGTAGATACCGCGCTCGACCAATTCGTATGGATGATTAGCTTCTTGTAAGTTCTCGGCTGACCAAGGCCAAACTGACATACTAAGATCTTGTAGGCCTTTTACGCTAAACGAGTGCTGGGCGTAATCACTTAACGTTAACCACTTCACTCCGGTGCGATTTCCGTTTTCTTGGGGCCGCGCGTAGCTGTGTATAAAGTCTGATACTAACCCTTGGTATACGTCTGTTTCTGCACTTTGATTACGGTCGATGTAATTCTCATGAGGGCCTTTACCATAGTAGGCCATGCGCTCTAGCTCACCGCTTACCGCTGTAGACATACCTACTCGCAACAAACTAGGTAAATCCGCGTCTGCATCTAGCGTAACGTTAACAGTTACATTAGCTGTAGCATCAATGTGATATTGGGTGGCGACTTTGATTGAAGACCCGTTTGTATGGCGGGTTTTCACTGTTACCCCAGTATCAGTTTGACTGTATTCAAAGCTGCTAAGGGCTAAATGCTGCGTAGCGTCAAACCATACTTTTTTGTTTTCTAGGGTTTTCCAGCCGAGGCGATCGTTATCGGTTTGTGGCCGCCAAAAGTTATGCTTAAGAGGTTCGTGTAACACCTGCAACTCATCAGCAACCAAGCTGTTTAGATAACCCGTTGTTTTATCAAAAGCAATACGCTTGTTGTCTGTGGATATGACGATTTTTGTTTCGGTGTCATCCACTTGCAAGGTACTTTTACTGATGGCTACTTTTTCAGCCGGGCGAGAGAAAGGTAAGCTAAATTGCGCTTTAGCGAGTTCGTGGCCTTTCGCTGCCCATAATGTATCTTCTGGAAGCAACAAACTAACGTTTAACCAATAATGTACGCCTGGTTTAATTTGCGGTTTCTGATAAGGGAGCATGAGGTTTTTATGTGCCCCTGGCGCCACATCGCCTGATTGAATTACCCCTTGTGAAATACGCGTACCATCCTCAGAAAGCGACCAGCTTATATCGTAGTCAGCCAAGTTATTAAAAAAGAAGCGATTGAGTACGCTTATTTCACCCTTGGCTGGGTCAAGTAAAGTAAATTCAGCTGGTTGGAAAACATATTTGGCTTCCCAAGCATGGGGATTAGGTTGGCGATAAGAGTCCATGACGCCATTCAAGCAAAAATTAGATGCATTTGGGGTGTCACCAAAGTCGCCACCATAGGCAAGGTAGGTTTCGCCTTGTGCGTTTTGAGTTTCTAAGCCTTGGTCAATCCAGTCCCAGATGAAGCCGCCAATCAGGTTGGGTCGTGCTCGAACCATTTCCCAGTATTCAGCGAGATTTCCCAGCGAGTTGCCCATGGCGTGGGCGTACTCACACATTAAAATAGGGCGGTCGATATAAGGACTGTCTGCTAAGCCTTTTAGATCCTCAAGGGTGGGGTACATTCGGCTAATAACATCAACAAATTTTGGATCAGTTGGATTAGCAAGGGGCGTAAAATACTGACTTTTTTCTTCTGCGGTCGGGTAGCGCTCACTCAAACCGACGTATTGTGGATGGGTGGGATCACCTTGTGCGCCTTCGTAATGCACAAAACGAGTGGGATCTTTATCTTTCAGCCAACCTGCTATTGCGGCAAAGTTAGGGCCTGTTCCGGATTCATTCCCCATGGACCATGAAATAATAGACGGATGGTTTTTATCTCTTTCCAGCATTCGCAAAGCACGCTGACTCATTGAGTCATTCCACTGAGGTAAGTTGGCAAGTAGGCCACCAACGCCATGAGACTCGATATTGGCTTCATCCATGACATATAAACCGTACTCATCAGCGAGTTCATAAAAATACGGATCGTTAGGGTAGTGAGAGGTGCGCACCGCGTTAAAGTTAAACTGCTTTAGCTTAATAACGTCTTGGCGCAAGTCTTCTCGGTTGAGTGCCTTGCCTTTTTTGGCGTCATGGTCATGACGATTCACACCAATAAGTTCAACGCTTTGGCCGTTAATAAGTAGTTCGCCTTGCGGGCTAATGTTAACGTCGCGAAATCCCACCCGAGTGCTTCGGGTTTCAACCAGCTTTCCTTGTTGGTTGTGTAAACTTAATACTAGCGTGTAGAGATTAGGGGTTTCTGATGTCCATAGGGCAGGTTTGTTTACTTTGGTTTTCATGAGGCCAAATGCAAAGTTATCTCGCTGGGGATAAGCCACACGCGTTAACCTAGTGGCATCAACTTGCATTTGCGTATTCTCTACCTCTTGGTTCATCGCGTTGTATAGGGTTGCACTGACTTTCCAACCTGCTAAATTTTGTCGCTCAGGGTTAGACAGCTTGGGATTGATTTCAATCACACCTTGTTGGTAGTTGTCACTCAAGTGGGTTTGCACGAAAAAATCATTTAAAGCGACCTTAGGTTGGGCCATCAGTAAGACTTCTCTGTGAATACCGCTTAATCGCCAGTGGTCTTGGTCTTCTAAATAACTGCCATCACTCCAGCGAAACACTTGCACTGCTAACGTATTTTTACCGGGCACTAGGTAATCGGTAATATCGAATTCCGATGGCAGGCGGCTGCCTTGTGCATACCCGACTTTTTGGCCATTTATCCACACGTAATAGGCTGAGGTGACCCCGCCAAAATGCAAAATAATCTGCTCATTTTGCCAGTCTTTCGGTACGCTAAAGTCTGTTAAATAGGAACCTACAGGATTATCACGGGTGATCAATGGCAATACGATGTCGTTTTCATCTTCAAACATCGGATAGACCGAGTTGGTATAAATCGGTGTGCCGTAGCCCTCTAGTTCCCAGTTTGCCGGCACCGTAATGGAAGACCAAGATTGGCTGTCAAAATCTGTGCGATAGAAATCCTTAGGTCGATTTTGACTTTTCTCTGCAAAATGGAACTTCCACTGGCCATTTAAGCTTTTCATGGTGGATTGACTGCGATCTCGGGTTAATGCCTGCTCGGTGGAGTCAAAAGAATAGGAGGTGGCTCTAGCAGGTAACCGATTGATGTGTATAACGTCTGGGTTTTCCCAATCGTTTTTGACCTCAATTGGTTTTGCACTCCCCGTAGCGGGCAGCCATAAACATACTTGGGTAATGATGAAGAAAGTGGCATAACGGGCGTAAAGCATGTGGTAAAACACCTCTTTTATTTTGTAAACCCACCTTAAAAATAAGCACTGTAAATTTACATGTTAATTGATTGATTCATATTTAATTAAAATGTACCGTATTTACAATTTAACAACAATTGTTTTATGCATTTATTACTGACAAATTTTGATCTAAGGAATACACATGGCCCACAAACGTTACTGCCTAGCGTTAGATTTAATCGATGATCCCGTGCTGATAGAACAATATATAGCGTTTCATAAACCAGATAAGGCATGGCCAGAAATCACTCAAAATATGCGCGAGATGGGCATAGTCGATATGGAAATTTATCATCTAGGGGATAGGCTTTTTATGATAATGGAAACAAACGAGCACTATGATCCTAACGCGTTACCGTCAACGCCTGAGGGCAAAGCAAAGAGTGATGAATGGGAAGCTCTAATGTGGAAGTTTCAAAAGCCGTTACCTTGGGCAAAGGAAGGGCAGAAGTGGGTGGAGATGGAAAAAATATATGATTTAAAACTCGCCTGAAGGAATGTCCCAGCGGCTTCTGCTCTGCGTTTTCGCGAATTGGAAGTCCTCACGAATTGAAAAGTTCTCACGAATAGAAAGTTCTCACTATTTGAAAAAGAACAGTCATTACGACATAGCGACGCCTTTATCAAAAACCGCTGGGTGCGTTCTTAAGGGGCACTTATTAATGTGGGTTGGTACAACCTGGTTTGTATGGCGCGTTTTATGGTTTACGCCTTGGGTGTGTCTCACATTTGAACAGTAATACATTTAATTTAAATTTGAATGTTGTTATTTATATGTGATAGTTTTGTGGTGATTGTGTAGCAGATTTTTGATGAGGATAGAGGCTAATGGCTCGCTTTATATATTTTAGTGCGATATTAGGGACGATTTTGAGCACCTGTATCAGTGTGCAAGTCGCCGCTCAAGAAACGTCAGCTAATCAATCAGACTCTTTTATTTCTGGTCCTTATGAAGCCACGTGGGAATCGTTGAAACAGTATGAGACACCGCAATGGTTCCAAGATGGAAAGTTAGGGATCTTCATACATTGGGGCCCTTATGTGGTGCCTAAATACTTAGGGCCATTTTATGGATACCATATGTATCGAGAGCAAACTATTGATATTAAAGGTAATCCGAATCCAGATAGAGTTAACAAAGTCTACCAGCATCACATAGAGCACTATGGAGGCACACAAGAATTTGGCTATAAGGATTTCATTCCCAAATTTCACGGTAAAGATTTTGATGCCAAGCAATGGATAGCGTTATTCGAAAAGGCAGGAGCGAAATACGTTGTACCTGTGGCTGAACATTGCGATGGTTTTGCAATGTACGACTCAAATATCACCCGTTGGGACGCCGTCAACATGGGGCCTAAGCGGGATGTTGTAGGAGAGATTTTCGAAGCAGCTAGAGAGAAGGGCATGAAGGTGGGTATGTCTTCCCATTATGCTTATGGTTGGTACTGGTGGGGTTACAAAGAAGGAACGGATACGGTTGACCCGGCGTTTGCAGACTTTTATGGAAAACCTCACGCTATTACCGATCCCCACAGTGAAGAGCATGTAAACAAGTGGTTTGCCCGAAGCATGGATATGATGAAAAGCTACGAACCCGACTTACTCTGGTTTGATTTAGGATTTTCTAACCCAGAGTACGAAGAAAAGCGTAAATCGCTGCTTGCCCAATATTACAACCAGGGCGTTAAAAACGACCAAGGTGTGGTATTAAATTATAAAAATATTAGCTACAAGCCCATACCAGATGGAGCGGCAGTGCTCGATGTGGAGTCAGGTAAATTAGACCGTATACGCGAGATGCCGTGGCAAACAGACATGTCACTCGGGGGGTGGCGCTGGTCTTACAATGACGATTGGCAAACTATGCCAGCGGATAAGTTGATTGGCGATCTAATTGATATCGTAAGTAAAAATGGCTCGTTGCTGCTCAACGTGGCTCCTGATGTGAACGGGGTTATCTCGCAAGATCAAGTCGATGTACTAATGGAGCTAGGCGATTGGCTGGAGCAAAACGGCGAGGGGATCTACCAAACAAGACCTTTTAGCGTATTCGGGCAAGGTCCTACGAATGCCAAACTTGTATTGCATGGCAATCATAAAGACACAGGCTATACCTCGCGAGATATCCGCTATACCCGAAAAGGCCAAACGATTTATGCCTTTGTACTCGATTGGCCGCAAGAACAAAGCAGTATCTCCTTTAACGCTCTGGGTAGTGAGCAACACCATTTGATTGACCGGATTAAACGCGTTTCTTTATTAGCGACCGACAAGGAGCTCGACTGGCAACAAGATGCGGATAAGCTCAGAGTAAGCCTACCTAATAAGCGTCCGGCCAAATATGCGCTTGGGATCAAAATCGAATTAGCTGACCTTCCCCCTGACGTGCTTTAAACGCTCAGGGAATCATTCTTTATCTAATATTAGGAATTTTCTATGATTGCTAACAACAACGGGCCGGTACTAACGGCCTTAGCGGCTGCGCTATGCTTGGTAGGCTGCCAACAAAGTAATAACGATATGTCTACTGTGGCGGCACCAAGCAGTGTCCCAAGTTATTTACCGCAAGCTCCAGAGGGCTTTGAATGGGTGCCTATTCAAAGCATGTCTGATGAGTTTAATACACATCAGCTCGATAGCACAAAATGGCGCGACCACATTACGACTTGGCAGGGACGACCACCGGCAGAGTTTTTAAAAGAGAATGTGAAAGTAGCAAACGGCAACTTAGAGCTCAAAACTTCGACTCACCCTAAGCCTAACGACACATACTCCATGGCGGGTGCTGCTGTATCTGGAAAAATGCCTACCACCTTTGGTTACTTTGAAGCACGTATCAAAGCGTCGAAAACCAAAATGTCGACTACTTTTTGGCTGCATTCTGATCAGGCGGACGCAAGAGAGGAAGGCTGTGGTCAGTATCATTCAACCGAGCTGGATATTTTGGAGACAATTGGTGGCTGGCCAGAAGATAACTGGGCTAACGTAATGCGTTCAAATACGCACTACAAACCAAGCGAAATGGTTGACGGAAAATGCCAAGGGGCGCCTTATATTTCAAAGGGCACGAAATATGACAGCAAAGCTAAGCTTTCTGAGGACTTTAACACCTATTCAATGTGGTGGGTCACTCCAAATCAAATGCACTTTTATTTTAACGGCAAGCTCACCGGCACAGTTGACCTTGCCCACGAGAGAGACCGCTTACCTTTTGACAGTGAGATGTCATTACGCATGGTAGTTGAAACGTATAATTGGCAACCTAAATGGATACCTGAAGGCCACGCACCGTATCCAAGCGAGAGTGAATTAGATGACCCTGAAATTAATACGGCTTATTACGACCATGTGCGTAGCTATCAGTTGCAGTCATCTGCTGATAACCTGTTAAGGGATGCTGGGTTTGAATCGTCAATGCGAGCTAAAAGCTGGCAGCTGGTGGGTGAGCAAGCGAATTTTACTGACGCACCGAATATGAGTTACACCCAAGCATGGGGCGTTAAACTAGGCGCTCAAAGTCATGTACAGCAAAGGGTAACCTTGACTGAGGACGCTGAGTATCAGATTTCTGTATACGCTAAAAATACCAACAAAGTAGACGCGACGAAAGGCACGTTAAATGTGTTAGATGAACAGGGGGAAATACTCGAGTCGGTGAGTATTTCAGCTGATACGTTTTCTTCTTATACCTTGCGCTTTTCGGGGCAAGAGGGGCAAAAAATCACACTGCGTATGAGTGGTGCTGAGCAAGGCAGCACTAAAGTTGATGGCGCTGAAGTTAATAGTACTGTGTTTGATAACATTGCTATGAGAATAGTGACGAACAATTAATTCGCACTCTTACCCATATCTAAGTACGCATATTTAAGTACGCATATTTAAGTGCAGTATGACAGCTGAATCAGCGAGTATGCGGGTAAACCAAAGAGAAAGGCCAACTATTGGGGGTCACTTCAATCTATGTTGGCCTTTTTGGTGGGTTTTTAGATAACGAACTTGGCTATTTGTGGTTTAGCAGCACCTAGTGTTTCACTGCGATTGCCAGGCGAGGCATTACCCACGATGACACTATACTGACCTTTTAGTAGCACTGGTTTGCCTTGCGCATTTATGGAATACAAGTGCTTCTTCGGGATGTTGAATAGCACTTGTTCGGTTTGCCCAGCAGCCAATTTGATTCGGGTAAACCCTTTGAGCGAGTGAAGGGGTTGGCTGACACCGGCGTCAGGCGTTTTAAGATAAAGCTGAACCACTTCTTCAAACTCGCGCTCCCCTGTATTGGTGACATTCACAGTTACCGTCATGTTCTCTTGCGGCTCGTTTTTGCTGGCAAGTGCCTGAGTGTTACCAAGCGTAATGTTATCAAATTTGACTTGCGCATAACTTAAGCCGAAACCAAACGGATACATAGGCTCTTGTGTCATATAGCGGTAAGTACGCTCTTGCATGCTGTAGTCATCGTAAGGAGGCAGTTGCGCTTCTGATTTAGGAAACGTGATAGGTAAGCGACCGGAAGGCGAGCGCTCGCCGAACAGAATATCGGCCACGGCTTTTCCGCCTTCTTGGCCTGGGTACCAAGCAAATACAATGGCGTCAGCAAGTTCTGCTATTTCGGTTAAGTTGACTGGCGTACCTGCGGTCAAAACCACAATAACTGGCTTATCATTGTCTTTTCGCAATTTACGTAAAAATGCAATTTGGTGTTCAGGTAAATCTAAAGAGAGCCTATCGCCTTTGTGTGGGGACGCTATCGCTTCACCTTCTTCACCCTCGTAAGCGCCAGATAGCCCCATCACGGCAATGATAACATCGCCCATTTGCTTGGCTTCACCTGTTGTCCAGTCAATCGGGTTTACGTTAGCTTGATAGGGCAAAATGCCTTGTTTGTAATTAATTGTGGTGCCGACACTGACATTGGCAGTAATGCCATCGAGAATATTTGTGGTTTTACCACTCAAACCGTAATAATTTCCCAGCAAGACTTCGCTGCTACTGGCAAATGGGCCGGTAACATACAGGTTTCGAATATTTCTATCTAAGGGCAAGATGTTGTTTTTATTCTGCAAAAGCACAATCGATTTAACCGCCATTTCGTAAGCGACTTGTGCATGCGCCTCTGAATTGACGACGTCAGCAGAAATATTGTTGTACGGGTTATCATCTTTAGGGTCAAAAAAGCCTAACTTAAATTTAGTGGCCAGTACCTTAGACAGACGTTTATCTATGGTTTTTTCGTCAACTAGGCCCGCTTCAACTGCATCGGGAAGTGCATTGTAGACAGCCCCACAGTTTAAATCCGTACCGGTATTGATGGCCAAAGCGGCAGACTCTACGGCGTTGGCGGTCACCTTATGATATTGATGAAAATCAGCTAACCCCCAGCAGTCTGACACCACGTGTCCGCTAAATCCCCATTTGTCCCTTAGCACGGTATTGAGTAAAAAGTCTGAGCCCCCAGCAGGATGCCCGTTGACTCGGTTATAAGCGGCCATAACGGTTTCGACATTTGCCTCTGTGACGAGAGCTTCAAAGGCAGGAAAATAGGTTTCGTACATATCTTTTGGGCTGGCGATAGCATCAAACTCATGGCGCAGTGCTTCAGGGCCAGAGTGCACGGCAAAGTGCTTTGCCGCCGCGGCTGTTTTCAAATATTTGGGGTGGTCCCCTTGCAGGCCATTTACCATGGCCTTGCCCATTTGCGCAGTAAGATAAGGGTCTTCGCCATAGGTTTCTTGACCTCGTCCCCAACGAGGATCTCTGAAAATATTGATATTGGGTGTCCAGAACGTTAATCCTGAGTACTTACTGCGGTTGCCTATTTCGCTGGAAACATTGAATTTTGCTCTAGCTTCATCCGAAATCACCGATGCAGCTTTTAGCAACAGGTGTTGATCAAATGTTGCTGCCATTCCTATGGCTTGAGGGAAAACCGTTGCCCGGCCGTTTCTTGCTACGCCGTGCAATGCTTCGTTCCAAAAGTCGTATTCAGGTAATCCAAGACGCTCTATGGCTACATTGCCATTGACCAGCTGGGATGTTTTCTCTTTAAGCGTCATTGCATCAATTAACAAATCGATACGCTTTTGAGTAGGAAGTTGGGTATCAAACCAGGGTTGGTCATTTGCTAAAGCAGGCGTTGCTACACACAAAGCGAGTAAGGACATTGCTGCGTTTCTAATTATCATCTAAGCCTCTTTATTTACATTAATGCAACAGAAATAGGTAAAGCAGTATACATTAAATATAAATTATGTGTATCATATGTAAAAGTTTGTTTTCTGGGGTTTGTGTCCTATGCAGGTAATGATCGTCGGTTTATTTGGTTGTGTAATCGCTTCGCTGTTATTAACGGCCTGTACTAGGCTCTCTGGAGAAAATGATACTGCTAGCCTTGAGACGTCAGTTGAAGCTGCTACACCGCAATCGGAAATAGATAAAGCACATCAAACACATACCAATGTGGTACTGATCCTTATTGATGATTTGAGTCACTATGGTGTGACGGCATACGGGGCAAACAGATTACACAGTTATGACGGTGAATTTACCAAGGAAGAGTTCGCTACTGAGAGTATCGATGCATTGGCGCAGCAAGGTATACGAATAGATCGAGCCTTTGCTTATCCAATCTGTGAAAACACGCGAATTGCCTTGATGAGTGGCAAACGAAACGACAGGAATTACCTTCAACCAAAATCTCAGCATAGCTCTGATTTAACCTTTGGCGATGCCTTTAAAAAAGCAGGGTACGCCACAGGCCTATTTGGAAAGTGGAAACAAACCCGCGGCACAGTAGAGGTATCAGGCAAAGACTATATAAGCGAGTTTGGTTGGGATGATTACGCCGCCTTTGATGTGGTAACTGAAGGCCAACGGTATATTAATCCGAACCTTGTGATAAATGGTCAAGTGCACAATTACAACAGCCGAAATGACCTCGACCCTGAGACGGGCAGACGTTGGTACGGGCCAGACATTATTAATCGCCATGCGTTACGGTTTATAGAACAAAACAAACACAATCCTTTTTTCTTGTATTACCCGATGATTTTAGTGCATGACGATCATAAGCCGACACCTGATACACAACCTGAATCGATATTTGATGAGTTCCCTGAAAATGCCGACTACAACAACACGCGAGGAGATGATCGCCAATACTTCCCGGACATGATCCGCTACATGGACAAAATGATAGGAAATGTGGTGGAAAAGTTGCGCCAGCAAGATTTGCTCGATAACACCTTAATCGTGGTTATGGGCGATAACGGGACCAAAGAAACTTTCGGCCATGTGCTACCTGATGGAAGCATTTATCCTGGTAGAAAAGGCGGCAACGCAGACAACGGCTTACATGTGCCCTTGGTGCTGCATTATCCGGGGAAAATTCCAGCTGGAAATTCAACTGAATATCGCACCTATGATGGACTCGTTAATTTAACCGATATTTATCCAACGATTGCGCAAGCCGCTGGTATCGAGCTACCGAATGCTCAGCAAATAGATGGCATCAGCTTTTGGCCCCAAGCAACAGGCCAGAGAAACGACGAGCACAGGCAGTACATTTACACCTGGTATATCGGCAATGAGACCTACAAAGACGAAGATAAGGTTTTGCGCTACGCATTCAATAAACACTTTAAGCGCTATGCACCAGATAAAGACTTCCCTGAAGGCAGGTTTTTTGATTTGCGTACTGACCCCCTTGAGCGTCAAGGGAGCAAGGTTGTTGAAAAGAAATGGAAGTTAAAGCGTTTCAGCGGCTTGGATATCTCGCACCTTACAGCGCAGCAAGCTGATGCTTATCGCTACCTTGGGGCCATCTTAGACAAACATAAATTAACCCCAGTTACGCAACTAAGTATTGATGCAGCACAAACACACTTATCACCTGGTGACAGCGTAACACTTCATGTCAACGCTTTACCTAAACACGCCCAAAGGCAAGGTGTTATTTGGGAGTCCAGCGCCCCAGATATCGTCAGCGTTGACAAATTTGGGCAGATCAAAGCACACAAAGTGGGGCAGGCAACAGTTCGTGCTTATTCTTGGGAAGATGCACAGCCTTTAGCGGCCAATAAAGCGCCCACTTATCAACGTACAGGGCTCTCAACGTCTGTGATGGTAGAGGTGACACGATGAAAGTGAGCCAAGCTAACAGCGGAGAAAGTCAATGAATACAGTACATTCAGGTGCTTATTGCGAACCTTGTTGTATCAAGGACGGCCACGAAATTGAAATTCATCATGTGAGCTATCGCCAGAAAGAACACTACCAATGTGAAATGCATTTCCATGAAGTACAAGAACTCATTTTTTTCGAACAGGTAGAAGGCACGTTTTACTATCATCAAGGGGAAACCACCTTGCGACCGTTCGATGTGGTATACACACCCGCCATGGAAACCCACGACTTTGATCTCACCAATGATGCTAAGTCGTGGTATATCGTGCAATTTCCGAAAGCTCTCTTTGAAACCGAGCAATTCAGTGGCTTATCTAGTTTATTTGAAGTTGGCATGCACTTACGTATCCCTGATGCATATCAAGCGCAACTGCTACAGATTATTCGTTGGGCTCACGAAAGCTTTAACTCAGATAAGTATCATGCCAAAAGTATCGCGTTACTGAATTTAGCATTGGTCATACTCAAAGAGCATGGGGAAGTAAAAAATGCTCAAGTACCGCGTATTTTAAGCTCAAGATCGCTCAATGCGAAGATCAAACCGGTAATGGAAATATTTAGAAAGCAATCTAGTGTGGTGTTGAGCCTCGAAGAAGCAGCGAAAAAATGTCATCTGTCGCCCTCTTATTTTTCTCGCGTTTTTAAAAGCATATTCCGTTTTTCTTATTCCGAATATGTGGTGCGTCATCGTTTGTATCACGCAGCAAGAATGCTAGGGCAGAGCAGGGTCTCTATTACACACCTTAGTTATGATTTGAACTTTTCGAACCCTTCACACTTTATTGCTCAATTTAAAAAACAATATGGCTGCACACCAAACCGCTATCGCAAAGCTATCATGACAAAGTACGCCAAAAATGAAGCGTAATGTGAGGTTAATGTTATGCGATTTTAGAAACTATACATTCATATATAAAATATGGACGTTTCACCAAGTCTGCTAGGGTGAAATCACCCAAGCGAGCAGGAGTGCATGTAACCGTGAAGCAAACCTTCAACCTAGATAATTTGAGCAATATTTTGAAATCGTTTCTTTTTCACCGCTTTTTTAACCCCTTTTGGCGCTTATTTGGCGTTTTTGCCAAACGTTTTTCGGCCCGCTCTCCTTTCGTTTGGCTGTCATTTCTTCTGTTTTCTTTGCCGTTTCAAAGCGCTGGAACGCTCGCCAAGCAGCCCGATGTGGTGGTGATTTTGGCCGATGATATCGGACTGGGTGACATTAGTTACTACACAGAAAACCTTTTGGCGAAAAAGCCTGTCGTGCGCACTGCGAATATTGACGCGCTCGCCCAGCAAGGCGTGTGGGTTAATGATGCGCATTCGGCTACCGCACTATGTGCGCCGACGCGCTTTAGTGTGATGACAGGCAAGAATAACTATCGCTCTGAATCACCTTGGGGGGTGTGGGGGAGTTTTCAGCAAAATGTTATTGCGCCCAATACACCTACCCTTGGCAATGTGATGCGCCAGGCAGGCTACAAAACTGGATTCGTTGGTAAGTGGCACCTCGGTGGTGATTTCTTGCGAAAAAGCGCTAAAGACGTTTTTAGAGGTTCTGATGAAGGATTTCTAGCAGACGTTGATTTATCGGTAATGGTCGCAGGCGGGCCGAATGATCTCGGCTTCGATTATAGCTATATGCTTCCTGATGGGATCCAGGGGCCACTGTATTTAGCATATGAAAATCAACGCTGGGCACCGCTATCACGTGCTTCAAGTATTATTCATGTTAATGAGTCGACGGCGTCTGACGTAAAAACGATATCTGACAAAGGCGATGGCATGGGAGACAGTGCCTGGCAAACCAGTAAAATAGGTGATGTGCTTTCTTCACAAGCGGTTGAGTTTATTCAAGGGCAGGCCAAAGACCAGCCGATCTTTTTATATTACGCCAGTCCTATGGCTCATTTACCCCATATGCCACCCGCCTATTTTGATGGTGAGAAGGTGGCAGGTAGTACGCCCTCTGCGCACCTGGATATGATCCATGAATTAGATTTACAAGTGAAAAGGATAGTGGCTGCGCTTAAATCCACAGGGCGTTACAACGACACCTTAATTATCTTTACGTCTGATAATGGTGGTTTGGCCTATCGCATTCCCGGCACACTTGAGGCTGGGCATCGGTCTAGTGGTCAATATAGAGGAAGTAAAAATAGCGCATATGAAGGCGGGCACAGAGTGCCGTTTATTGTCTCTTGGCCGAGTAAATTGAGTAAGGGTGTGCAGCTAACGTCTGCCGTTTTGGTGCAAGATATTTTAGCCACTATTGCCGCAGCAGCGGGCGCACCCATCGACAGTAAAGCCACGGCAGATTCTAAAAATTTATTGCCTCTGTTGACCAGTGCATCCGAGGAAGAACGCGACTTTATGATGTTGCAAGGTGGGTCGAATAACGAATTGATTTATCGCCAAGGGGATTGGAAGCTCATCATGCAAAGTGACCGTAAAATCTCGAAATTTGAACCTATCGCTCTGTTTGACCTAAGTCATAATCCACAAGAGCATGAATCGAAGAATTTGCTCAAATCGCCTAAGCATCAAAATAGAATCAAACAGATGCTGAAAAGCTATAAACACATCAGGCAATCGGGTATGACCACAGTCAGCACAGGACATTAGTGCTGCTGAGGTGAGTGTGCAAGAGGCAGCATCTAGCCGCTTCTTATACCATTCCACGTTAATAAGTAATTAACCACTGTGCTTTCAAGTTCGAGCGACACAGCGTAAGTCCTTTCGGCGGTGTCTATCGCTCACTAGCTCAGCAATAATCTCAGCATCTGCTATTGGTCTTTCTCGCCTATGCCTAAGCGGTTTAAATTGCCGCGGGATTATAATAGAGGGGGAATGGAGGGGATGGTAATTGAAGGCATTGGTATTCGAAAGTGCGTTAAAAAAAGAGTGAACGAGTAGAACTGAAATGGCTGCATGTGCCGGTTAGGGAAACTACAGAAAATGGCAGCCATCAGCGGACACAACCGATGACTGCCAACAGGACCTATTTCGTGATTTTTATCACTTGAGCGAAAGGCGACGGTGAGGAATCTGGCAAGGTGACAGTTAGGCCATTCTCAGTTTGTGAGTAGCTTAACTCCCCATCATGACCAAGCATGGTCACGCTGGTTACCTCATCAGGGTAATTTTCGCTATTAATTGAACGGATCGTAAGCTCATCACGATCTTCTGGCCAAGCCATTACGGTCGCGTACAAAGCATCGCCGTTTTGAGTAAAACGAATATCACTGCTATTAAAGTCTTTACGGTGGGCCTCTGCATCATTGGAATTGGTGCCATCTATGACAACAGTAGAGCCTTCACCAAATGTAACCCAAGGGCGAGTATTGTAAATCGCTTCACCATTAAGTTTTAACCAACTGCCAATTTCAGCCAGTAAATCAATTTCTGGTTGCGGTATGGTTCCATCCGGTTTTGGACCGATATTGAGCAGCATAGAACCATTTTTGCTGACAATATCGATCAAATCATCGACTAACGAATTAGCGTCTCGGTAGGAAGGGTTGGTAACATAGCCCCAAGACGTTTTTGACACAGAGGTATCTGTTTGCCAAAAATACTCATAGGTATCAGACATTTGTCCACGTTCTATATCCAGCACTGCCGAACCCGGTGGAAACGAGCGAAATTCGCCCAAGTCTTTGTAGTTCAGAGCTGGCATGTCGTCCCATGTTGAGCCTTTATTGTAGAAGTAGCTGGTGAACTCTTTTACATGTTGATGAAACGGCTCTGATGCCATCCACCAATCAAACCAAATAAGATCAGGTTGGTATTTATCTACAATTTCAACTGTTCTTAACAACCAGTCGTCTAAAAATTCTTGAGTCGGTGGTGTTTCGCCAGCTTCAGAGGTTTCTCGGCTAACGGCGGGTCCATACAGATCGCGATAGGCATCGTCTTGTACATCACTAGGCACTTCTCGCCCACCTTCGAAGAACCACCAGTTTTCAGCACGGTGACTGGACAAGCCAAAATAAATATCAGCCTTGTTTGCTGCCGTTTTTAATTCTGCGATGACATCCCGTTTGGGCCCCATTTCAACGGCATCCCAACGTGAGTAGGAGTTGTCATACATAGAGAAACCGTCATGGTGCTCTGCCACCGGAACGATATATTTAGCCCCTGAGTCTTTAACGACCTCTAACCACTTGTCTGCGTCAAACTTTTCAGCGGTAAATTGTGGAATGAAATCTTTATAACCAAACTCGGTTAGCGGGCCGTGTTTTTCCTGCTGATAAGCAAACTCTTCTGTATCGCTTAAATACATCTTACGTGGGTACCATTCGCCATTATGCGAGGGCACGGAATAAACGCCCCAATGAATAAAAATGCCGAACTTGGCATCTTGGTACCAAGTAGGGATCTCATACTCTTTGAGAGACTCCCAATTGGCTTTAAACGGACCTTGATTAGCGACACTGCGGATTTCAGATAACTTTTCACTGTGATCGGCTTTATCGTTCGTAGTGGTAGACACATCCTGCGGCTGTTCTGAGCACGCAGCCAGTAAGGTGGCAACAGTGACAGCTAATAGACTTTTCATTGGTATCATTTTTCGAGCCATTTTTGATTAATTCACGTTAATAAAATGTTAGCAATACTATAAATTCAAACGCCCTGGAATTGCAAATAAAATTTACATATGAAAGTCATTGTTTTTATATGCATTTAAGGTGTTCGCGGTTCTCCCTTGTTTTTATCGGCGCGATTACGCCGAGCTCAAAATAGCTAAATGTATGTTCTGATAATAATAAATTAACCTACCAATCATAGTGTTATTGCTGATTCTGCGTACTCAATTCCTTAATGACCTTATGTTAAATAAACGTACAATATTCTTTTGGTTATCATATATAAATATTAACAATTGCATTTGAATGATGTATTGTCGGCGAATTGTTTGGTTGATGTAAGGTTGAATTATGTCTCTGCGTATCTTTTTTTTGTGTCTAATATCTTGTGTGGTTTTAGATGTATTCGGGCAAGTTAAAACACTTGAAACGACTTCTATAAGCGTGCGAGAGAATATAAATTTGGGATGGCGCTATCACAAGGGGCCGGTGAAGCATCAGCCAAGCAGCGCACAATGGTCTGCGCACGGCTGGGAAGAGGTTAGCCTTCCTCATAGCTATGCACTTACTTCAATCAACTTAGATAACAGCACTGATGATAAATCCCAGCAGACATTTCATCGCGATATTAGTTTTTACCAACGAACGGTAAACATCAGTGGTCGTCCAGACAGTAAGGTTTATTTAGAGTTTGAAGGGGCTCACCAGAAAACCCGTTTGTGGGTTAATGGCCAATATGTGGGTGAACACGCGGTGGGTGCCTATACCCCATTTCATTTTGATATTTCAGAATTTGTCGCTCTTGGTCAAACCAATACGCTTACGCTTGAGTTAGATAATCGCCGTAACAAGCAGATCCCTCCTGATGGCCACACGGCCGACTATGTACTATTTGGTGGCCTTTATCGGGATGTTTACCTTAATGTTTTAGACCCGCTGCATTTTACTTTCGATTGGGATTCAAATACCTCAGGCATTTTTGTTAGCACCCCAGCGGTGACAAAAAAGGACGCTACGGTCACCGTGCGTAGTGAGGTTGTAAACGCAGATAAAAAGCCACGCAAGTTCTATGTACAAACCTATATCGTTGATCAACAAGCTGTTGTTATAAAGCGAAAACGCACTGAACATACGCTTGATTCAGGCACGACTCGCTTGGTGAAACACACCACAGGGATAGATGAAAACTTACAACTTTGGTCACCCGACAGTCCTTATTTATACAAGGTTGTCAGTCAGGTACTAAATGAAGAAGGAAAGGTTTTACACAGTAAAACTAACCCACTGGGGATCCGCAAATTCGAATTGGTGTTAAATAAAGGGCTGTTACTCAATGGCGAGCCAATAGAAATTATCGGCGCGAACCGTCATCAGCACTTCCCCTATATTGGTGATGCGGTTCCAAACAACCTGCACCGTTTGGATGCCCTGAAGTTTAAGCGTTCTGGGATGAATTTAGTGCGCTTGGCGCATTACCCCCATGACAATGCTTTTTTGCAAGCCTGTGATGAACTCGGGTTAATCGTCGTGGAAGAGCCGCCAACTTGGATTGGCATGGGAGACGAACTGTGGATGGCAAGATTAGAAGAGGCCGCACGGCGGATGATTCGAAATCACCGCAACCATCCATCAGTGTTGGGATGGGGAGCAGGCATTAATCACAGAGGAACCATTAAGCGGCTCCACTATGCGGCCAAAGAAGAAGATCCTACACGGATCAGTATGAATAATGGCACCCTTTGGACCGGTGAACAGCACTCAGGTATTACCGATTTGTATGCGGTTATGGATTACAGAGGAGCGAAGCGCCAAGCAGATGATTTGCTTTTTGCTATGGAACACTCAGGGTCTACTGACAGCCTTTCTCTGCAAGAAATTGTATCTCGTTACAAGGGTGACCCGAACTTAATTGGTTTGGCATCTTGGAGTGCACACGACAGCCAATCATTTATAAAACGTGATGAGCAATATCCAAATTTATCCGTTTGGCAAGCAGCTAGCTGGGACGCATTTCGATTACCCAAACCAAATTACTATTGGTATCAGTCAGAGCTAACGTCTGAGCCTATGGTACATATTGCTGACGTTCGTGGGCAGTTTGAACAGCAGGTACAGGTTTTTACCAATGCATCAGAAATTGAACTATTGCATAACGATCGCCCTGTTGGCCGCTTTAAAGCAACACGTGGGGCGCAAAATGAGCATCTCAACTCGCCCTCTATTTTGGTGCCTTTTCATTGGCAAAGCGGCACGTTAACGGCGCTGGCATACCACAGTGACGGAAAACGCGTTGTCGCTAAGCATCAAAGAACGAAGGGTAATGATGCTGCTAAGCTAGAAGTCACGTTTGATACAGATATGACTGCTGATGGGTTCGATATAACGGCAGATGGCTCAAGTATCATTCTTGCCTATGCAAAAGTAACAGACCAACAAGGGGGGCTTATTGATAAGGATACCCCTGAAGTTAGGTTTGAGTTACAAGGCCATGGGCAGATTGTGGGTGATAAAAGCATTGGTGCTAATCCTGTGACTTGGCGAAACGGCCATGCTCCTGTGATGATTCGGGTAGGTACAAAGGCGACGGTATTAACCTTGACTGCCCATAGTGAGGGGTTGCAATCAGGCAGTGCTAGTTTGACGTTAAATGCATCTGGTGAAGAACAGTCAAAGCGCGACGCGCCCCGCTTACTGGACCCGCTGACCCTGAACGTCGATTTTGGTAATCATGAGCAGCATCCTCAAGAAAACTTCTATGTGTGGTCTCATCAGTCGGGCAATGACGCACGTACGCTTACTGCCGACAACGGACAGCCGGTAAAAGTAGCCTTATCTGGCAGCACTGAGCCACTGCATTGGGATAATACTTGGGGGGTTCCGGGTGACCTGAGCTTTTTAATCGAAGATGGAATAAACAACACGAATGGACAGCCCATTACGCTGCATTTTAGTCAATTACCCCAAGGGCAATATGAACTAAAAACATGGCATCACATGTTAAGTGATGATGGCGACGCTATTCGCCCTTTGCGTTTTACAAGCCAACACAGCAATAACGCTCAAAGTGTTAGTCAATATCGTCCCACATTTGGCAAGCGTATCGCTATCACCGAAGCGGGCGGTGGAGAAAGAGGCGATGGGGGGTCGAATAAAGGTGCGGCTGGTTTTGCGCTTCACACCTTTACTGTAAACGAACAGGGGAAGGCGTCATTGTCTATGGCGGCGCCCGAGGGCAACCAACAAGTGCGCCTAAATGGCTTTCGCCTTTCTCAGCTAACGCCAGGAGCAGTCGATGACATTTAACCTCAAATCCCTATGTTGTTTTTGCTCTGTGATGATAATGCTCAGCGTAGCTCCAGTGTCAGCCTCAACACAGGCAAAGGCTGGCGATCCTGTGCCACTTCAAGTTGAAAAATGGGAAGTGCTGGATATTGACTTAGTGACCCAAGCTACCACTAAAAATCCTTTTGTGGCTCAGGTGAATGCGTATTTTACCCATCAGGCAACGGGTAAGAAACAAACTGTTCCTATCGTTTTTAACGGCGAACATCACTGGCTGTTGCGCTTTTCTGCTGCGCAAATTGGCGATTGGCACTACCAAATCGAAGGAGATGTGCCTGAGCTTAATGGTGTGAAGGGTGTTGTGCAGGTGGTAGCGAATGATGATCCGTCGAATCACGGGGCCATGGTCTTATCACCTGACAATAAACAAGCATTCGCCTATGAAGATGGCAGTGAGTATTTTCTGCTGGGGTACGAGTTAGATTGGTTATTCGCCTTAGATTATAGCAATGACAAGGACACGCCAAAAAGTGAACATTTGTTGTCACGCATAAAAGAGCATGGTTTTAATCATGTGGTGATGAATGTGTATGCTCATGATGTGAGTTGGCAAAAAGACCCAAAACTTGCAGCTCATCCAGAGCATGAATTCGGAGGATGTCAAGATATCTACCCGTTTCTGGGAAGTAACGAACACCCTGATTTTTCAGGTTTAAATGTGGCGTTTTTCCAAAAGCTGGATCGCAGTATTCAATTGCTTCACGACAAACGCATGGTCAGTCATCTAATGATTTACGTGTGGAATAAAATGGTTAGTTGGCCTGATATGAATTCAGATGCAGACAATATGTATTTTGACTACGTGGTTAAACGCTATCAAGCGTTTCCCAATATTGTATGGGATATTTCAAAAGAAGCATTGTTCTATGGGCGAGCGGATGAAGCCTACATTAAGGGGCGTATTGAGCGGCTGCGCAGCATGAACCATTTTAATCGCTTAGTGACGGTTCACGATTTTAATTATTGTGCGAAATATCCTGAGCAAGTCGATTTTATATCTACCCAAGATTGGGGATATGACATTTATAACCGCATGCTCAATGTTAGAAAACGCTTCGCCGACAAGGTGATATATAACATTGAACATGGCGGCTATGAAAGCGCTCCTTATGAAGTGTTCCCAGGGGATTACACCGACCCTGAAGTGGTACTTAGAAGAAACTGGTTAACGATATTTGCCGGTGTGTACAGCACCTACTATTGGCAAGCAAATGCGTGGAACGTCATTATTTATAATCCATTTGAACAAGTCGACCCCAGCGCCCATCCCAAGTTTAGTTATTTCAGCGCTATGGCTGCATTCTTTGAGCGTTTTACGTTTTCTTCTTTCACACCTGTGCCTGGCAAGAATGGCTCGGGCTATACCATGGTCGATGAACAAGACACCTATCTAATTTATGTATCGAAAGATAATTTTCAGATGTCTAGAGGAAACTGGTATCTGATGCCTGAGGGCAAAGAGCCAAATCGTACGATGCAGTGGTTTAACACCCTAACAGGGGAGATGACCGAGGCTAGTGATATCGAAAAAGGACAGCTATTTATTTCACCGTGGCGTGGCAGCGCCGACGCCATTTTGATCAGTCAGGTAGTAGAGTAACCCCATGACCCAGCTTATAAAACTTAACGAAAACAGCCTTAAAGACATTGCTAACCCAAAAATTAGGGTTCCGCAATACCGTATGCCGCCTAGCGCCGCCAAAATCGGCATAGTGCATATAGGACCTGGTGCGTTTTTTAGAGCTCATCAGGCTTGGTACACGCATCAAGCGTTGCAGCAACACGGGGGAGACTGGTGTATCAGCGCTGTATCGCTGCGCTCTAGTGGTGTTAGTGACGCACTTACCGAGCAACATGGATTATATTGCTTGGCTGAGCTAGATAAAGAAACACACTTTGAGGTGGTTGGGGCAATAAAAGAAGTATTGGTTGCACGTCAGCAATACCATGATGTTATTGCTCGGCTAACGAACATCGATACAAAATTTGTCACCCTGACCATTACTGAGAAGGGCTATTGCCTTAACAATCAAGGTGAACTTGACCTGACGCATGAGGATATTAAGCACGATTTGGCTGGGACGAATGAACGTATTTCCGCTGTTGGAATACTCGTCCAAGCATTGTCTGTTAGGCACGAAAAAGGCTTGCCTGCATTCACCGTTGTTAGCTGCGACAACATAACGGGTAATGGCACAAAATTAAAAAATGCATTGGTGTCGTTTGCTGCACAGACGAACCTAACACTGGCGACATGGCTCGCTGACTCATTAACTTGCCCAAGTACCATGGTAGATAGTATTACCCCTGCAACAGACGATAGTCTGCGCGACTTAGTCCAACAAAAGCTCAACATAAAAGACAATTGGCCCATTAAACGGGAAGCCTTCTTACAGTGGGTGATTGAGGATTGCTTACCCGCTGATAGACCCGCTTGGGACCAAGTGGGGGCTATTCTAACCCGAGATGTCGAGGGCTTTGAAAAAGCCAAACTGAGGTTGTTAAATTGCCCTCACTCAAGCATTGCTTATTTAGGCTGTTTACTCGGCATTGAAACAGTGTATGACGCCATGCAAAACACCCAGTTGGTGGAATTTATTGAGAAAATGATCGAGGAAGAAATTTTGCCCTCTATTGATGGGCCAAAAGAACTGGATGCAAAACAATACAGCCAAGATATTTTGCAACGCTTCAGAAATCCTGCCATTCGCCATTTGTTGAGTCAAATAGCATGGGACGGTTCACAAAAAATCCCCATGCGTATTTTACCTATTGTTCAGCAAAATTTAATTGAAGGACGCAGCGTGGCGTTACTTTGCCATGCGTTAGCCAGTTGGATGCACTTTGTACGTCTGCAATTCGCGAAAGGTGAAAATGTGGTGGACCCATTGGCAGCTCAGTTAAAGAAAGTAACTGACTCGTGCAACGGCAAAGCATACAACGACACGGCCTTATTTTTGACAATGACAGCTATCTTTCCCCCGTCATTAGCCGCTAATGGCGAATTCAAACATGCCCTAGAAGCGGCGTATATCAATTTAGCTCCCGTCATTAACAACAATCAGCATAGCTGGTCTGCGTAAGAGGAATTTAGGATGACACTCACATTAGCCCCCTTGGATATCGGCGTATTTCTGGCCTATGTATTGGCGCTTCTTGCTATTGCGTTATGGATTTCCCGGGACGAAAAGTCTCATGAACGAAACACGAAAGATTACTTCCTAGCGAGCAAATCGTTACCTTGGTGGGCCATCGGAGCGTCACTGATCGCAGCGAATATCTCTGCTGAGCAAATTATTGGTATGTCAGGCTCTGGTTTCGCACTGGGATTAGGGATCGCCTCTTATGAATGGATGGCTGCCATTACCTTGATTTTAGTTGGCAAATATTTTCTACCAATCTTTTTGAGGAACGAAATCTACACCATGCCGCAATATTTGCAGCAGCGCTTTGATGGCAGAGTAAAAACAACCTTAGCCTTGTTTTGGTTAGCCGTATATGTGTTTGTTAACCTGACGTCTGTGTTGTGGTTAGGGGGCTTGGCAATCCAAAGCGTAGCGGGGATTGACTGGCTGTATGGGATGTTATTTTTAGCGATATTTTCTGTTGCCTACTCTACTTATGGCGGCCTAAAGGCGGTGGCCTATACAGATATTATTCAAGTGGTGCTGCTGGTGTTTGGGGGCTTACTACTGAGCTACCTCGCTTTGCAACAAGTGTCTGGCGGTGAAGGTCTGGTCAAAGGTTTTGCTATTTTAACTGACAAAGTCCCCGGTCACTTTGACATGATTTTGAGCCCAGACAACAGCGAATACATGAATTTACCTGGCATATCAGTGCTGGTAGGGGGATTGTGGGTGATGAATATCGGGTATTGGGGCTTTAATCAATACATTATTCAGCGTGCTTTAGCTGCCAAAAATATACAAGAAGCACAAAAAGGCATTGCCTTTGCTGCTTATTTGAAGCTTTTAATGCCAATTATTGTGGTATTGCCGGGAATAGCCGCAGTACTGTTATTCCCTGATTTAGACAAGGCAGATCAAGCGTACCCCTCAATGATGTCCTTAATGCCGATTGGTATTAAAGGGCTGGTTTTTGCTGCGCTTGTGGCCGCGATCATCTCTTCATTAGCATCAATGACTAACAGTATCTCTACTATCTTTACCATGGATTTATACCGTCCTTTAAATCAGGGAAGAAGTGAGCATCATTACGTTAATGTTGGTCGCGTAGCCACGCTGGTTTCCTTAGTGATTGCCGTGTCAGTTGCTCAGCCGCTTATCGGCCAATCAGAACAAGCATTCCAGTACATTCAAGAGTTTACCGGGTTATTTTCACCTGGTATTACGGTGATCTTTTTAATGGGTATGTTTTGGTCTCGAACAACATCAACGGCTGCACTTGCTGCAGCGTTAGGATCAGCTGCTTTCTCTGTACTGCTTGCTATTGTCTGGCCTAGCTTACCCTTTATGGATCGCATCGGCTTGGTGTTCCTTCTATGTTTAGCGCTGGCGTATGTCGTTTCATTATTTGAAGCCGCGCCAGAGGTAAACAAAGGTGTTGAACTAAAAGACATCAGCTTTAGAACAACTAATGGGTTCAATGTGGCCGCTATTGGTGTGATCATCATTTTAACGGGTTTGTATGCAACTTGGTGGTAGCCGGACACGCGCAAGGAATATGACATGAGTAAGCTACTATTTGTTGGTGAATGTATGCTCGAATTAAGACGCGACGAAAACGGTAAAGTGCACACGAGTTTTGCGGGCGACACCTATAATAGTGCGGTCTACGCTAAGCGAGTTTGTCCTAGTTTTGAGGTCGCTTACCTGAGCGCCATAGGCAGAGATGTGTTTAGCCAGCAACTGCTGGAAACAATGGCAAATGAGGGGATTGAGAGCCACTTGATTCGCCGTGATCACGAACGCAATTTGGGCATCTATTCGATTACCACAGATGATAGCGGCGAACGGTCATTTGCCTATTGGCGTGAGAACTCAGCGGCCACGAACATGCTTAAACAGTTCGAAGAAAGCGTTATTGACGACGACAACTACGCGCTGATATTTTTTAGTGGGATTACCCTTGCGATCCTAGACGAGCAAGACCGACATAAGCTGTTAAGTATATTGCATCGCGCTAAAGATAGGGGAACTACCATAGCATTTGACCCCAATTATCGTGCACGTTTATGGGCAGATAAAACCGAAGCTAGGTATTGGTTAGAGCGAGCTTATGCACTGACGGACATTGCGCTACCTGGTTTAGAAGACCATGAAACCTTGTATCAACATGCCCAGGCAAAGGATGTACATCATTTTTTGAATCAATTTGCAGTGCAGGAGCAAGTCATTAAATGTGGGGCGCGAGGAATTGATATTTGCGACATCAATGGCATGATTTGCCATCAAGCGTTTGAGCCAGCTGCAATACAAAAAGATACCACAGGAGCAGGGGATGCCTTCGCTGGAGTCTATTTATCTAGCCGTTTAAATGGTTATTCTAGCGAGGATGCAGTGGAGCATGCGTCTAAATTCGCTGCTGTTGTGGTTCAGCATCCTGGGGCTATCATTCAATTGCGACTCAGCGAGCATTTCGTGTTGCCTTTAACTAATACCAATTCCATTAAATAGTGCCCTCTCAGGGTTCATCCGGCGAATTATTTAATGGCGTTGGTATAACTAAATGCCTGCACCGACACAACCATTTACTTAAGCAAAAGCTAAGCCTCGGCACGCTCAGAAAACGTCGTGAGGTGATAAAGGCATAGCGCCCCAAAAAAGGTCTGCAAATTTGCTGAGAATTAGCAGCAATTAACAGCAATAGTCCACGACGGATAGCTACCGTTACGCTCGTCGGCGTTTCACCAACATCAAACTAGAGAACATAAACATTAGGGCAAGGTGGCCAGGGGCTGATACGTTGTTCGTTGTTATATTGACAGAAGATAAAGTCAGCTCAGCGTTCGTCAATGCAGAAAAAGCCGCTTCCCCAAAGCTATACAAGTTTGATTCATAATAACCACCAAAAGAAAGTGATTCTCCTGCATTCAGCAAAAATGAAAATGTTCCGCTGCCATTGGAAGTTTGAGGACCTGTATTAAGCTCAGACGAAATCGTCCGGAAGAGAAACTCTTGATTAGTGTCATCAAGTAAAGCAAACGCTGAATCCACGAATGCGTCATCAACCAAGGGATCTGAGGCGCTGGCTGAGACCTGTTGAGAAATTCGATAGTCAAACACAAATTCGGCTGTGCTGTCTGCACTAGCGTTATTTAAGTTAACCTCGAAAAAGTAGCGTACATATTCAAAATCTACATCAGAATTTTCAGCATCAAGTGAACTGTTAATAAAAATAGGGTCGTTCATTACCGCACTAATGGGGTTGTTCCCTGATAATAGGCCATTGTTTACCTGGCTACTTTGCGCACCCATCATAAAACTGTCGGTCTGTTGTGTTGCTGATATGTACGAGCTGAGGTCGTCAAAAGCGAGCGTAGCGTCTGCAGCTGTACCTATTGGCACAACACTGGCTTGCGTGATGACTGGAAATATTAAGAATGACAATAACGTTAAAAATATTATTTTTTTATTCATGAGTTTTTGTTTTTGTATGTGAATTTCATCTATTTATAAGTGATCGTAGGTATGTTAGCAAGTGATTTAACATTAGTTTTACATTAGGCTTGCTAGCTAATTGATGCAGCGGCTTATTTTTCACTGCGGAATATCATTTAACTTACTGTTAATGTTAAGTTTTAGAGTTTTTCATAGCTAAGATTTAAGATGAGGTCTTGTTGTATTTAGGTCGAAATACCTTGTTCAACGAAAAATAGTTACCTAAAAAACACTTTACATAAAGCTGCTTAATAAAGAATATTTTTACACAGCTAATTTTATCTGCAATGATTGTTAATCATATGTAAATAAAATGAGGTGTTAAATGAAACGGTTTAAGCCCAGTAAGGCATCGGTTGGCATAGCTCTAGGTTTGGTTTGTGTTGCATATACGCATGTATCTTTAGGTCAAACGGCGCTGGTTAACGTTGATTTAGGTAAACAATTGTATGTAGGCGACAACACAGCATTAGATCGCAATAAGTTCTTTAATATTCATTCAAGTCCCGGAGAGCCTGGGGCTAGTGAGCAAGATATGCTTTACATTAAAAATGAACTTAATGCTCAGTATGGCCGCATATTTTGGGGACCTATGGCCCTAAGTGGCAGCGCTAATTATCCAGATACAGAACAAGCGATGCTTGATGGGGCGCAATCTATTAGCAATGCTAAAGCGGGGGCTTATTATGAGTTTGGTACTAATCGCATCGTTGCCACGGAACACCCAAAAAGCGTAATAGTAGCAGACAACGACCCTGTTGAAGGGGCTCGTTGGGCAGCTGATTACTTCGAGTATTATTTTGAAGAGGAAAGACGGCCGCTCTTCTATGAGCCGATGAATGAGCCGTTTGTACATGCGTCAGATTTTGTGGATGGCCCCTGGGATCCAGTGGCGAACGAAGCGATACAAAGACACATGGCAACGTGGTTTGCTGAGATAGGGAAAGCGTTTGATCAACGCGGTTTAAGTACCAATGTTATTGGTTTTTCTTCTGCTTGGCCGTCTTTTGAGCTGTCAGACTTCTCTCATTGGCAGTCACGGCAAAAGATGTTTATGGATGTCGCTGGTGACCACATGGATGGTTTCTCTTTCCACTTATACGATGGTGTAAATGTTGCGGGGCAAGACAATTTGCGCTCAGGGAGTAATGCTGAAGCGATTATCGATATGATTGAAGCGTACAGTTACATTAAATGGGGGGAAGTCAAAGATCACGCTATCACCGAATATGGCGGGATCATTGACGGTTATCCCGTTGAATACAGCGCTGCAAAAAGTGCTCAGGAATTACGCTCTTATAATCACATTCTATTTTCGTTACTGGAAAGGGAAGATAGAGTACTCACCTCTACACCGTTTATCACCGGAATATCAAAGTGGTTTTATGATGCAAATAATTTTAACCCGTATTCTGCCAGCGTGCTGCGCCCTGACCCGGATAAAATCACTTCAAATAAAGTTAATGGATATCTACCAACCGAAAAAGCCTATTTCTATCACTTATGGTCTGACGTAAAGGGAAATCGAGTTGCGATAGATACGCTAGATCCTGACCTTGCAGTACAGGCATTCAATTATGGCAATAAGCTATATGTGGCGCTGAACAATTATGAAGATAACAGTAAAGAGGTTGATTTGCGTTTCATCGATCATGGGAACTCGGTATCTCAAGTTCGAGCTAAACGCCTAGATGTACCTTACGATCAAGCGGCAAATTACACGGACCAGGTGCTCGCTTCAGCGCCGTCTACTATTACCATGGCAGCGCACGAAACCATCGTGCTCGAATACGTGTTTGCACAGCAAATCTCTCCTGACAGTATCGTGCGAAAAAGCAGTTATTACGCTCAAACTTATTTGCAACCCATAATAGAAAACGCTGAGCTGTCATTTGTGTTTAATGATATCGATTTAGCGCAAACTACCACAGCCTTTGCTGACGTATATCAAGGTGTAGAGTTTGACCAATCAGTGGTTGACGCTATCAAACCAAACGAAGTTAATCGTTTAACATCTGTTATGCGCAGTTTCGATCGTCAATTGACGAATATAATACGTAAATATCCAGATGCTTGGCGTGACAGTGCCGATTTTGCACGCCTAATACAAAGAGCAGAGCGTTCGCCTACCACAGCAAAAGCCCTGCAGTACCACTATGCCATGCATGGCTACAATAGCTCACAGGGCACGGCGATGCTTAAAATGGGGATCGGGCGAAAACATGATAAATCTAAGCAGCCAATTGTATTGGTCAATGGCCACAGAATTGAGGTGCCGAATGACTGGCGCGGGTATGATCAGGCCGCCCGTGATGACTTTTTTGGCGTCATTGAAATCCCAGTACCCGCTAAGTTTTTGAAAACTAACACCGACGTTGCGTTAACATTTCCCGACTCTCAAGGGCATGTGAGTTCTTTGATTTTAGAAGTTGAGAAGCAAGAGTCATTGCACGTGGTTGCTGTTTCAGGCCTTGAAATGCAGAAATCTTTCGTCGCCATCAAAAAAGATCGGCCCTATCGCTTGCAAGCCAATGTATTGCCGCAAACGGCCACAAACAAATTTTTACTTTGGCAATCCAGTGATGAATCTGTCGCAACGGTTAAAGATGGGGTAGTAACCCCCGTTTCGCCGGGGTTTGTAGAGATAAGTGCGCAAAGTTATGACGGCGGTCATATGGCGTCTACGAGTGTTGAAGTTAAAGATGAATTAACGGTAAGAAACACCATCGTCATTACCAACGATGTTTCCTCTATGGCGCCGACGAATAGCATTACTCTTGATATTGATTACTCGACGGGGATCCCTCGCGATGTTGCGTTTGAGTTGATTGACCCGCAAGGCACATGGCTTGGATTGAGCCGTGTTACTGTGCCAGCGGGAGAAGGCACAACACAAGTCACGCTTAGCTTCGCAGAAACACTTGCCTCTGGCAAAGGCTATAAAATAATTGCGGCCTTGCGTGAAATTGGCGGAGACTGGCGGACCAGTGTAGATGGTCATACCATAACGGACGTTGAAATTACCTCAACGAACACACCTCCTTCTGGCAACAATTTGCTGGCTGATAACGGTGACTTTGAGTCAGGCACTCTGGGAGATTGGCAACTGGTTTTCGGTTCAAATGGTGATGTAGAAGTCAGTGAAGACGCGGCTTATAGCGGGAATTATGGTATTAAATTTGATACTACAAATGGAAGGGCGGGAATTTCAGTAAACGAAACTGTATTGCCACAATCGTTAATAAAAGAAGGCAAGAAGTTTATGTTAAGTTTTCAGCTAAAACGCCTGACAACAGGAGCGTGGTCTGGTGGTATGAGTCAGTTCATCAATTTAGACGGTGGTTGGAAAAGCTCGGGACAAAAATGGTTTGGTGGCACCCAAACCGGAGACTGGCAACTCGTCGAAATCGAATTTGATGGGCTCGATTGGCCTGATACGCAAACTTTGTTTGAAGTGAATTTAATGACCCCAGGGCATGTCTGGTATGCAGATGACTTTACCTTAGAGGACATTACTCCAGAGTAATGGTGAATGAAAATAACCGCGCCGAGTACTAAAACTCGGCGTGATTTAGTCCTCAGCCTCCTCAAAAATAAGCTTCGTTCAGGTTAGTTAATTTTATTTTCGATTCGGCCCACCTAACTTTTCTCACCTTTTGATACTGTCAGAGTTATCGCTCAGTGAAGCACCGTGCGCATAGCGCACTCTTTGTTTGCCTATGGCATAACAAGCTACCAAACGTGGTGATAAAATACGTTACCCCTAATAAGAATTTATTTACAAAAAGCTTGGCGCAGATAAAGAGTCTAAAAGTAGCGGGGTTACTGGTTTAACATCCTTATTTTTTTAATGTATTTAGTAAAGTTTGGTATGACTACGAGCAGGTATACGCTGACACGTGCTTGATGGCTGGGAAAATATCGTTACAGTGAAAAAGCCGGTAGAGGCCGGCCGTTAATATGTTAATTACCCCAGGCTAGCGCCACGCTCTAAAGTAATCCACGTAATAATATGAACGCTCTTGTCTAGGCTCATTGTCCCCTGATTGCCAATCGTACACTAATATATCAAGTATAACCGGCATATCCACATCACCTGGGTAATCCGCAGGGTTCACTGCACTTTTCCAAATGGTGCGTACTTTTTTACCATCTACGTAAAAGTATATGCCCGCAGGCGTTCGCATCACGCCATAAGTGTGCCAATCTGTGTTTACACCGCCGTTTTCAAGCTGGGCTGCGTAACTGTAATTTGGAATTTGATCCACATTGCCTGTTTGTTGTGTCCACACAAAGTGGTGAATATTGCTTTTACTCTTGGTCTGATCATTCCAGCCAACGTAAGGAAAGTGTTCGTATACATCTATTTCATACTGATCGCCATTGCTGTTATTGCGATTAAAAAACCAAAAACTACTGGCAATATTATTGTTAGCCGCTTTGGCTCTGACTTCGAAATATCCGTATTTAAGCGGTTGCTTGCTAGAGACAATCCCTGTGGTGTGTTTATCACCGAGAAAGTCACCTTGCCTTGCTTCTAATACAAGGTTGCCCTGATGGGTGTAAGCAAGTGTATTGCTGTAGGTAAAGCTGTTATTGCCAAGCCAACCTGTAGGATGATAGCGGTTCCATTTTGCAGTGTCTGGCGTTTGCCACTGTCCTGCTTGGTTAAATTCATCACTTACGTTTGCATCAAACGTAAAGCCTGCGTCATTGATTAACCAATTGCCTTCCCCGTCAACATCCGGAGTGACTGCGTGCGTTAGTGCAGAAGCCGATAAAACGCACACGACCGAGACGGATTTCACTATTTTTCTAAAATTAATGTTCATTCGATACCTTACTTTTAACGTTCAAATTGAATTTTTAGATTTCATGAATGGCCTAAAATATTACCCTTGAAGCCGAGTGTTATTAAAGCATTATATTAATATTTTGTAAATCATATGTAAAATGCGTGTTTTGTTTATGCTTTTTGTTGTGTTTTTTTAGTTATTGAGCGTCTAGATTCAAGTTTTTGTTTGAAGTTAATAATATTTATTTGAATTGTTATTTTTATATGTGAATCTAATTGGCGGGATTAATAGGGGCTTATTATTGGGAAATGCTTCTGAGCACAACGATGACTGTGCTATCTATTAAAATAAGAGGTGAGACTACGCCTACTTTTATTTCAATTATCACAACGAATATTTCGTTTAATGAAGAAGAAATAATGCTCTAGGATACGACCAAACAGTTCGCCTATGCTGCTGGCAATGCCAGAAAAAGTGCAAAATGCATTGGTGGAGAACATCCAATTCCCTAAACGGATGGGACAGCCTGACGAATTTGCCAGCCTATGTATTCACATAACTCAGAACGTCTATATCAATGGGGAAACCATCCGCTTAGACGGCGGCATTCGCATGCCTGCTCGATAATGCCATCGGGGAACACGTTTCCCCGTTCCCTTGTAAACTAGAATGAGATTAGCGTGTATTTCCTAGAGCAGTATTTCGTGTTTGCTTAATAGAGGGGGAAACAGTCTCTTGTCTGGGTAGTGGTAATAATGTCAAAGTAACAGGTAAACCATAATTCGCACCGTGCATAAACAGAATTTCAAAGGAAATAGCATGAGTTCAATGACATTAAACGCAGCTATGAATGCATTACCTTTGGTGGCTATTTTACGTGGGATTACCCCTGACGAAGTCGTCGCCGTTGCAAAAGCATTACAAAACGAGGGATTTAAAATCATCGAGGTGCCCCTTAACTCACCTCAACCATTGAAGAGCATCCAGCGTTTAGTTGAAGCGTTTGGTGAAGAGCTAATTGTCGGTGCGGGTACGGTTTTAAGCTGTGCTCAGGTTGATGAAGTGCGCGCTGTGGGCGGTCGAATTATTATTTCACCAAATGTTAACCTTGATGTTATCCGCCATTCAAAAGCAAAAGGGTTGTATTCAGTACCCGGTTTTTACACGGTATCCGAGGCATTCAGCGCCATTGATGCAGGCGCCGATGCAATTAAGCTTTTTCCCGCAGATACCATTGGTGCCAATGGCCTCAAAGGCATGATGGCTGTACTACCCAAGAATGTGCCTGTATTGCCAGTGGGGGGCGTATCAAGCGATACCATGAGTCGCTTTGTTGAAGTTGGCGCTGGTGGCTTTGGCTTAGGTTCGGGGTTGTACACAGCGGGTATGACAGTAGAACAAGTCACTGAAAATGCGCGAAATTACGTGAGTGCGTGTCGGGTGGCGGTTGATAGTGCCAGCGGCGATTGATAGTGCCTGCGGCGATTGATAGCACGTAACGAGAGTTAACTGGCAGTAGAATACCTGCTCTATTTTACTTTACTGCTCAACATTCGTTTTATTGTAGAGCTACCAGAGCGAGAAAATCCCTTTCCATTTTAACCTGAAGACTGTAAGACCATTACAAGGGAAATTCACCTCCGTGAATTTTGTTCACAGGAGAATTAGTATCTGTGTAAAGTATTCGCTTGTGTGCAAAAATCGCTCGGCAAGAAGAGCTAAAACCCACTTTTTTGATAAGTAAAATTCGCTTTTATACCCCACTTGTAAAGTGGTGACGTCCTCTTTAATCCCAATAGAGCCGAGGCGCTTACTCAATTCGCGTCTGCTCATTTCTAAAATCACGACCAGCCCTGCTTTAGAGAGGAATTCAGGACACGTTCTTGCATAAGGTGCTCATATATACCGTGGTTAGGCTCAAATATGCGTCTAACCAAGTTTACTGCTAAGGAATGATATGAATACCAGACAGTTGGCCACGCGCACGCTTGTTCAGTCTATTACCGCCACGATCGTTTTCCTTATTGCTTGGTTGGTTGTCACCAATGGTAAAATTCTGTTGACCTTTTTTGGCGGGATCTTGATAGCCGTATTGTTTCGCGAATCCGCTAGTTGGATCGGCCACAAAACCGGCTTTAAGAGTAAATTTCTGCTGCCCGTCACCATTATTGCGCCTTTTGTTCTCGTAGGTCTTTTTTTCGCTTACACAGCACCTCAGATATCAGCCCAAGGGGAAGAGCTAATGGAGCGCATCCCCCAAGCTGATACCTATATTAATGAACATTTATCTGGGCTTCCCTGGGGGACACAGCTGAAGGAGAACCTTACTAATTTAAGTTCTGCTGATTCAGAGGTCAGTACTGTGGTAAATGCGGTATCGAGCGTTTTTTCATCGACCTTAAATGGCTTCGGCAGCTTCATTTTTGCGCTATTTCTTGGTTTATTTTTAGCCGTCAATCCAGACTGGTATATCAAAGGGGCCGTTACACTTGTTCCGCCTGCACGACGCGAGCGAATAAGGGAAGTACTAGGTGCTTGTGGTCGAGCATTATCGGGGTGGCTGGTGGCTAAAATCGCTTCAATGGTGCTAGTAGGGATATTAACCACGTTAGGATTATGGGCGCTGGGCACAGACCTTGCCCTTGTGCTTGGGGTGATCGCGGCTTTGCTGTCATTCATACCTAACATCGGGCCGATACTGGGTTTTATACCAGCGGCAATGGTCAGCGTGATTACTGGGCTTGATACGCTGTTGTATGTGTCTATTTTGTATTTTGCTGTGCAGATGATTGAAAGCTATGTGTTGACGCCTATGTTGCAAGCCGAATTAGCCGATTTACCTCCAGCATTAACGCTATTTGCTCAGGTTGCTTTAGGGGCGATGGTCGGCATGGCGGGTATTCTGTTGGCGGCGCCACTTTGCGTGGCCGCAATGATTTTCATTAATAAGTTGTATGTTGAAGATATATTAGAAAAGCCGAGTGAAAATAGGCAAACAGAACATGAGCAAACTAATTAAATTAGGGGCTAGGCTTGTAGCCCCACTTAGGATTTATCTGGCGGAAATGCCCTGACATTGAAAAGGTTCGCAGGCGCAGGCTCTGGATATGTTAATCGATGTTTTTGTGCTTGGGGTTGGCTAACCACAATCACCAAAAGAGTGTTAGCGCAGGTTGTGTTGTCGCCAATAATCATCAATGGCTCGTTGCGCCACAAGGCTCAGCACATCTCGATTTAATGCTAAGGCACTTCCTAAGGTCGATTTTGCTAAATCTTTATCGAGGATAGCACTGGCGACGAGTTCGATAGCGTCGTCGAGGCTTTCACCTCCTTCACAGTATCGAACATGGTGATCACTATTAAGTGTGTGCTCCTCTAAGCCACTAAACCAACGTTTGAATATCATGGATGCTAGCGCCTTGTAGCGGGGCTGGTGCCCACCGAATACGATCATAAACATCTTTGAACTCGGGTAGTTATACTGCTCGCGTATCGCGTTTAATGTGCTCACCAGGCTTTCAATTTCGTCTTTCGCGGCTTGAGTCATGAGCTTCGCGTAAATTGGCTCTAACGCTTGCTGGTATTGGCTCATATCTGAATGCGTTAGGGCGCCGGCAGTTCTCACGTGCGTTACGAGCTCGGCGGTGACATCGGCCAATTCCTGGCTTAGTTCCTTAGGCTCATGGCTGCGTATTTCGTTTATCCAGCCATCTACTTCCTTTAGTGTTTCTTTATCCCACGTATTTAGAAGACTGTAGTAAACCGCTAGAGTACTGTGACTCAACGCTTTAAGGTCATGGTAGCGAGTCGTGTTGATAGTGAAGGCTTCTTCTGTTTCACCACATTTCACAATAAGGCGATTATCCATGCGACAGACCAGTAAAACGTCGCCTTGTTTGATCTGGTTAATGATTTCATTTTTTTGTTGCCCGTATAGGGAATGAAATCGTGCATTGATATTGCCCAGCGGGTTACTGGTAGGCTCGTTATTAGAATTGTTTATCTGGTGGCGCATTCAATATTCCTCGTCATGCACTGCAGGTACTAAGCACATCCGTTGTTCATTGTGGTCGAATTGTTCTATGCGTTAATGCATTAAAAGTACCGAAACTCATAAAACGTACCGAAATGCATGAAAGATACCGAATAGATAGAAACGCACAGGCATTGTAATTGGGCAATAGCAAGCTTGTGACAATACGCACCAAGGCTCACAGCATGGCGCGGTGCAAAGCATATAAAGGGGAAATTACGTCATTCAACTTTGAATGTGACCCACGCACATTTGAAAGGAAGATACTGAGCCACTGTGAAAAATTATCATACTGACTGTGTAATCCCTGCAGCTTTGCGTTAAATCGCGCAGCTTTGCGTTAACCGTGCAGCTTTACTTTAAATGGCGGTTGAGCCGTGTTCATTGTACTTGGTCGCTATCTCAAAGATGAGTGATTTACCATTAAGGTAAATTACAGCCTGAGGGTAGAGTCAATGTGAATTGTTTGCAGGCTTGGGCGCTGGCTGTAAAGAGGGAATACTTGAGGTATCGTAAGTAGAGATACCTTGAGATATGCCAATCTTTTGTGTCTGTATGGGACTTACTAGGTCTAATAACTGGGCTGAGACTGAGCCATTTATTTGGACGCTCGCTAATTGCGCGCTGTCATTGTCAAGGGCTACGACCTGTACGCTACTGTTTGCTACTGGGCTAATAACGACATGGCTATTGGACAAATTATTTGGATCTTGAAGAGCCTTAAGTAAGAAAAATTTATCTCCCATTTTCACGCCATGACGGCGGCCTAGATTGATCACTAGACGGTCTGCTATCCGGCGCACCACCTGAGCATATATTGGCTGACAGGTAATAAGATCGTTTATATCGACCACAGCGCTGCTGATAGTATTGAGGATGGCTCTACCATAATCAGAACCCCAGAATATACTGCTGTTCATATCTATTTCATGGTGTAGCGCAAAATCCCAGTCGGCTTCGCTATGATAAGACTCTTCCCAGACAATGGCTTTGTGATAAATATCTAATACGTAGATGCGTAAAGTAAAATTACGTCTTGTGGTAGTCTCTTCGCTAAACCTATTTTTTGTGATGCGCTTAAATGCGCTAAGATCGCGAATAGTACCAAAGACGGCGAATTGATAGCCAAACTTGCGTCGCAGATATTCAGCTTTTTCAGCGATGTCATCGCGTTTTAGACCATTAAGAATATTTTGCTCGGTAAAGGACTGATCCATTAGCAGAACATCTACCTGTTGGTTATACCCTGCCAACTGTTGTTCAATACGTTTAGTGACATGTTTATTTAGCTCAAACACACCACCAATTGCAGCTTGTTTCGGTTTCAACATCTGAAATTGGGTGATCATAATGCTTCGGGCGTATGCGCTTGCTTTACAGGATTCTGTTGGGCTGATGTCTACCTTTACTCTGACACTAAGAATTCCGTCATCAATACTTTCTTGGAGCACTTGCGCTCGTCTAACCATACCTTGAGATTGGTACATTACTTTACTATTGACGAGCAGCCCGTTAAGCAAAATATCCTCGGAAGAAACCATAGCCCCAGCTTGAAATGATGCATCAGCGATGGCATTTTTAATGGTTTGTTGCCGTATTTGATCAACGGGGGCATCGCCGATGAGCATGCTCGCCTCACCTTCGAACCAGTCAGCGAATACTGAAAAAGGTGATAGCAAGATTAGATATACAATCCATTTTCGCATTAATTAGTCAGCCTATTGTTTATTGAAATACGGATAATATTTTGCCTACCAATGGTTTATCTTGGTTTTCTTGCAAAGGACCATTGCCGCTATACTCAATTAGCGCATTGCCAAGTTTGGTTGAGCTCACAATGTTGTCTGCGGTGATATCGGACACTCGTACCTCACCGTAAACGCGAATATATTCCACACCTTCATTGAGCTTTATCCATTTTTCTCCAGAAACTATAAGATTTCCGTTGGCTAATATTTCATTTACGAATACGTTTACGACTCCATCAAGGGAGTTGGATTGTTGACTGTCTGACGAACTGTTGAATGAACTTGATTGGCGATGCTTAACATTTAAGTCGGTATTATCAATATGAATGAAGCCGGCGGTCACCTCAGGCTCCAAATCAATTTTGCTATCTTTATCTTGATTCAGGCTCTGTTGTTTAGTGGCATTAATTTGTTCTTCTAAATTAACTTGGATCATGTCGCCATGTTTATAAATGCGTTTATGTAAAAACAAACCAGAATAGCTCACTTCGCTGAATAAGGAGCCTGTGGGGACGACTATCGCCTGGGGTGTATTACTTCGTACTGGGCGAAACCTAGGGTCACCTTGAGTGACAGGCTGTTGTGTGGAGGGGCTAAGTGCAGCTGAGGTAACATTTGGATTACTAGGCAAGGACTGCACTAACTTTTGTTCGGATGACACAGAACTCTGGCAAGCCGCAAGCAACAGCAGACTGAGTAAACAGGTCAAGGATCTTAGTAAAGCGTATTTGCTAAAACAGCCTTGATTAGGCGGGGTATAAAACGTAAATCCAGAACTCATTACAATCTTGCCTCTGTGTTTGCTGTTGTGGCATTGGTCGAAACGGTGCCTGGTGTATTCCAAAGATTGCCGATAGTGTCTGCGCCCCAATTCATTAAGTTGCCAAATATACTTTCGCCTGTGAATTCTTCTGTTACCACATCTGCCGCGGCAAAAGCTGCGGCTCCAGGCCCACCAAGTAACAAGCTGCCCGTTATGGAAGAAAAAGCATTAACACTGCTATGGGTGGTTTCTTTATAAAAATCAGCCACTATGGGAATGTGATTAAGTATATTTATGGAATCAAATGCGTCTTTTACATCAAATCCATCATCGCCAAAGGCAATATTGCTCACTGATTGCCAAAAGCCAGTTGGTTCCCCATTGCTAAGTAAGTCTTGATTTGCAGTTGTTTTACCGTCAACACTTTGCTGGTCGGTTGATGAAGATTCTGTATTTAAAAGCGAGCGTTTTAACGCATCTACCAATGTTTGCTGTAAAAAAGTCACTTCTTCAGGGGGTAAATTAGCGAGTGACTCGGACTGGGCCAATATATCGCCAAACAGCTCATTACTAATGGCTTGCTCAGCTTGCGTGTTTGCTACTTGTTCGTTGTCGATGAGTACATTCGTGGCTGTAAGGGGTGCCTGCTCTTGTGTCAGGAGCTCGTCGTGTGTATCGGCGCTGTCTTCAGCAAAAGGATTGATATACTCAAATATCTGCTCAAACGCGGTTATCCCTTGTGTGAGAATAGAATGCTCTGTGTCAGTTTGAGCTATTTGCGCGGGGAGAGGGCTATTTAGCGCCCCTTTGACATTAGATTGAGCTATTTCGTTTACCATATGTATCCTGCTTATGTCAGCTAATTGGTAAAGTATGCTAATCACGAAAACTGATAAAAGATGTATTAAATTGTTATCTAACTTATCTGGTTATTCCTTACATTTACATATAACTATTTGATTTTAAATAAATAAAATAATTCTCTTCAATAAGCGGCAGGGGCAAAGGCCATTGAATTGCAACTGCGCTACTTATACACTCCAACACGTGTAGAAATAGTCCGCAGTCCATTAAGTCAGAACAGTTCTGGTGAATTTGGATGGTTATCTATTTGGGTTTGAGAGGCCTAACACTTGTTTAAATCTAGGGTAACAAGGAGTGCCCAAGATGGATTTATTCACGTCATTCTTTGGTGTTGCGTAAGTAATAGGAAATTAACGTAGCAAAGAATTTAGGTTGTATTTTTAAATGACTCTCGAACAATTAAAAGCATTTTCAGCAGTAGTGAAGTATGGGTCGGTGCGTGCAGCAAGCAGCGAAATATACAAGTCTGCTCCTTCCATCAGTGCGGCTATCAAAGCGCTGGAATTTCATATAGGTTTACCACTTTTCTCCCGCGAAGGCTATCGCTTGAATTTGACTAAAGACGGCGTGGAGTTCCATGCTAAAGTCAAACAAATTTTGCGTGTCGTCAATGAGTTAGATGGATTTTCTCGCCGTAAAGGTAAACTGGGAAAGCAAAGTATCACCATGGCGATTGATGCTTCTGTACCACAAGTCAATCTGGTCAACATCATAGCTCAGGTGAGTGAAATGTTTCCGGATACGCAGTTGAATATCACAACTGAATATCATGGTAATGCCCTGCAAAAAGTGTTGGCTGGTAATGCAGATTTAGCGCTTACTCCTTTGTGGGGCTCGACAGATGAAACTATAGAAGCGAAACACATTGCTTCTGTGCCTATTTTCCCCGTAGCTCTTGCTAATTCGCGCATAGCGAATTTACCCAAACCAATTAAAATGTTAGATATCCTAGATGAGACCCAGATTGTACTCAGTACGTTAGCTGGCTTTAACGGGCACAGTTGTGGATTTAAAATTGCGGGTGCTAAATCTTTAAGCGTCACCGATATGAACACTAAACGCTCGCTGATCCTTTCAGGGTTGGGATGGGGTGAACTTCCGCAGCATTTAGTAGCAGAGCAATTAGCTGAAGGCAGTGTAGTGACATTGAATATAGAAAATCATGGTGAATTGTCGCTTGAGCAATACCTAGTTAGGTGCAGAAAGGGAGAGCATAGCAATATTGCGTCTGGGGTTTGGAAGTGCGTGAATGTACCCGAGCAAAAAATGGCGAGGTCTGCGCAGGCACCAGAATTAATCGAATGTGGTTAAGCAGCAATTTCCCATTCATTTTTTTGCGCGTCTTTCAACCCTGCGACGAGGAACCCGATCGGGGCCGCTCGGGTAATACCTTTCTCTCGTTTAATTTGTACAATGCTCGCATTTTATTATGAAATTTTCTCATATATTAATGAGATTAAATCATTTTTATTCATCTAATCTTCCACGTATAAAACCTACTCTGCTGCGAACGAAGAGTGATTATTCACGCTAGCTTTATTCGTTTTCACTTTATTGTGTTTCAAATCCACAGCGAAAAAGCGGCAGCATATTAGGTTTATTTTAATTTACGGAATGTCAGGTCACGATGAATAACCATTTTACATTTTCTATTAAGCGCATTGATTTCGATGAAAATTATCAGCCATCGGACAATACTCGGATCACGACCAATTTCGCCAATTTGGCCAGAGGTAAAAGACGCCAAGAGAATCTGCGTAATGCGCTGCAGATGATCAATAACCGTTTCAACGCCTTGGCCTATTGGGATAACCACAAGGGCGATCGTTATTCGGCTGAGCTAGAAATCATTTCAGTTGATATTGATGTTGAAGGTAACGGGCATACTTTTCCTACCATAGAAATACTCAAAGCGAATATCGTCGATCACGTCACGGACCAGCGTATAGAGGGGATCGTGGGCAATAATTTTTCTTCCTATGTGCGAGATTATGACTTTAGCGTTATTTTGTCACAGCACAATAAGGGGAAGTCTTCTTTTAGTATTCCTGATGATTTTGGCGATTTACACGGCAAGTTATTTAAGCACTTCGTTAATTCAGATGTGTACAAAGCAAATTTTCAAAAGCCACCGGTTATTTGCTTGAGTGTGTCAGAAAACAAAACTTATCATCGCACCGAGAATCAGCACCCTGTGTTGGGCTTTGAGTATCAGCCGAACGGCTCGTCGCTGACAGAAAAGTACTTTGAAAAAATGGGCTTAAAGGTGCGTTACTTTATGCCTGCAAACAGTGTGGCGCCCTTGGCCTTCTACTTCTCGGGTGACTTGCTCAATGATTACACCAATCTTGAGCTGATTAGCACGATTAGTACTATGGAAACCTTCCAGAAAATTTATCGCCCTGAGATATACAACGCCAATGCGGTAGCAGGTAAGCATTACCAGCCGAATTTACGTCACCAAGATCATTCACTGACCCAAATTGAATACGACCGAGAAGAGCGCAACCAGCTCGCCGTGGAGCAAGGCAAGTTTGTTGAAGAGCACTTCATCAAGCCCTATCAGCCTATTCTTGCGCAGTGGTCAGCAAACAGCGCAGTTTAACTTACTGAAACAATCTAACTAACCGAATAAGACAACGTTATTATTATGAAGACACTATTACCTATTACTATTGCCGGTAGCTTACCTAAGCCATCTTGGCTTGCTCAACCTGAAACACTTTGGTCACCTTGGAAACTGCAAGATGCTGAACTTGTACAAGGCAAACAAGACGCGTTACGTTTGTCATTGCTTAATCAGCAGCAGGCGGGCATCAATATCATTAGTGACGGTGAGCAATCTCGCCAACACTTTGTGACTACTTTTATCGAGCACCTTGATGGCGTTGATTTTGAGAAGCGTAAAACCGTTAAAATTCGTGACCGCTACGATGCTAGTGTGCCCATGGTAGTGGGGCCGGTGTCACGTCAAAAGCCTGTATTCGTTGAAGATGCCAAGTTTTTACGCTCGCAAACTAAGCAACCGATAAAATGGGCCCTGCCTGGGCCTATGACTATGGTCGACACCCTTTATGATGACCATTATAAAAGTCGTGAAAAGTTAGCCTGGGAATTCGCGAAAATCTTGAATCAAGAAGCAAAAGAGCTTGAAGCCGCAGGAGTAGACATTATTCAATTTGACGAGCCGGCTTTTAATGTATTCTTTGATGAGGTTAACGATTGGGGAATTGCTGCATTAGAGCGCGCAGTAGAAGGACTCAAGTGCCAAACTGCGGTGCATATTTGTTACGGCTATGGCATTAAAGCCAATACCGATTGGAAAAAGAGCTTAGGAGCACAGTGGCGACAATACGAAGAAATCTTTCCTAAGTTGCGAACGTCCAGTATCGATATTATCTCCTTGGAATGTCAAAACTCTCGGGTACCCATGGAATTAATTGAGCTACTTCGTGGCAAAAAGGTCATGGTAGGAGCCATTGATGTAGCAACTAACAACATCGAAACCCCAGAAGAAGTCGCCGATACATTGCGAAAAGTACTGCAGTTTGTTGATGCACAAAACCTATACCCTTGCACTAACTGCGGCATGGTGCCTTTATCCCAAGAGGTAACAAGAGCCAAGCTAAATGCATTAGCTGCGGGCACTGAGATTATCCGCCGTGAGCTTTGTGCTTAAATATAAAAAATAAAATAGTAACGAATCGGCGTCGCCAAAATATCGCTAAAACACATCGCTAAATCACATCGCGAAATAGCTATGGCGACGCCTGATATCGCTTCACGAATAGAGTCTACAGTATCAATTTTATATTATAGTTTTGTGCTCAATGCTGCCAATCGGCCTGTTACTTCGCCAAACTCAGTGAGCGTTTCATCAAATATTTGCTTGACCGATTTTGTTTCTTTAATACGCCCGGCGACTTGGCCTGTTAGGGCTATTCCTGCTTCTAAGTCACCGCCAAAATAGACGGCTTGGGTGTCTTGAAACTCGCTGAAAATATTTGCTGAGCCTTCATTCAAAATACGGGTTGAGCGTTCAGTGCGTAGCGCCCGAAGGGCAGGGCCTGGGCCAGTGCGATTTAGAAATACAGTGTCAGTTGAATCAGCTTTGATGATGGCGTCTTTCCAGTTTTGATGAACTGGGCTTTCTATCGCGCTTAAAATGCGCGTGCCCATAAGCACCCCTTCTGCACCGAGCGCCATGGCTGCTGCCATGCTGCGCCCATCCATAATGCCGCCCGCGGCGACTATTGGTACGTTTACCGCTTCACACACTTGTGGGATGAGCACCATGCTTGATACATCGTCAGCGTTTTTGAAACCACCGCCTTCACCGCCTTCCACGATGAGCCCGTCGACACCTGCTTCAACTGCTTTTAACGCCCCTTTAAGATTAGGCACGACGTGAAATACCGTGAGGCCGGCTTGCTTAAGTTGAGTGGTATATTTGGTGGGATCACCGGCTGAGGTGGTGACGAATTTTATGCCTTGGTCGATGATAAAATCCAGTATTTTAGGATCGCGCACAAACGCTTGGGCGATGTTCACACCAAAGGGTTTGTCAGTCAGGTCACGCATCTTTAATATTTCTTCTCGAATAGCATCAAGCTCACCTGAGCTTGTTTCGATAATCCCCATGCCGCCCGCGTTAGATACCGCCGATGAAAGTTGTGAGCGAGCAATCCAGCCCATTGCTGCTTGTATGATTGGTTTTTCAATGCCCAGCATATCTGTGATGCGTGTTTTGACTCTGATGTTTGTCATCCCTATCTCCTGAATTTCGTGCTAAAAAACATGCATCCCTTTTTTATAGACTTGACTAGCAGATTGGTACTTTTTTTCATGAATAGAGCACCTGCTAGTTGGCTTATCGCTACTATTGTTATGCAGCGCCTTAAAAGACAATTCCTGCGACGTATACCCCAATTATCATTGTTTTCCATATTCTGTTTTAACAGGCTTGGTGTTTATTCATCTCATCAAACTATTTATATTTCCCACCCCTATAAAGAGTTTTGCCCATTTCCAACATTAGCGCATCAAGGAGTAGCCTGTGACAACTGCAACAGTAAATTATCATGTGAGAAGCCATGCTCCCCAAGCGTTTCACTTCGACGTTGATGGTATTGTTGGTAATCTTATTTCTCCTGAGTTGATTGCTACCCAAGTGAAGGTGCGAGATTTACGGAATCAAGTAAACGAAGTGAATTTTGCTGAGGATGGGATCTTATTTGTAACGGCAAAATCGAAAGTGGATGAATTTGAAAATGGTCACAGCTGGAAAGCCGTATATGAACAAGAGTTAGCACAGTTACTTAAGCAAGAAATCGCCGCGAAAGAGGTAGTCGTATTTGATCACACTGTGCGTGTTGATGACCCAAACGCCACGCGCAGGCCTGCTCGAAACGTACATAATGACTACACGCAAGCCAGCGTCGAGAAGCGCCTAGTCGATATATTAGGAGCTGAACGTGCTGCTCAGTTCCAGCAAGGGCATTTTGGTTTTGTGAATGTGTGGCGCCCAGTGCAGTATCCAGTTTTGTCATCACCATTAGGGTTTATTCGTCCTCGTTCCATGCTGGCCAAGGACTGGATGAACATTGAATTGATTTATCCAGATCGCCAGGGGCAAATCCTAGGGGTGGCTGCAAACCCAGAGCATGAATGGTTCTACCAATCAAAAATGACGCCTGATGAAGCGATTATTTTTAATATTTATGACAACACCGGCCTGCCGCATTTGGCGCATAGTGCACTGGATATGACCAGTGATGTAAAGGCGGCTGTTCCGCGTAAAAGCATAGAAACCCGCACCCTAATCAAGTATTGATTATTGGCTGGGGTCGCCAAAAAGAATGCGTGATTAACGTGCCGTCAGAAGTTCACCTGTGTATCACCTATATATGTTAGCCCGAATATTGGCATAGCAGGTTTGGTTTAGTGTTACCGAATTGATACGAAACTGCTTTTTTAAACGCTTAACATTCGCTAAAAAGCCGCTAAGTCGATGACTTTGGCGATATCGGCATAAATCTTTCATTCTTCTTGTAGTTTCATTTCCTGATGTTAAATCTATTTGTTAAAGTGTCGTCCAGTTTTTGTACTTGTGGAATAAAAGCTGGCTAATTTAAGCTGAATTATCAATATCCAAGTACGTTGATTTTTATTCGTAGGTTAAGGTTGCCCAATGGCAAAAGTGTGTTTTCAGATGAAAGGCACTGCGTTTACCGCAGTGGTGATGGATCTTCAGTCTTACTCAGCGGATTTGTTTCCTGCTCAACTAAAGCAAAAAATCGACACGGCTCCGCAGTTTTTTAATGCGTCACCCTTGGTGCTTAATTTAGCTTCTTTTGAGGGGCAACTTGAGGATGAGCAACTCGAGCACGTTGTTACTGTGTGTCGCGAACAGGGTTTACAACCCATCGCATGCAGAGGCGCAACGACTGAGCTTAGGTACACTATTATGGGCTTGGGTCTTGCATCACTGCCTGCCTCTAAATCTAAAAGTTCAGAGATACCTGCTGAGCCGGCTCAGGCCGCGCCAGTAAAAGCTGAAAAGAAACAACCTGTTGTGGAGGTTGCTCCGGCATTTCGCCCGAGTAAAGTGATAACCAAACCGGTACGCTCGGGCCAGCAGGTGTATGCAGAAGGCTGCGACTTGATCGTTATGGCGGCAGTTAGCGAAGGTGCAGAAGTGTTAGCCGATGGTCATATTCATGTGTATGGTCCATTGCGCGGACGGGCCTTAGCTGGGGTTAAAGGCGATACAGACGCAAGAGTGTTCTGTCGGCAGATGGAAGCTGAGCTGGTGTCTATTGCGGGTTACTTCGTTATGAATGAAAAACTGCGTGAGCTTTGCTGGAAAGAAGCGGCGCATGCATATTTAGACGGTGAATCCATTCAGGTCAGTGCTATTTAGCGCATCATTAGGTATGCGGCATACACCTAACAAAAGTGGGTTGACCAATACAGTTAAAGAGGGAATGTAGTGGCTAAAATTATTGTAGTAACGTCCGGTAAAGGTGGCGTAGGTAAAACAACTTCAAGCGCAGCGATTGCAACTGGCTTGGCAATGCGTGGCTTTAAAACCGTGGTGATCGACTTCGATGTGGGTTTACGTAACCTTGATTTGATCATGGGCTGCGAGAGACGCGTAGTATACGATTTCGTGAATGTGATCAAAAAAGAAGCGACCCTTAACCAAGCTTTGATCAAAGACAAGCGAACCCCAGGTTTGTTCATCTTGCCTGCTTCACAAACGCGGGATAAAGATGCGTTATCCATGGAAGGCGTACAAACAGTTCTAGAAGACTTAGCAAAGGACTTTGAATACATTATTTGTGACTCGCCAGCGGGTATTGAACAAGGCGCACAAATGGCCTTGTATTTCGCAGATGAAGCCATAGTGGTGACTAACCCTGAAGTGTCATCAGTGCGAGATTCAGACCGGATCATAGGTATTTTACAAAGCAAATCACTTAAGGCAGAGCAGGGCGGCACGGTAAAAGAACACTTATTGCTAACGCGCTACAACCCTGAGCGTGTTGCCCAAGCAGAAATGCTTAGCGTAGCTGATGTCGAAGATATTCTTGCTGTACCTTTGCTGGGGGTTATTCCAGAGTCAGAAGCAGTATTAAAAGCATCTAACCAAGGTGCACCAGTTATTTTGGATCAAGAATCAGAAGCCGGCCAAGCTTACCTTGATGCAGTGTCACGGTTGCTCGGCGAGGAAATGGAGCACCGTTTTCTTGAAGTACAGAAAAAAGGATTCTTGAAGCGACTACTAGGAGGTAAATAGTGAGCATTTTTAATTACTTTTTGAAAAAAGAGAAAAAAAGCTCCGCATCACTAGCAAAAGAACGTTTGCAGATCATTGTTGCGCACGAACGTAGTAAGCGACAGCAACCTGATTATTTGCCTCTGATGCAAAAAGAGATCATGGATGTGATCCGTAAATACGTCAACATCGAAGAAGATCAAGTGACTGTTCAGCTGGATAACAACGATGATTGTTCTGTATTAGAGTTGAATATTACTTTGCCTGAGTAGCGTATCAAAAGCGTTGCTCAACTCGCATTTATACCACCTCATTAAATAATAGGTGTGAGCATGATGAATACCATCATGCTCATGCTTGTTATATCAATCCGCATTAGATCACATCTTTGGTGTTAAGTCGCTATAGGTGAATGATCGCCAGCATGTCTTCATCGTCGTCATCCATCCCGACTTCATGAAAGCCAAAGCTTTGGTAAAATGACTCAGCCACAGGGTTGCTAGGGTTATAGCAAATCTCTATTTCTCGTAAGCCCGCTGTTTGCTTAATTTCATGTAGCGCAAGCACCATAGCAACTCGGCCAATGCCTTGATTTTGAAACTTCATAGCGACATTTTCTTCGTCTAGTTTGGCGTAGATACTCCGTGAGTGATTGGATTGTGAAGTATACTCATCAGATATAAATCGAGTGTCGGCGTAAACGAGAGCTGATCTATTTTGTAGAAAGGTTGACGTTGAATAGAATTAAACTAATACATAGTTCAGGCTATTTCGATTTTACTAATCTACTGTCATTATTCCATTCAAGCGAAGAAGAAATGAGTCTGTAATGCAATATAATGCCATTATAAGATCCAATATTTGATAAATAGTGTGAACAAGGAGGTCAAATGAGTAGTGATATTGCGATATTTGTATCTACAGGTCTTGCCACTGCCGTGGGAACGATCGCTGTTATTGTTAACTTACACATTAATCGGCGAAATCGGCGAATCAATAATACATTGCAACTTGCACGGGACTTTGACCAAGACCATACGTTTGTGAAGGCGCGTATGTATATGTGGGAAAAGTTTTTGAATTTGCCAAACAACCGCTACAACTGGGAAGATTTGGTTAACGAAATTCAGTTAGAAAGCAAAAGTAAAGAGCTATCTACGATTACTAAGGACGACCTTATAGCACTGAATCGTGTGGCAGCATTTTATAAAATGATAGCTGGTTTGGTTGCAAATAAAGAGGTAGATATTCCACTGCTACGGTCGTTATTTTGTTACAACTACAATCGGTTATGGCAACCGGTAAGAGGTAAATTTGAAGTTTATGCTGGTGAAAGTGATAAGGCGCTTTTTGTCAGCATTCCTGAATTAGAAAGCAAAATTTAAGCTCTCTATGAGAGATGTCATTTTCTTTTGTATGGGGAAAGTAGCTCGTTTTAATGCAGACTGTTATGTAGCCTTTTTCTGAATATGTAAGGGGATGTATTAGGTTCGTTTACATGAGAAAAAGACAAGGACGATGTGAAGCTTCCGCCTTTATTTGAGCATCAAGCTTAATTATAAGTTTGATGCTCATTTTGCTAGTTTCCCCAGTTTTAGGCGTCAGGCCACATGAGCGGTTAGAGCGTGTTTCGCACATGTGTAAAACTGATTTACTATTTCTTTTGACGCTCAGCAAACGTTTTAATGTTGATTTCGGCGACCTTTTCCCATGCTTCATTAGGGACGAGTACTGACATCGCGTAATGGGCTATTTTCCACTGGTCGTTGTCTTTTATCAGTACGCCGGTTCCTCTAAAGCGGCCCCATTTTTGTGACACAGTGATTTCGTCGAACCAAGCGATGTTTTGTTGTTCTGAAAAGTTGATGTGTCGCTCTACCGATTTATATGTCCAGCCGGTGCCGCCTGCAAAGCGCTCTGCTACGTATTTGTCTAAGGTTGTTGGGCGTGTCCAGCGTTCCCAATCATCAGTGCCCATAAATACGCCTGTTTGAGTGAAAGAACCAAGGTATTTGTCTAAATCGGCTTGGCTGGCAGCTTGGTGTAAACCATCAAGGACTTGGTTAACGGCTTGCGTTGCCTCAGATTTACTTTCGCTGCTGGCCGTTACAGTAAATGAGCAGCAGAGTAATATCGTGAAAATGCATTGTATGGTACTTGATCGCAGTGAGTGAAAAAGCATGTGTTTCTCCCTGTTAAATAGATTCGGTGTAACTATACGTTTTTGCGCGTTTGCCATTGTATTTATTTACTAGAAAATACAGAGCAAGAGCGTTGTTTAGGTGAAATCTAGGTAATATCCAGATAATACATCGTATTAGCTGGACATTGCCTAGTGCTTGATAACGTAAAAAGCTAGAACCCGCCTCTGAACGTCATGCCAATCGTACGCGGAGTGACACGAATACTCGCTGGCGGATCAAACGGAGGGCGACCAATAGCACGCACTACACCGTCGTCATCAAACATGTTGTTTGCAAACAACGATATCTCATAACCAGAAAAGCGTATACCTAAGCGCATGTTTGCGACTGTGTACGCATCCATTTTACGATAGTTGGAGTTTTGCTCGCTGAATTCAGTAGAGCGGTCATCCGTGTACTGTACGTTAACCCAACCAAATCCTTCGAGATCTTTATTTAACTCAGTAGAATATTCAGCTGATGTCGTAAAAGAAATTTCAGGCACGAAGGGCGCAGCATCTCCCTTTTGTGCATCTAAGTTTGGCACATCGGCATCTAAAGTGGTGTTGATATAAGCCCCGCCTGCTGATAACACGAGCCCATCGAGGGGTTTAACGGTTACTTCAAGTTCAACGCCTTTACTGGTGGCATCACCGACATTTTCTTTAAAACCAAATCCGCACTCAAAGCTGCGACTGGTTTGCATGTCACTCCAGTCAATGTGGAAGTAGGTCGCGTTGTAGCTAACCGTACCTTGGGTGTCACTGCCTTTTACACCGACTTCGTAGTTCCAGATTTCATCTGGGTCGAAGAAACGCGTATCGCCACCATCACGCTCTACTTGTGCTAGTTCATCGGCACAAACTGATTCAGGAATAGCCCCATTGATACCGCCGTAGCGAAAGCCTTTAGCCGCTTGAGCATAGATGAGATTGTCGCGATTTAGGTGATAAGACACATTCAATTTAGGGTTATAACCATCAACTTTGCCTTTAGGGCGAGTGTCGCTGTTGGCTTCACCATTAAACAAACCAGATTGGTAAAATTCAATTTCTTGCTCCCAGTTGAAGTAGCGTAAGCCCGCAGTTATAGACAAATCACCGATATCGTAATAAAGCTCACCAAACAAGGCATAGGTCTTAACGGTTAAGTCATCAAAACCGTAGAATAAGTGATCCTCTGGCGCACCAAACGCAGAAGACGGCACGCCTAAGATGGCGTCAGCGCCGGGCACAGGAAAGGTATTCTCATAAAATACGTCTTTTTTGTCAGCATAAGCGCCCACTGTCCATTGCAAATCACTGTCGGTGGTGGAAGCTAAACGTAGCTCCTGTACGAATACCTCAGAATCGGTAAAGTCGATGAGTTCATGAGGGGTGATCCCCGGAGGCAATGCAGATTCAAATAGCAAATCAAGTGAGCGAGGATTGACGATTGAACGGTCAAAATAAGACGATGAGCTGGTAAGTTCAGCCCAGTCTAGATCGTAAGTGAGGGTGAGGTTAGCGATATCCATAGTGTCGTCAAAACCATCAAACGACGGGTAATCACGCACAAACAGTGGCGTTGAATCTATATCAACTGGGCGTCCGTCGTCTGAATAATCATGGTGGATGTAGCTAAATTCAACGCTCAATTCGTTGGTCGGTATGTACAATGCAGAGAGCTTGGCACCTTTGGATAACCCGTCATTCAGGTTTTTTTCACCGGTTAAACTGTTATCAATATAGCCACCATTATCTAAGTAATAGCCGCTAACACGCACTGCGAGTTCGTTGTCAATAATAGGTACGTTAACCAAAGCTTTAACTGATTTATTATTACTACCATGTTCTATTTTTGATGCGCTGAGTTCGTATTTACCTTCGAATTTCGATAGGTCTGGGTCGTTAGAAACCAAGCGCACTGTCCCTGTCATCGAGCCTGCGCCAAATAAAGTACCTTGAGGACCGCGCAGCACTTCAACGCGTTTTAAGTCAAATAATGCTAGTTCTGGGTTCATACCGCCCATTGAAATGGGGATTTCATCTAGGTAAATACCAACCGTTTCTTGGTTTTGGGTATCGTTGTCATTACCGCCCCCGTTTGCAACACCGCGAATAGACAAGCGCGTGCGTCCTGGACCATTTTCATAGGCGGTTAAGCTTGGCACTACGCCGAGTAAATCAGTGAAATCTACCGCACCTAAATTTTCAATTAAGTCTTCGCCCACCACATTAATACTGATAGGCACGTCATTCATGGACTCTGAGCGTTTACGAGACGTTACAATAACGCGTTCATATTGGGCGGTGTCCTGAGTCGCAGTAGGGCCATTTTCTTGTGCTTGCACATTGACTGAACTAGTGGCCGCAGCAAGACAAAGTGCAATGGGTGAATACTTAAATGTTTTTGTTGTTACAGACCTGATTTGGTCACGCAGTGTGTGTGTGTTTTGCATAATGTTCCCTTTTTATTAGTCGATGTGAGCGATCCCTATCGCTAAGTTGTGAAATGATAATTGGTGTTTTGCCATACCTTTAAGTTTACGGGTTTAGATCGATAGCCCGTTATGAAATATAGGGCTATGACTTACATCAATTATCGGCTCAGTTTCGACTTGTTTTATGCACCGCGCAATCACTTTTAGAACTGGTTCGACCTTGCTGATGCTAATAAACACGTGGCTTTAGCCAATAAAATTACTCGAATTTATTATTTGTTACATTTAGCTTTTGTGGTGCGTTTTTATTCTTTTGTGGTGCAGGTGAACCGTGGCTTGTGATTTTATTGCTCAGAATATTCTCAGGTGTTAACGGCCTTCGCTTGTCAGATCTGTCGTCAATCGCAATAAAAATGCGCGGTTTCACTCGCCTGCTGGTTCTCTCATGGTGCATTCAATGAAGTTGGTACGTTTATTGAGTTGCTTTGTGTCACTCCTCGAAGAAGGAGGCAAACCCACAAAGCAACACCAATGTAAATAAATAGGAACCACACACATGAAAAGAGCTACCCCGTCATTTCGTCCTACTTTACTTAGCGTGTCGCTTGCCGCGTTATTCACTGTTAATCCTGTTTTAGCCCAAGAGGTTGAAGACACATCGCTTAAAGATGCACCGGAGAAAATTCAGGTCATGGGGCGTCGAATTTCAGAAACAGAAGTGGCTATTGGCACAGGCGAGGTAACCAATACCTTGGCTGTCACCCGCGAAGCACTGTTGTCAGCCCCTGGCGGTATTTCAGGTTTAAAAATGCTCGAGAGTCTGCCTGGGTTCAATGTGCAAACGGATGGCGCTTTGGGATTATATGAATTTGGTAACTCAGTAAATGTACGTGCGTTTAACTTAAGCCAAATGGGCTTTGTGTTAAATGGCGTGCCAATGGGGCGTTCAGACGCTTTTGGCGGTAGCCCTATTTTCAGATATGTTGACAACGAAAACTTAGCGTCAGTGGTCGCCTCACCGGGCGCAGGGGATGTGTCAGCCCCTAGTTATTCTACACTGGGGCCCATTGCGTCTTACTACTCGGTTGATCCGTCAGATGAAATGGGTGGCATGATGTCACTGACTGTGGGTGACGACGACCTTCAGCGCTCATTTATTAAATTAGAAACTGGCGACATAAATGGTTTCAAAGCTTTTGTTAGTCGCTCAAAGACCGACAGTGATTTATGGCGAGGCCCAGGCACAATTGACCGAGAGCATATAGAGGCAAAAGCGGTTTATGCTTTTAGTGCTGATAGCAAACTGACTTTTAATTATGTCGCCAATGACTTTTTTGACTATGACTCCCCCTCCGCTACCGAAGCAACATTTGAAGATGATTACTACTACAGCTATTTAGAGTCGATACCTGAAGGTTGTATCGCAGCGATGCCACAAGTGTATGATTTTAATCAAGATGGCGTGATAAACGACGATGACTTCACTCCCGTATTCACTGGTAGCAATTGTACCAGTTACTATGAAGACAGAATCAACGTACGAGATGACCAGTTGTATTCCTTGCAGCTTGAAACCTATTTAACTGACAATCTGTTATTCGCGGGCACCTATTATTTTGAAGACAAAGACGGATACGGCGTATCGCCTGATTCATACAGTAACACTTTAAGTATTTATCAGCGCCAAGCGGCTGCTGGGCTAGATGTTGTGCATCCGCGCGGGGTGCAATACGGTCTTTCATCCGTTGGTGGTGATCGCAAAGGGTTTGTGGCTGATTTCACCCTAGAGCTTGAAAACAATGTGATTGAGTTCGGTGGTTGGCGAGAAAAAGACACCTACAACCGCACGCAGCAACGCTTGAACAAAACCGGTGGCAGTGCCGATGGAGAGGTGCTTTGGGATGAAGTTGCTTATTATCGACGAGACTACACGGCAGTGCGAGAAACCACTCAGCTATATCTAAAAGACACCATCAGCCTGCTTGATGATGCGTTGAAGCTAGAGCTTGGCATTAAGTCTTTGAGCGTAGATTACACTTTGGACGGCTATCGTGATTACGCCGACTATGAAATTAACAGTGAAGCTGGTTACGGCGCGCAATCTGTTGGCGGTGAATTCAGTAAACACTTTTTACCTTCTATCGGCGCTGTGTATAGCGTAAACGACACTGACCAAATCTTTGCCTCTTACTCTAAAAACTATGCTTTACCCAACGGCACTGACGATATTTACGATAATGCTTTAAGTTTTGAGCCTGAAACACCTGAGGGTGAAGAAGCAGACAACTTTGAAATGGGGTACCGTACCAATCAAGAAACCTTTAATGCCGCATTGGCGCTGTTTTACACGCGTTTTGATAACCGTCTATTTGCCAGCAATGTATTTAATCCCGCTACCCAGCAGCCTGAAAGCTTTTATATCAATGGCGGCGCATCACAAGCATACGGTTTTGAGTTAAGTGGTGTGTATCAACCTGCGGCATTTAACAAGCAATTGTATTTGAACGCTAACATATCCTACAAAGATGCATCTTTGGTTGATGGCTTCGGTAGCAACCCCGAAGGCAGCCGCTTAGCTGATAGCCCTAAATGGTTAATGACCGCTGGTATTACCTATGAGCCTACTGAGTGGCTTGTGGCCAATATGTCGGCGAAATATACCGGTAGTCGTTTTACTGATTACGCTGAAACTTACACCATGGACAGTTACACCATTGTGAGTGCGTACTTGGATTTTGGAGGCGTGAACCCCTTTGGTATTCCAGAAAACGTGAGTCTTCGCTTTAACGTGGACAACATATTTGATGAAGAAGTGCTGTCGTTTGCATTTGTCGACTCGGCATTTTATCGTCCACTTAACCCGCGTAATTTTCAAGCTTCTTTGAGCGTGACCTTCTAATGAATATGAGTAAACATATGTATTATTTTAATAAAAAGCTGCTTTCTATTACCCTCGGTTTGCTTTGTTGTCATAGCGCAACTGCCGCCGTTTCAATCGAGGAAGCAACCGCTATTCAACGTGGTTTAGTGACGCTGGACTCTCACCTAGACACCCCAGCGAACCTAGTGGTGCCGGGTTTTGATATTCTTGAGCGTCACACCTACGACCACGACTTTTCTCAGGTTGATGTACCGCGCATGCAAGAAGGGGCGTTAGATGGAGGCTTTTGGGCTGTTTATTCTCCTCAAGGCGAATTAACCAGCACAGGCTATGAGCAAAGTAGAGATACCGCGTTACTAAGAGCGTTGGCGATACGCACCATGGTAGCGGCCAACCCTGATGTGTTTGAATTTGCCACCGAATCTGCTGATGCCGAAAAGATTAAGAAGAACAGCAAACATATTGTGTATATGAGTATGGAAAACGCCTATCCATTAGGCACTGATATTAGTTTGCTAGAAACCTTCTATAAATTTGGTTTGCGTATGGCAGGTCCGGTGCATTTTAAAAATAACCAATTTGGTGACAGCTCAACAGATCCAGCTGGCACCAAATGGGATGGGTTGTCACCACTAGGTGAAAAACTGGTGGCTGAAGCCAATCGATTAGGGATTGTGCTTGATGGCTCTCATGCCCATGACGTAACGGTTAAAGATATGATCCGCTTGTCAAAAACACCGATTATTTTATCGCACACCGGCAGTAAAGCGATTTACGATCATCCGCGAAATGTTGACGATGCTTTGCTTAAACAGCTAGCTGAGTCCGGCGGCGTTATTCAGATGAATGCATACAGTGAGTACCTTGAAGAATTACCAGCGGATCCAGAGCGTAAAGCAGCATTTGGCGGGCTAATGAAATTGGTCAAAGAGGGTAGTGAGCGCAGTGTTATTCTTGAAAAGCGCCGGGAAATAGAACATGAACACCCTGCAGTTAAGGCCTCTTTTGAAGTTTACATGGAGCACTTTTTACATGCGCTGAAAATAGTCGGCCCTAAGCACGTGGGTGTTGGTGCCGATTGGGATGGTGGTGGTGGTGTTGACGATATGATGGATGTGGTCAATTTGCCAAAGATAACCAAACGCTTACTAGACGAAGGCTATAGCAAAAGTGACTTAGCGGACATTTGGGGCGGTAACGCCTTGCGGGTATTGCAGCAAGCGAGCGATTATGCCGCAAGCTTAAAAACTGCCAAAAAATAAGCACAGTGAGTCTAATTAATAACTGACACTAAGTGACTCGCCCACGAAAGTGCTGGGCGAGTGCTTTAGTCGGTTCTGTTTAAGCAAAACTAAAAATACACTGCATAAGAGACATTCAAAAAGTCTACGCCTGGATTATGGGTGTTTAAACCACCATTGGAATAATGCATGTACCGAAGGGCAATAGATTGGTTCATGTTTTCGCCAAAGTCGGTGACAAGTCCGAGTCGGTCCTCGAATTGATAATGCGAGCCAATATCTTTACCTGCAAAGCGGGTATCTTCAACAAGTGATACACCAATACCGAATTCCCAGCGAAGAGGGTATTTGTTCGCGATAGTCGCAAATTGTTTGGATAACACAGGTGAGATAGCAACGGCGTAATTGGTTTCGTGGCGGTTGTCAGCACCGACTTCCCAAAAGTTCATACTGACTTCCCAGTAAATGTCGACGTCACCTAACCATTTGATTTGAGTTAGTTGGGTGGCATAAGGACGATAAGCCAGGCGCACGCCTTGAATATCGTCTGAGCCAAGTAGGTAATCAACGGCGATCCCTTGCTTCGCAGCAAAAGCATTGGAGCTAGTTAAATAGGTGCTAAGTAAAGCAATAATAATAAGTAAAGTACGCATGTGTGTGGTCTCTATTAAGTTAATGTGTGATAACTAAATAGGGACTAAATAAAATAAAAAATAGATTTATTGTCGCAAATAATCGACTTTACCGTTCGGTTGTTTCGAATGATTCGTGTTAATAACGCAAAAATCAAACACTACTTACCTAGGGTTAACATTAACGGTTTATTGCTTAACCTAGCTAAACTCTAATTAACAAGTGAAGGGGCGTTAGCGCGTTCTTCAATTGAAAATAGAAGGCTTTTTTTCAACCTTCTTAGTGATTTCTTCTAATCTTTTTTGATTACTTGGGGTCATTTGACGGCGGGACAGCTCTAACAAGAACTGTTTTGTATTGACGTTTTTATATTTTGCTTGTTCAGCTTCTACTAAACTTTGCAGTAAATTTAAGCTAAAAGCTACTTCACGAGGAAACAACAAATAAGCCTGATAAAAGTGTTGAGTGGCTTTTTTGTATTCGTGCTTAATATAATATTCTAATCCGGTTTTATTAAAGCTTAGGGCTTCAGGGCGGCGCTCGCCTATCGACTCTTCACGCTTAATCACTAACATGTTAGCCACAGTGGTTTCGTTGCCATCATCAAGCTCGGAGACCCGTTCTTTGCAAAGTGCCAGTATTTCAGACGCTTTCATATCATTGCCTATGCCTTTCCAAGCAGTGATAGCATCGGTCATTTGTATTACATCGACGTCGGCCAAGTCATCCATACCTTCGCGATGTAAAAGTTCGGACGCTTTATCAAGATTACCGCCCATCACGGCAACAGCGGCATATAAAAAGTCTTTTTTAATAATCAGCTTTTGATCGAGATTTTTACGCCCAGCAGAGCCAATCAAAAACTTTGCGACTTGTAATGTTTTATCTCGCTCATTGGCACTTTTGCCTTCAGCTTCTTGCAAGTAGCAGCGGGCCAAATCTAAAGACAGTTCGTCATAGCGCTCTCGAATACCGCGGTTTGATTCACGTTTCTTTTCGAGCAACTGAATTGCCTCATTGTTTCGTTCTTGCGCTTGAAAAATATAGGCCTTTAGACGCGCCGCAGACACAGACATTTCGCCTTCGCGAATTTCGTTCATGTGATCTTCTGCTTGAGCATACTGGTTATTGCCGATGCAAATTCTGGCTAACCATTCTCGTGCTTTGTCGCTGGTCAGTTGGGTATTGGTCAGCTCTAACAGCATTTCTTCGCTTTGCGCTATTTGCCCATCTAAATACAAGCTTTGGATCAGCCCCCATCTGGCCCAAATGATTTTGTCAGAACTGCGCAGAACATCATTGTAGACACTAGCGGCTTCTTTAAAGCGCTTTACCTTTATCAGCAGCCGAGCCTGCAATTTGACCATTTGGCTGCGTAAGCGCGGGCGGCTATTGCGCTCAAGCATGTAAACCAGCTTGTCGAGTGCTAACTCAAACTCGTTGTCGTCCATCAACTTGAAAACGGGCTGCAAGTAATGATGAAAATTTAGACAAACAGAAATGTTTTTTTCAATACTGCGTATGGTGTATGGCTTGATGACCAATGCGTCAGGGTGCACATCCACGATCTGCCCCACTATCATGGGTAAGCGATCAGAGGTAATAAATATTATGCTGGTGGAGCTTTTAAGTAGGCCTTTTTCTTGAAGCTCTTGAACAACCTCAACGCCGTTTTTATTTTGCCCTAAGTGATAGTCCATTAGTAATAGATCGACACGTCTTAGGCGAACATGCGCTTTCAGTTCTCTACCATTACTGAAACAGCCCACTTCAGTGAAGCCCATCTCCATCAGATGATTGCGCAAATTAATACGCGCCATGCCGTTGTCTTCAACGATGGCGACTTTTATATCGCTAAGAGACATAGAAGGGGGTCATTCCTAGATGGTTTTTTTGTTTCATAATCAGAAGCATAACAAGAGATTAGCTTAGGATCTTGATTTTCTATATTGGCCGTTAGTGTCGCTTAGTGTGCCGCAGAACAACCCAATATGTATACAGAAGTTGTCAGTTTGTAGAATAAATAATTGAATTGACGTTAACGTAAAGGTAAATTATTTGATAATCTTGCTAACACTTCGTTAACAGTTTTGGTTTGCGGTAAAAATCAAAGCACTTTAAATAGGGCTACTTATGCAACACGTTCCTTTACTTATCAATGGTGAGTTTATTTCATCTGAGTCGAAACAGTTTATCGACGTTACTAACCCTGCCAATAATGCTGTCATCGCCAAAGCACCAATCGCCACTGATGCCGAGATTGATGCAGCCGTGGCCAGTGCCAAAGAAGCCTTCCTAACCTGGCGTGAAGTGCCAGCGCCTGAGCGCGCTCGCATCATGATGCGTTACCAACAGCTTTTAAAAGACAACCACGACGAAATTGCCACAATATTAAGCAGTGAAACGGGCAAAACGTTTGCTGATGCCAAAGGCGACGTGTGGCGTGGTATTGAAGTGGTTGAACAAGCCATGAATGTGCCGTCTATGATGATGGGCGAAACCGCTGAAAACGTGGCCCGAGGTATCGATACTTACAGTTATATTCAACCGCTGGGTGTGTGCTTGGGCATTACCCCTTTTAACTTTCCTGCCATGATCCCCTTGTGGATGTTCCCGATGGCGGTTGCTTGTGGCAATACCTTTATCTTAAAACCCTCAGAGCAAGACCCATTAACACCGACGCGTTTAGCTGAATTGTTTATCGAAGCAGGCGCGCCTAAAGGCGTGTTGAATGTGGTGCACGGGGGGAAAGACCAAGTGAACAAGCTGCTGAGTGACGATGATGTTCGCGCAGTGTCTTTTGTCGGATCAGTGCCTGTGGGCCAGCATGTGTATAAAACAGCGACCGACAATATGAAACGAGCTCAGTGTTTTGCAGGAGCGAAAAACCACTCAGTTATCATGCCTGATGCCAACGTAAAACAAGTTTTGAACAATCTTGTAGGCGCCTCTGTAGGAGCTGCTGGTCAGCGCTGTATGGCCATTTCTGTTGCGGTTTTTGTGGGCGCAGCAAGTGAGTGGATTGATGAACTGGCACAAATGATAGGCCAGGTTAAGCCGGGATTGTGGAATGATGACGAAGCAGCCTATGGTCCGCTTATCAGCCCTCAAGCTAAAGCCCGCGTATTGTCGCTTATTCAGCAGGGTAAAGACGAGGGGGCGAAGTGTTTAGTCGATGGCAGTGATTTTACCCTAGCCGGCCATGAAGATGGCAACTGGGTTGGGCCCACTGTATTTGGCGGTGTGACTGCTGATATGCAAATTTACCAACAAGAAATTTTTGGCCCAGTACTGTGCTGCATGACAGTGGACACACTTGAAGAAGCGATTGCCTTGGTTAACCGCAACCCATTCGGTAACGGCACATCAATTTTTACTGCTAGCGGCGCTGCGGCGCGTAAATATCAACACGAGATTGAAGTTGGGCAGGTGGGTATTAATGTGCCAATTCCTGTGCCATTGCCTTTCTTTTCATTCACTGGTTGGAAGAACTCTTTCTACGGTGACTTACATGCCTACGGTAAACAGGCGGTACGTTTTTATACTGAAACGAAAACCGTAACAGCTCGTTGGTTTGAGAACGATATTCCTAGCGGTCCAAATATGACCATTGAGTTGAAGTAAGGAGCAATTATGAATTTTGATTTAACTGAAGATCAACAAGCTTTTGCTGACACTGCTAGGCAATTCGCCGAGCAGGCCTTAGCGCCAAACGCGGCTAAATGGGATAAAGAACACCACTTTCCTAAAGACGTTATCCAGCAAGCGGGCGAACTCGGCTTTTGTGGTTTGTACACCAGTGAAGAAGACGGTGGTTTAGGCTTAAGCCGCTTGGACTCATCGATTATATTCGAGCAGTTATCCATGGGTTGCACGGCTACCACAGCCATGATGACCATTCATAATATGGCAACGTGGATGATAGCCAAATGGGGTAAGCCCGAATTAAAAGATAAGTGGTGTCCTGATTTGGTCACAGGCAAGTTACTGGCTTCGTACTGTTTGACTGAGCCAGGCTCAGGTTCAGACGCCGCGGCCCTTCGCACGAGCGCCAAGTTAGATGGCGATGAGTATGTATTAAACGGTTCGAAGATGTTTATTTCAGGCGCTGGTGAAACTGATGTGCTGGTGGTCATGGCGCGCACGGGCGGTGAAGGTCCTAAAGGGATCTCAGCTTTTCTTGTACCCGCGGATGCCAAGGGCGTTGTCTATGGCAAAGCGGAAGAAAAAATGGGCTGGAACGCTCAGCCAACGCGCTTGATCACCTTTGATAATGTGCGTATCAGCCAAATTAACTTACTCGGTGAAGAGGGCCAAGGATTTAGTTTTGCTATGCAAGGTTTAGATGGTGGGCGCGTGAACATCGCTACTTGTTCAATTGGTACCGCTCAGCAAGCACTGAATACAGCCACTGCCTATATGCAGGAGCGTACCCAATTTGGTAAGCCATTAGCGGCCTTTCAAGCATTGCAATTTAAACTCGCCGATATGGCCACTGAGCTTGTTGCGGCTAGACAGATGGTGCGTTTGGCGGCATTTAAATTAGATAACAAAGACTCAGAGCGCAGTGCGTATTGTGCTATGGCTAAGCGTTTTGCCACCGATGTAGGGTTTGAGGTGTGTAATCAGGCCCTGCAAATTCATGGTGGGTATGGTTACATTCAAGAATACCCCTTAGAGCGGCATGTGCGAGATGTACGTGTGCATCAAATCCTCGAAGGCACTAATGAAATCATGCGCATGATCGTCGGTCGCCGTCTGTTAGCAGCTGACGCCGGTAACATACTGTAAAGCGAGTATAAAAATCCTCAATATTGAGGATTTTTGCCATAAAGAATAGGAGTAGATAGTGTCTGATAGCGTTATTTTTCAAGAACGTACTACCACCAGTGGCATGCGAATAGGGCATGCTTCGCTTAATCGCCCTAGTGCTCACAATGCACTGAACATGGATATGATCCAGTTACTGATGCCTCAGCTTTTAACGTGGCAGCAAGACCCAGCAATTTGCATGGTGATATTAGATGGTAGTGGCGATAAAGCGTTGTGCGCAGGCGGCGATGTAGTGGCCATGCATAACGCCATGGCCGATGAGCCCAAAAGTACACCAGCGTCCTTGCAGGCGTTTTTTACCCAAGAGTATCAGCTGGATTATTTGATCCATACTTACGCTAAGCCGTTCGCAGTGTGGGGAGCCGGTATTGTCATGGGAGGCGGTATGGGCTTAATGAATGGTGGTAGTCATCGGATCGTCACTGATAGTTCTCGCCTTGCGATGCCTGAGATAAGCATTGGACTTTATCCTGATGTTGGAGGCAGCTGGTTTTTAAATAATATGCCACCGGGCTGTGGCCTATTTCTAGGCATGACAGGGGCGAGTATGAATGCTGCTGACGCCTTGTACGTCAATATGGCTGACTATTTCATGCCAAATGATATGAAAGCGCAGTGGCTGGAGGGGTTAGAACAATTGCCGTGGGGTAATGATAGCGCGGCAAATGCAGATCAGCTAAGCGTAATGTGCGCCCACTTACATCAACAACACCAAGCGCTGCTGCCTGTGTCAAAGGTGCAACCCTTGCAAGGATCGTTGGCACAGTTGGAAAGTAAAAAGACAGCTGCAGAGGTGGCTGAGCAGATTTTACAATTAGATGCCGGTGATGATCGCTGGCTAGCAAAGGCGCAAAAGACACTGCAAGCCGGTTCGCCTATTAGTGCGAACTTGGTATTTGAGCAGTTACAACGCGGACAAAGTATGACGTTAGCCCAGTGCTTTGCAATGGAGTTGATTATGTCCTGTCGTTGCGGCGAGTTTGGCGAGTTTCAAGAAGGGGTTCGCGCACTATTGGTAGACAAAGACCATCAACCTAAGTGGCATTACGCAAGCGTTGCTCAAGTGCCAAAAGAAACAATGGTTTGGTTTTTCGATAGCCAGTGGCAAGGCACCGAACACCCATTAAGTCACTTAGATAAGGAATAAAGCATGTCTCTATCAAATTACTCTGTTGCGTTTATCGGCCTTGGCAATATGGGCGGGCCTATGGCGGCTAATTTACTCAAAGCGAATGCGAAGGTCTGTGTTTTTGATCTTGTGCCACAGACAGTTGCTGAGTTGAAAACCCAAGGCGCAAGGGCAGCTGCCAGCGCCGAAGAGGCGGTGAAAGGCGCTGATATAGTGATATCGATGCTACCCGCGGGCAAGCATGTTCAAGGTTTATATTTGGGGGATAGCGAGCGCGGCACAGGGGGCCTGATTGACGTGCTTGAGCAGAACACCCTCGTCATTGATTCAAGTACCATTGATGCAGCAACCTCAATATTGGTAGGGAAAACCTTGGCCGAAAAGGGCATTGATTTTGTCGATGCACCGGTCTCCGGCGGTACCGCTGGGGCGGCAGCAGGCACGCTAACCTTCATTGTCGGTGGCGACAAAAGCGCATACGAAAAAGCGCACCCTGTACTCAGCGCCATGGGGAAAAACATCTTCCATGCGGGGCAAAATGGCGCCGGGCAAATTGCGAAAATTTGCAATAATATGCTGTTGTCTGTGTTGATGGTCGGTACATCTGAAGCGCTGCAAATGGCCATTGATAACGGTCTTGATCCCAAGGTGATGTCAGACATCATGTTGCAAAGCTCAGGACGGAACTGGACATTAGAATTATATAACCCTTGCCCAGATGTGATGCCCAATGTCCCGTCATCAAATGATTATAAAGGTGGCTTTATGGTGGATTTGATGCGTAAAGATTTAGGCCTAGCGTTAGACACCGCCCTTAAAAGTCATTCCAGCACGCCCATGGGGGCGATGGCGCAAAATTTATATAACATGCATAGCATGCAAGGCAGCGGTCTACGCGACTTCTCAAGTATATTTGAGCTGTTTTCAGCACAACATAAAAAACAGTAGCTACGCGTTGCCGACTAACACATAGATTTCAACAAAATAGGATAAGACAAGATGCAATTAAGAGGATCTGTTATCGCCATTACCGGTGCCGCTCAAGGCTTGGGCCGGGCAATGGCTCAAGAGGTTGCTGAACAAGGGGCAAGCGTTGCATTAATTGATATGCAAAAAGAACCGCTAGAACAAGCTGCCAAAGAGCTAAGAAGCTTAGGCATTAAAGCTGAATATTATGTGGTTAACGTTACCAACGAAGCCGAAGTAGAGGTCGCGTTTGCTGACATAGGCATGGACTTCGGCCAATTAAACGGCTTGATCAACAGTGCAGGTATTATGCGTGATGGCATGTTGCTGAAAGTCAAAGAAGGCAAGGTCGTCAGCAAAATGTCCAAAGAGCAGTTTCAATCTGTGCTTGATGTAAACGTGACAGGTACGTTTTTATGTGGTCGTGAAGCCGCTAAACAAATGATTGAAAGCAAAAGCGATGGCGTGATTATCAATATTTCGTCCGTTTCTCGCGCCGGAAACATGGGGCAAACAAATTATTCCGCATCTAAAGCCGCTGTAGCTACTATGACGGTGTCTTGGGGCAAAGAGCTAGCCCGGTTTGGTATTCGTACTGGATGTATCGCGCCCGGTTTAGTTGAAACTGCCATGGCCGCCCAGATGCGCCCTGAGATGCGCGAAGCATTTTTAAGTTCGGTGCCGCTGCGCCGCTTAGCTAATGTTGAAGAGTTGGCACACACTGCGAAATACATCTTTGAGAATGATTACTTCACTGGCCGTACGATAGAGTTAGATGGAGGAACGCGCGTTTAAGTGCTGCTTATACCAATCCGCATTAAT
>BAEM01000008.1 GCA_000314955.1 Paraglaciecola chathamensis S18K6 | reverse complement strand
AGGCCGTTTTTTAGTTTAGATTAATTAGCGCTTAAGTGAAATAACAGAATCACGCCAAACCAGTTCAGGCTCGAACACATGGCTAACGTCAGGTTGGTTCGCTTGATAAATGTTCTTTAAAATCCAGCTCGCTGCCATTTTCCCCATGTCTTGTACGGGGTAATTTACGGTAGACAATTTGGGGTACATGTACTGCGCCAACAACACGTTATCGAAACCCATCACTGAGATATCATTCGGCACCGCCATGCCTTTATCACGAGCGGCCTGCATCGCGCCCGCGGCCATTTCATCGTTCGCACATACCACGGCACTAAAAGGTATTTTGGTCTCTAGCAGGGCCAACATACACTCATTGCCTCCCTCTTCCTGAAAGTTACCTTCTGACAACAGCGCATCATTACAAATGATCCCGTGCTCAGCCAATGCTTCTTGATGGCCAAGATAACGATCGCTAGCATCCATTTTCCATAATGGACCCGAGATGTAAGCAATGTCGCGATGACCGTTTTCTAGCAAGGCTTTGGTTGCCAAATACCCGCCTCGGCGATTATTCAAACTGATGCAGTTATCTGCGATTTGCGGAATATAACGGTTGATAAGAATAAATTTGTGCTGGGTTGTTGCAAGTTCGATAAGGTATTCATCACTCACGGCTTCAACGTGCAGAATAAGTGCATCACAGTTTCGAGCAATCAAAAACTCGATACCGTCTTTTTCACTTGCGGCGTCACTGTGCCCAGCAGCAATAATAACGTGTTTACCTGCGGTACGAAGTTGCTTTTCGATACCGCTCATCATGGCTCCGTATATTGGGCCATGCAGTTCAGACACTAAAATTCCAACGCTATTAGAGCAATTAGATGCTAACGAGCGAGCAATAGAACTGGGGCGATAGTTTAGCGTTTCCATTGCTTTATTCACTTTTTCCCGCGTTTTTTCACTGACGCGGGTGCCGCCGTTCATCACTCTAGAGACTGTGGCTAAAGACACCCCCGCTAGCTCTGACACTTGATAAATTGTCGCCATAACGTATTGATTTCACCTTAAATATATCTTGCACGGTAAAGCTCAAGCTGCCTCATTAACGATAGCACGTTGAATTTCCGTCACCTTATTGTCGTTAAGTTTATAACGACTCATGACCCAAGATACAATAATAAACGCCACGGCAGGGAAAATCGTAAACGACAACAATATACCTTGTACCGCTTCAGGGCTCTGAGGGGTATCGGCTTGATAGCCGTAATACGCTAACAACCACCCCACAATCGCGCCCCCTAAAGCGAGTCCGAGTTTAATGAAAAACACCACAGAGGAATAGGTCATGCCGGTAATACGGATACCGGTCTTGAACTGGCCATAATCCACTGTGTCAGCGATTTTCGCCCACAATAATGGGGTCCCCATTTGTAGAAATATATTACCGATGAAATAAACCACAAACGCTAGGATCCACTGGTCAGCCTGTATCCAGTAACTAGCGATACAAATGAGGGCTGCGATAAAAAGAACACTCGTGTACACCTTTATTTTACACACTCGTTTGACCACGATCGGTGCCACTGCGCAGCCAATAATATTACCAATCATGCCTAATGTGATAAAAGCAGTGATCAAATCTTCTCGCAGTAAAAAGTATTTCACGTAATAGATAGCCAACGTATTACGCATTACCATGCCAACGAGTACAAAGAAGGCCACAGTAGATAAAATTCGCCACTGGTCATTTTTCCAAAGTGATGCCATGTCTTGCTTAAAGGTAGAATCTTGTTTTGGCGCAGCAACACGTTCTTTCGTACCTGCGAAACAAACTAAAAACATGATGACGCCAACTACACTCATTGCAGCAATTGTTAACTGATAGCCTTTTGCTTTGTCACCTGCTCCAAACCATTCGACCAAAGGTAGGGTAAACGCAGTCACGATTAAGCCACCTAACATGCCAAACACAAAGCGGTAAGATTGTACTGATACACGCTCTTTAGGATCGCCGGTTATCACTCCGCCTAACGCAGAGTACGGAATATTGATCGCCGTATAAGCAATCATCAACAAGGCATAAGTGGCAAAGGCATAAATGACTTTGCCCTGCTCACTAAAGTCTGGAGTGGTGAAGGCTAAGACGCTTATCACACCGAAGGGAAAGGCTAGCCACAACAAGTAAGGGCGAAATTTACCATATTTCGTTTTTGTTCGGTCAGTCATAGCCCCCATGAGCGGGTCTGTCACAGCGTCAAAAATTCGCACCACTAAAAACAGTGTCCCTACCACAGCAGGTGAAATGCCAAAAATATCGGTATAGAAAAAAGACAAAAACAGCATCACCGATTGAAAAACAATATTGCTCGCAGTATCACCTAACCCGTAAGCTATTTTCTCTTTAACGCTGACCATACTGACTCCTTTGCGACTATGCGCTCTTAGCTAATTGGCGACTACTGATAAAATCACGATATGCCAACCCACTGGCCTTTATGGTGCGTTGTTGTGTCGCGTAATCGACATAAACAATCCCGAAACGCTTTTCATACCCTTCTGCCCACTCAAAATTGTCCATCAAGCTCCAAGCAAAATAACCCCGAATATCTACGCCTTGTTCGGCGGCATCGCTTACTGCCTGCAAGTGCCCTTGAAAGTATTCAATCCTATCCAAATCTTGTACTTCACCGTCTTGGTAGCTGTCGGCCATGGCTGCGCCGTTTTCAGTAATGTAAATAGGTGGAAGTGTGTATTGTTTGTTTAGCTGCAACAAAATATCAGTCAAACCTTGGGGATAAACCTCCCAGCCCATCTCGGTAAAGGGCAATGACTCATCGACCCATTTTTCACGTTGATTATTCCCGGCATCTTGGTACACCTCACGGGTATAGTAATTCAGTCCAAGGTAGTCCAGGGGTTGGCAGATAATCGCCATATCACCTTCTTGGATCGGCGGTAGCTCTTCTTCTGGTAATGAATTTATCGATTCGGGGTATCGCCCTTCAAGCACAGGCATGGCATACCAATGATTCAGGTTTTGATCTGCGGCCCATGCGGCCTTTTTATCTTGTTCACTATCCGTTTTCGGGTAGCAAGGGCTTACATTCAACACTATGCCATTTAATGTATTAGGGCTGTTTTTGGCTAAAACTTGCATGCCCAAACCGTGAGCAAGTAATAAGTGATGAGCCGCTTGCTTACCAAACGCCTTACTTTTCAAACCAGGTGCGTGAATACCCAATTCATATCCTAAGTAAGCGCTGCAGAAGGGTTCATTCAAAGTCGAGTATGAGTGCACTCTATCCCCAAACGCTTGGGTAATTAAATCCACATAATCACGAAAATGATAAGCGGTCTCGCGATTCAACCACCCCCCTTTATCTTCTAGGTATTGTGGCAAGTCCCAGTGATATAGGGTCACGTATGATTTGATATTTTTCTGTTTTAGGGTATCAAGCAACTGAACATAAAATGCCACACCTTGGTGATCTAACTCACCGCTTTGGGTGATCACGCGCGGCCAAGATACAGAGAAGCGATAGGCGTCCACACCAAGGGATTCAATCAGCTCTATGTCCTGCTCCCAGCGGTTAAAATGATCACATGCCTGTAGACCATCAGAACCATCCTTTATTTTTTCAGGTGTGGCACAAAATGTATCCCAAATGCATGGTCTACGAGAATCGGCTGCCCCTTCAATTTGAAAGGCAGCGGTGGCAACACCATAGGTAAAATTTGTCTGGCTAAGTGGAGAAGATTTTGCGAGGGATATTTTCATAATTAACTTATTCGTGGCCTAGGGTAAATACAAACTTAAAAGAATACAGACTACACAACTGTCGATGCCAAAAATTTCTACTTGGTTTTACTGAAAGATAAAAAACCAAATGAAAGCGCTTACATTAATGTTATTACTTTGTTACGCTTAGGTCAACAAAACAAGCTCGACTTGCTAAATTGACCTTAACCTGACAGGTAAAAACCATGATAAATCCTTCCACCGCAGTGCCTACTGAGCCGACAAATGGCACCACAGCGCCAAATTATCGTTTTGCGTTAACGTCCTTAACCTCGTTGTTTTTTATGTGGGGTTTTATCACTGCAATGAACGACGTGCTTATCCCGCACTTAAAAGGCGTGTTTGCGCTTAGCTATACCCAAGCCATGTTGATTCAATTTTGCTTCTTTGGTGCATACTTTTTAGTGTCTGTACCTGCGGGCTGGTTAGTAAAACGCATTGGTTTTCAACGCGGTATTAGTGCAGGTTTACTGGTCGCTTGTATTGGCTGTTTATTATTTGTACCCGCCGCCACCAGCCACGCCTATTGGATATTCCTCAGCGCTTTATTTGTGCTGGCATCTGGTATCACCATATTGCAAGTCGCGGCAAATCCCATTGTTACACTGCTGGGTAAACCTCAAACTGCATCGAGTCGCTTAACTTTGACGCAAGCCTTTAATTCGTTAGGCACCACTTTGGCTCCTATCATAGGCGGCATACTGATTTTTTCGGTTATTGATGAACACGACATGAGCGCTAACAGCGTGATTTTACCCTATGTCATACTTGCCGCAGTTTTGTTTTTACTGGCCATGACCTTTCTCAAAATAACCTTGCCAGATACCAGCCCTTCTGAGGTTGTCGGTTCTGTTGTGAGTAAAAAGGGCAGCCCTTTACAGCATCGCCACCTTACATTGGGGGCCATTTGTATTTTTATTTATGTCGGTGCCGAGGTTTCAATTGGTAGCTTCATTGTTAACTTTTTAGGTGAGCCGTACATTGCAGGTTTAGCCGAATCCACTGCCGCCACTTACTTGAGTTATTACTGGGGCGGTGCAATGGTTGGTCGCTTCGTTGGAGCAGCCGTGATGCAGAAAATCCCTGCAGGCAAACTGCTCGCCTTTAACAGTGTATGCGCCATGGGACTTATTGCTTTGGTTATCTCATCCAGTGGCGCGTTAGCTATGTGGGCAATACTGATGGTGGGTTTATTTAACTCCATCATGTTCCCAACGATTTTCAGCTTGGCGCTTGCAGGTCTTGGAGATTTAACAAGCCGTGGCTCCGGTGTTTTATGTTTAGCCATTGTTGGCGGCGCAATAGTCCCCGTATTGCAAGGGGCGCTAGCAGATAGCATTGGCCTGCAACTGTCTTTCGTGTTGCCTATGATTTGCTATTTATACATCGCTTTTTACGGTGTTCAAGGCTCAAAACCTACTTCATCAACATCAGTCTAACTTCTAAACGAGATTTGTATTATGAACTTTAAATTTAACCAAGCGCTGATGTTCACAGCCACGTCCTTAAGCTTACTAATAGCAGGGTGTAGCCAGTCCAATGTAACCAACACGGCTTCGTCACCATCAAAGGAAACTAAAAGCAAAACCAGCAAAAATTCGATTGAGATTTGGCCCACGTTAGACATCGCGGTAAAGCCCGACGAAAAAATTGAACAACGTATCGCTGACCTTCTGGGCAAGATGACACTGGCGCAAAAAGTTGCTCAGACAATTCAACCAGAAATCCGTGACATTACGCTAGAAGACATGCGCACCTATGGGTTTGGCTCCTATCTCAATGGCGGCGGTGCATTTCCTAATGGGGATAAACACGCATTGCCCAGTGACTGGGTTGCTCTGGCAGAAAAAATGTATCAGGCATCCATTGATGACAGCATTGATGGCTCAACGATACCGACCATGTGGGGCACAGACGCCGTACACGGTCACAATAATGTGATTGGCGCGACCTTGTTCCCTCACAACATAGGGTTAGGCGCAACCCATAACCCAGCACTTATTGAAGACATTGCCAAAGCCACCGCTGAAGAAGTACTCGCCACAGGTATTGATTGGATTTTCGCGCCCACAGTGGCCACGGTGCGCGACGATCGTTGGGGCAGAACATACGAAGGTTATTCTGAAGATCCTGAAATTGTAAGACTATATTCAGCCTCAATTGTGAAAGGCTTGCAAGGCCGGGCTAACAGCAACTTTCTTGGTGAGCGTCAGGTCATTTCAACCGTGAAACATTTTATCGGTGATGGCGGTACTATCGGCGGTGACGATCAAGGTAACAACATTGCTGATGAACAAACCCTGTTTGATATTCATGCCCAAGGCTACGTTGGCGGCTTAACCGCTGGTGCACAAACGGTAATGGCCTCTTTTAATAGCTGGAAAGGCGACAAAGTCCACGGTAATCGATACCTGCTAACCTCGGTTTTAAAAGAGCGTATGGGCTTTGACGGTTTTGTGGTCGGCGACTGGAACGGCCATGGGCAAATACCCGGCTGCAGTAACGAAAGTTGTCCACAAGCGATGAATGCAGGCCTTGATGTTTTTATGGTGCCAACTGGCGCATGGAAACCGTTACTTGAAAATACCATAGCTCAAGTAAAGTCAGGTGAAATCAGTGAAGCGCGCCTCGATGACGCAGTTACCCGCATATTACGGGTGAAATTGCGTGCAGGTTTATTTGATAAACCCGCCCCCGCGAAGCGCGTTTTATCGGGTGATAAAGACATAATAGGATCACCTGAGCACAGAGCAGTAGCTCGCCAAGCGGTGCGTGAGTCACTGGTATTATTGAAGAACCACCAGCAACTTTTACCCCTTTCTCCAAATGCGAATGTACTCGTTGCCGGTGGCGGCGCCGACAACATAGGTCAGCAATCAGGTGGTTGGAGCATCACTTGGCAAGGCACGGGTAACACCAATCAAGACTTTCCGGGTGGCACGTCAATTTATCAAGGGATTAAACAAGCCGTTACCCACGCAAAGGGGCACGTTGAGCTAGCAGCAGATGGCAAATTCACCCAACGACCTGATGTGGCCATAGTGGTATTTGGTGAGCAACCTTATGCTGAGGGCAACGGTGACTTGGATAACCTAGAGTATCAGCGCGGTAATAAAACGGACTTAGCCTTGTTAAAATCGCTTAAAGACCAAGGCATACCCGTTGTTTCAATATTTTTAACCGGGCGCCCGCTTTGGGTTAACCCCGAATTAAATGCCTCTGATGCGTTTGTTGTAGCTTGGTTACCTGGTACTGAGGGCGGTGGCGTGGCTGATGTGTTATTCAGCACAGAAAACGCTGAACTACAGCACGATTTCAAAGGAAAACTCTCTTTTTCATGGCCTAAAAACCCTACCCAGACAAACATTAATCGGTTTGATAAAAACGACACCGCGCTATTACCTTACGGTTTTGGTTTAAAGTACGGCGAAAAAAGCACTTTGGGCAATGCATTATCTGAAGAAACAAACAGCGATAGTGCTCAGGCAATATCTTCTTTAGCCATATACGATCGCAGTGTTCAAGCTCCTTGGAAAATGGCGCTTGTGACAACTCAGAAAAGCAAAACGGTAGCCAGTAGCATGCTGGAAAATGCCGAGCTTAAATTCAGAACCATCGATCGTCGAGTTCAGGAAGATGCGTTTAAAATTGACTGGTTATCAGAAAATGCCGGACAAATGCGTATTTACCATGATTTCCTGCAAGATTTGCGCAGCTACACCGAAGCAAATAGTGTGATCCAGTTTGATTACTTTGTTAATTCACCGATCAATGCGCCTTTGTGGTTACAAGTTAATTGCGCTGAAACATGTACTAGCGACATAGATTTGCGTGCACACATGCAACAGCAGCAGACCTGGCAAACACTGAGTGTTGATTTAGCATGTTTCACACAAAACGCCACCGACTTTTCTAAAGTTGGTATCCCCTTTGCGCTGCGATCACAAGGCCTGTTGAGCCTTTCACTGTCTGACATTCGTATTGTACCCCATGCTGCTAACAAGGCCGATATAGGTTGCCCGACTGAGTAAATAAACAAACGACTAAAGCGATAACTCAAAAGAGAAAAAAGCCATGGTTATCGCATCTTGGGCCTTGCAGCGCATCCTACTAAGGATGCGCTGCAAGTCGTAAAGAACGTCGCTAATATGTTAGGTGAATTCAACTCACGATAACGAACATATTAACTATTAATCAGACACTTAAAGCCAATTACTAACCAGTGATACGAACAAAAACCAGTAGTGATTTAACCTATGTTCAAATCGTTACCACCTTTATTGTTAATTATTTGTTGATCTGGTTTAACAAATAATTTAACCTAAATGAAAGCGCTTACATAAGTGCATTTTTTAACACTAACAATGAAAGCGCTTACAACCAACTCGTTCATCGACAACCGGGAACACACATGAAAGCTAAAACATTTTATAAAACACGACTCGCAACCAGTATATCAGTGCTATTGGGTGCATCTGTCCTCGCTCCTGCTGTGGCGCAAGAAGTGAGTGACAGCGACGTTGAAGTCATTAACGTCACAGGTATACGCGGCAGCATGCTTAAATCTTTAGACGTAAAACGCTCTTCAACAGGTATTGTTGACGCGATAAACGCTGAAGATATTGGTAAGTTCCCGGACACTAACCTGGCTGAATCTCTTCAGCGTATATCAGGTGTAGCAATCGATCGTAACAATGGTGAAGGTAGCCAAGTAACAGTGCGTGGCTTTGGCCCTACTCGTAACTTAGTAACCTTAAATGGCCGTCAATTGCCGACGACCACAGGTGAACGCTCATTTGATTTTGCAAATTTAGCTGCAGAAAGTGTTAGCGGCGTTGAAGTTTACAAAACCTCACAAGCACATGTGCCCACCGGTGGTATCGGTGCCACTATCAACATTACTACGTTGCGCCCTCTTAGTAACCCAGGAATGCACGCCACCATCAGTGCTCAGGCACTTGACGACACATCGACTCAAAGCGGCTCGGTGACCCCTGAACTATCGGGCTTATACTCAAATACCTCAGATGATGGAAAATTTGGTGTGGCTATTTCAGCCAGTTATTCAGAACGTGAAAGTGGTAGCCAGAAAGCCAGCGTTGGAACAGGTTGGCGTAGTTTCCCTGGTATTGCAGATAACGACTGGTCAGGCAGTAACGCGGCGTGGGGCGGTGTTGCAAAAGACGACACTCAAACTAACCGTCCTGGCGATGATGATATCTATTCAGTACCACAAACAACGATTTATCAGTTTGAAGAACAGCAACGTACAAGAACTAACGCTCAGTTAGTTTTACAATACAGCCCTGTTGAAGAATTTACTGCTACCGTTGATTACACGTACGTAAACCGTGACGTTGATACCCAGTGGAACAACGTATCTGCTTGGTATGGTTTCGGCGCATCTGAAAACGTATGGTCTGACGGCCCTATCGCGTCGCCTCTGTTATATTCAGAAACCTATGCAACCCCAACAGACTTATCCATGGGGGCATCTGATGCAGGTACCCGTGACAGAACAGATTCAATCGGTGTGAATTTAGATTGGCAAGTTAACGATAGCCTAAACCTTGAGTTGGATTATCACAATTCAGAAGCGAAAAATACGCCCAATAACCCGCTTGGCTCTAGCAACCAATTGGCGATGGCAGGCTTTGTACGCACTTCTGCAGCAACAGATTTTACCGGTGATTATCCAGTATTGGCAGTAGGTGGCGGAAACGCAATTCAACCGTCTGATATGATCGTGACCGGCAGCGTATTTACCAATGTACGTAACCAAGCTGAAATCGAACAAACTCAACTTCGCGGCGAGTACGTGTTTGATAATGGCGGTAGTATCGATTTCGGTGTGTCATTAACTGACGCCAGTAATCATAGTCAAGAAGTCAACGTGCAACGTAATAACTGGGGCGGTGAAGGCACTGCTGGACAATTTGACGACGCACTGTTTCCGCGTGAAACCATTCATGACAAGTTTGATGACGTAGACGGCGGCAACTTTAATGACTTCGGCCCTGAGAACTATGACATTTTAAATACCTACTTTGCCTTTGACTTTGAAGGGATTCGTTCAGCCGCTGAAGCACTGTTCACACCTGCATCATTCGCGGATGGCACCTTGGTCGGTGATTGTGGCTCACTATTTTGTCCGTCGAGTGATTACGCCGCAGCAACAGATCAGTTAACTGAAGAAGAAATGACTGCTGTTTATCTTCAATACAATTACCAAGGTGAAATCGGTGATATGCCATACGATGTTCACGTTGGCCTGCGTTATGAAGAAACAGATATTACCGCCACTTCTGCGGTGCCAGAATACAACGGCGCACGCTGGGAAGGTACGACAGAAGTCACGCTTCTGGCCAGTGGAATTCAAGAGTTTCAAACTCGTACAGGCAGTTACACCCACACTCTACCTAGTATCAATTTCAACATTGAAGTAGTTGAAGATGTGATGCTGCGCGCGGCATACAGCGAAACAATCGGTCGCCCAAGCTACGGTGACATGATAGGTGGCCAAACTTTAAACCAAGGCGCACGTATTACAGGCGGTACAGGTAATACTGGTGACCCAGGCTTGAAACCGCTTGAGTCTACCAACATCGATTTATCGGCTGAGTGGTATTACGCTGAGGGCAGCTATGCTTCAGTGGGTTACTTCACGAAAGACGTGACTAACTTTATTTCAACCGCCCCTATCAGCACGACCTTTGATATCGTCAACCCAGCGGATGGCCCATATCAAAGTGAAGCCTTAGCGGCGGTAGGTAACGATGGCTTAGCTCAGCGCGAATACATCTTTGAAACATACGGCGCTACCGACCCGAACGTGTTTAAAGACGACAGTGGCAACATTATCATTATCGGTAATCCAGCGACTGATGCAGCGATGACCTTTGATATCTTTACCCCGGTAAATGATTCAGAAGAGCGCACGTTCGACGGCTGGGAATTTACGCTTCAACACCTGTTTGGTGACACCGGATTTGGTTTGTTCACTAACTACACGTTAGTGAATACCGAGAATGAATATGATAATTTCGTTATCGGAGATCAAATAGCCGAACAAGGCATAAGTGACACTGCTAACTTTGTGGCTTTCTATGAAGCAAATGGTTTCTCGGCTCGTATCGCCTATAACTGGCGCGACAAATTCTATGTATCAGGCTTCCAAGGGGATGTAGGCCCAGCACCTGTTTACACCGAAGAATACAGCCAAGTTGATTTCAATATCGGTTACGACATACCGCAAATAAAAGGACTGAACGTGTTTATTCAAGGGATCAATATTACCAATGAATATACCCGTAACTCAGGCCGTACCGAAATTGACGTGTTAGATGTCACCCAAACAGGGGCACGTTATAGCATAGGAGCGCGTTATACCTTCTAAGCGTTATATTCATCTAACGTAAAAGGTAATAAACGCACTTTAATAATAAAGGCCGCTTAGACGCATATTGCTAAAAGCGGCCTCTGCGTTTCCAAAAACTGAGGTTAAACATGGCCAATAACGTACTGCTCAACAGTATTGAGCATCAGAATATCAAGATCATCACTGAGCGATCATCTGAGTATGGTGACAACGTCTGGTACGCCCTTACCTTCCCTAGTGAGTTCAAAAGCTTACAAGCTTATTATCCAGTCTTTTTTAATAAAGATGCCAATACTGGCGAGTTTTTTCCTGTGGTGCTCTTCGGCTTTGAACAGCAAGAGAATCTATTCCTTGAAAACGGCAAGTGGGACGCTGCGTATATCCCATTGACCGTCGCCCGACAGCCTTTTTTGATTGGCAATCAAACCTTTGTAGAACAAGGCCAGGAAAAAACCCAGCGGGTATTGCACATTGATTTAGATAACCCAAGAGTCAACAATGAGCAAGGTGAGGCGTTGTTCCTCGAGTATGGTGGAAACACACCGTACTTAGATAACGTAGCCAACATGCTTGAAGTCATTCACCACGGGGTAAATGATGGCAAAGAGTTTATGAAAGCCTTACTAGAAAATGACTTACTGGAATCATTTACACTCGAAGTGGCGTTAGATGATGGCTCAAGTCACCAAATAGTTGGCTTTTACACTATTAATGAAGAAACGCTTCAGGCTCTGAATGCTGATACGCTCGGCAAGTTGCACGACAAAGGTTACTTACAAGCGATTTATATGCAGATCGCCTCTCATGGCAATATACGCGATTTATTAAAACGCAAAAACGCTAAGCAAAACTGCCGCTAGTGACGACGCAAAAAAGTAGCATTGTGAAACGTCAGGTAACTAGCAAGGTAATAGTGAGCCTATCAATATGACTCAACAAGGTCACATCAAGGAGATAGCCAACTGCCGGCCTGGTGATATTCCAGAGTTTATTTTCAGCTCAAGCCAGCCCATCGTATTGCGTGACTTTGCAGCAGCGTGGCCGGTGGTAAAAGAAGCAAAGATATCCAGTGAAAAAGCCGCTGAATATTTGCGAGGCTTATATCAAGGTAACCCCATATTTGCTTGTTACGGCCCGCCAGAGAATAACGGGCGGGTGTTTTACAACGAACAGATGAACGGCTTTAACTTTCAGGGTGCGAAAGTGGATTTAAACTTGGTGCTAGACAAGCTACTAGCGCAATCAAAGCAACAAAACCCACCTACTTTGTATGTCAGCTCCACCGAAATTAATAGCGTGTTACCGCAGTTCAATCATCTTAATAATGCAGGGCTGGCGCACCTTAATCCACTGACCAGCATTTGGTTAGGCAACCAAACTCGAATTGCTGCTCACTATGATTTCCCGCACAACCTAGCTTGCTGCATTGCTGGGCGGCGTCGCTTTACCTTATTTCCCCCAGAACAGGTAGCGAATTTATATGTTGGTCCAATGGAGTTATCACCAGGTGGGCAAGACATCAGCTTGGTGGACTTAGACAACCCTGATTTTGATACTTACCCAAAATTTAAACAGGCGCTCGCCGCCTCGCTAACCACTGAGCTTGCCCCAGGAGATGCGTTATTTATTCCCAGTATGTGGTGGCATCATGTCGCAGGGCTTGAGTCGTTTAACGCCTTAATTACGCATTGGTGGCGAGATACACCAGCCTACTTAGGACGCCCAGAGGCTGCCCTTGAATTAGCCATATTAAGCTTGCGTAGCCTACCGGATGCTCAGCGAAAAGCGTGGCAAAATTTGTTCGAGCATTACGTGTTCGAACCAGATACCCAAAAAGACGCACATATTCCCGCAGACGCTAAGGGTATGTTGACCCTGCCGCTTGATTTGCAAAACGCAAAAAAAATACGCGCTGGCCTGCTAAACAAATTAAAAGTATGACCCTGAAATAAGTGTGGTAATAACAGGAAGACAAATATGAACAAGAAACCCATTAAACGAGTAGTTATCGCTGGCGGCGGCACGGCAGGCTGGATGGCAGCTGCGGCGCTGGCAAAGTTACTCGGTAAGAATCTGTCTGTTTCCCTGATTGAATCTGACGACATACCCACAGTTGGCGTCGGTGAAGCGACCATTCCCACCCTGCATATTTTTCACCGATTACTTGGCATAAACGAACAAGAGTTTATGGCGGCCACCAATGCGACCTTCAAACTCGGTATAAAGTTTGAAAATTGGAAAGCCCAAAATGACGATTACATTCATTCGTTTGGATTTTTAGGTCAAGGCTGTTGGGCTGCAGGCTTTCAACACTTTTGGCTCAAAGGCAAAGAAAAAGGCATGGTAACGCAAATCGGCGATTACGTACCAGAGCACCTCGCGTGCCGTGAAGGCCGATTTGCCGTATTGGCGAATCAAGAACAAAACCATGCTTACCATTTAGATGCAGGCTTGTACGCTCAGTTTCTACGAAAAATTGCAGAACAACATGGCTGCAAGCGCGTAGAAGGTAAAATTCAAACCGTTACGCTAAATGAAGATTCCGGTGACATAAGCTCATTAACGCTCGCCTCTGGTGAAACCGTTGAAGGTGACTTATTTATTGATTGCACCGGCTTTCGCGCACTACTAATTGAACAAGCTTTGCATACAGGTTTCGAGGATTGGAGCCATTGGTTACCCTGTGACAGCGCAGTGGCCGTGCAAACGACAGCTAAGCCTAACCCTGTACCTTACACTCGCTCAATAGCCCGTGATGCCGGTTGGCAATGGCGTATTCCGTTGCAAAATCGTACTGGGAATGGCTTAGTATTTTGCAGTAAATACGTGAGCGATGAGCAAGCCAAAGCCGCCTTGTTAGCCAATATTGAAGGTGAAACCCTGAATGAACCTCGGGTGATAAAATACAAAACAGGTACACGACGTAAACACTGGAACAAAAACTGTATCGCGGTCGGTTTATCATCTGGCTTCATTGAACCACTCGAATCCACTGGAATTCACCTTTTTCAACGGGCCATAGTGCGCTTAATGTTGATGTTTCCATCAAACGGTATCGAGCAGGCTGATGTGGATGAATTTAACGCGCAAAGCCGCGCTGATGTCGAAGATATTAAAGACTTCATTATTTTGCATTATCATCAAACAGAGCGCACGGATACGCCCTTTTGGCGATACTGTAAAAACATGCCTATTCCCGACACACTAGCCCATCGCATGGATTTATTTGCAGGGACAGGAAAAGTCTTCAAAAAGGCCGAAGAGCTATTCGGTGAAACCTCGTGGATCCAAGTTATGCTAGGTCAAGGCATTATGCCTAAACAGTATCATCCCATTGTAGACATGATGAGCGACGACGAGTTACAACGTTTTCTTAATAACATTAAAGCGAATGTTAAGCGCAAAGTGGCGAATTGGCCTGACGTTAATGACTTTATTCGCCACTATTGCCAATCACAAGCAGCTCAGTAATGTCCGAACTTTTGACTTTAAACCCTGAGCGCACGTTGCAGATAAAATGTGTGGGTAACGAAAAAACACCCGTCATCATAATTGACGACTTACTGCTCGTACCAAAGGTGTTTGAAGCGCACGCTAGCGCCGAATCGGGCTTTGATGATGTCCAAGGCGCGTTTTACCCGGGAAAAAGAAAAGCTCTACCTAGGCACTATATAATTGATATATTGCGCTCAATTTACCAAAAAATCGTTCAGGTTTATAACATCCCCACGGCCTTACAACTCAAGCCTCAAGCTGGGTATTACTCACTGGTTACGCAACAACCGAGTACCTTAACTACGTTACAGCGTATCCCTCACTTTGATGCGGTGCAGCCATATTACTTTGCGCTACTTCACTATATCAATCCCTCGCAACATGGTGGAACGGGCTTTTTCAGAGACAATACAACGCAATATGAGCGTATTACACCCGCGCGCGAGACTGCGTATTTACACTCAGCTAAACATTACATCGAGCATATCGCTCAACCTAAAATGCGCTATATTACTGAGTCTACTGAGCAATTTACTTTGTATAATCAAGTCGATTACCGCCCTAACCGTCTTGTTATTTACCCAGGAAACTTACTGCACTCTGGCTTGATTATCCCAGATCGCGATATTAGCGCCGATCCTACTGAGGGGCGATTAACCGCCAATATATTTATCGAATTTAAATAACCTCAAATGTTTTGTCGTCAAAATTCAGCAAGATAGGGTAATGATCCGAGTAATAACGTGTTTCTGGGGTTTTAAGTACCTGAGCCTCTATCTCGTTGTCATTGAATGACGTCCACATGCGATCTAATCGAAACAAAGGCCATACAGTGGGGAAAGTAGCCGTCACTTTTTGCTCTGTTAACACCTGATTGATGGTACGAAAAGCCCGGGTAAAGAACTGCCACTCATTAAAGTCCCCACCGACTATCAATGGAATAGACGACACTGCCATGCTTTGCTCTAAATATTCAGCCAATAGTGCAAATTGCTTCCGCCGCTCCTGTTTCTTTAGCCCCTTGTGCGTATTAATCACTCGCACAGGACCAACGTGCGTATCAAGTACAACCTCTTGAATGTTGCGCGGTTGAAAACCATCTTGGCTGACATCAACGGTCTTTGTTGACAGTACCGGATATCGACTCAAGACAGCATTCCCATACCAACCATGTGTTTCTTCAAGTGCAGGTGAGCGACTAAGCGCAATGAAGTGATTAGCACACAAGTCTTTAATATCCTGTTCAGTATCACGTTCACAGGGGCGGGTGTCCATTTCCTGAATCAAAGCAATATCAACATTCTGACTCGCTAGAAACTGACCGATACGCGAATAACTTTGTACTTCGTCGACCCCTACGCCACTATGAATGTTGTACGTAACTATGCGCATACCCAGTTAACTCGCCTGCGCTTTTTTCAATTGATACATGCGCGCCAACTTTTGACATACAAAGATCATGAGTGCCCAGAAACCAATGCCAAGCGCTAGATAACCAATGGTTTCAGGAGAAGGATTAGTAAATATCTTGCTAAGCGAATCACCCACTAGTCCTTTGGCAATCATCGGAGGAAACATCCCGAGGAATGTCCCGGCTAGAAATTGTATAAGGCCAATAGAAGAAATACCTGCCACCAAGTTGACCAAGCTAAAGGGTGCAATAGGAATAAGACGAATGACAGCTACCCCTACAATGCCACTGTCTTTAAACTTATCATCGACTGCTTGTATCTTCGCACCTCCCATTTTGCGTAGTCCTCGCTCTCCCATAATATGACCTAAGCCAAATAAGGTAGCAGAGCTAATAAGCGCGCCAAGCATGCCATAAATGGGGCCCCATATCGGGCCGTACACGGCCGCCACCGCTAACGACAAAACAGTAACCGGGAAAAACACTAAGCCTGCAATGACATAGATTATGCATATTGTGGGAATGACCCACATAGTCCCCTTAGTGTCTTCTAGAAACTGCTCAAGGTTTTCTGCGGTTAACCAAGGAATAGAGTGACTCGCCCAATAAACCAACCCTCCGAGAACAAGTACCAGTAATGCAACGAGCATAAAAACAATGGTTTTTTGTTTAGGGTTACCCACCCCTACCACTTTTCCGCTAGACATTTGAATAGGCGCAATCAATGGTTTCTCGGGATCTGACAATGAGCTAAACACTGGTTGCCATGCTTTATTCGTAAACTGCTCATCACTGACTTCGGCTAACTGATACCCATATTCAGCCTGATCACTTAGCAACTTATTGAGAGGATCGTCACTAGCAAATATTTCTTCCACTTGCTCTATACTGCGCCCGGTGTGTTCAGCAAGTAAATCGTGGCGTACTCTCGTGATATCCTTTTTATTTTGTTCACAATCCCCAGCAAAAACTAAGTCGACTTCAGTGTCTAGGCTCATGGAACGATTGCTAATATTAGAAGAACCAATAACCAAATAGCGGTCATCTACACTCATCACTTTTGAATGTACCCGTTTTTGGGTGCTTTTGCCCTGCTCATTTGTCACGGTTGAATAGGTTATTTTAACGCGTTCGCTTTCAATACCATTTTCTAAAATTCTCTTAAAATCAATGCGGCTCGCCCAATAGGCCTCGCTCTCAAACTTGCCCTTAGGTTCATAAGAGCTGACCACAATAACCTGTAAATCTGGGCAGACTTTTAAGCGCTTGTTTAAGGCTTCGGCAATTTCTTGGCGAGTAGTAAACTGATTCTCGATAAAAATGAAATGCTGCGCTTGCGCGATAAGGTCAAGCAACATGCGTCTCACCTCTTGAACCGGTTCTACGCCATCCATAAATGGAATAGTACGCGCCACAGCGCAGGGTAAGTTGTTCATAGTAGGAGGGAAGTCATCCGGCCAAGACGCTGGCAGGGCATTGCTTTGATCTTGGATAGGAGAATAATCAATCGCTTTTTTCTCGCTTATTCTGTTCCAACGCCAACGAACCAAATGCGCAAAGCTCATAACAATAGGCCCACTGGTTAATATTTGCACATCATGTAATGGTCCATGTGGGCCATCTGGCCCTACGCGTTCAGGCTGCTCAACAAGATGCTCACGGGTATCCCAACGATTTGTAGATACGTCCATGCCTCCTGAAAACGCGATTTCATCGTCAATGACCACTATTTTTTGGTGCTGACTGCCGCCCATGGGGATTGTGCTGTCTAACGCCGTCTCTACATTGTCTGGCGTTTTATTGTCCCACACCTCTTTAGCCCACATTTCCCTTTGGCTAAAAAATGCTAAAGATGAATCCCAGCGCAATAAGTAGATTTTAATGTCTTGGTGTTGTTCTGCTTTCCATTTTAACAATTCGCTTATTACAGAAGGTGCACTGGCGTTCTTTTCCTCTTCTCCGCGTAATAAACGGATACGGCTATCAATATCCCACCCGACAATAAATATGCTGTGTTTAGCTTTGCAGATCGCGCTATGTAACGCCCGATAGTAATTTTCACCATCAATTAAGGGCGTGGCATGCGTTGCTTGACTGGTTTTCCAGCAATTTTCATTTTCTTTAAATAAAGCAGAGGCGTTATTCGTCATGCTGATCCCTTTTTGTTCATTTAACATTTACGACAAGCAGTATCAAAAATGCATAAATGAGTCAGGTTTATAAAATTTACATAACGGGTGGGTACAAATTTTCACAAGATAAAAACACACAAAACCAACCTATAGACCAGGTGATATATAGCTTTGCCTGTTTATCTAAATCAATTTTTGCCCAATTTCCCCGAAATATAATCAGTTATATAAACTAGGGAGCAAAATGCACGCCAGCTGACGAAATTGAATCGACCATAGGGTTTGTTAAGTAAAAATATGAAGTAAACGTGGAATAGAACGGATTTACGCAAAAATAACCTATACAATGGTTAACGCAGGTTTTCTGCAAACAATATATTAATTAAAGTAGAGTAGATTATGAGTAAAGGTACAGTTAAGTGGTTTAATGCGGACAAAGGTTTCGGTTTCATTACTCCAGAAGACGGCGGAAAAGATTTATTTGTTCATCACTCAGAAATTAAAAGCGGTGGTGGATATGCAACTTTGAACGACGGCCAAGCGGTTGAGTTTGAAGTTGGTCAAAGCCCTAAGGGCCCATGTGCGAACAACGTAGTTCCTGTTTAATTACAGACTGACGTTAGTCATCGCCTAAGACGAGCCGCATTGCGGCTCGTTTCTTTTTAGACGCTTAAAAAGCGTGACACACTTTAAATTACTACAGCGCTGCAACCGCTGCGTCATAGTCAGGCTCGTCAGCCGTTTCAGAAACTTGCTCGGTATAAATAACCTTACCGCTTTCATCAAGCACAACAACACTGCGTGACAACAAGCCCTTCAATGGACCGTCAACAAACTCAACGCCATAATCGGTGCCAAATGTTCCTCTAAAGCTCGAACCGGTCGCCACATTATCAATTCCTTCAGCGCCACAGAAACGCGCAGCCGCAAAAGGCAGATCAGCAGATACACATAACACTTTAGTATTTTCTAATTGACTTACTTGCTCGTTAAATTTGCGCACAGACATTGCGCAAGTCGGCGTATCTACAGACGGGAAAATATTCAGTACTAAACGTGAGCCTTTATAGTCAGCAAGTGTTGTTTCAGAAAGATCTGTTTTCACTAAGCGGAAATCCGCTGCACTTTCACCGACGCTTGGCAACACGCCTACGGTGTTGAATGGGTTACCCTTTAAAGTCACTGTGCTCATATGTTCTCCAACTTTGGTTAATAATCGTTTTTCGTAGCATACTAAAATGGGGGATGAAAGATAGAAAACAATAGCGAGGTCTTATACCAATTCCAATTACTTTACTAAAGGGTAGACAAGATGTCGTCGAGAATGAGATTAGCCATGTCAGCGGTGGTGGCATTTGTGTTTTATTTTAGATGGACTTACTGGGCGAATAGCTTAGCAACAGACGACCTAGGGTTAATCTTACGCTCGGCACTAGTGCAAGGCACGCTCAGTGGCAGTATTACCATCGTTTTTACCTTCACATTAGAAAAGGTCGTTCAACGTTTCAATAGTCATTACGTGTCATTGTTATTTGTAGTACCTATTTTGTGTTCGGTATATGCAAACACGAAGCAGAATATCGCTATTTTCAAGACATTCAATCATGCTTTGGATAACGCGGCATCCCGCATAGCTTCTATCAAAATATCAGGTGTAATACTCGCCCCGCTGCTTCTTATCGGTATGCAAGGAAGCATAGCGCTGGTGGTGAATCTGATAAATCACACCCCTAATATCCTACTGACGGTGGCCCCCAGTATACTATTCAGTGCAATATATGGTTATGTGTATACGTTTACCTTACTGAAAAACAACGCCAAGGCGATTGCATAAACAGTAATCACCTTGCGAGGGTAACAAAGCGATAGGGGTAAGAATTTTGCTCGTCAGGCTCGTTCGATTCAGATTCAATTTCTTGCCATGCATCATCTGCATAGTCAGGGAAATACGTGTCTCCTGGGGTATCTAAATCTATGAAGGTCAAATACAAGCGATTAGCATGAGGTAAAAAGTGTTGATAAACAGTGCCGCCGCCTATCACCATAATTTCTTGGTCCGGCTCAGCTACACCTTCTTTTTGCGTGTGTGACATGGCCACGTTTATGGCCTGATCGCAGCTGTGTACGACACTCGCATCACCCAGTTGATAAGCTTGGTCACCCGTGATCACAATATTAAGACGACCGGGTAACGCTCTGCCAATAGATTCGTAGGTTTTTCGCCCCATAATAATTGGCTTGCCCAGCGTCACACGTTTAAAGTGTTTTAAGTCGGCTGGCATGTGCCAAGGCATTTGATTGTTAAGACCAATTACTCGTTCGTTTGCCATTGCAGCAATCATCGCAATCTTTGCCATACTAAAACACCCTACTTTCCAACTACATTACGCGTTAATTATTCGGTCAAACTCGGTTAACTGAGTACATTCAGCTAACCGGCAATCGGCTTATTTCTGGTAAATCACTTCGAAGTCGTCGTCGCCGTCAAAGTCATCGTCATCATCGTCGTCGAAATCATCGTCATCTTCGTAATTTTCAACGGTTTCTTTATGATAAGTATCCCATTTGAAGCCGACTTCTTCATCATCCGACTCATCAACCTCTTCTTCTGGTAAGCTTTCAATAAAGTCCATGACTTTAATACAAAGTTCTTTGGTGTTCTTACCCTGTACAGCAGAAATACTGTGGTATTCACCTTCCCAGTTCATGGCTTTAGCGATTTTATCACACAGCTCTTGTGCTTCGTCTTCGAACATCAAATCCACTTTATTGAACACTAACCAACGTGGTTTAGCAGCCAATTTGGGGCTGTATTTTTCTAATTCGCTAACGATAGCTTTGGCATTTTCAACTGGGTCAGAGCCGTCAGCCGGCATCAAATCAATAAGGTGCAGTAACACTCGGCAGCGCTCAAGATGCTTAAGGAATTGAATCCCTAAGCCAGCTCCATCAGATGCGCCTTCAATCAAACCGGGGATATCTGCAATAACGAAACTGCTCATAGCATCCAAACGCACGACACCCAAGTTAGGAACGAGTGTGGTAAACGGGTAATCCGCTACCTTAGGCTTGGCGGCAGAAACACTGCGTATAAAGGTTGATTTGCCTGCGTTTGGCATGCCCAATAACCCCACATCTGCCAATAGCATTAGCTCTAATTTGAGCATGCGCACATCCCCTGGGGTACCCAAGGTTTTCTGACGTGGGGCGCGGTTGGTACTGGTTTTAAAACGGGCGTTGCCTAAACCGTGATAACCGCCTTGTGCCGCTTTAAGTCGCTGGCCGTGCTTGGTTAAATCACCTAGCAATTCGCCCGTTTCAGTATCTGTTGCTCGGGTACCTACTGGTACTTTGACTTCTAAATCAGCACCTTTTCGACCTGTACAATCTGAGCTTTGGCCATTTTTACCACGTTCAGCACGATGAAATTTCTCAAAGCGATAATCGATAAGCGTATTTAGGTTTTCATCGGCGACTAGGTAAACGCTACCACCATCACCACCATCGCCGCCATCCGGGCCGCCATCAGGAACATATTTCTCGCGGCGAAAACTAACCGTACCGGCTCCGCCATCACCCGCTTCAACGCGGATCTCAGCTTCATCTACAAATTTCATCGTTAACTCAACTTTCTGGTAAAGAGTATAAAGAGTTTATACTAGTTCGCTGGCGCTTGGGGTATTCCCGAGCTCAGCGTGTTTGTCTTATATATGCAAAACGATAAATAAGACGTCTTAAACAAAAAACCCCGCACAAGCGGGGTCTTTTAAACTGTGTAAGATTGCTAATTATTCAGCAACGATACTTACAAATTTACGGTTTTTAGGACCTTTCACTTCAAATTGAACTTTACCGTCTGATAAAGCAAACAAAGTGTGATCTTTGCCGATACCCATGTTGTCACCAGCGTGGAAACGAGTACCACGTTGACGAACAATAATGTTACCCGCTAAAACTGACTCACCGCCGTAACGTTTAACACCTAAACGTTTACTTTCTGAGTCACGACCGTTATTGGTACTACCACCAGCCTTTTTATGTGCCATTAGTTCGAACTCCTACTATTAAGCGCTTATACCAGTGATTTTCACTTCCGTGAACCACTGACGGTGACCCATTTGGGTACGTGAATGCTTGCGTCGACGAAACTTAACAATCTTAACTTTCTCGCCACGACCATGCGTTACAACTTCCGCTGTAACTTTTCCGCCACTAACAAAAGGCGTACCGATCTTAACGTCTTCACCATTGCTCACCATCAAGATATCAGCGAATTCTACTGACTCACCTGGAGCCACTTCGATCTTCTCAAGACGAACGGTTTGGCCTTCAGCCACACGGTGTTGTTTGCCACCACTTTGGAAAACCGCGTACATAATTAACTCCGCTCTGCGCTTAATCATAGCGCTATATATTCAAAAACAGGGCGCGAATTGTACGTGAACCGTCCAGTCGTCGCAAGTACCAAATTCAATTTATTTGCTCAAATATGCAGCAACACATATTCTACGCGTCTTTGCAGGCAATTGTTACATAATGTCTGCTGGATACCCTGTGTAATTTCTGTAAAATCGCACGCTAATTAACACCTTATCTTCAGAGCTGAAAATTAAGTATGGATTTAGACCACATCCTTTCACTCGCTGAGCCAGATATGCTCGCGGTCAATCAACTGATCCAAAAGCAGGTGAATTCAGATGTCTCGCTGATCAATCAACTTGGCTTCTACATCGTTAATAGTGGTGGCAAACGACTAAGGCCCTTATTAACGGTTTTAGCCGCTCGGGCGTTGAATATTCAGACAGAGCAACATCATACGTTAGCGGCTATTATTGAGTTTATTCACACCGCGACCTTATTGCATGATGATGTCGTCGATGAATCGACTATGCGCCGAGGCCGTGAAACAGCAAATGAAGTGTTCGGTAATCAAGCAAGTGTGTTAGTGGGTGACTTTCTATATACCCGTTCGTTTCAAATGATGGTGACGCTGGACAGCATGCGCGTCATGCAAATCTTGTCTGATGCAACCAATGTGATTGCAGAGGGTGAAGTGCTGCAATTGATGAACTGTAACGATCCGAACACCACAGAAGAAAGTTACATGGAAGTGATTTACAGCAAAACCGCACGCTTATTTGAAGCCGCAACGCTATTAGCAGCAGTGCTGACTGAACAAAGTGAAGCTATTGAAAATGCCATGCAAGACTACGGGAAATACTTGGGCACAGCCTTTCAACTCGTTGATGACATTATGGATTATGCATCTGACAGTGAAGATATGGGTAAAAACATGGGCGACGACCTAGCAGAGGGCAAGCCAACTTTGCCGCTTTTATATGCAATGTGGCATGGCAACGAGCAGCAGGCGGCAATGATACGTGAAGCCATTGAGTCAGGTAATGGCATGGATAATCTAACGCTCATTTTAGAAGCGATGGAGCAAACCAACGCCTTGGGTTACACCAAACAACAAGCTTTAAAAGCATCCCAACAAGCGGTCGATGCATTGGCTCCTATTCCTGAATCACACTACAAGCAAGCCCTGATTGGCTTAGCTCACGTTGCAGTAGAGCGGGTGGCTTAGCCTCCCCTTTTGCACAAATTTTAGGCAACCCTCCCCGCCTGTTCTTACCTTTCATACTGTAAATTAGTCTAATGAAGCTTTCAGCGACGCTGCCCTAAACCCAGTTGGGGCAAGGAGTTTGCCTAAAACGTGAAGTTTTCGATACAAGCGTTATTCCGTAATAGATTGTAAGCCTATATGTATTGTTTTATATTCCGATACAGTTCAACTCACTATTGAACAATAAAAATCGTATAAAACGATTGGTATTAATAAAAATCACGGGGATTTTACATGTTCACTAAAACCGAATTGGCGAAGTCGATTAGACTCGCTGTATCTCTCGGTGCGCTCTCTGCCGCATCATTTTCTACATTAACTACAGCACAGGAAACGCCAGCCGCTGAAGGCGAAGCTCTTGAGAAAATCTCAGTTACCGGTTCTCGTATTGCACGTGCCGAGCTTTCATCACCAGCTCCAGTTATCTCTTTAAGTTCAGAAGAAATTGCTCGTTTTGGTACACCAGACTTAGGGAGTATTTTGGCGGAAATCCCAGCGATTGCTGCGGGTTCAAGCTTGATTGGTAACAACAATAGCAACGAAGATGCCGGCTTAAGTGCCCCAGATCTACGCTCGCTAGGTAGAGACCGTACCCTAACTTTGGTTAACGGAATCCGTCACGTTGCCGGTGCTCCTGGTTCATCAGCTATCGATACAGGTGCTATTCCAGCTGCGTTGATAGACAAGGTAGAAATCATCACAGGTGGCGCGTCAGCGATTTATGGTTCTGATGCTGTTTCAGGTGTTATCAATATTATCCTTAAAGATGATTTTGAAGGCTTTGAATTTAATGCAGGCGTTGCCGATAGCACTGAAGGCGTTGGCACAAAAAGCCATAACTTTAACGTGCTAGTCGGTTCAACCTCTGAAGACGGTAAAGGCAACATTACTTTCTACGCAGGTAAATCTGACATTCGCGAAGTATTACTAACCGACCTTCAGCAACATGATTATGCGGGTACTGTTATCAATCCTGATGATGGTGGTGAAGACGACGGTATTGCTGATAGGTTCCGCGTACCATTCGTAGGTTCAGAGATGATCAACGACTTCGGCGTGATTAACCCTTTCGGCGGTGGTCCTCGTATTACGTTTTCACCTGACGGTATAGGTATGGATCAGGTTGAACGTATCAATACTAACAGTTTTGCTTTTGGTAACTTTGATCAAGCGTATGACACGGTTTTCTTCCCTGATAACTATGAAAACTACACGCCATCACAAGAGACCGTTACATTAGCGTCTACATTCCGTTATGACTTTAACGATAACGTGCGTATGTACGGTGACGTGAAATACGTTGATAAAGATATTCGTCAACAGTTCCAGCCGGCTTTCAATTTCGGTGGCTTAAGTATTAATGTTGCGGATAACCCGTTCTTAGATTCTGCTACCAGACAGCGTCTTATTGACGGTGGTCAAGACACAACGGTTTCATTCTCTCGCTTCTTTGGTGATTTAGGTAACCGCTCAGCTGCAAATGACCGTGAATTGTTCCGCGTCGTTCTTGGTTTTGAAGGTGGATTCGAACTTGGTGAAACTGTTTTCGATTATGACGTGTTTTACACCCATGGTGAAACCAAAAATACCCGTCGTACGTTAAACGACGTCATTGTAGATAATTTAGATGCCGCAATCGATGCGGTTATCGACCCTGAAACTGGACTGGCTGCATGTCGTAGCCAAGTACCTAGTGCGCAAGGCGACGATTATGAAGACCCAGCGTCAGTAAATGGCGGAAACTGTGTCGCGTTTAACCCATTCGGAACAGGAAACTTCAGCGCAGAAGCTGCGGACTTTATTTCTGGTGATGTTTTACGTGAAGATGAAATTACTCAAGACGTTTACGGTGCTTCTTTATCATTTGATACAGGCGCATTTTTAGAGCTTCCAGGTGGCGCAATCGGTGTTGCTATGGGTTATGAATACCGCGAAGAAACATCAAGCACTATTACTGATGAATTCACTAAAGCGGGCTTTTATACCAGTGCAGCGACGCCTGATTCATTCGGCGGCTTCGATGTAGAAGAGTATTTCATCGAAGTGAGTGCACCACTGATTAGCGATATGTTCTTGGTTCAAGAGCTTACATTAGATGCAGCATATCGTACTGCTGATTACTCACATGCCGGTAATGCTGATGCATGGCAGGTTGGCTTAGGCTGGGCTCCTATCGAAGACTTGCGTATCCGTGCAACAGTCAGCGAAGCGGTTCGGGCACCAAACGTGACAGAAGCGTTTAGCCCTGTTTCACCTGGCTTCGCACGTGTATCTGATCCATGTGATGCAGATAACATTAATGAAGATCCAGATAGAGCAGCAAACTGTCTAGCATTGGGCATCCCTGCTGGTTTTGAAGCGAACGATAACGTCAGTGTTAACACGCTTTCTGGTGGTAATACTGAACTGTTCTCTGAAACAGCTGAGTCACAAACCATTGGTTTTGTATGGACACCTGCGTTTATTGAAAACTTCTCATTGACCGTGGATTACTACAACATCGAGATTTCCGATGCGATTAACTTAGTTGCAGCACAAGATGTTGCCGATAACTGTGTTGATGCGACAGGCGGCCCAGATGTTAACTTCTGTGGACAAATTGACCGTGACCCTACCACGAATGATATTGCATTGGTGCGCTCTGGTTATATTAACGCGGCAGGTTTCGACACAGACGGTATCGAAGCAAACGTACGTTACAGAACAGACCTAAGCCAGTTTGATTTACCTGGTGAAGTTAGAATCAATATCTCAGCGACTAAAGTCCTTAGTTTAGATGAATTTGAATTCCAAACTCGCCCAGATGAAATCAACGTAGAAGATGGTGAAGTAGGTGATCCAAGCTTACAATGGAGCACGTCTATTGATTACCGTATTGACGACCTGAACGTTAACTGGAGCTCTCGCTTTATTGATAAGAGTGCGTTATTTGACGTATCACCAGGCGGCGGTTCACCAGAAGATGCGTCACCTAACTTTATCGATTCAGTGTGGACTCATGACTTGTCAGCGGTTTACTACTTGAATGACAACGTTAGCTTTTCTGCTGGTATTCGTAACGTATTTAACGAAGTACCTTCAGGAAATACCTTTGATGCACTTTATGACCTAATCGGTCGTCGTGCTAATGCTGGCGTTAAAGTTACTTTCTAAATATTAGTTAACTCATGCACCACCTTCGTCCCTGCGTCGGTGGTGCATTTTTTTATTTGCTCTACCCTTTCGAAATACTCACTCGACCGTTCACGGTTGAAACAGACACCTTACCTTGACCTTGTCCGATACTGGTTGCTAACCAACTGCTTGGGCCATACTTGTCTTTTTGTACCTTGTCATGGGTCAGACGATTAACGATCTTGCCGCCCGCATGAGCACGAATATCAAACAATGCTGATACGTCAGGAGCAAAGTTCAAGTTAATTTCTCCTCCGACGGTTGTCGCCTGTAGTTCCCCTCCTTTGGCCAGAGCTAATGCCATTTTCAACTCGCCGTTGACGGTTTCCAAATTAGCGTACGTTATTTTCTGCATGGCTAGCGTTACGTCACCATTCACCGTCGTCACGCGAAGCTCTCTCGAACTAGAGGTTACGTTGATATCACCATTTACCGACTTGTATGCATCTTCGCGCCCTTTTGTACTTTGCGAACGTATATCGCCGTTGACCGTTTCTATTGCCACATCGCCTTTCAGAGCATCGGCGTTGATATCGCCGTTTACTGATTCCAAGCGCACACGGCCTGACAACTGTTGAGCATCAATTTCGCCATTAACTGTTTGGGCATTCGTACCACCTTTGATGTCGCCTAACCTGACATCTGCATTCACAGCGGTATAGTTTATGCGGCTCTGGTGGGGGACAAAAATAATCAATTCGTCCTCATTATCGTTGCCCCAACGGCTGCTGTGTTTTCGGCTATTCTTGACCTTCACCTTTATCAGAACTTCATTGCCTCTGCGCTCAAAAACGAAACGCTCGGTATTTTCGCCTAACTCGCCTTTAACTTGTACTTGGGATTTGTCCCAGCCTTTGATTTCAGCCTTACCGTTGACGTGTTCGATTTCCACATAGCCATTAGGGTTCGCTTCAATGCTGCGATCAATTTGTTCGCCGGCAGAAACGCTCAGCGCTGCCATTAAACCGATTGCGCTGCATACCCCTTTAAGCATCATTAACTTCATTTTTGACTCCTAGCATTCATATTAGATTTGCGACCACTTAGGTGAATGCACACGCTCTATTAAATTGATCTGTTGCTGATGCACGCTTTGTAGCATTTTCAACAACGCCATATTGTCTGGTTCATTCAGCAACGCTTTCTTAATCGCCTCAGCAGCACTATCAAGTTCAGCTAATTGTTGCTGCCAATTGTTGGTCAGTGCGTTTTTTCCTTCAAACTGCACTAATAAGGCATTTTTCTGCTCTTCGTGCTGTGCGCTAAGGGCGGCAACTAACTCTTCACCGCTTATCATGTCGTCATTTGGTAGCACGCCCTTCCAGCTCACAAGGGCGATAATAGCCACTGCTGCTGCAAGCGCTACCGCTCGCCCCCAATAACGACTGTTGTCATTAACTCGCACCTTTTTATCGCTCAAGTCATGTACGTTGCGGGCTTGGTCTTCTTGCTTAACCAGCGCTAACTCGATACCCGGCCATAAATCGCGTTCAGGCTGCTTTTGCTTATCCAGCTGCGCAAGCTTGTCTTGCAAGGCATGTTCAAAATCTGGCTTATGCATAACCCATCCACTCCTCTAATAACTGTTTCGCTCGATGGAATTGTGCTTTACTCGTTCCAATTGCCATATTGGTCATTTGGGCGATTTCTTCGTGGCGATAGCCTTCTATTGCATGCAAAACAAAAACGATTCGCGCACGTTCTGGCAGACGCAACACATACTTTTCAATATCCACTTCTCCCGCAGAAGGCTCAGCAATATTATTTACCGCGCTTGAGTTCTCTATATTAAACATGCGTTGTACCCAACCCCGCTGTTTCCGGATATAGGAAATCGTAATGTGAGATGTCACTGTATGCAGCCAAGTAGAAAACTTACTTTGTTCTGAATAATCGCCAATTTTGCGCCACAATTGGATAAACACCTCTTGTGATGCATCCTCGGCTAACGACTTATCTCCCGTTAGGCGATAACACAGCGCATACACCTGACCGATATATTGATGATATAGCTGATGATAAGCCTGTCGGTTGCCATTTTTCACCGCTAACAGTAGCTGCCGCTCGTCATCGGTGGCAAACTTGTGCTCAGCGGCAACAATGTTTGAATACTCAGTCAATCTTTTGTCTTCGTTAGCTAGGTTATAAAATAAGTCGCAGGTTAACCTACAAAGGTTTAAAGCCGCAAAAAAGAAACCACTATTTGTCATTAATAAAACGGAATCAGTATGAAAGTATTAGGCTTATTCGCAGGAAAAGCGCGTCCTATTGGTCCTAAAAATGCGCTCTCTGGCATCGATAAACGCCCTGTCACATCGGTGAAAGTAGATCACCTCGGTATCACTGATGACATTCAGGTGGATAAACGCTTTCACGGAGGCCCCGAGCGAGCCCTGCATCAATATGCACTGCATGGCTACGAAACCATCATCAAACGTCACCCTCTGCTGCACAAGAGAGCGATTGCTGGCAGTATTGGCGAAAATATCAGTAGCGCAACAATGTGCGATAGCAACGTCAATATTGGTGATATTTACCGGATTGGCGAAATCGAGGTGCAAGTAAGTTCACCGCGTATCCCATGCTGGAAAATAGAGGAAAAGTTAAATCAAAAAGGCTTGGTCCAGTTAATCAATGAGCAACAGATAACGGGCTGGTACTATCGGGTATTAAAAGCTGGTGCAATTCGATTAGGCGATGACATCACACTAATTGAACGGCCTAATACCAATGTGTCTGTGGCATCTTTTGTGAAGCAACATTTCGACAAAAGCTCATCTGTCGCCTCGCTACGTTATTTAAGTGATGCAAAAGGTTTAGACCCACAGTGGCAGGAAAAACTGCTTCGGCGCATCGAGCGCCTTGATTAAATCCCTTTAAATTTTCGCTGAGTGGCCAATTATACCAATCCGCATTAATAAGTGCCCCCTCAGAATGCGTCCAGCGGTTTTTGGTTAAGGCGTCGCTATGAAGTAATGGTTGTTCCCTTTCGAATAGTGAGAACGCAGAGCAAAAGCTGCTGGGGCATTCCTTTCAGGCGAGTTTTAAAAGGGCTTACACTGCTTTGCATGACTTCGAAAGAGAACAACTATTCATTCAGTCATGCGCCTTGTTTAAGCCCTTTTAAACTCTCGCTGAGTGATCACTTATTAAAGTGGAATGGTATTATTCGATGGTATTGGTATAAATTCAGCACATAAAAAAACACCGCCTAGTACATCTTGTACTAGGCGGTGTTTTTAGTATCCAAAAAGGCTTAAATTAAGCTTCTTGAATAACAATCAATTTGATTGTAGTAGTAACTTCTGAATGCAACTGTAGGTCGATTTCGAACTCGCCAGTTTCACGCAAAGTACCAGTAGGCAATTTAACTTCAGATTTAGCAATCTCAACACCAGCGGCAGTAATTGCTACTGCGATGTCACGAGTACCGATAGATCCGAACAATTTACCTTCGTCGCCAGCAGGTGCTGCGATAGTGACTTCAGCCAACTCAGCAACTTTTGCTGCGCGTGCTTCAGCCGCTGCAAGCTGGTCAGCAATTTTTGCTTCAAGCTCTGCACGACGTGCTTCAAATTTTTCTACGTTTGCTTTAGTAGCAGGAACCGCTTGTCCTTGAGGGAACAAGTAGTTACGTGCATAACCTGATTTTACAGTGACATTGTCACCCAAGCCGCCCAGGTTAGCGACCTTGTTTAGTAGTATGATTTCCATCTTGCTACCTCTTAATTTCGCTAGGGTTACTTGTGAGAATCAGTATATGGAAGCAATGCTAGGAAGCGCGCGCGCTTGATAGCAGTTGACAACTGACGCTGATATTTAGCGCTAGTTCCAGTGATACGGCTAGGTACGATTTTACCACTTTCAGTGACATAGTTTTTCAACATAGCGATGTCTTTATAATCGATCTGAACAACACCATCAGCTGAGAAACGGCAGAATTTACGACGTCTAAAAAAACGAGCCATTTTTTGTCTCCTTATTCTTTTTCGTCAGAAGCAGTAGCTGCTTCAGGTTCTACAGACTTGTCTTCAGAAGACGGTCTTTCGTCACGCTTTTCACGACGCTCTTCTTTAGCCATAGGCGATTGCTCTGTTTCAGCATCTTTAGTACGCATAACTAGGTTACGCAATACAACGTCATTGAAACGGAAAGCAGTCTCTAGCTCTTCAACGGCTTCAGCAGAAGCTTCAGCATTGATAAGTACGTAGTGTGCTTTGTGTAGTTTGTCGATTGGGTAAGCCAATTGACGACGGCCCCAATCTTCCATACGGTGGATTGTGCCACCATTTTGGGTAAGAATTCCGGTATAACGCTCGATCATACCTGGAACTTGTTCACTCTGGTCAGGGTGAACCATGAATACGATTTCGTAATGACGCATCATATTGCTCCTCACGGTTGTAGCCTCGACAGCACAGTCAGACTGTATGGAGACAAGGAACTAAAATTAAAGTGACTGTTTTAAGCGGCGCGAATTGTATATAAACTGGTCGGTAGGCACAAGCAATATTTATGCTTATTCCCTATAAAGATGCGTGGTATAGATGCGCCCCACTCACGTGAGGCAAATTTAGCGCCAAGATAGTCTATCCTTGGCGCCCATAATGCTAATCATCAATATCTTGCTTGGTTAGCCATTCACCCAGTTTTTGCATGTCTTGTTCAGCAGCAAACGTCAGTTCTTCTACCCAATCGTGCACATTTTCCCACCAAGCTGGATGGTCGCCTTGTTGAATTTGATTAGCAATTTTTTGCACTCTGGCCAAACCAACCGAGCCTGCAGCCCCTTTTATTTTATGGGCCTGAGAGCACACTTCGTCTTTCTCATCAGCGCTTAAGCTAAGTTGCAGTATTTCTAGATAAACCGGCATGTTTTCTTCAAACACTTTAACACTGGTGCTGACCATTTCGTGGCCGATGGTATCCACCAACATCTGCAGCAAATCTAAATCTAAAATGGCATCAAGCTCTTTATCTGGCTCTTCTTCATTAGGTTTGTGCGACTCGTAAGAATGCTCACTGAACAGCGAGTTAAATACTTCAATGATACGGCTCTTCTTAACCGGTTTTGCCACAACATCGTCCATGCCGCTGTCCAAGTATTCTTGGCGACGCTTAATCACATTGGCCGTTAAGGCAACAATACTGGTTTGTTCAACCAAACTTTCTTCGTGCAGGGTTGCGGCAACATCAAAACCTGTCATATCCGGTAATTGGATATCAAGCAAGATTAAGTCGTACTGTTTATCGCGTACCATTTTTATCGCTTCGCTGCCTGTCATGGCCACATCAACATGCTGGTCAAGCTTCTCTAATAGCGCTTTGGCAACCATCACGTTGAGTTCTATATCTTCCACCAACAGAATATTCAGGCCACGTACTTGCAGCTCTTCCACTTGCATGGGGCGTTTGCTTATGGGTAATGGCAACTCCACCGTGAAACAGGTGCCTTTACCGATTTCACTACTGACTTTTATGTCACCGTTCATCAGTGACACCATTTGTTGACATATCGCCAAGCCGATACCGGTTCCCGTGGCACTTTGATGCTCAGGCAAGTTAACTTGGTAATACATAGCAAATATTTTATCGAGCTCGGTTTGAGGTATACCAACGCCGGTGTCCCCAACGCAAAATTTCACGTGACTAATACCATCACCCGCTGTGTGCGCTTCAACACTTAAGCTCACTTTCCCTTTTTGCGTGAACTTGACCGCATTGAATAGCAAGTTCCACAAAATTTGGCGCAATCTGGTGCCGTCCACTTCGACAAAATCTGGCAGCGGCTCTTTAATGTCGGTATCAAACGCAAGGCCTTTATCGGCAGCGAGCAATTTGATAATACTGCTTAGCTCTTCGGTGAAATCTTTTATCGATACCGTTTTCAATGAAAGTTCGAGTTTGTCACGACCCATGCGATCGATATCAATAATATCGTTAAAGATATTCCCCAAAGTAATACCGCTGGCGTAAATGGTACTCACCCAAGCAAATTGCTCTTTGTCTAGTTTAGTATCTCGCAGCATACGGCTTAAGCCGACAATACCGTTTAACGGCGTACGCAACTCATGGCTAATGGTAGCGATAAATTTGGTTTTATCTTTACTGGCTTTTGCGACGATATTTTCAGCCTGCTTACGCTCTGTAATATCACGGCCAAACGCTAATAACCCTAAGCGTTTATTGTCTTTGTCATAGAAAGGTACTTTGCGCATTTCAAAGTAACCACGGCGACCATCGGCAAAGCGCAGCCAAACCTCTTCAGTAATGCTTACATCATTTTCTAGTACTTCATGATCACTGGCTGCCACTTGGCTCGCTAGCTCTTCTTCCCAAACTTCATGCGGGGTTAAGCCAATTAATTCCGCTTCGGTTCGGCCGGTCATTTGTTCTGCTAAGCGGTTACAACCAGCAAACTGTCCTTCTTCGTTACGGTAGTAAATAAGATCTGGCGAGGCATCAATGATTGAACGCAACAAGGTAGACAAACGCAGCGCTTGGGCTTCTTTTTCAGCTCTGTCTTTAATTTCATTTTCTAATTCTACGAATACGCTTTCACGCTCTTCTTGGGCATTTTTACGCTGCTCTATCTCGTAGTTAAGCTGTTTAATATTGTTTTGCAGCTCACGGCTAAGCAGAATATCTTCTTCACGTAAGCGCTCTAATTGGGTTACCGCTTCGGCTAAATGCCCTCTGGAGCGCTCAAGTTGTTTGACCAACTCACTGAAGAAAAACAATACCCAAGGCGCACTGACGATGGTCAGGATAATTGCACTCATAAAATCTTCTAGCTTCACATCCCCTATGATGTAAATACGCAAGAAGTAGGTGCCTGTCATGGTGAAGATGAGGGTCAGAATGACGAATAACACGCTAACACGCAGAGTGCCAAAACGATTAATAAACTGGGCAAATCGAAGGGCCCAAGGTTCTACTGATTCTTGTCGCTGCATGCTATGTTCTCGTGCTTAAAAGTGAGGCTATGAGCGCGCCATGCTAGCAAGTTCGAACACAGGGTCAACTGATAATCGCTACTTGAGCTGGGCTTTATGACATTGTTTATTTTTCAAACAATTTAGCTAAATATCCTCAACACACCCGTTTTGGCAGTGTTTCCAAATAGTAACTTATACTTTTTATGCGTTTTTTTCTCATAAATATTCACTAGCAAACCAAAAAGTCACTGTTTGCAACGGTGTAAATTAACTATTTATTAACACTTGGCGAGAAAAATGGCTGTTATTCCATAGGATATAACCAACTAAATGGACGATTGGTAACTTACTGAATTAAAATAAGTTTATACAAAAAACCCAACATAAAGTAAGGATTTTTCAAGTAAGTTCAAACTTCTGAATTGATTTATATATTTTAACTCGGTATTTTGTACGGCCTGCTTAGTATAAATATTCGATACTCGACTGGTATCCCCAATAATAAAAACGACAAGAATACATAGCGTGACATGGCGCAATTAGGCCACTTTTTTGTGTGCCAAAGTTTACCCGTGAGCGTTATAGAAAATAAAGCAGTAACCTAAAACACAACCCTGACCAGTCGTCGGTTGAAGGAGTTACGTCAATGAGTTTATATAATCCTAATGATTCCAAAGATAACTGTGGATTTGGTCTAATCGCCCATACACAAGGCGAAGCCAGCCACAAGCTTGTTATCACTGCCATTGAAGGATTGGATCGCATGCAACACCGTGGTGGTATCGCCGCCGACGGTAAAACCGGGGATGGGTGTGGCTTGCTACTTCAAAAACCGGATGCGTTTTTTAAAGAGATAGCCGCCGAAAACGGTTGGAAATTAAGTAAGAAATACGGTGTAGGGGTTATTTTCCTCAATCAGGACGACACCTTAGCGGCCCGTGGCCGTGAAATTTTGAACGAAGAATTAGAGCGTGAAACGCTAAGCGTAGCAGGTTGGCGAGTCGTGCCTACTGACCATTCAGTATTGGGTGATCTCGCTGCCTCTGGCGTACCGCAAATTGAACAGGTTTTTGTTAATGCGCCTTCTGGATGGCGTAAACGTGACCTAGAGCGTCGTTTATTTATGGCCCGTCGCCGTGCTGAAAAACGCATGAGCGAAGACAGTGAATTTTACATTGCGTGTTTATCAACGCTAGTTACTGTCTATAAAGGCTTAGTCATGCCAAAAGATTTGCCTAAGTTTTATTTAGACTTAGCCGATGAGCGCATGCAATCTGCCATTTGTGTATTCCACCAGCGCTTCTCTACCAATACTTTGCCTAAGTGGCCATTGGCACAGCCATTCCGCTTCTTAGCGCACAATGGTGAAATTAACACCATTCGTGGTAACCGCGATTGGGCTCAAGCACGAAGCAGCAAGTTTGTTACTCCACTATTGCCTGATTTAGGAGATGCAGCGCCATTTGTTAACACAGAAGGCTCTGACTCTTCATCACTAGATAACATGCTTGAGCTGTTCCTTGCTGGCGGCATGGATTTGTTCCGCGCTATGCGTTTACTTGTGCCACCCGCATATCAAAACAACAGCACCATGGACGACGATCTTCGTGCATTTTATGAGTTTAACTCAATGCACATGGAGCCGTGGGACGGCCCAGCGGGTATCGTTTTAACCAACGGACGCCATGTGGCTTGTAACCTAGACCGAAACGGTTTGCGCCCAGCGCGTTACGTAATCACTAAAGATGGCTTGATTACCCTTGCCTCTGAAATCGGCATCTGGGATTACAAACCTGAAGACGTAGTAGAAAAAGGCCGCGTTGGCCCAGGTGAAATGCTAGCCGTCGATACTTACAACGGCAAAATCTGGCGTTCGAACGAAATTGATGAAGAGCTTAAAGGCCGTCATCCTTATCGCGAATGGATTGACGAAAACATTCGCCGCTTAAAGCCTGTTGAAGAGTGCGACGCCTCATTGATTGGTCAGCGTGTGTTTGACGACAACATGATGGCTACGTACCACAAGTTGTTTGCTTATAGTTATGAAGAGCTTCAGCAAATCGTAAAAGTGCTCGCTAAAGATGGCCAAGAAGCCGTTGGCTCAATGGGTGACGATACCCCAATGGCCGTGCTCTCCTCAAAGCAGCGTACTATTTATGATTATTTCCGTCAGCAATTTGCTCAGGTAACCAACCCACCTATCGATCCATTACGTGAAAATCACGTTATGTCGTTGGCAACCTGTATTGGCCGTGAGCAAAACGTATTTAGCGAAACCTCTGGTTATGCTCATCGCGTATTGTTTGAATCTCCGGTATTAATTTACACCGATTTGAAACAATTACGTGAATATGACGCAGAGCATTATTATTCAGAAGTGGTCGACTTAAATTACAAGCCAGAAGAAGGCCTGAAAAAAGCCATCTCGCGCATTTGTAACGAAGTGGAATACTTGGTGAAAACCAAACGTGCCGCCTTTGTTATTTTGTCTGACCGCAACGTGAAATCAAACCGCCTGACTATTCCGGCTGCTATGGCAGTTGGCGCAGTACAACGTCGCTTGATAGACAAATCACTTCGTTGTGATGCCAATATTGTCGTTGAAACCGCTTCAGCCCGTGACCCACACCATTTTGCTGTGTTACTCGGTCTTGGTGCGACGGCTGTTTATCCGTTCTTAGCTTATGAGTCTATCGAGCAAATGGCCGATAAAGGCGAACTAGGCGTGAGCGCGATGCAAGGTGTACTGAACTACCGCAAAGGCATCAACAAAGGTCTGTACAAGATCATGTCGAAAATGGGTATCAGCACCATTGCTAGCTACCGTAGTTCGAAGCTTTTTGAAGCCATTGGTATTAACGCCGATGTCACCAAATTGTGCTTCCAAGGCGTGCCAAGTCGTATACAAGGTGCTGGTTTTGAAGATTTTGAACAAGACCAAATTAATTTAAGCCGCGTCGCTTGGTTAAAACGCAAACCGATTAATCATGGCGGTTTATTAAAGTACGTACACGGGGGCGAGTATCATGCTTATAACCCGGACGTTGTCACCAGCTTGCAAAAAGCCGTTGTTAGCGGAAAGTACGACGATTATCGCGTGTTCAGCACCTTAGTAAATGAACGTTCACCGAGTCATTTCCGTGATTTATTGGCACTAAAAGCAGAAAGCCCAGCGATTGATATCAGTGAAGTTGAACCCGCTGAAAATTTATTCAAACGTTTTGATACCGCTGCAATGTCAATTGGTGCACTTAGCCCAGAGGCTCACGAAGCACTTGCTATCGCCATGAACCGCTTAGGTGGTAAGTCGAACTCAGGTGAAGGTGGTGAAGATCCAGCGCGTTTCGATACTGAGAAGAACTCAAAGATAAAGCAAGTCGCGTCGGGCCGTTTTGGTGTGACACCCCATTACCTTGTTAATGCAGAAGTGATTCAAATTAAAGTAGCCCAAGGCGCCAAGCCAGGCGAAGGTGGCCAGTTACCTGGTGACAAGGTAAACAGTTACATTGCTGAACTTCGCTTTGCGGTGCCAGGTGTAACGCTAATTTCACCGCCGCCTCATCACGATATCTATTCGATTGAAGATTTGGCCCAGTTAATTTTTGACTTGAAACAAGTTAACCCTACTGCGCAAATTTCGGTGAAGTTAGTATCAGAACCAGGCGTGGGCACCATTGCCACAGGTGTAGCGAAAGCTTATGCAGATTTGATCACCATCTCTGGTTATGACGGTGGCACCGGTGCAAGCCCGCTAACCTCGGTCAAATACGCTGGTAGCCCGTTCGAACTTGGTCTTGCTGAAACCCAGCAAGCGCTAGTTGAAAATGGTTTGCGCCACAAAGTGCGAGTACAAACTGATGGCGGTCTAAAAACCGGCCTTGATGTGGTCAAAGGCGCAATATTAGGCGCTGAAAGCTTTGGTTTTGGTACCGGGCCTATGGTTGCATTAGGGTGTAAGTACCTACGTATTTGTCACCTGAACAACTGTGCAACAGGTGTAGCAACCCAAGACGAAAAACTACGGGAAAACTACTTCATTGGTTTACCCGAAATGGTGATGAACTACTTTAAGTTTATCGCTGAAGAAGTGCGCGAAATCATGGCATCCATTGGTGTGACCAAGCTTGATGACTTAATCGGTCGTACTGAACTGCTGGAAGTGTTACCTGGTATCACCGCCAAGCAGAGTCGACTAGATTTAAGCCCCATTTTGGCCAAGCCTAAAGCAGGTGATCATACTAAGTTGTTCTGTTCTGAAATTGCCAATACGCCATTAGATAAAGGCGATTTGAACGTACAAATTTTGAATGATGCTAAAGAGGCAATCAGCTCCTTAACCGGCATATCGCTGAAATACAATGTGCGCAACACTGACCGTTCGGTGGGCGCCATGGTGTCAGGTGCGATTGCTAAAGTGCATGGTAACCAAGGTATGCAAGACGCGCCTATCCAATTACAGCTTACCGGCACAGTCGGCCAAAGCTTTGGTGTATGGAACGCAGGCGGCCTTGAAATGCACCTTATTGGAGATGCTAACGATTACGTTGGTAAAGGCATGACCGGCGGTAAGCTAGTGATTAGCAACCCGACCAACATCAGCTTTGACCCACACGCAAGTGCCATCATGGGTAACACCTGTTTATACGGTGCAACGGGCGGTAAATTGTTCGCAGCCGGTCGTGCAGGTGAGCGTTTTGGTGTGCGTAACTCAGGTGCTGTTGCAGTTGTTGAAGGTACAGGTGACAACGGCTGTGAGTACATGACAGGTGGTATTGTTGCTGTGCTTGGCGCAGTCGGCGTTAACTTTGGTGCCGGTATGACCGGTGGCTTTGCTTACATCCTTGACGAATTAGACGATATTGAACATCGCATTAACCCTGAACTAGTAGAGATTATGGGCATTGAAGACAAAGTCATTTTGTCTGAACACTTACGTGGCCTTATCAATCAACACTACGAAGAAACAGGCAGCGAGTACGCTATGGGCTTACTCAACAACTTCAATGAAGTATTGCCTAAATTCCGCTTAATTAAGCCTAAGACCAGTAATGTCAAGAATCTGTTGGGGCACATCAGTCGCTCATCATCAGAACTTAGCATTCAGGCCCAATAAGTAGCAGGACGAGAATCATATGTCTAAAAACGTATATCAATTTGTTGACGTAGAACGTATCGACCCGCCGAAAAAGCCGATCGTTGTACGTAAAGCAGAATTTGCTGAAATTTATCAGCCCTTGACCCAATCACAAACAGAAGGTCAAGCTGACCGCTGTTTGGATTGTGGTAACCCCTATTGTGAATGGAAATGCCCAGTACATAACTTTATCCCTCAGTGGCTTGAACTTGCCAACCAAGGGAAAATTTTAGAAGCTGCAGAGCTTTCTCACAAAACCAACAGTTTGCCAGAAGTGTGTGGCCGTGTTTGCCCCCAAGACCGTTTGTGTGAAGGTGCTTGTACCTTAAACGACGACTTTGGTGCTGTCACCATTGGTAGTATCGAAAAATACATAACCGACACTGCCTTTCAAATGGGCTGGCGTCCTGACATGTCAGGCGTTGTGGCAACAAACAAGAAAGTCGCTATTGTGGGCGCTGGGCCTGCCGGCCTAGCCTGTGCCGATATACTTGTGCGCAACGGCGTTAAACCCGTTGTCTATGACAAATACCCTGAAATTGGCGGCTTGTTAACCTTCGGTATTCCGGCATTTAAGCTTGAAAAAGAAGTGATCACACGTCGCCGCGAAATCTTCACCGAAATGGGTGTTGAGTTTGTCCTCAACACAGAGATCGGCAAAGACATCGATTTTCAAACCTTGCTTGATGAATACGATTCGGTCTTCTTGGGCATGGGTACTTACAAGCCAATGCAAGGCGGTTTTGCTAACGAAGGCGCACCGGGTGTATACGAAGCCCTACCCTTCTTGATCGCCAACATTAACCGTCACCTTAAGTTTGAAAAATCAGCAGATGAATTTGTTGATATGAAAGGCAAAAAAGTGGTGGTACTAGGCGGTGGTGATACCACCATGGACTGCGTACGTACTTCCATTCGCCAAGGTGCAACAGATGTTATCTGTGCTTATCGCCGTGACGAAGACAGCATGCCGGGCTCACGTCGTGAAGTGGTAAACGCCAAAGAAGAAGGCGTTGAATTTACGTTTAACGTACAACCTCTAGACATCGAGTTAGACGCCGACGGCAACGCTTGCGGTGTGCGCTGCGTGAAAACCGAAATGGGTGAACCTGATGCCGAAGGACGTCGTCGTCCGGTGGTGATTGAAGGCTCTGAACACGTTATCGAAGCAGACGCAGTGATTATTGCGTTTGGTTTCCAGCCTAGTCCTGCGGGTTGGTTCGGTGACTACGGTATTATTCTGGACGAAAAAGGCCGTGTACGCGCGCCTGCTAAAGGAAAATACCCGTTCCAAACGTCTAACCCTAAGATTTTCTCGGGAGGCGACATGGTACGCGGTTCAGATTTAGTGGTTACGGCTATTTTCGAAGGCCGAGAAGCCGCCGAAGGTATGCTCGACTACATGGGCGTGTAAGCGGCCCCAAGTCTACTGACTTATCAAACTGCATAAAAAAGGAGCTTAGGCTCCTTTTTTTGTGCCTGTAATCCAGTGCTTCAGTAAAAAATCACCGAACGCGTTCTGAGGGGGCAATTATTAATGCGGATAGGTATTATAAAAATACTCAGGTTGTGGTTTGCTTCTAGCGTTACGCTTAATGATGAGTTAGCGTAAACACATGACTTATTGAGGTATTACCCTATGACTACCACGATTAATCTACCTAAAATAATGCAAATTGGCGCCGGTGCCATCAACGCACTCCCCGCCACTCTTGAGCAGCTCGGCTGCCATTATCCTTGTATCATTACCGACAGCACTATGGTCAGGCTTGGCTACACAGAGTCCATAACTGATTTACTCAATGCGCACGGTCTGGGCTATGGCCTCTTTAGCGAAACGATGGCTGAGCCAAGTGAAGACTCAATTTTACCAGCAGTGGCATTGGTGCAACGGGAAAAATACGATTGCTTACTGGCATTAGGTGGTGGTAGTGCCATCGACACCGCCAAAGCAATAGCTTTATTAGCCACCCATGGCGGAAGCATGAGAGATTACAAAATGCCGCGCCCCGTTAACTTAAGCAGCATGCCGGTGATTGCCATACCCACCACAGCAGGTACAGGTTCAGAAGCAACCCAAGCGACGATTATTACCGATGCCTCAACCGATGAAAAAATGTTATGCATGGGCCCTGGGTTGATGCCAATGGCTGCAATAGTTGATTACGAGTTAACCTTAAGCTTGCCATCGCGTATTGCCGCTGATACCGGTATCGATGCCCTCACTCACGCAATAGAAGCCTATGTCAGTCGCAAGGCTAATCTTTTTAGTGACCAGCAAGCGATTGCCGCAATGAAGCTAATCGGGCAAAACTTATTAAAAACCTGTCAAGATGCTAAAGATCTCGCGGCCCGAGAAGCGGTAATGCTTGGGGCAACATTGGCAGGTATTGCCTTTTCAAACGCCTCTGTTGCCCTAGTGCATGGTATGAGCCGCCCGTTAGGCGTGCATTTTCATGTTCCACATGGATTAAGTAACGCCATGTTATTGCCTACTGTCACTGAATATTCGATTAGCAGTGCCCCCACACGTTATGCACAATGCGCCATGTATATGGGACTAATCGATAATATAGAGGATGAAGATCAGGCACACCAAGCGCTGCTGAACCAATTAAAGCGAATCAATCAAACGCTCTCAGTACCGTCGTTAGCCGAGTTTGGAGTGGATAAAGATGCATTCTTTAGCACCTTGCCCTTAATGGCAGAACAAGCGCTGGCCTCAGGCTCCCCCAACAATAACCCGCGTCAGGTCGACAAACACGAAATAGTGAAACTCTATGAAATTGCCTGGGAAAGTTAACAGGCAAATCGTTAACCTGTGACGGCATGCAATACGATGTCACAACCCCAGCAATAAAAAAGGAGCCAAAGCTCCTTTCGTTAATTATCGCTGGCCACAAGGTTTATGCTTCAGCGCTTTCACCTTCAACCTTCTGCGCTTCTACTTCTTGGGCTATTTGGCTCAAGGCTTGTTCGAATACGGATGCAGGCTGCCCACCACTGATTAAATGCTTGTTGTTTACTATCACCGCTGGCACAGAGCTAATACCGTTTGATTGGTACAAGTGCTGGGCCTCGCGTACCTCTTGAGTATACTTACCGGTGGTTAATATCTCTTGTGCAGCGGCTTTATCTAGCCCGACTTGCTCAACCACAGCAAGCAGTTGTTCATGGTTACTTGGGTCGCCGCTTTCTTTAAAGTACAAATCAAAAAATGCCAGCTTAAGCTCAGTTTGTTTGCCCGCCTCTTCAGCCCAGTGCAATAACCTGTGTGCGTCGAATGTATTATAAATACGGCCACCGCCACGGTTGCCAAATTCATAACCCACGTCTAACCCACGCTGCTTAATCATCTCACGATTTTGCTCACTTTGTTCAACGCTGATACCGTACTTTTCAGTAATATGCTCAACGATTTCTTGGCCCTCTGGTGGCATATTTGGGTTTAGCTCGAAAGGCTGCCAACTGATATCGGCTGTAACTTTACCCTCAAGTTTACCCAAGGCTTCATCTAATGCTTTATAACCGATAATGCACCAAGGGCATGACACGTCAGAAACGATATCGATTTTAAGTGGGGTCGCCATAATTTAACTCCTAATTGCTCAGGCAAGTCACAGTAGCGTGATGCCGATTGATACGTTATACATTGGCCTAACCGTGCCAATATTCAAGCGTGAGACACAAAAACACACACTTTGCTTTAGCCAACACAAAGCGCTATCGCTTTGAAAAATCCCCCTAAATAAACCTTGCTTGGGCACAAAGACGGCACTGAATGAAAATTAAATGCACTTTTAGTAAAAAAATACGAAATTTTTTACAAAATTACTTGAGATAATCTCCCCTAACCCCATTTATGACCGCAGAACAAATTTCTGAGCGAAGGCAAAAACCTTGCTCAATTTAAACGTCCGAGTAATCGGCAACTTAAACCTTTATTAACATTGGAATTTTCAGGAGATTTGAAAATGGCAATTCGTCCTTTAAACGATCGTGTGATCGTTAAGCGTCACGAACAAGAAAGCAAATCTGCAGGCGGCATCGTATTAACGGGCTCAGCAGCAGAAAAATCAACTCGCGGTGAAGTTATCGCTGTCGGCAATGGCCGCACACTTGATAACGGCGAAGTGAAAGCTGTAGACGTTAAAATCGGCGATATCGTTATTTTTAACGACGGTTACGGCGTAAAAACAGAGAAGCTAGACGGCGAAGAAGTATTGATTCTTAGCGAAAACGATATCCTAGCAGTAGTCGAATAATTAACCGTTAACCAAATTTAGAGGAATTAATATCATGGCAGCAAAAGAAGTACGTTTTTCTGATGACGCTCGCGTAAAAATGCTAGCTGGCGTTAACATTCTAGCCAACGCAGTAAAAGTTACCCTAGGCCCTAAAGGCCGTAACGTAGTGTTAGACAAGTCATTCGGCGCACCTACCATCACTAAAGATGGCGTATCAGTAGCCAAAGAAATCGAATTAGAAGATAAATTCGAAAACATGGGCGCTCAAATGGTGAAAGAAGTTGCTTCTAAAGCCAACGACGAAGCCGGTGACGGAACTACAACTGCAACCGTACTTGCACAGTCTATCGTGACTGAAGGCCTAAAAGCCGTTGCAGCAGGTATGAACCCAATGGATCTTAAGCGCGGTATCGACAAAGCAGTTATCGCTGCGGTTGAACAGCTTAAAGCGCTTTCTGTTCCTTGTGCTGACAGTAAAGCGATTGCCCAAGTAGGTACTATCTCTGCTAACTCTGACACTGAAGTAGGCGACCTTATCGCTGAAGCAATGGACAAAGTAGGTAAAGAAGGCGTTATCACCGTTGAAGAAGGCCAATCTCTACAAAACGAACTAGAAGTTGTAGAAGGTATGCAGTTCGACCGTGGTTACCTATCTCCTTACTTCATGAACAACCAAGAAAACGGTACTGTTGAACTAGACAACCCGTTCATCCTTTTGGTTGACAAAAAAATATCTAACATCCGTGAATTACTACCAACTCTTGAAGCAGTAGCAAAAGCCTCTAAGCCTTTGCTAATCATTGCTGAAGACGTTGAAGGTGAAGCACTAGCAACACTTGTTGTGAACAACATGCGCGGAATCGTTAAAGTAGCAGCGGTTAAAGCGCCTGGTTTCGGTGACCGTCGTAAAGCGATGCTTCAAGATCTTGCCACACTAACTGGTGGTACTGTGATTTCTGAAGAAATCGGTCTAGAACTTGAAAAAGTGACTCTAGAAGACCTAGGTACAGCGAAGCGCGTTGTTATCAACAAAGACAACACTACCGTAGTTGACGGTGCTGGTGAAGAAGACGCGATCCAAGGCCGTGTTGCTCAAATACGCGCTCAAATCGAAGAATCAAGCTCAGACTACGACAAAGAGAAACTTCAAGAGCGCCTAGCTAAGCTAGCTGGCGGTGTTGCGGTTATCAAAGTTGGCGCAGCAACTGAAGTTGAAATGAAAGAGAAGAAAGACCGCGTTGAAGATGCACTACACGCAACTCGCGCAGCGGTTGAAGAAGGCGTAGTAGCCGGTGGCGGTGTTGCACTAGTGCGTGCAGCGTCTAAGATTGTTGACCTACAAGGCGACAACGAAGACCAAACACACGGCATTAAATTGCTACTTCGCGCAATGGAATCTCCAATGCGTCAAATCGCTGCTAACGCCGGTGCAGAAGCATCAGTAGTGACTAACGCTGTTAAAAACGGCGCTGACAACTACGGCTACAACGCAGGTAACGACACTTACGGCGATATGCTAGAGATGGGTATTCTTGACCCAACTAAAGTAACGCGCTCAGCACTACAGTTCGCTGCATCAATCGCAAGCTTGATGATCACAACTGAAGCGATGATCGCTGAAGCACCTAAAGAAGATGCACCTGCAATGCCTGATATGGGCGGCATGGGTGGTATGGGTGGAATGGGCGGCATGATGTAATCATGCTTCTCAAAGCTCCGCTTTGATATCTTGAAAAACCCGCTTCGTGCGGGTTTTTTATTGTTTGTTTTTTATGGCCTGCGGCCACCTTTACACGCTGCGCGTGCGGGGCATTCGCTTCGCGAACTTTATGCGCTTCGCTTATGGCATCCATGCCTATTTTCATACCTCATCCATGAGGCATGACTGACTTTTACCAAAAGCCGCAAGAAAAGCGAGAGCTGCTCGCTTCTCTAATAAAATAAATGATTCAGCGTCAGAGATTATTCCTTGAATTTCCTGTATGAAGCTCCAATAATTCCTAAAGCAAGAAGAATTAGTGTTGAAGGTTCAGGGACCTCATTCATGTTTATATTAGGCCTAGGCGTAGTCAGAAGCTCAGGCAAGTCTAATGTGTACTCGACTTCAGACGTGAAACCAAAATTAAACCAGCTCGTATTTGTAAAGTTAGCCGTCGCTGATGATGACTTTCCTGCACCATTTCCACCAACTGCACTCGCGGATAAATAATCTCTTAAAATAAAGGTTAAATTAGTCACTCCAGCCTTGATATCTACAAAAAGACGTTCATAGTAATTTACATGTTCACCTTCAGTGCTATACCAGCTCTCCGCGTATCTAGTAAAATTACCATCAGATATAATATCGGCTTGTTTATGGTATGAAGAGCTGCCCAAGCCTGAGTAATTAAAGTCACCTTCGACATTAAGATCTAAAAAAAACTGAGTGTCTTCTGTTAAATTATTTAATACCAAGCTTACACTCATATACGTTTCACTATATGAATCTATACCGGTACTCACGTTAACTAAATCATTAAATTCTGCAGTGGCAAATAACTTTGACTCTCCTGTATATGCGTTAAACGAAGTATCAGCATAAGAACTTCCATTAAAGTTGTTACTATCGACTATGCAATTAGTTCCTCTAGATTTGGCAACCCAACTTCCGTCAAAGGTTGGTGTTTCAATAACTTGTTCTGACGCATTGTAAAGATATTCACTTTTTATTACGCCAGTAGCTGTATTTGTGTCATGATATATTTGAGTTTTAGAGGTAAATCCATTGCAATAAGTTGAGTTTACACCATCAGAAGCACTGATAATTGCTGCAGAGACATAATTCAAGTTACAATACTGAAAACTCATTATTACGAAGAGTATATTTTTAATTTTCATTCCAATTCCCTTATTAGTTACTTGCCATAATATTACGTATGCAATCAATAAATTAAATGTTAACGGATCACTTAAACAGGCTAATTTATGGCAACTTACAATTTTTACCTATAAACAGAAAGATAGATTTACCAAGTAAACACGCTATATTTTTCCATACCTATAAACCGAAATTAAAGCAAACCAACTAAATACATGAAGAGAGTATAAAAATAAAGAATTGGCTCGACATAACTTTATAATTCCCATATTACGTACCTCTTTAACATACTGGTTATTGGTATTTAAATTTCGTAAAAAACAATGCTAATTGCATGCCAGTAAAAACAAAATAATTAGTTTCAATAACTTATGTTCGCATGGTGAAATTCGGCATTTATAATTGCAAAAAATCTCGTCTGATACATTTGTACTAACTGAGATGAAAAATTAGGCTTAAAGAAAGCTGAGAGGCTATATTACCTTGAGAACTAGACGCATTTTATGAAATCAAACGTCTTATGCAGGGAGGAGCAACCCCTTATGACTATTAATATTTCAACGATAGAGTTTTCAGAATTAGTCGAGGATATATATAGCGCCGCTCTCACGACTGACTGGTCTTCAGCGCTCAACAGAATTATGGAGGTTACACATTCCAATAAGGCATTTTTCTTTCTAGAAAATGTCACTGATAATGAACTCGTTTTTATGGAGTTTTACACCACTTTTGATTATTCCTCACAGGTGCTGTTGGACTATAAGAGCAGAACTCTCGAGGACCCATTTTATCAAGTAACTAAAATAGTCCCCGAAGGGGGGTTTGTGTACTGTAATGAACATATTGATATAAATGAAATTTCTAATACTGAATATTACAAAAATATATTTGTACCTTTAAAATCTCATTTTGCGCTCGCAGGAGTAATGTGCAGAGATAGTAAATATGAATCAGCGTTAGCCATTACACGCGGGTCAGAACAGTTAGCTTACAACAAAGAGGATTGTAATTTTTTCGGCTTACTGGTCCCCCATTTAAGTAAAGCCATCCATATACAAAAAGAACTTAGCATACATCGAAATTATGGAAAGTTGACTAAAAGCATTATGGATCAGGATAGCAAAGCAATTCTAGTATGTGATAGCAATGGTAATATCCTCCTAAAAAATAAAACTGCAGATGATCAGCTTACTACAACACACTCATTGAAGTTAACCAATAAAAAGTTAATTCTTAAGGAAGAGATTCTCCAGTTACAGCTAAATTATTATATTAATGAATGCGCAAATTTATCCTATAACAATATCAGCATGCAAGAATCAATTATTATTGAAGACAAACTTGGAATCGGTCCAAATATATTAATAGTCATATCGCCTATTGTTAGAAATAATGATTTCGTTGATATTAGCTTACCCTGCTGCCTAATAACAATTACCTTTCAAAAACTGCTCAATTGGAAAAATATTTGTGAGTCATATAATTTAACCCCGAAAGAATTAGAGCTTTTGCAGGCCTTATATTCTAAAAAGAAATTAGTCGCACTTACATGTGAACTGAATGTTAGTTACAACACTTTGAAAAACCACCTTCAGTCTATTTTCAGAAAGCTTGAAGTGAACTCACAAGCAGAACTGCTTATCAAGATAAGTATCTACAACAACTAAAAGTAATCACACCGATCTATAGAGACATATATGGATGCTCCCCTATCGTCAAGACAACATGTACCTTCCCTCTCTATTAGAACGCGTTTGCCATTCACCTTCGCAAATAAATTTAGCGTCACAGTGAATGAATAAGGGTCGTACTGACATTTACCCGCTAACCGCGTTGCGGCCTATTCGGAGAAAAGCTCTATCGGCGTACTCTCTGGTCCTAATGAGATCCGCACTTAACTGTCTCAAAGACCCACTCGGTTTTAGAAAACCTTGCCTAGTACAGACTATCGCTAAGTACGGGAAACCCGCTTTAACATCATTTATCGTCGACTTTGATTGTGTTCGTAGCAGCGTATTACCGGTATTTAATGCTTGATAGTTAGCTACCGAATGATAATTTTCGTTTCGGTGTAATAATATCCACACTAACCTCTCGAGTCGATGGGCCAGTGCCACCGCTGCTTTATTTTTGCCTCGACGCTCAACCAATTGTTTGACCCAAGCGGACAGTTTGTCATCTTTTGTTCTTATGCGTTGCATCAATTTACGTAGACACCCATGTTAATGCGAGTAATACCGCGAAATCAGGGTTGAGTGTTTAATGTGAGTGTGGGTGTTTAGATTTTGCTTTGTGCTGATACATTCGTTTGTCAGCTAATGATATGCACTCTGAGGGCTCTTTCGCTTCTAGGCTGGTTGCTATTCCATCGAGCTATAGAGACACCCATGTTAACGAGCTATAGAGACACCCATGTTAATGCGAGTAATGCCGCGAATCAGGGGTGAGTGTATAATGTGGGTGTGGGTGTTTAGATTTTGCTTTGTGCTGATACATTCGTTTGTCAGCTAATGATATGCATTCTGAGGGCCCTTTCGCTTCTAGGCTGGTTACTATTCCCTAGCTAACGCCCGCATCGCGCCATCGAGCTATAGAGACACCCATGTTAATGCGGGTAATACCGCGAAATCAGGGGTGAGTGTTTAATGTGAGTGTGGGTGTTTAGATTTTGCTTTGTGCTGATACATTCGTTTGTCAGCTAATGATATGCATTCTGAGGGCCCTTTCGCTTCTAGGCTGGTTGCTATTCCATAGCTAACACCCGCATCGCGCCATTGCTTGCCTAGCTCATTTGAAAGCTCTGACATTTGTGCGAATGCATTCTCAGCAACATTTTTAATACTGTTAGCTGAAGTAGCCTTTAAGACCACTACAAATTCATCGCCCCCTGAGCGAAACACGTCGCCCAATGAATAAAACGTCTGTTGTAGCAGACTCGCCGTTTTAACAATAAGTTTGTCACCTTCGTCGTGCCCGCTTCTATCGTTGATACTTTTTAACCCATCCAAGTCTATATAAACAATGACGTAGCAATCAGGTATTTGCTGGATGCACTCCGATAGGGAGAACCTATTTCCTAGCTGCGTCATCGAATCAATGCGTGACAAGTATTGATTTCGAGTAAATTCCTTTTGTTTTAATTTAAACCATTCAGTTAAACACAACAAAATACATAAGCAGTCTAGAGACAAGGCGAATATTACGGCAGATTCAGAATATGCTAGCTCTCCAAAATATTGGCTGTGAGCGGCTATGTAGTAACCTAACGTCATACTATAAAGTAGATTGCCGCCTAAAAAATACTTGGCTCTGAAGTCACGCTTTTTAAGCATCCCGACTCCAATAATGATCGTGAGTACTATCCAAAACATGGCCAATAAATGAGATAACAAGTACGCTAAGGTAAATGGCATAAACCACATAGCAGTACCTAATATAAAGCTCGTCACACTCAACCATTTCAAAAACGTAAACAGCTTTTTGTGGTCGGTTCTACATTCAAATAAATCAGAAACAAACTGCGCGGCACATGCAATAGCGAATGGGAAAAGCAGTATTCCTCCGTAACTTGAATTAAAGGGAAAATCAAAAATATCATTGAGCATACCAGATGCTGCAGCCCAGCCAACGCCGTGAAACCCTAAATAGCCTGCACAGGTTAACGCTACCCGTTTTCTCGTTCCCGTATATATAAGTACGGCCAGCAACGACAAAATAAGCATTGCGGTAATGCCTGCTATAGAAATGCCATTATTGAATTTTTGGTACTGATAAAATTCTTTACTATCCAAGATAGAAAGGGAAGCAGGCGTAGGAAACTGTTTGGCTTTAACAAGTAACCACAAATCTACTTGCTCATTTTCAGTGGCGGTTTGCACTGTAATGGCTTGGAAGTGGAGCAGAGGTGGAGTGCTATCATCCTCCAATTGAGAAAACACCTGAAAAGTCGGGATTGGTTGATAACTCGAAGAATATGAGGCTAACCCTATATCGATAAAATTAGCATTCACGATTACAAAATACTGCCCCTTTTGGGGAATATTCAAAGTCACTTTGGTAAAATAAGCCCCCGTCTGCCCCCCCAGCGACGGCATTACTCGTGCGTTTTGAAGAGTGCTTTTGATACGTTCTAGCTTACCCATAGCGTCAAGGTTTGCTACATCAACCGAGTCATCTAGCGCATGCCATAAGTTTGTATCTACTAGCGTATTATTCCCATCTGATAGCTGCAAAGCCCCTTCTCCGAAGGCCGGGAACGCTACCAGCAACAATAGAAAGTATGTAGCACGAAAATGAAAGTAAGAACGCAAAATCAAACCTTGTTTTACAGATTAAGGACTAATATCACCGTTGGCTATCTAGTATTAAACAATCACTTGCTAGCTCAGTAGAGAATACATGCAAACTGTCTATATAACACACAGTGGAATTTACTAGGAAATAGCAATTTTTTTAATTTTAAAGCAACTGTGAGCCCGCTTCACTTAGCTATTTGGCTAAGTTTCGATACCTTCATCGGTCATAAATGATGTATCACCCTATTTAAGCATCATCTTTGATTAAGCAGATTTAGTGCGGCTTTTAACTAACGATGCCAGCATCGCTAAAAGGAAGTGATAAAGAGAAAGGAAGTTATAAAGACAGCCATTCTAAAATTTGAATCTGAGTTACCACCTATCAAAATGTGCTGATATGCGTTTCTGCCCTCGAGAAAGAACTTTTACTTGGATTTCAGGTGTTGAGAAGGGTAAACAGCGACGATTGCGCAGCTTTTGACAAGCGCCCGCCTCACAAGCAGTGCAATAAGTGTATTTGTTGAGATTGATTTAAGTTTAAGCGCGCTTCAGCAGCTCTTTTGCTTTGCCCATTCCTCGTATTCGTTGATGATGAGTGTGGCGTTTAAAGGCGTTCATCATTTGCTCTGCGCCTGCTGCGTAGCAGAAGTGTTTTTCAAATTCAGTGGTTAAGGCTAACCACTGTGCTGAGTCTAATCCTAGTCTTTCTAGAATAGGGCTTTGAGTGTTGTCGATATAACCTGCCTTGTCATCACGAATACAGCGGCCTGTGGTATCGATAAGCTCACAGTAGTCTTTGAGGGAGTAGGCGATTCCTTTGGGCATGTTTTCCCTTGAACTTCCCGCAAAGGGCATTAGTGTGCTTGGTTGGGCGTGATGATGTTTAGCGGCGTGAGTGCGCTTTTTGATACTGGTGTGTTTTGCTGTTTCGAGTGTTTTGGCTATTTTCGCCCTAATTGGGTTTAAATCTACATAGGCCATACACGCCAGCACGGCACTTTCATCTAACAAGGCTTGAGATTTAAATCGCCCTTCCCACTAATTTATCAGGAATAAATTAGAACAGCTTTAGCTGGCCCGCAGGGAGAGCGCCAAGGATGGCTGCGAATAAAACCGGCCTGTGCATTCATCTTCTTTATTGGCTTGACGGGCAATATATTCATTCAAGTCACGCATAAACCAGCTAATGTCGTACAAGCGTTTTCTGTAAATTTCAACGGTATCATCAAGGGTGATTAACTCCCCTTGGGTTAAGGTATCACCGTTTATAAATTTTTGAGTCAGTAACGTGCCTTTATGAAGCGTGTGATAACGCTTTAGTACCGATTCGGTATCCCAGTTATCAGCTAGGGCTTTATCCACACAAAGCACCACATGGGTCTACTTCAGGCATCCTGCCTTACGCCCTTCGGGCCAGCTAAAGCTGTTGTAAAATGCTCCCGACATTTTTACTGATTACTCATTACTGCATAAGCACAAATGCGGTAGCCGCGCTATCGATAGCGAGCACAGTAGATAAAAACAACAAACGCGCTTCTACCCAGCCACGACGATGCTCGTAGCTTTGCCCTGTCAGCGTGTTTGTACCGCATAAGAAAGACTGGCGTACACAACGGGACACACAGTGACAAATTTATCGGGAATATAATTTGAACAGCTTTAGCTGGCTTCGAAGAAGTGAACGACATGGATGTTGTGAATAAAATAAGGCGTATCGACTAAGCTGATTTGGCTTTTTCGTGACTGAGGCATAAACAGTCGACTCAATAAAATGAAACACGCATCAAGTGTAGTTGAGGGATGAAAATTAACCATTTTTATAATGGATGTCTTGATATCTTCCTATTTTTATCATGGGTGTCTCGATATCTTTCTTTTAGAGTACAACACGCCTTGCCCTAACATCACAGTGGTTAAAACCGAAATAGCACCGGTTACTAATCGAATAGTTATGTTTTGTTAAGTTGTTCTCATTTGTTAGTTGCAAACCATTACCGTTACATTATAACATATCTTAAATTATGTTATAATATAACGATGTGAGTTTCACGTGATAGAAATAGTGCAGGCTACGGCCGTCATTGAGGCAAATTCGCTTTGCGTCAATATTAAAAATAATTCCATTTTGAAGAGTCTCAATTTCCGCGTTGAAGCGGGTGAAATATACGCTTTGCTCGGTGGCAATGGGGCGGGTAAATCAACCACACTGAAGACCCTTTTAGGGTTTAACGCCCCAAGCAGTGGCTCGGTGAAAGTTGATGGTAAAGAGGTTATCAATGCACTCAATCATGTACGCGAAAAAACCGCCTACTTGCCAGAATCCGCAACCTTATATACTCATCTAACGGCCAGAGAAAACGTCAAATATTTCTTGTCTTTAGCTGATATACAAAAATCAGATGACGAGATTGACCAAGCGTTTGATCGTGTTGCTTTGCAACGTAACGCGCGGGATCGCCACATGCAAACTTATTCAAAGGGCATGCGCCAAAAAACCGCAATAGCGTTAGCCTTGCTGCGCGAAGCACCCATATTTTTGTTAGACGAACCCACCTCGGGCCTCGACCCTGTGGCTATCGATGAATTTAACCAACTCGTTCGAGAGCTTGCATCTGGCGGCGCTACCATATTAATGGTGACCCATGACGTATATGGTGCCTGCCAAGTAGCAGATCGTATTGGCTTATTGCGTGATGGCGAGCTTGTGGGCGAATTTTCAGCCCCGCAAAACGGACAAATTGAAACCGAACAAGTACACGCGGCATTTGCCCAACGAGGCGCAGCGTGAGCGAGCATTCATCTTCAACAGCACGTTTTGCAAAAATGATGGTTGTCGCCAAAGACGAATGGCGGTATTGGCTGCGCTCTAAATTAGCAATATCAGTGTTGGCAATTGGCTTGATCCTTACATTGTCTTCTGTGGTGGTAACCGCCATCAATACAATGGAACTAAGCCATACCCGTCACGCGCTGCAAGAGGACGCAGAGCAGACCTTTGCAGACCAACCGGACAGGCACCCCCATAGAATGGTGCACTATGGGCATTATGCATTTAGAGCCCCATCGCCACTCAGTGTGTTAGATCCCGGCGTTGATGCCTACACTGGAAATTCCATATTTCTAGAAGGACATAGGCAAAACAGTGCGATGTTCGCTGACCAAAAACAAGGTACAGCGTTAACTCAACTTGGTAGCCTAACGCCGGCTTTTATCCTGCAAACATTAGCTCCGCTGCTTCTCATTCTTATTGGCTACAGCTCGGTCAGTCGTGAGCGCGAATCCCAAACACTCACCTATTTACTATCTCAAGGCACGTCTGGTTTCACCCTAATTGCAGGCAAAGGCTTGGCCTTAATGTCAGTCATCGGCCTCATTTTAGTGCCTGTAGCCATCTCGGCGCTTTTTAGCCTGCATGAAGGTGAAAGTATCACGGCTATTGTTGGCTTTGTTTTGGGTTATGCCCTGTATCTGACAGTCTGGGCTTTGTTGGTATTACTGTGCTCTAGCGCACTTTCCAAAAACAGCGAAAGCTTTACCGCGCTGGCACTTACTTGGATATTGCTCTGTGTGGTCATGCCAAGAGTCGCTAGCTCTACAGCAATAACCACAGTTCCTGCTGCAGGTAAGTTAGAAACAGATTTTGCGGTTGCCGCCGAAATGAGAAAATTAGGTGATGGCCACAATGCGAACGACCCAGCATTTGCCCAAATAAAAGCGTCTTTATTAGAAAAATATAACGTGGACTCAATTGATCAGCTTCCTGTCAATTATCGAGGTGTGATAGCCATGACATCGGAAGCAAAGTTAACCCAAGTGTTAAATGAGTTTGCCGAAAAGCGCATGCAAACCGAGCTAGCCCAAACGGACGTATCGAGAGACTTCGGTTGGTTATCGCCGATGGTAGCCATTCGCTCTTTATCAATGCTCACAGCCGGCACAAGCATAGAGACCCACCATAAATTCCTACGTGAAGCTGAAGAGCTGAGATTCGATTTCGTGCAAGGACTAAACAAGGCTCATGTGGAGCAGCTCAGCTACCAAGTTGATATGAATCGAAACAAGGACACTGACTCTGGGCAAAAAGCCCGGGTAAATGCGCAAAACTGGCAAGTATTAGATGATTTTTCGTTTGCTGTTGATACGCCCAGCCTTCGATTGCAGCGCGGTGCTCCTGCATTTTTACAGCTGTTAGCCTGGATAGCAGCGCTAATCATTGTCATTCGATTGGTAGGGAAACGCTTAGTATGAGTTATATGTTTAAACAACTTAGCCGCGAATGGCGATTTATGTTGCGCCAGAAGTATCTTTTAGTGTTGCTAGGCTGCGCTATCTTAATATCTGGTTTTTCAGTACAAAGTGGCTTGAATGAGGTTGCGCAACAACAGCAAACCATTGAACGCTTAAAAGCAGCTGATGTAGCCGATCGCACTGACACGCAAAATAAGCAAGACGAAATCGGAATGTTAGCCTATTACACCTTCCATCTTACTTATTCACCACCGTCAGATTTAGCCTTTGCGGCGTTGGGTGAGCGCGATATTTACCCGTGGAAGCACCGCATTAAAATGCTCGCTATCGAAGGGCAAATTTACGAAAGCGATACCCAAAATGCAGAGCTTACCCAAGCAGGAAAAATCGATTTTCTGTTTGTGATAAGTGCGCTCTCACCACTTATTGTCATCCTATTGTTTCATGATTTATTCGCTAACGAGCGCAGTAGTGGCAGGCACGACTTATTAGTCACCACGGCTAAATCCCCTTGGGCTTTGTGGGGAGCAAGAGGCGCAATACGTTTCATCTCGCTTTTCCTGTGCTTAATGCTGCCATTTTATGTGGGCGCGTGGGTCAGTGGTACGTCACTGGTGGCTGTAGGGCTAGTCTCTTTATGCTGCTTCATGTACTTAGCATTTTGGGCAATATTAAGCGTTTACTGGGGCAAGAACGCAAACAGCGGCCCTAAAGTCGCCTCTGGGTTAATAGGAATATGGGTATTGTTCGCCTTTATTACGCCTATTTTAGGTGACTTAGCGATCAACAAATTTGTTCACTCTCCTAAGGGGGGCGACATCATGCTAACCCAGCGAGAAGCCGTGAACGACGCCTGGGATCTCCCGAAAGAAGCCACGATGGACGCCTTCACTGCAACCTACCCTGAATGGAAAGACCATGTCGCCATGCAAAGCATGTTTGAGTGGAAGTGGTACTACGCCTTTCAACAGGTCGGAGACCAAATTGCGGCTCCTATCTCTCAAGAATATCGTGCTGCATCCCAGAAAAAATATGAATTAGCTGGGTACGCTTCTTTGCTCTCTCCGCCTCTGTTACTGCAACGGGTGTTAACTCGCCTCGCTGAAACAGACGCCGTGGCCGCGCATAAGTACGAGCAGCAAGTACGAGCCTTCCATAAAACGTTGCGCCTGTATTACTACCCTTTCTTATTTGCACAAGGCGAATTCGACAAAGGGAATCTGGCTAACTTGCCTAGTTTTGACAAGTTCATTAATAAACAACACGGCGTAAGCGATACAGATAGCGCTCAAACGACCAATAAATAACACACAACTTTCAAAAAGGTTTCACCATGAACTCTGGTACACAAGGGCTAAAGCTCACCTATCTCAGTGCTTGCTTAGCTAGCTTGTTTATACAACAAGCTATCGCAGAAGATGAACAAAGTGCATCACAAAATGTCGACCAAGACAGTACTATCGAAACCTTAAGCATTGTAGGGTCACGACAAGCGTATCAAGGCAACTTTAGTCCTTTAGAGACTCCTCAATCAGAGTTAAGAATAAATTCTGAAGCATTAGCAAATGCAGGGGCGATTGACTTAAACCAAGCACTAGATTTATCTGCCTCTGTTTCCCGTCAGAATAACTTTGGCGGCCTTTGGAACAGCTTTTCACTACGTGGCTTTGTAGGCGATGAAAACCTACCGAGTAACTACTTGGTGAATGGTTTCAATGCGGGTAGAGGTTTTGGCGGCTCTCGTGACCTATCGGGTATCGAATCTGTTGAAGTGTTAAAAGGCCCACGTGCTGCATTATTTGGTCGCGGTGAACCTGGCGGCACGGTAAACCTAGTAACCAAACGCCCAACATTTGACACCCAGGGCGAAATAAAAATATCCGCAGGAAGCTATGATACATACCGAGCTGATTTGGATTACACCACTCCGTTATCCGACGATGTAGCAGTGCGCTTTGTGGGTTTTTATGAAGATGCTGGCAGCTTTCGTGACACTGTTAAAAGCAAAAAAGAAGGCTTTAGCCCTTCTATCGCATGGGAGATTGACGATCAAAGCACCTTAGTTTACGAATTAGAATATGCTCATCAAGAAGTGCCTTTCGACCGAGGTGTATTAGCGATAGACAACAAACTTGGGGTCATCCCACAAAGTCGCTTTCTGGGCGAGCCAGCCGATGGCCCAATCGAAACTGATGCGTTGGGTCACCAAGTAGAATTTCACCATGATTTTGATGATAACTGGAGTCTTTTGCTAGGCGCTAACTACCGAGATACTTCGCTAGAAGGCTTCGCGACCGAAACGGGTTTTGCAGGCGTTGTTGATGATGAAGTAAATCGTTTTCGTCGTTACCGCGAATATGATGCCGAGTATCAAGTATTTCGTGCTGAGCTTTCCGGCAGCCTAGTGGTAGCAGGTATTGAACATCGCCTCATCCTCGGGGTCGATTCAGACAAGTTTGATAATGACCAATTTGCGCTGCGCGACCGCACCACGGAGCAGTACATCAACATATATAATCCCGTTTACAGTGACGCTGATGATCTAGCGAATGACTTCTCTACTCAAATCGACCGCCTTGAAACACAAGAGTCTCTTGGCGTGTTTATACAAGACCAAATTAGCATAACCGACAAGCTTGATGTGCGTATCGGTGCTCGTTTTGATGACTATCAGCAAACCATGGATAACCGTTTATCTGATAGCAAGTCAAAGCAAAAAGAATCACGGGTCAGCCCGCAGTTTGGTGTTGTGTATGAAGCATCTGACGTGCTTTCGGTGTATGCGGCTTATGGTGAAAACTTCCGTCCATTGTCAGGTACAGACAGCAACGGTGATGGCTTTGAACCAAACCAATCAACCTCAGCCGAGATTGGCATTAAGTTCACTTTGAACGACGAAGGGTTGTTCGGCACAATCGCCATATTCAACGTTGAGCAAGATAACCTTCTGGTAGTTGACGACCCAACTAGTTTTACTTACGCCGCCATTGGCGAGGCCGAGAGTCAAGGTGTTGAAATTGACATCAATGGCGAAATTGCCGATGGACTAACCCTTTGGGCATCTTATGCGTATGTGGATGCGAAAACGAAAAATTCGTTTTTTGATGGCAATTTTGGTTACACGATTGAAGCCGGAACAGACCTGCTCAATGTGCCTGAGCAACAACTTAGCCTGCAACTGGTTAAGTTGCTTGAGTTAGATGGCAATGAATTAGAAGTCGGTGGTGGCTTAGTGTATGTGGATAAACGAAATGGCTACTTTGGCACTGATTTCACCTTACCTAGCTATACCATTGCCCGAGCATTCGTAGCGTATGACCTAACCGAGTCCGTAGCGCTTAGGGCAGAAGTCGATAATTTGTTTGATAAAGATTATTACACCAACTCATTCGCAGATGCTTGGGTACAACCAGGTACACCGCGCAGCTTTAGAGTATCGGCATCGTACCAGTTTTAACTGGTACGCTAAGACCTCTAGCAATTGAGTTTAAAAAAGCTCGCAGACTTTCGGTTTGCGAGCTTTTTGTTATTAACTATGACTGAGTCAGAGTGTCGCTTAGCTAAACTCACCAGTTTTTTACGTAACCGTTTCAGCTAGCCCAAAAGGGTTATCAATGCTCTCGCTTGGTTGGGTAAACCATCTGGGGCCGTCGTCAGTCATATAAAAATGATCTTCTAAACGAATACCGAACTCATTGGGTATCACCAGCATAGGCTCATTACTAAAGCACATGCCAGTAGCAAGCGGCGTTTTGTTACCACCAACTAAATACGGCCATTCGTGAATATCTAAACCAATGCCATGACCAGTACGATGTGGGCAGCCCGGTGTTTGATACGCTGGGCCTAATCCTTGGGAGGCCAAATACTGACGAGCCGCTGCATCAACATCTTCGCAAGGCGCGCCTAGTTTAGCAGCGTTGAAGGCTGCCAACTGGGCGGCTTTTTCATTATTCCAAAACTGTCGTTGCCTACTCGTTGGCTGACCAAATACATAGGTTCGGGTAATGTCAGAAATATAATCGTGCACTTTGCAGCCGGTATCGATTAACACAACATCCCCTTCATTAAGGGTTTGTGGATCCTTTACACCATGGGGGAAGGACGTGGCGACCCCAAAGAGCACAATACAAAAATAATTGCCCGGCGCCCCCACCTTTTGATGCGCTTGTTCAATAAAGGCCTCGACCTCTGTGGTACTTATACCTGGGTACAGCATGCTTGCCGTTGCTTGATGCACAGCCAGCGTCATATCCATGGCACCTTGCATTAACGCCAGTTCGTTATCCGATTTATGCATTCTGCAATGGGCGGTGACTTCTTGTGCATTGATAAGCGTTAAGCCCTCTTGGGCTTTATTAATGCCGTCGAAGATAAAAAACTGCGCACTTTCATCTATGCCAATCGTGGCGGTTTTCGCTATTCCTAAACCTTCTAGTACCTCTACAAACAAGCAATAAGGGCTTTCATGTTCCTGCCACCCATGTATCGGCCCATCGATGACTTTAAAACCGTTTAGACTGCCAATTTCAAAATGAGGCGCGATGTATTGCACATCTCCCTTTGCGGGTAAAATAGCCCCGACCATGCGCTCACTGGCATACCATTTCATACCTGTAAAATACGTAAGGTTTGTGCCTGCATTTAGATAAATAGCGTCGATTTTATGGCTTTGCATGTACGCTTGCGCTTTAGCAATACGCGCTAAGTGTTCCTCTACCTGGATAGGAACAAGGTGTTGCGTCATATCACTAAGCGTCGCCAATGCTTGCTCGGGTGTTTGCGTACCAATGCCGGTGCCTGCCTCAGTGCTGGTTGCAGTGCTGGCTTCAAGAGCCCCCATATTTTCTCCTATTTTGAGGCGCCAACCAAAAGCAAAGTCGAGGCGCCTTTTATGTATTTAACCTGTAATGTGGCTGATGATATCACTGACATTGTCAAAGCCGCACCGTCACAACTGACATATTGTTTTGACTGGGTTCGTGAGGTTAACAGTTGTTTTGTTTATCGGTATTGTGCCCGTTGCTATTTCATGTGGTTTCAGCCTGCTATATCATTTTACTAACGCGCTCTGTGCGCCTTAGGGTAGTTGACCTAACCGTGTTCAGTGAACTTCTTTCGCCACTGTGACGCTGCGCCTGAGAGCCTGCCAGTACTATTAGCAAACTCAACAGCTTGAATGAACACGCACAATCTATTTTGAAGATGCTACAGAACAAGTAAAATTGACTGCGTTAAGCGACCTTAACGCTGTTTTGTTCATTTAGCTGAGCAACTAAAACCGGGATGGACTACCTCACGTTGTAGTGGTCAACTCATTCCGGACTGTAAAATAGGTTGGCTCTGCGCTTTTGCAGGAGCCAACCCGCAGTTTGAAGATTAACGCTTAAAAGGAGGACGAGGGCCTCTCTTACGGCTTGTTTCTTCACTCAGTTGCACCCGAGCGTGCGTGGTACGTTGAGTAAAAGGAGGTTTTTTATTAAGGGCTGTTCGACCTTTTCTTATAACTACCTGCTCATTCTGATCTTTTTGCACTCCTTTTTTATCATCTGCTTCCATTTTTATTTCCCGTTTAAAAGGCGGTCTGTCAGCACCTTTGATTTTGGGTACTGCAGTAGCATTCGCATGTACGGAGAAGGACGAAAATAACGCTGGAATAGCCACAGCAAACAAAATACGTTTCATTTAAAACCTCACGTTAAGACGATACACCTTGCTTACACACTAACGTCATTTAATGACAGCAAGCCATGTGAATTAGACTAAAGTATAAATCGCCGCGATTTTAGTGTGTAAAAAGAATGTTATAAAGAGAGACTGGTGATAGCTATTGACTATCAGCTAATGAGTTTATCATAGCCATTAGCTTTCACTAGACAATTAGAATCAGCGAAAATTGAATAAAAGTCCTAGACCCAAACTAAGCAATTTATGACCGTTCGCCAAAACCTACTGTTCTTTTGCGCTCTGTCTCCTTTGGTCCATCGCCTTCATCATTATTGGTGGTATGAATAAACAATAGACCGTGTAATGCTCGCCGCCTAACTACTTCCCAATATGTAAGTCATAAGTTACACCAGACCACTCATGTGTCAGGTTTTTATGCACAACCCTTTTTAAAGAGAAAAGAACTCGATTAAGCGATTGATAATATTAGGAATTAAATTACGGCTTTAATATTGCTTAGATAGCTAGGGCTTAGTGGATTCAGCCGACCTGCCCACATAACCCCTAAAGGAAGTTTCAATTGAAAAACCCTCTACTAAAACCATGTTTATTTTGTTTCATATTGCTAATGAGCAGCTTCGCGAATGCAAACTTAATCACCGTCGAATTTGACCACATCAACGCAAATGACGATTTTGGAATATTTACCGGAAGCGATTTAGATAATGACGGTTTAATACAAGTAGGTGAGATGACAGCATTTCTGTGGTTGTGGGGTCCGCCGTTAAAAGTTGATCTTACTACGCTAGTTACATTTGGCGAATACGACATTGCTCGTAATATTGTCATCCAAGACCCGCAAGGATTTAGTTTCACCCATGGCCTAGGGCAAACAATCGTATTCTCAGGTAGAAACGCTATAAATATTTTGGCGGTCACAACACATGATGTTCCTGAGCCGGTACCTCTAGGCGTTTTAGCATTCAGTGTAATTGCATTAATCTTAAGTAGAAAAAAATCAAGTCAGTGTAAACCCTAGGCTTCTCATCCTTTCCTGTCAGGAGGGGTGAGATCTTTATATTACCTCATCCCATTCTGTGTTTTCCTCCATGATTAAAAGCGTCCCGAATCGAATTATCTAATCGTAGTTCTCATTCACAATTTAAGATAACTAGGTGGCCTTTCACGGTAAATTATTTCGCAAAATTTATGGCGAAATATAAAAGTCGTCATTACTCTTATTGGTACGCTTAGCGATATTACTGGATGTTGATATTGCTTCTTTTGTGGCTTATACAAGGAAGATCGTAATGAAGACTAAAACCCTACTCACTTTTATATTTTCACTTTTTTTATTTGTTCTTTGCGGATGCGCTAATCAACCACTTTTACGAGCTAATTTTGATGACACAGTTGGAACATTTCCTGATTTAACACTTGCTGGCGATCCAGCCGGTGATGAAATAACCTGGACTGGAAGTACTGCAAATAGCTCGGCAAGTTTAGCCCCCTTAAAAGTCATAAATGACCCTAACGGAGAATCTGGCGATAAAATTCTTCGTCTTTTTTATCACATGAGTGAACAACCTATAGCTCCATATTTAGGGTTTCATGCTAGGCCAACTACAGAGACAAATAATATTTATAGCGTGCTCTGGGATGGCGTCGTTGAATACCCTGGTAATCGAAACTCACAAAGGCTTTGGATCGAGTTTTACGAAAGTGTCCAATGGCATACCCGCTCCCTTATCAAGCTGTCTATTCAGCGAGCGACTGACGGCCCAGGCCAGGATTGGTCAAGCGTAACGATATATGAACGCGGAGGCACTTCAAGGCAAATCGGGTTTATACGAAATAATCTTCCTCATGCAGGTCTAGTTATATTAAATCTTGAAACCTACAAATATAGTCTTCTTTTTGGTGGTGTTACCGCTACGGGTGACTTAGCGTCTGATACAAACATCAACCGATTAAGCCTATATTTTCATTACGACACGCAGGACGTACAGGGAAGCTCACCTGGGCTAGGTAGCTATTCTATTGATGACGTAAAAATGCTGCTAAGTATTCCTGATGAGGATTGATATTAGCAAGCCCGAAAATCCGACTTAGATTATTTAAATGCTACAAACCCAGGCTGATTGCAGTTTCGGCAAGTAACATTGCTGTCTGCTTCAACTCAACTAAATGCAAGATAAAACTAAAAAAGGCCAGCATGTTCGCTGGCCTTAAAATCGTCCAATTATTCTAGGACCGAGTATGAGCTATTTTGCAGTAGCGGCCTCAAAAGCGTTTTTCGATCCCCACTTCGAATCTACGCTGTGCGCCGTACCAACAATTGTTGGTATCGAAACATGCACCGACGTATTCTTTGTCAGTGAGGTTACTCACACTACCTGTTAGTTTTAGGTCGTACTTAGGAATATCGTAAGACAAAACAGCGTCCAGTAACGTATACGACGGCACGACTTGGCTGTTGTATTTATCCGCTTGAGTTTCTCCCACGTAACGCACACCCGCGCCCAACATTAGGCCATCAAGCGCATCGTCGAAGAAGTAGTTTGCCCACACAGATGCACTTTCTTCTGCTACCCACACTGGGGTTTTGCCAACGATGTCAGTATCAAGCGGGTTATCGGTCACTTCCATGTCTAAGAATGTTGCGTTCGCTTGTACAGATAGCGCCTTGGTTATTTGGGTAGAAAGCTCCAGCTCTACGCCTTTTGATTCCACTTCACCGTTTTGTGTTTTCAGCGCAAAATCAGGTGTGTTAACCACGACATTCTGCTTAGTAAGCTCAAAGTACGCGCCGGAAAAGGTAGTTGCACCATTATCACTGATATATTTTGTGCCTATCTCTATTTGGTCAGCTGTGGTGGGTTTGAACGCTTCACCCGTTTGTGAATCAACGCCTGAGACCGGCTCGAAAGACTCTGAGTAGTTTGCATACATGCGCCAGCCAGAATCGAAGGTATACATGGCTGCAACGCGACCAGAAAACTCGTTTTGGTCAATTTCTGTGGTGCTACCATAGGGTGTGCCCGCATATACATTGGCCACTTCATCTGTGCTTTCAAACTGGTCATAGCGACCGTTTAGCAACAAAGTAAATTTGCCGAAACGCATTTCATCTTGAAGGTAAAATCCAATTTGCTCGATGTCGATATTGTGATCTTCTTGGTAGAAATCCAGAGGTAGCGCATCTACGTCAAACAGGTTGTTATCAATATTACTCAAATCAAGCGCTGGCGTATCCGTACCCAAGGTATCACGATAGGCAACTGTCGAATCAGAGTCTTGGTAATCTATGCCGAACAATAAACTATGTGATACATCACCAGTTTGAACAAAACCCGCTACCTGTGTATCAACTGTTACGCCGTCGATTTCTTCGTCAGTAAGATACGCTGAGCGTGCTAAAAAGATGCCATCTGTTGGTTCAACTGTATGGTAGGTATTTTGTTGGAGTGCTTCAGCATCTGTATATCGAAACTTCTGCAATATAGACCAATCCTCATTCAGCTGATGGTTTAACTTGTAACCCAACATCAGCACTTCTCGAGAAAAGCTGTTCCAGTTTTCGTCACCTGCATAACTACTGACATCAAGCTTACCGTAAGGGGCTTCGTTTAGTGTTCCTATGCCAGGCAACGACGTTGACGGGATTAACTCAGGATCGTCTTGATAGTAAGCTGACAAGGTCAGTTCAGTGGCCTTACTGATATCGACTGTCACTGAAGGTGCAACGGTATAGCGTTCGGTTTCAGTGGTATCTTGATAACCATCTCGATTACGGCCCAAGGCCACGAAGCGATAACGAGCATTGTCACTCAATGCTCCTGTGGTATCTAACCCTAACTCTATTAAACTGTCAGAACCAAATGCAGCCCGCACTAACGTTTCATCATCGTCTTTGGGGTATTTTGCGACTTGATTCACCAAGCCGCCGGGGGGCACCAAGCCATACAAGGATGATGCAGGGCCTTTTAATATTTCCAGTGATTCTGTCGCGAAGGCATCAACCTGAGGATAAAGGTTCCAGCTATTATTGCTTAACAAAGGAAGGCCATCGTAAAACGTTTGATAGGTGGTAAATCCGCGAATGGTAAATTGATCAAAAATTGTGATTGTAGGGCGACTTTCTGTCGTTACCCCTGAAGTATAACGAAGCGCTTTTGATACTGAATCGGCTTGACGTAGCTGCAGTAACTCTTGATCAATCACGCTGATACTCACAGGTGAGTCAATGGGACGCAATGAAGACTTAGTGGCTGTGCTTCGATAAGATTGCATAGCATTCACTTCAATATGCTCAAGGCTATCTTCTTGCTCTTGCGCGGCAGATGAAGCGGCAACCGCTATGGCTAACGCAGACAGAGATGGGTAAACCCAACCTTTGCGAACTTTCGGCATTCTATTTTCCCTCAAAAATGTATAACTAAATAAACGTGTATGCGATCACGTTAATATACCTCAATCACAACACAAATAATAACAATTATCATTACCTTAAAATAAATTAGCGCAATATTTAACGGGGAAATAAAGCTAAACATCGATAAAAAGGGTAATAAAATACGCGATCGTGGCTTACCTACATAAGCTTGTTGCAGAACGTTTGACTCACTTAATCGCTGCGGCGATGATGTGTACTTCTATGATGTCGTTTAAAAAGGGAATTGGATTATGCAAGCTTACCATCAGGCACGTGACGTATTAGCGAAATTACAATTCGCCACCCTGCTCACTCTCATTCTATTGCTATCCTCTTGCGCTACGTTAACCCCTGACTTCGAAAAACCCGAATTACAGCTAACCAATTTAAGCATGTTGCCTGCACAGGGGTTCGAACAACGCTTTCGCCTTACGTTTCGCGTGACCAACCCGAATAACATCTCTTTCCCGGTGGATGGCATGAACTTCAAACTTAATTTACGTGGCGTACAGGTCGCTACAGGGGTTAGCGACAAACAGTTTGTATTAGCGCCCTTAAGCGACAACACCTTTGAGGTAGACGTAACGGCCAACTTGTTTAACTCAGGCCGCGTTCTGCTCGATATCATGAATACGAAGCCTCAGGAACTGGCTTATGAAATCAACGCTAAAATATTCACCAGTAAAGGTTTATGGGGCAGCATTCCTGTTAGCCGCAGTGGAGTGATCTCATTTGGTTTATACAAACCAAGCAATTGATTAGCTGAAACTGTTTAGCTAAATATGTGCGGATCAGTCTGAGTTTTGTGAGTTGTTTTTGTGAATGGTTTTTGTGAATGGTTTTTGAGAGTGTTTTTTGATGGTGCTTTGCTGGTTAGTTTATTAATGCGGATTGGTATAAGAAACGGCTAGCAAGCTAAGATACGCCGCTTTTATGCTAAACTGCGCGCGTTGTTAATTTCATGAGTAATAAATGCAGATATTAAAACACATTGTCTTAGCGCTTTGCGTTATGTGTAGCCCCTTAGCACTGGCCAATCAAGCTCTAAATCAAACGCCTAGCCAAGCATCTGCTAGCAGCTCCGTTAACGAGGTAACACCAAGCACAGATGTGAAGGCAACCATGAAATCAATGGCGCTGACCTACAAACAAGCCATGCAATCATCTGAACCTGGCGCGATGCTCACTCTGGTAGAGAAGTTTCAGCGCTTAGTGGCATCAGTGCAGCTGGTGCAATTTGATAAGAAGCGCCATAGCGTTTTGCAACAAGGCTTAGACAAAGTACAAACGCAACTTGGTTTGGTGCACGCAAGTCTAGAAAGCAAGGATATCAATACGGCCAAAGCACAACTGACAAAAGTAGCTGCTCTAAGAAAGCGTTATCATAAAGAACGAAGCCCTGATATTTGGCAATTAATTTTTGGCAGCTAGTAAATATTCTGTCGCTAAATGGCGTTTCGTTTTACGGCTTTTCGTTTAAAGCTCGCAAGAACGATGACAGTGAACGCCTTTCTATAAGTCACCGACGCTATCAGTCACCGACGCTATCAGTCACCGACGCTATCAGTCACCGACGATATCAGTCACCGACGATATCAGTCACCGACGATACCAGTCACCGACAATTGATAAGTTACCACCCAATTGGCTAACTACTATCAGCTAAAATATAAAACACATTTCTGTAGGGGGGCAAATAATTGCTAGAGCAAGTAATAAAACAAGGCCAGCAACAGCTTATTTCAGTTTTTTCAAAAAGGTGTTAGCGACTTTTTGTTGAATTGAATCTATTTCACCTGAGGCTTTCATCTGCGTTAGCTGCTGATTGATCTGAGGTAAAATGGCAAGGTGCTGCTTGTGAATATAAGAATAAAACCCGTGTCTTTCTAAAGCAGGTTGTAAGATGACAAGTTCAGCCGACTCATTGAGCATTACCCTTGAGCCTATAAGTTGTTCTGTCGCTATCATCATATCTATTTTACCTACGCTTATTAATTTAAAAATTTGTTCATTTGTCTCAAGCGGGTAAATGGAAATATCGTGCTGCTTTGCGGCTTGTTCAATGTAGTGTGTACCTTTGCGATACCCGATGACTTTGCTAGGCGGTATGCTTTGCCAACCATCGACTTTGAACTCGTTCCCCGCCAGGGTATACAAGTTGACGTCGTGGGCATAACACGACACGCCTGTTTGAAATAAGTCAGGGTATTTAGCGTTCAATCCTTTTACTCTGGCGGTTTCACCATCTGTTTCCCCCCTGCTGGCACTGAGTATTGAACGTTCTAAAGACTTAAAATTTAGGGACATATCAATACCGATGCGACTAAGAGCAAGGCGCAAGACTTCAGAGCACACTATTGGCGGAAGGCCACTGTTTACCGGCGCTGAAAAAACCAATCTGTCTTTTGAATTTGCACAAGCAAAACAAGCACCAAACAACAGAATAAAAACAAGATACTTCATCTAATACCAATTCCATCTTTTCATACCATCACATGAGCGACCGAAAGCTAATTTTTAAAGCTCGCGCTGTGTGTTCGGTTATTAACCTGGAATGGTATAAGCGGTTATATACACCTAATTAGTCTTTAACATTTTGTTTTGATATCCCTACACTGTAAGACCAATTAACTAACTAGAAATACTATAGACCATTGTGGCAAAACCAAATTCTAAAGCCCCTTCAAAAAGCGTCGATATTTTCTGCGCAAACTGCCAACAACAACTTTTTCGCTATAAAAAAGGTGGCAAAGGTGCCTTAATAAAATGTTTTAAAGAAAGAATAAGCAAAGACTTCACAGTAACTGAAGGCACCTGCCCTACATGTGAAACGGTCTTTGCCAGAGATACACTCGTGCGAGGCACACCTGCACTCAAAATTATCGGTGGCAAGGTGCGCTTCAAATAAGTTAACAGCTAATCCCCAATCACATTAGGCTAACTTAATGCTGTAGCCCGCTCTAGTCCACCACCATAAGTGCGCGATACTCATCATAGGCATACTGATCCGTCATGCCGCTAATGTAATCTTGTAATAATCGGCAACGATAATAGAACTCTAATTCGTCATTTTGTTGATTTTGGATCCCATGCAAATAAGCCCGAAAGTGCTTACCTGGTAGCTTTTTAACCAACCTTTTTGCTAGTAGGGGGGCATCCTTTTCTTGCTGATACACTTGGGTGAATTGCGCTTTAGTCAACTTGAGTAAAGGTTGATAACAATCCAACAGACCAGTGATAATTTTGTAGCCTTGTAGTTCTCGTGCTTCTACTTCTTTGTTGCAAAACGCATATTTAAGCGCGACTTTTTTAAACGCTTCAGAAAGCGCATGAGCGGAGCTTTTGTCCTCTAATAACGCTTGATTAAACGAGCCATGAAAAATTGGTTCTATGTTAGTAATGAAACGTTCGACCGCATGATTGACCAAGGGATGAAGAACGCCCACTCTAAGGGATATAAAGAATTGACTGTCTCTAGAAATATCATCCTCTTGTGCGGCTTCATAAGCTTTCATCGTGGCATATTGCATTACGTTTTTCTTCGGCTCCAATCCAAATTCATTGAGCAATAGCTGATATTCTTCGCAAAGAGATATTTGTAACTTTTCGATATCCAGAATGCCTTTTTCGACAGCATCTTCTAAATCAGCGATACAGTAAGATATATCATCAGCAGCTTCCATAATGTACGACGCAGGATGGCGATGCCCCACTTCCATCTCTAAGGTTTGGCACAAGGCTTCAACATATTCTTTTTCGCTGTAATAAAACCCAACTTTTTTCTGTAAATAACTGAGTCTATGGGTTTTATCTGGCTTTATATCGGTACCACATCGCGTGTATTTAAGTATGCCTGCGACTTGGCTGAAAGTGAGGTTTAACTGCAACAAGGAATGTATCAGTCTAACCGCTTGAGCATTGCCTTCAAAGTTGCATATGTCGCGCTGTAAGGTTTGATTGAAGACAAATTCACCGCCTGACGTTTGCGGAAATGAATCTCGCAAGTTGAGGCTAAACCAGTCATTAATCGCTTGCTCGCCGAAATGGCCAAAAGGCGGGTTGCCGATGTCGTGCATCAGGCACGCCATTTCCACTACACTCTCTAAGTGTCGTTCGAATTCGATTAGATTAAATTGCGTTAACTTTGCGGGATCTAACTTATTGAAGATACTTTGAACAATGAAACGCCCCACTTGCTGAACTTCAAGTGAGTGGGTTAAACGACTACGAACCGCCGCATTTCGCTCTAGGGGAAACACCTGGGTTTTTTGCTGTAGTCTGCGCACGGCCGCAGAATTAATAATACGCCCACGGTCGCTTTCAAAGTCGAACAAAATGGATTTAATCGACTCTCTTTTTCTGGTGTTGTGAAGTCGATCACTGGTTAGCTTTTTAGAAAAATCAATCATGGGTACGTCTTACAGCAGTAAAGTTGATTGACCATACAACAGAGGTTGTCAGTATGACAATTTTTACACGAAATAAAACAATAGGTTAGCTGGGGTACTGACCGATAAGTTTGAAGGCAAAATATAAAAGAGTCACACACATTCAGCTTAAGCTGCAAAAGAGTAAACTGCCCTTATACCAATCCGCATTAATAAGTGGAATGGTATTAGCCTCGAATAGCGATCCGGTAATCCTGTATACGTTTATCGAATTTGCGCACTAATCTGCCAAAGCGCCCGCGGTACACATGAATGAGGGCAATTTCTTTTGCCTTTAAGGTCGCAGTTAAATATTTCTCATGCAAAATAGCGATGCTTTTATTTTTAATCACCTCATTGTTACTCGTGTGAGCGCGATACCAGCCCTTTCCTTCTGGTCTCAGCCAGCCATTGATGTGTTCCTGCATGGCGCTATCAACCACAGAGCTATCAAAATTAATTGATTCATCTGTCACCTCTCTCACCGCGTCGGTCAGTCGAGGATTGGTGAAAACTAATGCTTGATATGCAGTGTAATCTACAATAAAAAAATAAGATGAAACCCATTCAGTGAAAGGTAAATGATCGACCTTATACTCGATATTGCGCGTGTCTACTCGCCCCAATATAAAGCCTTGATACTGTTTCACTGCTTGTTTGAGTTTTCTATGATAAAGCAACACAGTTAACCACGAAAAATAATGGTTCTTGTCAAAGGTATCGTTCACAAAACAAAATGTATCATCCGATTTTAGACAGTAACGTTTCTCTATATATTGCTTACCGGCTTCCCAACCTGAAAATTCGAAACAGCGGTTGTCCCCTTGAATGAATTCAACATTCTCACGATTCACATGCTGTCGTTGAGGCCCGTTGTTGATTACAATGATCTGGGCTTTTCGCCCGCCCATTGTCAGAAGTCGGTTCAGACGCAGTAAAGATTTATCAAGAGCAACAGGCTCATAGATTAAAAACAGACAATAAATCATAAGTCGGTAACTTTATTATTGGTTTCAAGATATTGCTGCGCAATCATCTCAGTATAAGTAAAAAACGTATTGTCACACCAATACTGGTTCTACTCGAAAAACTACGGAATAACAACAGCTTGCTGTGGTGCACATATCTTACACGATTTATTCGAAAACTATCTTCCCCATGCGTATTTTGTAACAGATTTAATCTACGCCCTTGGCACAACCTAAACCGACTTTGTGGAAACAAAGCACACTGCTGTAACCCGAAACAAACCGCGCAAAACCACACTTGTTTCAAAAGAGGTAGCACCACCTTAGCGCCTGGGTAAGTTATATTCTCTAGTGCTTAGTTCGTTTTAAAGGGATGCCGAAATACCTGTTAAAAACCATTGGCGCAGCTATTTTTCGACGGCTATAGTTGCTCTATCCTCATGATTTTAAAGCGAGGACTAAAATACGATAAAAAGCAAATACTGGTCAACATTTCTCTAGTTGTGCACATGTTAACCGGATAACCCTAACGGACATGGATATAAACGCCCTAAAAAAGGACACGCACACATGGACAAAACCGCCTCATCTAGATTTAACAAAACCCCGATCGCTCTTTGTATTTCACTTACCTTAGGTTTTCCCATCCCTATTGTCAGCGCACAAGAAATAGAAGAAGAGGTTGAAACACTGCGCTTAGAAACCATCACGGTTGAAGCACAAAAGCGTAAACAAAGTATGCAGACAGTGCCTGTTTCTGTCAGTGCATTTTCTGGTAAGCAGCTAGAACAAGCCGTACTCAAAGATATTTTCGATGTTGCTGGGTTGGTGCCAGCCTCATCAGCTTTTCAAACTCAGAATGTGACCAATACAAGTTTTTCGATCCGTGGGATCGGTACGTCATCGCAAAACTTCGGGTTAGATCCATCCGTAGGCTTGTATGTTGATGGCATTTATCGCGCTCGCCAAAGCGCTATGGTCAACAACTTGGTTGATATTGAAGCCATTGAAGTGCTGCGTGGTCCACAAGGTACCTTATTTGGTAAAAACACACCATCGGGCGCAATACTCATTCGTACTGTTGCTCCTAGTCATCAAAATTCAAATGACTTCATCGAAGGCACAATTGGTAATTATGGCTTAGTGAACTATTCGGCTGCGGCATCATTCTCAGCTATCGACAACGTGTTAGCGTTTCGCGCGACAGGCTTTGGTAGCCAGCGCGATGGTTTCGTGAGTGACGTGAATAACGCCAGTGATGTATTAAATGACAGAGATCGCTGGGGAGCTCGACTGCAAGCCTTGTACACCCCAAGTGATGATATTTCGCTGCGTATCATTGCGGATTACTCTGAAATTGACGAAATTTGTTGCGCGGCCCCAACGCAAGTAAGCAATGCGCAAGCCAATGGTATAGCAGGTAAATTTGGTACCGATAGCCTACTGTCTCAACCTCCCTTTAACGCAACGATATTTGACGACAGTGACTTTTTTGCTAATAGAGTTGCTCTGTCATTTTTGCCTGAATCAAAGGTTGAAGACAGTGGTATTTCAGCCGAGTTAAACTGGGATATCGATGATCAGGTGTCCTTTGTTTCCATTTCCGCTTATCGGCGTTTTGATTCATTTGACAACATCGACAGTGACTTCACCGACGCTCACCTATTTGGCACCCAAAACGATGCTGAGCAGCAATCATTTTCGCAAGAAATTCGACTGGATTATAGCGGTGATAACATGTCGGCAATTTTAGGCGCTTATTACTTTAGACAAGATTTAGATTTGGATTATAGCCTGTACACAGGCGAGCAATTTAATGACTTTTTCTTACTGGGATTTGGTCAAGGCGCATTTAATGACTTACTCGCTGGCATTGACGCACTAAGTGTTGCGACCAACGGTCTTGTTGCGCCATCAGCGGCTCCAGCTCCGGCGTCATCAAGCTTTGATCATTACGCCAAGCAAGAGCACGAAAGTTACGCGATTTTTGGCCAAGTAGATTATCAGCTTACCCAAAAAGTCACCCTAACCGCAGGCTTGCGCTACACGGATGAGAGCAAAGACTTGTCTACTGTATTTACTGAAAGCTTGCCAAATTCAGCTGAGTTTCCAACGTTTTTCACCTCAGTAGGCGACCCAACCAACCCAGCATCGCTTGTCCCTGGCACTCTGCTCTATGGCGCTGGCGTAGCTGGCAACGTATTAGCCGGTATACAAGCAAACACCATTGATATTACGAGTGCAAGCGGTCAGGCAGCACTTGCCGCCCTCGCCCCCTTTCAACGTTTAGGCTGGGGCTTCAATCCCCTTGGGGCAATTACCGCAGCGCGTTCGAATATTTCGGACGACCTAGATGATGACCAAGTCACAGGCACAATTAAGTTAAGTTACACACCGGATAGACATACACTATTTTATGCATCATACGGTACGGGGTATAAATCCGGCGGTACAAATACCGATAGAATAGCTGACGGTTTTGACCCTGTTTTTGGTGCGGAAAAGTCTAAAGCGGTTGAGATAGGTTTGAAGAAAGACTTCCCTGCGCAGGATTTACGGATCAATATCGCTGCCCACTCCACCCAAGTAGATGACATACAGGAAAACACGTTTATCGGCACCGGCTTTAATCTACAAAATGCCGGCGATTACCAAACCTCTGGGGTAGAATTAGAACTAAAATGGCTACCGACTGAGACAATTGAAGTCGACTTTGTGTATGCCAGAGTTAATGCCGAGTACGATAACTTCATGCGCGGTAACTGCTGGATTGCCTACACTTGGCACACAGGTATAAACGACCCTGGGCAGCAAAGCTCAGATCCTGATGCACCAAATCCGTATTGTGATCGCTCAGGAGGCCGACCTGCGGGCGAGCCAGAAGATTTTGCCATGCTCAAAGTTAAAAAAGATTTCACTATCAGTGATAACGTCGATGCTTATTTGGTTGCTGAGTATTCCTACACAGGGGATATAGTCCTAGATGCGAGCAACGACCCTTACGCCGTGCAAGATCACTACAATCTGCTAAACCTACGCTTTTTTATGAACTTTGCGAGTTACGATATGGATGTGATCTTCTGGGGGCGCAATGTCTTGGATGAAGAATATATCAATCACGTTAACTTCAACACGCCATTACAAGAAGGGAAAATGAACGCTTACGTGTCAGACCCTGCCACATTTGGCATCACGGTGCGAAAACGCTTTTAATACCAATCCGCATTAATAAGTGGAATGGTATAAGCAGAGCAACCACTCTTTTACTCGCAATCTCCCACTGTTTTTTAATCTACATTAACCGGCACATGCCGGTTAATGTTCATTGCCAGCGAGCTTCTCTTGCGTTGTTGATATTATTGCGCGTAGTCACCACAAAAGGATGATCATTGCCAAAAATATTAATGCCGACCGTCAACGCTGATTCATAATATTTCAGCGCTTTTTTATACTGCCCCTTGGCCTGCCATGCGCTGCCTAAATTAGCTTGCGTAGTGGCAACAGAAGGATGCTCATCACCAAAGTAATTACGTCCACTTTCTAGTGCTAATTCATAGAACTTAATCGCTTTATTGAAATTACCTTTAGCGTGCCAAGCACTACCAAGGTTACTTCGGGTGGCAGCGACGTTAGGGTGGTTTTCGCCAAACGTTGACACATAAGTAGACAACGCCTGTTCATAGTACTCAATCGCTTGATCGTAATCGCCTTTGGCCTGCCATGAACTGCCCAAGTTATTTTGCCGAAGCGCCACTGAGGGGTGCTCGTTACCAAACAAGCGAATTCCACTTTCAAGCGCTAACTCATAGTTTGCTATTGCCTTATCGTACTCACCTAACACTTTGAATACACTGCCTAAGTTACTGCGTCTTTTGGCCACTGCTGGGTGGTCTTGGCCAAAGTGGTTAATCCCCCCTTCAAGCGCCAATTCATAATAAGTAATCGCTTTGTCGTATTCCCCAAGTGACTCCCAAGCACTGCCCAGATTACTCTGCCGAATAGCAATGGCTGGGTGGTCTTTTCCAAACGTTTTTATGCCGCTCGCCAGCGCTAACTGGTAATATTCAATTGCCTTGTCATACTGGCCTTGGGCTGACCATAAGCTCGCTAAATTGCTGCGCCGGATAGCCACCGAGGGGTGATCTTCGCCTAACGTGCTGATACCACTGTCTAGCGCCAACTCATAATACTCTATGGCTTTTTTATACTGGCCTTTGCCCTTGAATATTCGCCCTAAGCTACTGCGTATTTCAGCAACGTCAGGATGTGTTTCTCCTAAGGTTAATAGGTTGCTGTTAAGAGCCTGTTGATAAAATGACTGGGCCTTATCGTACTGGCCTTTTGCTAACCAAAGACTACCGATATGACTTTGTGTAGAAGCGATAACAGGGTGTTGCTCGCCAAAAGAGTGCTGAGCGCCTTGTAACGCCAGTTGATAATATTCATTGGCTTCGTCGTAGCGGCCTTGTGCTTGCCATGCGCTGCCCAAATGATTGCGTGTTTTAGCAACTTCTGGATGATTTTCACCAAATGTCGCTAAACTTTCTTTCAACGACAAAGAGTAATACTCGATGGCTTTTGTGTACTGCCCTTGCATTTGCCATAAACTGCCGAGCAATCGATGCGTTACCGCAATATCTGGATGATGTTCGGAAAAGGTTTTAATGTCGCTCTCTAACGCTTGCTGATAAAAAGCTAACGCTTTTTCATACTCGCCTTTCTCTTGCCAAACACTACCCAAACGCCTGCGTGTATTGGCAACCTCAGGGTGGCTGTCGTCAAATGTCAGTAGGCTATTATTCAGAGCCGACTGGTAAAGCTCGATTGCTTTGTCGTACAGACCTTTTGCCTGCCACAAGCTACCGAGTAGACGCTGGGTTATCGCCACATCAGGGTGCTGGCTAGTGTATGTTTTTAAGTCACTGCTTAATGCCTGCTCATAGTAGTTCAAAGCTTTATCATAGTGACCTTTTTCCTGCCAGGCTCGGCCAAGTTGTCTTCGCGCGTTAGCCACTTTAGGATGAGTATCGCCAAACTTTAAAAGTTGACTCGTCAGCGCCTTATCATAATATCCAATGGCTTTGTCATACTGGCCTTTTGCTTCCCAGAGGCTACCTAATAGCATTTCAGTAACAGCGATATTGGGGTGCGCTTCACCAAAAGTTTCTGTCTCACTGGCAAGTGCTTGCTGATAGTATGCAAGGGCTTTTTCATAGCGTCCTTTTTCCTGCCATGCACTTCCAAGGAGGCGGCGGATACTGGCTACATCTGGGTGATTTTCTCGAAAAGTAGATAAACTACTACTGAGCGCCTGCTCATATAACGCAATGGCGTCATCATATTGGCCTTTTACCTGTAACAAACTGCCGAGGCGCTGGCGAGTAGCTGCAATGCTAGGATGACCATTACCAAAGGTGTTAATATCGCTAGCTAGGGCTTGCTCGTAATAATCGAAAGACTTTGCATACTGGCCTTTACTCTGCCAAGCGCGGCCTAATAAGCGACGGGTGTTTGCTACATCGGGATGGGTATCACCAAAGGTCGAAATATTGATCTCTAGCGCTTTGTTGTACTGTTCAATCGCTTTGTCATATTCGCCTTTAGCTTGCCACGCACTGCCCAAGCTATTAAGCATAACCGCCACAAAGGGGTGATTTTTACCCACTGAGTTTAGGCTGCTCGACAGCGCCAAAGAATAATATTCGATTGCTTTGCCATACTGGCCCTGCGTTTGCCATACATTGCCAAGTTTATTGCGTCTGGTGGCGACGGTAGGGTGGTTTTCTCCTAACTGACGAATGCCGCTAGCCAGGGCTAATTCATAATACTCGATTGCTTTTTTATACTGGCCTTTTGCTTCCCACGCGCTGCCCAAATTACTACGCCGAATTGCCACCGAAGGATGATCCTCTCCATAGGACTCGATGCCATCTTCAAGGGCTAGGGTATAATATTCAATGGCTTTGTCGTAATCGCCTTTTGCCTGAAAAACCAACCCTATGTTGCTGCGTAACGTCGCAACAAAACCATGATCTTCAGCAAGGTTATCTTTACTGGTAGCAAGTGCGAGTTCAAAATATTGAATCGCTTTATCGTATTGGCCTTTCGCATGCCACACCAAGCCCAAGTTACTGCGAATTAACGCAATTTCTTGGTGCGCTTCACCGTAGTGCTTTAGGCTACTGGCAAGCGCTAGCTCGTAATATGCAATCGCCTTGTCGTATTGTCCTTTCGCTTTCCAGGCCAAGGCTAGATTATTTTGGGTGGTAGCCACATTTGGATGCTCCTCACCGAAGTTTTGAATATCTTCGTCGAGAGCTTGTTGGAAATATTCTATCGCTTTGTTGTATTCGCCTTTGGCATACCATGAGGCTCCTGACTCACTCAGGGTAATGGCACTGTTCGCTTTAGCCTCTTGGCTGTGCGCGGGCAGTATGCTTAGCGCACAAGCCGTAAAAAAGAGGATAATAAATCGAATGTTTAAATTTTGAGGAGCGTATCGCAACCGCTTATTTACTGGCCGTGATGACGCAAAAAAAGACGCAAAGTGACTATTATGTTTTCCGTTCATATGCACTCTATTACCAATTGCCAATCTAACCCATTTTGAAATCAAATGATAAGTTGCTGACACATTGAAAGCACAGTGAATAACCTTACTTAACTTTGCTTGGTCAGTTTATATCGTCGTTGTTTTCGTTTTTTAAGAAAGAAAAGAATCAATACACGGGGTATACGAGACACAGCATCCTAGCTCTTCATCTTGTATATTAGTAATTCTGCATTAAATGTCTATCACTCAATGCGATTACAGAGCTTGTCGTACCATTGCCTTTCATGAGCTTTATACTCATTTCAATAAATAATTAACCACTCAGCGAAGATTTAATGTGATTTGTTGATAAAAAAGCAGTAGCGCCCTGTTATGCCATTCCACGTTAATAAGTGAGCACTTATTGAAGCGACTTGGTATTAGGTGCTACTGCCATCTAGGTAAATTTATAGCCCCGCATCAGGTTTTGTATCGGTGACGAGTTAGCTACCTATTATACCATTCCACGTTAATAAGTGATGACTCAGCGAGAGTTTAAAAGGGCTTAAACAAGGCGCATGACTGAATGAATAGTTGTTCTCTTTCGAAGTCATGCAAAGCAGTGTAAGCCCTTTTAAAACTCGCCTGCAAGGAATGCCCCAGCGGCTTTTGCTCTGCGTTCTCACTATTTAAAAGGGAACAACCATTACTACATAGCGACGCCTTAATCAAAAACCGCTGCACGCATTCTGAGGCGGTCACTTATTAATGCGGATTGGTATTATTGCAAAGAGAACTCATCAAACAACTGCACTTCAGAATCCAAATCTGAGGGATCAAATACATAACTTTTTACCGTTCCTGACCCCGTATCCATAACGGAAAATACAGATAGTGTATTGCTCGTCACAAAAGGTAAGTTAGGGTAATTTTCATTTTCAAAATCCATCGGACTAAATACACTTGGAAAGCTCATAGTACGCCCTTGTGGATCGCCATTTGGTGGATAGTTTTCGATTGACCAACGTGGCGTATCTGAGTTTACATCAGCCCAGAAATCAGCATAACTGGCACGGACGTCATTGGTGTATACGCCCGTCGTATCAACGTAATAAGCCCCATAAGAATTACCCACGTTCGAGCTTTCCAAATAATGCATGTCTTCTACTTGTGCGCGGTTCCACAGGTGCGAATGACCGATATGTACCAAGTCGACACCGTTCTCAAGGAGCAAAGGCTCAATGTCATTTAGCCACACATCTTGCGCCAACGGGTATTGATAACGCACTTCACTTATATCACTAAGCAGAGGCTCTACTGTGTCAGTCCACGTCTCTTTCGATAACGGAAAGGTTAATTCAGTGATTGTTTCAACGCCTTCGCTATTGGTTTCAACCAGTTGCATCACTGGCTGTGAAAGTACAGGTACTGTGTTATCTCCTAAACCAAACACGCCTTGGTGAGCCATCACAACCTTGTATTTTGCGTTCTTAAAGTCATCACTTTGCAACACACTTTCTAGCCAAGCATATTGATCTGAGTCTTTGTCAAAACGTTCAAACAAAAACTCACCGAATCCCCATTGAGATGGGTCTTGCAAAGTACTTAAGCCTTCTACGAACTTCGACTTATTAGCACCAGATACACTCCACGAACGCCATATTCTGGAAACGTTCATAGAGATAATAAACACGTCGCCAAAAGAAGTAGCAAAGTACTCCTCACCACCTTGCCCATCATCAGGAAATGAGAAGATATCTAAGAAGCTCTGTTGGTTGTTAGAGTTATCAGCCACCCACTGCGCTTTTATTTCTTCATCATCAGTTGGGTTAACCTCAGCTTTCACTTGCTCATAGGCAACCTCTGCATACCACTGTGGTTGCGGATCATTAAAGCTCCCATTTAAGCTGTAGTTCTCATCGTCTGGTGCATAACGCCCCATGACTTCGTGGTTACCTATGGTACCGAATAAAGGAGCATGCTGAAGGATTTCACCTCCGTTGTACGCAAAGCCCGGTAGGTATTTTTGATAGTGCCCCTGCAGTGCAGGGAAAAATCCAGGCGCGTTATCTTTTGCTTGGTCAAACCATTCTGACGCACGATCAGGTACGTTGACGAAATCCCCCGCAAACAATACTGCGTCAGGCGTACCCACGGTTTCGACCACTTTTTGATAGTTCGCCACAACGTTCTTTTTCGACTGTAAGTCCGAGGTGAGTAAAATCATCAGCGCTTGATCTTTAGCTGGCTCAGGTGCCAAAGTAAATTGTTCACTGGCAAACTCGAAACCGTCGCTATCTTTACTGGCGACAGAGTATGCCACGCGCTCGCCTTGAGTTAACTCTGTGGCGGTGGCCTCATGACGGTATACGGGGCGATAGGTCACGCTGTCGTAGGTTTGACCAAATTGCTGGGATGATGCATCTTCCATCATACGCGTTAACGCCGTGGTAGTGACCTCAGTAGTCGTTTTATCACCATAGGTCAGGGTATGTTCAGCACCTTCAAAATTGGTAAACCATACAACGTTTACCGAATCTTCAGAGGGCATTTGCAAGAACGGGTCACTCAATAGCTTGTGGTCAGGGTTAACACTGACCGGAACTTCTACAGGAACTTCCACCTCAACTATTTTGTCGTCATCACAGGCACTAAGGCCAGCTATCAAACATACAGCACCCATTGAACGGGCTATCTTCGACATATTTTTCATCTTTATTCTCATCAATTAACGGTAGGTTGAATTGCTTATTCATAACCAAGCAGTTTGAACGACTAAATAATTCGAAGAAAAGACTAGATGAGTAGAAAGACAGAAATGTTACATAGCAAAACTGTTATAAAACTTTAATAATTCACTGCATTATGACAGAAAGGCGACTAAATCAGCTGTGAGCTAGGTATTTTGCAGGATGAAAAAGATGTGAGCGGTAAGCGAATTCCCCTTAGCGAGGAAAATTGACACTGTATTTCCAAATTCAGGTACAACAATAATGCCAGCGTCATGTGTGCTTTTAGGCAGAGAAGAGCCATCAGCCAACAAGAGCCTTCAGTCAATAAAAGCCGTCAGCCCAAAAGTACCACCAGCCAACAAGAGCCATCAGTTAATAAGAGCCTTCAGCCCGAAAGTGCCGTCAGCCCGAAAGAGCCGTCAGCCCAAAAGTGCCGTCAGCGGATAACAGCGTCTCTGGCTATAAGTAACACTAGACGATCGCGTTTAGGCGGCGATGCGCTTTCACCGCCCATCGCCACCGAATAAAAATTCCAGATAAAGGCTTAGCCTTCTTCTGGGGTCACGGCAACTGTCATATTCTCATTCGAGGTATCAGCCAAACCGCCGCCTAATACGCGATAAAGATTGATTCTATTGGACAAATCAACCTGACGAGTACTAATCAGCGACTGGCTAGCGCTGTACATAGTGCGCTGGGCTTCTAAAGCGTTTTGAAAGCTATCAACCCCATTTTTATAACGCGCCAATGATAATTCATAGCTGCGTGTCGCTGCTGCAACCAAGGATGCTTGCGCATCAAGCTGTTCATGAATCGTCGCTCGACGAGCCAACACGTCTGCAACCTCAGAAAACGCACTTTGAATAGCATATTCATATGCCGCTAAGTACTTTTCTTGTTGGGCTTTGCTATAGGCTAGGTTGGCCTCATTCTCTCCGCCATTGAAAATAGGCAGCGAAATACTCGGTGCTAGCGTCCATATTGAGCTGGCTCCACCACTAAAAATATCCGACAAAACAGAACTGGCTAAGCCCCCTGTTGCCGTTAAAGAGACACTTGGAAAAAACGCAGCTCTTGCGGCGCCAATATTGGCATTGGCAGATTTCAAATCATGCTCGGCGGCTAATACATCCGGGCGCGCAAGCAAAACCGATGACGATAAACCAGCGGGTACGTCGTTGATGAGGCTCTCACTTTGAGGTAATGCCCCTGCTAACAAGCTATCTTCAAATTGCTCGCCAACCAATAAACGCAGGGCGTTCTTATCTTGGCTGACTTGCGTGGTAAAACTGGCAATATCTGAACGTGCTGTCTGGTAAATAGTTTCTGCGCTGGCAACATCAATTCTTGAATCTACACCTAACTCTAAACGCTTGTTGGTGATGTCCATGGTTTTTTGCGCGTTCGCCGCTGTCTCTTTAGCCAAAGTGAGTAAATTACTGTCGGCAGCAAGGGTTAACCACGCATTCGCTATTTCACCTATCAGGGCAATCTGCGCCGCTTTAGCAGTTTCGGCACTGGCCAGATAAGCTTCCATTTGGGCTTGAGTTAGACTTCGATTTTTACCAAACAAATCTATTTCATAGCCACTTAAACCCGCCTCTGCTTCGTATAGGGTAGAGATATCCCCTGTGGAAGTTTTGGTGCGATTACCACTCAGGCTGGCATCAATTTGCGGAAACAAGTCTGATCGCTGAATACGATAGGTCGCTCTTGCAGACTCAACATCCGCCAACGTTTCTCGCAAACTACGATTACTATCAAGCGCCAGCTCTATGAGCTTGGCTAAACGCTGATCTTTAATAAAATCTTTCCATGGAACCTGCTGAGCAAATTCAGAGGATATGCCTTTACTTTGCGCATCTGGTTGCTCTTGCCACGTATTAGGAACCGGCAGCTCCGTTCGAGCGTAATCCGGTGCCAATGTGCTACATCCAGCGAGTATTAATGCCCCAGCTATGGGCAGTATATTCATCTTGAATTTAATCACGGGCGTTCTCCAACTTCTTTGGTGCATCATCGTAAACAGGACGTCGTTTAGGGAAAATGCCGCGAATAATCACGAAGAATAAAGGCACGAAGAAAATCCCTAAAATGGTAGCGGTTATCGTGCCCCCCAAAATACCCGTACCAATTGAGATCCGGCTGTTAGCACCTGCACCAGATGAAATCGCCAAGGGTAAAATACCAAATGAGAATGCCAGCGATGTCATGATGATCGGTCTTAAGCGCAGCTTCGCCGCTTCAACAGCTGCCCCCACCAGCGACATACCTTTTTGGTATGAGGCCTCAGCAAATTCCACAATCAAAATGGCATTCTTAGAGGCTAGCCCTATGGTGGTTAACAAGGCAACTTGGAAATAAATATCATTTTCTAACCCGCGTAAGGTCGACGCTAAAGCCGCCCCTACTACGCCAAGTGGTATCACTAAAATGACTGAAAAGGGTACCGACCAGCTTTCATATAGTGCCGCGAGCGCTAAAAACACCACCAGAATAGAAATTGCATACAAGGCGGTAGATTGTCCGCTAGAAAGCTTTTCTTGATACGACAAGCCACTCCAAGCATACGTCAGTTTGCCTTGGCCTACTTCAGCGGTTAAGCGCTCCATTTCAGCCATCGCTTGTCCAGAGCTCACACCACTGGATGCAGAACCTTGTATTTGATAAGACGCAATACCGTTAAAGCGCGATAGGCTTTGCGGAGCACTCGACCAAGACGCTGTGCTAAAGGCCGAAAACGGCGTCATAGTTGTCTCACCATCGGCGTTTTGTCCGCGTACATGCCAATCGCTTAAGTCTTCAGGCTTAGAGCGATATTGGGCTTCACTTTCGATATACACCTTTTTCACCCGGCCGTCATCGATAAAATCATTGACGTAAGACCCAGCCCAAGCAGCAGTTAATGTGTTAGACACATCACCTAAAGACAAGCCAAGCGCCGAAGCTTTACCTTGGTCAATATCAATTTTCAGTTGAGGCGTGTTACTCAGCGCCCCTTCGCGAATACCGCCCAGCAGTTCACTTTGACGCGCCTTAGCAAGTAACTGATCTTTTAACTCAGTCAACTCCTCTCGGCTTGTGCCTGTAGCCGCTTGAAGCTCAAAACTAAAGCCATTGCTTTGTCCCAGACCTTGGATTACAGGCTGTGACAAGGCAAATATTCTTGCATCACGTACCGTTGATAGATTTTTATTCATGCGCCCGATCAGCGCATCAGCACTTTGCTCGTCCTCTGTACGGTCGTCCCAAGGGGTTAATGACACAAACCCCATTCCAGCGTTTTGGCCGCTGCCAGAAAAGTTAAACCCAGAGATACTAAATACTCGCAGGATGTCTTGTGACTCTTGATTCAGTAGATAATCCTCTACTTGCTCAGATACTTCCCGGGTACGTTTGATTGACGCACCTTCTGGCAAGTTGACTTGAAACATAATGCTGCCCTGATCTTCTTGAGGCAAGAAACCAGTAGGCATGCGCATAACCAACACACTTAAAATCCCAATAATAATGCCATAACCCAGCACCCAACGTACTTTACGCGTTATCAATCGTCCCACATGACTGGTGTAAGAGGCCGTTAAATTATTAAAACCACGGTTAAAGCGAGCAAAGAAGCCTTTGCCTTCAGAGCTGTGCTCTTTATTGGTTAGAAAGCTAGCACACAAGGTTGGGCTTAACGTCAGTGCCACAATCACCGACAAGGTCATCGATGACACAATCGCGATTGAAAACTGCTTGTAGATAACACCCGTAGAGCCCCCGAAAAAGGCCATAGGCAAAAATACTGCCGACAACACCACGGCAATACCAATCAACGCGCCGGTAATCTCAGACATAGACTCAATAGTGGCGTCGCGCGGAGAAAGGTTTTTCTCTCGCATTAAACGCTCAACGTTCTCAACCACCACTATGGCATCATCTACCAGCAAGCCAATAGATAGCACGATACCGAACATGGTTAAGGTATTGATAGAAAACCCGAAGGCGGCAAGCACACCAAACGTCCCTAATAATACGACCGGTACAGCGATAGCGGGAATTAAGGTTGCACGCCAGTTTTGCAAAAACAACCACATAACCAAGACCACTAACACCACGGCTTCGCCTAGAGTTTGTACTACCTCACTAATGGATATTTTTATGAAATCGGTACTATCACGAGGAAAGGTTACCTCGTACCCTTCAGGTAAGTTGACGGCTAACTCCGCCACTTTGTCTTTTACCCGTGTGGCCGTATCAAGCGCATTTGCTCCAGGCGATAGCATCACGGCAATACCTGATGCAGGGTGACCATTTAAGCGTGGTATCGCATCATAACTCTCACTGCCAATCTCAACGCGCGCTACGTCACCTAAACGAACATTCGCGCCAGTAGCATCAGATTTTAAAATAATCTCACGAAATTGGTCTGGGGTTTCCAGCATAGACTGGGCTGTAACGGTTGCATTAAGCTCTTGGTTATCTAAGGCAGGAACAGCCCCTATTTTACCTGCAGGTACCTGAATGTTTTGCGCAGCCAATGCCGTGGAGATATCCGAAGGCATTAATTCATAAGCGGCCAGCTTCGTTGGGTCTAACCAGATACGCATAGCGTACTGTGAACCAAAAACTCGTGTGTCGCCCACCCCTTCGATACGGGCCAGCGAGTCTTCCATGTTTGACGAGATATAATCAGAAATATCAAACGCAGAAGCTTTATCGGTAGAGTCATATACGGCAGTAACTAATAAGAAGTCGGTATTCGACTTTGTTACCGTTACCCCTTGTGACTGCACAGATTCTGGCAAGCGAGAGTTAACCTGCTGTACTTTATTTTGTACTTGTACTTGGGCGTAATCCGGATCGGTGCCCTCTTCAAACGTGATGTTCACAGAGGCTGAACCGTCTGAAGTGCTCGATGAAGAAAAGTACAATAGGCCATCTAGCCCAGTTAATTGCTGCTCTAAAATCTGAGTAACACTGTTTTCTACTGTTTCGGCGTCAGCCCCAGTGTAAGACGTGCTCACCGAAATAACCGGCGGAGCAACCGTAGGATATTGCGCCACAGGCAGGGTCATAATTGACGCTATGCCGGTTAGCATAATAATGATCGAGATAACCCATGCAAAAACGGGCCGGTCGATAAAAAAGCGTGAAAACATAGCTTACACGCCCCCCTGCATAGCAGTGCCGCCGCCTGATTGTTGATCAACGCGAACCATCTCACCGTTGTTCTGCATTTCTACTTCTACTGTTTTTACATCACTGCCAGGGCGTACTTTACTTGACCCTTCTACAAGCAACTTGTCGCCGGCATTAAGGCCTGAACCAATTAACCACTGGTTATCAACCGCACTCAGTGTGGTGACCCCGCGAGACTGTACTTTGTTATTTTCATCAATTACGTAAGCATAAGCATCGCCCGCGGCACTGTGGTAAATACCCTGCTGGGGCACCAAAATAGCGTTCTCATCTACTGCATCATTTATTTGCGTGCGCACAAACATGCCAGGCAGTAACAAACCATCAGGGTTCGCAAACTCTGCACGCAATGTTACGGCGCCAGTTGAAGCATCTACCGCAACTTCCTGCATTTTTAGCTGGCCTTTTAATTCATATTCACTGCCGTCTTCAAGAATAAGCGAAACGTCAGTTGAGCCTTTTTTGATACCTGATTTTGCAAGCAATTGGCGAAGTTTTAAAATCTCAGTACTGCTTTTGGTCATATCCACAAAGATAGGATCTAAGGTGCGAATAGTCGAAAGCGCAGTAGCTTGTGATGCCGTCACTAATGCCCCAGGGGTGACCGTAGAAATGCCAATCTGGCCAGAAATAGGGGCCGTTACCTTAGTGAACTCTAAATTGATACGCGCCGTCTCAAGAGCCGCTTCAAAGCGCTCAATATCCGCTTTTGCTTCTAAATAGGTCGCGTGAGCGTCGTCTGCATCTTGCTGTGACACCCCTTCAAACTCTAATAAATCGGCAAAACGCTGATCTTTAAGCTTGGCCGTTTCAAGACTCGCTTCAGCGCTGTTTAAATTTGCTTGAGCTTCATTGACCGCAGCTTGGAAAGTAGCAGGTTCGATTTGATACAACACATCGCCTTGTTCTACGTAATTCCCCTCAGTGAACAAACGCTCATGCACAACCCCACCTACTTGCGGGCGAACTTCAGCCGTTAGCGAAGCTACCACTCTACCTTGCATCTTAGTCTGCATTGTATGCTCAGTTGGTGTTACCGTCACAAACGCCACTTCCGTTGCACTTGGGGCTTGAGGCTGGGCGGCCTCCTTCTGACATCCACTTAATAATACCGAGACAAATATGAGCGCCCCGATACAAGCTGCGTATTTCATGATTAAGCATTCCTCGTAGTAAATTGAAAACGTGAGACAAGCATGCCGTCGCTACAAAGTCGAGTAAGCGCAGTCACTGTCTATAATGGCGAAAATAGTAGCAAAAAAAGGGTTAAGGCAGGGTTAACCCTTGTTAGTAAAGATGTACAAATGGCAGGAAATACGCGGCGAACGGCAGGTTAAATGTAAGTAAGTATGTAATTTATTAATGCGCTACACGATTTACGAAATATACATGTAATAACGCGGTTAAAAGTATATTGAGCGACAGATATGCCAACCAATCCACAAGGCTAATCGGGATGTTATTTCTAGTTCCGTAAAGCCAAAGCATGCCTTGCTCATGTTTTGGTGAATGTGTTGTCAAAACGTTCGCATTTTGCAAGTCTCCACCTTATGGAGCTTGTCATGCCCTCATGACACGTAATTGATGTCACGAATCTTACTATTGTGAAGGCAAATGACTTACATGTCGGGATTTCAAAAGATCCCAGATTAAAACCAGCGTCGCGTGCTGGCCGAATAACGAGCATAATCATTAGGATGGGTTTGCGCTAAATGTTCTTCTTCGACTAACGCTTGGCGATAAAGAGACACAATGCCAATTATCAGACACACAAGTGAAAAAATAGACGGTAACGCGAGAAAGAACCCCAACTGAGAAACGCCAATAGCGACGAACATTGGGTTGCGTGAAAAGCGGAAAAAACCACTCGTAATCAAGCTGTTTGGCCCTTGAGGGTCGACACCTGAGCGCCACTGACTTCCCATGCTTAAATGCACAATGATGGTCGTTAGAAAACCGCAGGTTAATAAAATATTGCCCGCAAATATAATCGGCACATTCATCATGGAGGTGAACATACCGAGATATGCATCAGTACTAGGATAAAACAGCCTCACTACGCACACCATCCATATCGTGACGCGAAATAAGCGAAATGTGAGGTGATTCCACCACGATGTACAAAAGCGTTGCCCCGGGAAAACCTGTTCCTGTCCAGAGGATTTTTTCGCTAATATAATCTTACTGGTATAAAAAAGTGCAACAAAGGTGTAAAAAACAGCAAGATAGAGACGGGTAAATTCAACAACCCCTTGAGCAGTTTCAGTAATTAGCATAAGTCCTTTCACGTATTCATTGTATATTTGCGGCATTAACGCATGAGTTCACTAAAAATAAACCGCAACTAAGGCGAAAGCGAGTAAAATTTAAATTTTTACAGACCAGCAAAAAAAGCTTGGCTCTCGCTTAAAATCCGCTCGGTCTCTAAAGGCTCGGGGTGAGTAGTCCAGTCGTTGACCTTAAATGTTCCCCCTAAAATCATATAGTCATTGCGCGAAAACATATACAAGGGTGCTTTGCCGCTGCCCCCACCTACCGTGAGATAGTCCACCGCAGGATCCGGTGGCAACAAGATCAATTGGCCTTTCGCCGGCATTATCCCTTCATCCGCGAACAGTACGCGTGAGCCTAACCCAGTGCAGTTAAACACGACAGGCTCTTGCAACGCGTGTAGCTCCTCTTTGTCCTTTACGTTGCGGATAACAAATTCGCCACCAGCCAGTCGTACATCTCGAATTAGGCGGCGTAAGAATGTGCTGGTTTCTACCAACATGGTAGCCGACACGGTGCAATACTTTGTCGGGAACGGGTGCTTACCTGGGCCATACGTCTCACGGAAAGGGTAAAACTGACTAAATGGGCTATCTGCCTTAGGTGCTGTTTGGCTTGCACTGTAAAGCTCCATCCACTGAATGCCATAGTCATTCCCCACCATTCGGGCAAAGGTTTCGTGGGATATTTGGGCGGCAAGCTGCAGTTGTAACTTAAACGCGTCAGACGATATCAACGGGTCATGTACGCTAAACGGCCCCCATTCGCCACCCGCGACTTGAGATGTTGTATGACGAGCCATTTCTCGGGTGTAAATGGTCACGCGCCAACCCGCCTCTTGCAGCAACCTAGCCGTAGTCAGGCCCATAACGCCTCCACCTATAATGGCTGCTTCTTTAACGGCTGAATTTTTTACTTCGCTGACCGCTAATGCAGAAGAGCCCCAAGATAGGGTGACGCCGCCCCCGCCATGTCCATAATTGTGCACTAGGGTTTTATTACCAAACGCTTCGCTTTTTACCACAAACCCAGCGGGGCGATATGGGCGATGCCCGACTATTTGAGTGATAATATTGTTAGCAGAAACTTTTGGCGCCACCATGGGCCGACGAGAAAAAGGCCGTACAAAGCCATTATTTACTGGTGTTTGCGCACACCCATTCAGTGACGCGGCCACTGCGCCGGCTCCCAATCCTTGTAAAAAATCTCTACGTTTTAGTGCTCGATGAAACATGCATGCCTCTTATTTTTTATTATAATTTTATCGTTAAATACCACTTTGCAGCGCATGTCTCATAACAAAAACATTCACCTGTCTCGTCCTAAGCAAAGCGCCTGCCAGAAAAGCTCCTACTTGAAGAGCTCCTGTCAGAAGAGCGCGAGCCAAAAAGAGCTTCAGCCAAAAGAGATGAAATTGATGCTCCTTGATAGTGAGGAGCAATAGTAGAAACTTAAAGTGAAAAACACCTAATAACAATTCCATTAAATTGTCGCTAAGTGGTTAATTATTTATTGAAATTGGTGTAAAGCTAGGCCTTAAAATCTTACTTGATGACGTGAAGCGCCCAGTCAAGAAAGTCTGTGGTGACCTCGTCACGATTGGTTTCATTGAGCATTTCGTGCCGACCGCCTTGGTAGAATTGGTGGGTTACTCGGGTAAATCCGTACTTTTGATAAGCATTTAATAAACGCTGAACGCCCTTCCCTCTTTCGCCTACGGGATCGTCAGTGCCTGAAAACACATAGATGGGCAGGGTTTTATCCATTTTCTTAATGGCGGGATCAGAGGCAAGCGAGCCTAATGCGGCGAACATATCGGTCCAAGTTTGTGTCGAGCACTCAAAGCCACATAAAGGGTCATCCACATACTTATCAACTTCACTTTCATCTCTTGAAAGCCAGTCAAATTCGGTGCGACTGGGTTTAAATGCCTTATTGTATGCGCCAAATACCATGCTCAAAATGACAGGACTGTGCCCAGTGGGGCTCAACCGACGGCGTTCAAATCGCGCTAACATCTGTGCAATTTTAAGTAACGCCCCTGCCGGCCCATTTGAGGCGGAATTTGTGGCAGAGAGCGCCGCTGCCGAAATAGTATCGCCATAACGAGCCATATAATCTTGGGTCATAAACGAGCCCATGGAGTGCCCTAGCAAGATAATCGGTTTATTTGGTATGCGTTGCTGAATCTGTTGGTTGACCACGGCTAAATCATTTACTGCTTTGTGCCAACCGTTTTCATCAGCCATGTGGCCTAACTCACGCCCAAGCAATTTCGACTTTCCATGGCCCCGATGATCATTGGCAACCACAGCAAAACCCGCTTTATTCAGGGCTATAGCAAATCGCTCATAACGCAGCGCATGCTCACTCATACCGTGAGCAATATGCACTATCGCTTGTACTTCTCCAGCAGGACGCCACTGATAACAGTGCACCTCTATACCATCAGTTCCTGTAACAATAAATGTTTCCATTCTCTGTCTCCTTCTGGCTAGATTACCGTCAAAGCCGGTGCGTCACCCAAGCGGTGCCCAGGCAGCGAGTTTACATCCAAAAAGCACAGTAAGAATGTCATGAATGTAGGTAGCATTCAAAGATCGTTTCTCTGCTAGTGCAGGTCTTCTTCCCATAGTATGCCCTCACCACGGTCTTCATCAAACAGCCAACCATAGTGGCGCTCTACATCATTGCGCTTAACCTTAGTCGTTGCGGTGAGTAAGTCATTTTCAACTGTCCAGCCGTGACTACACACCATGATAAAATCTAGCTTTTGGTGACTTTCTAACTGACTGTTGACCTTCGCCAAGGTGTCTTGAAGAGACTTAATGATCTCTGTTGATTTGCGCTTGCATGACTGATTAAGCACCACCATAGCCACGGGTTGCTTTTGTCCTGCACCAAGCACGCAGGCTTGCTCAACGTTTAAATTCGCGAACAGTAAACTTTCAATGGGCACGGGCATAACGTACTTACCTTTGGCCGTTTTAAATTGCTCTTTAATGCGCCCGGTAATCTTATACGCGCCTGTCTCGGTAATGGTCGCTACATCACCTGTTTTAAACCAGCCATCGACGAAGTTTTCTGCTGTTGCTTCAGGATCGTCATAATATTCTGAGAAAACCAAATCACCGCGAATCAATATCTCGCTATCTGGGGATAACTTCATGTCGATATTTGGCATTGGCTTGCCAATTGTGCCTAAATCTTGATGACTAAAGGGCATATTTCCACTGGCAAGGCCTGTGGTTTCTGTCATGCCCCAACCCTCATTGATAGGCATACCTAAACGGTGATACCAAGCTAATACCGACTCCGACATAGGCGCAGCACCTGAACCAAAGGTACGGGCTTTATGCAGTCCTAGTTTTTTACGAATTTTGCCAGCCACTAGCTTACCGATGATCGGTAGCCTCAGCATTTTATCTAGTTTCTCAGCACCCACTTGGCTTATAACTTGCGCCTGAAAAACCGACCATAAACGCGGCACCGATGAAAACCCAGTAGGGCTAGCATGTTGAATGTCAGCCACGAAGGTTTGCAGGTTTTCAGTGAAATAAACCTCCACCTTACAGCGCACAAAAACGGCCACTAAGCTGCGCTCAGTGATATGCGCCAAAGGTAAGTAACTGATAGAACGGTCACCATCTCTTATTTCAAATAGCTTAATCACATTATCTGCCGCAGAGGCAAAATTTTTGTGAGAAAGCACCACCCCCTTAGGCAAAGAGGTTGTGCCAGATGTATAGGAAATAGTGGCCATATCGTCACGTGTTGGCAAGTAAGGCTCAGCAATAGGCTCATACGCGCTTAGCCAATCGTCCCACTTTTCATGACATTCAACCGTGGGGTAAGGAAAAGATATACTTAAGATTGTATTAGGGATGGCCGCTTTGGCAGCATCAAGGTTATCCAATTTACCAACAAAAATAGCTTTCGCGCCGCTATGATTAATCACGTGCTCAATAATATTTTCGCCCGCTGTGGCATAGATAGGCACACTGACCATGCCCGCCATGGTAATGGCGAAGTCAGCAATGATCCACTGGGCACAATTTTTTGACATGATGACAATACGATCGCCTTTTTCGAAGCCTTGAGCTTGTAACCCCTGGGCGATACGCTTAGCTTGCTCTGTGACTTCCCCCCAAGTGAAGGTATGCCACTGGCGCTCAATGGGTTGATGAAACAAGGGCTTATCTGGGTGTGCTTCGTTACCTGCAAATAAGCTATGCAAAACCGTTGTATTGTCCATTATCTACTCCTAATTCAATCTGTTAGAACAACGGCGCATTACCCAAAACATGCCGTTTCGCCCTTATGTTAATACCATTAGCGACCAATAAATTGCGCTTTTCGCTTGGCTAAAAACGCGCGACTGCCCTCTTTAGCATCTTCACTCTCGGCGCATATTTTTTGTAATTTGGCTTCATGGTTAAACGTGTTACTCAAGTTACTTTGCATGGCTTCATTTAGCGCTTCTTTGGCGTAACGTAAGGCTAAAGGCGCTTTATTGTCTAGCTCATTGGCCAGTAACATCGCTTCGTCGAACAATTTGTCCTCTGCTACGACTCTATTACACAAACCTAACTGCAAACATTCCTGTGCACCTAGTTTAGTACCAAGTGCAATCAACTCGAACGCGCGTTTACGCCCCACGGTTTGTGCTAAGTGCCAGGTTGCCCCACCATCAGGAATTAAACCAATCGCGCTAAACGCCTGATAGAGATAAGCATTTTCGGCCATCACAGTTAAATCGCAGGCCATAGCGAATGCACTACCAATGCCTGCAGCAGCGCCATTAACGGCACTGATCCATGGTTTTGGGGCTTGGGTTATCGCCATCAAGGCGGGTTTGTATTCTTGGATCAAGCCTTGTTCTACATCTAACTCATCAGGCATGACTTCACTTAAATCGGCCCCAGCGCTGAAGGCTCTGCCTTCGCCCATGAGCACCACTACACGTATGTTTTCGTCAGCGTTCACTTTATGCGCTGCATTCCGAAAGGCCTGACGTTGACTCTGATCAAAGGCGTTAAGCTTTTGCGGGCGATTAAAGCAAATAACGGCAATGCTGCCCTGGATAGAAGTGGTAACAGATAAGGCTTCAGACACGATATTGGCTCTCTAATTGAGTTGGCTGGGCGACTATCAACGCCACACACATGACGTGAAAGAAACAAACCATGCCATCGACAAAGCAAAAAGATAAATTGAATCTAACTATGAGTGACCATATTCAGATGTTATAGAAGTGTTAATGCACTATAAAATACGGGGTTGGCAGGTATTTGAAGCCGCACTTAGTCAGAAATGCGGCTCAAAGCATACAAATTATTACAAAGAAGCAGCAGCTCGAGAGGCTTGGTCGTACAAGCCAGACATGGATCTGAGGGTAGAAGCCAGCTTAGCCAACTCCTGTTGATCTACATCGAGCATCTTTAGCCCGTCGAGTAAACATTGTTCGCGCACTCGGCCGTAATCTTCACAGGCTTTTTTACCTTTAGGCGACGTTGCGTAAAAAATTTCCTTTCCGCGTTTTGTTCCTGTGACCAGTTCCAATTTGAGCAGTTTTTTTATCGCGTAGTTCACTGTATGGGTATCAATGATATTTAATATAAAGGCAATATCGCTCAGACGCTTTTCACGGTTTCGATGATTGATGTTGTGCAATATTAAAATATCTAACACCGCCAGCTCACCGATACCAGCGGCATTGGCGCAGCGCACCATCCACTGGGAAAACGCGTTATACACCACTGTCATGCCGTATTCGACCTCCGACAGTGGCCAGTTTTCATCTGATGCTAAATGCTCAGATGAGACGATTTTTCGCTGAGGTTCGCCCCTTGCCACTTTATCCGTTTGACTCATTGAGCCTTCGCGTTCAGTTGATTCAGCGGGTGCTTTATTCTTTTGACTCACCTTCATTCCCCTTGCTCAGGCGAAGCTGATTTTTTATCGGCAAGCGCGCCAAAACCGCCTCCGGTGGGCGTTTGTATCACCACTACGTCATCTGCTTGTACTTGGGTTTCACCGTTACCGCTTAAATCGAACCATGGCTGCGCGTCTCGCTCAATCCAATTATGCCCAAGTTCCCCTGACTCGCCGCCATTCACGCCGGCCAGAGGGACTTCGCGATGCCCCGATAAAATAGCGCACTGCATATCAGCTAAAAAGCGTATGCGCCTTTCAATTCCATCCCCAGCATCCCACTGGCCTTTACCTCCTGAACCTCGGCGCACAACAAATTTATCCAGCAATACTGGGTATCGTGATTCAAGTATTTCAGGGTCTGTTAGGCGCGAATTGGTCATGTGAGTATGCACTGCCGCAGCCCCGTCAAAGCCCGGCCCTGCAGGCGCACCCGAACAAATGGTTTCATAGTATTGATACTCTGCATTTCCAAAGGTCAGGTTATTCATGGTGCCTTGGCTCATACCCAGCGAGCCTAACGCACCAAATAAGGCATTCGTCGCTGCTTGGCTAACCTCAACGTTACCCGCAACCACAGCCGCGGGATAAACAGGATTGAGCATAGAGCCTTGTGGCACGGTAATACTAAGGGGGCGCATACAACCTGCATTAAGAGGAATATCACTGTCGACCAGACAGCGAAACACATACAGTACCACCGCTTGAGTGATCGCAGCGGGCGCATTGAAGTTATTTGGTTGCTGGGCGCTTGTACCCGTAAAATCGATACGGGCGCTACGTTCTTGCTGATCAACTTCAACGGTTACACAAATTTGTAAGCCACCGTCCATTTGATAGCGATACTCGCCACCTTCAATAGTCTCTATGGTGCGTCTTACGCTTTCTTCTGCGTTATCCATAATGTGTTGGGTGTAGGCATTGACCACCGGCAAGCTGTATTCGTCGACCAGTTTAAGCAGCTCTTGATAACCTCGGCGATTCGCCCCAATCTGCGCCTGTAGGTCGGCCACATTCTGGGCGAAATTGCGCACAGGGTGAGTCGCCCCTAGCATTAATGCTTTGAGCTCATCATGTAAAAAACGCCCTTTTGATACCAGCTTCATGCAAGGAATAACCACCCCTTCTTCAACGATGGTTTTCGCTTTCGGTGACATAGAGCCAGGTGCAATACCGCCTATATCAGCGTGGTGCGCCCTGCTTGCCACGTAGAAGATCACCTTGTCATCTTGTTTATCAAAAATGGGGGTAATAACAGTAACATCAGGCAAGTGTGAGCCGCCATTGAACGGGTCGTTATGAATAAACACGTCCCCTGGTTCAATGCTCAAACCACTTTGAATCAACACTTTAACCGTGGCATCCATGGAGCCCAAATGCACTGGTATATGAGGTGCGTTAGCGATTAACTGGCCTTGTACATCAAATACCGCACAGGAAAAGTCTAACCGCTCTTTGATGTTGACCGAAGAAGACGTATTGCGCAGCACGATACCCATTTGCTCCGCTATAGACATAAACTGGTTATTGAATATTTCTACCAGTACAGGATCGCTTTGCTCACTAGCTGCTGAAGCCGCTACAGAACTTTGATCTTGGTTGTTGTCGTTTTCTAAGGCGCCAGTAACGTTCTTTTTCAGCACTAAATGCTTATGGGCTGTCATGCTGGCGGTCCAGTTTGGCTCAACAATCACTGTGCCATTGTCCTCAATGATAATCGCCGGCCCCGGCACGTTATGCCCTGGTAGTAATTGTTCCAGTTGATAAATAGGCGTGTTGTGCCAAGCCCCTGCAGAGAATATTTGCGTGCTGTTTTGCGCAGCGGGCAACACATCGTTCGTCAGTGGATAAAGTGGCTCATTAATATCTTGCCCGCCACCAGCAGATTCCATGGAAATAGATTCAACGATGATCTCTTTATCAGGAGAGATAAAGCCATACTGGGCCTTATGCTGCGTCTCGAAGTCTTGTTGCATCTTGTCCATAGCGCCATGGCTGACAGGTAAAGTAGTATCGGTTCCCTGATAACGTAAAAATACCGTTGCACTATGGGTTTGCGCGCTTTCATCTATTCCTTGCTCTAGCAGCTCTTCGCTGGTGTGCGTTTTTAACCGCGCGAAAGCCGCGTTTAATGCTTCGAGTCCACTGGTATCCATCACCTGTTGAAAGGTTTCAGTGCGCTGACTGCGAATATCCGCTAACCCCATGCCATAGGCTGATAAAATACTGGCGAAGGGGTGAATAAAGATAGTGTGCATGCCTAGCCTGTCTGCTACCAAACATGCGTGCTGACCACCCGCACCACCAAAACAGGTCAATGCGTACTGCTGCACGTCATAGCCCCGTTCAATAGAAATTTTCTTGATCGCTTGGGCCATATGCTCAATTGCTATGGTTAAAAACCCTTCCGCTATTTGCTCACCGCTACTGGCTGTACCTTGTTGCTGCGCAATCTTTGCAAAGGCCGCTTTTACCGCTTCATCATCGATAGCTTGGTTATGCTGTGGGCCAAACAACTTGGGGAAAAATCGCGGGTCGACTTTGCCTAAACACACGTTGGCGTCAGTCACTGTCAGGGGCCCGCCGTTTCGATAAGACATGGGGCCAGGAAATGCGCCCGCTGATTCAGGACCTACTCGAAAACGCTGCTCATCCACATGCAGCACCGAACCACCACCGGCGGCTACCGTATGCACACTCATCATGGGTACACTCATACGCACACCCGCCACTTGGGTTTCAAAGGCACGTTCAAATTCACCAGCATAGTGAGATACGTCTGTGGATGTACCGCCCATATCAAAGCCAATTATTTTATTAAAACCCGCTAATTCACTGGTACGCACAGCGCCAATGATGCCCCCTGCAGGGCCAGATAAAATCGCATCACGCCCCTGAAATTTGCTGGCAGCAGTTAAGCCCCCTGATGAGCGCATAAACTGTAGGCGCTTGCTATCCGTCGAGCCTGCTTGCTCAGCACGTGTTTCAGCACCAATGGCTTTCCCCACTCGCTGCACATAGCGTCGCAAAATGGGCGATAAATAAGCATCAACCACTGTGGTATCCCCTCGTGGCACGATGCGCACCATAGGGCTCACATCATGACTGGTGCTAATTTGGCTAAAACCAATTTCTTTGGCAATTTGCGCAATACGCAGCTCGTGCTGTGGGTATTTATAAGCATGCATCAGCACTATGGCTACTGAACGATACCCTGCTACATATCGCTGTTGCAGGCTTTGACGCACAGCGTCTTCATTTAAAGCCTTGAGCGTGTTGCCTTGATCATCCATACGCTCAGGCACTTCGATCACGTCTTGATACAACACCTCTGGCTTTTCGATGTTCAAAGCGAAGGTTTTAGGGCGCACTTGATAACCGATTTCAAGCACATCGCGCAGACCTTCGGTGATCACAAGTACGGTGGCTTCGCCCTTACGTTCTAGCAACGCGTTGGTGGCCACGGTAGTACCCATTTTAACGCTACCAATGAGATCCGTAGGAATAGGAGCTTGGCCGTCAACCTCAAGAAAGTCACGAATACCTTGTAAAGCGGCGTCTTCGTAAGCGGTTGGGTTTTCAGATAGCAGCTTTCTCGTCAGTAGCTGCCCTTGGGGGGTTTTGGCCACAATGTCAGTAAACGTACCGCCTCTATCTACCCAAAAGTCCCAGCGCTGGGCATCTGTATTAGCCGTATCTGAAGAAGATTGCGGTTCAGGAGTAGAATGTTCGCTGGCAGTACGTGTCATGTTTTTATCCCTTTGGGTAACTCGATAAAGATGTGCTTAACTTCAATCTAACCATTCGATGATAATTTATCAACATTTTATAAATATAATGTTGATATGCGTTTTTTATGTTGCTAAGTTGACCTAGCAACAAAGCTAACTGATATGCTTGCTCCACGTAGATAAGGCTCAACTGAATTAGATTCGCTCAAGCGAACACAAAGGGAACACCTAATATGGCGTCACTGAACTTTTTAAAAAACGTAGGGCCTGGGGCCTTAGTAGCCGCGGCCTTTATTGGCCCGGGCACAGTGACTGTGTGTACATTAGCCGGGGCGAATTTTGGATATACCTTGTTGTGGGCGTTACTGTTCGCCACTGTTGCAACCATTATTTTCCAAGAAATGTCTGGCCGATTGGGCACCATAGCGCAAAAAGGTTTAGGTGAAGCCCTGCGAGAAAGCTTGCAACATTCCATCTGGAAGTGGCCGTTATTTGCGCTTATCGCGATAGCATTATATGGCGGCAATGCCGCATACGAAGCGGGCAATTTGTCTGGGGCGGCTCTTGGGGTAAGTGCGATACTCGATGAACCGAGCGACAATGTGTTCACATGGACCATTATCATCATTGCTCTTGTGGCCGCACTTGCACTTTGGCGCGGCAGCTACAAGCAAGTAGAGCGTCTACTTATGGCGTTGGTGCTGTTCATGGGAGTAGCATTTATCAGTACCTTTATTGTCAGTCGCCCAGATCTAGCTGCGTTCATGCAAGGTATGTTTACCCCAAGCATAGAGAATGAAAGCTTAGTGACTGTGGTTGCCTTAATTGGCACCACCGTTGTGCCCTATAACCTCTTTTTACATGCCTCTGCCGCGAAAGCCCGCTGGCAAGGTGAAGCCGACTTACCCGCAGCGCGAACAGATTCAATTGTATCCATTGGCCTAGGCGGCTTGGTTGCCATGTTTATTGTATCAACCGCCGCCGCAAGCTTATTTTCTCGCGGTTTAGGGGCCAGTAGCGCCGCCGATATGGCCATTCAGTTAGAGCCTTTATTCGGTAGCTTTTCGAAATATTTATTAGGCGCTGGGCTTTTCGCCGCAGGGTTGAGTAGTTCGTTGACTGCGCCCTTAGCAACAGCGTATGCGATTACCGAAATCATTAACCCGAACGCCAACATAAAAGAGAAAATCTTTCGCGGCGTTAGCTTAAGTGTGCTGTTGGTGGGCGTGGTATTCGCTTTAAGTGGTGCCAAGCCAATTAACATCATCATTGGTGCCCAGTTTGCCAATGGCTTGTTGCTGCCCATCATTGCTGCCTTCTTACTTTACACCATGAACAACAAAGCGCTGCTGGGTAAACACACCAATGGCTTAGTCGCTAATAGCTTGGGCGCAATCGTGTTTTTAGTCTCTGTAGGGCTCGGTGTGCGCTTAGTGCTTAAATCATTATCAGTCATGTAGCGGTTATTCAAACCTACTTAAGCAGGTACAAAAAAAGGCGCTAAGCGCCTTTTTTCAATTCTGAATTGTCACTGTACCTGAGCGTTATTCATCTTTCGGCGCGTATTTGTCTTTCATCAAATAAGCGAACGCGGTATTAAACGCGGTTTCTTGAAACACTTTCAGCCCTGTTTCAGCATAGGGAATATGCACTGGGTTACGACGTAATGATTCTTTTATATCTGTTGGTGACATGATCACCACGTCTAAATCTTCAATAAGCTCAATTGCGGCTTCAAGTTTAAAGCCCACCGCGCCTCCAGCAAATTTGCCTTTCATCGGCCGCTGGCGAATAACCACTTTATCTACCTGGTAATCAGCCATTAGTTTGGCGAAGGTCTGCTGAAAATAGCGTAAATCTTTACTGCTATTGATGTTGGTTAATGTGAGACGGCGGCTGCGAAAATCTGGCAACTGAAACACGTCATCTGCCAAAGACAACAAGCACACATTTACATCATTACTGTTTAATTCAACACCACAAACTTTCATATATCACCTAACTTGTTAAGACCGGCGCAGTATAACGCATTGCTCACTCAGGATCTTGACATAATTAGCCTGAAATCTCAGCCAAGAATAACAGCTTCGTTTTCACCACCAGCGCAACATACCAGCGCAAAATAATGGCATAAGGCGATATGATCCCTAGCTGTATTCTACTGCTTCGATTTCACGTAAACGTTTCTCGGTGGGGTTAAAAACAAAGTTATATAACAGGCCTAAAAACAACACCACACTAAACCCAGTTGCTACCATAAATCCGTATTTTGCATCTCCGCCGAAGGCATCACTGACTAAGCCCATAATAAATGGCCCTGCTGCTGCCCCTGCGGCGGTGAAGAATAAAATCACCCCAGCCACAGTGCCATGCTCACTTTTAGCAAAGCAGCAAATTCCTTTTGAGTTAAAGGTCGGGTAAATGACTGACATAAATACGCCAGTAAGTGGAAACGCATACAAAGCAACGTTCTTTCCTCCTGCTAAACCTGCGATAAAACACAAGGTAATAGCAAGACTAAACAACATTAACACTAAGGCCCAATTGTAGCGTTGCATCATCCAAATCCCGACAAACCGGCCAAGGGCTCGCAGTGAGAAGAATACAGAAACCGCGTACATCGCCAGCATTTTTTGCGGCCCATCAGTGTAACAAGCGAAAGACTCTGACACGCTCATGGCATCACAGACTAGGTAACTAGGCATCCATACGTAGATGGCGCTTTCTGCGGCAACATATAAAAAAGCCCCGATTGAGAACCCCATAGCATAAGGGTTTTTCAGCAATCTTAAGCTACTGATAAAACTCACCGGTTTCTGGCCGTGTGTTGGCGGCGCCTGAACCGGATAGTCTGCTTTCCAAGCCATCAATATGAGTAAGGTGCATAACCCGCCCGCGAGCACATAGAGTAACTTCCAGTCAACGCCTTCACGTACCATCCAAGCAACAATCAACGGCCCAATAATCGCACCTACGCCAAAGAATGCTTCGGCTCCGTTCATGGTGCCTGTATGCTCTTTAGTAGAACGCGATATGTCACCAATCAGCGCTAGGGCGGCGGTTTTAAACACCCCCACCGCTAAACCGGAAAGCGTAATCAAGCCTAAAATGAATTCGAAGCTAGAACCGACCAAGAATAAATAACAAGACAGGGCAAATAGTGCCAACCCAAGGATAATGGTTTTCTTGCGGCCAAATTTATCAGCTAAAAACCCTAAAAATAGCCCTGAGAAAGCGATACCAATCATGAAAAGCGAATGCATTAGACTGGCTTGTGTATTACTCACATCAAACTCACGTTTGACTTCTTTTATGATTTCACCCACCGAGTCAGATGTCATCGCGAACATCATAAACATCAAATACGTCAGCCAGCGTATTAAGTGCACATTTTTTTCGTGCATCGCAGTGGCGGCTCCAATATCAGTTTGCATCTAGTGCGCCTCGTTTTAGCAATAATGTCTTGGTCAATAGTCATTCGCTAGCCAGTGATTTACTGGCTAGCGAGCCTCGGGATTAGAACTGATATTTCAACGTCATAGACGTCGTTCTGCCGTTAATTGAACGTGCGCGAATGATGCTTTGATCACTAGCCACAGCGCCTTCCTCAGCCTCGGTAATACCCACAGTATCAAACAGGTTATTAACGTTTATTGCCACACTTAAGGCGTCAGTGATGTAGTAATCAGCAAATGCATTGACTTGGGTATAACCGTCAAACTTCAACTCATTGCTATCTTGTGCGTAAGCATCTGTGGTACCAATAAAGTTCACACCCACGGCGGCCATGTCCATTTGGTATTGCGCCGTTAACTGATAGATAAAATCAGCTTGGCGACGAGGCGTATTGCCAACCACATCTGGAGTGACATTGTCTTCAACAATTTCAGCGTCCGTCCAGGTGAAGCCACCTTTTATCGTTAAGTTATCACGCGTGTAGGCAACTTCCGTTTCAATACCATATGCCTCGTATACTCTATCGAAGAATTTTTGGCTGGTCGCTTCAAAGTTTTGCTCTTCTGTTTCGGCGTAGAAACCTGTCACAAATACACCTAAACCTGATTGACGATATTTAACCCCGGCTTCTACTTGATTTACCATGTCCACGGCGTCAGCGGTAGCCACACTGCCATCTTGATTAATTTTACCGAAAGCCAAACGATCGGCATTCGCTCGACCGCCACGACTGATTCGGGCAAACGTTGCTAAATCATCGTTAACTCGATAGTTACCACCAATAGAGTATGAGGTGTAATCCCAGTCGTAATCCACCACACTGGCGTTAGCTAAATCAATCCCTACTACATTCATTTCAGGCTGAGAGATTTGCCCGTCACGGTTGACATCAAGTGTACTGGTGACTGCGCCTGCGTATGAGCCAAAGGCGTCTCCACTGTCTCTACGTACACTGGCTTCCCATGTAAAATCACCATATTCACCCGCTAGCGCTAAATAAGGAGCACTGATATCGTATTGAATGTCATAATTACGTTGGCAGCAATTTCCCCAAAAAGGAGTGCCGTACGCGTACAAGCCGTTCTCAGAGTATTGGGTTCCATCTGCACCAACCACGTTTAGCAGCGCCGCATTATCCCCTTTTACTTCCATCAAGTACGAGTTCCACAACCAGCTCATATCGATGTTTTGGCGAGACTTATAATACCCAGCAGTAACAGAGATATCGCCGAAGCTACGCGATAATTGCAGGTCATTCACGTAAGAACCAAAGTCGTTCATTTCTACATCGAAAGTGTGCGTGCGCATAACTAGACCGTTGCCGGTCGCGTCAGTAAATGCTTGCCCAGCACTTGGACCATTTGCATACTCAAGTGATGCACCCGCACCACCAATGCTCTGAGCAATAGAGGTAGGGTCTGCCACTTCAGCTGGAAACGGGCTATTAAAACTGCCGGAAACATCAGAAAAACGGAATTTGTTGACTAAGGTCCAATCTTCGCTGACATCAAAATTCGCCTCAAAACCAATACTGGTTACCGACGGATTCATACCATTTGCAATACTGCCTCGGGTGATCTGATTGTCACCGTTCAAACGCACGGTATCTTGCAAGTAAACACTGTGTGGCGTGTCACTTTGGGCGTCAAAACCTGGAATTGAGTCACCATTGGCGTACATAGGCATAGGTAAATAACCGATACTCTTGTCATCTAGGTGCTTAAAGTAAACTCGGATAAACCCAGTATCGAATTCTTTGGTGAGGTTTGCCTTGATTTGACCACCTGAATTGGCGTTATAGCCCGCCTCTCTTGGTCCCTCACCTTCCCGGAAAAAGCCCCCAATGTGGAAACGCATGGTGTCACTGATATCACCACCGTATTCAAAATCAGTACGAGTCGTGTCGTAATCCAAACCGATAGTGGTTGAGATGCTGCCACCTTCACTATCACCTGTTTTACTTATAAAGTTGATAATGCCGCCGGGCGAATTACTCGCCAAGGTTGAAGATGAACCACCACGAATAGCATCAATCGTGGCAATAGTTGAATCAGCACGCAAGAAAATATCTGCATTACCAAAGGCAACATCACCAAACTGCATAACCGGTAAACCATCTTCTTGTAATACTAAAAACTTAGCGCCACCAGATGCTACGGGTAAGCCACGAACCGCAATGTTTGCGTTACCTTCACCGCCGGTAGACTCAGAACGGATACCCGGTATTGAGCGAAACACTTCCGCTGTTGCGCGAGGCGCAGCAACGGCGAAATCCTCTGGGCTTATAGAACTAACCGAGACACTTGAATCCATTTTGGTGCCACCGCGCACAGAGCCGGTAACAACAATTTGTTCAAATCCTAGGGCATCTTGTGCATCATTCGCGGCTTGCGGGCTTTCACCCTGTTCTTGTTGTGCAATAAGGGGCGCACTAAATGTTAAAGCGATTGCCATAGATATGGCGCTACGGTTAAAGGGTGTGCTCATGTGTGTTTCTCCGTTTAATACCTGCTTAAGTACCTGTTTAGCGTCAACCTAGGGTTGGCTAGTGTCCCCCATGTTCAGTGTAGGGCAAGGCCGAGCACTGAACATGAGTTTAATAAAATAATGTGTAACGTCAAAAACGATTTGTAGAAGCATTTAAAAAATTAACTTAATCGTTTAAGATAACTGTAATAAAGCTAACAAAGAAATTAACATTTGTAAAACATTTGTTGATTATTTATCAAATTAATGGGCTAATATGATCATTAATTGAGTTTAACATTAAATCTTAAACGTATAAGTTTATAGGTGAGAAATGGATATAGAACGTGAATACAAGCGCTCATTAGAGCGCATTTTAACTGGCTTAGATTTAAGCGGAATGTCCAAACGTGAGCAGGCAGTGTTCATTGACCGTTTAAATGAACAATTTCCTCGGCTTTTCGCTTTATTGGTAGAGATCTATGGTCAGCGGTATGATTTTTTTTACTATCTACAACAGCTGGTTCAAACATTGGCAAACGGATTCGCTAAACGCTCAAACGTTCTTAAGCAAAAAGACAATGCTAGGTTGGCTGCCCCTCATTGGTATCAAGGTGAAAACATGTTGGGCATGGCGTGCTACGTGGATTTATTCGCCGGTGATTTAAAGGGCTTACAGCAGCGCATTCCTTACTTAGTCGAAACCGGCATAACCTATTTACACCTGATGCCGCTTTATGATTCGCCTAAAGGAGACAGTGACGGTGGCTATGCGGTCTCTGATTATCGCAAAGTAAATGACACGCTCGGTACCAATAAAGATCTGGAAGAATTATCAAAAGCACTCGCTGAAGCAGGCATTAGCCTGGTACTTGATTTTGTGTTTAACCATACATCAGATGAACACCCTTGGGCGCTGGCTGCCAAAGCCGGTGATCAAAAATATCAAGAGTTTTACTACATGTTTGATGACAAACACGTGCCTGACGAATACGAAAAGCATCTCAGAGAAATATTTCCTCAAGTGCGTCGTGGTAACTTCAGCTGGGATAGCGATAGCAATAAATGGGTTTGGACCACCTTTAATAATTTCCAGTGGGATCTAAATTACACCAATCCAGCTGTGTTCAATGCCATCACAGATGAGATGCTCTATTTAGCGAATCTGGGATGCGAAGCGCTGCGCTTAGACGCTCTGGCATTTATCTGGAAAGAAATGGGCACAAATTGCGAAAACCAAGCTAAAGCTCACAGTTTGATTCAAGCATTTAACAGTTGCTTGCAGATTGCTGCGCCTGCTGTGGTGTTTAAATCTGAAGCCATTGTGCACCCTGATGAAGTGCTGAAATACATTGACAAACAAGAGTGTCAACTGTCTTACAATCCCCTGTTGATGGCACTAATTTGGAATACTCTAGCCACCAGAGATACTCATTTATTGACTGAGTCCATGCAGAAAAGCTTTGAGATATCGCCTGATTGCGCTTGGGTAAATTATGTACGCTGCCACGATGATATCGGTTGGACCTTCGATGATGCAGTAGCAGGACAACAAGGGGTGAATGGTTATGATCATCGTCGTTTTCTTAACCAATTCTATACAGGTCGCTTCGAGGGCTCGTTTGCCACTGGCGTTGCATTCGGTGAAAACCCAAGTAACGGAGATTGCCGTGTCTGTGGCTCTTTGGCTTCGTTAGCGGGCTTAGAACAAGGTATTGAGCAAAATAATGCAACATTGATCGAGCATGCCGTGGCGCGAATTTTAATGGTTCACAGCATCATTTTAAGTATCGGTGGTATTCCGTTGATTTATTCTGGTGATGAATTGGCCCTGCTTAATGATTATAGCTACGAACAAGACGACAGTAAAAAACACGATGAACGTTGGGTGCAAAGGATCCCAGTAACAGATGCCGACATACAAGCCAGTAAGAAAAAAGATACACCACAAAATTGTGTGGCAACTGGCTTAAAAACGCTTATCGGTCTGCGCAAGCAATACAGCGTTTTTGGTCAAGCAAGCACTCGGATTATCACCCCTCACCAGAACGCAGTATTTGCTTATCAGCGCACGGCAAAAGATGGCACGTCTTTGCTGGCCATTTGTAATTTTAGTGAACATAAACAAAGGGTATCAAGTATTACACTAGGTTTGGGTAATGGCGATGTATGGCAAGATTTGCTGTCCTCTGTGCGGGTTTCTCCCGCTCCTCAAGAACTTGACCTCGCACCCTATCAGGTGATGTGGTTACTCAATTCGCAACCCGTGTAGTGGGTTGCGAATTAAGGGCAGCGAATTTAGGTTTGCGGATTTAAGGCTGCCGGTTGAGCTGTAAGTTGTGAGTTGTGAGTTGTGAGTTGTAAGCTAAGAGCTGTAAGTGTTGAGACACATTCTAGCCAACTAGCCACAACTGGCTCTAATCACCAGTCGAGTATCGAGTATCACACTGTCTTTAGACTCATTATTCAGCAAAAGCCGGGTTGCCACTCGGCCTTTCTCTGAGCTTTGCTGACACACAGTCGTTAACCCTGGTGAGCTGCGCTGCGCCTCTGGGATATCGTCAAACCCTGTCACTTTTACCTGCTGTGGAATAGCAATATTCAGCTCGTTCGCCACTCTCAGTACACTGAGCGCAATCACATCACTCATGCATAAAATCACTTCAGGCAAAGGGTTGAGGGTCAAAGCCTCTTTGGCGGCTATTTCTGCCATTTCTGGGGTATTAAGCGGTATATGCCAAACGTGACTAGGTGAGATTGCTAATTGCTGCCCTTCAAACGCACGCAAATATCCTTTTAATCGACTACGAGATATTTCTTTTGACTCAACACTCATATCTTGTGCTGTGAGACGGCAGATACGTTGCGAGTCGACCAAGCGCAAGCCTAGCACGGCAGCATGCTTCGGCTTATTAGCTAGTGCGTGACTCGCAACGCTAAAAGCCCCCTCTTCATTGTTAATATTAACAGATTCGCTATCGTGAGTTTCAAAGTCCACGGCAATAATTGGCTTACCTGAGCGACTGACTCGCTCAAAAATATCGCCGCTAGGGGCACCGTAGAAAATAAAACCATCAGGCAGTGACTCAGCACTGCTTTGCTCTAGCTCGTCTGATTCACTTGAAAGCAATAACAGTTGTTTCTTATTTTCACCCAATACCTCAGCCACGCCTTGCAGAAATTGACTGGCAACAGGATCCGAAAGGCTGTAGCTAATGGAATCCGCGAGGACCACGGCTACTACATCTGATGCCCCTTTTCGTAATGAGCGGGCGGCAAAATTCGGCCCGTGATAACCCAGCTCAGCTGATTCCCTTAAGATCCGCTCACGTAACTTGGCTGACAATTGATCCGGGCGATTAAACGCATTAGAAACCGTCGCCGTAGACACTCCGAGCTGTTGAGATACTTGTTTTAAATTGAGTTTTTTATTGATAACTGTGACTTTCGATGAACCTTAATTGCGCCATAAGTTAGCACAAGTGGTAATGAAGTCGCTAGCGCAAACCCGTGCACAACCAAGGTAAACGCCAGTGATAGTTAACTATCACTACTTGCATGTTGAGAAGCGTCTCGGGTTATCTGATGATGAAGGGTAAACCACCACAGTGAGAACCAAGATGCTTAAATTATATGGATTCGATGTCAGTAATTACTTCAACATGATCAAATTAGCCTTAGCCCACAAAGGCCTAGACTACGAAGTAGTTAATGTTTACCCCAATCAAGAACCTGAATTTCTAGCTAAAAGCCCGATGGGCAAAGTCCCTGCCCTTGAAACAGAAGACGGGATCATTGTTGAAACGAATATCATCATGGAATATCTCGACGCTAAGTATCCAGATAAACCACTCTACCCTGCTGACCCGTTCGCCCAAGCCAGAGTCAAAGAATTGGTCAAATTCATGGAACTGTATTTAGAACTACCAGCACGGCGCTGCCACCCCGAAGCTTTCTTCGGCTCAAAAGTCAGTGATGAAACACGTAAAGAAGTAAAACGTGCGCTATTTAGAGGCATGACGGGGCTTAATAGACTGGCTTCTTTCTCACCTTATGTGGCAGGTGACGCATTTAGTGCGGCAGATATTATGTTTTTATACAGCGTTGATTTAGCCGCTGGTGTTGCACATAAGCTGTATGAGGTTGATTTACTAGATGGCTCCACTGGGGCTAAAAACCTGATGGCAAAATTAAACGAATTACCTGAAGTACAAAAAATCGCTGCCGATCGCAAGGCCGCTAATAAAGCCTTTGTGGAGTATGTAACAAGTTTTCAAAAATAAAGCACGATAAACGGTAGGAAGATTACCCAATCTTCCTTTACCATATAAGGCTCATATAGGAGTACCAAAATGAGCCTTACATCAAACGCTGAGTTCAGTTGCCCATACTGCATGGAAATCAATGATATAGAAATTGATCAAGACAACGATGTCAATCAGCAGCAAATTGTAGATTGTCAGGTTTGTTGCAGCCCTATAGAAATCCTCATTACCCAAGACAGTGATAACGACTTCATTATTCACGCTCGAACCGACAGCGAATAGCCTGTTTTTATACGGAGTTCTACTTTGATTGATATTTTCCATGCGTCAGACTCTTTACGACGTAAATTGCACACCATAGACAACGAGCGCGACTTGATGCAGCTCGTGATGAAAAACCTAAGTCAGTATCGTTTCGCTACTCGCGTTGAGCATAGTGAATTAGATATTGCGTTTGCCGCTTCTGGTGGGCCCAGCCATTTCGCCAATGGTGATGCTGCCAATATTGCATGTACCCCAGCGGTGAATCGCCCCACTGAATTCAATGACATCTTACTTGAGCGTCAAACTGGCTATATTAACCTGTCGACGCCGGCTGGTTTTATCCCGTTAGTTGACGCAGTAGAGCGCAATGGTTTCTTGCATAAAAAACTACTTAGCTAAAAATGCCCGTCCGGGCAAACACAATGGCGGTCTTACAGGCCGCTATTTAGCTCGCTATATAAAAAGTGTTGTCAGCGTTTTATTCCCGCTAATCATCGTGGTTATGACCCCTATCCACTTTGCTCACAGTGAGCAAATCAGCTTTAATAAAACGCCTCTCGAAAACGATGTTCAATTAAGCTACAAGTGGCGTGACCATGCGAATGAAAAGCATCAGTTTTCATTCACCTTGCCTTTGGAGCAGGTCAAAAACCGTCATCATAAACGCTTTGTGCCTGAACAAGTGACCCGCTATCAGCAAATCGCCATGCTCAAAGAACGAAACAAAATTGACGCCAAAGATGCGCGTATCGAAATAAAGCGCATAGGTGAAAGCCTGCAACTGAGCGTGCGAAGTCGTTCTGAAGAGCAGGTAAAAAAATACCAAAAACAATTACTGCAAGCCAAAGATGATGCATTCGAGCAATATTTAGAGGATCACTACTATACCCAATTCAGTAATTATCTGGGCCAAGAAGGCATCAAACCCGACCATTTGCGTTACATAAAAGAAAACCAAACGCTTTTAAAACCTTTCGCCGAAGCTATGTATGCCGAAGCGTCTGAGAGCCCAGACATGCGCGCTTTTCTAAACTTATTGTTAGGTTGGCTACAGAGTATTCCTTATGACGATTTGGAAAGCCGAGTATCCTCTAACGGCGCAGGTTTCTCTCCACCTTTCACCCTGCTCAGTAACAACCAAGGAGATTGTGATAGCAAGTCGGTATTGATGGCCAGTGTTATTCGTGCGCTGTTCCCAGACATCGAATTAGTCATGCTCTACTTACCTAACCATGCTTTATTGGGTATCGCCATGTCCCCTCAAAAAGATGAAGCAAGCATGCTGATAAATGGCGAAGAATATTTATTGATGGAGCCCACTGGACCGGCGCTTTTTTCATTGAACGAAGTTGCCCCAAGCAGTCAACGCTTCCTCGATACGCGTATGTACAGCTACGAAGTTATTCCCTAACACTATCAGCTCAGCGCTGTAGCGCTCTTTCTATTTTTTAGAGAACAAATTAAACAAGAATTGATAATTGCCATGCGCTTATCAACGGCCGTGGGGTATATCTAACAATACTGACGTTCATAACTAAGTGACTAATTATGACCCCATACGATATTGCGCTTCTGCTCCATATTTTGCTTTTTTGCTATTGGCTAGGCGGCGATGTAGGTGTGTTCTACTCAAGTCAA
>BAEM01000009.1 GCA_000314955.1 Paraglaciecola chathamensis S18K6 | reverse complement strand
TATTAATAAGTGACGCCTCAGAATGCGTCCAGCGGTTTTTGATTAAGGCGTCGCTATGTAGTAATGGTTGTTCCCTTTCAAATAGTGAGAACGCAGAGCAAAAGCCGCTGGGGCATTCCTTGTAGGCGAGTTTTAAAAGGGCTTACACTGCGTTGCATGACTTCGAAAGAGAACAACTATTCATTCAGTCATGCGCCTTGTTTAAGCCCTTTTAAACTCTCGCTGAGTGATCACTTATTAACGTGGAATGGTATAATTAACGCGTTAGATTATCGGTAGCGTTTTTGCCATTTTCCAATTGGTAATTCGTGCCTAGCGGTGTGCATAACCACCGAGAAACATATCGACCGCTGTAGTGACAAACTTTTCTCGCTCTTTAAGGCTAAGATTAACCACTTCCCCTAGCATACAACGAATGTGATAGTTGCCTTTTAGCGCCCCCATAAAATGGCTTGCAGCAATAAAACAATCTTGAATATCCAACGTCTGCTTATCAACTTGGCTTTGCAAATAATCAGCGAGTTGACGAATAGCTCGCTCGGTAGCTAGGGTTAAAAATATCTCTCTAAGCTTGGGCGTACGTACTGCTTCTCCTATGAGCAATCTGTGAATTGCCCCTACTTCTGGAGAAATCACCATACTGAAGAAGCGCATACCTATCTCCAATAGCGCATCTTTTGGGGGCTGGTGCTGTAAATCGCCATAGTCTATTTCACCGAGTAGCTGGTCACTCTTACGTTCGATAACGGCGTAAAATAACCCTTCTTTATTACCAAATAGCCGGTACAGGGTGGCGAGTGAGCCACCCGCTAGAGCAACAATCTCTTGCAAACTGGCTGCTTCAAATCCAGAACGAACAAAGACTTGGGTCGCGGCTTGAATAATTTTGTCGCGGCGGATAAGGCCACGTTCCCGTGGTGCATAGTCAAGGGTGTTATTGGCGGCTATTAGTGTTTTTGTTGGCATGTTTTAACTGTATTGGTGAGACAAAATAACCATAACAAAAATGCATGCTATTTGTCTGTTATCAATTGAACCTTGTTAACTGTAGTGTAATATACATTACACTTAAATTTGAAGCACATCGATATGGACTCGCTAATGTGGTTAAAAAATAGTTTTTTGCTAATTATCATCATTGCATTAGTGGGCTGGGCTGCCACAGAAGGTTATGATTGGTACGCACACGGACGATTTATCGAAGAAACCGATAATGCCTATATCAAATCCGATAACGTCTCAATTCGAGCAGAAATAACGGGCCGTATTGAAACGCTAGCCGTGCAAGAGAATCAGCACGTGCAACAGGGGCAACTGCTTGTTCGCATTAATGCCAGTGACTATCAGGCAAAATTAGCCCAAGCGAATGCCGAGCTGAAGGTTGCCCGAGCTGCATTGGTCAATACGCAACAACAAATCACCCTGCAAGATAAAAAAATTGATGAGGCCAAAGCCAACATTGATGCGGCCAAAGCGGAAGTGAAACGTGGTGAGCTTAATCTAGCGCGCTTTCAAATTTTGGATAAACAAGCATTTGATTCTAAGCAGCAATTACAAAATACCGAAGCAGATGTAGCGGTCGCTAAAGCGTCATTGGCTCAAGCAAAAGCTGCTTTTGCCGCCGCGCAACAGATGTATTCAGTATTGGATGCACAGCAACAAAGTGCGAGTGCCAATATCACCGCGGCACAATCGCAAATAGCATATGCGCAAAGCCAGTTAGCTAAAACCGAAATACGGGCACCAAGCGATGGCATTGTCGGTAATTTAGGCGCTCGCACTGGAGGCTTAGTACAGCCCACCATGACGTTATTCTATTTAGTGCCACTTCCAGATGTATATGTGGTGGCTAATTATAAAGAAACACAAATAGGCCATATGACAATCGGCCAACCAGTAACTCTCACAGTTGATGCCCAAGATGGCGTCGAATTTACTGGCGTGGTTGCCTCAATTTCACCGGCAACGGGGTCTGAGTTCAGCTTACTGCCAAAAGACAACGCCACAGGTAACTTCAATAAAATCGTGCAGCGTGTTCCAGTACGTATTGAGGTCACCGGCCCTAGGGAGCACATGCATTTATTGCGTCCGGGCTTGTCTGTCGTACCCCATGTAAATACCCAAGGTTTTAATCAGCAAAGTGCCTACTTGGCGAATGAGCAGGTGCTGACTTCTCAGCGATAGGTATTCGTTGCAATAAAATCGAAAGTACTGCAGTGATGGGCAATATTAGGGCGGCTAAATGAGTGATGAAAGAGTAAGCGAGATGCCATCGCTACGTCAGAAGATTGGCTTCGTTGCTGTGATGCTTGGCATGTTTATGGCGATTTTAGATATTCAAATTGTCGCCAGTTCCCTAAATGAAATTCAAGCCGGTGTCTCGGCCACGCCTGATGAAATATCCTGGGTGCAAACGGCCTACCTTATCGCCGAAATTATCATGATCCCCTTATCAGGTATGTTAACCCGTTGGTTATCGACTCATCTCACCTTCGTGATTTCTTGTGTGGCGTTTACCGTTGCCAGCATTGGCTGTGCACTGGCTCAAACCATCGACCAATTAATTATTATGCGTGCTGTTCAAGGTTTCGTGGGCGGGGCGATGATCCCCATCGCTTATGCGATTAGCTTTAAGTTATTTCCCTTACGTGTGATGGGGGCGGTACAGGCTGTGATCGGCATGATAGCAACGACTGCGCCTTCGATTGGCCCTACCTTAGGCGGATATATTACTCAGCATGCAAGTTGGCATTGGTTGTTTTTAATGAATGTGGTTCCCGGAGTATTAGCCAGCGCCGGTGTATGGTTTTATTTGCGTATCGATAAACCAGATTTTTCTCTGTTTAAACGAATTGATTTCTTAGGCTTGCTCTATTTGGCATTATTTTTAGGACCGCTAGAGTACATTCTTGAAGAAGGCCCTGGGGATGAATGGTTCGACAGTACGTTTATCTTGATGCTTAGTATGCTGTGCGCTTGTAGCGCGCTAGGCTTCTTTGCGCGGGCGTTTCGCGTCACTTTGCCCATTGTCGACTTGCGGGTATTTCGCGATCGTAACTTTGCTATTGGGGCATCTCTAGGTTTCATTATTGGCATTGCCTTGTATGGCATGGTGTACCTTATGCCACTGTTTTTAGGCACGGTGCGCGGGTTTAATAGCTTTCAAATTGGCCAGTTAATGTTCGTGACTGGCGCATCTATGTTTTTCAGCGCACCAGTGATTGGGCGTTTATCTGACAAGGTGGATGCGCGTTACATGTTAGCCGCTGGTTTGGTTATGGTGGGCGTGGGGTCTATGATGAATGCCAATTTAACCGATCAAGCTGATTTTAATCAATTTATGTGGCCGCAGATGGTGCGCGGGGTAGGCCTGTTGATGTGTTTGCTGACCGCCTCTCGAATTGCCATGGGAACCTTACCGAACAGTGAGATCAGTAACGCAGCAGGTCTATTTAATGTGCTGCGCAATTTAGGCGGGGCGGTAGGCTTGGCGTTTATGGATACCATTCGTGATATCCGAGTAGACTATCACTGGGCACAGCTCATTCCTGCTATCGATACCAATCGCGCCGTGGTGTTAGAGGAGCTAACTAAAGCGCAATTAGCCGTCACAGGGGTACTAAGCGATCCAGCGGCTGTGGCCATAAAACAAATCGCTGATAGGGTCATGGTACAAGCACAGGTGTTGGCATTTAATGATCTATTTTTATGGATTGGGGCTATGTATGCTTGTGCGTTGCCGTTAATGTTTTTTATCCGTAAGGCACAAAATGAAGATACCGGCGGCGCCCACTGAGTGCTTTTATTAAAAGCCACATTGATGAAAGTACTTTAGGGTAAATCGGTTCTACTTATCTATAGCGTCACAATCCCGTGAGCGTTCGGTTAAAGCTTTAAAGGATGGTTATGAAATCTATTTTATCTGCGTTGATCCTCAGCGCCTCTTTTATATCTACCAATGTATTAGCGGACGAGACCATTTTAGCGGGTGGTTGTTTTTGGTGCATGGAGTCTGATTTTGAAAAACTAGAAGGTGTCACTGATGTGGTGTCGGGCTTTACTGGCGGTACGGTACGCAACCCTACCTATAACGGTAATCATAAAGGGCATTACGAAGCGGTGAAGATCACCTACAACCCAGATGTAGTGAGTTATCAGCAAATTTTAGATCATTATTGGGTAAACATTGATCCTTTCGATGCCCGGGGGCAATTTTGTGATAAAGGCCATAGCTATTTGAGCGCCATTTTTGTAGCGAATGAGCAAGAGCGCGCTCTAGCTGAAAAAACCAAGAAGGCTGTTGAAGCTCAATTCCCTGAGAAAACAGTCGTAACGCCTATCTTAGATGCTAAACGTTTTTACCCCATTAAAGGGAATGAAATTGGCCATCAAGACTTTTATAAGAAAAGCCCTGTGCGTTACAAGCTTTATCGCTGGAATTGTGGCCGAGACCAGCGTTTGGCGGAAATTTGGGGTGACAAAGCGAGCCATTAAGCGATTGCGTTATTGCTAAGCCCCTCAGCGACAAAAAAGGCGTAAACCAAATCTTGAAGTGTCCCCATTAAGTTGGACGCCTTTTTTAGGGGGAGTTAGCTTACGACAACTTGTTTTTAAAGTCTTCGTACTCAAATTTACGTACCAGCTCAAATTCGCCGTTTTTACGCAAAATCCCGATGGATGGGTGCTCAACGCCATTGAAAAAAGTCGTTTTGACCATGGTGTAGTGGATCATATCTTCAAAAATAATCCGCTCGCCAATTTGCAGCTCGTGGTCAAAACTATATAAATCTATCGCATCACCGGTTAAACACGAGTTTCCGCCAAAACGATAGGTAAAGGCTTTCTCGTTGGCTTTACCAGCACCGCGCACCTCAGGGCGATAAGGCATTTCGAGCACATCAGGCATGTGCGCCGTGGCTGACATATCTACGATCGCAATTTTATCGCGATTTTCTACGATATCGATAACCTCACATATCAAGGGGCCTGTTTGCCAAGCGACCGCTGAGCCAGGCTCAAGAATAACGTTCAAATGCGGGTGCCGCGCTTTAAAGGCTCTTAACGTCGTAATTAAGTGTTCAACATCGTAGCCTTCTTTGGTCATCAGGTGTCCACCACCAAAGTTAATCCATTTGATTTGCCCGAAGTACTGACCGAATTTTTCTTCTACGGCCAGTATGGTGCGTTCGGTGGCAAAAGAGTCACATTCGCATAGGTTGTGAATATGAAATCCTTCAAGACCACTTAAATCGGCCTCCTTTAAATCTTTGACTAATATGCCAAAACGAGACCCTGGGGCACTTGGATCATACAACTCTGTTTCGGCTTCTCTGTGCTGTGCATTTAAACGTATACCTGGGGAGACGTTAGACGCTAAAATTTGTGATTTATAGCGGTTCCACTGGCCAAAGCTGTTAAATGAGATATGGTCAACGAGATCGACAAGTTGGTCGATATCAGCCGGTTTATACGCAGGGGAAAAGGCATGCACTTGTTTACCGATTTCTTCTTTGCCTAAGCGAGCTTCCCATACGGCACTGGCGGTTGAGCCTTGCAGATATTGTTTCACTAAATCAAAAGTGGACCACATGGAAAAGCCTTTTAGCGCCAAAATAATCTCGACACCACTTTCTTGTTGCACGCGCTGCATCAATTGTAAATTAGCCTCAAGCTTGGCTTCTTCACATACATAGCAAGGTGAAGGAATGGCAGGGTTTAACATTGGATCTGTCACGGGATACTCCGCTGAATAAGTAAAGGGCCAAATGAATGGCCCTAATGTTGTACTGGTTTAATGATTATTACTGGCTAAACGGGCTTTTGTCGCACTCAAGCACATGCCAAGGCAAACCGTGCTGGTTTAGCATATCCATGAATGGGTCAGGGTCGAACTGCTCCATATTCCACACACCTGGTTTTTTCCACTTGCCGTTTAGCATCAATGATGCGCCGATCATGGCAGGTACGCCTGTGGTGTAAGACACTGCCTGAGCACCTACTTCGGCGAAGCATGCTGCGTGGTCACAGTTATTGTAGATAAAGATGGTTTTTTCTTTGCCATCTTTAATACCCGTAATATACGTACCGATACAGGTCATGCCTGTGTAACCATCAGCAAGTGAGCCTGGGTTAGGTAGCACGGCTTTTAAGAACTCTAACGGCACAATTTTTTGGCCTTGGAAGTCTATTGGCTCAATGCTGGTCATGCCGATACCTTCAAGCACTTTAAGGTGTGTTAGGTATGCGTCACCAAACGTCATCCAGAAACGCGCACGTTTCAAGGTGGGGAAGTGCTTCACAATCGACTCAAGTTCTTCGTGGAACATCAAGTAAGAGGCGCGCACACCGATGTTTTGATAGTCAAGATCTTCGCGAACGCTTAACGGATCGGTTTCTTTCCATTCGCCATTTTCAAAGAAGCGGCCACGCTGGGTGATTTCACGAATATTGATTTCAGGATTGAAGTTGGTGGCAAACGCTTGGCCGTGGTCGCCCCCGTTACAATCGACTATGTCTAGGTAGTGAATTTCATCGAAGTAATGTTTAGCAGCATACGCGGTATATACGTTGGTCACACCGGGATCAAAGCCACTGCCTAGTAGTGCAGTTAAACCTGCCTTTTCGAATTTCTCTTGGTATGCCCACTGCCAAGAATATTCAAATTTAGCCACGTCTTTTGGTTCATAGTTTGCTGTATCTAGGTAATGAACGCCTGTTTCTAAACACGCATCCATAATGGCTAAATCTTGATAAGGCAACGCAAGATTAATCACCAGATCAGGTTTAACCTGATTGATCACTTTGACCACTTCACTGGCGTGGTCGGCATCAACGGCAAACACGCCTTTAACGCGATCGATGCCGACTTCTTGCTGTAAGGCTTCGCATTTAGAAACCGTGCGGCTAGCAAGATAAATTTCATCAAATAGCTCAGGTAAACGAGCACATTTTTTTATGGTAACAGCAGCCACGCCACCAGCGCCGATAATCAAAACACGAGACATAGAAAGACCCTTATCAATAATAAGATGCATTAAAACGCGAATGCTAACACCTAATCATGGGATGTAAACAAAGCGCCGTTAAAAAATTTGCTTGTTTTTATTTGAGACTATTAAATTTCTACGCTAGCGTGTAAATGAGAATCAATCTCGTTTGTAGATTGCACTGATTGATTTGTTTCATTGGATTGAATAAGGGCCTAGGAATATGATTTTCTCATCAACTTTATTTATTTGTTTAACTCATTTGGAAGTAACACGCTATGAAAACTATCACCTTTGCTATTACCCATTTCAGCGTCGCATTTAGCGTAGCGTATATATTAACAGGCAGTTTTGTCGTCGGTGGCCTTATCGCGCTAGTAGAGCCAGCTGTGAACACAGTGGCGTATATGATCCACGAGCGTATTTGGGAAAATAAAAGAATACGTAACAAAGAAGCTAGCCCTAAATCATCTACTCCTTTGACTATTTCGCACTTTGGGCACAGTCACCAATTAGGATAATCACACGTGTTGGTGATAGTCATTGATTTCACTCGCGGGATCAAAAAAGCGCCTTACCCGGACAAGAATAAGGCGCTTTTGTTTGAAGAGCTTTGAATCGCTCGGTACTGCTTTTTTTATTATAGTTTTTAATGTTCCCTGCATTAGGCGATCTGGACACCTAATACACTTAAACTCTTTGCAACTCACAGGCCAACTTTTAAAAGTCTTATATTTCATATAGTTAGCGTTTTTACAAATAAGGGAAGCACTAAAAGCTAACTGAAGTAGTGATATACTTTAGTGCAAGAAGCACCAAATTAGTGAGTCTTTTCAATCGTTTACAATATTTTAACAGGGAGAGAGTAGGTCGTTTCTTTGCTCAGATTCAAGTGCGTTAAGTGCCACATCCATTTGGGCGATACGAGACGCTAAGCTACCACTGACCTTGATAAAATGAATGCCATGGGCGATTAAATACTGCTGAATAAACTGCTGAAACTCGCTTCTGTTAGCATCCCCTGAACGCTCCCACGTATCATCGTAGGGAATATCATTATCGCAAAGGACCACCAGATCGTAACGTTGCCAGCTATCTTCGGCCAATCTTGTTAATTCAGCTAAGGGGGTTGTGTGGTAGTGACAGGCAAAATGCCAGGTGGTGAAGGCGTTGGTATCACAGAACAAATAGTCCTTAGCGGCTATGCTTGCTTGATCTTCCCATTGATTCTGCACTTGGGCGATGTGCAGCAGTTGCTCAGGACTAAGACGGCGGTCAACTTGATGTTCAATCCAATAGTCGCGTCCATATTCGGGCACAGAAATAGAGTCGAATCGCTCGGCTAATGCTTCACTCAAGGTAGACTTGCCGGTGGACGGTGCGCCTAAAAACACAATTTTTTTGATCATGGAGATGGAGTGCTCGTCATATCATTTGGCTGTTCTCATGGGACAACCCAATTAACCAACTGTGTTGTGTAAGTCGTTGGTTTGCTTTTCAGTATTATGGTGACGAAATTCTCTTATCCAAGCGTATTGACCAATACTAGCCATTATCAAGAAACAAAAATACAAAGCTGACGTGGGGTACAAGCCTTTTTGCCAGTACACGGCAATGGCGACAATATCGACGATAATCCACACCGTCCAATTGAAAAGTTTGCGATGACTCAATAACCACTGCGCAATTAAACTGGCACAGGTGGTAAAGGCGTCAACATAAGGGAAACTTGCATCCGTGTAATTAGACATAACGTAGCCAAGTATTCCCGAACTGAAAATGGCTAAGCCGGCAAGGCTTACATATTCAAGCGTATTGCCGCGTACAGGGGATATTTGCCCCTGCTGATTTTGATTGCGGCTCCACATGTGCCAACCGTATAGCTGAAATCCAATATAAATAACATGTAGGCCCATATCGGAATACAGTCTTACATCGAAAAATATCCAGCTGTAAATACTGACTTGTATAAAACCGAAAACAAAACTCCAACGGCTGCGTCTTATCAGTAAAAATACGCTCAAAAAGCCTGCTACAGTCGCAATCCATTCAATTGCGGAAGCTCCAGCAAAACCGTGTAACCATTCTAACCAACTCATGGGGTAAACACTTGTATTAGAGGCTTAAACGAATTGCCTTTACCTGCGTTGCCACCAATGACATATAAGCTATTGCCTATCGTATTGACACTGGTATACAGAGCACTTTGATAATCAAAGGATGTTGCTTGCCATTTAGTCGCATTATCGTGCAGAACATAGCTATTATTGTGCTGATCTTCATCTGCAAACACCCAAAGTGCGTTGTTTAACCACGCCACACTATGGGCGCTAACCGGGTGGGGGAGTGCAGCCATGGTGTGCCATGTATTACTCGTTACGTCATAACGCTCAACAGCGGCTAGATTTTCGCTGTTTTGTTCGCCGCCAACTGCGTAAATTGTATTGTTGTGGACAACAGCTTCAGTGGATTTCGCGCTGGGTAGATTGGCTATTTTCTGCCATTCTTGCTGTTTAATGTCAAAACGCCACAATGCATCACTAGGGATAAGTTGATAACCGTTAGCTGCGTGATAAGAAGCGCCGCCAAGCACATATATATACCCATTAAGATATACCGCTTTATTGTCTTTTAGTGGCTCAGGAATATTGCCAATGACACGTGTTTCGTGGGTGCGAGTGTCGAATACTTCAATGCGTTGCTCTACGCGCACATCATCTGGTTGAGGACCAATGCCACCGAGTAAATAAATCGAGTGTTGTTGATCAAAAACCGCGGAAAAGTAACCTCTTGCTAGTACCTTGTTTGCCAGTACGCTGCTTTGCCCAGTTTGCGGATTAATGATTTCTACGTCCGATAAATAACCTTGTTTGCCGTAGCCTGCAAAGACATAAAGCAGTTTGCCATCAGTGGCTGATGCATGAGCGAACCGTGCCGTTTGCAAGCGTAATGGTTGCTCATTTGCTGCGCTTTTATCCGATGAAGCGCGTGTATCTTTAGCGTTTTTTTGCGAAGCGCTTTCTTTGCTCGAGGTTTGTTGTTGCTTTATCTTAGGGCCAGCACCGTTACCAGCATTGCTCACATCCTTTACTTGGTTGTGCTCAACCGAGGTTTCTACCACGACTTCAGTGTTAGTATCTGACGGCGCAGGCGGGCGAGACACACAGGCACTGATAAAAACAGGCAAACTTAATAACAAGATAAATCGAATGTTAAACAACATATTGGCCAATGAACGTAAAAAGACTGATGATGGGCGGGAATATACCACCAGAATTACAAAATGTATCCATTGCTTGAAAAACGACGCGCAAGGCTTGAATTAATTGCGCGCCCCCTGCAGACCTCCTGTGTGTAACAGCAAGATCCGACTGTCTTTAGCAAATGTATTTTGCTCAATTAACTTCTTTGCGGCCCAAAAGAGCTTACCGCTGTATACAGGCTCGATAGGGATACCCAAAGTGTGGTTAACGTGCTGGCAAAACGCGGTTAACTCTGGGGTGGTTTTAGCATATCCATTGAAATGAAAGCCATGTTCTATGTGCCAATTCGCTTGTTGAACGGGGCCCAATGCTTGTTTAAGCAATAAATTACTTACCAATTTTTCAAGATAATCTTGACCCTTCAAAACGCCAATGCCAATGATGTTCGCTTGTTTGTCACTTATCTGTGCTGAAGCTCCTGCTATCAGGCCTGCTAATGTGCCGCCACTGCCCACAGGCGCTAAAATATAATCGTAGGTTTGCCTCAGTTCACGGAGAATTTCAGATACACCGGTTAATGCATGCGCTGATGAACCACCTTCAGGGATGAACATTGCATTTGGATACTGCTGAGATAATGCGGCTAAGTAAGCGTCATCATCACGTAGCTGATAGGTTTTACGATCAACAAATTGTATATCAGCTTGCCATGCTTTTAGATCACGTAACATGGGTGTATCATTATTATGATAGTGACCACGTACTATCGCTGTAAGTTTTATTTTTAAGGCAGAGCATACATAGCCAAGAGCATGAAGATGGTTTGAATGGCCGCCACCAAAACTAACAATATGCTGTATATGATTTGTTTGGGCGTAACGGATCGATTTACGTAGTTTGCGCCACTTATTGCCGGATATGACCTCATGTATAAGGTCGTCTCGTTTAACCCAAATTTGTAGACGTTCAGCGTTTTTCCAGTCAGGTGTAATTCGCTGTTCTGGTGAGGGAAGCGATATCTGTAGTTGGTCTAAAGTGTGTGTCACGCGGGTACAAAATTCATCATTATAAAAGCGCTAGTGTAAACCTATTCGTCTTCAGTGAATACAATCGAACGATTGCGACCTTGAGCCTTAGCTTGGTACAGGGCCTGGTCGGCTTGGTCGATTAGAGTACTCGATTTTTGCTTGGGTTTAGGCATCGTTGTAGCAATGCCTATGCTGACGGTTACGGGTATCACCGTTCCTTCATGCACAAATTTGTGATCTTGAATCGCCTGCTCGATTTTTTGCGCCATACTGCGCGCTTGTTCCGTGTTGCAACCGCTTAGTAGCACCACAAACTCCTCACCCCCGTAGCGCGCCGCTACATCGATGGAGCGATTAACCGTTTTATTTATCGCATAAGCCAGGTTGACTAAACAAGCGTCACCCGCCAGATGGCCATGAGTATCATTAATGGCTTTAAAGTGATCAACATCAATCAACAATATCGCTATTTCAAGTTCGTGGCGCATGGCGTATTGCCACTGGTCTTCAAAATGTTGGTTAAAGTAGCCTCGGTTATAAATACTCGTTAAGGCGTCAGTCTGGTTGAGCGTTTCTAGCTCTTTTCGCTGGGCCTCTAGCTCAATTTCTATATCAAATGAGCGCCTATACTCTCTATTGGATCTTATACCTATACCGGAGATATAAAGTAAAAACACTAACATCATGCTAGCTAAGGGAATGTATTCCTCAGTTAAAAAGCCAGTGAACATGACGGGCATCATTAGGAATGATAAATTCAAAAGCGCGAACCTAATTCTTGGACTCAGAGCAAAAAGTGCACTTACACTAATGCCAGCGGTAGCAAGCATTGAGATGTGAATAATAGGCGTAAAGCGCTCGTCGAAAATTGCCAAAGTAAATACAAAACCGAGTATGCCTGCATGCATTAGCGAGAATAGGGCGAAAAGCAAAAACCATAAACGCGCAGAAAATTTGTATAACGGCTTTGAAAAATAATAGTGAATCAATCGCAGGACACTGATTAAAAACATGCAGCCGCAAAGAATATATGCGAGGTCGTGTTTAGCCTCTACAAAGTGCAAAGGCCAGAAAATGACTGGCAATATAAATGCGTACACGATGACGCCGGCCAGCGATCGCCTGAGCATATCCATATCGATACGTTGTTGGATATTTGAATGTTTAATGCTTATCTACTCCTTTACCACAAGAACAGAGCGGTTAATGCTGGGTCAGCATAAAACCGATTAATCCAAGAGCAAAACCAAATATACCACCCATAGGCGGAAACCAATGTTTGTCGAGCTTCGCCTGAGGGGCAATATCTTGAAAAATTGAATATAGGATGCCACCCGATGCAAACAGCATAATCGCTGAAACAACATCTGGGTAGTTGGCCAGCCAAAAATATCCACTCAGACCAGCCGCAGGCCCAAATAGCGCCAGCGCACTGAAAATAATCAGCAGGCGGTTAGCGCTAAACTTATTACCTGAGCGCATCTCGCGATATGCATTAAACCCTTCTGGCAAATTTTGTAAGCCGATGAGAACTGCCAGCAACACAGCATTGCTTTTGCCCGTTGCAAACGCAGCGCCTAAAGCGACTGACTCAGGAATAAAGTCAGCGAGCATCGCGGCCAGTTGGCTGCCTGGGGTATTGATTTTAACCAATAAAATATCAATCCCCATGAAACACACACTGCCGCTAATAAAAAACAACAGGCTAGTGAACAATGGTAAATTCGCTATGCCCTCAGGGACTAAAACTAAGGCAACTGCTGAAAGCAATGCACCACCGCCAAAGGCGATGATCAAATGCCGCAACTCTTCTTCAAACCACTGAGATTGAAAATGCTCGATGCGGGCAATTAGCGCACCTGCAGGCATAGCTAAGCCTGCAAGTAAGGTAAAAGTAATCACCAACCATACGCTGTCCATAAACCACCATTTTGCGTAAGTAAACGTTTCGCTCTCGCTTAAGAGTATGCTTTATCTCATAAAAATCAATAGATTAAAGCTTGCATTAAGACTGATTAAAAGTGAGTGGTATGTATAAGCTAATTTAGTTTCTTTTCATATCGCCATGTGGGCTCACCACTAGGGAAATAGTCGAAATACATGCTAGAGTCGCTAAACAAAACCTCATTAGGAATCATGACACTATGACCATAATACTGATTTGCTTACTGATAGCAGCGCTACTGCCGATTGTTGCCAAAGTGCCGCTAACTCTGGCAATGAATAAAGAGCAAGGGGGGTACGATAACCGCTACCCGAGAGAGCAGCAAAAACAGTTAAGCGGCTTCGGTGCACGAGCATCAGCGGCCCATGCAAATTGTTTTGAAGCATTGATTTTATTCGTTCCTGGGGCGCTAGCAGTGATTGCCACGCAATCAGCAGGGCACTTAGCAGAATATAGCGCCATAGTGTTTATTACTGCTCGGATCGGCTATTTATGTGCTTACTGGTGCAACGTACATCTTTTACGTAGCATTTTGTGGGCAATTGGCTATATTGCCTCATTATTCCTTATTTGGTTAGCCATCCCTTAATAGGTTAGAGAAAACAACGTGGATACAACGAACAACGATGCCGTAGCGAATAGCGATACTGCGGTAACACAAACGCCAGCGGCAACGGATAATAGCGCGGTACTTGAGACAACCAGCCAAAGCTTGATGCAAACAGTAGAGCATTATCTAGAGGTAGCTCATCAGCATCTTTTTATGGCAGATACTTATTTGCAAATCGGCTTGATTGGCTGCATTTATTTACTCGCATATTGGCTTGGCAGCAAATTGCGCCGCTCATCCAAATTTGTTACCAATCAACCGCAAGCCAAGGATCACCCACTGCGGCGCATCACATATCGCATTGATAAAATGCTATTTCCGCTTATTGCTATCGTTTTACTCAAAGTGGTCAGTGAATTTAGCGCCAGTCTCATCGGGGCCAACTGGATTTTAGATCTCGCTTTGACCATAGCCGTTTTGCTGTTTGTTAACTCTGTGATTAATGCGTGCGTGTCCCATCCTGTGTTGGCCAATTTACTAAAATGGATGATGTTACCGCTGTTGTTCCTGCATATGGTCGGTTGGCTTGAGGGCATCATTGAAGTGCTCCAAGGGCTCAGCCTAAATATCGGGAATATTGAAATTTCAGCTTACGGGCTCGCTCGAGTGGTGATTTTTGGCACTCTTTTATTTTGGGTAGGCCGCGCGTCGAATAATGTCGGCCAAGACATAATACGCAAACAAGAGTCACTCGATATTCGAACCCGAGAAGTCTTCGCCAAATTGTTCGAAGTCGCCTTAGTGTGTGTTATCGCCCTGTTATTACTCAATGTTATGGGGATAAACCTGACCGCACTTGCTGTATTTGGTGGCGCCGTGGGCGTGGGGTTAGGCTTTGGTTTACAGTCAATCGCATCAAACTTTATTTCTGGCATCATTATATTGCTCGATCGCTCTGTAACGATTGGTGATTACATTGAAATGGAAGATGGCCAGAAGGGGTTCGTTAGGCATTTTAAAATGCGTTACACCACCCTTGAGACCTATGATGGCAAAGACATCATGGTGCCTAATGAAAAGTTCATATCAAGCACCTTTGTGAATTGGTCTCATAAGAACCCCAAGCAGCGTTATCGGGTTGATTTTTCAGTGGCCTATGAAACGGATATTCGTTCCATGGTCGAGATTATTAAAGACGTAGTGGCTGAGCATCCCCAGGTGCTCAGCGGTGAAGAATACCCCATTGAAGAACGCCCTGATTGTGAAATAGATAGCTTTGGCGATTCAGGGGTTAATGTGTTTGTGGAGTTCTGGATGGAAGGCATAGACGACGGTAAAAACCGCGTCGGTGGTGATTTAATGCTAACCATCTTCGAAACTCTGCGTGAACACGACATTACTATTCCGTTTCCGCAACGAGAAGTACGTGTTCTTAACCCCAGCTACACGGTAACGAATACCACCGAAAGTAAAAATTAGGTGTTAGCTAGGTCTTAGTGAGCCTGTGCCTTAGCGCAAATCGAAGATGCGCTAAGGCCTGCTTAATTTACAAAACGTTTTGTTTGATCGTAAGGAATAAAATCAGGCACATCGCCTTTAAGGGATTGTGCTTGCATATGCTGCCAATACTCGGCGGTCATGATCTCACCGTGCAGGGCTTTTAACTCTTGCTTTAAGTGCTTTTTACCCACAATAAAATGCTCAAACTGTTCTGGGAACACGTCTGTTGGACCCACGGAAAGAGTATCAATGGCGTACGGGTCATCCGATTTGGGTAGGGCTCTGAATTCGCGCTCAGTTAAATAACAAATTTCATCGTAATCATAAAAAATGACACGACCTCCACGGGTGATCCCAAAGTTTTTATGCAGCATGTCACCGGCAAAAATATGCGCAGCAGCGATTTGCTTAATACATAAACCAAGGTCGTTTAAGGCATTGGTGATTAATTTCGGATCTTCCTGTTGGGCTAAAAAGATATTTAACGGTGTCATTTTTCGCTCAATGTACAAATGTTTGATGATCACTTCATCATCCGTGAGTTCTACACTACTGGCACAGGTTTCAAGCAGCTCATCAATCAAGGCTTGCTCAACTCGATGGCGAGGTAAGCGAAAATTAACGTACTCATGGGTATCTGCCATGCGTCCCACCCGGTCTGTCATTTTGACTAACTTGTAGCAATCTTTTACATGCTGGCGGGTGATCTTTTTACTTTCTGGGAATTCATCTTTGATGATCTTGAAGACCACACCGTAAGAGGGTAAGTGAAATACCGCCATTACCAGCCCGCGGATCCCAGGAGCAATGGCAAACTGATCGCTCGAATCTTCTATGTGGGCTAGAAAATTTCTGTAGAACACAGTCTTACCGTGCTTGTATAAACCTAGCGCAATATACAACTCGAATTTCTTTTTGTGAGGCAAAAGCTCATGGAGAAAGGCAACCACTTCTGCTGGGTGTTGGGTGTCAGCCATAAAGTAAGAGCGGGCAAAGCTAAATATCACACTGAGATCTTGACGTTCTGTTAGCAGCGCCTCTACGACAATCTGGTTACTTTCATCAGACGTGTTTGTGCTGTTAATTGAAAGGGGTATAACAAAGGGTAGGGTTTCATCTGGCATACAAATTCGCCCAATTATGTAGGCCGACTTGCTGCGATAAAACACCGGTTTGAGCATTTCTACTGTGTGTACACTGGCGAGCTGTGCTGTGTTCAAACGTGCGCGCAATGCTCCGTCTAAATGCTTTAGGTCACGCTGTATATCTTGAAATGCAATATCGAAATGATAGCGGTTGAAAATGTCTTCTAACATTTTACGTACCGTACCTGACGTATCGAAACTATGTACCACTAAGTGACGTTGCAAGCCTGCCAAATAGCAGCGAGTGGGCATGATAAACATCATGTCATCGTTAATTTGTTGATGTTTAAAAATTCGCCCTATAACTGAATTATAAAAGGTTTCTGCTAATTCATATTGAGGGTGATCGCTGAGTATCTTTTGATAACGTATTTTTAGGTCGAGCCAGAATTGATCATTCTCTTGATGAGGAAACACCTGCTGGTAGATTTCTCCCACGGCATCGGCCAAGGTGCGCTCGTAAATTGCGATGCGCTCTTTCATCGCTTTTTGTGTTTCTTGCCACTTTGCTTGTTCAAACCGTTGTTGGGCGTCTCGCGTAATACGCGAATGTCGACGATAACTTTTGTCAAAACCATGCAAAATTAAAAACGCCACTTTATTCAACACGGAAGAATGTGTGTTGTTCACTCAAAACCCACTTATGCTTTTACAATCAATACGCTACCAATAACAAAAAAGACGATGGGTTACTATGGATAATATGTATTACCGCTCGTTTGGGTGGGGGGATTACTTAACACATTACGGTTTGTTTTATACCCTCAAATTTAGTGATTGGTTTACGCAAGTGATTGTGAGAATCTTGGCTATCTATTTGTGGCAAGTGTGTAGCAAGAGGGCATTTCCCATGTTAAAAATGATGACCAGCGCATTACCTCATCAATTGTCGTTTCTTGAACGTATTATCCGTATTACTCAACAAAACGAACAATTCGCGGGCTTGTCAATAACAGGCTCAGCATCAACGAATGAATTAGACCAATATAGCGACCTTGATTTTGTGCTGGCTGTTAAACCTGATAGCTACGATATGCTATATACCCAGCGACAAGCCCTCGCGGAATCATTTGGTGAGCTACTGGCGTGCTTTACTGGCGAGCACGTAGGTGAGCCCAGAGTATTGATATGTTTGTACCAAGAAGGAGAAGAGTTACTCCATGTGGATCTGAAATTTGTTGCTTTACCTGATGTTGCCCAGCGCGTGGATAATCCCATCGTGCTTTGGGAAAAAGAGGGCCAACTAAGCGATATATACCGCGGCGCTGAGGGGCATTACCCGATGCACACCCTACAGTGGTTTGAAGACCGGTTTTGGGTGTGGATACAGTATGGCGCAGCCAAGATAGGGCGGGGTGAATTTTTCGAAACGTTAGAGTTTATTTCTTTTCTGCGTCAAACGGTGATCGCGCCATTAGCCAAAAAAGCCCATGGATTTGAACCCAACGGTATTCGTCGTATCGAACAGCAACTACCAGAGTTAACCGCTGAATTGAAGGGAATACTGCCTAATTTAGACAAAGCCAGCCTGCAATCTTGCTTGTATGCACTTGCTGATATTTATGTGCATTACCGCGAAATGCTAAGCTCAAACGCCTCAGAGCAAGGGGACGAATGTGAGGGGGAAGGCGAATGTGTTCAAGTGAACCATAAAGCCCAACGTGCAGCGTTAGATTACTTGAGCCGTGTCTGAAGCGCTGTGCTGTTAAGCACCTAACGCGTTTGTTGTGGGTTCAATTTTCGCCTGCAATCCCCGTGTTGTCGTTAACTTTTGTGGCCGCTACAATCTGCCTAGCTTTTTAGTTCTCCTTGGCCTACTTACTTACTTGCTTTAATTACCTTATTCCTCTTTGATAACTATTCGCCGCAAAACGGTTCTGGCGCTTAAATAACTAAGGTAAAACAGCCTGTTAGCGTAAAGTGAAGCGTCGCGTTTACCTGCAACTCATCGTACTGCGTATTGAATTTACGCCCGAAGCCCCAACGCTTTATCTGTTCTCTGTCTTTATCAACGCGGGTTGAAAGGACGAGTGAGGCACTCATGCTTGTCATACCTGATGAGTTACGCAACACAATTAAGGAGCTGTTTAATGGAAGACGTTTTCTCAACGAATATCGATGTATCGGAATTACTAGACCATGCATTGTCGCTTGTGCTTACCTATGCCCCCAAATTGCTATTAGCCATTGTCACCTTGGTGGTTGGTTTATGGCTGATCAATCGCTTCGTCGGCATTTTAGATAAAAGACTAGGCAAGAAAGACCCCACCCTAAATAAGTTTTTGTGCGGGTTAATCAGCGCAGTGTTGAAAGTGATGCTACTGATTTCGGTCGCCTCTATGATAGGCATTGAAACCACTTCGTTTATTGCCGTTATTGGTGCTGCCGGCTTGGCTATTGGCCTTGCGTTACAGGGCAGTTTGGCCAATTTTGCTGGTGGGGTACTCATTCTTATTTTCAAACCATTCAAGGTTGGCGACACTATTGAAGCCGAAGGTTATATTGGCTCGGTAAACGAAATTCAGATTTTGTATACTGTGGTCAATACATTTGATAATCGACGTATCGTGATCCCTAACGGTAGCTTATCTAATGCCACTTTGGTCAATATTAGCGTGTATGACAAACGCCGCTGCGACATGACGTTTGGCATAGGCTACGGTGACGATATCGATAAAGCGAAAGACATTTTAAAGCGTTTGTTTGAAGAAGATGAGCGTTCGTTAACTGACCCGGCACCTAGGATTAGCGTAGGTGGGTTGGGTGACAATTCAGTCGACTTGATGTTTCGCCCATGGGTTGCCACAGATGATTTATGGCCCTACTACTGGGATATGCAAGAAAAGGTTAAAAAAGCCTTTGATAAAGAAGGTATTAGCATTCCGTTCCCGCAGCGAGATGTTCACCTATACAAAACAGAATAGTCATACCGCTTTGTGCCTGCAGTTAGGCAATAAAGCTAATGGCAGTTAATTTCAGCATAATCAGTTTTGGCGGGGCCTTGGCTCATACTTTTGCCCCGCGCTTTAAAAACATGCGCCATTCTCTGATGCAGAATAGGCTATTTGTTATGTACCTAGCCGACCTGCCAAATTGTCTGCAGCTTGTGCTATCTACGTCGTACAACAACCCCAAGTTAACCGCATTAAATCAATTTAGTTGATAATATCATCTATTTCTGTAAATTAGCTCTTTGTGGATGTTGAGTTAATACAAACAGGTAAAAGAGAAAATGTCAGATTGGATGCAAAATTTGCAGAAGACCCGTTATGTGATGGACACATTATTACTGGTTAGTTTTATGATTGTTTCGGCTCCGCAATCGACAGGCGTGCCGGGCCATGAGTGGTTGAGTTTATTGTTTATAGTGCCGTTTGCTGTGCATTTGTTGCTGCACTGGGACTGGATAAAGCAAAGTGCGAAACGTTTCAGCAAGAAAATAACGGCAAAAGAGCGTTTTAGTTTAGTGTGGAATTATTTGCTGTATTTAATGATGTTACTGGCCACAGTAAGTGGTTTTTTGGTGTCTGTGGCACTGTTGCCTACCTTAAATATAGAGCTGCATATTCAGGATTTTTGGTCGAAGATCCACCATGATTCAGCCACGCTGATCATGCCAATGATAGGCGTTCACTTAGCCCTTCATTGGAGCTGGATAGTCAACCTCACTAAGCGTATGCGTGTAAAGAGGGCAAAGGCATGAAGTACTTACAATACCATTGGAAATCACGAACGTTCGTCGTGCTGGCAATATCTATTTTGGTCAGCATACTATTGATTTCGTTAGAGTTGACCGACTGGGCCGCACAGATAAATCAGCAAGGTTATTCTCACGGTAGCGAAGGTGGTGAAGGTAAAGGTATACCAAGCGCTTTGCGCTACATTTTGCCGTTCGTCAAGGAATTGGTGTTGATAGGCGTGCCCTTGCTATTGTCTTTGTTGTTGATGAAGGTTTTAAGGTGGTTAAGGCGCGCTAAAAAGGCCTAGCTCCTAGCCCCTAACCACTAGCCCAAAACGCAGAAGCCCCTGTTGCAGCAATAACAGCGATTCCCTAAACGTGGCGTTTCGCTGTGCAAATTGTTGACGGGGGCTTTTTTATTTTTGTTGGTGTTTCTTCGTTTCTCTTTCCATTTTTACTTCAGATTCCTTGGTGTAGCCCTGTTTGGTAAAAATTACATGCAGGCAGTAAATATGTATCAATATTTACCCTCATTACCTGTGTTTTCTGTTGTGTTTTTCTCGCTTATTTCTTTTTAATACTAATAATAACTGGCCTGTATTGGCACGGCCATCGTTGGCCTTCAATTTGCACTACCCGCTGCAGCGCGCGCAGTAAGACGCTTATTTCGAGCACCTAGTGAGACGACTCTATTATTTTCAATTTAATGAAGGACTAGCCATGACTGAATCATTTAAATTTTCGGGAAATAAAGGTAACGGCGGAGAGCTTCATCAGCCCGCATCTGAATCTCATCCTACGATGACGACCGCCCAGGGTTGTCCTATCAGTGACGACCAAAACTCATTAAAGGCAGGCGTCCGCGGACCGACCTTACTTGAGGATCAAGTATTCAGAGAGAAGTTATTTCATTTTGACCACGAGCGTATCCCTGAGCGGGTTGTGCACGCACGAGGTTATGGTGCGCATGGTTTTTTTGAGACCTATGAAGCGCTTGACGATTTAACATGTGCAGATATTTTCCAGCGAAAAGGTGAGAAAACACCGGTATTCGCGCGCTTTTCAACGGTTGCGGGTAATAAAGGTTCACCCGATTTGGCCCGTGACGTGCGTGGATTCGCCGTAAAATTTTACACCCAAGAAGGTAACTGGGATTTGGTGGGGAACAACATTCCCGTGTTCTTTATTCAAGATGCGATGAAGTTTCCCGACCTAATTCATTCTGCAAAGGCTGAGCCCGACAGAGGTTTTCCCCAAGCGCAAACAGCCCATGATAACTTTTGGGATTTCATCAGTTTATCACCAGAGTCAATTCACATGGTTATGTGGATAATGTCCGATAGAGCCATTCCGCGTTCGCTGCGTTTCATGGAAGGTTTCGGTGTTCATACATTCAAATTTATCAATGCACAAGGCGAAGAAAAATTTGTTAAATTCCACTGGAAGCCTAAAGGTGGAATGCAATCAGTTGTATGGAACGAGGCGCTGAAACTTAACGGTGCTGATCCGGATTTTCATCGCCGAGACATGTGGCAAGCCATAGGTCAGGGCGATTACCCAGAATGGGAATTAGGGGTCCAGGTTTTTGATCAGAAGTTTGCTGATGAATTCGAATTTGACGTATTTGATGCAACTAAGCTTATTCCTGAAGAGCAAGTACCTGTGAAAATGGTCGGTCGAATGGTGCTCGATCGCGTAGTAGACAATTTTTTCGCTGAGACTGAACAGGTAGCCTTCTGCACGCAGAACATTGTTCCTGGCTTAGACTTTACCCAAGACCCTCTACTCCAAGGGCGCAACTTTTCCTATCTAGACACTCAAGTCAAACGCCTAGGTGGCCCTAATTTCACGCATATTCCGGTCAATGCGCCGAAATGCCCTATGCGTCACTTACAGCAAGATGGGCACATGGCGATGACGAATCCCAAAGGCCGAGTCAATTATGAGCCTAACTCTTGGGATGGAGGGGAAAATAACCCTAGAGCCTGCCCAGCCCACGGGTTTAAAAGCTCTTCTGAGCAGATAAGCGGCGATAAGACGCGCTATCGTTCTGAGACGTTCGCTGATCACTACAGCCAAGCTAGGCAGTTTTATATGAGTCAGACGGAGATTGAGCAGCAACATATGCAAAATGCCTTAAAGTTCGAATTGTCTAAGGTTGAGCACTTACCCATTCGTGAGCGTATTGTTTCGCACCTGTTAAATATCGACACGACCTTGGCCAACAAGGTAGCTGAGGGATTAGGTATAAAAGACATGCCTGAGCCGGCTGAAGCTGCTATGAAAACCCGCCAAGATTTGCCTGTGTCTGATGCACTGAGTATTTTGAAAAACTCAGGAAAAACGTTTAAAGGTCGTAAGCTCGGTATTTTGATGAGTGACGGGGCAGATGCGGACATCTTTGCATCGATTAAACAGGCGCTTGAGAAAGAAGGTGCAAATTATGAGGTAGTCGCACCGCAAGTAGGTGGCGTCACCTGTAGTAAAGGTAAACACATTGCAGCGCAACAAGTTATTGATGGTGGCCCTTCTGTGCTTTACGACGCCGTGTTGATTCTGGTGACAAAAGAGCAGGCAAAACAACTTGCCGAAATCCCTGAAGCTAAAGATTTTGTGAGCGACGCATATGCCCATATGAAATTCATCGGGCACACCGATGAAGCATCGGCATTAATAAAAGCCGCAGGGTTAAATGACAAAATAGATGCGGGTTGGGTTGACCTAGATAAGACCTCTGCTAGTGACTTCATCGAAACTCTGCGAGACCTACGTTACTGGTCACGTTAGTAGTATTACGAATTCATTCAGGTGAATGGCTTCGTTAAAGCTAAACGCGCTTATGCGTTAATCAGTAACTTTATTAAACCTAATCAGTAAGGCCGGTTCCCGGCCTTTTTTTATAGATTAATTTGCACTTAATTGGCATGTTAATTCCGCACAACTGATTAATTTATATACCATCCCTCACTCAGCATAGGCGTACATTTTGCTGCTTAAATAGACACTCAAAGTCTTTTAATCAGTAGTGGTGAAATAATTCGTTTACGAAACAAATGCCTAAAATATTGTGGGTTAACCAGCGAACCTATTGTTTTTTGTCCTTTAAGTGACTAATCATAAAAGAGTTATCCCTTTTTGACCTATTTTGAAGGGTGTTTTCGTTGAGCTCTATTGATTTGTATTGAAACTATTTTTGCGCTTTAGCGTTATTCCTTTAAAATCATACTGTAGAATAAAAAATAAACAGGTTTTTACCCTAAAAAAATACTCAACTAGTAACACATAAACTAGATCACACAAGGCAAATAAAGCATGAAAATATCTAAATTAAGCTACGCGGTTGTCGCCGCGCTTGCGACCACTTCTGTGTATGCACAAGAAGCGGCACCTAAAGCAGGCAAAGCAAGCATAGAAACCATTGAAGTTACCGCTACAAAACGCTCAGAGTCCATTCAAGATATTCCAGTGTCAGTGACTGCCCTTAACGGAGAAGCGTTAGAGAATCTTGGTGTGGATAACTTTCAAGAATATGTCGAGTTTCTTCCAAATGTGACCTTTCAGGGGACAGGACCTGGTCAAAATGAGATTTATATTCGCGGTGCTGCGACCACCCAAAGTAATATCTCAGTTTCCTCAGTACAGGCATTACAACCTTCAGTGGCATTCTATTTAGACGAACAACCTGTTTCTATGCAGGGGCGAAACCTAGATATCTACGCCACCGATATGCAGCGCATCGAAGTATTGCCTGGGCCACAAGGCACGCTGTTTGGGGCTAGCTCACAATCAGGTACAGTACGGTTAATCACCAATAAACCTGATCATAGCGGTTTTGCTGCAGGTGTAGACACGAGCACCAGTTTCACCAAAGGCGGTGAAATGAGTAACTCTGTTGAAGCCTTTATGAACTTCGCAGTATCAGATGACTTAGCACTGCGCGTGGCGGCATACACAGACAACCAAGGCGGTTGGATTGATAACATTCGTAACGACCCTGCCAATGGCGGTTATATCGGCAGTGCTGTCGTTATTGATAGAATCTCTGGTGGTGTGCTTAGCGACCCTGAAAACACGCCTGTGGTCTCTCCTGAAAATGATGCGTTGGTCGAAGATGATTTCAATGATGCTGTCTACTCTGGAGCGCGTTTTGGTTTGTCTTATATCATCAATGAAGATTGGGACTTGCTTGTTCAACATACTCAGCAAACACTCAGTACTGAAGGGGTATTCGCTTATGACCCTAACTTGGATGGTGAAACCTCAACCAACCGTTTTGTACCTGAGGACAATGATGATGAATTCGGTTTGACTACCTGGACCTTAGAGGGTCGTTTAGACAAACTAGATATCGTTTATACCGGTGGCTATTTAGACCGTTCGATTGATTCAACCATTGATTACACAGGCTATACCAATGGTGGTTTATTCTCGGCTTATTATGTGTGTAATTATGGTGGTGATGTGGCGCCAGAAGACGAGCGTTGCTTAGATCCGACCAAATACTACAAGGAAAAAACCGACAGCACGCGTATTACCCATGAGCTACGCTTCAATACTCCTACCGATAACGTATGGCGCCTAACCGCTGGTGTGTTTTACGATGAACAAGAACTCAATTCAGTGGGTAAATTTAATATTGCGAGCACCGAAAAGTTCCAAAACCTAGCGGCTACTTTAGTGGGCTCGGAAGGTATCAATTCAAACGGTGGGCCATTTGAGCCAAGCATTAGTTTCGTTAATGACATTCAACATGACATTGACCAGATTGCCGTATTTGGCCAAGTAGAATATGACTTAACCGATGATATTACTGCGACATTCGGCGCCCGCTGGTATGAGATTCAAGATACGTACAAAGGCTCTACCACAACAGTTGACGTTAGCGGTCGTCTACGTGCATTCGGTACTCAAGACCCTGATGCACTAGCGGGTATCGATGATGGAGTGATAGATGCAATAGCAAACGGTCAACTGGAAGTTGATTTGTTAGACGACAACGGCACACTTACCGTTGACGATATCATTCTTAAAGCTTCAGTTGATTGGAAAGTAAACGAAGATATTTTGGTATTTGCGACCTATTCTGAGGGGTTCCGCCCACCTGTGACCAACCGAGTTGGTGGTGGTTTGGCGACAAATCAAACGGGCGCATTCGAGAACTTCCGTATCCCAGTGTATTCTACAACGGATGAGCTGGATAACTATGAATTCGGGATTAAAGGTGACTTCCTTGACGGAATCTTACGGGTCAACGCTACCGCGTTTTACTCTGAAATCAGCGATTTACAAACATCACGCTATGACCCTACCAACATTAGCTTTTTGGTGTTTACCGATAACGTAGGTGATGCTGAAATTCGCGGTATTGACGCTGATTTAACTTGGTTAGCCACAGACAACCTCATTATCAATGCAGCATTTAGCGTACTGGACACAGAATTGACCAGCATTAACGATGCATTAGATGGCATTGCGCCACCGGTAGGAAGTAAATTACCTTACTCGGCTGACTTTTCAGGGAATATTCGTGCGCAATACTTCTATGAGTTAGAGGGTGGGTTAACAGGTTATATCAATGGCTCAATCAGCTACACGGGCGACCGTTTAGCCAGCATGTCCATGGACGCTTATGCTCTTGAAGATGCAGCGCAGCTAGTTTATGGCGCGGGAACGGGCTTAAGTATTGAACGTGAAGCGGCCGTGTACGAAGGGGTAACGTATGCAGATTCAAACGGCGAGACTATCCAAGGTGGACGCTACATTCAAGATAGCTACATTTTGGCTAACCTTGCTTTTGGTATCACCAACGATGAATGGAAAGCTGAAATCTTTATTGATAATCTAACCGATAAGAGCGCCATTTTGTACATCGATGCCCAGCAGTACACGCCTAAAATTGTATCTAATAGACCGCGTACCGTAGGGTTAAGATTGTCTTACGACTTCTTTTAATTTGACCTAAAGACGTTAGTAATACAAAGAAAGGCAAGCCCAGTTCGGCTTGCCTTTCTTAATGTAGCTTGTTTCGATCCGCAGCCGCTACTTAATCAGTCATTGCTGCACTTAACCCGTTTTTGTTAAAAAGCAGGGTAGAGAAACTAGACGTTCGAAAACAGGTCTTCAACACACCAGGCTTCAATAACCGAGTTCAAGAATACAAACGGAGTGGCAAATTGAGTAACCAGAATACACCTCAAGCGCACGCGGTAACACGCGAGGTGATAAGTGGCATAAAAGCACAGATTCAACAGGCCAAATTTAGCCAAGCAATTAACACGTGTCAGCGACAGTTGGAAAACGAGTTAATGCCGCCCGAGCAAAGTGAATTACTGTATTTATTGGTCGTAGCCCAGCGTTTAAATGGCGATTTTCAGCAAGCGTTAGCGTCAAACGCTCGTTTACTAGAAAGTAGCCCAGAGCATGCAAGAGCATGGCAAGAAAATGGTTATATATATAGTGCACTGCAAGAGCAGCAAAAGTCGGCGCAGGCGTTTTATCAAGCGACCCAACTAAACCCCGCATTGTTATCAAGTTGGCGAGCATTGCAGCCGCTTTATATTCAGCAGGGGAACGTTAAGGCTGCCACAATAGCACAAGCGCAAATTGATTACTTAGCAGCGTTACCCAAGCCTATTCTCGGGGCTAAAGATTTAATGTGCGAGGGTGATTTACACAGTGCAGACAAAGTGTGTCGACAGTTCTTGCAAGCCAATAAACATCATCCAGAAGCGATGTTGTTACTGGCCGAAATTGGAATTCAACTTAAGGTATACGGTGAAGCGGACTTTATCTTAAGCAGTTGCTTGGCTTTGTACCCAGACCACAGCGGGGCAGGCTTAACTTATTTGCAGTTATTGGCAAAAATGGCCAAGTTCGAAGACGCAAAAGTATTGGCAGATAAACTGCTAGCCAAAACCCCAGACAGTACTGTTTTACTGAGTGCAAAAGCCAGTGCTATGGTCGGCCTCGGCGAGGTAAAAGAGGCTATTTCGATTTACCAAGGCGTACTGGCGAAGAATCAAGATCAGCCTGGCATCCAAATTTTATTAGGCCACGCGTTAAAGGCATTCGGTGATTTACCCGGGACAATTAATGCTTATCAATCTGCCTATCGTTTTAATCCTGAATTAGGAGATGCGTACTGGAGCTTAGCCAACACCAAAAGCTATCGCTTTAACGATGCTGAACTGGCCTCGATGGAACAGCTAGTGACACAAAAAAAGGTCAGTCAAAATGATAAAATTCATCTGCACTTCGCTTTAGGTAAATCCCTTGAAGATCGACAAGACTATGACGCTGCCTTTAAGCACTATACTCGGGGGAATCAGCTCAAACAACAGCAAATCAAATACCAACCTGAGGTGTTTGAAAAACAGGTGGCTAAACAGATAGATACCTGCGATGCGGAATTATTTGACCGTTTAAAAGCGGTAGGCGATCAAAGTAGCGATCCCATTTTTATCGTTGGCTTACCTAGAGCCGGCTCTACTTTACTAGAACAGATTTTGGCGTCTCACTCTCAAGTAGATGGCACCATGGAGCTACACGACATTTTGGGCTTAGCCTCAAAGCTACAAGGCCAAAAGCAACAATACCCGCAAATACTAGCCAGTCTCGATACAGATTATTTTGCTCGCTTCGGGCAGAAATATTTAAGCGATACTCAGGTTTATAGAGGAGGAGCCGCGTTTTTCATCGATAAAATGCCGAATAACTTTTTACACATCGGTTTAATTAAATTGATATTGCCTAACGCCAAAATAATTGACGCAAGACGCGACCCAATGGCGTGTTGTTTCAGTGGCTTTAAACAGCTGTTTGGTGACGGCCAAGAGTTTTCCTATGGGCTTGAAGATATTGGGCGCTATTACCGAGCATACGAAACACTGATGGCGCACTGGGATGCGGTGTTACCTGGTTTTGTTTTAAGGGTGCAACACGAAACCTTGATTGACGATCTGCAAGGGCAGGTTGAGCGCATTCTAGACTTTTGTGGTTTACCATTTGAGCAGCAGTGTATTGATTTTCACAAAACAGAGCGAGCGATTAAAACCCCGAGTTCGGAACAAGTCAGACAACCTATTTATCGCTCAGGGATGGACCAATGGAAGCACTTTGATGCCCATCTGCAACCGTTGAAAAAGGTCTTAGCATCAGGTTAAAACAGATTGGGTTACCGTAACTATCTCTATTCAAATTGATAGTTAAGTAACTCAATATCTTTTTTTATAGTGTTTTGCTACTGTTTCGATAGATTCATCATCATAGTAACTGCGATAATCTTTCTTGCGGTCAGTTGCTTTTCGTTTATGCGGTAGGCCATTATTTTTCAAACCAAGCTGTTTGCCGATGGTATTAAAATCGTCTTTCAACGTTTCATAACGTCCAATAAAGTCGACAATGATGTTCCCTTCTAAATCCACCAAGTGATCGCTTTGTAACTTAGTCGCGATATCAAAATGAAAGATATAAGGACGAGAGGGATCAAATTTGTATTTGATAAACTCACTGAAATTTTTAATCCCTTTAAGTTGATGGGGTTTCTCTCGCTGAATATGGTGATAAGAAGAAACTTGTAAATCCCAAGGATTGCGTACAAAGCCAAATTTATACAGTTGATTGAAAAAGTTGTCAGGGAGCATCTCTTTGGCAGCTATCACGCCTGAATGTCGCGGAAATTTAGTCGCAGTTGTATGCCCAGAAAAGTTACTTAACTTATGACAAGGAAACATAAGGTAGTACATAGGGTCGTGCCAACGTAACTTATTCAGCACTGAGCGAACGCTAGTACCGCCCGTTTTAGCAATATGTATATATAAAAACTTATAGCGGTGATTTAGCAACATTTTTCACTCAGTTCATCGTTAGTTTGGCAAAGCCGCCAGAAATAAAGGATCCAGTACGACATTAGCAAACACGTGAGTAAGTTGTATGACGTTAACTAAAAATGCTGAAGATCTCCATGATTAGGTAAAGTTTTGTCGCTGATTCCGCGCGTAAAAAGACTGACCACAAGAAATAAGATGAACGGGGGGCATTAATACTTCCCCCGATAGATGGTAGGCAATGGCGTTATCGAAGAAAGTAAATTTATACCAGCCCGCCGTTAGCTCTTAATACTTGGCCGTTTATCCAAGCGCCATCAGGGCCGACCAAGAACGCCACTGCATTGGCAATATCTTCTGGGGTACCTAATCGCTCTAAGGGACTCATGTTGGCTAGACGATCAATCATTTCTTGTGATTTACCGTTCAAAAACAAATCTGTGCCTGTTGGGCCTGGGGCTACTGTATTGACGGTAATTTCTCTGCCACGTAATTCTTTGCTTAAAATGGCGCTGAGCGTTTCTACTGCCGATTTTGTTGCTGCGTAGATGCCATAACTTTCTAATTTTAAACCGACCACGCTGGTGGAAATGTTCACAATGCGTCCGCCATTTGGCATACGGTTAGCGGCTTGTTTAAGCGTGTTGAACGTGCCTTTAAGGTTAACCGCAATTTGCTCATCGAAATGCACTTCTTCACTTTGTGCAACGGGTGCATTGATCATTATCCCTGCGTTATTGATTAATATGTTTATAGGACCTAGTTCGTTTTCAATGCTATTGAACATATGCGTCACGTCATCTGAGTTGGCGACATTACATTTAATGGCAAAAGAGCGGGCGCCAGCTTCTTTTAATTCTGCTACCAAGGCTTCTGCAGGTTCAGGATTTTTAGAGTAGTTGATCGCGACAGCAAAGCCATCTGCAGACAATCTGCGTACAATCCCGGCTCCGATGCCTTTTGAGCCCCCTGTGACTAACGCGACTTTAGATAATGACATGTTCGACTCCTAGTAAAATGGTTGAAAACGATGTCAGCTTACAGGGTTAATCCGTCAAGATAATAAATGGAAAATTAATCTTACAATTCCTTGGATACACTGTGTTCATCATCGAATCAGTGTGCTTTTTACTCATATGAGTTGGCGGTAACTGATGAAAACTAAGCCACATACAAGAATAATTGATCAATTAAAAACCTTGCCTTTGCCTAGCCTACTCTCGGGCTCAAGGGTGAGAATTCACGTTAACGCCCCTTGCTTTGATGTTGCTCTGGTCATTGAGCAGTCTGTTTCACAACCATAACAACACCTTTACAATTGTTAACAATTAACTAATAATAGTTTTCTTTGCTACTGTTTGAGTTGTTAAATGCTGTTTCGTTGTGTTTTGTGTGCCTTGTTATTGTTGCCTATTGGGGCAGGGGCTAAACCAGAGAAATTGTACTGGGGTCATGTATATGAAACCAGCGAGCCACTGCACAAATGGGCGCTTTGGGCTGCAAAGCAAATAGCAGAGCGCACCAATGGGCGCTACGAAATAGATGTATTTCCGGTCTCTATGTTAGGTAAAGAAGCGGCACTAAATGAAAGTCTTCGCTTAGGCAGTGTGGATATTATCTACACGGGAACGAGTTTCATTGCCCAGCTCTACCCGCCTTTTGCGATTACCGATATGCCGTATATTTATGCCGGATACGACCATTGGGTAAAATTTAACAATAGCACTTTGTTTAAAGAGCTGGCGCACGGCTACAGTGAGAAAACCCAAGGTAATCATATTGTTGCTAACAATTATTATGGTGAGCGTCATGTCAGTGCCAATGTGCCTGTTAACGAATTAGACGATATGCAGGGGCTGAAAATACGCGTACCTAACGCCAGGATATTCAAGTTGTTCCCTCAGGCGGTCAATGCTAACCCCACACCTATTGCGTTTTCTGAAGTGTATATGGCTTTGCAACAAGGGGTTGTTGATGCGCAAGAAAACCCGTTACCAACCATAAAAGCTAAAAAACTGTTCGAAGTGCAAAAACATATCAGCCTAACGGGGCATATGCTTGGCTCCAATGTCACTATTGTTAGTCAGCGTCGTTGGAAACGCTTGAGCCCAAGCGATCGACTCATTTTCGAACAAGTATTACAAGAAGCTGCTTTGAATGTTTCCCAAGAAACCCGCGCCCACGAAGAAGAATTGATCACCTGGTTTGAACAACATGGCGTTAGTGTTCATCAGGTAAATAAAAGTGTGTTTCGCCAAGCAACGTTACCAATGCACAAACCCTTTATCACCACGATCGGTCAGCAAAATTACGACCGTCTGTTGCAATTAAATCAAGTTGAAGAATAGATTATGTCTCTGATTGATAGTGAAACGCTTCCAAGTGAAACATTGACGAGCAAGCAAGCGTTTAAAAGCGAAGACATCTTAAGCTTGATCATATTTTGGGGCTTGGCTGTCTTATTGTTTGCGCAATTCTTTAGTCGCTATGCTTTGAGTGCATCATTAGGTTGGTCTGAAGAAATTGCGCGTTATCTGCTTATTCTGCTGGCTTTTTCGGGGGCAAGTATTGCCAGTCGCAACGATGCGCATATTGGCGTTACCTTGTTGCACCGCTATCTATCTGTCAAGGCGTTGAATATCACGAAAATGTGCATCGCCATGCTCAATCTACTTGTGGTCTTGCTGTTGCTGTTTTACGCAGGGCAAATCGCTATTTCACTGCACGCATACAGCCTAGCATCTTTGCCTGTTTCAATTGGTTGGGTTTATGCCCTGATGTGCGGTTGTTTGTTACTTATGTTTGTTCGAAGTGCAATGGTGGTGAAATCGAGCTGGCGTGCAGTATGTTCCTCATTCTCGCATAAGGCGGTAAAGTAATGATCGTTCTTGTGTTGTTTATATCCCTCATTGTGCTTATCGCTATTGGCACTCCGGTGGCGTTTGCATTGATCCTCTCTTCACTGTTGGCCATTTCGCTGGATGGAGATATACCAAACTTAGTGGTGCTGCACAGCATGGTAGGGGGGATGAATAGCTTCCCTTTGTTGTCTATTCCCTTCTTTGTGCTGGCGGGAGCCTTAATGAACTCAGCTGGCATCACCCAGCGAATATTTGATTTTGCTAATGCGCTAGTAGGGTGGTTGCGCGGTGGTTTAGGACACGTCAATGTTGGGGCATCAATTCTGTTTGCGGGTATGTCAGGTGCGGCGGTTGCCGATGCTGGCGGGTTAGGCGCCATTGAAGTCAAAGCGATGCGGGATAAAGGCTATGACGCAGGTTTTGCTGTTGGTGTAACGGCGGCATCGTCAACTATCGGGCCTATCATTCCGCCTAGTTTGCCGCTGATTATTTACGCTGTGATGTCTTCTGCTTCTATTGGTCAGTTATTTGCCGCAGGGATGATCCCTGGCCTGATCATGGCGCTTGCGTTGATGTTGATGGTGGCTTGGTATGCTAAGAAGCGCAATTATCCAAAGGATTCAGGTTTCTCTGTGCTGCGCTGTACGACAACATTTAGCCGCGCGTTTTTATCTTTGATGACCCCTGTGTTGATTATTGGTGGCATTTTGTTTGGCTTGTTTACCGCGACGGAAGCGGCTATTGCAGCAAGTGCGTACGCATTATTTTTAGGTGCGGTTGTTTACCGAACGCTCACCATTAAAAAGCTTCTGGCGTTGAGTATTGAAACCATTGAAACGACAAGCATTATTATGTTGATCATAGGCGGTGCCGCGATTTTTTCTTGGGTGCTGACCACACAACACATAACTGAAAACTTCACCCAATGGATGCTTGCATTTACTGACAGTAAAGTGGCGATACTATTGCTGATCACCTTGATCTTATTCATTGTTGGTTGTTTTATGGAAACTATAGCCGCGATAACGATCTTGACCCCAGTGTTGCTGCCCGTCGCGGTGAGTTTAGGCATAGATCCAGTTCATTTCGGGGTAATGATGGTGTTGAACTTGATGATTGGTTTGTTGACACCGCCCGTTGGGATGGTGCTCTATGTATTATCTAGGGTGACGCAGGTACCGTTCGAAACGTGCGCTCGGGCAACCTTTCCTTTCTTAGTACCACTGCTTTTTGTTTTGCTGCTCGTCACCTTTATCCCGCAGCTGACGCTGTGGTTACCATCAGTGTTATACCCATAAAATTGCGAAAAAAAATGCGCCCATGGGCGGGGGAGTGGGCGTGCTAACGACACTTTAAAATACCCAGAAACTAACGCTATACTGGCTTCCCGTTTTTTCGATGTATTGCCGTAATGAATAACAGTCTAAGTATTCGCGCTTACACTAAGCAACTTCAAAGTCATGTGCATCACGAGCACCACCAACTGGTGTTGCCGGTACAAGGAAGCATAGTCATTGAGATGAATAGCTATGTGGGGCAGGTGACGGTTGGGGAATGCGTAGTGGTACCAAACGGCACTGAGCATGGGTTCAAAGCGGATGAAGCAGCACGCTTTATTGTGGCCGACTTAGATACCTTACCTCTTCATTTACTCAACAGTGGTTTAGCGGTGTTTTGTATTTCCCCTGTGTTAACAAGCTTTTTGCAGTTTATTGAAAAGCAATTACAGCACCAGGTCGACAGTGGGATCGAGCGCTCCATTCTCGACGTATTTAGCATGTTGCTTGAACAGCAACAGGCTTCTCAAACGCTTGATAAACAAATGCGCACTGTTCAAAGCTGGATCAATGCACATCTTGAACAACCTTTGAGTATCGACAAGCTGGCGCGATTAGCCTGTTTAAGCTCAACCCAATTCAAAAAGCGTTTTAAAGCCAGTTTTTCTAAGACTGCTCAGCAGTACATTACTGAACTTAGAATGGAGAAGGCTAAAGCTTTATTAGCACATACTGATTTACCGGTACAACTGGTCGCTGAAAAAGTAGGCTATGGTGACCTTTCAGCCTTTAGTCGGCGCTTTTCGCTCTACGTTGGTATGTCTCCCCGGTCTTTCTCTCAAGGAAAATAATACGTCTGTTCAACCAAACCTTGCGTCTTTTTAGCAAAGTATTTGAATACTGGCTTACCTATACTTTGGGCCATGTTTAAGGCAAAAATAAAGGCAGATCATGATAGTTAATCGAGTTGGGTTTTCTCCATATCAGTGTGGAGCCACGGCTATTTTATTCGCTGCCGTTCTATGGGGAACAACAGGAGTAGCGGCGAGCTTTGCTCCTAACATTAGCCCCCTAGGGATTGGTGCTTTTGCTATGGGCGTGGCCGGCATAATTCAAGCCGGTTTGGCTTATAAAAAGTTGAAACTACAATTTGCTTGTCTGGTGCAGCAAAAGAATATTTTACTACTGAGCGCGTTAGCGCTAGCGGTTTATCCACTCGCGTTTTATAGCTCGATGCGCTTGGCCGGTGTGGCGGTAGGTACCGTTGTATCGATTGGCAGTGCCCCTTTGTTTGCCGCCCTGTTGGAGTATCTTTTTAACAAGACGCTCTCCCTAACGAAGCGCTGGTTAATCAGTGTGGTGATTGGCCTAATCGGCATCGCTTTACTCGCTTTTGGGGAGCCACATATGCCCGACTTGTCGCCCCTAGGGCAAACAACCGAGCAAGTATCAGAGCATGCTACTGGTTATCTTACTGGTCAAGCAGCGCCTCAGCGTCAATTATGGGGGATCGCCTTAGGTTTATTGGCGGGTTTGACCTATGCGAGTTATGCATGGGCGGCGCGGGCCATGATTGATAGCGGCGTGCACTCTCAAGCTGCCATAGGTGGCATTTTCGGCCTAGGAGCCTTGTTGTTGCTACCGTCATTGTTTTTTACTGGCGATAATTTATTTAGTTCTACAGGCAACGCCTTGGTATCAGTATATATGGCGTTAATTCCCATGACATTGGGTTATATCGCCTTTGGCTATGGTCTCAGGCACATCAATGCGAGCAGTGCTTCTTTGCTTACATTAATGGAGCCTGTTGTAGCGGCTATTTTGGCTGTGCTGATTGTCGGCGAAGTCATTTCCCCCTTGGGTTGGTTCGGTATGCTACTCATTATGGTTTGCTTATGGGTTCAAGCCACAGAGAAGCGTGCTGATGATTCCATTGGTAGCGAGTAATAATATTGATGGAAAGTTAGAGGTAAACTTAACAGTATGTATTGACTTTTATAGCCTCAAATGCGAAATTTCATATATATGATATTTCAAATGTGTGTTAAGGAGCATAGTCACTCATTTACTGAAAATAGGAGCGCTAGATTTATGGTCGTTATACATCACAACCCTGCATGTGGAACATCGCGAAATGTACTGAGTATTATTCAAGATGCTGGTTATCAACCTGAGGTTATCGAATACTTAGAGGAAGGTTGGACACGTCCACAATTGTTGGCCCTGTTCGCGGCTGCTAATCTCTCACCGCGTAGGGCACTGCGCACAACTAAATCACCAGCTAAAGAACTTGGCTTATTAGATGAAGACGTGAGTGATGAGGCAATTTTGGACGCAATGTTGACGCACCCGATATTAGTCAATCGCCCGATTGTGTGTACTGAAAAAGGCGTTAAGTTGTGTCGCCCAAGTGAGCAGGTTCTCGACTTGCTTGCTCAGTGGCCGCCGGGTCCATATAAAAAAGAAGATGGTGAGCTGATTATTGATGACAAAGGTGAACGCGTCGTCGGCTAATTATGTGAGGCTTGTGCCTAATACGAAAAAGCGCCCTCAGGGGCGCTTTAAAGTGTGAGAAAGGTATTGAGTGTTGCAACAAATAGTATCGTCATAAATGTAACTCTATAAAGAGCGCTGGCATACACAGTGCTTTCATACACAGTGTTTTCATACACAGTGTTTTCATACATAGTGTTTTCATAAAAAGCACGGCAAATAGCGCTCGCGCTTATTCGCCAACGGCCTGACTTTTTTCAGGGGCGTCTGTACTGGCCCTAGCGACACCTAAATGCATTTTTAAGAATGCATCCATCTCGGTAAATACCCGATGGCGATTGCGTTGAATTGAGAGGTAATGATCGCCGTTTTCGAGCTCTATATACTTTACCTGCTTGTCTAAATCTTGCAGTTCACTATACATCTGGCGACTTTGATAGACGTCTACCACGCGATCATCTTCACCGTGCAGTAGCAAGATGGGGATCTTGATTTTAGCAGCATTGTGATAAGGTGAACGTGCTTCTAAATCATCTTTATCTTCACCTATTTGTTTTCGCACAAACTTCTTGTTTAAAAAGTGACGACTTTTGCTGACCAAGCGCTTTAAATCCATTACACCTGCAAAGCTAATGGCACATTGAAATAAGTCTGGGGTTTTGGTGGCAGCCATAGTTGCGGCATAGCCTCCATAGCTAGCACCTACAATACACATACGCTTAGGATCAGCGATTTTCTCGTCAACTAACCACTTTGCTGCATCTGTTATGTCATCTTGCATGGTTAATCCCCAACCTTGCATTTGACTATCAGCGAACTGTTTACCATAGCCTGAAGACCCTCGAAAGTTAGGGCGAAACACGGCATAACCACGGTTGATGAAAAATGATGTCCAGTAGTCAAAGCCACTGTATTCACGCGCTCCTGGGCCGCCATGCGGATGAATAATTGTCGCGATTGGGCCGTCAGTTGTTTCAGGCAGCGTTAGGTAGCCTTCAATTTTTACGCCATCGCGTGCTGTATAGCTGACCAATTTATGGTTACTCGTCATGAACGCATGTAATCCAGGGTATTGCTGGAATATCATATTTAGCGTTCTATCAGGTCGATTACCTAGTAAATAGGCTCCGGGTACAAAATCGTTCTCAGTGTAAAGTAGGTAGCTCTCTTCACTACGGCTAAAGTCAACTAGGTAGTTACTGGTATCAGGCAAGGCCGAGTCCAATGCATCTTGAAACTTTTTATAGTTATCGTCCCAATAAATACGACCCGTCGGGCTATTAGAGTGATAGATACCAATGACGTCGTTGAGCTTAGTTGAGTAGATTAGTGAACCATCAACGTCGTATTCAGGATCTTCAAAAACCAAGGTAGATTCTTGTGTAGTGAGATTCATTTTATACAAAGCCTTTTTATCGCCCTTGTAGGCACTGTAAAAAAGCATATTAGGATCTTTGGCAAAACCTAACGGATTAATGCCTACTTCTTCTAAGGCGTTATGTTCATACATCTTTTCCCAGTCTTCTTTGCCTGGTAAACGGTAACGTATAGAGGCTTTACCTGTTTTGTAGCTGAGTGACTCTCCTAAACGAACGTTCCCTTGGCGGTCAGCCATCCAGCTTCGCACCTGCATTTTTCCTTTTTGAACGCGCGATCTGCGACCCGAATTAACGTTAACTTTATATACCGATGGTAGGTTCGCCACATCGAGATCCAGTGCCATTAAAATATGATCTGGGTCATTGGGTAAGAATGAGACAACCGTATCCTGAAACTGGGAGTTATGCTCCTTAGATCGTCCGCCTCTTGGTTTAAATAGATTACGTTGTTTAATTTCTTCTTCATCTACATCAATAGCGATTAAGCGTGTCTCAGTGAACTTTACAAATCTCTCTTTGCTGGCAAACCGTAGGCTGACTATCAACGTTTTTTCATTGGCCCATGTGAACCAATTTACTTTTACCTTTTCGTTGTCAGACTTTACCAGCATCTTTACGGCGTTGGTTTTGACATCTAACAGTGAAAGCACTGATATTTCAGGATTAAGATAATTTTTGATCAAGGCAATTCGCTCACCGTCAGGCGATAAATTCGGTTTTACGACCGAAGGTAGGCGACTAAATTGTGATGGGGGTAATTCCGTACCGAAAGCGGACGTACTGACTAACTGGCTAAAGATCAAAAAAAGGGCGACGTGCACAGCCTTAGCATTCCTTTTCATTTTATTACTCCTTTAATACGACTTCGTCCCAGATACTAACACTGTCTTTATAAACGGACACTGGTTTTCGGGAGATATTTATACCGAGTATCCTTGGGCCTGTTTGCAGCACGGCCATACGAAGAGAGTCTTTTACACGGTGAGTGAGGATCTAGGAATTAATTATTATTATTGAGGAATATCTATAATAATCATGAATTTAACTTGTCGGACTTCTTTACAGTTAAAAATAGCTTGTCATCTAAGTAATTGATAAATAAATGATTTTCCACTTGGCTGGTTTATTGCTTAAAGGCATCGCGCTAAATTATCTCGATGCGCGTAAAAGTTCTTATAAATCAAATGGAAGTAGTAATGAAACTGATATCAAAAAATAAAATATTCTTAATGCTTGGCTTGGCTCTATCCAGTGCACAGGCTAGTGCCACGGTCATCGGGGGGGAGCCTACGCAAAATCTCGGTGCCATCAGTTTCACTGAAAGTTACGCAGATGGACTTGGGCGATACACAGTGACTAATGAGCTAGAAAATAGTTTATTAGTAGGGTTTGGCGTAACCAATATTGATACGACGGCAAAGATTGAGACCGCTGAAGATTGGGGTTCATATGTTGAAAGTAGTGGTGCCGGAAACGTTGATGACAATTACTTCTATTATGAAGCCTATACGATAAATGCCGAAAACTGGGCAACGAAAGTGCTCTATATAGAAGAATCTAACAGTGATAATGATGGCGGCGGATTCTACAACCCTGCAGAATATACCGCGCAAGATTTATATGGTGATATCGATAGTTTTTTCACCAACGGGGAAAATACCCTAAATTGGTATTCTGCTAATGATGGAGCGCTTTGGGGAGGAAACACTTGGGATGGTTTTGTGTTCGAAGGAGACCAGCCGGCTTCTTCACTCTATGGAATTCTGAGTTCTCAAGATGAGAGTGCACCAACTGTTTTTGCCAATGGCATCACGCCAACTAGCGTCACCACGACCCCAGATGCCACAAATGTACCAGCACCTGGCGCGTTAGGCTTGTTAGCATTGGGCATATTAGGCGCAGTATTACGCCGTCGTAGAATGTAACTATGTTTTAGTTAACTTGACGTTCTGGTTGATGAAGTATCGTTAAAGCTAAATTTTAACATTATAATTCAATAGCTTAATCAAATTCTTCCGGCTTATGCAGTATTCAGGTTAGTTAATTTGGGTTGGCTAAGGCTAAGTGTTTACTAGCCCTTTAAAGGCAACCGCGAGGTTGCTTTTTTAGGATTAAAGAAAACGCAAGTGAGTAAATTGGCTGAATATTTATCAGTTAATTCGATGTATTTTCTGGCTCAGGTGTCAGAATTTGTTGATGATTCGCGTTGGGGAATAAGGCGTAACCGCACATCATTGCCATCTTTTATCGCGTGGATACAGGATAAAATCATAGAAACGGTGAGATCTTCGATGGTTTTCTTGTCTGTTACTTTACGGTGTAAACATTGCCCTGCTGCTTCTGGTAAACCAAATGAAATATCCACCCCCGGAATGGCTATCGACATAGGAATATCAAACATTTCGGCCAGTATTTCAGCGATGTGATTAACGGCAATCTCGCGCCCGTACTCGGTAGGACCACCCACAGAAGACAAACTCGGATCGGACTGTAAACGACTTATAAGTAAGCCTTTTTCATCTATGTATTCAAGATAAGCATGGGTAACCCCGCGGACCAATTGTTCGATAGTGCTCGCTTCTTGAATTGCCTTTTGCTGGGCCGCCCGCAGTGATTTCATTTCACGGCGAAATAATTCCTGTAGTAAGTCAGACAAGCTGGGGAAATAGGAATAAACAGTGGACTTGCTGATGTCTAGCGCCTTACCGATTTGCTCGATACTGACGGCGAAAACGCCTTGTTCAGCGACGATTTTGGCACAGTACTGTAAGATTTCGTGCTCGCGTCGTTCAGGAGATAAGCGTACTCGTGTTTTCTTCGGTTTAATCATAATCAGCTTCTATTTTATGCACTTCAACTTCTTGAAATGGTAATGGCGTTTAACAACCAATCTATTGCTGTGAGGCAAACTAAGCATGGTAGCCTAATGTTGCCAGCATGAGAATCAATCACATTAGTTACCACGAATAAAATCTTGCATGAAATTGATAACGCTTTGTGAGTGGTCGATGAAAGGAACATGGCTTTGTGTATCGATAACTTTGACTGTTAAGTCGTCAACATACCCAGGGATGGCGTTAAATGCATCCGAGGTAAAGGCAGGGTCCTCTTTTGACCAAATCAATAGGCTGGGAACCGTAATACGAGCACTTTCACTGGGCCAATAATCAGCCTGCTGGATCTGGTCGAATGGGGGAAAATTTGCTGCATACCAATTGACGGCAGATTGAGCAGCGTCAGGTTGTTGCCAAGCGGTCAGAAACGCCTGTTTAAACTGATCGTTTACATGGCCGTTTTCATGCAATCGCGCCACCCCCTTCCAAATCAATTCTGGCCCACGAACGGCAAACATCATTTTTGCCATCCATCCGTTTAGGCTTTCTACATACTTTGAGCGCTCACGTTGCTGCTTACTTTCTTGTAATACTTTAAGAAAAGCGTTGGAAGGCACTCCGTTGATAATAATGAGCTTTTCAACACGTTCGGGGTACAGCTGGCCCACCGCCCACGCCAAACTGGCCCCCCAATCATGGCCGACTAGGATCACTTTTTTGTCTGGTGATAGCTGCGTCATGAGCTGTTCAACATCCGAAACTAGCTTTTCAATTTTGTAATCACTGACGTCGTCAGGTTTATCTGTATAGCCGTATCCTCTGTTATCTGGGGCAACTGCATGGTAGTGCTCACCAAATACATCCAATAGCTTAAACCAAGACTCACTGAAGTAGGGGAATCCATGTAAAAACAAGATCAAATCGCCGCTACCCTTTTCTACATAGTGAAATGTTAACCCATTCAGCTCGATTGTTTTTGAATCAAACCCCATGTGGCTTTTTGGTGTTGTTAGCTCGCCTATATCCTGTGGTTCTGTGCAACCAATGAGTAAGGTAAATAAGCCAATTAGCACAGCGTAATGTTTCATAATAAAACCTTAGTGGGTTAGTGTTCATTAGTGGTGGTTATAAAATCTTAACCCTCTTAATATGGCGACTTGTTTCGCTCCTGTAAAGAACTATAAGTATAAATAATATACTTTTACTCATTAGTTTATTTTACTTGTATATTTAATTTTTTAGCACTTTTTATTAGTTATCTTGTTGTTTTGTAGTCATTTATTTGTATGTCGCCTAAATTGTTTAATCGCTTTTTTGCGAAGCTTGCCGTTGTAAATGTTAATTTTTTGTTGACTAATGTATGCATGTTCAATAAGTTTTATTTGTCTGTTTATATAATCATTCCACTCATCGGCGATATTGGTTGTTCTGTTTTCGCTTGAGAGGGGATATTTTACTTTCGGGGAATACAACATGTTTACAACTGATAAGCGTTTAAAACGGTCAACAATATCAAGGGCAGTTGCCGGCGCTATTGCCGGTGTCATGGCAATGTCTTCAGCGAATGCACAGCAAACTTCCGCTTTGGACTCAGAGGAAGAGGTCGAACGTATTTTTGTTACTGCGTCCAAACGACCGCTCACTTTGCAAGATACTCCTATAGCAGTATCAGTCACCAGCGCTGCAGATATTGAGCAGTCTAAAATAGTAGATGTATTAGATTTGCAAGTGTTGGTGCCCTCGTTGAAAGTCAGTCAAACAACACTGACGTCTGCGACTAGTTTTAGTATTCGCGGTTTTGGTAGCCCATCAGGTATAGGTACAGAGCCCTCAGTCGGGGTGTTTATTGATGGTGTATTTCGTTCAAGAGCCGGTGGGGCAATATCAGATTTACCGCGAGTAGAGCGAGTCGAAGTGCTAAGCGGCCCACAAAGCACGCTTTTCGGCAAAAATGCATCCGCTGGGGTGGTCAGCGTAATTACATCTGCCCCTTCTTTTGTCACAGAAGGCAGAGTGGAAGCAACACTCGGTAATTACAATCAAAGACGCGTGAAAGGATATGTTACTGGTGGGGTGACTGACGAGCTGGCATTAAGCTTTTCTGCTGGTATCAATAGAAGAGATGGTTTCATCACATCATTGCAAGCAGGAGTGCCTGACCAAGATGACAGAGATCGTTGGAACGTTCGAGGCCAGGCACTTTGGGAGCCAACACCTGATGTATCGCTTCGTGTAATAGCGGATTATAGCGAAATCGATGAGATATGTTGCTCGAGTCCAAATGTAATAAGTGGGCCTGTCAATGGCATTGTTTTAGCACTCGGTGGCATCGTTTTGGACGAAAATAATCCCTTTGCTAGAGAGTCAGTGCTGATTAAAGCGCCGACCAACGACTTAGAAGATGGAGGTATCTCTGCTCATCTCGATGTGGACTTTGCAGGCTTCTCGTTGACTTCCATTACTGCCTATCGTTTTAACTCTCTTGCGGCTTCAAACCCTGTTGGCAATAGTTCGGTAGATACATCGACCTCGGTTAGAGACATCGATATACGAGCATTTAGTCAAGAGTTACGTTTGACATCTACCAGCGATGGACCATTTAGCTGGATTGCAGGTGGTTTCTTTTTCGATGAAGAAATAGAATCAACAGATGCATTAGAGTATGGCCCTCAGCTCAGGCCCTTTGTGAATTTACTCACGGGTGGCGGGTTAGTTGCTGTAGAAAGTGCATTAGGCTTTCCTGAAGGGACCTTCTACCCAGAGGGCATATCGGTGTCGTATGCCGAAGGGCAAGACAACAAGGATTACTCATTCTTTGCGTCAGCTGATTATCAGTTGACCGACTCATTGACCTTAACCGGCGGGTTAAATTATACCAATGATAGAAAACAAGCCTACGTTAGAGAAACGTCCAATGATGATGTGTTTTCTGCGATTAATTTCAACACGTTAGCCGGTGGAGCATTCGCTGGGTTAAGTGCCGCCCAGTTTAGGCCACCCACAGTCAGTTTTCCTAACTCGCTTGAAAACGGTAAATCAGATGACAGCGACACGACGTATTTGTTACGCCTGGCATACAAACTCAATGAAAACTACAACTTCTATATTAGCCAAGCGACTGGGTTTAAATCGTCATCATGGGATCTAACTAACTTCTCACGGCCTTCTAGTTCTCTTGCCTCGGCGCTAGATGCTTCTGGAGAGAACTCATCTAATCCTATGTATGGTTCCCGCTTTTCCTCTCCGGAGTATTCCACCGTGACCGAGGTGGGCATGAAAGTCTGGTATCAAAATTTCCAAGCGAATCTGGCGATCTTCGATCAATCACTTGATGACTTTCAGGTAAGAAGTTTTGATGGCATAGATTTCTTTCAAGCAAACGCGGGGAAAACCTCAGTCGATGGGTTCGAATTCGATGTTCGTTATTCACTGAACAAAAATTGGACTTTCACCTTAGCGGGTACCTATTTAGACCCTATTTATGATGAGTTTGAAAATGCCCCTCCTGGACCAAATGCACCTTTAGATGAATTCGGTAATCGCATCCCGGAGGATCTGTCTGGCACAAGGCCGTTAAATATTCCCGAGAAAAGCATGGTTGCTGGCATCGTATATACCACCTCATTTGATACTGCCGATATGTATGTTCGCGCCGACTATACATATGAAAGCGCCCTGGTATTTGCTCCGTCGGGCAGCATAACAGCAAATAACCCAGACTTTACTCGGCAGGTGAATAACCTTGGAATGAGTGCAGGTTTGCACTTTGATAACAACATGAGTGTTCAGGTATGGGGGCGCAATTTAACTGACGACGAAAACCTGTTGAGTGTATACGGCCAAGCAGGCCAAGCAGGGACCGTTGGTGCCTATATTAATCAACCCAGAACCTATGGTGTAACTGTAGGTTATACCTTTTAGCCGCCGAATAACTGCTCTATGAGGCGCGGCAAGTTAACAAACAATGATTGATTATCACTCGCGTTTTTGTGCTGTTGATAATCTCAAAATATGAAGGATTACCAATGAATTTAAATATGCAGGGTTTAAAAGGGATTGTGACAGGGGGAAGCCGAGGGATCGGTAGAGCGGTCATGGAAAACTTTCTAGCGGAAGATATGAAACTAGCGACTTGCGCAAGGGGCAAAGCAGCACTAGATGAAGCCGCTAATACTTGGTCTTCGAGTACTTATCCTGTGTTTACTAAGCCGTTCGATGTGACTGACAACTCGGCGTATGAAGCATGGTTTAAAGAGGCAATTGAACACCTAGGCGGGCTAGACGTGCTGGTTAGCAATGTCAGTACTCTTGAGAGTAAAGAAGGCATTGAACGTTGGAAAAACCGTTTTGAAGTAGACCTAATGCAACATATTAAATTAACCGAACTGGCGCTACCGTATCTTAAAAAGAGTGCTTCGCCATCAATTGTTTTTGTCGCATCTATTGCTTCGGTGATGATCAATAATTCGCCTAGTGAGTTGGAATATGGTGCGATTAAAGCGGCGTTAACCTCATATGCGATGAAACTCGCTAACCAATTAGGCCAATTTAATATTCGGGTTAATGTTGTATCACCAGGACCTATCGTACACAAAAACGGTCATTGGGATCTGATGAAAAACAAGCAGCCTGAGTTTTACAACAAAGTCGCGTCACTGTCGGCATTTAATCGCTTAGGGAGCCCAGAAGAAGTGGCTAATCCGATAACGTTTTTATCTAGCCCGAGGGCGTCACATATTACTGGCACTAACTTAAGGGTGGATGGTGCAACGGTAAAAACGGTCAACTTTTAGCGGTTTGATATCACGGAAATACACTAAGTTTGTTTCGTTTTCTAATAAGGAGAAAACTATGCGTCACTATTTAAGCGGTTTTTTAGCACTCTTGCTACTAAGCGGTTGCTCTTGGTTTGTTACTCCGCCTAGTCGAGTGGATAACCCAGTTATTGAAGGGGTGAATTACGTAGGTATGGCGGTGAGCGATCTCGAACGATCTGAAAAGCTCTACCGTGACGCGACAGAAATTCAGCTTATCGAGGCGGGAAAGCTGAATGATAATGCATTGATTAATGAGGTTGCTCAGCGCTCAGGTGTCACCGCCAGGACTAAACTGTTAAGAGGTGTGAACGCACAGGTGCTATTAATGCAGTTCGATGACCCCTCTGAAAAAGCCAAGGCCAGCAACTTTGTTGATGCCAATGGCCCAGGTCTAGCGCATCTTGCTTTTCAGGTCATTGATACCACGCAGACATACCAAAAAATTCTAGCGGGCGGGGCGCGTCATATCGGCGACAAAGAGATGGTTACAAACCCTAAGACACACGTATCTTATGCTTATGTGCGTGACCCCGATAACATCATGATAGAAATAGAGCACGTTGACATAGAGAAACTTAACCTGCCTATGCCGCCAAAAAATGCGCGACGCCTTCGTCATGTCTCACTGGCAACTACAGACATGGAACGCTTAATTGATTTTTACTCGATCTTACTGGAAACCGAAAACCCGCGTCGTTCAGGTCAGTATTTTCATAATTCTGGTGAGCCTGTGGATAAAATTTCCGGCCTAAAAGACAGTGAAATGGAAATGGCATGGTTTCAAGTAAGAAATTTGGAACTAGAAATTATTCAATACCATAACCCAGCTCCAAAAGTACTAGATGCACCCAGACCAATTGATGCCACTGGTTTTAATATGGTCATGTTTGATGTCACCAATTTAGAAACTGCGAAGCAAATGCTACTTGATGCTGGGGGCAGCGTAGTGACAAAAACGCACTTGCTCAATGGCGGTAAAACGTTCTTTGGCCGCGACCCTGACGGTAATTTACTTGGTTTTCAGACGTTAGCAGCTAAGTCACCGTTTTCAGCCAAAAACTTCAAAAACAACGGAATGGAATAATTGAAAAACACCTTGTGCTGAATCAACACAAACGCGGGTATTACGAAACGTAAACAACGTAAAAAGTAGATTGAGCACGGTATTCCTATGTTTTCAGTGAAATATTGTCCCTTGGAGCGCTAAATGTCATGTTAACTAAAATTTTCCACTGGTTAGTTGTTGTACTGTTCTTTTTATTTGGCTTGCCGTTGCTCCTGCTAGGCGGATATCTCGTCTTTCTAGGGGGCAGCCTTTATTATTTTGCAGCGGGCCTCACACTGTTCGCCACAGCAGTCTATATGATCAAGGGGAAGCCTATAGCCTATAAACTGTTTGGTGGGCTCTTGGTTGTCACACTTATATGGGCAATCTACGAATCAGATTTATATTGGCTCGCATTCTTACCGCGAGTTGCCACATGGTTAGTGCTGGGTCTTTGGTTTGTAACCCCTTGGTATGTATCAACACTCAAGCATCAACATGAAGGTTCTGTGGTAAATCGCCGCTGGATAGCCTTGCCAAGCGGGCTTAGTATTATTGCCTTGTTGGTGACAATTTTTCAGGGCTACGAGCAAAATGGTACGGGTACACAAAGAACGGTACCGGAAATAGCCGAGGTGACCGATTGGCAAAATTACGGCAACACGGATGGCGGTAGCCGTTTCGCCCAGTTAGAACAGATAAACACTGAAACTGTCGGTAAGTTAAAAGAAGTATGGCGCTATCGTACAGGTGTCGAGAAGACATTTAAAATGACACCGCTACAAGTGAACGATCTTCTTTATATCTGCGGTGCAGCAAATGTATTGATGGCCGTTAACAGTGATAACGGTGAAGAAGTTTGGCGCTACGACCCCGATGCGATCCCTACTGGTAGCAATCAATATGCAGAAACGTGCCGCGGGATAAGTTATCACGAAGCCCCTGAAGATTATTCAGGGCAATGTCCGAAACGTATAATGGTTGGCACTGTGGATGCTAGGTTGATGGCGGTGAATGCCATGACAGGCGCGCTGTGCACTGATTTTGGAGAAAACGGTTCAGTCGATTTAACCCACGGGTTAGGTTTACACGAACTTGGAGAGTATTACCTAACATCACCTCCGCTTATTGCTGATGACGTTGCCGTTGTGGGTGGGCTGGTGGCAGATACCCAAGATCTCGGCTTGCCCTCAGGTGTGGTTAGGGCATTTAACGCTATCACAGGGGAATTCGTCTGGGCGTGGGATTTAGGCAACCCTGGCTATTACGGTGAGCCTAAAGCGGGAGAGATATACACCCCAGGTACGCCTAATGTGTGGACGATCATGAGCTACGATCCCGAACTTGACCTGATCTACGCGCCAACAGGTAATGCTTCACCGGATTATTGGGGTGGTGTCAGACGAGACTATGATGACGGCTGGTCATCGGCCATTGTGGCGCTAGATGGAGCGACTGGCGAGCCGCGCTGGAAATACCAAACGGTGCATCATGACGTGTGGGATTACGACTTGCCCGCTCAGCCTGTATTGGTGGATGTAGAGCGAGACGGTGAAATGGTGCCCTCGGTGGCAGTGCCTACAAAAATGGGTGACATCTTTTTACTGGATAGGCGAGATGGCACCCCGGTGCATCCAATTGAAGAGCGACCGGTACCGCAAAGTGAACTGTATGGTGAGCGACTTTCCCCTACGCAGCCATTTTCTCCGCTACCCAACTTTCATCCATTTAGGCATGAAGAGGACATGTGGGGCCTCACGCCTTTGGACCAACTTTTGTGCCGCGTTGAATATAAGATCATGAATTACGAAGGCATGTTTACGCCGCCCTCTGCTGATGGCCCATTGTTAATAGGCGGTACTATGTTAGCGCCGGGAAATTTTGGCGGATTTAACTGGGGCAGTGTTTCAGTAGATGCGGACAATGGCTTGCTCATAGCTGCACCGCAAATGTTGGCTCATCGCCTAAATATGGTCACCCCAGAACAAGTGGCAAAGGCAGGCCCAATTGCGCAATATTTATTGGGCCCCCATCACCCAGCAGTGAGAATGGACCCTAACGCGCCTATGCCAGAGCCACGAGAGGCAGATCCCGACGATCCTTATGATTATTTACGCATTAAGTACTACGGTTGGCCAGAACCCTTTATGTCTAAATTGGGTACACGGGTGCCTTGTTTTGAACCGCCGTGGGCACGTATCGCCGTGATGGACCTGAACACCAAAGAATTACTCTGGAGCCGACCGTTGGGTAATATGGCGCATGCTGGTCCCTTCGGAATTCGCTCTGGTTTACCTATAGAGGTGGGGGTGGCTGTTAGAGCCGGCACCTTAACGACGCGAGGAGGGCTCACTTTTATTAGCTCCACTATGGATGCCACAGTACGTGCTTATGATGTGCGAACAGGAGAGATAAAGTGGGAACACGGGCTTCCGGGACATGGGCAGTCTACCCCTATGAGTTATCAATCTAGCAAAACGGGCAAGCAGTTCATCATAGTGACTGTGCCAAATCCCAGTTGGACGTACCCTCGGGATCCTGAAACAAACACCTATGAAGACTCACGCAGCCCCCGTGATGGCAAAGGCGGCTATGTTATTGCTTACGCATTGGAAGACTAGTCGGTGGTATTAACTGGCTTTTTTCTTCTTACGCCACTTCTTTTTATAGGCCGGCTTGGTGGAAGCAAGGCCTGCAAACTGACTGGTATCGATGCGCTGACTGGCGTTGATTAACTCGCCTATGGTGTGTGTAAGAGGTTGCATAAAATCTTGATAGCGCATTTGTCGCTGAGATATTTTATCCAGATTCGCTTCCCAAATGGCGGTCATATCCGGCAAGGTTGATTCACTTGGCAAGGCGTTTACTAACGCCTTACCTGTGGGGGTGGCGTGTATTTCTTTGCCGCTTTTTTGCGTAAATTGACGTTTAAACAATAAATCGATAATCGAGGCTCGGGTTGCTTCGGTTCCTAAGCCGTCTGTTTCTTTGAGGATCTTTTTAATATTCGCATCCTGCACATAACGGGCTATGCCAGTCATGGCAGCCAGTAGCGTTGCTTCGGTGAAATGTTTAGGAGGCGACGTTTGTTTTTCGACTAACTGAGAGTCAACACAATCGAGCACTTGGCCTTTTACCAAAGAGGGCAGAGCAGGCTCTTGCTTAGCTTCACTCTGCTTTGTTAATGCCAACCAGCCTTTATCTGTGGTGGCTTTTGCTTTGGCTACAAAGGTTCCCCCAGCAATCGTCACCACGGCTACCTGTTCTTGATACTTATGGGGGCCATAAAACTGCATCACATATTGAGTAGAAATTAGCTGATAAATCTTTGCCTCATCACCACTTAAACTTGCTAGTGCTTTGCGACGTGATGTTGGAATAATCGCATGGTGAGCATCTACTTTGCTGTCGTTCCAGGCTTTTGACTTAAGCTTGCTATTGGCATTGTCCACAGCGCTTTTCTGGTCAGGAGCATTGGCTTTTATCGCACTTAATACGTTTTGCGCATCCTTGAAATGTTCCATGGGTAAATACCGCGAATCAGAGCGGGGATAAGTAATTAATTGATGTCGCTCGTACAAAGACTGGCACACATTCAGTACAGCCTTAGGCGATAGGTTGTAGCGCTTAGATGCGTCGATTTGCAGCGCTGATAAGTTGTATGGCAGTGGTGGCGGACTTTGTTTGTCTTTCACTGTGTATGATTCGACTATCCCCGGCTGGCCGCGGGTTTTATTCACTACGGTTTCAGCGAGCCTTTTAACAATCACCCTACCTTCTTCGTCTTGATAAGGCTCGCAGGCTGCACTGGGTTGCCACTTTGCAGTAAACGTTTGGCGACTTGGGCTGGTTTGTGTGGCGAGCGTGGCTATGACGTCATAAAAGGGTTTCGACTCAAATTGTGCTATTTCTGCATCTCGCCTGACAACCAAGCCAAGTACTGGCGTTTGTACCCGGCCCACAGATAACACTCCTGAGTACCCGCCGCGCTGCCCGAGCAGAGTATATGCTCGGGTTAAATTTAAACCATAGAGCCAGTCGGCTCTAGAACGAGCTAAGGCAGAGATAGACAAGCCGGTAAATTCGCGATTCGGGCGAATATTCGTTAGCGACTTTTTAACCGCATTTAGGTTTAAATCATTGATAAGTAAGCGCCCAGCGTTGTCGATAATGTCGCGTTTTACCTTGCAATAGGTGATGACTTCGTCGACCAGTAGCTGGCCCTCGCGGTCTGGATCGCCAGCATTAATCACCTTGGTGGCTGTTTTCAATAAACGCTTTATCACTGATAACTGTTTACTGGTGCCTTTTTTGGGAACCAATATCCAGTCTTGGGGGACAATGGGTAAATGCTGTAGCGCCCACTTTGCATACGCTGGGTCGTATTTGTCGGGCTCTGCTTGTTCAAGCAAATGGCCGATACACCAAGTTACGCAGTCGCCATTTGCAAGTTTAATATAGCCGTCACTTTTCTGTTGCTGCCCGCTGAAGCCTTGTGCAATGGCGCGCCCTAAGCTGGGCTTTTCGGCTATATATAAAATCATAAAAACAAGACTGTAGGTAATAATGCTGTATGTAATGACAGTAGTGTAGCAATAAAAGCCGTTCGGGTGTAGTGACCGGTTTTGGTCATTGGTTGTAAAGTAGCAACTGGTGACGCTTCCTCCTGCCGCTTATTGCTTAGCCGTTAAGTAGTAAATGGGAAACCGTATTCATAAAATGTCAAATAAGAGTGGTTTTTTGTTTTCCACTTCGTATAATAATTGTTAACAAATTACAATTATCAATGTGGTGGTGTATGAAAGGCAGCAAGGCGAATAACAGCAGTAACAAGGGCGTATCAAGACGAGATGCGCTGAAATTTGTCGGCGCTGGAGTCGGGGTTGGCGTGCTTGCTGCGAGTGCTGGGTGTGCAAACTCCCTTAGTGCTAGTCAAACTAACACGGCTACAACTAAACCCGCTAAGTTAACGTCTAATACCCAAGACCCATGGCAACAAACCCACGATCGAGTTTGGCTAGGCGGCGAATACTGGGCAAACCCTATGGAAGATTGGCGGGTAAAAGATGGGCACGCCCATTGTATTAATCCTGGTGGAAATCGCAGTGTTCATTCACTTACCCATCAGTTAGCCAATCCACAGGGGAGTTTCACCCTCAGTGTGCGTATTCAGAATATGTCTGAGAACGCCAATGATGGCGGTGGGGGAGTGCGCTTAGGGGCGCGCAGTGAAATAAATGACTACAAAAGTAATTGTTTCGTGCGTGACGGTTTTGATATTGGGGTCGTGAAAAACACCTTAGTTATAGGGGGCGAGCGCGTTACCTTGGTGCAAGATATTGCTGGTCAGCCGGTGGATTTAATCATTACAGGTACGCCTCAGGTTGGGGCTATGTTACTCGATGTTAAGGTGCGACTCCCAAACTCTCAAACTGAACTCGGTGCACATTCTTTGCTGGTCTCAGCCGATGAGATCCTGGGAAATGTTGCCTTGGTAAGTAATTTTGCTTTACCGGCCACAGACTTTCAAACAGACGCACTAGAGCATAACGGTAGTCGCTATCGGTTTAGCCAGTGGTGCATGTCGGGAGATGCCTTCGAGTACTCTGATGAGCAGCGCTTCGGGCCTATTTTGTGGACTATGTACACCCTGAACGACTCTCAGAGTGAAAAAGGGTTTGTGCTTAAACTCAGTGCTTTACTTGGCCCTATGGGGCAAAAAGACAATCAAAATGTTGAACTGCAAGTCAAACGTGATGGGCAGTGGCACGCAATCGGTCACAGCCAGATTGACCCGGCGGCATCACTAGCGACCTTTACCCAGGAAAACTGGGATGAGAGCCAAAACACGGCGTTTCGTGTGATATACAACCAGTTCCATAAAGATGGTTCCCAAACACCTGATATCTATTCCGGCACCATTCAAGCGAATCCGGACGGTCGTCCGTTGCGTATGGCATCGCTAACATGCCAAAACGATTATGCCTTTCCTTACACGCCGGTGGCTGAAAACTTACAAAAGCTTGACCCAGATTTGGTGTTTTTCTCTGGGGATCAATTATACGAGCACCACGGTGGTTATGGGTATGTCAGGGCGCCAGCAGACCGAGCAACCCTGAATTATTTGCGTATGTACTATCAGTTCGGTTGGTCTTTTAGGGATGTTATGCGCGATCGTCCAACTGTGTGCTTACCTGATGATCATGATGTATTACAAGGTAATTTGTGGGGAGAGGGCGGCGCACCTATGCAACACATTGAACGTGACCCGTCAGCGAGTATTTTAGGGGGCTACATTCAGCCTATGTCTATGGTTAACGTGGTACATAAAACGAATACGGCGCATCACCCAACAGGGTTTGATACTCGTCCAAATCCAAGCGGTATCAGCAGTTACTATGGAAGCTTAGTGTATGGCAATGTCGGGTTTGCAATTTTGGCTGACCGGCAATGGAAAAGTGCGCCTGAAGGGATAGGTGTGGTCGTAGGCGAAACTGGGCAAGATGAAACCCCAGGATATATTAATCCAGACTTTGATGGTCCTGATTTAGCCTTATTGGGCCAACGGCAAGAGGTTTACTTGAAGCAATGGGCGCAAGACTGGCGTGGTCACGAACTTAAAGCGGTACTGAGTCAAACGGTATTTGCCGGTATTGCGACACATCAACCGCGACCCGATCGTTACTTGAAATATGACTTTGATAGCAGTGGTTGGCCTGCAACCGCACGCAACAATGCTATTGATATCATGCGTGAGTCAGCGGCTTTGCATATTTGCGGTGATACGCATTTAGGCACCTTGTCACAATATGGTGTCAATAAGCAGCGCGATAGTAATTGGGCGTTTTGTAGCCCTGCTATTGCAGCAGGGTGGCCGCGCTGGTGGAAACCTGATGCGGTGGGATTTGAGGTGAATAATCGCCCAGCACACGGTTTAAGTAATACCGGTGAGTATTTGGATGCATTCGGCAACAAGATGTATGTTTACGCGGTGGCTAATCCATTGGTTGGGAAGTCAGAGAATCGTTATGTGAAAGCCCATGAAAAAGGCAGCGGTTTCGGCATAATAACCTTTGATACCGATGCCCAAACTTACACCATGGATGCCTACAAGTTTCTTATTGATGTAAACGATAATAAAACTTCAAATCAATATGAAGGCTGGCCCGTCACCATTCATAAAGAGGAAAACTTGGGTAAAAATCGATTGAGCTAGAAATCACAAAAGGGCGTAACAGGCTGCGCCCTTCTTATAACGTTAAAACCCTTTAACGATCTTTGTCACATTTTATTTTTGTTAGAACTTTTTGTTCAAAAAAAATGCTTTTTTTACTTTTGTTTATTTACAAAAACTTTACTTCCTCATTTTTTGCTGACTAAAAAAAAGCCAGTTATTTTCATTCAACTTATTGAAATAAATAAATATTAAATGGATTCGCTAAGGTACTCTCGAATACCTGGTAGCGGGCTGCTTACTAATTGAACAGCAGTTTGCTGTGCTCAGACCATTAACAAAGAGTTGACAAGTGATATTCAATTTTGGGAATATGCTCGCCACTAGAGCATATGCTCATTTTGAAATGAAGTACTAAAGTGTGTGGGTTGATTCGGGGATTGGTTCGATCGTTTGAGGCCCACTTTCACTAATTAGTAACGCGATGTCAGCTATATGGGACTCGCCCGGACTTAAATTGACACAGGTTGAATAAACTATGACGTCTCAAACGCATAACAGCAGTATCGGTGATATTAGCGAAGAGCAGCTACCTATCCCGAAACACAAACTAAAAGGCTGGACTCACTTTCTAGGCCTTTATGCCGGTGAGCATGTTGCGGCAACTGAATTTGTATTTGGTGCTACATTCGTAGCGCTTGGCGCGACCATGACAGACATTTTATTAGGTTTGTTAATTGGTAATATTTTAGCGGTACTCAGCTGGACACTTATCACCACACCTATTGCGGTTGAAACGCGTTTAAGTCTTTATACTTATCTGCAAAAAATTGCCGGTGATTCAATGACTAAGCTCTATAACTGGGCGAATGTTATTATTTTCACTGTGATATCTGCCGCCATGATCACTGTATCCGCTACTGCGGTGCGCTTTGCGTTCGATATTCCTGCACAGCTTAATTGGTACCCAACCAATCCTTGGTTTGTGGCTATTGTGCTAGCGGTTGGGATTATCGTTGTGCTTGTCGCCATGTATGGCTTTACGGCAGTATCAAACTTTTCGGGTATCTGTGCACCTTGGTTACTTGTGATGTTTGTTAGTGGGCCTTTGATTTTGATGCCTGCGTTGGCCGATTCGGTCATTGGACAAACAGGATTAAGTAGTTGGTCGGACTTTATGCATATCGGTAGTGTATCGGTATGGACAGGGCTGGATACCAATGGTGAACCGGGTATAGGTTTGCTCGAAGTAATTGGTTTCTCATGGGCTGCTAACACCATTACTCACTTCGGTTTAATCGATATGGCGATACTGCGTTATGCGCGCAAACGCTCTTACGGTTTGTGTACGTCTGCTGGTATGTTATTTGGTCATTATATTGCGTGGATTTCTGCAGGGATCATGGGGGCAGGTACTGCCGTTATCGTTCAAAAATCGATTTCGGAATTAGATCCAGGTGACGTGGCGTATCATGCCCTTGGATTGTCAGGTTTGGTGATTGTCATCGTGGCCGGCTGGACCACAGCGAATGCCAATCTTTACCGCGCAGGGTTAGCGGCTCAGGCTATTTTTAAAGAGTATTCTCGTACCAAAACCACTTTGACTGTGGGTTTAGTTACCGTGGCGGTCGCATGTTTCCCATTCGTGTTCACTAAACTATTACCGCTACTTACGTACGCTGGTTTATTGGTTGTGCCCGTTGGCGCTATTGTGTTTGCTGAACACTTTATCTTTCCGCGTATCGGCTTTACTCGCTACTGGGTGGCCTATCGCCAGCTTAGCCATAGTCGTCCCGCTGTTATGGCATGGGGCCTAGGCTTGGTGTTTGGCTTTGGTTTGAATGCACTAGATGTGTTGTCATTCTACTACCTATTTATTCCTACTTGGTTCTTCACTATTTTCGTTTACACCTTTATGGCTAAGCGCCATGGTGCGGCTGAAAAATACCCTGAAGAGCAAGCCAAAATGGAAGCGTTCAATGAGCAAGTTGAACAGCATCAGGCAGCACAAGCGGCCCTTGAACCAGAGCACGTGCAGGACGTTTCAGCATTGACGAAAGTGTTGCGTGTGATTTCGATTTCAAGCTTAGTTATCACCTTCATTTTAGCGTGTAACACCATGTTCTTTAGTGCCGACATCGCAAACTACGAAGTCAACCGTGACTTGTTTTTCAACGTAGGCTTTATCTGCACGCTTATTTACTTCTTCACCGCATATTGGGCAATGCAGCGCAAAAAAAATGCCGCTGGCATGACAGTTTAGGACAAAAAATATGACTATCAACGATTCTATTTTATTAAATCAAGCAAATTTATCTTCGCTGCCAGATAGCATCACAGTACCGAATTATGACCGTAGTCAGGTAACGGCAGGGATTGTGCATATTGGAGTAGGCGGCTTTCATCGCTCTCATGAAGCGTTTTATACCGACGATTACATGCAACAAAGCGGTGATTTGTCTTGGGGGATCTGCGGTGTTGGTTTGCGTGAAGGCGACCGTAAAATGCAGTCAATTCTTCAAGAGCAAGACTATTTATATACTCTGGTTGTTAAGCACCCGAATGGGCAAGTTGAAAACCGAGTTATTGGTTGTTTGACTGACTTTTTACTCAGCTGTGATGCACCGCAAAAAGTTATCGATAAGATGGCCAGTGACGAGACTAAAATTGTTTCTTTGACCATCACCGAAGGGGGCTATAACTTTAACCCCGTGACCGATGAATTTGATTTTACGCACCCTGATGTCGTACATGATTTAGCGAATCCTGGTTCGCCACGTTTAGTTTTCGGTTATTTGGCTGCGGCGCTAAAACTGCGTAAAGATGCAGGTAAAAAACCGTTTACGATACAGTCTTGCGATAATATTCAACATAACGGCAATATGACGCGCAAGATGTTGTTAGCCTATGTAGGGCAATATGATAAAGCCTTAGCGAGCTGGATAGCCGAGGAAGTGCAATTTCCAAACGCCATGGTTGACCGTATCACACCTGCAACTACAGCGGCCGATATGGCTTACTTAGCGGAGGAAGTGGGCGTTAAGGATAACTGGCCTGTCGTTTGTGAACCTTTCCTGCAATGGATTATTGAAGACAAATTCAGCGATGTTCGTCCATTATGGGAGCAAGTTGGTGCGCAGTTTGTCGCTGACGTAACTCCATACGAAAAAATGAAAATCCGCTTACTCAATGCGGGGCACTCTGTTCTAGGTATTTTGGGCTCAATTGATGAGCAGGAAACCATTGATGGGGCAGTGCAAGAGCCACTTTTTGCCCGTTACCTGCGTTTGTTTATGGATGCTGAAGTAACGCCTATTCTTGACCCAGTGGAAGGAATCGATTTAACCGAATACAAAGACGTATTGTTTGAGCGCTTTGCTAATCCGAACATCAAAGATAACTTGTCACGTATTTGTTTAGAAAGCTCGTCAAAAGTATCGACGTTTTTGCTCCCTACTTTGCTGCAAAATTTAGCCAATGACGGTGACATAGCGTGTGCCACCTTAGTGGTTGCTGCTTGGTGCTATTACAGCGATAAGCAGGTGAACAAGAATGGCAAAGCACTGGATATCAATGATGTGATGGCTGCTGATTTACACAAGGCCGCACAGCAAACATCTGATGACCCATTAGCATTTTTGCAACTAGATAGCATTTTCGCTGATGTGAAAAAGCAGCCAAGATTTGTCACCGAATATAAGCGTCAAATCGAAACGCTTTATGCTCAAGGTGATATTAAGGCACAAATGCAAGCGGTGGTGAGCCAAGCTAACTAACGCATTCGCAGTGTTACTTTAACGTATTAGGGGCTTATTGAGCCCCGAATATACGTTGTGCGTGGGTCGTTAGGCCTGAGGTGACACTGCCGAAATGATCACCAATAACAATCTCTAAATTGGGAAACACCGAATTTATCCACTGCTGTACAACAGGTGACATAGCTGTACCGCCGGTCACGTAAAGCACATCAGGGTTAGCGCCAGCTTGAGTAATCGCTTCTTTCATTAAGCCTTCAAATTTATTGAGTTCATCAGCAATGGCATCGCTTAATTGAGCGCGGGTCACTGGTATATCTAATCCGCGTTCAATGTAGTGCAATGGCAACTGAATACTTTGTTGTTCTGACAATAGTATTTTGGCTTGCTCGGCGCTGCGACTGACCCGTAAGCCATATTTTTCGTCACGCAGCGTTTTTAAGCGCTTCAGTTTTGGATTAGGGCTGATGCGACAATACTCTTCTATGTCTTTGCCCGTTAGACGACTATTAAACTCCTGCTGGGCTGCTACATCGTTAACGCTCACTGCCTGCTTAAATAAATGATTAGGCACCGGTAAACCATTGGTTAACACCGTATTCTTGCCAAATTCAGGCATCAGTGCCATTAATGCGAGCTTGTTGTCTAAATCGATACCGCCTATACGCTTGCCTGTATGACTTAAAATGCACTCTTGTCGGTCGATTAAATTTACATAGCTAGGGCCAACTTTGATCATCGAACAGTCCGTGGTACCACCGCCTAAATCGAGAATAAGCACGAGTTTGTCGTCGCTTAACTGACGTTCATAATCATAAGCTGCAGCAACAGGCTCCATCAAAAACTGTACGTCTTTAAAGCCGACTTTGGCTGCTGCGCTGTCGATAATGCCTAAGGCTTGTTTGTTACCGTCTTTTCCTAGTAAACCATGAAAATTAACAGGGCGGCCTATCATGATTTGACTGAATTCTTGCTGCTTAATGTACTGGGCTTCTTGTTTGATAAATGCCAGCATTTTTTCGACAATTGTGGTGAATACCGCTTTTTGGGTAGCGTTAATATCTGCCCCAAGGAATGATTTAGGCGACTTAACATAAAAGCCACTTTCAGGGGCGGCTACGTGAGTTAGTTCTGCTTCTTCACCAAAAATGACATCACCATTTGCCGCTAGCGCTTGAACAATACTTTGTGCCGGTTGGTCATTAGCTGTGTTAAGCCTGTGCTCATTGCGCAGTTGTTTGCGCGCCATGTTAACTAATTGCTCGTGGTTCAGTGAGCGGGGCGTTTTAGCATCGTCTTTTAGCAAAGAGATATGGTTGTCGATCATCTGAGTGGTTAGGCTGGCAGGCGCACTTTGGCTGTGCTCGATAAACAGTGATGAAGGCAGGCGATATTTGCCATCTTCTAGGGGAATAAGTACAGGGGCATTGTTTTCAATAACGGCAATAGAGCAATTTGATGTGCCAAAGTCGAGGCCTGCGAACATTCAGTAAATCCTTGAGGGTATAAATAATGTCGAGCATTTTAATATAAAGCGCTTCAACAGATTGTTATTTAAATGTTGGTTGTGCATTAAATGGTGATTGAATACACAAACGTGTTGCTTAATTTCGTTGCAATAAGTGTGTTGGGTTGCTATCAATAGCCCAAATAATAAACCCAAAGTAAATAGTAGAGTGTGAATATGGATATGAAAAAAGTGGTGTTGGTAGGCGCAATATTGTTGGCTGTTGTATACATAGGCGGCTCGATGATGGCAACGCAAAAAGCGGAGGAGGTGATGCAAGGGATGGTCAACGAAAGTGCTAGCTTTGGGGTTGATATCACCTATGACGATTTATCAGCATCGGTATTGGGTAGCGTATCCATCAGCGAGTTGGTTATTGATACCTCATTAGGCAAGATCCTGATTGACGAGCTTTATATTGATGAATATGACCAGGAAGACGCCTTTATTAGTGAGCTTTCATTAACAGCGGATGAAATTGAAGTAACGGGTTTTCCGATAAGGGCCAACCCACGAGACTTATCAGAGGCGCTGTTATTTTTATTACAACAGGAAGATAAAAGTGCTGATCTCGCACTATCAATAGAAATAGACCTAGAAGACGATGAAGTCGAGTTAGAAAACTTGAGCATTGAAGGCGATGATATAGGTGAGCTACGGATGTCATTGAACATGACAGGCCTTGAAAAAATCCGTGATTTAGACAATCAAAATGCGTTGCTTATCGGTACTGTTTTACTGCAAGATTTGGTTGTGAATGAAGCCTCGTTGTATTTAGAAGACGAAGGTATTTTACAAGCCTTACTTGAAAGCGAAGCACAGCAAAAAGGAGTAACGGCACAGTCTTTACGCGATCAAGCTGTTGAGCGGGGCAAATTAGCCAAAGACAAAGCGAGTGACAAGTATCAGCAACAATTAGCCGAAGCGGGTATAGCCTTGCTCGAAGGCGATAGCATTACGCTAACCCTAGATAGCGAGACACCGGTGAAATTAGGTCCTTTGCTTTTATCCAATGGGCAGGGAATGCAAAGGGAGCTACAAAAGCTCAAATTTGATTTAGACATCGATTAATTAAGCTGTGCACAAACATGCCCGCCTAGTGGTGCGCATGTTTGTTTTCAATCGGCTGTGAGGTGAAGGTGTGCAGCACGATGTCTTTTTTAGATAAGTCAAGAAACACCGAACCAACAATGCTGTGATCCCCCGACATCCAATTTTCATGTTGGTGACTATTTAACGATACCGCGACTTGGTTCACCCCTGTTTTCAACCAGCTTTGGGGTATGTGTACATCTTCGCCGTACAATCGCTGGCGCTTAACCCCGTTAACATATACATGGGCATGGCCTTGCAAAATCGCGCCGGTGTTGCTTTCTTTTTTCGCTATGTTTGGGGCATTGAGTAGATAATTATCCACTTCAACATGAATATTCACACCGTCTATTTGATCTCGAAAAACCTGCAACTGGATCTTAGGGATCAAAGTGCCCTGGCCGATGTCTCGCGCTTTATGCTCATGTATTTCGGTTGATGCTAGAGCGTTATTAGCCGCTACGCTGAAAAGCGTAGCGGCAATGACCAAAATCGAGGTCATTACATCCTGTCTACTAAGGGATTTGCGTTGTCGAAATCTCATATTATCCTCCTGGCGGGGGGCCCAACACCGCCCCAGTGCTGCATGAAGCGACGGCATTATCTTGTAATTGTCCGGCAAATCGAGTGCCGATAATGTAGGGGAATGCAGGCACATAGGCGTCATTTTCTTGCGCTATAGTGATGTGGTAATGGTAGCCGCGCGTGCTGTCAGTATGCCCATTGTATTGGTCTAGGTAGGCTCCACCTTGCGCGGTTAATTCGCTGTTCCAAAAGTAATCTTCGAAGTAGTAGCCGTTCTCGGCAACAAGTTGGTTACCTGATAGTGTTTCAACTACATCATCAAACTCTGGGCCTTGGGTCGCGGTTTCTGTCCCCAGCGATATGTCGTATTGATCAACCAAAGTGCAGCTGCGAGCGTTGTCAGCGCAACCCGTGGCTGAGCTCGAAGAATAATCGCGCACTTGCCACGCACTTACGGCTAACTGACCATTGCTTTGCCAAGGGCCATAAATAGGGTAGCCATCGGCGGCGTAACCATAAATAGGCGAGTGTTGATCGCCGCTATCACCAACGAGATCGGCTAAACATCGAGTATAAAAATGGTGATGATAGTCACCGTTAGCTGAATGCCCGCCACAAATATCAACATCATATTGCTCTGCAACGGGTGCTAAGTTTTGCCAAGAGCCATCGTTGTTGTAGCTCATTCCATCCCCCCAGTTATACACGGATGAGCCATTCACAAATAAGCCTACTTTACCTAAGCCATTTTCGCATTCTTCCGTGGTTGCTTGAGGGGCTTTGGGGAAGTACACCTCTCTTTCATCTTCAGTAGGGCAAGCAGGCCCTGGCGGCCAGTAACCATAGCCGGCATTGGTATCACAATTTTGCCCACTACTGACGTACCCAACATCTTCGCCAAACTCTACAACGTCGCCTACCGATGCAGTTGTTTGTCCCGTGACTAAATCTGAGCTGGCTTTGGGGCGTTCGTTGATAGCGTCAATAATATCTTGGGTCACGGTTACATCGTATTTCGGGATCCCTTGGCTGGTAACAAGGGTATAGTCAACGGTATCTATGGTTTCATCTTCGACGGATTGCACGTTAACCAGCACACCAACGCCGGTGGACGAATCCAAAATGCGGCTTGAGACTTCATTGGTGGTATTGATTATCCAGACGCTGTCGTTGGTCGCATCATCGTTTGCCTCGTCTGCACTGACCGTCACCGATACGGTATCGGTGACTGCATCATTGCTGCCATCATCTACTGAGACTTGAAATTGCAGCGTTTCAGCACTGCTAACGACGGGTGCTATGAAACTGGTGCTCGCTGATGCGCTGTCCGTTAGGGTTACGTCAGTTCCTGATAGTTGGACCCAGCTAACACCATAACTTGTATCATCATCTGAGATACTGGCCGTGAGTGTCACTGTGTCGCCACTTGTCACCGTTTGCGCATCACCAGCGTCAACGGTCAAAGCTGAGTTAGTGGTTTGCTCTGACGTGCTGTCGTCGCCGTTTGATGAATCTGAACCACAGCCGCCAAGGAAGACGCACAATAAAAATACGTTTGTCCACTTGCTGTATGAAGAGAGTTGTTTTTTAGCCATTGTCGAACCTATTGTGAGGGCCAATCTTAGCCTCAGAATATAATGAATAAATGTCCAGATATGGCGTAGATATCGTGTAGATATGGCGCAGATATAGTGCGGATGTGGTGCAGATATAGTGCAGGTGTGGCGCAGATGTGACGAAGTTCTAGGGGAGTTGGACGCAAGTTATCACTCGGTTTTCAGGGTGCCTTTGTTGTGGCACAAACTCTTTATTGACCGATTGTTCTATGGATTTGTCGTGGGTTGTTGGGGCGTTGGGTGCAATACGGGGAGCAAAGAGCACCCCGGCGTTGGTACATAGGTTAATCGGCGCAGACTTAACGCATTATTCTGCTAGATCGTGATGACTTTTGTATGCGCCTGTGTTGTTAAAAGTGCGCTCTGGTGGCAAGGCTTTGGCGACGTTTAGTGTTTTGTGGCCATCTTGGTCTTTGCTTAAGGTAAACGCGTCGTATATGTCTCCGTCAGCAGTGAACGATTGATACTTAAGGGTATCCTTGGTTTTACTGATGACTTGATAGGTTGGGGTGTTTTCAGCAATACGTTCAAGCTTAACGCCGTACTTTTTATACTCGTCCCAGCGAGTCGGTTTAATAGGGTAGGTTTTAGGCCCTGCAACGCTGGTAATAAAAACGCTTTTGATCTGTTTTGAAGCGGTTGATGTCGCCACGCTTTCAGCATCGATATCGGTGCCAATACTGCCACGGGCATAGGCATGATCATGTCCTTGCAGTACCAAATCGACCTCGTGCTTTAACATAATAGGCAAAAAAGCGGCACGTATTTCTGGTTCGTCTTGGCCTGGGGTATTTAGCGGCATGCCGCAAGATGAAAATATAGGATGGTGCATAGTAACGATACGCCATTTTGCTGTGCTAGCTTGCAGCGCTTGGTCTAACCATTGTGCTTGAGCTTGCAGCAGGTTGATGTCACCGCGCGCTTCAGAGTCGAGTACGAAAACATCCATATCAGGGTAATGAGTAACATAGGCTGTTTCTTGCAGTGCATCAGGTAGAGCTGGGGTCTGCGGCAAGGTAAACTGGTTTTGCCACAGCGTCGACAAGGCCCAGTTTTTTTGTGCATTTTCGCGCACTTGCCAATCGTACTCATGATTACCTGCCACTAACACAGCAGGCAGAGTTCGATGGATAAACTGCCCCGCATTTAACCAATTTGACCACTGTTGGTCGCTTGCTCCCTCATTGACTAAATCCCCTGCGTAAATAGCAAATTGCGCGTCTTGAGCGTGTTGCCATGCTCTGCGCAGCATTAGCGGCCAGTGTGAATAAATGCCGTTTTGAGCATCACCAAAGTACAAAAAGGAAAACTCTTGGTTGGCCTTTGCGCTAGCGGTTTTTATTTGTTGCCAAGGTGACCATTTTCCATTGGCCCCAGCAACCCGATAATTGTAATAAGTATCTGATTTCAAGCCTTTAAAGGTAAGTGAATGGTAACTTACATTCTGTAGCCCTTCGTTCACAGGGTAGCTAAATTGACCTTCTGGGATATTGCCCTGTGCTAATGACATGGTGTGTGTTTGTGCTGCAAATTGCGCTGCATTCACATCGTAGCGAGCATTTGGCCTGGCTTGAACAATTTGCCCATAGCTTTTTTTCACGCTTTGGTCGGTGCGCCAAGTTAATGAAAAACTATTTGCAGGGAAGGCTGTAGGGGTGGCAATAATTCGGTCGGGCCAATCAGTAGCACCAGGGTGGGGTGTTAAGGCCTTAGCAGGCGCAGATTCGCTGCTGGCGGCACTCGTGATTAACCACAGCGAAATGAACAGCAGCGTTCGTATTGGGAAAGATAAAAGTGACACTGTCATAAAAAAACCTAAAGCGTAACGAAAAAAAAAGCTAACGCGCCACGTTAATCCGTAGCGCGTTAGATGCGACACTATAAGCGAGCTTTCACACTCGCTATAGTTGCCAGTATCAACCGTGAATTAAAATGCGTAACTCACACCACCGCCGTAAGTAGCCGGTGCGCCCACTAAGCGCGCCCCACCATTTAACTCGAGAAAGTACACTTCATCTGTGATGTTACGCCCATATGCATACACATTTAGGCCGTTTGCAAACGTCACATCAAGACGTACTCCTAGTAAATTATAAGAGGGTGCGGTATTACCATCGCCAGCGTTCAAACGGTTTGATTCTTCACCGTGATAGCTGTAATTCAAGCGTGCGTTCAGTTGAGTATTGTTGGATAGCGACGTTTGGTAGTTTAGCGCTGCGGTTTGGCTCCATTCTGGTGAGCCTGGCAGTGGGTCACCTATGGTGCTGATGACATCGTTTACTCGGTTAGAGCTAAACTCGGTAATCTCAGTATCTAGATACGTACCGGCTGTGTTAAAGGTGATTTTGTGATCGTCAGCTTCATATAGAGTTACCGCGATTGACGCTTCTGCACCGCGCACTGTTGCCTCACCGACGTTGGTTCTGCCGTTGGTATCATTTGATAAGCGGGCTGTGGCTTGAAGTTCTTCAAAATCATAAGAGAACAGGTCAAAGGTGAAGTTGATGCTGTCTGTAACGTAACGGGCTCCTGCTTCATAGGCGAGTACTTCTTCTGATTCAAAAGGCTGGGTTTCTTCTTCAGAAAATATTGAGGTGCCGTCAAAACCGCCGCCGCGATAGGCAGTACTGACAGATGCAAACACGTTTAGGTTGTCGTTGACAAAATATTGAATGGCCAGTTTGCCAGATACATTGCTGTCATCAAATTCTCGGTCCCATGAGAAATTGGCGTCTGTTTGGAATGTATCCTCGAAGACGGATAATCCCCAAGGGTCGGCATCGATGTTTTCGCCACGAAATTTGGCATTGTCTTTGGTGTAACGAAGGCCGCCACTGATGACCAAGTCGTTTGAAATGTTCCAGTCTATGTTTCCAAAGGTCGCGAAACTATTACGACGCTGATTGTATGGTGAACTGTACTGAGACAAAACAGCGTAACTGGTCCAGTTGCTGGTGAAGTCCACAGAGTCGTTGATAAAGAATGCGCCAGCAATCCAGTCGAATTCACCGCCAGTTGCATCACTCAAACGTATTTCTAGCGAAGTTTGGTCAAGCTCGTCGTCGAAGTTGTACTGATAACGAGGAAATGATGTGCCGTCGCCGTTACCACTGACATTACGCTCACTACTTTGTAAGGCGAATAGCACGTCTAGATTCATGCCGGATTGAAGTTGGTGGTTGAAATCACCAGAAAAACCACTCACATCAATTTCATGGGAGTAATATTCACTGGTGTAAAAGTCATATGGGTCGTTACCTTCACCGGCGTTTAATGCGGGGTTGTCATCGGCAAAAGCGATACGATCATACTGACGTGTGTCACCGCGATCTTGGCTGGTGAAATAGTGCAATGTGAGGGACGTAACATCATCAAAGTCATAAACGGCTGTGCCACGAAATGCAAACAGGTCGGCGTCGCCGAATCCGTCACGTTCACCTGGGTCAGCGACTGGAGGAACAATACCTTCAGTGCCTTCCGGTACAAAGCCTGCGAAATTGCCTGCACCTTTGCCATCCATGAAACCGCCCCCTTGCTCCATTAGTACAGCAACACGAACGCCTAAATTGTCAGAAACCTTCCCACCGACCGCAGCGGTACCCGATACAAAGTCGTAAGAGCCGTATTCGATATCAGCGTAACCGTTTAGCTCTTCCCCTGGGGCACGTGTAATAGCATTGATGGCTCCGGCTGTGGTGTTACGCCCATAAAGCGTGCCTTGAGGCCCTTTGAGTACTTCAATGCGTTCTAAATCGAAAAGTGGCATGCTTAAATAGGCATTGGATGTTTGATAAATACCATCGACGTGTAACGCCACTGACGGGTTTCCGTTAGGTTTGTAATCGTCTGCACCGCCAATACCGCGTATGGTAATAAAGCTATTTTCAGGGCCGCCAAAGGCTGAATTAATGGATATTCCCGACAAGCTATCAATTAAATCTGTAAAGTCTGTAACACCTTGCGCTTTTAGTTCATCGCCGCCTAACACTGAAATGGCCACCGGAGTATCTTGTAAGCTGCTATCGCGTTTTAAAGCCGTGACGACAACCTCGTCCATAGGGGCTTGATAGGTTGACGCCCGCTTGCTTTGTGTTTGAGTGCGTTTATCCGCTTTTTTAATAACAATCGCCCCACTTGGTTCTTCGTGGGCTTCTAAACCACTACCTTGCAACAATTTTTTTACTGCATTGAGAACACTAAGCTCCCCTGAGGTGGCAACCGCTTGTTTGTTACTGACCAAGCGGCTTGGGGCAATGATGACAGTACCTGTTTGTTGAGATAACAAGTTCAACGCCTGCCCTAAAGGTTGCACTGAAATATTAACTTGGGATTGTTGCGCTGTTACTTGCATAGGAGCTAAGGCTGAGAGCGCCGTGCCAAACAGGGCGAATTTTATCGAACGGTTAAGTGTATTCATGATGTTACTTCCAGTTAGTTAATGTGGTTTCGCTAGAAGAGTCATCAGCGCGATAATTTTTTCAGCTTAAGTGTTTGTTTAATAAAAACTTCACACAATGGGTGGTTATTTATCCGTTTGCATAACCTTAATCATCAAATGAGCCGGCAGGAGGGAAACCTGGCCGGCTCAGGCTTATTATTTGTGGGTTAACACACTGCGGTTTGCTTCATGAGTGAGTGCAATCGGGTAGGCAGCGGCTAAGCCTTCTAACATAGGTTCGATTTGCTCGAAGGTAAATGATGCTGTGATTGGCAGCTCATTAATGCTGTCGTCCAAGATAACTACAGGTTTTTTCGCGTAGCGGTTGATGTCCATGATCACATTTTTGAGGGGAACATCATCGTAGACTAAGCGCTGGTTCAACCACGAAAATTCAGTCTCTGGTTGAAAAATGGTAATCGCAGAGATAAAGCGCCCTTGAATGTCAGTGCGTAATTGTTCATTTGGTCTTAGCTGTAATACTTGCTCTTCTTGATCTGGGGATTCTGGTAAGTCAGCAACGTCGACTAAACCGCGCTCAACTGAAATTTTGAGGTTGTTGTTCGCGCTGTACTTAACTTCAAAAGCGGTGCCACGCACCCGTACTTCGGTTTGCTGAGCACTGACTGAAAATACGCGGCTAGGATCATGGGTGACGTCAAAATAGGCGCTGCCTTTGCGCAAGGTCACGCGCCTCTCATTCTGGTTAATAGCAACCAGAATGCTTGAATTACCCGCCAAAGTGACATCGGTGCCATCACTTAAGGTGATAGTGCGGTTTTGCCCCACAGGGGATGTAAATGCCGTAAGTGGTTGGGGTATCTCAAGATGGGTTGTGGTATTGAATACACCGTTAAATACCAGTAAGGCTACACTGGCAGCCATAGCACCGAATACTAATAACGATTTAGCGAATACACCTTTAGATTTTGTGGGCTTCACGGTCTCGGCTTGGGTAACAGTATGTTGCTGTATCCACTGAACGGCAGAGTCGGTCATGCCGATTGTTTGCCAAACCTCGTGACTGCGATTAAAAGCGGTTTTGTTTTCTTCGCTACTGTTTAACCAGATTAAAAATTCTTCACGTTTTTTGCTGGAAATGTCACCTGAATATAAATAGGTAAGCCATTCTCTGGCTTGAACTTTGGCTGATGATGCAGGCAGTTCAGTGTTTTGATTGCTGTTCAGCGCGGTAGCGTTCGCCGCATTTTTTGGATCTGTCATTATTTTTGCTCAAAAGAAAAGTTACTAGAAGAAGCGTCTGTGGCCGGCATTTGGTGGCAGGTATTATTTGCCTGCTCGTCGATGCTCTCTAACAAGGCCATCGCGGCGTTTAGTTGGCGACAAATATCCGCGACGCTCCAACCTGTATCAGTGGATATTTGAGTGTATGTTTGACCTTTAATTCTGGCGCGCATCAATATTTCGCGCTGCTTCTCACTCAGTTGCTCAGTGCCTTTTTGAATAGCCGCGATACGTTGTTCTGCCTGTAAAATAGTTTCAGGAGACATTTCGTCACATTGCTCTTGTGTGTGTTGAATGTGCTCATCAATAAATGCGCGCGTTTTGCATAGGCGACTGATTGACTTAAGGGTGATATTCATCGCTATTTTGATGATATACGCTTTGGGATCGTCTATTTTTTCTAGATTACGTAATTGCGCGAAGCGACTAAAGGCTTCTTGGGCGACGTCTTCTGGCTCGGGCGGCCCAGAGCCATAGCATGCATGTAGAACTCGACATACATCGCGCCAATGCTCTCGAAACAATCTATCAACTGCGTTCAATTCACGCGCTTTTTTAGGTTTATCAGGCGCGGGCGTGAGCGCCAGGGTTTGGGGTTTCGTATAGGAATTTAGAAAAAACAACGAAGCCTTTTGTAGCGTTTTACTCATTAGGGTTACTCTTACACGCTAAAAACTAACGGATAGTAATAGCCGAGTAAAACAGAAACATGACAGGGGAGTGTGTCACCTCAAATTTAATAAAAGCGTCACAATGGGGCGCTAAATAATGCGTTTTATGTGTACTGTTTTTTTGGGGATGAAGAAATGACTAAGAGTAGAAGGCGGTTAAACATGCGGCACTAAAAAGCCGGCAAGCCGGCTTTTCGTCACTGTTTATTTTAACCTTATTTTTTAAAGCGTTTGCTCATCCCAAGGCCTAATAGGCCCAATCCTAGAATGGCAAGGTTAGTTGGGGCAGGTACGTCGCGCTTATCTAAACCAACGACGATATTATCGAACTCGCCTGCGATCCCAGATGACACCACTCTTAAGCGGTTAAATGCCTCACTTGCATCGAAAGCGATGTTGACGTAAACATTTGATGAGTCCGCCTCCTGATCACCCGCAGTGCCATTTAGCTCAGCCAGTAGTTCTGCGCCCGTGATGCGGCTCACTAAAATATCATTAGAGTAAAACTCAAACGAATTGTAGGTATCAACTGAGCCCCAATAAAAGCCTAAGTAATTTACGCTTGAGCCAGCAAGAGAGGGAGCCGTTGAGCCGATACTGTTTAAAAAGTTAGTGTAATCAATATCTACAAAACTATCGACGCCCACCGTGCTTGGTGTGGTGTAAGCATAACAGGAATTATCACCAGCTGGTGCCGCAGCCACGTTGCGTGAAGAGCCTTTGCGAACATTTAGTACGGACGCGTCACTCGCTGTCACATCTAACGGCGAGTTTATCGCACAACCGCTCGACGCCCCAGCGACGTTGTAACTATCGTCGGGTGTGAGGGGGAGGCTATCGATGGCAGTGGCTCTATCAAAGGTCTCAACAAAAAAACCATCTGATATGTCGTTAATTGTGTTATCAGCGTTGATTTCTGAACTGGTTTTACCAGAGCCATCAGTCGCGGTTTGGCCGCCAAATGTTATAACAGCAGCACCAACAGTTTGGCTAACTGCTAATGCGATTAAGGTGGTTGTAAATACAGCTAATTTGTTCTTGTGCTTTAAAATTTTCATGTGTAACTCCATTACGCAGCTACTATTACTGCTACTTAAGTATTAGCATAAATAGTGCCAAGAGAAATTAGTGTGATTTATCATGGTATTGTATTTGTTTGGTAAAAATACCTGCCGAAAGCGTAAAAAATATTGACCGGATTGCTGTTAAAATGAACACTGTGTGTAAAAATTTCATAGTTGCGTTGCAACGCGCTCATTTTCATTTTTAGCGGCTAATCGGCCGCTTAACCGTGCTTGGGCGAGTGACTCTAAGAATTGAAAGTGAAGGCGTTGACATAAATTTGAGGCACAAAAAAAGCCGGCGGACCGGCTTTTCAGTGAAAAAATAATAAGCTTATTTTTTTAATTTTTTACGTATTACCATGCCCATTATGCCTAAGCCTAAAAAGGCTAAGCTAGCCGGAGCCGGCACATTACGATTAGAAAGCCCGACGACTATGTTATCAAACTCGCCTGCGACACCAGAAGAAATAACACGCAAACGATCGAATGCATCGTCAACGGTGAAGTTGATGTTCACGTAAACATTTGATTTATCAGATTCTCTATCACCTGCTTCACCGTCAAGTAAACCTAAGATTTCTCCACCCGTGATACTTTCCACTAACGTCGCGCCTGAATAGAATTCAAATGTGTTGTAAGTGTCGATTGAGCCCCAGTAGAAACCTAGGTAATCAATACTTGAACCGGCTAAAGAGGCTTCAATATTACCAATGCTGGCCAAAAAGCTGCTGTAGTCAATGTCAATAAAGCTGTCTTGACCGACAGTTTCAGGCGTGGTGTAGGCGTAGCAGGTATTGTCACCTGCAGGTGCTGCGGCAACATTTCGAGTCGAACCAGTACGTACGTTTAACACATCACTTGAGCTAGGTTGAACAACCAGTGGCGAGTTGATTGCGCAACCGTCTGATTTTCCCGCTACATTATAGCTTGTGTCATTAGCGCCCGGTAAACCTGGAATAGCGGTAGCCGCATCAAAGGTTTCAACAAAAAAACCATCACTGATTGCATTAATCGTGTTATCGGAATTTACGTTATTACTTGTTTTACCGGAATTGTCAGTGGCGGTTTGGCCACCGAAACTAATTGTTGCCGCGCTGATATTTTGCGATGCAGTTAGCGCTAGTAAAGCGGCTGCTGAAATGAATTTAGCTTTCTTAAATAAACGTGTCATAGGTTACTCCTTTACGACGACCTAACTGCAAACTGTTATTTGAATTAGTGGTTAAGCACTAACTAGGCCAACTTTAATTTTTCGTTTTTATTCAGTGGCTTATACTTTGGTCTTATTACCCTGAATAAATAAGTGTAAAAAAGTTGGACGTTTTTTATGCGCTTTGTTTCTTCACGCATACGCTTAGTAATGGCGCTCATTATAGTCGCGGTGGAATTTTAATCAATCATGTTTTTCGTAGATTAGTTTTTAAGCAGTTTTTGCAGACCTGCACTCACTCAATAAACGAAAATGTTCATTGGTCAAATGCAAAGGGTAATATTTCATTCATCGAAAGTGTTTTTATTTCCCCTTCGCTGGTGGCCATATGGACTAATGTGTCTTTACTTGCGAATTCAAAAATACGCTGGCGGCAACCACCACAAGGTGAACAAAAATGCTCGTTAGGGCTCGCGATCAGAATTTCTTTTACCTGTCTTGCGCCACCTGCAACCATAGCTGCTAACGCGTTGCCTTCTGCGCATTGGCCTAGTGGAAAGGAGACATTTTCTACATTACAGCCAGTATAGGTATTGCCGTCCTCAGCCACTAGGGCTGACCCAACTCGATAGTCAGAATAAGGAGCATGGGCTTTAGCTTGTACATCTAATGCCGCGTTGAATAGACTCTGTAAATCGGTTTGTTGCTTGTTCAAAATAATATCGCTTTTTTCTAAGTAGCTGGCTAGTGTGCATCATTTTTACAACTTGATACAGTAGATTGCAATTTTCACTGGGTTGTTGTCTTTACATTTATAGGTAAATACGCCACCCTGCCTGTTTACTGGGCATTATTCTTCTGGCTGATTTGACATTTTTATCGCCATCACTATAGGTCAAGCGTCGTACATTCTTATGCATATTAAATTTCTTTCACTGGTATTGTTCGGATTATTGCTTGGGGGGTGTGCGGGCGGTAACCAAGCGCAGCGCAGTCAAGCACAAATGAGTAACTTGTTATTAGCTGAGCCTGCACCGATGAGTGTGCGCTCGCAAATGGCGATCGCTAGGTACAATCAAATTTTGGCCAAAGCGCCGTTAGAAGACCAAGAACGTGCAGAGTTATTACATCAGCGAGGAATGCTTTACGACAGTGTAGGGCTAGCTGGTCTGGCACAGTACGACTTTGATCACGCCATTCGCTTAAAACCCGATATGGCCGAAGCGTATAATTCCTTGGGGGTACATTACACCCAACAAATGAATTTTATCCAAGCATATGAAGCCTTCGATGCCACTTTAGATATTAATCCTGAGTACGAGTTTGCTTTTTTAAACCGAGGAATTGCTCTTTATTATGGTGGGCGCCCGGATTTAGCCGTCAATGATTTTGGCGAGTTTTATCGAAAAGACGAGTCAGACCCTTATCGTGCACTTTGGGCTTTTATCGCGCAGAGTGAGCTTGATCAGCCGCAAGCTCTGGTCACATTGAGTGAAAATCGTGAAAACTTGAGTAGCGACAATTGGGCAACACATCTGGTTGATCTTTACTTAGGAAGAATTGACGAGCAGGCCTTATTAAACGGGTTAATTCAAGGGGTGACGAGTCAGCAGGAGTTAACGGACCGCCTGTGTGAAGCCTATTTTTACTTAGGAAAGTACAACTCAGCGCTGGGAAATCGCGGGGTGGCGTCTAACTATTTTAAATTAGCTTTAAGCACCAATGTGTTTGAATATGTAGAGCACAGATATGCCCGTTTAGAGCTCGATATGCTGCGTGATAAAGCTGTCGCTGACAGTGAAGCACCATAACGATAACCAAGCGAAAAGTTGCAGTAGGTGCTGAAACTCAGCCTATTGTTCATTTTATCTGCCGCCTGGTTATTCACTGGGCGCAGCGACATGGCATGTTACTTAACCTTTCTAAATGCCCAAGCTTCTCTAAACGAACAAGCCGCCAATCATCAGGCAACATTTCATTACTTATATAAAGCCTACCTAGTAGGTGACCCAACTGCGTTATCTAGGCTTAGTCAACAAGCTATAAAGCAAAAAAGCGGTTACTGGCTACACTTCGCGAAATTAGCGGGCTCACCAAAGGCGCAGCGCTATTTTTCTGATTTGCAAGGCAATACTAAGCAAAGTAGGGCTTCTATAAAGGTGCTTTCTTACGCAGCACAGCAGGATGATATAGATGCGCAAGTGGCTCTGTACCATCATTTTGTGGTGAAAAACCAGCGACAAAAAGCCCAGTATTGGCTCACAAAAGCCGCGTCACGAGATGCGCAAAGTGCTCTGTATTATGCTAAGTGGTTGTCTATAGCGGGGCAAGAGCGCAAAGCGCGTGCGCTTTTAAACAAAGCTGCCGAGCTTGGTAGTCGAGATGCGGTCGAGCTCTTGTCAATGCTCAGTTCAGCGAATATTGCTAGCTCTAGCGCTAAGGAGCAAGCTTTAGCGACAGGCTACTCACAGCCCAGCAATAATGCATTGCATAACGCAGCAACTACTCGGTGCGACCAAAAATTGCAAATTGTAGCCAGCACTTTGCATTCTGTTTTGCAAGGCAAAGAGCTTAAGCATCGCTTCGAAAGCGACACACGATTAACGACGTTGCCTATATGCATTAACCAGCCAATATGGCTAAGCAGTGAAGCGCTCTCATGCTCGGCCAATTGGCAAGGTGCAGCTCGATTGGGCTGCGATATCACCCAGCTCAGTCATTCTCTCAGTGAGCAGGATTTTACGCATATTGTGGTGTTAGCTGATACGGGGAAGGCAAATGTGCACAATGGGGTGATGTTTTTAGATAGTAAAGACGATTACAACGTTTTCGTGCATGAATTAGCCCATTTCGCAGGGTTTGTAGATGAATACCCTTTGTCCTCTGCGCTAGCGAGCAGTATTTGTCACACAAATAATGCACCTAACCTGAGAGTGCGCCAGGGGCAGGAGAAACCGGTAATTAAGGAGTGGTTAATACAAGGAAACAAGGAAGGGGTAACGATAAGTCCCGCTCGCACTTGTGATAACCATCCGTGGCAAGCATATAAACCCAGTCAAAAAACGACCTTCATGGAATTTTACGATGTGCCTTATATTCCAAAGTTTTATCTTAAAGCATGGGCCGAACGATTAGGGCAAAAGCCCTTATTAACCCCTGCTTACATTAATTTATACCAAGGTTATGAAGCCAAAGGCGACGCTGAACAAGGGGAATACTGGCGTACCCGCTATCAGCAATACCTACAAGCAGATTAAGTCGGTTGATTTTGATATAACAGGAAGTGTGATTTTTGTGCGCACAAACGGTATACTACCCAGACGACTTACGATGTTTGCGAAAACCTACTTAGCACTATGAATCAGGCACTTTCTATCGGCACGGTTGATTATCCGTTCCCAGCAAAACCAGCGCGACTAACTACTGTTCAGCAACAAGATTACATCGACAAAATTAAACAATTGTTGATTGAAAAAAATGCCACTTTGGTTGCGCATTACTATACCGATCACGAAATTCAAGCGTTAGCCGAAGAAACGGGGGGTTGTATTTCTGACTCCCTTGAAATGGCACGTTATGGTCGCGACTGCGATGCGCAAACTTTAGTGGTGGCTGGCGTGCGTTTCATGGGCGAAACCGCTAAAATATTAAGCCCTGATAAAACCGTGATCATGCCTACCTTAGAGGCAACCTGTTCACTGGATATTGGTTGCCCAGACGCTGAGTTTTCAGCATTTTGTGATGCGCACCCAGATCATACCGTTGTGGTATATGCCAACACATCTGCTGCGGTAAAAGCGCGCGCTGATTGGGTGGTTACATCCAGCATCGCTCTGGAAATTGTTGAGCATTTAGACGCCCAAGGCAAAAAAATTATCTGGGCGCCTGACCGTCATTTAGGGGCGTACATCGCTAAAGAAACCGGCGCTGATATGTTGATGTGGCAAGGCGAGTGTATTGTGCATGACGAATTCTCTGCCAAAGCGCTGCGAGACATGAAGCATCTTTACCCCGATGCTGCTGTGCTAGTGCACCCAGAATCACCTGCGAGTGTTGTTGAGCTCGCTGATGCTGTAGGCTCAACTACCCAACTTATCAATGCTTCTCGTACGTTACCTAACGATACGTTTATTGTAGCGACTGACCGAGGCATTTTTTATAAGATGCAGCAGTTAGAGCCAAATAAAACCTTTTTAGAAGCGCCCACCGCAGGTAATGGCGCAACTTGCAAAAGCTGCGCCCATTGCCCTTGGATGGCGATGAACGGACTCGAAGCTATTTACAATGCGCTAACTGCACCGTCTGGGCACGAAATCTTTGTTGATGACGAACTGCGTAAAAAAGCATTGGTGCCGCTTGATAGAATGCTCGATTTCTCAGCCGACCTAAAAATGAAGGTTACCGGCAACGCATAGTTCCATTTTATGTGCGAAGCATTTTGCCATTAAGAGAAAGCCAGCCAACGCTGGCTTTTTCATTTTTCGGCCACATAAACAGTATAGAGTTCTGTTTTAATTCGACTATTTAGGAGCAATCATGCCAGATTTAAGCCGTTACAAAGGGATCGTTTTTGATATGGACGGTACGTTAATCGACTCTATGGGATCTCATGCTATTGCATGGCAACAAACCTGCGAACAATTTGGATATCCGTTTGACGGCCAATACATTCACGATTTAGGTGGCGTACCCACGCGACAAATAGCGCAATTGCTGAATGAAAAACACAGTATGACCCATGATCTAGATGAGGTTGCAGAATTTAAGCGTCAAGCTTGGTTAGCGTTAGATGAAAGCTTATCGGTCATTCAAGAAACATTTGATGTTATGCAGCGCTATAAAGGTACGCTTAGAATGGGAGTTGGTACAGGCTCTGAACGAGAAAACGCGATTCGTATGTTAACCGAAACTGGCTTGTTAGAGCACGTAGAAACAGTGGTCACCGCATCAGACGTGACACACGGTAAGCCTCACGGTGAAACATTTTTAACAGTAGCCAAGAATATGGGGCTTACAGCTAAGGAATGTGTGGTCTTTGAAGACACAGAAATTGGCCGTCAAGCTGCTGAGCATGCAGGTATGGATTGCATTATGGTGATTAATGGCAAGATAGAGTTGCCAGCAGCTTAATCCAAATTCATAGCCAGCATAACAATCAAAAGGAATTGGTTGTTAAATCACCGCTATCCTCACTTTATCTCAGTAAACACTTGCGCACGTCAGCGGTTTTCCCTAACATACGCGCCTGCTAAAAAGCTTGTCTGTATGTCGCTGTTTGTGATTTAAGACGATAAAGCAAATGAAAAGTTTTACAGAGGTGGGTAAAGTCGGCCT
>BAEM01000010.1 GCA_000314955.1 Paraglaciecola chathamensis S18K6 | reverse complement strand
ATTAATGCGGATTGGTATTAAAACTGGCAAAGAATAATTGCTTGTTGAATTTCATAGGGAATACAGCTGATAATACTCGGCCGTTTTTTCCATCGTCATCCACCGCCAATAAGAGGAAGTTTATGTTAATCACCACTACTTTGGAGTTGTTCATTTCACGTGTTTAAATCTTTCTTATTGATAAGCCTCATTTTTTCGAACTTAATTTACTCTAGTGCTAGTGGCGAAGAGTGGTTAGACGATTTCGCTAAGCGGGTAAAAACCAAAACAGCGAAGCAACGCGTTCCTGGCTATTTGTTCGCCTTTATAGAGGAAGGTAAGCCCGCTAAAATGGTGGTATCTGGTAAAACAGCCAACAACGGAAGCGCGATTACACCGCAAACTGTGTTCCGTTTGGCGTCAGTGTCGAAAACGTTCACCTCTATTTTGATGGCGAAAATGGTCGATGAAAACAAACTTAGTTGGCAAACCCCTGTCAAGAAAATGACCAGCGAATATTCATTCGATAACAGCAAAAATTTGCAGTTAGCGCATATTGTGGGGCAGTCGAGCGGCTTTTCACCTAATGCTTATGACAATTTAATTGAGGCTAACTATCCGGTAAAACGTGTACTTAGCATGCTCACTGATTTAAAGCCTTTATGTTCGCCTGGTGAGTGCTACACCTACCAAAACACGCTCTTCGGTGTAATCGAAGAATACTTTCAAGAAAATAACACCTCTTATGGTGAGCAGCTAGAAAGCGAAGTTCTGCGCCCATTGAGCATGAAAGGGGCGAGTGTAGGGCGTGACGGCCTTGTCGCGGCAGACTCATGGGCGAAACCCCATGTTGCTATCGCCAAAAATAAATGGCGTAGTGTTAAGGTGAATGAAGATTACTACCGATTCTCGCCCGCAGCAGGTGTGAATGCCAGTGGCGCCGATATGGTGAAGTGGGTTGGGGCATTATTGGGTGAACAACCCAATGTGATTGGGCCGCAAATTATCGATCAGGTTACTCAGCCTCGAGTTAAAACAAAACGTGAAATGCATAGACGTTTATGGCAGCGATATTTAAAAGATGCTCATTACGGGCTCGGTTGGCGTGTTTATGATTTCGATGGGCATAGACTGAATTACCATGGTGGTTGGGTAAAAGGGTATCGAGCTGCCGTAGCGTTTGCCCCAGATCAGAAAGTCGGTTATTTCATGTTAATGAATGCGGAATCTAATCTGATAAATGATTTTACCGCTGATTTTTGGGCCAGCTATTTTAAACATTATGACGACCAGCAGAAATTAGCAGCAAAGTAGTGTCTCTTATCTAAAATGAAAAAGCCCGGTTTCGACACTGTCGAAACCGGGCTTTTTGTTTGCGCTAATCTTATACCAATCCGCATTAATAAGTGACCGTCTCAGAATGCGTCCAGCGGTTTTTGATTAAGGCGTCACTATGTAGTAATGGTTGTTCCCTTTCAAATAGTGAGAACGCAGAGCAAAAGCCGCTGAGGCATTCCTTGCAGGCGAGTTTTGAAAGGGCTTACACTGCGTTGCATGACTTCGAAAGAGAACAACTATTCATTCAGTCATGCGCCTTGTTTAAGCCCTTTTAAACTCTCGCTGAGTGACCACTTATTAACGTGGAATGGTATTAGTTGGTTTTTAAGTAGGTGTAGCCTTTTAAGCAATCTTCGTAAAAGTCAGTCCATTTTACTGCTTCACGTGGTTTCATTGCGCCACTTGATATGTGTTGGTCTATCATACGTTTCACAGACTGTGCCATCGCATCAGGGTTATATTGCATGATAGAAAGCACATCTTGTACTGACGAGCCCTTGACCATTTCTTCAATGTAGAAGTCTTCAGGGTCGTCATCGTCACCAAAAATATGTACTTCGTTTAAGCGACCAAACAGATTGTGCATGTCACCCATTACATCTTGGTAAGCACCCGTTAGGAATAAACCTAAATAATAGTCTTCCCCTTTTTTAAGAGGCGGCATGGGCAATACGTCAGAAATACCGTGATCAACAACAAATTGATCCAGTTTACCGTCGCTGTCACAGGTTATGTCGACAAGTGAACAATTAACCGTGGGTTTTTCGTTCATGCGTGCAATGGGCACGACTGGCAATACTTGGTCAATAGCCCAGGTATCAGCAGCAGATTGGAACACTGAGAAATTGCATAAATACTGCGACGACAAGTTGTAGTCTAATTCCTGTAGTTCTTCAGGAACAAACTCTGCGTCTTTCAATCGATACTGCAATTTCACCATGATTTGCCAATACAAGGTTTCAATTTTACCTAGCTCTTCTAATGAAATAACACGCAGCTTGAAAGCACCGACAGCGTGCTCTTTCCATTGAGATGCATCATTGAAAATTTCTTGTAGATTGTCTTGCGAGTCGACACTTTGTGCTAACTCACGCATGTTGTTTAGCAACACGTGATCATTCGGTAGCGGGTCGGTTGGTAGTTCAGCACTGTTTGCGCGAATTTCACCAACGACTTGAGCAACCACGCAACTGTGGTGAGCCGTGATAGCACGACCACTTTCGCTGACGAGGGTAGGGTGCGGCACACCTTCTAGATCGCACACTTCGCGCATGCCATAAACCACATCGGCTACGTACTCTTCCATGGTGTAATTGCGGGATGAATCGTTGGTCGACTGGCTGCCGTCATAATCGATACCTAAACCGCCGCCAACATCGACGTATTCTAATTTAAAGCCCATACGGTGCATTTCGGCATAAATACGCCCGCCTTCACTGATGGCTTCTTTTACTGCACGAATGTCTGTTAACTGACTACCAATGTGGAAGTGCAACAATTTTAAACACTCGCCCATACCTTGGCTTTCTAGGTAACGTGCGGCGCAAATCATTTCGCTGGTTGTTAAGCCAAACTTGGCACGGTCACCACCTGAGCTTTCCCATTTACCTCTGCCTTTGACGGTCATTTTTGAGCGAAAACCGATAATAGGCATAACATTTAATTGCTTTGCGGCATCGACGAGCAAGCCAAGCTCTGAGTATTTTTCAATGACGACGATCATTTTGCGGCCAAGCTTGCGGCCTAACAATGCCAAACGCATAAACTCAGCGTCTTTGTAGCCGTTTAGAATAGTAAGAGAGTCAATATTGGTATTGTACGCCATAACGGTGATCAACTCGGCTTTTGAGCCAGCTTCAAGCCCGTAGTTAAACGGCGCACCCGCATCTACTATCTCTTCAACCACTTCACGCATTTGGTTAACTTTCACCGGATAAACGCCCATGTATTTACCCTGGTATTGGGCTTCTTCGATGGTATCGATAAACGTTTGATTCAGGCATGCCACTTGCGAGCGCAAAATATCGTGAAAGCGCACAACAACAGGAAATTGAATACCTTCTTGCTTAATTTCCTCGATGACGGATTGGAAGTCGATACGCATATTCTTATTTGAAAGATCGGGGGTAATTTTAAGATTACCGTTTGACCCAATTTCGAAGTAACCTGCACCCCAACGCTTTACGCCGTAAACGCGCTCTGCATCATCGATTGTCCAATCTGATTGTTCTGCCATTAGCAATATTACCTAGTTTAGGGACGTTAAAGTCGCGCATTATAGTGAACAAATATCTTCAACGCTATGGTGCTGAAGACAGTTTAATAAATTCTTTATTTGGTTAATTAGTAGACGGTAAAAAATGTTGATTTTTACTGCAAAAATATACACCAAAGCTCAGCTCGCTCTAATATGCAACTGCACTTCGGCCGTTAGTATTTGTGAATTCCATCTATATCAAACGTACGTTATCACGAACCCGCGGTATGCAGCTATTCTCGCTTGCGTTCGCACGGTGGCGTGTTATTTGCTCACGGTCATGTGGAAAACCAAGATGAAATAATGGTTATACCTGCTAATTATGTAAAGTAGGTTTTAACCTACATGGTCATAGCTATTGTAATTGGTATAAGACCAATAATAATTTGTAGTAACAACAATCATTACTTGACGAAACATCTGTGCTAGTACAGGTTGTTCTTGCTAAAAAGTAATCAAAACGGAGCCTCTCGGTAAGCTTATGCATGATAATAATTGCTCTACACCTTCCATGGAAGACCCTGAACATATTCTGGAATTACGCCATCTAACCATAGATGATTATGCTGATGTTAAGGAGTTAATGGACATCGTCTATTCACAGGTGGGTGGTGCTTGGCCTTTGAAAAACTTTCAGTCTCAACTGAATGTTTTTCCTGAAGGACAAATTTGTATAGAAGATAAGGGCAAAGTCGTAGCGGCTGCCATTTCGGTCATCATTGACTATGACAAGTTTGGTGACAAACATACATACGAAGACATTACCGGCGATGCCTACATGTCAACGCACGATCCCAAAGGAGATGTACTGTACGGAGTGGACCTATTCGTTTCTCCTGAATATCGTGGCCTGCGCTTAGGACGCCGTTTATATGAAGCACGCAAAGAAGTGTGTCGTAATCTCAATTTGAAATCTATTGTGGCGGGGGGGCGGATCCCCAACTACACCAAATATGCGGCTCAGATGTCACCATACGAATATGTGGAGCTGGTTAAGTCAAAAGACATACACGACCCTATTTTAACCTTTCAGTTGTCTAATGGTTTTGAAGTTAAACAATTGCTAAAAGCGTATTTCCCTGAAGACAAAGCTTCTCGTGGGTACGCTACGCTTTTGCAGTGGCACAATATTTATTACGACCCTGAAGAGCCAGAGTTGTTGGGTAGTCAACGCAACTCTGCTCGAATAGGCTGTATTCAATGGCAAATGCGTTATTTCAATGACGTGCCTGAATTGCTTCAGCAGGTGGAGTATTTTATTGATGCCTTGTCAGATTACAAATGTGATGTGGCTCTGTTTCCTGAGTTTTTTAATGCTCCGTTAATGGGTATCAAGCAAGCAGATACGTCTATCGATGCGATATGGAATTTAGCGACTTACACAGATGAGATCCTCACTGAAATTTCCCGTTTAGCTGTTTCATACAATATCAATGTGATAGCAGGATCAGTTCCTGTGATTGAGGAGAATGAATTATATAATGTGAGCTATTTTTGCCATCGAGACGGGCGAGTTGAAAGCCAATATAAGTTGCATCCGACACCTCATGAAAAGAAAGATTGGATCATGCAAGGCGGTAATCAACTTCAAGCGTTCGACACAGATTTTGGCAAAGTAGGCATACTCATTTGCTACGATGTGGAGTTTCCTGAATTAGGAAGAATTTTGGCGGAACAGGACATTCAAATCTTGTTCGTACCGTTTTGGACAGATACTAAAAACGGCTACTTACGTGTTCGTCGTTGCTCACAAGCCAGAGCAATTGAGAATGAATGTTATGTTGCTATTGCCGGCAGTGTAGGCAACTTGCCTAAAGTGGATAATGTGGACATTCAGTATGGACAAACAGCCGTTTTTTCACCTTCTGACTTTTCGTTTCCTCATGATGCCATTGTATCTGAGACAACACCAAATACAGAAATGACCCTGATCGTAGACTTAGATTTTGACAAGCTCAAGCAGTTGAAAAACGAAGGTTCGGTACGAAATTACTTAGATCGCCGCCGAGACCTATACGAAGTTAAATGGAAGGGCCCAAAGTAAGTAAGCATTTACTTTCATAGGTTGTCAGCATAGGAGGTACGTTTTCTATGCTGACATTTCTCGGCTAAACTTTGGGGGAGTAAAACGATTAATCGAGAGGGGAGGTTAGTATAGGCTAACTTCTTACTTTTCTACCCTTCATATTGAAATACCTCTTCTAATGATTGACCAAAAACTTCTGCGATTTTAAAGGCAACTTCTAACGTTGGTGAATACTTACTTTTTTCAATCGCCATGATCGTTTGTCGTGTGACACCGACCAGTTCTGCTAGCTCTTTTTGCGTCATTTCATCAGCAAAAAAACGCAGTTCGCGGATTTTATTTTTAATGGGAACATTGGCCACTTTAGGCCCCTTTTCTATAGAAAAACACTTGGCTTGAAAAACGAGCCACTTCGGAAATGATAAAACTGAATAATAAAATGTGAGCACTTAAAAGCGGAAAAGTTGCGGCAAAATGTGCTTCAGCTATCTCAGGTAAAATCGCTCCTAATAATATATGTCCTAGGGTCACTATGACACCCAAAATTAGGATAGTGTACCCAATGCTATTTGCTTTCATTTGATAAAATTTGTCTCTTTCGTCCTCTGCTTCTTGCGCATCTTGCGGTGAAAATATCGCTACAACAATATGTAAAATCACCTCAACAAAGATGGTCATCAAAACGGCTTTTACGATTAATTTAGCCGCGATGTTGTTGGCCTTTTCTATGGGGAGTGAGCCGAGCCCTTGAAGATTTAAAAAATAATAACCAAAAATACATACTGTCGATATCAAGGATATCCATATACTCTTTTCTTTGAATGACATGATAAATAGCCCATTGTTGGAATAGGCAGTCAGAATAATATTGAATAAACTTAAAGTAAAGTATTTTTAACTTTTGGTTCTATATTTCATTCATGGGGTTTGTTATTCGCACCTCTATTGCTACTCACCTATGTCTTCATTCCATAATTCAGGCTTATCGCGAATAAAGTCATTCATTAAATCGATACACTCTTGGCTGTGGACTAGGTCAATGTTAACCCCTCTCGATTTCAACAAAGATTCCTCCCCTTGGAATGTTTTATTTTCACCGATGACCACCTTAGGAATGCCATACAGAAGAATTGTGCCGCTACACATGCTGCACGGTGATAATGTGGTGTATAGGGTCGACGCCTTATATACGCTTGCTGGCTGACGCCCTGCATTCTCAAGCGCATCCATTTCACCATGCAAAATGGGGCTGCCACTTTGTACGCGCCTATTGTGTCCGCGTCCGATAATCTCGTCTTGATATACAAGCACAGAGCCAATAGGTATGCCACCTTCGGCTAGCCCTTGTTTCGCTTCATCTATTGCCGCCTGCATAAATTTGTCCATAAAGCCCTCATATTTTTATTTAGTGTTATTTCGTTTGATTAGTCATAGCGTCGTTATTTAGGACTTCTGTGACTGGTCTTAAATTTACCCTTACCTTACATGATGCTGAAATATCTGGACACGCTTTATGAAAAAGAATAGGGCTTGTGTGTGGTACTATTTATCGTCTGTTACGCCTCAGTTATTTCGCAGCATTGTCGAAATATTTACTCGTTATAAGAAAATCGTCTCACTTTCCCTTCGCGCTTGTGATCTAACATTTCGATGAATCGTTTAAGAAAACTGTCACGGGGCGCCGTTATTATGATGTAAACATTAGGAGGATAGAATGACACTTTTAGTTGATACCCATTCTCACACCGTTGCGAGCACACACGCTTACAGCACAGTGCAGGAATATGCAGTACAGGCCAAGCTGAAAGGCATGCAAATGTTTTCACTAACTGAACATGGCCCCACTATGCCTGATTCTCCTCACCCTTGGCACTTCGGAAATCGCCATGTATTGCCGCGCTTTGTCGATGGTATAGCCATTTTGCGTGCGATTGAGGCGAATATTATGCCGCCAAAAGGCGGTCATGATATCCCTAACGGGCTTCATCCATTTTTAGATTTTGCGATAGCAAGTTTTCATGAGCCCGTTTTTGCCCCGCAGAGCAAGGCACAGAATACCCAAGCTATGATTAAGACCATCGAGACGGGTGACATTCAAATTATTGGTCACCCAGGTAATCCTAATTTTCCAATTGATATTGCTGAAGTGATCCGCGCTGCAAAAGACAATAATGTAGTGCTAGAAATCAACAATAGTTCTTTCAAAGGCTCACGCTCTGGAAGTGCACCAAATTGTAAACAAGTCCTGGAAATAACAGACCAACTTGATTGGAAGGTTGTTTTTTCAAGTGATGCTCATGTAGCCTTTGACGTAGGAAACGACACGTCAAGTATGGCAAGCGCCAAAGAAGTCGGTTTTCCTATGGAACGTGTTGTCAACCGTGATGCGCATCGATTCGTTGAGTTTCTTGGTCAGCACAATAAGTCTGTTGTTGCTGAATTACAGGACTGGTTAGCAACACTTTAATTCAAAGAAGTCATTTAAACGCTGGTTTTAGAATTTCCTCTTAAAACATATCGCTTGTCGTGCGCTAAGGTATTAGCCGCAACATTTTTTATATTTTTTACCACTACCACACAGGCATGGATCGTTCCGACTCGGCGTTTTAGCGAACGTTTGAGTGCCTGGTAGTTGTAACAAGGTATCAAGCTGGAGTGTATTCTCTGGCTGATCTGGGTCAAGAGTAATCTCAGCATAAAGATTATGTTGTTGAAGTACAGCGCGTAACTCGCTTTCTCTTTCAGGTGTCTGTACTTGTATTGCTAAGGGAGCATTTTCGCTACCGAGTTTCGTTTTACGCTGGGTGTTGTAACCAAAGCGTTGGTATTTTTCCCTTGGATCGATGCGGCCCTTAAAGAAAAACTTAGACATGATGCTTCCTACTAGCAAAAAATGGCCGCAGATTTTAGCAGGCTTTCCTCCAAGTCCCTATTTATTATTGCATTTACATCACGGTGATTTTTTTACCCAAGTTGTGTGCATTCAGCAAAAGTATCAATAAATATACCCATGTATTTCGCTGGTTATTTCTTCGCCATGCTTATTGCTGTTTAATCCGCGCCATCTGAGCAAGACTCATTTTAACCTTAGGAATACTCATGCTGAAATCTCTGAAAATCACTGCTGTTGTCGCTATTGCTTATGCTTCAGTTTTGTCCTCTGCGCAGGCAGGTGTCGCTGAAGATTTGCAAAATATTTGCACTATTGTCAAAGCAGATGACAAAAGTGAACTTCGCAAAAAAATGAAGAAAGTAGAGAGTGATTATCGCTTGAAACTGCAAGATTACTATACGGGCATTAGTTGTGAAGGCGAAAGCTTGATAAGAATTGCATTTTTAAACAATGCGTTGGAAACGGGTGAGCTTATGATTAAAAAGATGCCAAAAAGTTTGCTAAACGCAGCAGAAAGCGATGGTAAAACGTTACGCGCATGGGTGTCAGAACGTAAGTTAATGACATCACCTATCGCGAATGTTTTGAACGAGCGAATTTAAGCACTAAATTTATTCTATAACGGAACAGTACTTATAAAAAAGCGGCTCTACAGGAGCCGCTTTTTGTATCTAATGTGCGATTCAGCTGTCGCTATTCACTTTCATTTGCCTCTTGGTCTGGGTCATCATTTATGCCTTGTTCGACCGCATCCACCGGCTCCAGAAAGATTTGAACATAAGAGGCGTAAATACTAACCAACATTACCGGCAAGACGATTAGAAAACCTAGCCCAAGTGTAAACATGCCGAAAAGGAACATGGGTAATAAAATTAAGCCGTACATGAAAAAAGGTAGTGTATTTAAAAAGCAGGCTACAAAGCTCAGCCTTAACGCTGCAAAAATAGATAAATCGTGGCGAATAATTAGAACCGGAGCAAACCACAAGGCCATCATTAACGGAATAAGCAATAGCGTTGCGATTAATACGGAGATCGCTAGATTATTTACATCGAAGTCCGCGGGCAATGCTTCCATGTTTTCAGTTAACATGGCCATATATGTGTCACCTAGGGTTATCCACATAATTAAACCTGAGACCAGCATACTAACCACGCCTAGGCCAACTAACTTAGATAGGTTATGTTTAAAACCAGCAAACATATACTGACTAGTGAACGGTTTGTCCGCTGCTGATTCATAGCATCCCAGCATCAAGCCTGCGATAAAGACATAATTGAGTAGCCCCCCTGCAAGTTGCCCAACGATAGGGATCACAGACATAAGAAGCGAGAAAACGAACCAAATCAGTATGCAGGTCACCCAAGCACCTGGGTAGCGCTTAAAATGCAGCTTTCCTTCGCGTAGCCATGAAATGACGTCTTTCGTTTTACATACCTTAGGAAAAACTAAACGATACTCTTCACGCTTAGGTGACGAAGGTAAAGATGAAGACGATTGCATATAAACATTACTCTCAGTGTTAATTATTAAAAAGGCGCTAGCCTATCCTGTCAAAGGGAATGTTCAAGAACAAGACGAAAAGGAGCCATATGTTGTAACTCGGTGTTGCTAATGTCCCACATTTACAAAACCGTGAAACGGTGTTGATAGGGAAACTCTATAAATTTCAGTAGATTACAGTCTGGCATGGAAATAGCTACAAGTTAAATATAAATCAACCTTACCGACCTCTATAACTAGGAGTCCTTTGTAGTCTCATACTTTAGTTAGGTCGCAGCACGGTAAAATACAGGAGACAAGCATGTATTTCTTCGTCATCATAGTGTGTGCTTTGACCACGCTGCTAACATTGCGAAAAGTGACTATGTTAGAAGGAGCAGTGCATGGTCTTGGTAAAATAATCTGTTACTTGGGTCTAATCGTCTTTATGGTGAGTACCTTAGTGAGAGTTATACTAAATCGCTTGAATATTCGAGCAGTGTAAATTTAAGGAACGAAAATGAAAAATACATTTACTAAAACAGCCGCGGTGATCTTTATTGCATCATTATCTCTTGCTGCATGCAGCGAGAAGAAAGAGCCAACTACTGGCGAGAAAGTAGACTCTGCAGTACAAACCAGTAAAGAGAAAATGGAATCTGCCAACGAAAAATCTAAAGAAGCATTTGAAGACGCAAAAGCTGAAGCATCTGACGCGTACGCAGACGCTAAAGAAGAAGCCGCTGATGCATATGACGATGCTAAAGAAGCGACAAAAGAAGCCTACGAAGATAGTAAAGATAAAGCGTCTGAGTGGATGGAGAAAAGCAAAGACAAAGCGAACGAAATGAAAACTGATGCAGCAAACGCGATGGAAGATGCTTGCGAAGATGCTAAATCTCAAATGGACTCAGACGACACTGAGTGCTAATGACAGGCACGCTGTTTCGATAGAATAATTTAGCAGTTAAAAATGCCGCTCTTTTTTAAGAGCGGCATTTTTGTTTGGTGCTGTTAAAAGAAGGTTTAAGCCAACTGATTAAACAGAGACTCTAGGCTTAGCCCTTTGTGCCCTAACATGTCTTTGAGCCTACGCAGGGCCTCAACTTGAATTTGGCGAACGCGCTCTCGCGTTAAGCCAATTTCTACACCCACATCTTCAAGGGTTGAAGGTTCATAACCCAACAAACCAAAGCGTCTCGCGAGTACTTCACGTTGTTTAGGGTTTAAATCTTCCAACCAGCCGACAATGCTCAATTTCACGTTTTTATCCTGTAAGTCTTCTTCAGGATCGTGACCATTGTCATCAGCAATAATGTCAAGCAATACATTGTCATTATCACTGCCGATAGGGGTATCAACAGACGTAATACGTTCATTCAAGCGAAGCATTTTTGTCACATCTGCAACAGGTCTTTGCACTGCTTCGGCGATTTCTTCTGCGGTAGGTTCATGATCTAATTTTTGTGCTAACTCGCGAGAAGTACGCAAATAAACATTTAGCTCTTTCACCACATGAATGGGTAAACGAATAGTGCGAGTTTGGTTCATTATCGCTCGTTCAATCGTTTGACGTATCCACCATGTCGCATAGGTAGAAAAACGAAATCCACGCTCAGGATCGAATTTTTCGACTGCTCTGATAAGACCTAAATTACCTTCTTCAACTAGGTCGAGTAGAGCCAACCCTCGGTTGTTGTAGCGTCTTGCTATTTTGACGACTAATCGCAGGTTACTGACAATCATGCGTTGTCGGGAGGCTTCGTCGCCTTTGAGGGCTCGGCGTGAAAAATATACTTCCTCTTCTGCTGATAGCAGTGGAGAAAAGCCAATTTCACCGAGGTACAATTGGGTGGCATCGAGATTCTTACTCGGGGCATCTTTGCTAGAGACGATATCTTTGAAGGTGTCTTCAGACTCTTTCTCTGCTTTTACTAATTCTTTTTCAACGGCTTCTTCGATGTCGTCGACAAGATCTAATTCTATGGTAGCGCTGTTTTGATGACTCATGGGTGACTCCTTAGCTATAACTAATTCCTAGACTTCTCCTGTTTTCTTATAATTATTTATTGTTATTATCGTTTAGGCAGATAACGCGAGGGGTCTACAGATTGGCCCTTGTAGCGCACTTCAAAATGAAGTTTAACTGTGTCGGAACCGCTTTTGCCCATGGTCGCTATTTTTTGTCCTGCCCTAACCCACTGTTGTTCTTTAACCAGAATGCTGTCGTTATGGGCGTAGGCGCTCAAAAATGAATCTGAATGCTTTACAATAACCAGCTTTCCATATCCACGCAGGGCATCCCCTGTGTAAACAACTTTGCCTGCAGCGGCCGCCAAAATTGGTGAACCTAAGTTCCCGTTGAAATCTAAACCTTTGTTACCGTGTTCTGTGTTAGCAAATCCACGTGAAACAGAATGCTTAGTCGGCCATAGCCAAGCCGTGATTTTGTTCGGAAACTTACTGCTGGAAGAGGCAGTTACCTCTTTTTTAACAGTGGTGTTAGAACCACCATACGCCTGCTTTTTAGGGGGGTCAACTGCTTGATTTGTTTTTAAATTTGAACTCAGACCAGTACGATTATTAGACTTTTTGCTGATTGACCTTGATGGTTTTTTGAGCGTTAAGCGTTGGCCAGGGAAGATGTTATACGGAGGTCTAATATTGTTTAAGTGTGCGATATCTTGGTAATTTTGTCCACTCTTCCACGAAATTGAATAAAGCGTATCGCCTTTTTCGACAGTGTAGATTTGAGAGTGATAGGAAGACTTTTGCACATCGCGAAAGGTTTTACCTTGATAAAGCTCAGTGATAGGCGCAGGTGCTTTGCGACCCGAACAAGCCGCTAAGCTAATGCACAGCATAAGAGTAAGCAATGTAAGTGCTTTTCTTCTCATACCTTTGAAATGCCCATAAGAATATTCAAGGTTAGCAAGCTCACTCCCGAGGTGTTGAACCTACCTTTTCAAGTAATAACACTGCGCCTGCACCCAAAAAGGTCAGTGTGATGGCGTACCATAAATAAGATGGCTGATTTGTTATCATTTCAAATGTGCCAGGTAGGATATTCTCTTGCACTAGCGGGATTGTCTTGCCATGACTGTTCACTGTCGATTCCAATGTTTGCTTCCACGGCCATACTTTGTTTAATGACCCAAGCATAAAACCGCCTAGTAAGGCTAAGGTTAGTGTGCGATGAGTGCTGAACATCCAGTTTAATACGCGTGAAAAACTCAATAAACCGAACACACAGCCAACGGCAAACAAGGCTAACGTAGCGATTTCAAGGTTTTTGATAGCGGTTAGGATAGGGGTATACATGCCCAAGAGTAACAGGATAAAGCTGCCTGATATGCCGGGCAAAATCATTGCGCAAATGGCTAACATACCGGATAAGAATACAAACAAGTTGGTCGGCTCAATAGCGCTCGGCGGGATCATGGTAATCAAATAAGCCGCAAGTGTGCCAAACAAAAAGAAGGCGCTAGTTTTGATATCCCATTTTTCAATATGTCGCACTAAGGACCAGATAGCGGCCAATATTAAGCCAAAGAAAAATGACCATAACATCACCGGATAAGCATCGAGCCAATATAAAACCAGTCTTGATACAGTGAAAATACTAAACATAACACCGAGCAATAAGGTCAGTAGAAATGCGCCATTGACGTGCTTCCACGCGGCTGAAATGCCTTGACGAAAAAGCACTGTTAACGCTTCAGGGCCGCACTGTTTCAAGGAAAATATAAGTTCTTCATATATACCGGTAATAAACGCGATTGTACCGCCAGAAACGCCAGGTACTGCATCGGCTGCACCCATTAACATGCCCTTGGCAGCTAGTGCTAAGGTCTCTCGCCATGATCGTTTAGTTTGCATTATGTTTTAATCAATCCCTGAGGTTATTCAGTCATTTTGAGCTGTTAATTTAATTAAGCCTGCTCGTTAGCCGATGAAACATTAAATAATGTCACCAGCCACAAGCGGCACAAAGCGTACTGCTTCAATGATTTTCTCGTTAAATTCATTCCCTTCACGGGTGATACAATGAAGTTGCTGGCTTTGTTCACCAACAGGAATAATCAAACGGCCACCGTCATTGAGCTGTTCTACTAATTTTGTGGGAACTTGGCTAGCGGCGGCGGTGACAATAATGGCATCAAAAGGGCCTTTACTGGACCAGCCCTGCCAGCCGTCTCCATGCTTCATAGAGACATTGTGTAGATCTAATTGGTTCATTCTGCGCTTAGCTTGAAACTGCAAACTTTTGATCCGTTCAACACTGAACACTTTATCAAAGAGCTGAGCCAAAATAGCGGTTTGATACCCTGAACCTGTGCCAATTTCTAATACCGCTTTGGGCGCATTGCTTGATGCTAAAAGCAACTCGGTCATTTTGGCAACTATGTATGGTTGCGATATGGTTTGCCCTTGACCAATAGGTAAAGCAGTATTTTGATACGCTTTATGGCGCAATGCATCAGGCAAAAACAATTCTCTGGGCGTACATGCCACAGCATTTAACACTGATGCGTTTACTATGCCTTCTTGTTTTAATAGCTGGGCTAGGCTTTCCCCTTTGCGTGAAGAAACTCTCATGTAACTGTTTATCCAACGTGTGTGTTGTTAATGCCAAATGGTGAACAGTGATAACGCTTTAAAGCGCGCGCTATTCTGTTTCTAATCATTATATTTTTGTAATCCATTGTCGCACATCTTCCATAGATTGATGAGCGGTCATATCAACTGATAAAGGCGTTACTGAACAGTAGCCTTCACTTATTGCATTAAAGTCGGTCCCTGGCCCTGCATCTTGCTCTTCGCCAACAGGACCATACCAATAAATGGTTTTTCCTCTTGGGTCGGTATCCTTAATCATTGTTTTTGCACGGTGCCTTCTGCCTTGTCGTGTCACTTTTATCCCTTTAATCTCGTCAAAGGGTAAATCAGGTACATTAACGTTCAAGATTTGGTCGGCAGCTAATGGGTGCGCTTGCAGATGCGTGACGATACGACGCACATACTTGGCTGCGCTGATAAAGTTATCACTTGTGTGGGCACAGAGCGATACAGCAATAGCAGGTAAGCCCATGTATCTGCCTTCGGTTGCCGCTGCAACCGTGCCTGAATAAATCACGTCGTCACCCAAATTCGCACCGTGGTTAATGCCAGAAATAACAAGCTCAGGATCTTGCTGTAAAAAGCTATTAACGCCCACATGTACACAGTCAGAAGGTGTGCCATTGACTGCGAAGAATCCGCTTTGCATTTGCTCCATACGCAGTGGCTGCTGAAGTGACAAAGCGTTGCTCGCACCGCTGCAATTGCGATCCGGTGCGATGACCGTTAATTCATGGTCTTCTTTAAGTTCGTTATATAGCTCAGCTAGCCCTTGAGCGAAAACGCCATCATCGTTGCTTAATAGAATTCTCATTCGCTGCTACCTGTATCGATTGATTCAATATGTAAAATCTCCCGCAAAATGGACGTAGCAAAAGTGCCTGAGGGTAAATCGAAGGCGATACGCAGGTTATTTTGCTGCCAAGTCCAGGTGAGATTGCTTGGATACAAAATAATAGGGCGCCGTTCTTGTTCTAAACCTAAATCCGCTAGTGTTTTGCTGACTTTGGGGTGCTTGCTAATCACACTTTTTTCAAGCGCTAACGCTGAATCTGTGGATGCAAGCTCACCTTTGCCCCATAACGGCGCTGATATATAGATGTCTCGGTCGGCTAACCGCTGATTGATTGTCTCATCGATATGCTCACTGACGAAATAACTGGCGTTGCCTGCCAGTGACATCACATCACCTTCCAGTGGTTGATTGAAATAACCGGCGGCAATACGCTCGCTGAGTACTTCATTGAACAACCATGAGCGCAGCGCAGAAATCGCCATCGAACGTTTATTGCGGTTACGAATGGTTTCACCTTCGAGCATTTTTTCTGCTAGCACCAAGTTACTGCCTTTGGGATCGTAACGGCTGTCCCCAAAGCGCTGGGGACCGTAATAATTTGGTGCGCCGCTTACATTCACTTGTTCGATGCGCTTTTCCAGTGCATCTGTCTTTATGACATCACGCAACAAAATGGTAAATTTATTACCTTTTAACACACCCGTTCGCAACTTCTTATTGTGGCGAACAGCTTTTAGGACTGTTGCACCGGGTACGCCAAGTTTTGACCAGTCATACTCAGCTTTACCGGGTTTATGTACCCCAAACCACTGCTCACTGACTGAGTGTTTGTCTTTGCGCCCAGCATAGGTGACAGCGCGCAATGGCAGCTGAGCAAACTTAGCGATCTGTTCTGCTAGGTAGGCAGTATTTAAGCCTTCTTTTCTTACCCATAGATAAATATGCTCGCCTTCACCAAGGGGTTTGTAGCCAAGTATTTCCTGGACGATGAAATCTTCGGGTTGCTGTTTGAATGTTCCCCTAGCTTCGGGTTCGCTATGTAGGTAGTGCCATTGGTTAATCTGCATTAAATCTAAACCGTCTCAACCTGATTGAGTAACACTACGGCGTAGCAAGCGATTCCCTCTTTGCGGCCAGCAAAACCTAACTTTTCAGTCGTCGTGGCTTTAACATTCACTTGGTTTAGCTTGGCGTTGACATCTTGACTGATGTTTTCTCGCATTGCTTGAATATGCGGCGACATTTTGGGTGCTTGCGCCACTATGGTTAAATCCAAGTTGCCGATTTGGTAACCTTGTTGCTGAACGAGTGTCATGACGTGACGTAATAGTTCGCGACTATCCGCACCTTTAAACTGTGCATCAGTATCAGGGAAATGTTTGCCTATATCGCCAAGAGCGAGTGCGCCTAATAATGCATCGCATAGTGCATGCAAAGCTACATCGCCGTCAGAGTGGGCTAATAAGCCTTGTTCGTGTTCGATTTTCACACCGCAAATCGTAATTGGGCCGCTATCGCCAAATTTGTGTACGTCGTACCCATGGCCTATGCGTAAGTTCATAAGGCTACCTTGTGTTGTAAATAAAACTCGGCCAATTGTAAGTCCTCTGGTTGGGTGACTTTAATATTACTGCTTCGCCCTTCAACCAAATGTACTTTACCTTGAGCCCACTCTATCGCGGATGCTTCATCGGTAATCTGCACTTTTTGTTTCAGTGCGCTCGTTAAGGCACTGCGCAACAAGTTCAGGGGGAAAAACTGTGGGGTTAATGCGTGCCATAAATTATCACGACATTCAGTATGTAAGATTGCTTGTGATGAGCTACCGCGTTTCATCGTGTCTCGTGCGCGGTAGGCGAGTATGGCTCCGTGGGGAGAATGTGTTGCAATCGCTAACAATTTGCTTAGGTCGTCATGGGCTAAGCAAGGGCGGGCGGCGTCATGCACTAATACCCAATCTTCATCTTGTATGCTATCAAGCCCGGCTAATACTGAGTCAGCACGTTCGCTGCCGCCATGTACACGCTTTACCCAAGGTTGGTTAGCAAGGGGTAATTGGCTAAAGTACTCATCTTCAGGGCTCAGGGCGACAATAACTTGCTTGATCTGTGGGTGCGCGTACAGGTTGTTTAGGGTATGTTCTAAAATCGTTTTCCCAGCGATAGTCAAATACTGTTTGGGTCTGTCGGCTTGCATACGCTGCCCTATCCCAGCGGCGGGTACAACTACGGTATATTGGGGAAGAGATGACATGGTTAATTATTCTTCGCTTGGGAGTATTCGGTAGAACGTCTCACCTTGTTTGATTAAGCCTAACTCGTTTCTTGCTCGTTCTTCTACGGCTTCAAGGCCAATTTTAAGATCTTTTATATCTGCTTTAAGTAAGTTGTTGCGTTGTAGCAACCCAGCGTTTTGCTTAGCTTGTTCGGCTACTGATTTTTCCATCGCAACATATTCGGGAATACTGTTTTTACCAAACCATAATCGATATTGTAGTGCAGCCAACAGAACGAAAAGGAGTATAGGGACTACTTTCATTTTTGTCGGCTCCTTTTTTATGGGTTAGGGGTGTTATTCAATCGTCAATTGGCAGGTATTATGCCGAGGTTTTTTCATCGCGGCTAGTGCTTGCTCACCGTACCTAATAGATGGCAAGCGAAAAGGCCAGCTAATCGTGCTGACCTTACTTGAAGAGTCACAAAACACATATATGGCTAGTTAAATAACTTACCTTTGAGTTTATCTTTTAACTTGTCTGTTAATTCGTCTTTTTTGTTATCAACGACGCTGTTTAATTTACTATCAAGCATGCTTTGTATGCTACTCAAATCGCCATCCGCGACCTTTTCCCAGTCAAGCCACTGGTCCATTTCTGAATCAGTTGCCCCTAAAGGCCCTTCAATTTTAGCGTTCAGTTTCTGTTTCAGCTCACCTAATTTACTGCTTTGTTCACCCGTTAAATTGTTCAACATTACTGCGGTCAATTGCTTGTCTAAATCAGAACTCACGCTCAGATCGAGATCGCCTAATGTACCACCAATATCTGAATTAATGGTCAAATTGCTCAGCCCAGCTAATGTTTCAGCAATGACTTGCGTCAAGTTGTTACTTCCAGTCGCGGCTAGGTTCAACTGACTAAGGGCAGCATTGCCCGTACCTGAAATCACATTTTTATTAATGCTGGCTTTACCTGAACTAGACAATAAACCCTTGAGTAACGTAGACGATAATTTTTCTTGTTCTAATAATGAAATATCAGATAAGGCTAAACCGCGCAAATTCCAATCCTGATTGGCTTTTACGCCAGTGTCATTTAAATAAAAATCGCCGTTTAGTTGCAATGACTGCCATAGTGAGCTGACACTTGAGTCCACCTTGAAAGTTGTAGGGCGGCCAATTTTATCATGCTGATTGGTGATGTCGCGCCAAACACTAAGCACACTTTCACTGCGCCATGTAACGGATATATCAGCTTTTCGCACTAAAAAATCCGGTAGTGCGGCTGTGTCATCAAACGCAATCCAGCGGCCATTGTAGGCTTCTTCTTCGGCTTGCTCTTCTTTGCTTTTCGCTAACATGGGTGCGGCTAAATCGTAGGCACTTAGCACGTAATGGCTGAACTCACCGGCTTTTTCGCCAAACACCATTGTGGTGACATCTTGAATTGCTCCTTGATCGCCGGCAATCACCGCCTGCAGTTGAGCGTAATCTTCTCCAGGGGCGGCCTTTAGTTCTGCTAAGCGTGGAGCCATATCGGCTTTTGCTTCACTGGCGGCGTCTTTAAATGCGGTAAGTTTAGCTTTGTCCTCTTTAATTTCTTCGCGCAAAGCATCAAATTCTTCTTTGGCTTTTGCCAGTTCAAGCGGATTTTTGTAATCCGTATTGGTAATCGCTTCAACCCGTTTCTTGTAATTCTCTAAGGCGTCTTTGCTAGGGAGTTGCGCGTATCTTTCTTTTAATATTTCGCTGTGTTTTTGATATGCAGCTTGGGTTTCTTCAACGGCTCTGGTGGTTTTAAGCGGTGATTTTTCCAGTATTTCGTCAACGCTAGGTAAGTTTTTAGGATCGAAGGCTTCCTGCAATTCTTCTTTAATTGCGGCTTTTGCGGTGCGATAAACTGCTCCTTCTGATTCTCTTGGTTGGGCAAACTGCACACCACTGATGGTTAAATCATTGATGATGACTTTGCGCAATAACAATGGGGCGAGTTCGATCTTAGCGGTGACTTCATCAGCTTGAGCTTGGTTTTGCGTTGGCGTAGCCGGATCCGTTAATTGGATACCTGTAAAGGTGACACCAAAAGGAGAAAAAGTATGGTTTACTTGTGCAATATTGACCTCAGCCCCCGTGGTGGACTCTAGGGTTTTAACCGCTGCAAGCTTAATCCAAAAATCCAAAAATACGATGATAATGGCAGCAATAAGCCCAGTCACAACGAAGAAAGCGATAAGCCCTTGCCAACGAATCAATTTCTGCATGCTACTCTCCTAACGTCTGATAAATTTGATAGATTCGGCTTCCTTTAAGGAACTGCACTAACTTTAATTTGTTCACCCACTGCATAAAGCGCACACGATATTGCACGACTAATATTTTACTGATGACTAAAATAAAGGGCGCTAGCATCAAGCTAAAGAGTAAGCTGCCTAAGGTAAGGGTATGGTAAAACTGCGTGAGTTGACCAAACGTGGAGTTGTATAGCCCTGTCCACATGGCGTTTAAATCAGTCGAGACGAGCAAAGACTCACCCATGCCTGACATGAAAGGATTCAACAGTAATGTTAGCCCTGAGAAAAGTGCATAAGCGAGCAAGAAGGTACTAAGATTGACTCGTAAAAACAGCACAATGAATAGAATAAGAAGGCTGTGTAAACCCCAAAAAGGGGTAAGCCCCATGATCATCCCTAACATGACACCAAAAGCCAGTTGCCAAGGGCTGTCGTCCGAGTTCAATGCCTTTAGTAATTTTGCTAAAAGTTGCATAGATAAGTCCTTGTATTAGTAACGTTATTTTTACGACTCAGTTGCGACCAACTAGTTCATCTATCGCGATATAGCTGCCCAATGAAAAAAGCAGCCCACCGCTTAATCTATTTTGCCAAACTTCAAAGGCTGGATAGCGGTTAAGCCATAGCCCTAATTTACCCGCAAGCATAGCCACACACACATCACACATAAAAGCGATGAGTGCGTATATGCCGCCCAAAATGGCAAACTGTAGGATCACTGACCCGCTATCTTGCTTAATAAATTGTGGTAAAAAAGCGATAAAAAACAATGCTGTTTTAGGGTTTGTCAGTTCAACGAATATACTTTGCATAAAAATACGCGGAATCGACATGACTGTCACTCTTGGTTTACCTTTTTCGTCGGGCTTATGACGAAATAAATATAACCAGCCTAGGTAAAGCAGATACGCCGCTCCGGCTAGCTTTAACAGCATAAATGCCAAAGGAAAGTAAATAAAGATGGCGGCTAAGCCGAACGCTGTTGCTAACACATAAACGAATGAGCCCACCGCCATTCCGCCGGCAGCCGCGAGCCCAGCGTTATGCCCTTGGCTAATGCTGCGTGCCATAATGTACAAATTAGAGGGGCCTGGGGAAAGGCTGAGTAACAAAGCTGCAAGTGAAAAAGACAGCAATATATCCATGGAGGGCATACTCATTTCCTTAAATTAATACGGGCCTGATGTAGTGCAAATAAATGCGAAAAAAAATGTAAAAGAGAGTGCAAAAAAGCCGCCATTTGGCGGCTTTAGTCGATGAGGTAAACTCTACATCCAGGTGTCACTTTTACGCCGTTTTTTCGGTAGATAAGCGATTATTACCCCTAAAATCAAACTGATAAGCGCTACAATACCACCTCGCGTAAACCACTGCATTTTCGCTGTTTGATCAGCAGCATCGAGTTTCTGACTGAAATCAGCATTTTGTTCTTCTAGTGTTTTGAGTTGCTTAGTTAAGGTATTGTTTTGCGCTTGTAACTCAGAAAATTGCTGGCGTAAACTGTCATTTTCGCCTTGTTGGGCGTTGTTACTGCGGGTTGCATCAGCAAGCTGTTGTTGCAAGCCAGGTACCAATTCTCGTAAGCTTTTTTCAGGACTTACAAACTCACCGTCAACCCACCCAGTACGATCTTTATCGTCTACGATTTCAACGTAGTTACTGTCGCTGTCAGTTTGCAAAACTTTGACTTCTGTTCCTGCCACCACTGAGCCAAGAATACGGTAGTTTCTGCCCGGCCCTGAATGTAAGAAGGTGAATAAATCATCTGAAATATACTGAGTTTCCCCCTGAGATTGTTGGGCATTTGCCTGTGATATAGGCAACAAAAATAAGGCGCAGGTAACACTGATTAAAAATCGCTTTAGCATAATAAATATATAGTCTCTGAATGTCTGGCTCGATCTTATGGCCTTGCTATATGAAAGGCAAGAGGCGAACCGGATTAGTCTTTTACCAAGACCTTTGCGTTGTACTGCACAAAGGGGAAAGGTAAGGTACTTTTTTAAAAAATTAAATGACAGTCACTATGGACATAGAAATTGAATTAAAGTTGCTTGCAACACCCAGCGCACAACAAGATATTTCAACTTGGTTAAGGCAAAGCACCCTAAATTACAGGGTTTTTCCGGGGAAGCAACTACGAAATGACTACTTTGAGACACCACAGCGTACATTGCGCAAACATGATATTGGTCTGCGCATAAGAGGGCACAACGGTGAGTTTGAACAAACCGTAAAAACAAAGGGCCGTGTCATTGCTGGTATGCATCAGCGGCCAGAATATAACGTGCCGCTGTCAACGCCAGATTTAAAGCTAGACCTATTTGAGCTTGAAATATGGCCCCAGAGCATTGATGTTGCTGAGCTTGAAAGTCAGCTGTACACGATGTTTTCAACTGATTTTTTGCGCCATACCTACCTGATAACATGGGATAACACTACTCAGATAGAATTGGTTTTTGACATCGGCAAGATTACCGCAAATGGCAGACAGGTTGATATTTGTGAAATCGAACTAGAGCTAAAAAGTGGTGATCCGCGTCAACTTTTCGAGTTGGCTAAGCAACTTGTTAATGTCACCCCTTTGCGTTTCGGATTGCAGTCAAAAGCAGCGAGAGGTTATCAATTGGCTGATAATCGCGCTGATGAACAGTATGAGCCGCCAACACACTTTAATGCGTTTCCTGATAAACCTTTAATTGAGAATGCGGTTTCAGCTCTGGAGCAAGCATTATCAGTATGGCAGCAAGGCGAGGCTGCGTTTTATCAAAGCCAAAACATTGATGACTGGCGTACCATGCGAGCAGGTATCTCTTTGGTGCAAGAAATAATCGCCGTTTATCAATCGTCATTTGTCACATCTGCATCGGCTGAGACAGATGAAAGTGCCCCTGCAGCGGATGTGTTAGCGCTTCAGAAGAAACTAAGCAGCTTGCTCATGCACTACCAACAAACAGACACTCTATTAGCTGCGCAGTATATGCAGGCTCATCATTTCCTTGAACTAAATGAAGTGCCGCACCATGCAGTTGTGAATCTTCAACTAAACGAGTTCATAGAGAACCGTAATCTGCTGACTATGCTCAACGATGTACTTGCTAACCTCGAAAACATGCGCGTGCAGTTATCGTTAGGCGCTTTTTGTATGGATGTGGCGAAAGAGGAGGGCGCGCGCACTGCGCAAATGGCTACGCACGGCAAAAAGCAGTCAACGCATAGCGCGTTGCAGCAATTTATTACTGATGCACTTTTAACCGATGAAGAAAACGTAGTACAAAGCCGTAATAAACTTGCTGCGTGCAAGGTCCTATGGGGGGAGTTAATTTTAGAAAGGGCGTTACAAAGTGACATTAATCCTTGGTCCGTTTTTCGTCGTGAAGACAAAATAACCATGTGTAAAGCATTGAAAAACCTGCTTGAAGAGCAAGTACTAAGGTTAGACCCGAAGATTGAACAAGCGCTGCTGGCATGGTGCGCTAATAATGAATCGATTTAAGTAATCGATTTTTAGAACTTTAACCTTTTGTATTAATTGGCATGCTAACGTCAATACCCAGTTTATCTACGATTATATGAAAAACGGTGATATCAACCTACGTAACTAGTGTGCTAGGCCACTAGTACGTCTAATAGCAAAGTGGAGATGAAATGAAAGCGTCAGATTTATTTGTTAAAGCCCTCGAGGCAGAAGGTGTTGAATATATTTTTGGTATTCCTGGTGAAGAAAATCTAGATTTACTGGAATCTTTGCGTGACTCAGACATTAAATTAGTTTTGACACGTCATGAGCAAGGGGCGGGTTTTATGGCGGCTACTTATGGTCGATTAACCGGTAAAGTGGGCGTGTGCTTGTCTACCTTAGGCCCAGGGGCCACTAACTTAGTTACACCTGGTGCTTACGCGCAGTTAGGCGCCATGCCCATGTTGATGATAACAGGGCAAAAACCGGTTAAAACCAGTAAGCAAGGGCGCTTTCAGGTAATTGATGTTGTCGACATGATGCGCTCGATTACCAAATACACCACTCAAGTTGTGAGTGGTGACCGCATTCCATCTGTGGTGCGTGAAGCATTTCGTCTTGCCCATGAAGAACGCCCAGGCGCAACGCATATTGAACTGCCTGAAGATATTGCCGCCGAGGCCACTCAAGCACAATTGCTTAAGCCAAGCACTTCACGTCGCCCTATTGCAGAATACAAAGCGATTAATAAAGCTATTGAGATGATCGAAGCCGCGCGCTCGCCACTGTTGTTAATAGGTGCGGGAGCAAACCGTAAACTCACTTCAAAAATGCTCAAAGAGTTCGTTGAAAAAACCGGTATTCCTTATGTGACCACGCAGATGGGTAAAGGCGTATTAGATGAATCCCATGAGTTGTTCATGGGTAACACAGCGCTGTCTTCTGGTGACTTTGTACACCGCGTTATCGATAGTTCAGACTTGATTATTAACGTTGGTCATGACGTTGTAGAAAAACCGCCGTTTTTCATGAAACACGGTGGACGAGAAGTTATTCATATCAATTTTGAGCCTGCTGCAGTTGACCCTGTTTACTTCCCGCAATTAGAAGTTGTGGGCGATATCGCCAATAGTATTTGGCAGATTAAAGAACAAATTCAACAGCAAAGTGCGTGGGAATTTGGCTTCTTTAAAAAGGTCCACCAAGCCTATCTAGATCATAAAGCAGAAAGCGAAAATGATGACCGCTTCCCTGTTTTACCTGAGCGGTTTGTTAAAGATATTCGCGAGGCCATGCCGCGCGACGGCATTGTCACGTTAGATAACGGCGTATATAAAATTTGGTTCGCGCGCAATTATCCCGCAGCCCTGACCAATACGTTACTGCTAGACAACGCATTAGCAACAATGGGCGCAGGCTTGCCATCAGCTATGGCGGCGAAGATGGTTCACCCTGATAAACCCGTGTTGACTGTCTGTGGTGATGGCGGCTTTATGATGAACAGTCAAGAGTTAGAAACAGCCGTGCGGTTGAATTTACACATAGTCGTCATCATCCTAAGAGATGATGCTTATGGCATGATCAAGTGGAAGCAAGCCAATATGCAGTTTGCTAACTACGGTTTGGATTACGGCAACCCTGACTTCGTAAAATACGCTGAGAGCTATGGTGCAAAAGGTTGGAGAGTAGAAGCGGCAGAAGAGATTTTGCCACTGGTGAAATCTTGTTTGTCCGAACCTGGCGTTCATGTCATTGATGTGCCAGTTGATTATAGCCTTAATGATCAAACGTTGAACGAAACACTTCGTGAACGTAGTCAACAGTTATAAGGAGGACAGTATGTTAGCTAAAGAATATCCCTACTACCTTGCCAGTAAAGCAGTGTATGCCAATCGTGATTTAGAAATCACCAACAAATACACGGGAGAGGTAGCGACCTATGCAGCGTTAGCAGATGCTGAGGTGATTGACCAAGCGATTGCTGCCGCTGAAAAAGCGCAACCCTTGCTGAACAAAATGGCTCCTTACGAGCGCCAAGAAATTTTAAATCATTGCGTGAAGCGCTTTGAAGAACGTTTTGATGAATTGGCCCATGCCTTATGCATAGAAGCCGGTAAGCCGATTAAAGATGCTCGTGGCGAAGTTACGCGTTTAATTGATACCTTCAGAATCGCCGCAGAAGAGTCTGTGCGTATGAAAGGCGAAGTGCTCAATTTAGAAATTACCCCGCGAGCCAAAGGTTACCAAGGCCAATATAAACACGTGCCAATTGGTCCATGTTCGTTTATTTCACCGTTTAACTTCCCCTTGAATTTGGCCGCCCATAAAATCGCTCCTGCGCTCGCGGTAGGCTGCGCCTTTGTGATGAAACCGGCTAGCCGTACGCCACTTGGCGCGATTATCATCGGTGAAATTTTAGCTGAAACAGATTTACCAGAAGGTGCGTTTTCAATCTTGCCTTGTAGCCGTGACGGTGCTGATTTATTTACCACTGACGAGCGCTTCAAATTGCTTAGCTTTACAGGCTCGCCTCAAGTGGGCTGGGATTTGAAAGCCAAAGCAGGTAAGAAACCAGTCATCTTAGAATTAGGCGGTAATGCTGCCTGCGTAGTAGACGAAGACACCGACCTTGATGATGCTATTGAACGCATTATATTTGGTGCTTACTATCAATCAGGACAAAGCTGTATCAGTGTGCAGCGCATATTGGTTCATGAAAAACTGTATAGCGAGTTCAAACAGCGTTACACAGAAAAAGTGGCCAATCTCGTTCACGGTGATCCTCTTGAAGAAGATACCTTTATCGGCCCTATGATTTCTGAGTCGGAAGCCAAGCGCTTAGATAACTGGATCCAAGACGCGGTTAAAGGCGGGGCGACCTTGTTAGCCGGCGGTAAACGCGATGGCGCTATGTTACAAGCTACATTGCTTGAAGGCGTTGCGCACGATGCAACCGTTAACGCAGAAGAGGCCTTTGGCCCTGTATCTATCATCAGTTCGTTCAGTGATTTTGATGACGCATTAAAAGAAGTGAACAATAGCCAATTTGGTTTACAGGCTGGTATTTTTACTCGTGATATCTATAAAGCCCATAAAGCATGGGACGAGTTAGATGTCGGCGGTGTAGTCATTGGCGACGTTCCGAGCTGGCGAGTCGATAACATGCCGTACGGCGGTGTGAAAGAATCAGGCTTAGGGCGTGAGGGCATCACTTACGCCATGGACGACATGACTGAAATACGCTTAATGGTGTTAAGAACACCGCAATAGGCTTAGTTCATTGCTTAACGATATTAAGGCGTCAATAGACGCCTTTTTTATGTCTGCGGCGTTTAATACCATTCCACGTTAATAAGTGATCACTCAGCGAGAGTTTAAAAGGGCTTAAACAAGGCGCATGACTGAATGAATAGTT
>BAEM01000011.1 GCA_000314955.1 Paraglaciecola chathamensis S18K6 | reverse complement strand
CCCCAGCGGCTTTTGCTCTGCGTTCTCACTATTCGAAAGGGAACAACCATTACTTCATAGCGACGCCTTAATCAAAAACCGCTGGACGCATTCTGAGGAGGTCACTTATTAATGCGGATTGGTATTAATCATCACCTCAAAAAATAATCAGCTCTAGCGCTTCTTGTTAATCTAAATCATCGACGGTCGATTTATGTTCAGGAGCAAGCGATGTTAGATAATTTGTTTTCAATGCAGGGAAAGGTCTGTGTAGTGACTGGGGGCTCGCGTGGGCTGGGCGCGTTTATGGCACAGGGCTTCCTCGAAGCGGGTGCTAAGCGTGTTTATATTACTGCACGTAAGGCAGAGGCTTGTTTAGCCGCTGCCGAGGAGCTTAGTCAATTTGGTGAGTGCGTGGCGTTAGTGGGTGATGTTGCTACTAGCGAGGGGGTTATGGCACTCGTTAAGCAGCTCAATGAACGTGAACAGCATATTGATGTGTTGGTAAATAATGCCGGTACGGCATGGGGCGCGCCATTTGGGCAGTTTCCAGAAAAAGGGTGGGACAAAGTCATGGACTTAAACGTGAAAAGCCCATTCTTTTTAACCCAAGCACTCACTCCGCTACTAGAGAAAAATGCGACAAAAGACAATACCTCCGCAGTGATTAACATCGGCTCTATCGCTGGGATCGTGGGCAATGGCTTAGATAACTACAGTTATGCTGTATCAAAGTCGGCTATTCATCAACTAACGCGCGTTTTGGCCAAAGAATTAGTCGATAAACATATTCGCGTTAATGCAATTGCACCGGGGCGTTTTTACTCAAAAATGACGGAATTCTTAAGTGAAGATAAAGAAGCTTTCGAAGAGGAGTTGCAGTCAATTCCTATGCGTCGCTGGGGTGAATCGACGGATATTGCAGGTGTTGCCTTGATGTTGGCGAGCAAAGCTGGCGCGTTTATGACTGGGCAGATATTGCCAGTCGATGGCGGTACCACCTTAGTAAACTAAGCGTACATAGTGAAAATAAAAAAGGGCTAACACTTTAGCCCTTTAATCTTTTGAATGTATTTACTGGCTGCTATTTACTGACAGCTATTTACGAGTAGCGCGTAGCATCCATGACGTTTTTTCATGTATACGCATGCGATCAGAAACCAGCGCCGCGCTTGATTCATCTTCAGCATCTTGAGCTAGTTTTAAAACAGCACGAGATGTTTTCACCACTTGCTCGTGACCTTTAGTAAGTAAGTCAACCATTTCTGATGCTTCGGGCACACCATCAACTTCTTTGATTGAACTTAACTTTGCAAATTCTTTATAAGTACCAGGTGCTGCAACATCCAAAGTACGAATGCGCTCGGCAATATCGTCTACCGCTGTTGCCAGTTCGGTATACTGCTCTTCAAACATCAAATGCAGTTCGCGAAATAGAGGGCCTGTCACGTTCCAGTGGAAATTATGGGTTTGTAGATACAAGGTGTAAGAATCCGCTAATAGTGCTTTTAACCCGTCAGCGATTTTTATTCTGTTTGTCTCATTGATACCAATATCGATGGTCGTCATGTCTATCTCCCTAAACTCTGTAATTGAAAGGAACGGAAATTTAACTAATACGTTCAATGATATGTGTCGGTAACCAAGGAATTACAAGGGGGAAATGAAAATAATACTATTCTAGTTGAATAAATGAGCACTCAGCGAGAGTGTAAATGGGCTTAAACAAGGCGCATGACCGTTAAGTCATACGATGCGAGCACTCTTGAAGCTCGTCTTACAGGAATGCGTCAGGAGCTTTTGCTCAGGGCTTTTACTATTTAAAAGCGCTCACAATTTAAAAGCTGTCACTATTTGAAAGAGAACAAGCATTACTAGATACACCTTAATCAAAAACCGCTGCGCGCATTCTGAGGCGCATTTATTACTGCGGATCCAACGCCAAATAGCGCACAGGGATAATTAATTTCAGTGACTAACACATTTATGTGTCATTTTTATGAACAAAAAATCGTCAGCCATTGTATAATTGAACTCCTAGGAGTTTTGATATGCATTTGTTACGTTGGTCTGAGCTGACCGTTCTATTTTTATGTACCCCTCTGTTAATTTTGTTTCTTGTTTCTGACTACGATACTTGGTTAATGCCATTACTTATTTTAATGGGGGGCTATTGCTTACTGTTGTTATGGAAAGACGTTGATTTCAAACGTTTTCGCTTATGGCACACTGATGATTTTTGGCAACATTTTGGCGCCACCCTTAAGGTGTTTGTGCCTTGCGCAATCGCACTGGCAATACTTGTCTATTATTTTGCGCCGCAGATATTGTTTAAGTTACCCAGAGAAGATTTGCAGTTTTGGTTAATTACCTTGGCAATTTATCCTATCGTGTCGGTTATTCCTCAAGAGGTGATATTTCGTACCTTCTTTTTTCATCGATACAAGCGGATTATTCCTTCGAAGAATATGCGCTGGGCCTTGAGTACCATTAGTTTCTCTTTGGCTCATGTGGTGTATGGGAACTGGATAGCGGTCGGTCTGTCTTGTATCGGAGGCATTCTATTTGGTTATCGATACATGCAAACACGCTCAACACTTGTGGTAGTGGTAGAGCACTCTCTGTGGGGATCTTATTTATTTACCCTAGGCGTTGGGGTGTTTTTACTGACCCAGAATATTTAATGGAATTAGTATAACTGTGGGCTTTGAGAGCAAGTTAGCATCTAGCACTGCAGGTATACCCTGTTAATAACCTGTATATAAAATGAGTTTCACTTGTTAAGTTGGGGCCTGTTTTAAACTCGATTTTTAGATTTTGTACGATTTTACCGCAAAGAAACCGCATTTTATCGACTTATAGTGACATTTTCTTAACAAACGCTATATCATCCGCAACCTAATTTTTTGATACTCTCGTCGGTATAACTGACGAGGTGTTGATTTGTAAAGAGATCCTATGAACTTAAATAAAATTCTTCTAGCGGCAGGTTTAAGCTGTTTATCTTTGAACACGTTGGCTGCAGCTTTTCAATTATCTGAACACAGTGCGTCTGGTCTAGGGCGAGCCTTTGCTGGCGATGCAGCGATTGCTGAAAATGCCTCAGTTGTGGCGCGTAACCCAGCGTTGATGTCACAATTTAGTGAAAATCAATTGTCAGTGGTAGGTACGTACATCGTGCCAGATGTAAGTTTGACCGGAGAAAGCGCCCCGGTGTATTCAAATGCCTCATCACTTGATGACGACAGCATTGCTCCTGAAGCGTTCGTGCCTGCTGCATACTATGTTATGCCAATTGACGACAAATTCGCTGTTGGTTTTGGTTTGTTTTCAAATTTCGGCCTTTCTACTGAGTTTGATGAAGATTACGCAGCTGGCCAATTGGCGGGTAAAACTGAAATTGTTACCGTTAACTTTAACACCAGTGTGTCATACAAGGTTAATGAGCAGTTGACTATTGCTGGTGGACTTAACGCTGTTTACGCTGATGCAACGATTACTCGTCACTTGGGTGATTTAAGTAACGGTTTGGCTGCCCAAGGTCTCATTTTCCCAGCAAGTACTACCGCACTTGATTTGGAAGGTGATGACTATGGATACGGTTATAACCTTGGTGTTGCATATGACTTAGATGAAAACTCGCGCTTTGGTTTTCATTATCGTAGCAAAGTCGATATTACATTTGACGGCACGTATAGCAACGAGCTACCTCTGATCCCTGGGGTATTTGATAACGGACAATCTGGAGAGGTTCAGCCAGGAACGGTAGAACTAGAGTTGCCTGCTATTGCGGAATTTTCAGGAAGTCACAAGTTAGATGAAAAATGGGGCCTACACTATAGTGTTATGTGGACGGACTGGAGCAGTTTTGAACGCCTAGAGGCATTCGTACCCAGTCAAGACGAGGCTGTCTTCGAAAAAGAAGAAAACTTCTCTGATAGTTTCCGCTATGCAATTGGTGCTGATTATCAGTTAAACGCGAAAGTGAAATTACGTGCCGGCATCGCTTACGATGAAACCCCGACTGATTCACAATTATTGTCTATCTCGATCCCTGATACTAACCGTTTGTGGTTAAGTGCGGGTGCAAACTATTCACTTAATGATAGCTCGTCTATTGATTTGGGATTGAGTGTAATACGTGGTCAAGACCGTACTTTTACTGAAGCTGATGATGCTGGTGGCGTATGGGAATTCAGTAGTGAAGGCAATGCATTTATCTTCGCAGCCCAGTACAACTACGCATTCTAATTTACAAAATTAGCTGTTATAAAATTTGATTAAAACCGGTTAGGAGTGGCTATTTCTAACCGGTTTTTTTGTTAGGCGAGTATTACCAATAGCGCGCCAATCAGTATCAGACCAAGTCCCACCTTATCGGTGCCTGTTAACCGTTCTTTGAACCATTTAGCCGATATTAAGAGCGTAAAAAATATCTCTACTTGACCTAAGGTTTTTACTAAGGCAACCGTTTCTAAGCTCATGGCGGTAAACCAACCTATAGAGCCCACAAAGCTGCAAAAGCTGATGATGAAGACCAACTTGGGCCTTTGGCATAATGCGCGCAGCGTGTCAGGGTTGCGCACCAGTAACCAAAGCAACAACACTAGGGTTTGTACCAGTAACACCCAAAATAAAACATAGGATGCGCTTTGCAAAAAGGGCAGGCCCGTCATTAAGCTTGCCTCGCGCACCCATAAGGTGGTGAGTGCAAAACATAGCCCACTGGCTAAACCTAACAATAATGTTGGCCAAGAAATATTCCGCATGCCTTTTGGCACGCTCATTAACCAAACGGCGACGCCGCCAACGAGCACTCCACCCCAGGCCATGGGAGTTAGTGGCGCAGCGAATAGTAGGGCTCCTAGCACCGCAGCGATCACGGCTTCACTTTTTGCTAAGCCGACGCCTAATGCATAATTTCGTAAGCGAAATAGCTTAACCATAAAAGCCGTGGCAAATATCTGTGAAATAGCCGCTAGTGTGATGATGATATAAAAGTTAAACCCTAAATGAGGAATAGGGGTATCACCATGCTTGAACAGTATGAACGCATAAATTGCAGCCATAGGAACAGCCAGAATAAAACGTGACAGGGTCACGCCCATGGTATCTACATCTGTGCTTAGGCGCTTTTGAAAAGCGTTGCGCCATGACTGCATAAAAGCAGCCATAAGGGTAAACGGGATCCACAAACTCATGTTATTGCCTTACACTTATATCTTCACGGGCAATGCCGAGTTCAGGGAGTCGACCCATCTTGATGAATGATGAGTCGATGTTTAAGGCGCTTCAAATAGATTTAACGCCGGATGAGTAGGTTAGTACGTTTATACTGAAAAGGGATATTTAATTGCTGGATGGTGTTCATAACCCTCAATGTTGAAGTCATCCATGGTGACCCAGGTTTCTAAATCTTTTAACGATTTAATATCAGGATTAATAATCAATTTTGGCATACCGAGAGGTTCGCGTTTTAATTGCACGTCGCGCATCAGCGCTAATTGGTCTTCATAAATATGTGCATTAACGATTTTGTGGTACGCCTTTCCGGCTTTTTTGCCAGTAATTTGCGCCACAATAGCGAGTAAAAAATAAACCTGAACCATGTTAAAGTTCAGGCCCAGAGGTACGTCACAGCTGCGCTGAGTGCTGTTTAAATATAAGGTGTCCTCGAGCAAAGAAAAGTGGTGACTGTACATACACGGGCGTAAGCAGCCCATATGAAAAGCACCTGGGTGATAAAAGGTGAATATCTCGCCTCTATCATCAATGCCGTTTTTTAAGTCGTGTATAATTTTTGCCAGTAAATCGATACTGCCGCCATCTGGTTTCGGGAAATTGCGTCCAATTTTTCCGTAAATTAGACCGCAGTCATCTTCGCCCCTGCGGTGAGGGTTATCTAACCAAGCTTGGTTTTGATTAGCGTTGGCGTCCCACGTCGAAGTGCCTATTTTTCTAAAATCGGCGGCGTTATCGTAGCCGCGAATATAGCCAATCATTTCAGCGATCGCTGATTTATAGAAACTCTTGCGGGTAGTAACCAAAGGAAACTCACCCTTTGCCACATTATAAGTGAGATCGGCGTTGATCACAGTGAGACATTTTTTACCGGTTCTTTCGTTATTGACCCACACGCCCTCATCAACGATGCGCTGGCATAAATCGAGATATTGCTTCATTTCGTTTAGCGACCACTCAAATAAAAATTCGGCTAGAATTCTATCAGACTTATTGGCATTTTTTGAGGATTTAACGGGGCCAAATTTGACGGTATTGCACTAAGGTCTGCTTGTAGATAGAGCTGATTCCCTCTAAGCTTAGAAAGCTAGTGTCACATGCCATCACTCGATACGATAATACCAATTAGGTTCTTCTCCTCACGCATAAACAACGGAATTGAAATTAATATGACCACTTCAGTCCTTATTTGTGATGACTCTGGCTTTGCCCGAAGACAGATGGCGAGATCCATCCCCGATGGTTGGGATGTGGATATTCACTTTGCCGAAAATGGTAAAGAAGCAATAAGCGCTATTAAGCAAGGCAAAGCAGACGTCATGTTTTTAGATCTTAATATGCCAGTCATGGATGGTTATCAAACCATGCAAATTGTTAAGGAGCAGGATTTACCTACCTTAGTGATTGTTGTTTCTGGGGATGTACAGCCAGAAGCACATAAAAAGATGCTGAGTTTAGGGGTTATTGCATTTATCGCTAAACCTATTGATAACCAAAAGTTATGCGAAATATTACGCCAATATGGTTTGTATACCGGTGAGGCAACGTCACAAGGGCGCAGTCAGAAAGTACCGGTTGTTGAGCCCCGTAGCCAAAAATCTGAGCTTGACGCCTATCGGGAGATGGCGAACGTAGCGATGGGCAGAGCAGGCGAGCAAGTTGCTAAGTTATTAGGCGAGTTCATTCAATTACCCATTCCCAATGTGAACTTGATTACTAACAACGAATTGCATATGGCGATTTCAGATGTAAAAAGTAGTGATAGTTTGTCAGCTGTTTCTCATGGTTTTATTGGGGCTGGTATCAATGGCGAGGCGCTTGTCATTTTCAATGATGCAAATTTTTCTACTATGGGGAAATTGCTGAAATACCATCACAAAAGCACAAAAGAGGAATACGAGTTAGAAGTGTTAATGGACATTTCTAATATTCTTGTAGGGGCCTGTGTAAATGCGCTCTCGGAACAACTTCATGTGTCATTTAGCCACAATCACCCCATTATTTTAGGCCGTCATTGTGATATAGATCAGGTGCTTGAGACGAATAGTCAGCGCTGGGACAAAATTCTAGCGATTGAAATTGCCTACGCTATTAGCTCACAAGACATTCAGTTTGATTTGCTACTCTTATTTCCTGGTAACGCCATGGAGTTAGTGTACGAGAAACTAGTGAAACACACACATTAGGAGTCGTGTCTGTGCAAGATATGAAAGATTTAGCTGAAATGCACTGGAAGCATGATTTACTCGGTTCTATCGAAGTTGGGATTGTGGTTGTTGACCGTCATTATCAAGTTCAAGTGTGGAACTTGTTTATGGAAAACCACAGTAACATTGCGCCAAGTGCAATCCGCGACAAGTCGCTTTTTGAGCATTTTCCTGAAATTGATGAGACCTGGTTGCGGGCCAAAGCAGAGCCCGTTTTTTCATTAAAGAGCCCAGTCTTCGTCATCTGGGAGCAGCGACCTTATTTATTTCGTTTTGGTGCAAATAGACCCATTACCTCGCCTTCTCAGTTTATGTATCAAAACATCACGATATTTCCACTTGCTTCATTATCAGGGCAAGTCGATCAGGTGTGTATTGTGGTGTATGACGTAACCGACCAAGCTGTAAGCAAGCAAGCGGTGGATAATTTAAACGATGAATTACAGCGTTTGAGTCGGGTTGATGGTTTAACCGGAATTTATAATCGCCGCTATTGGGAAGAGCAATTCGACCGCGAATTTAAGCGTAATCTTAGAACCCCTGGCGAGTCATCGGTTATCATGCTTGATATCGATCACTTTAAAAAAATTAACGATAACTATGGTCACCCCGCAGGCGATGAAGTGATACGCCAATTGGCACAATTAATCGAAGATGTTTCCAGAGAAACGGATATTTGCGGCCGCTACGGCGGAGAAGAATTTGCCATTTTATTGCCTGATACTGCATCTGCAAATGTCATGGTTCTTGCTCAGCGGATCCGCGCATCCGTCGAAAAGCTTAAAATAGAGTATGAACAGCACACTATTTCCTTTACAGTCAGCTTAGGGATCGCGCAATTTAACACTGCATTTGGACAACACATACAGTGGCTAGAAGAAGCGGATAAAGCCCTCTATCAAGCGAAAAAAAATGGGCGTAATCAAGTGATTATTGCTGGAAGTTAACCGATTAAATCACCGCATAATTATAAGAATATCTAGTTGTTATGAATAATAAAACGTTACGCCAGGCGTTGTTAAATAAGCGTATGCTTATTTGTATTTGCACTGGTTTCTCCTCTGGTTTACCCCTGTATTTACTGATCCAATTTGTTCCTGCTTGGCTCCGCTCTGCAGATATTGATTTGTCGACAATTGGCCTAATTAATTTGGTTCTGTTTCCCTACACGTGGAAGTTCATTTGGTCTCCGGTAATGGACCGCTTTGTTGTACCTGTGCTTGGAAGACGCAGGGGGTGGATGTTTATCACACAAATAGCGCTTATTGTGCTGATGAGTATGCTGTCTTTTTACGACCCCGCGACAGACATCAGCCACATCATTGTGATTGTTGCAGCCATTGCATTCTTCAGTGCCAGTCAAGACATCGTCATTGATGCGTATCGCCGTGAGTTACTTCCTGATGATGAGCTAGGTGCAGGTAATGGGTTTTATGCCCAAGCTTATCGCATTTCGTCATTTGTACCTGGTTCGTTAGCCATGATTTTGGCTGGGTTCTACCCTTGGTCAGTGGCACATTTGAGTATTGCTGCCTTTATGCTGGTGGGCTTAGTAACGACCCTAATGATCAAAGAAACCTCTAAAGCAGGAGAGGAGCCGCAAACTCTTCGCTCTGCTGTTGTTGAGCCTTTTGTTGAATTCTTCCAGCGTCAAGGTTGGCAGCAAGCGGTGCTTATCTTGTTGTTCATTATGTTTTATAAATTGGGCGATAGTATGGCCACTGCCCTAGAAACCCCCTTCTTTTTAGATATGGGGTTTTCTACCGTCGAGATAGGTTCTATCGCTAAAATAGCCAAAACAATTGGCGCCACTGCAGGTACTATTCTGGGTGGCATCGCCATGATTAAATTAGGAATAAATCGTAGTCTGTGGGTTTTTGGGGTCTTCCAGCTTATTTCGATTTTGGGTTATGTAATGCTGTCAATGGTGGGCTACAACCACTTAGTCTTGGCGATCGCCAGTGGCTTTGAGTATTTTGGCGTCGGATTAGGGTCGGTTGCATTGATTGCATTTATGGCCAAATCAACCAATCGCCATTTTACTGCGACCCAGTTTGCCCTGTTTTCGAGTATTGCTGCGGTACCACGCACCTTTGTCAGTGCGACCACGGGGTACGTAATCGAAGCTGTGGGTTACACCCAGTTTTTCTTGATTTGTTTCGTGTGTGCCATTCCAGGAATGTTGATGCTACTTAAAATCGCACCATGGAATGAAAAGAAAGTGGATGATGCGCAACCTTAGCCGGTTAGGTTAAGGTCTTGCGCCTGAGTATTCGAAGGGGAACGGGTATTCTTCTTGGCTTTCTAAGAAGTTAACACACAAATCTAAGTCGTTGCGCAGGGTGCTGTCTTCGCGAAGATTCTGCTCAGGCCAAAAATGTAACTGGTGTAGAACGTACCAAAACACCCGCTCTCGCTGTGAACTGGGTTGATCTGCTAAGTGACTCACCTGAGACCATTCTTCCATTGTGTCCCAAAAATACAGATCTAATTCTTTGTATACGATACGGTCATTCCAAAATGCTCGAACAAAATATGCAAGTTGTTGAGACTTAATATTTAAAAAATTTTGGACGCTTATCACTGCCTAATAACCTCGTACTCTTAAGTAGAATTAGCCAAAAGTATAGTGATTTGAATGCGTTTTGTTTAATGAATATACAAAAAATAGTGTGCTTTTCTGTTATCCGATTGAAATATAAGGTGTTTTATATGGATACTACAAGGGCGGGAATTAACTTACCATCCCAAATAATGTAACCATCCGTAGATTTCCTTGCTGACAAACTCACTGTCAGATTGGGTGTTGAATGTGTGGGTGAGATGGCGCTGGCGGTAATCTAATTTCAGGTTTTTGTGAGAGCTGTTTTTACGTTCCAAGGCACTCATTAGTCCCCAGTTATTATCATGGTTAGAATAAATATCGAGCAATGGCATTGGGGTATTCGCTGTATAACTTGCGATCAGGGCATTTAAATTTCGTTGAGGCCAGAATGCGCTGATCGCGACAAACGCATCTGGGCTAGGAATTTGTTCCTCAGCGTACATTTTAATCATCCAAGCGGCGCTGGTGCCTTGGGCGATAACCAAGCGAAACCCAGAGTAGTTTTGAGCGCGCTGCATGACAGCTGATACTCGTTCTCGAAGCTCTTGTTCATGCAGTAAGAAGTGAGCATTACTGATGCGATGTAACTGATATTGTGGAGAGCTAGGGGTGGATGAAGAAGCAGTGGTTGCCTGGTCATTAGCTGATGAATCAACTTGTGATGCACTATCGTTTGCTTGGCCCTCAGATTGTGCTTCGCTTTTTGAGTCGTCGGCGAGATCCGGTTCAAAGCCCACGGTCGGTGGGGAGATTTGCATGGTCACCCAGCCCAAATTATTCAAATATTGAGTTAGCATAGCGAGATTTTGTTGACTGGCAGGCGGGCGACCAGACTCGCCGATTAATACTGCCACACCGTACAAATTGGCAGTGGTGTTTAACGATTCAACTAAAGGAACAGCAGTGTTATTAACCTCAAGTATTTTAGCTTGGTCAGGGAAAAGCTGACGTTGCACATCAGTCAGTGTGCTGGCATCAGCAGAACGACTAGCCAGAAGCATGCAAAACACAAGCACACATCCCGTTAGGGCTGCGTGAAGGTCCAATAATCTAGCAATATTCTTAATGTGCTGCTTGTTCATTCATGCTGCGTGGCAATGAGTCATTCTCTTTTATCGGGCGCGGTGAAGGGTAACTTTAATGTGACTGCGAAACTTTAATGTAACTGCGAAACTAAAAGGGAACAGGCGCACTTAATTCTAGAGGGAGCTCAGTGACTGGATGAGTGAAACCTAGGGTCTGGGCGTGTAACTGTAAGCGCTTAGCCATTGTTAGCGCATCGCTATGAGCATAAAGCCTATCACCTAGTATAGGGTGACCTAAGCTCAGCATATGTACACGTAGTTGGTGAGAGCGCCCAGTGACAGGGGTGAGCTCCATACGTGTACTGTTGTCATTTCGTTCTAACACGCGCCAATGGGTTAATGAAGGTTTCCCTCTTTGCTGACAGACCATTTGTTTAGGCCTATTTGGCCAGTCACATATTAAAGGTAAATCTACGCTGCCCCGTTCGCCGCTTACCTCTCCATAGACTCTAGCAATATACGTTTTGCGGGTTTGCCTGAGCTCAAACTGTCTTGATAACTGGCGATGGGTGTCTTTATCAAGGGCCATCACCAATAAACCTGAGGTGGCCATATCGAGTCGATGTACAATTTTTGCTGTGGGATAAACCCGCTGTACTCGAAGCTCTAAGCTGTCTTTATGTTCAAGGGCTTTGCCTGGCACAGTCAATAAACCACTGGGTTTATTGAGCACCAGTAAGTGTTCATCCTTAAACACAATATTGAGATAAGGCCGCATAGGCGGCGCGTAATTCACTATGGCCATGAACTTAGTTCACCTTAGGGGTTATTCACTATCAATCTGATGGCTTCTAGGTTAACCCTAGCTTCACTAATAACCTGCTTCAAGTCGTCAATTTGTTGTTGAAGGTGCTCAATTTCTTCATCACGAATTGATGGGTTCACTTTTTGTAAGCTTTGCATGCGCTTTAATTCACCGCCAAGCAACGACTTCATTTGCTTTTGGCATTGCTTACGTACCTTTTCAGCATCTTGCTCGCCTTGGTTTTGTGCAACCACTAACGCTTTGGTCAACTGAGGCGTTAAGGCTTTGATCAGTTGATTACCCATTTTGCCGCGCACTTTGTCTAGCTTGGTAAATTGCTTTTCGACTACGCTATTGGTGGTATCAACACAGATTTTAATCGGTGTTGGTGGCAAGAAGCGATCAAGTTGTAGTGACTTTTCTGCTTTGCCTGACAATACGAATAAACACTCTAGCCAATAAGCTCCTGCTGGTAGAGATTTATCTTCGCCTAGTGCAACTGAACTCTTGCCGGTGATTTCCGTGGTGACGGTCTCCATGGCGTGTTGCACCATAGGGTGATCCCAGCTGAAGAAGTTCACATGCTCTAATCGGGTCGCGGTGGTGCGCTCGTACGTAATCGTCATGCCTTCTTCATCAAGCCCAGGTAACGTGGCTACCATGGTCTCTGTGGGGCGCAAAATGTAGCAACTTTCATCTTTGTCTTCTTGAGCAAGACCGAGAGTGTCAAACAAGCGGGTCATGAATAACTCAAGAGTAGGAGAGTCTTCTGCGCTAAGGATTTCTTTTTGCAGTTTTTCCACTTTGCCCTTACCCGAGGAATTAAGCTCAAGAAGCTTGTCGCGCCCTTGCTCTAAACGCTCTTTGAGCTGCCTGTGAAGGCTTGCGGTTTGGTTGATCAGGTTTTCGCTGGCCGCAAAATCTGTAGGGAACATTAAACAACTATGTAACAGCTCTTGGGTTTCTTCGTATACCGTCATTCCCGTTGGGCAGGTTTGCTCAAAGGCATTTAGCCCTTGATGGTACCAATCAAGCAGAACTTGTTGAGCACTCATATCAAAATACGGCACATGGATACATACGTCGTGAGTTTGACCAATACGATCAAGACGACCGATACGCTGCTCAAGCAAATCAGGCACTTGAGGTAAATCGAACAACACCAAGTGATGGGCAAACTGGAAGTTGCGCCCTTCGCTGCCTATTTCGCTACAAATGAGGACTTGGGCGCCTTCTTCTGTTTGAGCAAAGTAATTTGCTGCTTTATCTCGTTCTACTATGCCCATGCCCTCATGAAACACAGTTGCGCGGGTGCCCGCCTTAACGCGTAATACTTCAGCTAGCTGCAATGCTGTAGCTGCATTGGCACAAATAGTGAGGACTTTTTCCCCTTTGAGTTCCTGCAGTTTTTCGATGAACCAATCCACTCTTGGGTCAATGTTAAACCAGCTATTGACCATGTCAGGATTACGCTCAGGGGTTAAATGCAAGGTCAAGTTGGTTGGGTCTTCATCTTGAGCGGCAATATATTCTTCTGGCTGTTCTAGGCTATAGCTGAATAATTTACGATCTGGGAAACCACTGACCCCAGCTCGGCTGTTGCGGAACAACAAACGGCCAGTACCGTGGCGGTCTAACAGATTGTGTAATAACTGTGTTTTCTGTCGTGTGGACATGCCATTGATGTCACCCAAATCTTCGTCTTTAGCAAAAGATTCAATCGCGGTGATGTTTTCAGGGCTAAGCGTTTCGCCCGACATCAAAGGAGAAATCGCTTGCGCCAATGTGCTGTATTGTTGCTCTTCTTTGACAAAACTTTGGTAATCATGGAAACGCGCAGGGTCAAGCAAGCGCAGGCGGGCAAAGTGGCTTTCGTGACCTAGCTGATCAGGGGTTGCAGTCAATAACAACACACCTTTTGTCACTTGAGCTAACCCTTGAACGACTTGGTATTCTTGAGAGGGCTGCCCTTCGCTCCATATAAGGTGATGGGCTTCATCGACCACCATTAAATCCCAAGGGGCTTGCATAGCCAGCTCATAATAACGGCTGTTGTGGGTTAGAAAGTCGAGACTGCAAATAACCAGTTGTTCAGATTCAAACGGATTACCGCTTTCACCTGACATAGCGCTGCAGCGCTCTTCATCAAAAATAGAAAATGCCAAGTTAACACGGCGCAACATTTCTACCAGCCATTGATGCACCAAGCTAGATGGTACAACAATCAATACCCGCTCAGCACGGGCTGTCAGTAACTGTTGGTGAATAATCAACGCAGCCTCAATGGTTTTACCTAAACCCACTTCATCAGCCAGCAAAACCCGCGGTGCGAAGCGGCGGCCAACTTCGGCTGCAATGTGTAACTGATGAGGAATGAGGTCAACGCGGGCGCCCACGAAGCCTAGTAGCGATGAGGTGCTATGGCTGTATTGGTGATTCAAGCACTGCTCGCGTAAATCAAACCATTTTGGGTGGTCAAACTGACCGGCAAATAAGCGCTGTTCAGGTTGATTGAGCTGAAAGTGATGGTCAATAAAGGTTTCTTTTAAGACGACATCTTCTTCGGTGTCATGACGTACGCCGGTATAGGTCAACATATCATTGTGTTCGCTGACGCTGGTGATTTTCATTTCCCAGCCTTCGTGGCTGGTAATATTGTCGCCCTCGCCAAACGTAATACGCGTAAGCGGGGCGCTTTGCTTGGCATAAACTCGGCTGTCTCCGGTCGCTGGAAACAACAGGCTGACCGCGCGGTTATCAACGGATACCACTGTACCTAAGCCAAGTTCTGTTTGGGTATCGCTTAGCCAACGTTGACCAAGTGCGAATGAGTGTTTTTGCGCCATAGAGTGTCTCCCAACAGTGTATGCATAACTGGCTTTTTGATGCGGGCGGAATAATTTCGGCGCGCATTGTATACCAATACTGGTTTGGGATGGAGGTCAATCCACCTTCTTATAAACATAATGTGCTTAAAAGCGACTAACCCAAGCTTTCAAGGGAAAATTCGTTAATATTTGCTCGTGTTTTAACCAATTCATTCACATAAACGTCATATAATAAAATTAGATGAATAAGGAGCAAAAGTGGTTTATTGTTTCAGTAACAGATGGCCAATCACAGCTAAGTGAAACACCCAATTGGCTGTTTATTGGTGATTTGTATTGCAGTGCCTTTTACTCAAACGGAGTGACGAATGCCAGAAAAAAAAGCGTTAGATACAAGAATTTACGTACTCGATACCAATATCCTCCTGCACGAACCCCTCGCCTTTTTATCATTCAAAGAACATGACGTTGTCGTACCCATGACGGTTCTTGAAGAGCTCGATTACATTAAAGACAGTAAAAAAGACGTTGCTCGTGATGCCCGCGTGTCGATTCGCGCTATGGAAGATTTGTTACATGACGCCACGCCAGAGCAACTCATGGAAGGCGTTACCATGCAGGGAATAGGCGTCGGGGAAACAGCGCCAACAGGTAGTCTATCAATATTTGTCGATCATGCTTTACCTGCTGACCAGCACGTCTTTACCAGTGATGAAAACGACAATCGTATCATCAACACTGCACTGCATCTGCAAGCTCAATATCATCCACGACAAGTCACTTTAGTGACCAAAGATATCAACATGCGGCTCAAAGCCAAAGGCGCAGGATTAGCCCATGTAGAAGACTATAGAACGGATCAGCTAGTCAGTGATATCAAATATTTATCGAAGGGGTTTCATCGTTTCAACGGTGATTTTTGGAATGAAGTCACCGCCGTCGATAGTCGCACTGAAGGCCGCGATACCATTCACACTCTGGCCAGAGAAGTGTTACCTGAAGCGTATGTTAACGAGTATTTGCTGGATGACACCGAGCATTTCGCTGGCTTGGTGGAATCTGTATCTGAGAAAGAAATCGATGTACTCGATTTAGGCTACGAACGCTTAATGGGTCGCCGCGCATGGGGAATTACGCCTAAAAATATCGGCCAAGCTATGGCGTTTCACTCATTGCTTGACCCGCATATCGACTTGGTCATTTTAACCGGCCCTGCAGGCAGCGGTAAAACCTTGCTCGCATTGGCTGCTGCGCTAGAAATGGTGGTCGAAAAAAACATGTACGACAAGATCATTGTTACGCGCAGCACTCCAGAAATTGCCGAGTCGATTGGCTTTTTACCTGGCACTGAAGAGGAAAAAATGGCCCCTTGGTTAGCGGCCATTACTGACTCTTTAGAGGTGTTACACAAGAACGATGAAAACGTGAAAGGCTCTATGAGTTACATCATGGAAAAAGCCAATATTCAGTTTAAGTCAGTTAACTTTATGCGCGGTCGAAGCATTCAAAATGCGATTGTAATTTTAGATGAATC
>BAEM01000012.1 GCA_000314955.1 Paraglaciecola chathamensis S18K6 | reverse complement strand
TATTCATCTTGTACATAGTGATCAAGGTAGCCAATATGCCAGCGACGACTATCTAGACTTCTTAAGTACACATAATCTGATACCCAGCATGGGTCGCAGAGGGCATTGTTTAGATAATGTGATTGCAGAAAGTCTTTTTCACTCACTTAAAACTGAGCGAGTGAAACGAAAAGTGTACCCAACCTGAAGTGAAGCCAAGGCAGATTTGTTTGATTACATAGAAGTGTTTTACAATCGAACTCGACTACACAGCCATCTTGGTCATGTATCTCCAGATGAATATGAGAATACATATTCACAGGCAAGTTAAGTGTCTACGAAACTGAGGGAAGAACACTTTTTGTTGATTTGCATTTGCCTATCCTTAACTCTGACTAGAGTATGTCGTGATAGGCAGTTACACAAAATTAATTACAGACTTAAAAAGCAGAACTCATCTTCATTATTTAATATGGCCCAAAACGTCATTCAAAGATTGTCGCATGAGCGAGGCATTACTATCCAATCCAGTCCAATATTTTATCCCCAACACACCTTGATTCACCAGCATAGTAAGTCCGTCTACAACAGAGCAATTACGTGCGATTGCTTCCTCAATTAAATGCGTTTTCGCAGGATTATGTATACCGTCTGCTACAACCATATTAGGCAACAGCGTATCTGGATTCATATTTAAACGATCGTTAATATTTGGGTACAAGCCGATGGAAGTGGCATTGATAACAATATCGATATCAGCAGGGATATCAATTGTTTGGTCCCAAGTTACAAGGTCGGCCGAACAATCTGTACCTGAGTTAAGTAAATTGACTAATACTTGCCCTCGTTCAACATTACGGTTGACCACTCGGATACTCCTCACACCAGCTAAAGCCAGTTCAACAGAAACCGCTCTTGCAGCACCACCTGCACCAAAAATCAAGACACGTTTATCTTTGGGTGAAACCACTTGTTTTACCCCTTCAACAAAGCCTTTCCCATCAGTGTTTTCTCCGATTAATAGTCCATCTTTTATTACTACGGTGTTAACGGCACCAATCAATTTAGCGGACTCGCCCAAACGGTCTAAGTGTTGAATCACCGAAACTTTGTGAGGTATAGAGCAATTGAAGCCGGCCCAGCCCATGGCCTTTGCGCCTAGCACAGCCATTTTCAAGTTGTCAGCATCAACTTCACAGTTAATATAAGTCCAATCAAGTCCTAGCTCTTGATAGGCTGCATTGACCATCACTACTGTAGGGTTTTCTGCAGCTGGTTTGGCAAACGAACCCGTTATTGGTTTTAGAAACTCTAAATTCATATGATATTGCCCCGAAGAAATTGTCCAACCTAAAGTGATAGAAAACTACAGTGCCCATTGATCTGGTATCAACCTAGTGAACGCACCTTCGAATTTAGATCAAATATGGCGTAAGCGAGCACAACAAGAAAACTACACCCAGGAACAAGGTAAGAGGTTGCTGCACTGTAATGATCAACAAACACCGCTTGAACAATAGGCATAATTGCTCCTCCTAAAATAGCCATGACTAAACCTGCGGCGCCCAACTTCGCATCAGCACCCAAGCCAAACAAAGCGATTGCGTATATCGTCGGAAACATTAATGATAAACAAGCTGAAATACCGATTAATGCATAGACCCCACTCGGCCCCGGGGCAACCACCATATATGCACACAATAATGCCGCAATCGAAGCCATTAAACCTAGTAAGACTGCGGGGCGAATAAACCCCATGAGCCAAGTCATTACGAAACGGGATATCAAAAATACGAGCATGCTATATTGTAGTATTTGCCCGCCACTGACTTCATTAACATCATTTGCCTCCATCACATACTGAATCGTATAAGTCCAAACACATGTTTGCGCGGCCACGTTAAAAAATTGTGCTACTACACCGAAACGATAATGTTTATTGCTGAACAATCTAGAAAAGGTAGCTTTAAAACAGAGCTCATCAACTTGCTTTACATTTACTTCTTGCTTAGGTGACTTAGTTAAGGCTATTGCAAACCAAATTAAAACAAGAACACAGGCAAATCCCACGTATGGAACCATGACCGCGTCAAGTTCAGCGCTAACGACTTGCTCTAACTGCTCAATACTCATTTTGCTTCGTTCATCAGCCGTTGCTTGATTGAGTTGCGGTAAGATGAGGGTTGCCGCAAGGAAAACACCTAGGCTGGTACCTAAAGGATTGAAAGATTGAGCAAAATTAAGGCGGCGAGTAGCACTTGCCTGACAGCCCATGCTCATCACATAAGGGTTAGCTGAGGTTTCTAATATTGATAGTCCTCCCGCCAGAATAAAAAGAGCCGACAGGAAGAATGTATATGTCATCGTTTGACTTGCAGGGTAGAACATAAAAGCGCCAATCGCTGCACAGCCTAAACCGCTCAACACTCCGGTCTTGTATGAAAAACGTTTGTTAATTAATGCTGCCGGTATAGCCAAACAGAAATAGGCTCCATAGTAGCAAAACTGCACCAAAGCGGATTGCACGGATGACATGGTAAATATTTTACTAAACACCTTTACCAGTGGGTCTGTCATATTTGCTGCGGTCCCCCAAGCAGCGAAACACAGTGTCAATAATATGAACGGAAATAACATCTCCCGAGAGACTAAAGGGGCTTTATTTTTCATCACAATCAAGCTGTTTGTTAATTTTTAGTTAATTTATTTAAACAGCAAAATTTAACACTGTCAATAAATCAACATTTATTATTTATTGTTCATATCTCCGTAACCATGGAATCTTTTAAGGTATAATACAATGTAGTCTTCACTGTCGCTTTATCTTAAAATATAAGGTGTAGTCAGAAAAATAAGTTACCTTAAATCAAAATTGATTGGATGGATGGCAAAAATTAAAACAAATTCAAATAGAAATTCAAATTCGGAGGGGCGTGGTCAATCAGGGTTAAGGGCTCGCAATGAAAGACGAATTCTGGCACTTATTCGCAAACATGGCAGCGCTCCAAAAGCTGAAATAGCACAGGAGCTAGGCTTATCTGCCCAAGCAGTCACGGTTATCATCAAAAGCTTAGAAAAAGAAAATTTATTACTTAGAAAAGAGCCGCAACGAGGCAGAGTTGGTCAACCCCTCGTTCCCTTTGCTTTAAATCCCGACGGCGCATTCGGAATAGGGCTGAAGGTCGATAGACGTAGTTTCGACTTGACTTTGATTGACTTTGTGGGGAATGTTAAAGCCAGTTTACATGAGAACTGTGATTATCCGAGCGTAACGAATTTACTGGCTTTTTTAAAACGTGGCGTGGAGATGTTAACTTTAAGCTTAAACCAAGAGTTAACCACCAGAATTACAGGCATAGGGGTCGCGACCCCATACGAAATATGGAATTGGGCGGAGGAGGCAGGCGCCCCTGCTGATGTACTTAACGAATGGAAAACTTTCGACTTCAGTGAAAGGCTTACTGATATAATCGATTTGCCTGTATATGTTTGTAACGATGATACAGCAGCATGCTCAGCAGAGCTAAGCTTCGGTAACCCCAATCGCTTTAGCAATTTCTTATACGTTTTTATCAGTACATTTATCGGTGGCGGTGTTGTATTAAATGGAGCCTTGCTAACAGGCACTCGCGGCAACGCAGGGGCAATAGGCTCGCTACCTCTACCGACACTCAATTCTCAAGGAAAGTTAGAATCTCAACAGTTGATAATGCATTCATCTCTCTACATATTAGAAAACATGCTAACAGAGGCTGGACGCGACACAGGTGGATTAACAAACTCGTCCGATTACTGGGGGGATTTGGGAGAAAGCTTGGAAATTTGGATAGATATGGTTGCAGAAGGATTGACGTATGCAACGCTGTGCTCATCAGCCATATTCGATTTTGAAGCAATTATTATTGACGGTGCGATACCAATCTCAGTGCGAGATAAAATTGTAAACGCGGTAGCCATAAAAGTTCAAGAATCTGATACGCGGGGCCTCTCCCACTGTCAAGTAGTGAGTGGCACCATTGGCAGTAAAGCGCAATCAATTGGATGTGCCAATTTACCGCTACTTGTTAACTTCACTCAAGACCTTCAGCAATTAGTGACTCCGCAGGCCCAATAACAACTTCGTGATTCACGGCTAGCTAATGAGACTACTCACTAGCTAGTATGAGTGCCCAACAGTCACCGGCTACTGGCGCCCCCATCCTCGATTCCACCATTACTCAATGATCACTAGTACATCTTAAATCGCCCTACTAATTTGGTTTCCAAGAAGAGCAAGTATCAATACTCGCTCATCATTGTGGCGGGCTTCACTGTTCATGCACGGAAAAACAATTAAATAACATTAGTTGATTTATTATTTTTCATGGTATACATTTTATTAACAATTTCGATGAAACTTTTCAAAACCACCTGCGAGTGGTCAGGTTGTAGACAGAGATTGACTAATACACACACATAAATTGGAGCGCGAACAATGAAGTTATTAACAAAATATACCGCAATAGCAGCCGCAGTAACCGCCACCGTTTCTCATTATGGTTGGGCACAAGAACAAGTAGAACAAAACGGACCGAGCAAAAATTTAGATTTTGAACAAATTATCGTCACTGGTACGTCGCGACCAAAAGAAAAGATAGAGTCAACCAACGCTATGACTACGTTTGGAGAGCAAAAGCTAGAACGATTAGCGCCCCATAGTGTTGGCGAGTTGGTTCGCAGTATTCCGGGTTTCCACGCTGAAGATACAGGTGGGGAGACAGGTAATAATGTTGCCCCGCGGGGGTTCCCGTTGTCGACACAAACTGAGTTTACCGCCTTACTCCGTGACGGCATGACAGTGTTTTACAATCAGGATATTTTATTCACGCAGAATGACCGTTTTACCCGTTTATCTAACTTCGTCAGCAATGTAGAGGCGATTCGTGGTGGTGCGTCTTCTATTTTTGTGGGGAGTGCTCCTGCTGGGTTTATTAACTTTTTATCCAGAGAAGGAGAAGAGGATACGAAAGGTGATGTTTTCTTTGAAACCAATAGCAATAATCGCTTAGGAGCTCAAGCATGGGTGAGTGGCTCTATAGATGAACAAACTGTCTACGCTCTAGGAGGTTGGTACCGTGAAGGGGATTCTGCACGCGACCCAGGATATACGGCTAACCAAGGTGGTGAAATTAACGCAAACATAAAGCACTTTTTCAAAGCCGGTGATGGTTTTACGCGTTTTGAGTTTAATAAACAAGACGACAAATCCTTCTTTTTCATACCTCAACCACTTACGGGAACTACGACAAACGCGCAAACCATACCCGGAGGTATGGACATTCGGGATGGTACGACAGGTAACTCAGCAGGGGCGAGGCTATTAAGCCTATCGAATACGCCTAGTGGGGATATTAATCTCGATGTTGCAGATGGTAACTACGCAGATGTGACATATATTGGTAACACCACAGAACTTGAACTCAATGACAACTGGCTTTTCAGAAACCAAATTCGCTACACCGATATGCTCACTACCTTTACCGGTATCATTAACGTTGGTAATGCTGAGTCGTTAGCGGATAAAGCACGAGCAATCTACGATGCAAACTCAACAGCATTAGAAGGGGCCATGGTGGATGGCAATCTGAAATACCAAATTAGGGATGCAGGAACTAACTTCGAATTGGCAAATAGCGAAAATGTAGGCTCTTTCAACACAAATGGTTACGGTATCAATGCAGGGTTTTGGCATCGTCGGTTTGAAGGGGATAACATCCAGAATGAATCGAAACTAACCTATACATTAGAAGAAGTAGGCGAAGGCTCACTTTATTCAACATTTGGTCTATTTGTTTCAAATATTAATGGCCAAGTTACAGACTATCGCATCAACACCTTACAATCTGTAGAACCACTCCCGCAGAGGTTGGATATTGCGTTTTTAGACCAGGATGGTAACGATATTGCGAGCGGAACCTATAAAGGCATCCAGGCCGGCTCCCACGGATTTGCAAACATCGTTTATAATGAAAAAACCTTTGCACCATACGCCGATTTTGAATATGAAATTAATGACTTAACCTTAAATGTCGGTGCCCGCTATGAAACCTTGAAAGCAAATGGGGAAGCTGAAAATGGGGCTGCCTATCAGATCAGTAGTTTCAGTAGTGATACAGATGCAGTAAATGGCAATATCATTTTGCCTTTTGGTAGCGGTACCTATCGCAACTTTGATATTGAATATAATGAGCTCGCTTGGACTGTCGCAGCCAATTATATCGTAAACAAAGACTTCGCTGTATTTACTCGATATGCCGATGGTTTCCGTATGCCAGACGTCGATAAGTACATGGCCATCACCAACTTAACCACTCAAGAAGAAATTGACCAATTCAATCGTTCTGAGCGTAGAGAAACTAAACCGGCGTCTACTGTTATGGCAGAAGTGGGTTTTAAATATAATTCAGGTGACGTTGCCGCGTTCGTTACTGGCTATTTTGCTGCAGCTGATGACTTGTTTTTCAATGTACCCACTGTAGAAAATGGCCAGGTTGTGCAACGCCAAGCTTTTAGAAACACGGAAACGCTGGGGCTAGAAGCGGAATTTAACCTACAACTAACAGAAGGTTGGAGAGCTGGCTTATCGGCAACTTATCAATCACCAGAATTTGTTAACACTCCGGCAGCGGAATTTATTAATACCAGCGGTGTTGTCGATAGTGTGGAGATAAATGGCAACATGCCAGTGCGTGTACCTAAACACTTCGGTCAATTGACCACAAGTTACGATTTTGAAGATTTTTCTTGGGGAATGGCTAGCGTGCACGCCAGTTATTCATGGAGTGGTAAACGTTATGCGGACGATGCTAATACAGCCGAATTGCCTATGTACGGAATGTTAAATGTCGGCTTGTCATTAGAGAATGAAGATGGCTACTACCTGCGCGCAGACGTCAAAAACTTGAATAATTCCGAAGGTCTATCCGAAGGTGACCCACGAGCTGGAGAAACAGTGGCGGGACAATCGAATACATTTAACGCTCGCGTGGTGTTGCCTAGAACATTTACCTTGACCGTCGGTAAACGATTCTAGGCTTATCATCTCGTTGTCTAAATTTTGACAACATTGCGAGTCTTAGCAAAACAAACCGACTGGGCCATAGCCCTGTCGGTCTTGTAAAAATAGTACCAGCAGATATCAGTAGCCAAACTCTGAACTTTACGCTTACCTCCTGATGATAGGTAAAACACATCCAGAGTTGAGTTTTCGATATATATTTTAGAGGTAAGTAAATATGAAAGTAGTAGCAATTGGCGAAGCATTGATTGATTTATTATCCAGTCAGTGTCTACAACATGGCTCATCATCTAATGAAGTTTTTACCAAGTTTGCAGGAGGAGCCCCTGCAAATGTGGCTGTGGCAGTAGCTAAACTAGGTGGAAAAAGCTACTTATTGGGTAAAGTAGGTAGAGACCAATTTGGTCACTTTTTAATTGACGCACTGAAACGGTATGGCGTTTCGACAGACTATGTGGGCTTTTCAGAAACAGGAAAAACAGCTTTAGCATTTATTAATTTGGATAAAAATGGGGAGCGCGCATTCGAATTTTACGACGACAACGCAGCTCACAATGACATTCAATTTTCAGACTTTCTTGCCGTATTTTCAGAACAACCCAAAGTGATCAGTTTGTGCTCCGCTATGCTCGCTAATCCAGAACTACACAAATGTTCTATGGATGCCATATACAGATTTAATCAAGAGGGCTCTATAATATGCTTAGACATCAATTATCGCCCAGCATTTTGGAAAGCTTCAGATAGTGCCGCGGATATCATTTCAGACGCAGCAGAACAGGTAGACATTGTAAAGGCTAGTCGAGAGGAATTGATTACTCTTTTCGGCATAGAGCAAATTGAAGCTGTAGTGAAGCAGTGGATCAATAAAGGTGTCTCGTTAGTTATGATAACAGATGGTGGAAATGCAGTGTCATTCACCACTGCTAATTTTAATGGGATCTATCCTGCACCAAAAACTAATGCAGTAGACACTACCGCTGCCGGAGACGCTTTTGTCGGAGGATTTTTGTATCGCTTGGCTCAAGAGAACTCGTCTACTAGCACTTTTTTTGAATGGGTAGCTAACTTTGAATACGTTTTAAAAGCCATTAATTTTGCCACGAAATGCGGCGCCCACACCATAACCCAGTTCGGTGCATTTGATTCGCTGCCGTATCATACCGACATTGAAGGAAAAAATGTGCATCGTGAACCTGTTCAGTGAGAGTACTCTACCGCCCCCAACAAGCAAGGCTCAGCAAAAAAGAAGCCAACCTAGTTGCCTCTCAGAACTAGTTAATCGCTACGTAAACCAACACGCAACTATAATAGCGACCTTGTCTATTGATGCAATTAGCATGATTTATTTCTAAATTAACCTAATTAAAATGCACAGCGAATGAATTAACGCCATAAGGAACCTGAGACTTGGCGATTAAACTGCTGCAAACGATATATGTATTTGTTCTATGCCCGCTTATTTCCCCCCTACAAATGCAAACGCAGGACCTGCGCCCCTAAACTCAACTACATTACTATTTTCTTCTTTTTACTCATGCTCTACTCCAATTCTTAGATCTTTCTACAAATAGTTACGCAACATCAGTACGATAACAAATATGGGAACAGGTACGACGTTTGCCTTTCAGTTCTTTCGCCGAAAAAGTGTAGGTTAAACGTTATGAATGCCCTGTTTATTGAAAACAAGCTCATTTCGCTCGTAAGCTATAAAATACATATAACGAAGCAAAAACAGTCACTGCCTGTGTAAAAAGCTTGCTCGGCAGAAACTTAGCGGACTCCAAGAGTATAGGACGAAGGCTTAATACAAAAATGTTTGAGAAACATCGTATTAAGCGTGCTGAGAGTTTGCTTCCCCCCTCTCCAGCTAAGCGAAGCACCGTTTATCTATGTGGCCCTCTGTTAAGACTTTTACGCTAACACCACACGCCTGACATCTCTATATATTGTTCAGATTTGGACGACCATAAAAAGCACTTTCGCTTGCTCGCGACGATATAGTTAAAAAGGCGACCCAACACACTCTATCAGGCAGCTCATTGTAACATGTCGAAAGAAAAACCTGCCACACATAAGGCATTCTTAAAGACCTTAGATTCCATACTGCCCGTCCACTGTCCCTCCATTATCGTCACTGATGCAGAGTATAAATCACAATGGGTCAGGAAAGTCATGGCGTTATGGTGGGACATCGTTGGCCGTATTCGAAAGCCGCATTTATAATCGCAAAACAAAGGAAATTCATGACTATTTATTCGCCACCTATACGCGAAGGTAACCTATCGGCCTAAGCGTTTTGATAATTGCCAGATACTAAGAAGTAACCCCATTGCCAGTACGCTTATTCTGTTAAAACAAAAAACCTCAGGGCGTCATGCCAGCAACTCGGATGGAACACGAAAGGCCTCCAAACGCTCAAAAATCCATGCAAAAGGGGCTAATGGTGCTGCTGGCAACATTAGCTTCTCTTGTGGCTATACTGCTTGGCATGGTGCTCGTTACCGCGAATAAGCACACCAAGCTAAAACCGAGACTAAAAGCGCGTTATCGTTCCACTACCTTTGGCTTAGAGCCATTATATGCCGGATACGGTTTACCATGCGACAGTGGAAAGCTGCACTCAAGTGGTACAGCTCCTCAATAGACCGAGCCTAGGCTAGAAGTACATGAAATTACATTCGTGAGGATACCTCAGACTCTGCCCTATTTGGCCTTAATGTCGAATAAATCTTTGAAGTTCAACAACTGATACAGGCACGTCTCGTGCGTAAATACCCACTGGGCGATGATTTAGGTCATAGAGCCTGAAACTGAGTGCTCTAAATTCGTTTATATACAAAGTCCCTATACCTGCCTCAGGGTCTAACCAAACATCTAGCTTTACCCCTTCAGATAGATTCATTGGTACAGCCACTTGTGCATCTAAATTACCAGCGTCCACGTCTTCTCCCTCACTAACAGCTGGTAAGTCAGCTGCTCTAAATTGATCAGCAAGCAAGTAAGGCAATGCGGAATCCGAACCGTCATCAGGGTGCTGATCAATAAACCTTATCACCGCAGTTTGTCCTATAAGCTCACTGACATCCCATGTAACCCAATCCATGACAAACTTATCGTCAGCGGATTTTTCAGCATTTCTACCAGATTGGCTTCTCACAACTTCACCATTTACCACCAACACTACTGCTGTCGCATTAGCACTGTCGAAAGGATTCGACCCACCTCCAATGAGAAAATTAATATAGGGTTTGCTAATTTCAAATGAAGGGCTATCAGCGGATCCCGTGGCGTTATAACCAATCCAGCCAAGGGATGTGCCGTCTTCATCAAATCCATCTCCAAAACTGGAGAACACGCGTTCGCCAACATTGTTAGCAATATCGCCGCCCCACCAGCCTCCATCTAGCTTCAAAAAATCGTCGCTTACGTTCGTGAACTCATGTGCAGTAAGGGTGTTGTATTGCGCACAACAAAATTCGAAACCCGATACATTCTGTTCAAGTTCATTCTCGCGAGAGAAAAGCGGCTCGCCCGCTAGCACAGGTGTGGGCGTGACGCTTGCGCCGCCGGTGGGTGGGGTATCACCGAAGTAAAAAGAGGCTTGATTGCTATTGGTATCCAGTTCAAGCCTCGCGACCTGTTCTCCTTCAACCTCGGTAGGAAAGTAGATACCAAATCTGCCTGTCGCGTTTTCACTGGTAACTGACAGCGATAGGCGATTTTTGTCGCCGCGCTTTTCCAGTGTAATAGCAGAAGATGCCATCATAGTAATAGGCGACTCGCCAGAAACTGAACCCTGTTGGCTTTGAAAGGTAGTAGCAACAGCGCTAGCAAATTCGGTTTTATACTTCTGCGGAATGTGCACAGCCAACTCTCCCGATGTTGTGGTATCGAGTTGGTGAATGGCCAGATCGCCACCAAAGGTCCCTACACCAGCATTGGTTCTGCCTATCTTATGCGGCACCCATCCAAATAATAACGTTGACTCTTCTGAAGCGGCTGTGCGTCCAGCATAATAAAATTTGCCATCAAGGGAAGTGAAGTTTGCCAGTTGCCAACCCTCGCCGTTTTGTCGAAGATACTTAATATCCCGTTCTCCGTCATTTTGATCGGAAAATAGCATGTATTGCACTTCACCAAAATCTATCCAATCCGGCACTTCTAAATTAAGAGGAGCATCCATAACAAAGAGAGGTTCTTGAGGTAACCAGGTGGTAAGATTTTCAGAAACATAAAGCCCTATTGCAGCTTGACCGTTGTAGCGGGTAGTAATCAACATCCGATAATTATTGGTTTCTTTATTCCAAAATACTTTAGGATCTCGAAAATCAAAGTCGCTATAGCCATTGCTTCCAGTAAACGTATCTTCAGGTATTTTAGTAAATTCAGTTAGCGTGCTGTCTGTGGCGGTAGCATGCATTACCGCTTCAACAGGGTTAAAGTCCGCATTATGACCGGTAAAGAAGATATGTGTCTGGCCTTGTGCATCCTCTATGACGCTTCCTGAGCCGGTCCATTGGTCTTGTGTATTCGTATCACCGGTGGCTTCAAGAACTCTTTGTGGGAAGCTCCCCCTTTGCAGGTCACTGGTTTTGGTGAGATACCAGTCGTGGAACGCCGTATCAATTAAGTAATAAAGATAAAACTCGCCATCATGATAATAGGGGTTCGGATCTGCCATTACTAAAGGCAAAGGAATATCATGGCCATCAGGCACACTCACCACATCAGCGTTATTGGGCGTGGCAGCCGGATGCTCTGCTGAGCGAATTTCATCAAGCATAATAAAGCCAAGTCCATTCTCTTGCCCCCCCTCGTGATAGTCGATAACTTCCAACACTGCGGTTTTTCCCTTTAATGCACTTACATCCCATGTGTGCCAATCTAGCTGTGACTCTTCTCCATTTCCCACGGCATGACGAACAACTTTGCCATTTACGCGTAATACCACCGCCGTAGCATTATCTGACGTAAAATCTTGAGTACCACCGCCCACCAAAAAGTTTAAAAAGTTGTGGCTAAGGGTAAAAGGGGGAGAACTTAACGTTCCTGTCGCCTCGTCGCCAGTCCAACCCAGCGACGTGCCATCTGCACTAAAACCGTCGCCACGACTTGTGAAAATTCGGTCACCTTGGTGATTGCTTATATCTGCAGCCCACCAGCCGCCGTCGAGCTTATCTAAATCACCTGTAGCTCTAAAGTCGTGGTTGGCATAGGTATTAAATTGTCCGCAACAAAACTCAAACCCAGCAATATGTTGTTCCTGGTCAGAAACACGAGTAAAAGCAGGTATGCCATCCGTTTCTGGTTCAATTGACGCACTTGCTATTATCTGCAAGTGACTAGTTTCTTCAGGCATTGCAGCAGCTTCGCCTGCATGCCGTATCTCGTCGACAAGTAAGTAAGGCAGAGCAGTATCAGAGTTATCTTCCGGATGATTGTCGATGAAGCGAATTTTTGCTGTCATTCCAGCATAATTAGCGACGTCCCAAGTTATCCACCGCATGCTCATCGCAGTGTCATCACCGCTGGCCTGCAATACGACTTCATCATCAACAACCAATACCAATGCTGTCGTATTTGGCTCTGTAAAGCCGTTGCTTCCCCCACCAATGAGAAAGTTGATATAACGTTCTGTTATTTCAAAAGAAGGGCTGTCCATCATACCAACAGCGCTAAACCCTACCCAACCTAAGCTTTCATCTTCATTGTCAAAGCCATCCCCTAAGCTAGAAAACACTCGCTCTCCTACTACGCCCGCAACATCTGCGCCCCACCATCCACCATCAAGCTTGGCAAAATCCCCTGTGACGTCTTCAAAACCGTGCTCTGCGTAGGTGTTGTATTGGCCACAACAAAACTCGAACCCAGATAAAGTCTGATCACTATTTTCAGGGTTATTAAACAGAGGAAAGCCTGCACTTTCAGGGTTTTCTGTCAGAGTAATATCTTCTTCTTGCTCTTCATCGACGGGCTCGCTGCCCTCTCCAATAACATCAGAAGGACTTTGCCCCTCTTGCAAAACAATCAATTCTGCTTCTATTTTATTTTTGTGTGTATCATCGTCTGAGCACGCCATAAGGGAGGCGCTCACCAATAAAAAGATGACCGAAAGCCGTCCCCGTAGAGGAGATGGATGTGAAGTGTTCATAGTTATCCTCCATAGCATCTAAATGCGCTATGTTGTAATTTTTTAATTGAGTATGCCGAAAAAACACGACCAGTTTTCGACACGCTTTACTGGGGAACTCAAATTAAACAACGTTGTCTTTTATTGAGATTAAAGTTATACGAACAAAAATACAACATTTATTTTACACTTTTGATATGAAAGTAATTATCGCGTACTCGGACGGGCTTATGGCAAAATTTGGTAAAAGTGTGTAGCTTTAGGCAATTAAATGAAGTAGGTAAATCAGGAATCATATGGAATGGTTACAATAAAGGACGTGGCTGCGCACGCGGGTGTGGCGTTTAAAACTGTATCAAGGGTTGTGAACAATGACCCTACCGTCAAGCCTAAAAACAGAGAAAAGGTACTTAAAGCCATTGAGGAGCTTGGCTACCGCCCAAACCGAGCAGCCCAAATGACACGACGCAAAAAGTCTGGCGTAATTGGATTTATCGCCGACGAACTATTGCGTGTACCTTATACTTTTGACCTTATTCGAGGCGCGCAGGATCTCGCTTGGAAACACGATAAAGAATTGATGGTGCTGAACGTAAACGTCAATAAATACAGTGTAGAAGGCGCAGTCAATCATCTTTTTGAGCATCGCGTTGAAGGTATAATTTATGCGGCTATGTATCATCGTGAAGTTTCTCTTCCCTTGCAATTCAAAGAAGTACCGACAGTGTTAGCAAACTGTTATGACAGCTATGGTAGGTATCCTTCTATTGTTCCCGACGAAAAAGAGGCAGCCCGAGAAATCACGGCAAGTCTTATAGGCAAAGGCTATAAGCGTATTGCATTCTTAAACCTGAATGAGAATATCATTGCTGCAAAACTGCGCAAAGAAGGCGTAGAACAAGCCTTTATCAACGCCAATATAAACCTTGATAACCTCTTAGTAGAATCCGTTATTTTCGGAGAAGAGAATAATGAACGTTCTGTCACCCGCAGTAGGGCAGAAGATATTATTAAGAACTTTAAGCCCGATGCAATACTCTGTGGCCAAGATCCTATGGCTGTTGAGGTTTATTTTGTCGTTCAGGCGTTAGGATTAAAAGTAGGTAAAGATATCGGCGTCGGCAGTTTCGATGACTGGGATATCATTCCTACCCTATTACAACCAGAGTTAACAACCATGGCACTCCCCCACTACGAAATGGGCCAATGGGCATTCAACTGCTTACTTGAGGAGCGCACCGAGCCGGTGAAAGAAACTGCACGGTTTACCCTTAATAGCCGCCAGTCATTCTAGCTGCTACATCATTTTTCGGTTTGTTGTTTTCTAATATCCAAAACGAAAAGATGAGATTAACCGTCACTACTGTGCCAAGCAGTAAATAAGTGTCGGCAAATCCAAGATCATCGTAAAGTTCACCAACAACTGACGATAACAGTGTGGTAACAACTTGGGTAAATACATGAAACCCAATAAGGTAAATCGTTGCAGAGAGCCGAGTATCAAAGTTAACCGCAATGTATTTAAAAATCGCCACTAGCAAAATAGGCAATTCTAGGGCATGAAGTAATTTGACCAACGAAATAGAAACAGGGTCTGCAACAACGCCCGAAGCCAGCATACGAAGGGCCATGATCGCACCGCTTAGCAACAGCCCATTCTTTGGCCCTATTTTGTTAACGATAAACGGAGCGATAAACATCATTCCAGCTTCGATGAACACCTGCAATGAATTTAAGTACCCATAAAACCTATTCCCTTCTTCAGGGGTTGGAAAAAGCGAAGAAAAATAAATAGGAAACTGCTGATCATATATTTGATAGAGACAAGAAACCCCCATCACGTAGAGGCTTAAACGCCAAAATCGGCTCTGACTAAAGAGCGAAAGCACATCGCTCACTCCCACTTTTTTCTTTTTCGTGCGTGGCGTTTTCGTAGACGCTGGCAGCCAGAATAGGCAGAGAATGAAGCCGACTCCCGTGGCACTCGCTAAAACAAAGTTAAGCTTAGGATTAATGTTAAATATTACACCAGCCACAAAAGTAGCACATGCCCAGCCCAGCGAGCCCCACAGCCTCGCCTTGCCAAATTCGACATCATGTTGACGACCCAGACGCTCTATATAAGCCTCAAGTGTGCCTACTGCAGCACCAAAGGTGAGCGCACTATATAGTGCGCCGACGATAGCGCCCACTATGAAGAAAGACGTTAACAGGGGTTGGTAAATCAGAATAAAGAAAGGGCCTACACCAGCCATTAATAGTCCCAACATAAATAACAGCTGTTTGCCCGTTCCCAACCGGTCCTGCAAAATACCGTAAACGGGCATTATTATCAGAGCTGCTAACGCATTGGTGGCGAATACTACACCTGTTTCTTTTCCGGTTAACGCCAGGGCTTGGTTTAACCATAGAGGAAACAACGAGTAACAAAACGACCAGGTCAGAAAGAACGAAAAAAATGTTATCGCTGATGACCAATACGCCGAATTTAGCTGACACTTCATAATAATCCCCTAAGCCTAAATGACGCTATTTAGCCGACCATATAGATCCTAATCGCTCTACAGAAACCTGGTTTAGAGGTTGGCTATCGGTCTTGACGCTCATCGTGTCGTACACTGACGCCGGAAATATTAACGATGTCATGACGGTGGTACCATCATCGATAAATAACTCGAGTGAAGACCTGTCAATCACAATCGAAACCGAGTATTGCGTATTAATCGTCGTTAATGGGCCCTCTTGTACGCTGCTAAACTGCTCATTAAAGCCAGCCTTTCCTGACTGGCTGCGATCTAAGGAAACCACCGACCTTTTGTGATCAATTTCAATATCTACGAACTCTCCTTGATCATTTTCAAAACCCACTAACACAGGTGATGCCAGTTCAGCGTCAACCTTAAAAGAATAACGTAAAGCTGACATTCTTCCTGAGCTATCCAGCGAGGATAAGCTTATAGTTTCACCTGGCGCCAGTGACGTGGCTTGCTCAGTGGCTTCCACAAGTGAATCAAGTTCTTCGACTAATTGGCTTTGCACTCGCAGCCCTTTTGGGGTGTTTAATAACTTTAACGCTCTCGGTAACGTCATGGCACTACGCCATTTATTTGTCGGTACCTCGTTGGCGTATAACCAATTACTCATCCACCCCATGAAAACATGCCGGCTTTCATTACTGTTAGGTGTATTGAAGAACGTCACGCCCGCATAATTATCGGTTCCGTGATCTAGCCAAATGGCGGGCTCTAATCGATTTTCGGCAGGCTCGTTAGCAAACACAATATCATCAATATAGGTATGCCCCCAGCTTGCTGCCTCTTTATCGATAATTCTCAACAACGCAGGTTCACCCATCCATTCACTGACATCCCAACTTGCATGATGAAGTGTTTCACGATTAAGCCCAGTTTCCGACTTAACTACTTCGCCATCGACAATAAGTTGAATCCCCACTTTGTCGGGGTGATGGCCGCCGCCAATTCTGAAGTTTATAAACTTCTCTGTAATCGTAAATAACTGAGAAGTCAGTGAACCGGTGGCACGGTCTTCATCAGCAAAGCTATTGATTAAACTGACACCTGTATACCCTGTAGGTGGAGGCTGGTTAGCATGACCGCCATTGGTTGGCGCAGAAGAAAAAGCGCTGCCTTCGGCACGCCACTGATTCACACCATTTTCAAAATCATCAAATACCTTACCGGTAGGAAATTTTGCTACCGTAGGCGCAAGTTCCGTTTCCCAGTCGGCGTCCAATACAAAGGTTTTACCGTCAAAATCTCCAACAAAATATTGTGTTGCCGAGCCACCATTCGGGCCGCCAGGCGAGATACTCACCAGCAGTACATAGCGAGACTCATTGGTCCCTTCAACTGGCATAAGTAATAATTCTGGGCACTCCCACACGCCGCCATGACTGCCTATCTCTTCACCAAATGTACTCTCTAAAGACCAATCAATAAGGTTATCGGAACTATAAAAACCAATATGATCTTTTTGTGCTAGCGCCATCACCCACTTTTGTGTGGGTTCGTGCCACATGACTTTAGGGTCGCGAAAGTCTTTAATACCAGGATTTTCAATCACCGGGTTACCTGTATATTTTTGCCAGGTTTGACCTTTGTCCAAACTATACGCCAATGCTTGGGTCTGATAGTCGATGCGGCCCTGCTTTTCCATTTCTGCATTGTGATAGGTATACAGCGCGACTATGGGAGGGTTGTTATCACTTCCCAGCCCACTAGAGTTATTCCAATCTACCACGGCACTTCCTGAGAATATTGTACCCTGCTCATCTGGGTAAAGTGCGATTGGGCGCTCTTCCCAATGCACTAGGTCCTTGCTGACGGCATGCCCCCAGTGCATAGGCCCCCACACTGACGCGTCTGGGTTATATTGAAAAAATAAATGATACTCACCGTCCAAGTAGAACATGCCGTTGGGATCATTCATCCATTTTTCATTAGGGGAAAAATGAATTTGCGGGCGATAATCTTCGTTACGATCTGCCTTGACAGCAGAGGTCGGACTAACGGGGAGTGGACTAGTTTGATTCATGGAACATCCAACAAGAGCTGTAGAAATAATAAGACTTAACACTGACTTCATAAAAAAGTGCCTCTATTTTGATAACGCTGCGGAAACATCTTCGAGGGTTCTCCCTTTCGTCTCTGGCATCAAAAAGCGAACGAAAAGTAGTTGTAAGAACATAGCAAAGGTGAAGAACCCGAAGACCTGGGGAGCGGAGAAACTGGCCAAGACTTGTGGCATTATTAAAGTAATTAATGCAGCAAAAACCCAATGGGTGCCGCTTCCTAAAGATTGGCCTTTTGAGCGCACTGAATTAGGGAAAATTTCTGCGATGAAAACCCAAATAACAGCTCCTTGACCAATGGCATGTGCCGCGATGAAGACAAACACGGCACCCACGACTACTGTACCTCCCATTTGGCTACTAAAGGCCCAAGTCACTGTGGCGAGTGAGAGCAAATAACCGAATGAGCCTATATACATCAGTGATTTACGGCCTATACGATCAATCAAGCTGACACCAAGCATAGTAAAGATTAGATTAACAAGCCCAACCCCTGCCGTAGAAAGTAGCGCTGCACTGCCGTCCAGCCCAGCCATGTCGAACACGCGCGGTGCATAGTAGATAATAAAATTAATACCTGAGAGTTGATTAAAGGCCGCAAGTAAAAATGCCAATACCACTGGAAAACGGTATTCTGGTTTAAATAATGACTCTTTACTTTGGCTGCTGCTATCACGCTTAACAGCATTAATCGTTTGCTCAATATCTTCACTTTGCAACTCGATAAACACCCGCCTTGCTTCTGTTTCATCGTTGCGGTGTAAAAGCAACCAACGCGGGCTTTCCGGTGCCTTAAGCACCATCAAAAAGTAAACCAAAGCAGGTAACGCTTCTACGCCTAGCATCATGCGCCAGTCTTCAACAATGACGCCAGATAGTAGATAATTGGAAAGGAACGCGACCAATATGCCAAATACAATTTGAAATTGGTAAGTTGCTACCAAACGACCTCTTATTTTCGCCGGCGCTATCTCTGAAATATAAGCAGGTACAGCGATGGAGGACACCCCTACTCCTACACCTCCAATAAACCTTAAAATGGCAAACGTATAAGGGTCTTGAGCCAACGCTGAGCCTAGCGCAGAAAGTAAATAAAGCACGCCAATAAGCACTAGCGTTTTTTTGCGGCCCAAGCGGTCACAAGGCCAATTCCCCGTTAACGCGCCTAATACTGTTCCCCACAGCGCTGAAGACATAACAAAGAGGCCGTGAAAGAGCGGTGGCGTCTCCCACAATGCCTGAATGGACTGGTCGGCCCCAGAAATCACCGCTGTATCAAAACCGAACAGGAACCCGGCGATAGCAACAGTGAAAGACCAATAAACTATTTTATTCATGATGTGTAACTTACCTCTTGGACACTCTAGAAACGCCGGGCTTAGTAGCCCGGGTTCTGTACATAGATACCGCCGCTCAAATTAATCTGTTGATTAGGAATAGGCAGGTATTCGTGTTTATTTTTAGTAAATGCAGCATCTTCTAGATAAGGCTTTCTGCCGCGCTCGGTTGTGAGGTACTCATCAATGGTTTCTTTTGCCACGCCCCATCGAACTAAGTCGAAGAAGCGATGCCCCTCTAAACCTAATTCAACCCGTCGTTCCCAGCGCAATGCTTGGCGAGCTTCAGTTTTATTAGCAAAAGTGTCGTAGGTACCAATACGGTACATACTCGCCTCATTAAGTCTGCCAGTACTTGCCGCGGCACGCGCTCTTAGGCGATTAATGGTAGGTGTTGCTTCTTCCCAGCGATCAAGTTCAATAAGCGCTTCAGCTTTCCACAGCAATACATCGGCATAGCGAACAAGCACTGTGTTTAATGAGAAAATAGGGAAAGGCCCATTTTCACCTCGACAATCACAGTCAGGGTGTTCTAAGTCTTTCATACCTGTGTAGTTGCCATATATTCCAGGTGCTCGCGCCCAACTATCGCCACCATGAATAAGCTCAGGGTCATACTTAAAAGGCTTTCCTTCCATGGCTACGGTATGGTCAAGTCGAGGGTCAACAAGGTCATTTGCTACGTTATACACACTCTCGTTAAAGTTGGAGAAACGGGGCAGCCCTGAATTGTCTGTCTTAAACGCATTAACAAAATTTTCAGTGGGGACATGAAAACCGCAGCAACCAAATCCTCCTGACATTGGAGCATTTAATGCACTGGACCATGTACCTCTCCCATCTGGACTGCCATCATTTAATGAACGTTGGATTGCAAAAACAGACTCTCGGCCATTCTCGAATTCAGCTAGAAAATTTTCAGCATAATCATCATAGAGACCATACTCTCCGCTAGCCTCAATTTCATCAACCAAACTCACTACTTCTTCCAGTTTCTGTTGATTGATATTAACGACATTATGTAACTCATCTTGCTCGTACGCTTGGTATAGCAAAGTCTTCGCTAAATAGGCTTTTGCAGAAAGCGACGATGCACGTCCAACGTCTTGTTGAACAGCGGGAAGGTTATTAGAAGCGAAGCGAAAATCCGCCGCTATCTTATCCCATAACTGCTGATCAGTAAGGTCACGGTTGGTGGTAGCTAATATCTCTTCCTGTGTCATCGTCTCATCAATCCACGGAATATGCTTATGATGAATTTTCAGGTCGAAATAAAAAACAGCTCTGAGAAAGCGTAACTCTGCAGACTTTTCGTCAGCAGTGGCAAGCTCGTCAGCGGGCGTATCTTGAATAACATTAAGTGCCGAATTAGCCCTTGAAATACCAGTGTAGTTTCGTGTCCACTTTTTGTTATTCAGGTCAATCAAATCCGGTGGAAAAGACTCCATGTCAGGCACGAGTGGCTCATACATGGATAATGCATGATAGGCAAAAATGTCTGACGGACCGTTACCGCCTTTATGCGCGTCTCCTGCACGCAGGTTCCCCGTGGGCCAAAGATAATTAGGCGCGGTGTAGTGGTCGTTTCCAAGGTATGAATAGGTAGCGATGACCAAAGCGTCAATATTTTCAGTGGTTGCCACTTGATCTTCTGTCAAAACAGCTTGAGGTTCACTGTCCAACTCTCCACTGCCACCGCAGGAAGCAACCGACAGAGCCACAAGACTACTAGTTAAAAATTTGCTTATACGATTCATGATATTAAATCCATTATCCTGTTAGCTTAAAAAGAAAATTCCAGTCCGAAAGTAATTCGGCGCGGGACAGGAAATACTTCGTTGGGGGTTTCGGGATCTTCACTTAAGGTTCCATCTGGAGTGATGGTCAAAAGATTCTGAGCCTGTAAATAGATGCGTGCATCGTTAAGACCCATGCGCTCGATAAAGTCCAGTGTTGGTGTGTAACCTACACTGATATTACGCAGCTTGAGATACGTTCCTTCTTCCCAGAAAAAGCTGGATTGACGGCCTTCGCCATTGTTGTCAATAAGGGTTAATGCAGGTACATCACTGTTGGCGTTTTCTGGCGTCCAAGCATCGAGGGTGCGCGCGCCATAGTTTGAGCCAATGTTCAATGATGTGAAATCAGTAAACAGTCTCCAGTTATTACGAATTTGCCCGCCTTTCACTCCTTGCCAGAACATATTGAAGTCCCAAGCTTTATATTTAAACGTAAAGTTCATGCCATAAATAAAGTCGGGGTCAGTGTCTGCGAAGAAGTCTTGATCGTTCTCATCAATTACGCCATTTGCGTCGAGATCCTGCCAGCGGATACGCCCTGGCGCAGCACCAGATTGTACTGCGTGTTCTTCAACTTCTGCTTGGCTTTGAAAAATACCGTCAGCAACATACCCATAAACCGAGTTGATTGAACGGCCTAAAATTGTTTTGTCTTGACCATTTCCACCAAAAGAGTTCACCACATCTGCTGGCAAAGTCGTGACGGTATTTTCAGTGGATGAAATATTAAAGTTAATATCTACCAGCAATTCGTCTTCCAGCAAGCCAGTTTCAATCCACTTCTCATAGCCTAATACCAGCTCTACGCCCGCATTCTCTATTGTGCCGCCATTAACCCATTTTTGTGCGCCTTCACCCAGCGTTGCTATAGGCTGGGTTAACGTAAGAATGTCGCGGGTTTCTTTTTCATACCAATCGAAGCTCCCGTAAACAGTGTTGCGGAAAAGTTCAAAGTCGACACCCAAGTTTATTTGAGTTGAGGTTTCCCATTTAAGGTCAGCATTACCGGTTTGTGCTCGTACAAAGCCAGACGGCAGTGTACCGCTATTTGAGCCGGTTATATCGTACGCTGTACCTTCATCTTGTTCATTCGTGAAAAGTGACTGGGTGGCATAACGTGGAACATACGTCGTCACGGTGGCATTGGTGGGTATTTCTTGATTACCGGTTTCTCCCCAGCTCCCCCTAAGTTTCAGCGTGTCAATGAATTCAACGTCGAAAAGTCTTCGTTACTTACTACCCAACCAAAAGAAGCCGCCGGGAAATTACCGTACTCGTTCGAATCACCAAACCGTGAGGAGCCGTCTCGACGAATAGTAAATGACGCTAAATAACGGTTATCGTAGTTGTAATCTACACGAGCAAATTGAGAGTCGAGTGACCAGGTTTCGCCCTCGCCTTCAACACGTACCTCTGACGTCGCTTGAGATAAATAGGCAAACGAACGATCATCAGAAGCGAAACCCGAGCCAATCCCTCTGAACAACTCACGTTCGTAGTTAATTTGCTCGACACCTGCGAGGAAGTTGAACTTGTGTAAATCAGCAAGTACCAACTTATATGTCGCCGTTGCGCCGGTAATAATGCTTTGATTCCAATTATCTTCTACTGTTAAACGATCTCCGCTACTTAGCGAGCCTGCGGTAAATGCACGAGTAAAATTACGAAAGTAGAATTGGCTGTAATCGACACCCACGTTCCCTCTTAGGGTAAAATCTTCAATGGGCGAGTATTCAACGAAGAAGTTAGCCATTACCTTATTGTAAGTATGGCCGTTGTCACGGTTTTGCTCGATGATGCGTACAGGGTTGTCTCTATCTGTGATACCTGGGACTGGCCCACCCCAGCCACCAACATCATTGTAAACGGGGACGATGGATTGCTGTTCAATTGATAACCCTAGAATTTGTCCAGCTAAATCGTTGATCAAGTTGGCTTTTTGATCGGTGATAAGAAACGTCTGGCCAACTTTTAGTTTGTCTTCGATGACATCATGTTCAGAATTAAACCTGAACGCTAATCGTTCAAACTTAGAGCCGTCGACAATGCCTTCGGCATCAAAATATCCTAAAGAGGTATAGAACTGAGAAACATCATTGCCGCCAGCTACTGATAAATTCATGTCAGAAATTTTCGACGTTCTGGTCACTTCATCGAACCATTGTGTATCTGCAGGTCTTTGCACGTTTTCTGGATCGGTATAGGTGGGTAATATGACAGAGTTGAGTTCAGGGTTTTCGAAGTCTTGATTCCAGTCAAAGGTATATAAAGGGCTTGCTGAATTTGGGTTCGACCCATCATTTACCGCGGCTTGCCAAACAACCGCCCCACGTTCTAATGTGTTAAGGGGTTGAACATCGTAGTCATATTCTTCAATGCTTTGATTGAAACGGAAGTTAAAGCCTAAGCCCTCATGCCCTTTTTTCGTAGTGACAACAATTACACCATTTCCAGAGCGTGCTCCGTATATACTTGCAGCAGCAGCGTCTCGTAGAACTTGCACATCAGCAATATCGTTGCTGTTAATCTCATGTAAACCCGATTTGGTAGGTATACCATCGATAATATATAGGGGGTCGTTGTTGCCTAACGGACCCAAACCCTGTCCCCGTATTTTCACCGTTGCGCTAGAACTCGGGTTACCCGTGGTGGTAATTTGCAGGCCTGGAACCCTACCCTGCAAGTTTTGCATTATATTGCCAGCGGGTAAGTCGATAACATCCTCAATATCAACCGTGGCTATAGCCCCCGTCAAATCTGTTTTCTCCACAGCACTGTAACCGTAGGAAATTTCTATTACTTCTACTTCTTTCGGCGTCTCCGCCTGTGCTGCGTCAGACTCAGTTTCCTGTGCCTGTAACGACGTTGCCATTAGCATTAAAGCCAGAGGCGCTGGCTTGAATGCCACACGTAACCGACGAGCTAATGGATTCAGTTTGTAGTCTTTCATATCGCGTCCCGATAGTTGAAGTGGTGTAATTCTATTAAAATAAACAACGTTGTCTTTTTACTTTATACTCGTTGCAAAGATATTATTCAACAAATAATTAACAAAAAAATTTACATTCAAGTGCAGTGAAAATAGTAGAAACATGATGAATGTGATTGAGAAGGGGTTCGCTCGTCGCGGTGTGTTACAAAGTTAGCCTTGGAAAATTTTGTTAATAACTTCAAGAAAAGGGGCCAGAATCTTAGAGATCCCCACGAATTTAAACAAGAGGCCGTGCGCCAAGTAATCGAAAAAGGTCATTCAGTGCCTGATGTTGCTAAGCGATTAGGTATATCGGATAAGTCACTTTATTACTGGGTGAGTAAGGCGAAAGTGCCCGCCAGCCAATCCGCAGAGCAAGAAGAAATACGCAAGCTTAAAGTTGAGTTAAAGCGAGTAACTGAAGAGCGCAACATCCTAAAGGAGGCCGCCGTGTACTTTGCAAGCGAGTCAAAGAAAAGTACACGTTCATAAAATCACGACTCAATGTCTACCGCGTTAACACCATGTGCAGGGTGTTAAATGTTCACCGCAGCGGCTTTTACGCTTGATTGAAAGAGCCTCAATCTAAAGCAGAAAAAGCCAACCTAGGATTGCTTAAACAGATTCAAGCCAGTTATGTACAAAGTGGCGGTGTTTATGGCAGCCCACGCATCACACATGAGCTGCGTCGTTAGGGTGAAACATGCGGTGAAAACCGTGTAGCCAAGTTGATGAAGCAAGCCAAACTCAAAGCTAATATTGGCTATAAACGGCGTTATTTTAAGTCGTCTACGCCTCATATTGCCGCAGATAATCATCTACAAAGGCAATTTGTTGTATGCAAGCCTGATACCGCGTGGGTATCAGGTATTACTTACATTAAGACATATGAGGGATGGCTATATCTGGCTGTCGTATTGGACTTGTTCTCACGCAAAGTGATTGGCTGGTCAATGCAACAGACAATGACGTCAGATATTGTGATTAAAGCACTACTTATGGCGGTATGGCGAAGACCTAAAGCAAAAGACGTTATTGTACATAGTGATCAAGGTAGCCAATATGCCAGCGACGACTATCTAGACTTCTTAAGTACACATAATCTGATACCCAGCATGGGTCGCAGAGGGCATTGTTTAGATAATGTGGTTGCAGAAAGTCTTTTTCACTCACTTAAAACTGAGCGGGTGAAACGAAAAGTGTACCCAACCTGAAGTGGAGCCAAGGCAGATTTGTTTGATTACATAGAAGTGTTTTACAATCGAACTCGGCTACACAACCATCTTGGTCATGTATCTCCAGATGAATATGAGAATACAGATTCACAGGCAAGTTAAGTGCCTAAGAAACTGAGGGAAGATCAATTGGTGGCGATTCATCTACTGGATAATGTGGCAATACTTGAACTACTGAAAAGAGACATTGCCGAATACTCAGACGCCGATTACGATTAAGCCGAAGTATTAGTCGAGATTATTACTAAAACGCTAAAACAAACATCAGATTATGTTGTTTTCCGTCAATTCCAGTACGTAGAGGAAATAGTAGCCGTTTGGCTAGCTATTGATACTTCTTCTTTTTCTGATGCCTGTATGGTGAGTGCTCGAATTACAACTATAATATCTGTAAGCGGAATAGAAAACAGACTTAAAAAAACCAGCGGTTAAGCTGGCTTTAGTTGGTTGAATTGCATTGTTAATTAATTAGTCAACACAGAGCGTATGCAGTCTTACGTTCCTGGCAGAAAGCTAGTAACCGAGTCCTTTATATGACTACACCCGTAAAACGCTTACCCACCAATATGCATACTCGAAGAGTAAGTTGCGGAAGACATCATTTGGGACGGACTAGAGCAAGAAATCGGAAAAGTTCACGGCCCATTTGATATGATATGCCACTTGGATTTTGACCAACCGGCACTTACCCGTAAAGAGCGCGTGAACAACGTCAACAAACCTAATTATTTCACTTAATACTCCAAATAAGCACAAAATGTATTAAACCAATTACTCGAGAAATACACCGATGCCGGAGTGGATGAAGTGGAAAACGTGCAAACCATTAAAGTGCCATTGGCCGCACTGCGAATTACTTGACAGAGCGAACAAGATCAATCAGCTGGCCACGCGCCGATATTCACGATATTCCGGCTGCCACTGTGTCGCTTCAATACACATCTGTATTTCTTCTTCAGAGCGCACAGGCGCAACTCCATCAGCAATCGCCGCCATAGCCACTCTTTTGGCAATCTCTACAGACAATAATTTAATCCCGCTCAATGGTGGCAATAATGCTCCTTTACCGTGAATGGCCAGTGGTGAAGCTTCTGCCAATGCTAGGCTTGACGCCATCAGCATATTGTTGGTCACCCGTCTGGCTTTACAACTTACCACTGCTAAACCGATGCCAGGGAAGATATAACTGTTATTGCACTGACTGACCGGCAATGTGCGACCATTAAGTTCAACGTCAGCAAACGGGCTTCCGCAAGCGACAATCGCCTCGCCGTTAGTCCAAGTATATATGTCCTCTGGCGTAGCTTCCACGCAACGCGACGGATTGCTCAGCGGTAAAATCACCGGTTGCGCTGTATGCTGATGCATCGCCTTTACTACCTCTTCCGAGAACAAGCCCGCGCAGCTCGACACACCCAGTAAAATTCCCGGTTTTACCGAGTTAATGACCTCGAGTAGCCCAGGTGCATAATCGCCATTCCAGCCGTCAAAGTCTGCTAAATCCTGTGCCACCGCTTGCTGAAAGCCTTGGAGATTCGTTGCACGGGTGGTGATCAGGCCATCACGGTCAATCACATACACCTTGGCTCTCGCGGCCTCCTCGGACAAGCCTTCGGCCTGTATACTTCGCACCCACTGTGCGGCAATGCCACAACCTGCCGAGCCCCCACCCACAATAACTAACGGCTGGGTAGACGCTGCGACCCCCTTGACTTTACAGGCTGCCAGCAAAGTTGCCACTGCCACCGCAGCCGTCCCCTGAATATCATCGTTAAAGCAGCAGTAGCTGTCACGGTATCGGTCTAGGATTGGCGTGGCATTAGTTTGAGCGAAATCCTCAAACTGAATTAAAGCTTTAGGCCAGCGACGACGCACGGCCTGCATGAACTTGTCGACAAACACGTCATATTCAGCTTGGCTGATACGCGGGTGACGGCAGCCCATATACATCGGGTCTTCCAACAATGCCGGATTATTGGTGCCGACATCCAGCATGATGGGTAGTGTATTGGCCGGACTGATACCGCCACAAACGGTGTACAGCGACAACTTTCCAATTGGGATACCCATGCCCCCAACGCCCTGATCACCTAATCCAAGTATACGCTCTCCGTCAGTCACTACGATGACCTTGATGTTACGCTTGGTGGCATTGTGCAAAATAGTATCAATGCGATCCTGCTGGTGATGGGCGATGAACAGACCTCGGGCACTGCGGTAAATATCAGAGAACTTTTCGCAGGCCTCTCCCACCGTGGGCGTGTAGATGATTGGCATCATCTCTTCTATATGTTCAGTGATTAAGCGAAAAAACAAAGTTTCATTGGTATCTTGAATATCTCGCAGAAAAATGTGCTTGGCCATATCCGTGGTACAGGCCTGATATTGCATATACGCCCGTTCCCTCTGCTGATCGATGGTTTCGTAACGTGGCGGCAACAGACCTTCCAGATTAAAAGCTAAGCGCTCCTTTTCGCTAAATGCACTACTTTTATTAAGTAGCGGCATGTCGAGCAGTTTGGGGCCGGCGTGTGAAAGGTGCAGAGGTTTATTTTGTTTCTGATTCATAATGATTATTAGCCGATGCCCGGCTTTTCACCAGGCATTGTAATGGTTATTGTTATTGGAAAAAACGGTGGATGTACTAACTTAGAACACCAATGGCGCCAGCCATACCGCGATAGCAGTCACCAGTAATACACTGAGGATATTCAGCGCAAATCCCGCTCGCGCCATTTGCGCGATGCTGATATAGCCTGATGAAAACACGATGGCATTTGGCGGTGTGGCTACCGGCAGCATAAAGGCACAACTAGCTGCCAAAGTAACCGGTAGGATCAGCGTCATTGGCTCACCGCCCATTTCCAGCGCAATTACCGCCACCACTGGCAGAAATGTAGCAGCAGTCGCCAGATTACTGGTTAGCTCAGTAAGGAATATCACTAGCGTGGTAGCTGCCAGCACTAGAAACAACATGCCGAATGCATCAATATTCACTAGGCCTTCCCCCAACCATTGCGCCAGTCCGGTATTAGACACTGCCGCAGCCAAACTTAAGCCACCTCCGAAAAGCACCAGAATGCCCCAAGGAATTGCTTTCATATCATCCCAAGAGAGTAAGGCTCCTTCTCTACTGCCACCACCCTTACCATTGGAAATAATGAACAGTAGCACTGCCGCAGTCATGGCAATACCGGCATCAGACAGGCCGTCAAGCGACAGCCATTTGGCTAGCAATGGTCTAGTCATCCATGCGACGGCAACCCCAAGAAACAGTAGGCCGACACGCCACTCTTCCTTGCGCACAGGACCTAACGCTTCACGTTGTTCGGACAATCGAATTTTCGCCACCTCAGGCGTTGAGAAATCCACCGGATAAATCCAGCGGGTCAGCGACAGCCATGCCACCGGCAGCAAGGTAACGCTTAAAGGAATGCCAATAAGCATCCATTTGGCAAAATCTAGTTGCACATTGTAGGTGTCGTTCATGAAGCCGACCAAAAAAGCATTCGGAGGTGTACCGACCAGCGTCGACATGCCACCAATGGTGGCCGCATAGGCAATGCCTAACAGCAGTGACAGCTGGAAATTTTTCCGTTGTGTAGGATTAAAGTGCGAGTGCTCACCTTCCATCGTAGACAAAATTGATAAGGCGACAGGCAGCAACATCATGGTGGTAGAGGTATTGGTCATCCACATACTCAGGATGGCACTCACAACCATAAACCCCAACACTATGGAGCGCGCTGAACTGCTGGCATAACTTAAAATGAAGTACGCAATGCGCTTATGCAGATTTGCCTTCTGCAGCGCCAGCGCCAGCATAAAGCCGCCCAGAAATAGATAAATTGTCGGATTAGCGTACGGTGCAGACGCAGTCTTGATATCCAGAATGCCCAACTGCGGAAACAGTACTAATGGTAATAAGGCGGTCACCGCTACATGTACCGCCTCTGTCGACCACCAGATAGCCATCCAGATCCCAACCGCTGCCGCTGACCATGCCACTGGGTCAAGTGACTCAGGAGCAGGTAGCAACATCAACATCGAACAGCCCAGCGGCCCCAGAATGAGGCCTATTTTCTGATGTGTCGGGCGATGCATTACTTTGTTTCGGGGCGTGGATTGCGCGGAAATAGAATCACTCACAGCTTATTTCCCCTATGACCATCAGCAAATTCAGGGAACAGATATTTAAAGGCAAACGGTACAATTTTGGTGCTGTTATGTCCCACGCCACGCACTACTTCAATCTGCCATGCAGGCTTGATATCTTTATCTACCGCTACATTCATCGCTTTCGCATAGAACGCCAGACCACGGGCAAATACATTACGTCCCTGCTTATTCGCTGCTGGGCTGTTACTGATTACTTTCGTACGCGGCCCCATGTCCTGATCCGCCAGTATTATAGTCATTGGCTTTTGTAGCCAGATATCCACATCTCTGTAGCTGTACGGGCTGTTCTCCAGACCGAATGGGTATGATTGCGAAGGATCAGGATAGGTAAAAAACGCCGCATTGGCCGAGACCGCGTGGGACACCGGGGCGTGAGGTTTCGCCAGCATGAAGGTATGCACAAAACCACCACCGGCAGAGTGACCGTAAAGGGCAAAGGTCTTCTGAGTGGAACCAAAACGGCTCACAAAATCGTGAAACACCTTCTCTGGTACGTTATAGAACTGTACCGATTCCGGACGCGTTGCTCCCAGAGGCGTAGTGATTCCCCCTAAATTGTATTGATATTCATCTTCACATACCTGAAGGCTGCAACCAATCGCCAATACAATAAACTGATTCTTCTGCGCCAGAGATAACCACTGGTCACGATAGTCATCTGCATTTCTGCGGGCGCCAGGCACGACCAGCAAAATTTTTGTGTCTGCATCGGAGCCTTTTGGCACGATGTATTCCACTTCAATTTTGCCACCCGCCCACTTAGTGAAGGTGTAGCTACCTACTGCGTTATCTTGCCACAGTGTGGAAGCAGCGCAGGCGGTTTGGGTGACTGCCAGCAAACAAAACCAAACGGCAAGGAAAATATTTTTTATCATAATAACCAACTTAATATATGGCGGCAGGGTGCCGCCGGATTAGAAAAATCAGAAGCTTGCGCTTACATCCATATAGAAATAACGACCATAGTCTCGGTGCGCATCGTTAAAGAAACCGAAGCTCGCGGCTGCCAGTGGTGCTCGTTTGTCAGTCAAGTTTTTTACACCCAGACGGAACCGGGTATCCACTTCCTGGATCTGAGTTTTATAGTCAAACGTCGCATCAACGGTGGTCATTGCTGGAATCACAAAACGGGTGCCATCTTCCAGTGTCAGTTCACTTTGATAGAAACTGCCGATACGATAGCCCGACAGCGACGCACCGAACACATCACCACGCCACATTAATCGCAGACTGTGTTTCTCTTTCTGGTTACCGTTGCGACCAATCAGGTCTGCAAATCCGGTAACGGGGAAGCTGGCAGGTAATACACCACTCTCGCTGGCAGCCACTAACTGCGTTGCCAAACCACCGGCTTCCTGCTCGAACTTATCGAGGAAGGAACCGTTATAGTCAATTTTGAAGCGGCCATAATCAGTTTTGATGTTGTAGTAAATGCCCAAATCATGACCACTTACAGTGCGCTTATCGAGATTGGCATACCGGTCATCAATGTAGTTGATTTGGCCTGCTGGGCAGATGCCTGCTGCGCTGTAGTATGCAGCTTCATCCGGGTCGATATCTCCCCGGTTGAGGCTGTTATTAAAGGTGGCGCTATCGCAGTTTTCATTACCTTGCTCAAGGCGGTACAACAAGTCCAGCAACGAGTGATTTTCTTCACCGAACAGACCAATGGTATTTTTCTTCTCGATAGACCAATAATCGAGGGTGATTGCAAGGCCTTCCAGCGGCTCCACCACAATACCAATGGAGGTATTGTCAGATTCTTCGGGTTTCAGCTCCTGACTGCCCTGCGCAATACGCTGTAGTGAGTAGGAGCAATCCAGTGTATCTTGATCTGGGTCACCACCATTTACCGCCCCATACAAACACGCGTAATCGGTACGAGTTTGCGTTCGGGCGACGATTTCCTCATTAATCGTTACTAGGTTCGGCGCGCGGAATGCCTGCGACCATGAACCACGTAGTAATACAGGTTCAATTGGGCGATAACCGAATGCAACTTTGCCTACAGTGGTGTCACCGACGTCAGAGAAATCTTCGTAACGAACTGCCAACTGCACATCGAGGTTTTCCAGTACCGGCACCTGTAGCTCCGCGAACGCAGAACTTACTGCACGATGACCTGAATTATCCGGCGTCGGGCTGGAATTCACCACGTCTGACACAAACGGATAGGTATCCCCATCTGCATCGGTAAACTGAATGGTACCATCAAGCCTCGGATCACGGTCGTCTTTGAACGACTCATGCCGATATTCCATGCCTGCTACAAAGCCAACGAAACCCGCAGGTAATTCATAAATGCCTGGGTTAGAAAACTTAATATCAAAGGTTTTCAGCTCTGATTCACTCTTGCGGTATACGTCAATTAACGCACGTTCTATGTTTGAATTCACACCAGCAGAAAACGGGTTGTAAGCGGCAGCGGTCGTGTCGTTTAATGCTTCCTGCATCAGTGTATTGGATACACGGTTATGCGTTACGTCGTCCTTGGTGTCTTTTGACCACGAGACCGCCGTTTCCCAATCCCACTCACCCCAGTATCCGCGCAGGCCTTGCAGAAGACGGAAGGTTTCGCCGCTATTCTCAACAATGCGTGGGTATTCGGCAAAACGGTAGTTGTCGATGGTCAGTGCGGCGCCGTCACACGAAACCCCCGCCTCTACTGCGGCGTTATCCACGCGGTTAGGCGAGCCACACGGGCCAAAAGGGTTGTAGTAGTTGTCTGCCGCAACCACCAGTTTTGATGATGAAAATGACGCGGTAGGATGACGGCGTAAGTTGGTATTGGAGCGGTAGCCAAGAAACTCAGAGAACGCTTCCCAGCCATTTTCAAAAGTATGGTTCAGGTTGATAAACAGATTGGTACGATCCAGCTTAGAAGTCAGGTCGCGATCCTGGTTCATGTTGAAACGCACGGTGCCCTGACCATCCGGCGCTGCACATAAGCCGTTGCCTAAATCCCAGGCACAGCGATCATCACCTGCCGGATAGGTTTCAAACTCACCGCTGTTATCCACTAGTCCATCTGCACGTAATGGATTGCTTGACGTCACGCGGTCAACCATATCGAACTGGCCGTACAGTGAGTTAGCGCTGGTTGAGTCCCATTCTGAATGACCGTACCACGGCGAATCAGTGGGCAAGCGGTCGGTAAGGTCTGCGTTGGTCCAGCGAGGATCGTCCTGAGAATTAACCCGGTCACGCTGGTAATAATTAGCGATCACACCGATATTGGTTTTACCGCCGTTAAAGGTTTTGCCCCAGTGCATCGACAGTGTTTGGTCATCACGCGGCAAATGTTCATATTCCTGCCATTTGACGCGGATATCAAAACCTTGGAAATTGGTCGATGTCACTGTGTTCACTACCCCAGCCACAGCATCAGAGCCGTAAATCGCTGATGCACCATCACGTAATACTTCTACACGTTTAGCACCGTAAACAGGAATAAGTTGGGAGTTCACTGAGTTAACCGGAACGAAGCTACCGCCTACTTCCTCAGTTTGGTACGACGCCGAATTCACCATACGACGACCGTTAATCAGCACTAGCGTGTTACCGGTGCCGATGTTGCGTAAGTTAAACGCCCCGACATCTCCTCGAGCAGCGTTGACGCCGCCACTGATGTTGCCGGCTTCATTAAAAAAGTTCTGACCGTTTTCTGGGATCAGTTGCAGCAAGTCATCGCCGGAATCGATGCCCATTGTGGCTATATCTTCGGCGTCCAGTTGCGATACAGCTAACGCTTCACTGATTTCAGCGCCCTTAATCTGGGAACCAACAACAGAAATTTTCTCAATGTCAGAATCCTCTTTTGGCGTAGTTTGGGCTTGTGCGTAGGATGACAGAGATGATGCCACTGCCAGCATGCATGCAGGCGCTACCAGTCTGCGCCGTGCACGAATCACTTGGGTAATCTTATTAATCATTGTTTTACCTTACAGAGTGTTTAAATGTGTCCTCAGTCTAAAAGATGCACAATTGTTAAAAGACTAAAAACTCAGCAACAACTGTTACATCAATGCAACATAAGGCAAGGACCTTGCCACACCGACAACTAAAATATAAAATCCATAATTTTCAGGTGGTTAATGAGTTTTAGTAATAATGTGCATGTTACAAGTTTAGTAAAATCGGCGGGATGTCACTCGTGGAATAAGAGGCGTCGGGTGGGAATCCACCCATTTTCTTGAATTGAGTTCAGGACAACTTGAAATCGGCTTTTACCAGCCCGTATTTGCGCATTTTGTCGTACAGGGTTTTGCGCGGTAGGCCGAGTTGCTGCTGCACATCGATAAGCCTGCCATCGTGTTCACGTAACGCCGCTTCCAGAACATCGCGCTCGTATTGCCCCACCTTCTCTGCCAGCGTCGTGGCATCGTCTATGTCGCCACCCGCAGGTTCATCGAACACCGTTTGCCCGCCCATTAACACGAAACGCTCAGCCACATTGCGTAGTTCCCGAATATTGCCTGGCCAGTTATGTTGTTGCAGGCGCGCCAGCTGGTCATTGGTCAGCCGCGGCGCGTCGGTGTGAAAACGTGAACTGGCCAGCGCTGCGTAATGCTGGAACAATAGCGAGATATCCTCTCTCCGTTCACGCAGCGGCGGAATTTCAACGTTAATCACATTCAGGCGATAGAATAAATCCTCGCGAAATTCACCTTTTCCCACCAGTTCCAGCAAATCAATTTTGGCCGCGGCAATCACTCGAATATCCAAATCCACATGGCGGTTGCTACCAAGTGGCTCAATACGACGATCTTCCAACACACGCAGTAACTTGATTTGTAAGGCCATAGGCATACTTTCAATTTCATCAAGAAAAAACGTGCCGCCATTGGCATGTTCAATCTTACCTACTCGTTTCTTCTGCGCGCTGGTAAAAGCACCGGCTTCAAAGCCGAACAATTCACTTTCAATCATGGTTTCCGGAATGGCGCCACAGTTAATTGCCACGAAATTTTCGTTCTTACGATGGCTGTTGTAATGCAAAAAGCGGGCAACCAAATCTTTTCCTGAGCCGGTTTCGCCGCGAATCAGCACGTCAGCGGGAATATCTTTAATCTGCATGAGTAAGCGCCGCAACGCTTTTATTTTGTGAGTGTTCCCCAGTAGACGAGGGCCCGCTCCGGTCTGCGCGTCCAGCTCATTTTTCAGTTCACGGTTCTCCAAGACTAATGCACGTTTTTCACCCGCGCGATTCAGCACATCCAGAATGTGTTCGTTGGAGAATGGCTTTTCAATGAAGTCGTAAGCGCCCAGGCGCATAGATTCAACGGCGGTGGAAATGTCACCGTGCCCCGTGAGCATTACCACCGAAAACTCGGAATCAACCTTGAGCACCTCACGGAGAAATTCCACACCGTCGATACCCGGCATATTAATATCTGAAAGCACCACGCCAGGCCAATCGCGATCAAGCTTTTTCAACGCCTCGCGGGCATCACTGAATACTTCAGTCTCGTAACCTTCGATAGAAAGAAGTTGCTTTAGCGCCTTTAAAATTGCCGGTTCGTCGTCGATGATATAAATCGGAATACTCATACTTCTGGCTCTTGTTTAATCGGTAAAATTAAGGTGAACACGGCACCACCCTGAGGGTGATTTGTCGCCGCGATGGTACCACCGAAGGATGCCATAATACGCTGAGAGATCGTTAACCCCAGCCCTAATCCTTTACCTTTGGTGGTGTAAAACGGCTCAAAAACTTTCTGTAATTGTTCCTCGGAAAAGCCCTGCCCGCAATCTTTCACGGCAATCACAGCATCCGCTTTTTTGGCGGTAACGCTGATGTCGATGCGTGGCTGGCTGACCGCTTCCTGCGCCTGCAAAGCATTATTCAGCAGGTTCACCAACACCTGTTCGAGCGGTACGGCTTCCGCCAGCACCAGCAAACTAGTGTCGTAAGGCTGAATGTGAACTTCCGCCGCCATTTTACTGATTTTAGCTTCCAGAATTGACAGGGATGCACTGAGTGTATCTGCCACCAGAACGGGCCCAATCTTACCCGCCGACTTCCTGGCAAACAGCTTGTACTGCGCCACCATGGTGGCCATTTTCCGGATCAGCGCGATAATTTCGTCGGTGGTTTCGCCAATACCTTCGGTTTTGCCCCGCGTAATCATCAGCTTCAGGGTTTCACTGTACGTCAGCATGGCGGTTAATGGCTGATTTAGCTCGTGGTTGATGCTAGCCGACATTTCCCCTAGTAACGCCAGCTTGCCAGCCTGAATCAGCTCGTTCTGGGTTTCCTTCAGTCGTTGTTCAGTTTCCCGTTGAATGTCTATAGTTTCCATTAGCGTCGTATTAGTTTCCTGTAACTGCGCCGTACGCTGCTCAACCCGATGTTCCAACTGTTCATTCACAGCGGCCAACTGACGCTGAGCAATGTTGTTTCGCCGCCATATCATGCTCAGCAAAGCCACCAGAATGAATAACACCAGCGCGCCGAAAAGTATGCTGGTCACCAACACATACACTTTAATAATGGGGGTCAGAACAATCAGATGCCAGCCAACTTCCGGCAGGGTTTTCTCTGCAATCAAGTAAGTACGCAGCTTATTTTTATATTCCAGTGTAAGAGATTCAGCGATGAGCACATCTTGCAAGGCAGTTTTGTCGGTGAGTTTAAGCAATGAACCGGTACCATACTGTCGCTGATGGATGATTTCAGCTTTTACCGCGTTGGGCAAAGCGACCAATGACGTGTAGTTCCATTCGGGGTGAGAGCTGTAGAACACGGCTCCGTGGTCGTCGGTTACAATGAATGGTGCATTAGCTTCGGCGTTATACTCCTCAATCACCGACAGTGCCACCTTTACTACCAGTACACCGGTGATATCACTATCAACTCGTACGGGAAACGAAAAATAGTACCCCCGTTTGCGTGATACAGTTCCCAGCGCAAAGTAGCTACCCTCGTCACCATTCACCGCCTGCTGAAAATACGGTCTAAAACCATAGTTGCTACCAACAAAACTGTCCGACTGTTGCCAGTTACTCGCTGCCAACGTAACGCCTTCGCGCGACATCAGATACACCGCATCGCTAGAAAGTGATTGATTATAGGTAGAGAGCAAGCGGTTCACGCTGCGTACATTATCTTCCACCGGATTTGCCAACAGTTCACTAATGGCCGGATGTAAAACCAACACTCGGGGCAAGGTACGGTATTTGTCCAACTGAATTTCTAATCGACTGGCCACATCCTGAATTTTTTGTTCGGCTTCCTGTTTTACGGCACGCACGACCTGAGTATAAGACACCCCGCCAACAACCAGCAAATACACTAAACACAACGCTAAAGTGACAGAACGGTACATAGTTTTCCCCAGATTTATTGAGGCATTTATATACTGTTAACACGCCGATTACAAAGTAACATTAGTAAAGCTCGCCTTTCCAAAGTAATACGCCGTAAAAAAGCCCCTTATCCAAACTGATTTTGGCAATTATTTCCTAATCTCCACATTGGTCGACTTTTCACACATGAAATGATGTTAACCGCTGCTGAAGCCACAGATTCAGTATACGCACCCAGCTATAGTTTAAATTGATCTTCCCTTAACTATGTAGACGCTTTGTACGTAACTGGTTTTAATCTGTTTAAGCAATCGCTCGTTGGCTTTTTCTGCGTTAGATAGAGACTAGCCACTGCGGTGAACATTTAGTACCCTGCGCATGGTGTTAACGCTATAAACATTGAGTCGTGATTTTATGAACGCGTACTTGTATTTGACTCGATTGCAAAGTACACGGCGGCCTCCTTTAGGATGTTGCGCTCTTCAGTTACTCGCTTTAACTCAGCTTTAAGCTTGCGTATTTCTTCTTGCTCTGCCGATTGGCTGGCGGGCACTTTCGCCTTACTCACCCAGTAATAAAGTGACTTATCCGATATGCCTAATCGCTTAGCAGCATCAGGCACTGAATGTCCTTTTTCGATTACTTGACGCACGGCCTCTTGTTTAAATTCGTCAGGATACTTTTTATTCATAACGCTTTTTACCTTACATCGGTTTCTAAGTAAAAAGTGTCTACAAAGTTAAGGGAAGATCAAACCAAAACGTGACGAAACCAAACGAATTGAACGCTATCATGTGGTCGACATGGAACGACAAATTAGAGCTTGATGAAGTTGAAGAATTTTTAAAGAAAATGCCTGATAAAAAAGGAACTGGATATCGTAGACTACCCTGCGCTAATGACCTCAAACGTTACAACGTCAATCCAGGTTGCGAGACTGCGTAGTAGTACTTAATGGATGTAGTACACATTAAATCCTTGATGATGAAGTGGTTAATTTGTGTGATTCATAGCATGAATTTTTTTGCTGAAAGCGACCGAAGGAGTCGATAGCTGAATCATACCAGGACATATTTTCTTGGACTTCATTGTTGAAAAGGCCAATGGGAAATGTATACACTTTCCCACTTATCTTAAACTCATTATCCGAACTAAATCGATCAAACAAGTCCTCCTCAAATGACTGCCCCACAGAGTAGAGTAAGTCAACGTCAGCAATCTTATTATCAACAGCCACATCCTCAGCTGCATCCCCGATAATCCGTGCTTTTAGCCGCATGTTGATATCTCGAGACACTAAAATGACATCTCGACTCAGTGATGTTTTAATGTGCAGCGCGTAGTTGATATTACGGTTGTCTGCATCGCTGCCAATGCCGTACTTTAGTGCTTCGTTAACCTTAAGGTTCGTATCAATGCCTATAAATAATTAACCCGCTTGGCGGTTTCGGTGGACGGCAATGCAATACCAGCTTGCAACTCTTCTGCACTATGGCCGTTGAAAATGTCTTCCAGCATTCGAATGCATACAAGGGCATCAGCGCTGACAGATTTGTTTCTGCGCTCTTTCAGATTGTCGAGTTCTTCTAGCACCATCAAACAAACATAAACTTCGTCGCTGCAGGCTAAAAATGACTTAGGATCGTGAACTAAAGCACTCGTATCCAGAATACGGGGGTAATTTGTTTTTCTAATCGTGATTAAGCCGCCTCTGCAAC
>BAEM01000013.1 GCA_000314955.1 Paraglaciecola chathamensis S18K6 | reverse complement strand
CTTTTTTATAAAACTTAATAGGCTGATACAACGCTCTGTATAAGCCGAGTGTGATTAGTTGTTAACTAACCATTTAACAAATTGCTTTGCTTCAATTGCGTTGGCAAATTTAGTGCTTTGGCGACCTTGTTTGTCGGCAAATGCTACGCTTTGTTTGTTTACAGAAATTGAATGCACTGGGTGCACTACACGGATCTGAGAACCGTTATATAAATAAGACATAATAAAACTCTCTTTCAATTAGCGCGATAATTTGACGCGCGAAATTCAACGAAGCTTCACTATAGATTTGACGATAACTTTACGACTTTCTACAAGTCTAGGAGTGGTATACAGCGAGCACATGCTCACTCGTTCGCCGTTCAATAATTCAGCTTAATATTTTTGTTTTTAAATGCTGGCTGACTGGATCAAGGTAAGACAAGACATTAACGCGTTACCGAAATGGTAACACTGCTTATAAATGCGGAGGTTGATTCATAAGCAAGGCAGCACATTACAGCACTTATAAAATAAACGCAATAGCTATTTTAATAATATTTAATGCTATCATGCCCTATTGGTTATAACTTAATTTGAGTGATATATGCCCGCTAAAATTGCCGTATTTGTCGATGTGCAGAACATTTATTACACCACCCGCGATAGCTACCAAAAACAATTTAATTATCGTAAATTTTGGCAACACTTAAGTGCACAAGGCGACATTGTTATCGCTAATGCCTACGCCACTGAGCGCCACGACACCCAACAACAAAAGTTCCAAAGTGCGCTCAAACACATCGGTTTCAATGTGAAATTAAAACCCTATATTCAACGCAGTGACGGCTCGGCTAAAGGTGACTGGGATGTGGGGATCACCATAGATGTATTAGACGCTGCCCCACACGTCGACACTGTCGTTTTGCTTTCTGGTGATGGGGATTTTGACTTACTGCTCAAAGCCGCAAAAGACAAATATAAGGTGGGCACAAAAGTGTATGGCGTACCCGCGCTTACTGCGAGCTCACTAATGAATGCCTGTGATGAATTTATTGAGATTACCCCGTCGTTACTTCAGTAAAACGTTATGAACGACTAACCCATAAAAAACCTGCGAAAGAGAATACCCCTTCGCAGGCTAAGCTCAATTAGTAACCCGCAAGTTAGAAAATATGTGAAACGATAAACGCAGAGGTATAGGCTAATAAACCATAGCCTGCGAATAGGCCCCAAGCTATTTTCTTGCTACCTGTTTCCCCTTTGAGAGTCGCAACGGTTGCAACGCACTGTAAAGCGATAACATAAAATATTAACAGCCCAAGCCCCGCCCCTAAGGTAAGGCCATCAGCTTGAATATTTTCAGCTAATCCGGCGATATTTTCGTCAGCGCCTTCAATGCCAAACAAGGTTCCTAATGCGCCAACGAATACTTCACGTGCCAAAAACGAAACCAATATGGCAACACCGTAACGCCAATCTAATCCTAGCGGTTCAAAAACAGGCTCTATCCACTGACCAAGCATGGACAAGTAGGAGCCTTGTAAATCATGCTCTGAGCTTGGGAAGTACCCCAGAAACCAGATAACCACAGATACCATAAAGATGACGGGCCCTGCCCTACGAATAAATTGTTTAGCGCTAGTGAGCACGCGTAATATAAGTGGTTTCCAATGAGGCAAACGATAGTTAGGCAACTCTAAGATAAATGGCATCTCAGCTTTATCGCTGTCATTTTCAGTAAATTTATTCAATAGCACGCTGACGATGAGAGCAGTGACTATGCCTAAAAAATACAGTACAAAAAAGGCAGTACCTTGAAGGCTCAGTAACCCACCTAAATAGGTGGTATTCGGTATTAGCACCGCAATAAGTAGCGCATATACCGGCAAACGCGCAGAACAGGACATTAACGGTATCGTCATCATGGTAATCAAGCGTTTACGCGGTGATTCAATCGTTCTCGCTGCCATAATAGCGGGTATGGCACAGGCGTGACCCGACAGGTAAGGAATGAAACTTCGGCCAGACAAGCCAAAGTAACTTAGTGGCTTATGGCATATCAAAGCAGCACGTGCCAAGTATCCGCTATCTTCAAGTAAGCCGATAATTAAAGTCAACACCATGATCTGCGGCACAAAAACGAGAAACGAACCGAGTCCTCCAAATATCGCATCTTGCAGAAAATCATTGATAACGCCTTGGCCGATAACAGATGTTACAGCTACGGCTAGCCAACCAATAATGCTCTCAACGCCGTCCATTAGCGGCGTTGCCCAAGTAAAAATACTCTGGAATAAAACGAACATTATGCTGAAAAATGCGACACCACCCAAAACACTGTTTAACAAAAAACTATCAATGGTATTTTGTTGTTTTAAAACGATATCAGCATGAATTCCATATTGCTTCGCGATACGGCGACTAACATTAAATACGCTGTCATCATCTGGCACGCGTTGACGTGGAATGTATTTTTCAGGCTGTGAGGCAACCTCGTTTAATGCCAACTTGAACTCGTGTATGCCCACTAAGGTTTTAGCTGAAAGCGGAAATACAGCCGCGCCTAGGTCTTCACTTAACTTATCGCAATCCACCTGATGACTGAAACGACCTACCTCGTCAATCATGTTTAAGGCGAACACTAAAGCCTTGTCATGTTGCTTAGCTAAATCGCGTACCTGTAAACCAAACACTAAGCTTCGTTCTAGGCGAGTGGCATCCAAATTACATACGATGACACCTGTATTGTCGTCATGCATCGCCTCGTGAATTTTTTCGACTGCTATTTCTTCATCACGTGAGAGCGTGCTTAATGAATACGCCCCAGGGAAATCAATCAGTGTGTGTTCACCAAATTTACCGCTTTTTAGTTCAACTGTTACACCGGGGAAATTAGCGACTTTCTGACGCATCCCAGTGAGTTGGTTAAACAACAGACTTTTCCCTGAGTTGGGTTTACCTACTAAAATTATATTTTTCATGACGCTACTTGATTGTTCGAACACTAAAAAAGCGCTCAAATAGACATTAATGCTATTAAGTGATTACCCACGCGAAAATGTGTCGTTTAGGCTAGATGTAAAAACAAAATAAGATAGTTTAGCTAAGGCTACTGACAGCAACCTTGTCGGCAATACTCTGTTCTAAGGTATAAACACAGTCACCAATTTGAACAACGACCGGTCCATTCATAGGACTACGCCGAAGGCATCGAACAGACTGACCGTCAGTCAGCCCCATTTCTAATAACCGATTCGTTACCGCAGGCAATAGAGCATTATCTAAGCCACTGATTAAACCGGATTTTTTTGCGGGGATATCCCAAAGTGTCATCGCGCCCTCATCAAACAGTTGATACAAATGAAAATTGTTTTCATTAATACCATAAGTTTGACCAAGGGCGCAACGTCAACTGATTAACTCACTTTTAAATGGTCTGCGACCAAAAATGCCATTTCAAGCACTTGGTCAGCATTTAAGCGAGGATCACATTGGGTTTTGTATGCTTGAGCGAGATCATCATCGCCAATCTCATATGCACCACCGGTACACTCAGTCACATGCTGACCGGTCATTTCTAAGTGAATACCACCAGCATGCGTTCCTTCAGCCTTATGCGCTGCAAAGAACTGCTGTATTTCACGTAAAATAGCATCAAAGTTACGCGTTTTATAACCGCTTGATGCTTTGAACGTGTTGCCATGCATAGGATCTGAACTCCACACTACATTGCGTCCTTCTTGTTTTACGCGACGTAATAATGCAGGTAGGTTCTGTTCAAGGTTGTCAGCCCCCATACGGGTAATTAATGTTAAACGACCTGAGGTATTTTCTGGGTTTAATGCATCGATAAGGCGGATTAGCTCGTCACCTTGCATCGTCGGCCCTACTTTTACCCCGATAGGGTTATGTATACCGCGGAAAAATTCAATGTGGGCATGGTCAAGTTGACGTGTACGCTCACCGATCCATAACATATGAGCTGAACAGTTGTACCATTTGTCGGTTAAGGTATCCACGCGCGTCAATGCTTGTTCATAATTCAGCAAAAGTGCTTCATGAGACGTATATAAGCTGGTCTCATGCAGGGTTGGCGTGTTGCTAGTGTTGATACCCATAACATTCATAAACTCCAAAGAGTCTTGAATTCGACGAGCCACATCTTGATAACGCTCTTTAAGTGGATTGTTTTCCACGAACGCCATATTCCACCTATTTACTTGATGTAAATCTGCTAAACCGCCTTGGGCGAACGCACGAAGCAGGTTTAAGGTCGAAGCACTTTGATGGTATGCATCAAGCATACGTTGTGGGTCGGGTAAACGTGCGGCTTCGGTAAATTCGAAACAGTTGATAATGTCACCACGGTAACTAGGAAGAGACACATCGCCAATAGTTTCAAAGTCGCCAGAGCGTGGTTTGGCGTATTGCCCTGCCATGCGCGCGACTTTGGTCACAGGGCAACGGCCTGCAAACGTCAATACAATTGCCATTTGCAAAATAACTTTAAAGGTATCGCGAATTTTTGGCGCATTAAATTCATCAAAGGACTCAGCACAATCACCACCTTGCAGTAAAAAACCCTTACCGTCAGCAACTTGGCCTAACTCTTTAAACAACTGACGCGTTTCCGCAGCAAAAACGAGAGGAGGATAAGATTTTAGCTTTTGTTCCACATCGTTTAGATGTTTTTGATCATGGTAAGTGGGTTGTTGCAGAATTGGCTTTTGACGCCAACTATCAGGTTGCCATTGGCTCACATTGTGTCCTTAAATATCAGTAGAGTCGGAAATGAAAATGGGTTCACAAACCGCATGCTCTAAACACGCAGATGTCACGCTCAATCATACCTTATATCCGCCGTGATAAAATATACTTAACGCAAAGAATATACTTAATCGGCGCATAAATGAGCATGCACGAGTTCGTTAGCCTTACAATAAAGATTAGGAAACTGACACCGCACTATTTTAGCGCTTACGCGGGTTTAATGTTTGCGTGTGCGTATATTACGTATGCTGTTGCTTAATATGTTCGATTAAGCCGTCTGATGCTTGTTCAATTAAATCTAAAACGTATTCAAAGCCTCGTTTTCCCCCGTAATAAGGATCAGGAACCTCTTCTTCGTCTGCCTCACAAAAACTCATCATGAGAGAGATTTTATGTTGATACTCCTCAGGACATATTTCCTTTAAATTACGTACATTCTCCTTGTCCATGGCTATAACGTAATCAAACTGCTCAAAATCACTGCTATTAACTTTACGGCACTTTATTTTTTTAAAGTGATAGCCGCGCCCTTCTCCAACCGTTCTTGAGCGCTTATCAGGTGGTGAACCAATATGCGCCCCTAAGGTACCGGCAGAATCGATTTTAATTGCCAATCCTGCATGCGCAGCCTTGTGGCGAAAAATAGCTTCAGCTGAAGGAGAGCGGCAAATATTGCCTAAACACACAAATAAAACCGATGTGATATTTTTTTCTACTTTTCTGTCAAACACCTAAATAACACCCGTAAAAATTGTTCATTGTTTTGAAAGGAACCCAAGCTGGTGTTGCTAAGCGTCCTGTATAAACGTTAGGCCAAACACGCTATCGCTAACAGTTCGAAAAGGTAAATATGCGTTGCTTGCATGATTACCTTTCCACAGTTGATGGCTTTTTGGTAACCTATATGAATATAGGGTCAGATATGCATCATATGGATGAATCGATAAAGAATACAACAGCTTGCCATCAAGTTCAGTGCCACGAGTGCGCCTATGTAGTTGAGGTTCCAGCACTCTTTCACCGTCAACGTGCACATTGCCCTCGATGCCATTATGTTATCACAACCTATTATCAAAATATGACACAAAAGCTAGTGGCGTTTTCGCTAGCCTCATTGATTTTTATGGTTGCGGCATTGTGCTTTAAATTCTTATCCTTCAGCGCTAACGGCCAGTACCATGCCATCAATATCATTGGCAGCATAGAAGCCCTAGCAGATAACGATTACCTCGGCTTAGCTATTCTACAAAGTGCGGTGATTCTCGTATTACCCTCGACTATTTTGCTCTGTTTATTGTATTTATTGATCCCCGTTTTATTTGGTAAAAAGCCCAAACACGCCGCACCGCTATTAAAGCTCATTTTCACGTTACGCCCCTGGACCATGGTGGAGATTTTTCTGGTGGCGGTTTTGGTCAGCTTAGTCAAGATTATGTCCATGGCTGATATTGGCATAGGGCTTTCATTCTATGCTTATGCGCTGTTTGCCATTTCCATGACAGCGATGCTCATGTATTTAGATCAACATCAACTTTATATTCTGACGTCTTGTGAGCTTCCTGCCCCTCCAAAACCTCGTCCAGCCTCCCATAGTATTCAGACGACTTGGGCCTTATTAGTCACTTCGATTATGTTTTACATACCGGCTAATACGTTGCCCATTATGCACACTAATATATTGGGAGATGACCAACCTAGTACGATATTAGGGGGCGTAGTCACCCTCTGGAAAATGGGCTCTTACCCTATTGCCGCGATTATATTTATTGCCAGTATTTTAGTCCCAGTCGGTAAGCTGGCCATATTATGCTGGCTGAATTATTCCGTACAAACTGATTACTATGGTGGTCAAAAAACACGTATGGTCGGCTACCGTATTACTGAGTTTATCGGTCGCTGGTCGATGATTGATGTTTTTGTAGTGGCTATTTTGGTCAGCCTTATACAACTAGGAAATATCATGAGTATTTATCCTGGTTATGCAGCATTGGCGTTTTGCACTGTGGTGATATTAACCATGCTGGCGGCTTTTTCATTTGATACAAAATTAATTTGGAGTGAACAATAATCATGGCGAACAATGGTGAACCTGCTGATATTAAGCACGTTAAAAGCATTTCGAAAATATGGTTAGTTCCCTTCATTGCTGTGTGCATGGGTGGGTGGATGTTCTATCACCAGTGGAGCAATCAAGGGCCATTGATCAGTATTGTGTTTGAAAATGCATCAGGATTAGAAGCAGGTAAAACGAAAATAAAAATGCATAATGTTGATGTAGGCGAAGTTAAAAGTATTGAACTGACTGAAGATTTACAAAAAGTTCTGGTAACAGCGCGTATGTCAGCCAACTCTGAAGGTTTATTACGCGAAAACACCGAATTTTGGTCAGTAAACCCGCGCATTTCGCTCAATGGTATTTCCGGTCTAAACACTTTAGTATCAGGCACTTACATTAACATGTCGACGAATTTAGAAGGTCGTTCGAGTCGAGATTTTGTTGCCGTATCTGCACCACCTATTACCCCAAGCGGCACACCAGGGTTACATGTTACGTTAAACAGTAACGCTGAATTCGCTTTCAAAGAAGGTGACCCTGTTATCTATAAAGGGCTAAAAGTAGGCGAATTTGAGAGTATCTATTTTAACTTCGATGAACGCGTTGTGTACTACAACACCTTTATTCAAGCGCCTTATCACAAACTCATCACCACCAATACCAAATTTTGGAATACCAGTGGTGTAGAAATGGACATAGGCGCAAACGGCTTTAAAGTCAAAAGCAGTAGTATAGAAACGCTCATCACCAATGGGGTCGCATTCGGCGTCCCCGAAGGTATGCCGCAAGGTGAGCGAGTGAATGAGCGCTCGTATTTTAGCATACATGAATCTTATGAATCAGCGGCTGAGGAACGCTACAAAGAATCCGCTAAATTTGTGATCCTGGTAGATGATACCGTACGTGGATTACGCATTGGTGCACCAGTAGAATACCGAGGTATTAAAGTCGGTAAAGTACTGGAAATTAACCCGCCTAATGGTAAGCAGCACAAATGGCTGGACTCAGGTGTGGCCATTCCCGTCGTTATTGGCATTCAACCGGGTCGAGTTGAACAAACTGATGATGCAGCGGGTATCGAATTTATCAATCAGCAAATCAAAATCTGGGTAGAAAACGGTTTTAGGGCATCATTGCAAACTGGCAATTTATTAACAGGAGCACTGTTTGTTAATTTAGAACAATATCCCAACGCCCCTGTTGCCCAGATGGAGCAGTTCCAACAGTATTCCGTGATCCCAAGCATTTCAAACGAGTTTTCTCAAATAACGGAAAAGGTCAGTGCCATACTCGATAACATCAATGACATGGACCTCGTGCAGATGTCCTCAGCAGCGAATCAGATGATGGCTGACATTAGTGCCAGTGCGAATAGTATGAACACTACGGCTGATGATTTCGCTGAAACATTAAAAGAAATGGATGAGCAACAAGTCAGTGTGAAACTTGCAGCCGCGCTGTCAGGCATAGCAGAGTTAACTCGAGGATTTTCTTCTGGCTCTAAAACAAATAACGAAATTAACGATACATTAGAGACCTTACAGCACAGATTACGTGAATTACAACCTTTGTTACTTGAGCTAAACCAAGCACCGAACAGCCTTATTTTTGATAAATCTCCCAAGCCCTATCTTCAGCCTGGAAGTCAACCAAATACCCAGCAAGGGAACTAATAATATGAAACGATTGAGTGTATTAATCCTGCTTTTCACATTAGCGGCTTGCAGCACCTCGAAAGCGCCGATGAAACAGTTTTATATGTTGAACAGCCATACTCCGCTTATATCAGCCTCTCCAAAAGAGGTAAAGCGAGTGGTCGTTGTCGATAGAATATTGCTAGCTGATTACCTTAAACGCCCTAATTTGGTGATGCAAATAGAGGGTAATCAACTGTACTATTCTGATATTGATCTTTGGGCGGAAAACTTACAAACCGGTATTCATAACACCCTACTCGCGTGGTTAAACGACAAGGCGACAGAAACACGCTTTATTGCTTATGATTCGCCTGATGCAACCGGCAACCTCGAAAGCCTTGTTATCAGTATCAAGCGTTTCATGCCCACAGACCAAGGGCAAGTCATCACCAGCGGCCAGTATTGGCATGTGAACAAAGCTCAAACCGATGGGCTGACGTCGCAGGAAAGTTTTGCATTTACGTCTGAATTATCTCAACAAGGATACAGCCACAGTGTTACTCTACTTGCAGAACAATTACTAAAACTCAGTCATCAGATAATTAACGATATTGAATAAGCAAAAAGGATACTAAGCACATATGTTTATCGTTAGTCGTTTCATTAGAAATTATTTAAATACAGGAACAAAAGCGAGTAACTCTCCTGCGGTACGACAGCAAATCCAAGTCACCAACCTATTCGGTTTTATTGGATATTTTATTACCTTTATTTTAGGTGTAGCTGCCCTATTTCGTAGTCAATGGGTTCATAACGGCGACTTCTATCTAGGAGTGACGTTATTAATCGCTAGTGTTTTATTCTTTACCTCACGGATAATTCTTAAATATTTTCAAAGTAAAAATGGCTATAAATTTTCTGCTAATTTAGTGACGTCGGCACTCATGTTACTGATGTTGTATTTGATTGTGATGGGCGGGGTAAAAAATACAGGTCCTTTATGGATTTATATAGTTCCCCCAGTCGTGCTGTTTTTTGGTGGTTTAAAGAGAGGGCTAATTCAACTGGGCATTTTCGCCCTAGTCGTCATTCTTATTCTTGAGTTCCCCAACAATGGTCTCTTGTTTGCTGAGTACAGTTATGAGTTTCGCTCTCGTCTTATTTACTCATTTATAACCGTCAGTATGCTGTTCGTGTTCTATGAATATTCAAGACAGCGCTCATTTAAAACGCAGCAAGAACTTAGTAAGAAATTTGAGCAACAAGCTCGTATTGATTCCTTATCTGGCTTGCAAAACCGCCGAGGCATGTTAGAAAAACTCGAATATGAACACCAGCGGACCCTCAGGCACAGTAAAAATATGACCCTGATGATGTGTGATATCGATCATTTTAAACAGGTGAATGATAAATATGGTCACGATGTCGGCGATATTGTGATTAAACAAGTCGGTCAGATGTTCGCCAATGGTTTGCGTAAACAAGACACGGTAGCGCGCTGGGGCGGAGAAGAATTCCTATTTATGTTGCCCGAAACCTCCCAGCAACAAGCGTTTGTGTTAGCTGAAAAATTACGTAAAAAAATAGAAAGTTATGAACAAAAAGTAGACTCTACACATTTATCAGTCACGGTGAGCATTGGCATCTATCAGATGCACCCTCAAGACAAACTAGATCATGCCATTAGCAGAGCGGACACTAATTTATATCGCGCTAAAACACATGGTCGTAACTGTACTGTGGTAACAGACTAACCACTTTGCCCGCTACCTAGCTAAGCAATGGGGCGAATAAGCAACGCTGGCGTTATATAACCCCCTAGAGCTGGCCATTAATCGTCAGACAGAATAAGCGAAATACATGCGCTCTAAACAATATCAGCAACAAGAAGACCTCACATTTAACTGGCGCGTAATAAAACAACTGTGGCCTTATCTATTAGAGTTTAAACAACGCGTATTTTTCGCCATGCTTTGCTTAATTGCCGCCAAGGTCGCCAGTATTGGTTTGCCTTTCATACTCAAGCATGCCGTTGATACCCTAAACGCCGAAGACTCCAGCAATTCGATAGTACTTGTACCCTTTGCGTTAATTGCCGCATATGGTCTACTGCGTTTAGCGAATGTATTATTCGGGGAAATTCGTGATACGCTTTTCGGCAGAGTCACCGAGCGCGCCATGCGTCGTATCAGTTTGCAAGTATTTGAACACCTGCATAAATTGGATCTTGATTACCACTTAAATCGTCAGACAGGCGGTTTATCACGGGATATTGAACGCGGCACGAGCGGTATCAGTTTCCTTATGCGCTTTTTAGTGTTTAACATCGTCCCGACCCTATTAGAGATTTTAGCCGTTGTAGGCGTGCTATTTTATAATTACGGTTGGAGCTTTGCGGTCATTATTTTAGTCTCAGTCATCAGCTACATCAGCTTTTCTGTTAAAGCCACCCATTGGCGTACTGAGTTTGTGCGCGCAGTCAATCAAGCGGATTCGCTCAGTAATACCAGAGCCATTGACAGCCTTTTGAACTACGAAACCGTAAAGTACTTTAATAACGAAGAGTATGAAGCAAAGCGCTACGATGTAGCCCTAGCAGATTGGGAAGTTGCTAGGCGCAAAAACCGATTATCTCTTTTTGCCTTAAATGGTGGGCAAGCCACTATTATCGCCATCGCTATGACCAGTATGATGGCCGTGGCGGCTTATTATGTCGCTCAAGGCACCATGACCATAGGTGACTTTGTGTTAATCAATGCGTTTACAATGCAAATTTTTATGCCGCTCAACTTCCTTGGGTTCGTATATCGAGAGATACGAGGGGCGCTAGCAAACATCGAAAACCTATTTGCCCTATTAGGCAAGTCATCAAATATTGTCGATAACGAGAATGCAAAAACCATTAAAGTCAGCGAAGGAGAAATACGTTTTTCCCAGGTTAACTTCGGTTACGGACCAGACAGGCAAATTCTACATGATGTGAGTTTCACTGTTCCTGCCGGTCAAAAAGTGGCCATAGTGGGCCCAAGTGGCGCGGGTAAATCCACCGTCATCAAGTTATTATTTCGCTTTTACAATCCAACTAGCGGCGAAATTTACATAGATGGCCAGCCCGTCAGTGATTCCACCCAAGCCTCACTGCGTCAAACTATTGGAATAGTGCCCCAAGACACCGTCTTATTTAACGACAGCATTTTTGAAAATATTCGCTACGGCAACCCAACAGCGAGTGACGAGCAAGTCAATCAAGCTATCGAACATGCTCACTTATCAGCGTTTATCAACGCCTTACCAAAAGGCAGGGAAACCAAAGTCGGTGAACGAGGTTTAAAGCTATCCGGCGGAGAAAAGCAGCGCGTGGCGATTGCCCGTACCATTTTAAAAGGAGCGCCTATATTGCTGTTTGACGAAGCCACCTCATCATTGGACAGCCAATCGGAACAAGCTATTTTAAGTGCCTTTAAAGAGATTGCTAAAGGCCACACAAGCTTGGTTATCGCTCATAGGCTCTCGACGATTGTGGATGCAGATAGCATAATAGTTCTGCAAAATGGCCGTGTGGTAGAGCAAGGAAATCACCCTACACTTCTTAGGAATACAGGCCCCTATTATCAGCTGTGGAATACCCAACAAAAAGTGAATACGCAAGATGCCTGAACAACCAAATCAACAGTTGATTGACGCTGTTAACCAAACCATGCCATTTGGAAAATATGCGGGTAGAAAATTGCTAGAATTACCAGAGCCCTACCTGGTGTGGTTTAGCCAAAAAGGGTTCCCAGAAGGAAAACTGGGGCAGCAATTGGCGCTAATGCATGAGATTAAGGTAAATGGCTTAGAAAATATGTTACAGCCATTACTCAGATAATGTACACCCCTCGTTCCCGTTTTAATCGCTCTGGTCATCGTTCTAGCCCTAAACAGAACGAAAATATTGATAAGCAGATACGAGTATTGCACCAAGCGATGGCGCTAAAACTAATTGCCCAGCCTCAGCTTCGTCAACAGGTTATCGACACCATTGAGTCACGCTACCAAAATGGCCTATTACGCCATGGAGGTTACCTAGTATGGATATGCTTGATGGAATGTATCGAGGAGTCACCCGATGACTTTATTCAAGGAGTGATAGCCGACACACCCCAAATGCGAAAATTGCGCCGTAAAACGCCCTTTATCAACGTATTAACAGAGCAAGAGCGTCAACACGCGTTACACAATATTATTCTCTGATTTTCTTACGTATCGCTAGCCAAACAAAAGGAAAACAAAGAAAGGCAAATGCATTGGGCGCACCCGCCGAGACGGTTGAGGACGCTTGCGCCTGTGGTTGAGATTGGATCAAAAAAGTACTGTAAAGATCATTCGATTCGCTCAACTGAGTGTTATGTGCATTATCAAAGTCTTGCCCGTAAACATTCGCTAATGCACTGCCATTTAAATAACTACCAGCCATGCGCAAACGGCTACTGTCATCTCTATACAAGCCAAACGCGTAAGTTTGATAATATCGACTGCCTTGTGTCATACCAAATAAGGTTTGCCAGTTTGTCGCTTGCGCATAACAATCGCTGGTGTTTGAGCAATTTCGCTCATAGTTAGAAGGTTCTTGTGTATCGTGACGAACCAACTGAATATCGGTAAAAGCGCTATCAAGTAACCCATAGACCGCATCAGCTGAGGCGTATTCCCAGCCAGAATAGGCGTTGCCTGCGTCGTTGTAGCTCAAATGATTAGTCAATGTCAGGTCAAGCCAAATCAAGCCAGTTGTATTGTCTTTAACGGCAAGATTATCCCCTGTTTCAAATGCATCCCATTGAATAAGTTCTGCTTGAGTGCAAGGACTGAGTAAAATACAAACGAGTATAAGGGAGCGCGCCAGGTTATCCATTTTGAGTACCGTGATCTTATTGTTTTTATTGAATAAAAACCAATCTTATCAAGATATCAGTGATTGAAAATTAGCCAATGGTATGACCAGAAATATACCCTCTAAAACGAAAAAAGCACCCGAAGGTGCTTTCTTTCAAACGTATAAAGCTGTCGATTAACGACGTAGGCCTAAACGCTTGATTAGATCTTGATAACGCTCAACGTTCTTACCTTTAAGGTAATCAAGAAGCTTACGACGCTGGCTAACCATGCGTAACAAACCACGACGTGAATGGTGGTCTTTTTTATGGTCAGCAAAGTGGCCTTGAAGCTTGTTGATGTTAGACGTCAACAATGCAACTTGAACTTCAGGTGAACCAGTATCACCTTCTTTTACGCCAAAATCAGCAATAATTGCTGCAGTTTCTTGAGTAGTTAGTGACATAACTTTCTCCAATATAAGAGCTAAAAATACAGCAGGCCGATCACTAATTCAGCCGTGCCAAGAAGCGCGTATTATAGTGACAAACGATTAATTAGCAAGGGCAAATACAATTAACCTTGGGGGCTAAAGACGACAACGCGTTTTGGCGCCGCTTTATTGTCATTATCAATCTCAGAAACGCCTAAAAATACCTGTCCCTGAGTACAATAGGTACGCACTAACGTCCCTTTGGCAACCTGCTCTTCACTTTCATATGGCACGGGCTGACCGTGTAAAAAAGAATCTCTTGCTACCGGTGACAAATGCACACTAGGTAAGGCTTTTACCGCGCTGTCCATGGGTATCAATAAGGGATCGAGGATGTCGGTTAAAGGAATTTGCTCGGCCTGCGCTTTCTCAAGCAGAGATTCAAGCTTTTCAAAAGTCACCATTTTTTCACTAGGATAATCAGCAACAGCGGTACGATGTAACTTACTCACATACGCACAGCAACCTAGAAGCTGCCCCAGATCGTCAACCAGAGAACGAATGTAGGTGCCTTTACTGCAATGCACTTCCATATCGACTTCATCACCCTCAAAGCGAGTAATGTTAAGCGAGAAAATCGTGATATCACGGGCTTCACGCTCAATCACAATACCTTGACGCGCATAATGGTATAATGGCTTTCCTTGGTGTTTCAACGCAGAGAACATAGACGGCACTTGTTTAATTGGCCCTTTGAATGTCTCGCAAGCCTCTTTTAACTGTTGCTCAGTCACATTCACATCGTGGGTTTCAACCACGTCACCGTCAGCATCTGAAGTGGTAGTACGCACTCCTAGTTTTGCTGTGACGATATACGTTTTATCAGCGTCTAATAAAAACTGTGAAAACTTGGTTGCTTCGCCTAAACATACTGGCAGCATACCCGTTGCCAGCGGATCAAGCGCGCCGGTGTGCCCTGCTTTCGCCGCTAAAAACGCGCGTTTCACTTTCTGTAATGCTTGATTTGAGGATATCTCTAGCGGTTTGTCCAATAGTAGAATACCGTCTATTGCACGACCCTTACGACGTCTGGCCAATCCTTAGTCCTCTTGTTCTTCATCAAGTGAACGCCCTGCATTGCGAGCTCGTTCTTTGTCTTTGCTTAGCGTTTCGTCAACCAAGTTACTGATACGAATACCTTCACTTAAAGAGCCGTCACGAACAAATTTAATCGCAGGAACCGCGCGCATACGCATACGGTTTGCCAATAACGTGCGAATATACCCTTTGTTTTCTTCTAGGATAGCCAAATAATTCTTCATCACTTCTTCGTCATTCTCAAAGAAAGTCACATAAATTTTGCTATACGACAAATCCCGAGACACCTCTACGGCTGACACTGTCACCATACCCAACCTTGGGTCACGGTTCTTGAACTCGTTCTGTAAAATACTGGCGATTTCTTTATGGATCTGCTGACCTACTCGGTCTGTACGAGAAAATTCTCTTGCCATTCTAATCTCCTAAAGCATCAAATTATGCTTTTGTTAAGACAAAACGGAGGCCTAAGCCTCCGTTTTAATTCAATAGTCATTAACGCGCTAACATTCTATGTTGGCGAATTATAGCTCACGCTCAACTTGAACGATTTCAAATACTTCGATTTGGTCGCCCACTTTAACGTCATTGTAGTTCTTCACGCCGATACCACACTCAACACCGTTACGTACTTCTTGTACGTCATCTTTGAAGCGTCTTAATGACTCAAGCTCACCTTCATAGATAACCACATTCTCACGCAATACGCGGATAGGATTACTGCGTTTAATTGTACCTTCAACTACCATACAACCTGCAATTGCGCCCAATTTCGGTGACTTAAACACGTCACGTACTTCAGCCAAACCAATAATTTCTTGTTTGAACTCTGGGGCTAGCATACCGGTCATCGCCATCTTAACTTCATCAATCAAGCTATAGATAACACTGTAGTAACGTAAATCAATTTCTTCTGATTCGATGATACGTCTAGCACTTGCATCAGCACGTACGTTGAAACCAACCACGATAGCACTAGATGCTGCAGCTAAGCTGGCGTCTGTTTCAGTAATTCCGCCTACACCACTGCCCACAATGTTTACCTTCACTTCAGAGGTAGACAATTTAGTTAGTGAGTCAGAAATCGCTTCAACTGAACCTTGAACATCGGCTTTAAGTACAATGTTCAACTCGCTAACGTCACCTGCTTCCATGTTGGCGAACATGTTTTCAAGTTTCGCTTTTTGCTGCTTAGCAAGCTTAATTTCACGTTGTTTAGCATTACGCTTAGTCGCTACTTCACGGGCTTTACGCTCATCTTGAACCACTAAGGCGTCTTCACCTGCCACTGGCACACCAGACAAACCAAGTACTTCTACTGGCGTCGACGGGCCCGCAATTGCAACATTTTGACCGTTTTCATCACGCATAGCACGAACTCGGCCATACTCAATACCACAAAGTAGGATATCACCGGCTTTAAGCTGACCTTCTTGAACTAAAACAGAAGCCACTGGACCACGCCCTTTATCTAAGCGTGACTCAATAACAATCCCTTTAGCAGAGCCTGTAGGCGGAGCTTTTAAGTCAAGTAATTCAGCTTGCAAGCTAATTGCTTCTAGTAATGCATCAATACCTAAACCTGTTTTAGCAGAGACGTTAACAAACTGGTGTTCACCGCCCCACTCTTCTGAAATCACTTCAAGTTGTGACAATTCAGTTTTAACACGATCTGGATCGGCGCTTTCTTTATCCATTTTATTGACTGCAACAATCAAAGGAACGCCAGCGGCTTTAGAGTGCTGAACCGCTTCTTTGGTTTGAGGCATCACGCCATCATCTGCAGCTACAACCAAAACAACGATATCTGTTGCTGTGGCACCACGAGCACGCATTGCGGTAAACGCGGCGTGACCTGGTGTATCTAAGAACGCGATGCGCCCATTATCAGTTTCAACACTATACGCACCGATGTGCTGAGTAATACCACCGGCTTCACCTGCGGCTACTTTCGCGCGTCGAATGTAATCAAGTAACGAGGTTTTACCATGGTCAACGTGTCCCATGATAGTCACAACTGGCGCACGAGATGCCAAGTCAGACGTTACATTATCCGCCAACAATTCATCTTCTAACGCGTTGTCGTTAACAAGCTCGTATTTATGTCCCATTTCTTCAACGACTAATACCGCTGTTTCTTGGTCTAATACTTGGTTAATCGTAGCCATCTCACCCATTTTCATCATGGCTTTGATAACTTCAGTGGCTTTAATAGCCAACTTATTTGCTAGGTCACTAACGGAGATCGTTTCGCCTAAACGTACAATACGCTCAACCGGTTGAGCCGGCTTGTTAAACGCATGCTTAAGGTCAGAACCTGCATTGCGTTTTGACTTTTTACGACGACGTCCGCCACGTTCAATTTTAATATCATCAGCATCTTCAGCTTCTTGTGCATAACGGTTACTGTGTACATGCACTTCTTCTGCTTCTTGCTTCTTACGACGCTCTTCTTCTTCTTTCCAGCGACGTGAGTTTTCTTCAGCCAGCTTGCGCGCTTCTTCTGCTGCTTTTTTCGCATCTTCTTCAAGCTTACGCTGCGCTTCTTGCTCTTGCTTCTTGCGGATATTTTCCGCTTCAGTGCGAGCACGCTCTTGTTCTGCTTTTTCCTCGGGGCTCAAAGCAGACTCTTCAGCTTGACGCGCTTCAGCTTCTTTTTTCGCTTTTTCTGCACGAGCAAGACGTTCTGCTTCTGCCTTCGCTTTAGATTCAGCAGCTTTTTTCGCTTTCTCTTCAGCCGCTTTTTTCGCTTCTTCTTCGGCGGCTTTTTCAGCTTCAAGCTGCGCTTGTTGCTCAGCTAATGCACGAGCCGTTTCTTCTTCCGCTAAACGCGCTTCTTCTACATCAGTACGTTTAACATAAGTGCGTTTTTTACGTACTTCTACCGTTACCGCTTTAGACTTGCCCATATTGAGCGTGCTGGTCGTCTTGCGTTGTAATGTCATTCGCTTGGGCGCTTCAGAGCCCGTACCGCCATGTTGTTTGCTTAAATAATCCAACAGCTGACGTTTTTCATCTTCAGTCACGTTTTCATTTGCCGCTTTAACAATATCAGCATCTTTAAACTGCTTAACTAAGCGGTCAACCGAAGTGCCGATATCGGCGGCGAGTTTTTCAATGGATACTTCTGCCATATTCGTAATTCCTCTTTGGTGACCCTATTCTTCGTTAAACCAGACAATGTTACGTGCAGCCATGATTAATTGGCCCGCTTTTTCTTCGTCTAGTTCTTCAATATCGCTGATCTCGTCTACGCCTTGCTCCGCTAGCGCTTCAAGATCGGTAATACCGCGACTTGCCAATGTGTAGGCAACATGGCGTTCCATACCGGCTAAACTTAATAGCTCTTCTTTTGGTTCAGAGGCTTCCAATGTCTCTTCGTTGGCTAACGCTTGCGTGGTTAAGGCAGCGCGCGCTCTGCTACGTAAGTCTTCAACGATATCTTCATCAAGACCGTCAATTTCAAGTAGCTCATTAATGGGTACATAAGCGATTTCTTCAAGCGTTGAGAAACCTTCATCAACCAATACCGCAGCAAAATCTTCGTCAATATCAAGACCATTAACGAAAACAGCTAGCACTTTAGAGTTTTCTTCTTCGTGCTTGGAGTTTAAGTCTTCAACCGTCATCACATTCAATTCCCAGCCCGTAAGCTGAGCGGCTAAACGTACGTTTTGACCACTGCGGCCAATCGCTTGTGCTAAGTTGTCAGACTCAACCGCAACATCCATCGTGTGGTTATCTTCATCTACTACGATTGATGCCACTTCTGCTGGTGCCATTGCGTTGATAACAAATTGCGCTGGGTTATCGTCCCACAACACGATATCAACACGCTCGCCACTTAGCTCGCTGCTCACTGCTTGCACACGTGATCCTCGCATACCAACACATGCACCCACTGGGTCCAAACGTTTGTCATTGGTTTTCACTGCGATTTTAGCTCGTGAACCTGGATCGCGAGCCGCTGCTTTAATTTCTAAGGTCTCTTCAGCAATCTCAGGCACTTCTAATCTGAATAGCTCTACCAACATGTCTGGGTGAGTACGGCTAATAAATAACTGTGCTCCGCGCGCTTCAGGGCGAATAACGTAAAGTAAACCGCGAACACGGTCACCTGGACGGAAAGTTTCTCGAGGTAGCATGTCATCGCGGTAAATAACGCCTTCAGCGTTGTTACCTAAATCGATAATAATGTTATCGCGGTTAACCTTTTTGACTGTACCGGTAATTAAATCACCGACACGTTCTTCGTACTCTGCCATCACTTGAGCGCGCTCAGCTTCACGTACCTTTTGTACGATGACTTGCTTAGCCGTTTGCGTCGTTATACGGTCAAATTTAATGGACTCGATTTGATCTTCAACATATTCACCTAATTGAATATCTGGCTCGTCAATTTGCGCTGCAGACAAGGTCATTTCAGCAAATGGATTCTCTTGCTTTTGATCATCAGCGATAACCATCCAACGACGGAATGTATCGAAATCACCTGTAACGCGGTCGATAGATACTCGAACTTCAATCTCGCCTTCAGTTTTCTTTTTAGTAGCACTTGCAATGGCGAACTCTAACGCTTCAAAGATTTTTTCTCTTGGAACTTGTTTTTCATTTGAAACGGCTTCCGCCACTAACAAAATTTCTTTATTCATGATTGCCTCACTGATTATTCTTTAGCAAAAGCCTTTATGGCCATCTACTCAATCAAACGTTGGAACAACATTGCCTTTTTCAATATTGGCAAAGGCCAATACAAATTCTTGGTTATCGACTTCAATAGTTAGCATGCCATCAGCTTCAGACAATAATTTACCTTTGAAATTACGTCTGTCTCCCATTGGCATTTTCAATCGTAATGTGACGACTTCACCCACTGAATCGATATAATGCTGTAACTTAAATAAGGGACGTTCCATGCCCGGTGAGGACACTTCTAAGTTGTATTCGGTATTAATAGGGTCTTCCACGTCAAGCACAGCACTTACTTGGTGGCTTACCTCTGCGCAATGATCCACCGTAATACCATCAGGGTGATCAATGTAAACGCGCATGGTTGAGTGTTTTCCTGCGCGAACAAATTCAATCCCCACCATCTCAAAGCCAAGGGCTTCGACAGGTGCGGTCAACATTTCAGTTAATTTCTGTTCTAGTTGTGACAAAACTCACGCTCCAAAAACGAAAAAAGGGCCATCAGCCCAGAGTAAATTAAAAACAGGATAAAAAGGATAACAAAAAGCCCCGTACAAGCGGGGCTTTTTGTTTCTGGACCCTAGTCCACTATTCTCACCGAAAATTGACTGAATGCCAAGTTTCAAAAAGTGGTTGCGGGAGCAGGATTTGAACCTACGACCTTCGGGTTATGAGCCCGACGAGCTACCAGACTGCTCCATCCCGCGCTTGAAATCTTTGTCGATAACAACACATCGTAATGTGTGTCGCGTCTCGAGTGGGGCGTATTATACATAGCTAACGGGACGGTGCAAGTGTTGTGAAGCATAAATCACAAATTAATCCAGAAGTTTAATTGCTCTGTATACAATTCATACAAATCAGCTGGTTACGTGTTGCCCTAAACGTGGAAAAGATCCATTTTAGCCGCCAGTTTAAAGTCCAACTCACTTAAACCACCCACGTCGTGCGTTGTTAAATTAACTTCTACTTTATTATATACATTAAACCACTCAGGATGGTGATTGAGCTTCTCGGCCCAAATAGCAATTTGACTCATCCAGCCGAATGCGCGGATAAAACTCTTGAACTTAAAATTTTTAGTCAGTTTATCGTTGTTAATTTGCCACTGCTGCTCTGCCGGCAAATCTTTGTTTAACTCATTCAACTTCGCTTGGGTTTCACCCTCTGTTAATTTGTCGACCATGTCATCCTCTTATTTGATCATTCTACGTCACCGTCTATCATGCCGTTGCAGAGTTAAAATGAAAGTGAACGGAAGATTTAAATACTACTCATGCGGGCACTTAAGTTTACAAGGCGACATAACAAAAAAACCTGCCGAAGCAGGTTTTTCATAATAGAAGTAATGCCTAGAACTCTACTGCGAAGCGTGCGTAAATTTGACGGCCTCTTGGATCATGTACCTTACTGTCGAAACCACTGTTGGTGAATAATTGTGGTGGCTCTTCGTCCGTTATGTTTATGCCGCCAACGGACAATACATAGTTGTTTTGTGTGTCAAACAAGGCGCCCAAATTCACGTTGTACTGCACGTCATAGGTCACTTGGCTATCAACGCCTTTAAAACCACCTAACGCTTCACATGAACCTGTATTAACGCTGCCATCTGCACAGTTTTGATCATCATCATAGCTATCTATATAACGAGCAAAAATGTTAGCTGAGTGTGCACCTGAAGACCAGTTTAAACCTAGATTCAAGCGTAGTTCAGGAGACGAAGTACCAATATTGGTAAAGTTTCTGCGACCCGCTCCGTCTATTTTACCCGCTTGAGGGTCGTCTAGCTCATATTCTAAAATATAAGTGGCATTGATAGACGGTACAAACATGCCAGCATCTGTGTCTATTTTATAACTGGTCACAAAATCTAAACCTGAAGTTTCAAGGGAACTAGCATTCACGTAAGTGTTGTTCACTTGAGTCAGCGGGCCAGTCAGAGGGTCACCTGCACGAACGATACGCTCAGGATCGCTTGGATTTAAATTCAACACGGCCTGCGGATTCTCTTGAATAATCAAATCTTCAAATTCGAAGTTCCAGTAGTCAACTTCAATAGAAAAGTCGCTAATCGGCTCGAACGACACACCAAGATTGTATGCAGTAGATTCTTCAGGTTTTAAGTCTTCATTCCCTACAGTGCGCACTGCTGCAAAGGCATTCGCACCGATAAGTGGGTCATTAAGTTGTTGTAGCGAGGTGCCACCACCATTTCTTAAAAATACCGTTGGTGCTCTGAACGAGGTTGATATTGAACCACGGAATGAAAGCTCTTCACTAGCACGATAAGAAAACGCCACTTTTGGATCAATCGTATCACCAATAGAACCGCCGTAATCTTCGTAACGCACAGCAAGCTGAATATCTAAATCGTCAGTTACCGGTAGTGCCATCTCAGCAAACGCAGCCCACACATCTAAAGATCCGTCAAAGTCAGGGTTACCTATTACAAACGTAAAGCTGTCTTGATTAGCCAGTGCGTCGTAATCTTGGCTCAATGATTCTTCGCGGTATTGCATACCAAATGCAAGGCCAGCAGCACCGCCGTCCATATCAAACACATCGAACGACATAAAACCTTCAAATACTTGCAAATCAGATTTTGAATCGATGGTTTCAAGCCCTGTAAATGAATCAATTACGTACTGAGAGTTAGGCGCAGTTGTGTACGATGTCGCGAAAGGATTAAAGTACTCGCAATCGCCCTCGCCTGGCGTACCCGTTAACGGATTACATTGTCCGCCGCCCAAACCATTTAACGCTAAGTTAAATTCTGTGTTCAACACGTCCGGAACGCTGAAGAAGAAGTCATTGGTGGCATTGGTATAACTCAACTCCCAGAAGCCATGCTCTAGCTCACCTTGCAATGCGGTGTTAAAACGAAATGTATCAGATTCCGTATTAGCAAAATCAGGGGCTTTACCGTTACCTTCAGCACGGCCGAAAAAAGTAACTGCTTGTCCAAATGGGTTTTCAGGGTGATCGGCGGGCACGACTGGGCCTGTTAAGATAGGGAAACTAGGCGCGCCACCACGAGATGCGCGGTTACGTGCAAAGCTAACTTCAGTCGTCCAGCTCATTTCGTCAGTCAATTCATATTCTGCTTTTACATAAGCATTAAGACGAGACTCATCTGGTACGTATGAATAATCTTTACCGAAATCAAACATACACAGGCCAACATCTAAGCCTGGTACAGTCCCTGGAGGCGCGAGCAATGATGGACTTCCACCGAATTCCTCACAACCATAGGGATCAATAAACGGCGTAGGCCCAATAAAATATGAGCCTGGGTTACCGAGCGCACTGCTGTCATCTTGCGGTCGACTTAAACGACGATCTTTAATAAAAAGAGGTGAACGATTGGTATAGCTCACTGCCGCTATAATACTGCTATCATCGCTGCTAGTGCCCCATAAACCTTGCAATACATATTCTTTATTATTGCCATGAGCACCGTCTTGGTAGTCTGCGCTGAGCTTAACGCCGTCATAATTTCGTTTGGTTATAAAGTTCACCACGCCTGCTACCGCATCTGAACCATAAAGTGCTGAAGCACCATCTTTGATAATTTCTACTCTGTCGATCGCAATCATAGGAACCAGAGAGCTGGTATCCACAAAGTTCAAGCCATTGTTGGTCGGCTGCGCAGTAACCACTTGGCGTTTATTGTTTAACAACACCAAAGTAGAGGCAACACCTAACCCGCGCAGATTGATATTTGAAGTACCTGCTGTGGCGTTTTGCGTGAATGCATCTGGGTTATTTTCAGCCCCGGTGTTAATGGTGAGGGTTTGCGTGATATCGGCGATGTTTTTCGCGCCCAGCGCGTCAATAGCAACACTATCAACGACGGACAAAGGGGAAGGTGATTCAAAGTTTTCACTACGGCGAACGAAGCTACCGGTCACCATAATCATTTCTATATCTTCTTTTTTCTCTACGTTAGCTTCTTGGGCTAATACGGTAGGCGTGGTTAATAAAAATTGCGCGGAAATAGCCGCGGCTAAAGCACTGACTCGTGTGTTTATCTTCATCGTGTGTTCTCGAGGTAATTATCAGATTAAAATCGAGCGTGTAAACAACGGCTTCCACTCAGACTGACCGCGCGTCAATTTTGTCTAATAGTTATAATTCTAACCAGTAAGTGACTGATTCTCGGGCGCTAAACTTAAGCGACACAATGATAGTAGGGGGGGATTATTGATATGTAAACGCAATGTTACTTATATGTAAATATTAGCTCAATTCATGGTCAGACCAGTTAGGCATGATAGAGCAATCTTTTGGGTAAAAAGATTGCTCAGACTAAAGTTTAACCCAGAAGCATCATTAAGAATTTACCTACAGCAGCAGGCTTGTCTCGTCCTTTGATTTCTATCTGCGTGTCGAAGCTAAATAAGGTGCCAAGGGGCTTCTTTTCTTTACTGGCCAAAGAAGACACAAAACGTATTTCATCATCAACACGAACTGGCTCTAAAAAGCGTATTTTATCTATTCCGTAGTTCAATACTGTTTGGCTTGCAGAATCGAGCTGAACCATATGATAAAAGGACTCTGGCATTAATGTCACACTCAAATAGCCATGAGCAATCGTGGTTTTAAAGGGGCTTTCTCTCGCACATCTTTTTGGATCCACATGAATCCATTGGTGATCTCCCGTCGCATCAGCGAATAGGTTAATCCGCTCTTGGTCGATTTTCAGCCAAGTGCTTGGCGCTAGCTCCTCACCTAATTCAATTTCCAACAAACCTTTAGCCATCTGTGGCTCCTTTAGAGTGTAATATCATCACGATAACGCTAGCACCGAGCCTCTCGGTGTGGCAACTCACCTAAAGTTATTGAGATGTATAAATTAAATTGGGCATAAATACCGACAAATCTAGTTAAAAGAGCCGTTAAAAAATGGTCAACATTCACAGTGGTGATGAAACGATTGAGTATTCAAGAGGCCATTCATCTTAATAATTAGGCACTTTGCCTGACATGAGAAATTTATTTCTAGTGAAGTGGTCTGCATCTCAATACAAATGACTATGTGTAACGGTTTCCAAGAGGCTCAAATGATAAAAAGGTGGCTAAGTGTTGCGGTATTAAGTGGTATGTCGTTCTTAACCCAAGCTTATTGTATTGACGACTGGGCTTGTTTTGAAAAAATTAAGCGAGGTAAAACCATAGAATACTGGTTAAGTAACAACAAGCCCTACCCTATTACTTCAACGCTTGATGTGGATACCCGTAACCTTAAAAGTGAAAATTCTATAAAGAACACGTACAGCGAAACTCGCGTGCTCCACGCATTAGCCCGAGTAAAAATTCTAACCCTGAGTGCCATTGATGCCAACCGTTCGGTTTCAAATCATGAAAGCTTCTATTGGACTCCCGGCATTAAAAACGCCAAGCATAATGATAGTTATCGTTATGCTCTACCCTATGCAAAGAATCAATCCTTTAGAGTGGTTCAAGGATTCAATGGGGGTTATAGCCACCAAGGTGCATCGCGCTACGCCGTTGATTTTGCCATGCCTATAGGCACGCCTATTCATGCTGCACGTGAAGGTCAAGTTATCGATTTGCAAGAAAACCACCGCCGTGGAGGGGCCCATCGACGTTATGCCAAATATGCCAATTTCGTTACGCTACTTCATGAAGATGGCACCACAGGTGAGTACTATCACTTACAGCACAAAGGTGTCGCAGTTGCGCTAGGTGATCACGTTCAGCGCGGACAGTTACTAGGCTATTCAGGTAATACAGGTTTTTCATCACTGCCGCATTTACACTTCGCGGTGTACTTCGCCAAAAGTCATGGTAAATACCAGTCGGTTCCCATCACGTTTAATACCAATTCCAATAAATAACTAACCACTGAGCGTAAATTATTAAAAGTAAATGGTATAAGAACGCGTCTCACTGGGGTGTGAACTCATCAGCTACGCCTAGTCAGTGAATGTAGATAAGCCAAACTTAGTTGACGACAACACCTGCTCATACCTATTCAAACTTAGCGCCCCGTTATGGATCCACAATCGGCTTTCGCGCTTTTCAATAACATATTGATTTAAAAGTTTATTGACTTGATAAAAGCGGAATAAAAACGCTATCTGTGACGAAATATTTACACAGCATAACAACCTAGAGACATACCTAAAACGAAGAAATATTTGATCTATTCAAGAATATGCGTAGTATTAATTGCAACTGGTCAGATGAGCGGATGAGTAAATTATGAGTATTAGAACAAACCTGAAAAAAGTATTACCTGCAATTTCCGTAACTGAGCAAGAAGCATTAGATGCGGGAGATGTATGGATTGAATCGTCAATTTATCGTGGCAAACCAGACATGCAAGCGTTGCGTGCAATTCCTAAAGCAACGCTAAGCGCTGACGAACAAGCATTTCTAGACGGCCCCGTGCAAGAACTGCTAGAAATGGTCGACGATTACGAGCTACAAAACAGCAATCACCTACCACAAAATGTGCTGGACTTTTTATCAGTCAATAAATTTTTCGCTTTGATCATTCCAAAGAAATTTGGCGGATTAGAGTTCTCTCCTTATGCCAACTCAACCATAGTGGCCACCATTGCCGTTAAAAGCAGTGCTGTTGCGGTTACTGTGATGGTTCCAAATTCGTTAGGCCCTGGCGAACTATTGATGCACTATGGCACTACAGAGCAGCAAAATCAATGGTTGCCAAATTTAGCTGTCGGTAAAGACATTCCATGTTTTGCCCTTACCAGCCCAGAAGCTGGCTCTGATGCGGGTGCTATTCCTGATACGGGCATAGTCACGAAAGGCCAATATAACGGTGAAGAAGTACTTGGTTTATCCGTCACTTGGGATAAGCGTTACATTACGCTAGCACCAATAGCGACTGTGCTTGGCCTTGCATTTAAAGTGTTTGATCCAGACAACCTACTCGGCGATAAAAAAGAGCTAGGCATTACCTGTGCTCTTATTCCTAAATCACACCCAGGTGTTGAACTAGGGAATCGTCACGATCCTATGGGTATTCGTTTTTATAACGGCACCACTCGCGGCAACAAAGTGTTTATCCCTATGGATTTCATTATAGGCGGGCAGAAAAACATTGGTCGCGGCTGGCAGATGCTGGTTAGTTGCCTAGGTGCAGGGCGCGGTATTTCACTTCCAGCAATGGGGGTTGCTTCTGCTCAATCGGCACTTAAATCCACTGCTGAATACTCATTTGTTCGTGAACAATTCGGCGTGCCCATTGGTCGTTTCGAAGGTATTCAAGAAAAGCTTGCCGATATTGCTGGCAAAACCTTTGTATTAGAAGCCATGCGAGTATTAACCACTGAAGGTCTGGGTTTAGGCCTTAAACCTTCTGTTGTCACTGCTATGGCTAAATACCACATGACTGAATTAGGCCGTGATGTGTGTAATACCGCCATGGATATTCAAGCGGGTAAAGCAATACAACGTGGCCCACAGAATACCTTAGCCAATGGTTATGCGGCACAGCCCATTGCAATTACCGTTGAGGGTGCGAACATTCTAACTCGAAGCTTGATGATTTTCGGCCAAGGTGCGATGCGTTGTCACCCACACATGAAAGAAATGGTTGATTTGATCCACAGCGATGAGGCATCAGCAGACAAAGAATTCAACAAGGTACTGGGGAAAACGATCAGCTTTAGCGTTAAAAATGCCCTACGCAGTTTTAGCAAAAGCTACTTAACCTTTACCCGTTCGGCGCAGTCAAGCTTGCCGGAAGTGAAACCATACGAAAAACGCATGAATGCCCTTTCGGCCAAACTCGCTCCACTTGCTGATTTGTCTTTGTTGGTGCTAGGCGGTGATTTGAAAAAAGCAGAAATGCTATCGGCTCGTTTGGGCGATGTGATGAGCTACTTGTATGCCTCGATGGCTGTTGTACGTTTCTATGAGCAACGTGTTACTAACCGCGTCGAAGCCAAGCCATACTTTGAATACGCCATTCAATGGTGTTTACAACAGGGTGAGCAAGCGCTAAACGAATTCGTGAATAACTTCCCGAACACAGCTACCCGTGGCTTAATGCGCGTGTTAACCAATACCTATACACGTTCAGTGCCGGCCATCTCTGATAAGCTAAAACGTGAGCTATCAGATGCGACCATGGCACAAAGCTCTATCATGGCGGATTTAACCCACTTGGTTAAGGTCATACCTGGTGATGGTAACCACATCAACCAAGAGGCATTTGCGGCAAAACACGACGTAATGGCCATCCTTAAAGTCGTGCAAAAAGCACTACGCAAAAACCCTGTGGTCCCTTTTGTTTCCTTTGAACATGCAGTGACTAAACTACATGAAAACGGTGAACTAAACGCAGACGAATACGCTCGCGTAATCGATTATAACAATAAGCGACAGTTAGCCGTGCGTGTTGACGAATACACCTTTGATATGGAACTGCTTGATGCCAATCAACAGTTAGTCAAGGAAGGTT
>BAEM01000014.1 GCA_000314955.1 Paraglaciecola chathamensis S18K6 | reverse complement strand
AAACTACTACTAAATTAAAGTGAGCTTTTTTAATATTCGCAGTACAAGCGCAGCTAGTTTACATCTCGTATGAGACTGTCACATAGCCGAAGCGACCAATGTTCTCGTACGCCCCTGTGTTTTCGCCTGTACCAGTTGTGCCGTAAGGCAGCTCTCGGTTAAAGACGTTATCCACACCGACAGTCAGTGAGAAGCCATTTTCAAATGCATAGCCTACTGTGACGTCAGATACCGCGTAAGAGCCGTATTCCATTAAGGTGCTACGGTTAGGGTTAACAGCAAGTTCTTGATTGTCATAGATGCTAACACGCTCTAAATAACGCGTTTTGATACCCGCTTGCCATGCATCAACCATGTAGTTTACGCTTAGCATACCTTGCCATTCTGATTCACCCGCTGTGCCAGCGTATTCAACATAGTCAGACGTATCTTCTTGGAACGGATACTCTTTACGTTCAATCAGGTAGGTGCCGATCAAATTGGTTTTAAATGAACCGCCTAGGGCGTCAAAGTCGTAGCCGAACTCGAAATCTACACCTGATGCATCTTGACCTGAAAGGTTAAGAGCAAAGCTTCTGATTTGTGAAATTTCACCACTTGCATCACGGGAGATAAGCGAACAGTAATCATTGTTTACGCCGCTTGTGTTATCAACGCAGCGATCAAGAATGGTTTGTGAGTCTACTGAGGAAATTGCATCGGTCAGTTCTATTTTCCAGTAATCAATAGTGGCAACAAAACCTTCAAGGTAAGCCGGCTGATAAACCACGCCCACAGTGGTACTTTTTGATTCTTCAGCACGAAGGTTAATGTTACCGCCTTGCTCGCCTTCAATAGTTGCTTGGTCGTAATCTGAATCAAAATCAGTGGGTACACCTAACGCGGCACAGTTAGCGGTACGGGTCGACGCGTCAGCGAGTTGACCTAGCTCAGAGGTTTTACACGGATCGTCAATGCTGAAAAAGGTCTGGCTTGCCTCACCGAACAATTCGCTAATGTTAGGGGCACGCAAAGCGGATGAGTGAGTAGAGCGGATACGTAAGTCATCATACACTTGCCAATCTAGGCCCAACTTCCAGCTTTTTGCATTGCCAATTGTGCTGTAATCAGCAATACGCAATGCAGTTTCAAAGTTAAGATCTTGAATGCCTGGTAAGTCAGTGAGCAAGGGTACTGAGAATTCTACGTAAGCTTCTTTAACATCAAAGTCGCCCTTGTCTTCGCCCAATACGTTGAAAAAGGTACCGGCCGCATTGTCTGGCTCTTCGATCTCACTTTCTTCTTTACGGTACTCAATACCGGCTGCGAAACCGACGTAACCTGCTGGTAATTCATAAATACCAGAGTTATTTACCGAGCCGCCCACGACTGTTTGGGTAATGGTGCTGTTACCAACAGAGGTAGTGTTAACGTAATCTATCGCCTCTTGGCTAGGCGCGCCGTCACCTAATAGGTTCAATGGTGCGCAGCCTGCTGCTTGAGCCTCTGGATTACTACATACAATTGAGCCGTCGTCAGCTTCAACAGCATCTACTGCATTGTAGAAGTTAGCCAGTACAAGGTTATTTTTGTTGGCACGCTCTAGTTTGGTTTCACCGCGAGTGATATAGGTTTCAAAGCCCCAGTCGTCGTTGATGTAACCTTCAAGGCCGGCAACAAACGCAGTGGTTTCACGCTCGTCATCTTCAATTCTGCGGCCAACATCAGTCAACATGCGATCGATAGTAATGCTCGTAAGGTTATTTGCACCCATAAGGGCACGCAGGTCATCCCCTACATACGGGTTATCGTTTTGAATAGTAATGGCATCATCTGGCGCTTCGAAGAAGAAAAACGCAGGCTGACCAATATTAGTTGAGCGAGTACGAGCGTATTTGCCTTCTACGTAACCACGGATATTATCCGTTAAGTCGTAGCTTAACTTCAGGTTATAGTTGGTACGGTCGAACTCAGGCTGAAGCTCGGTGAATTGGTTCAAATTAATGAAGTCACAGTTTTCACAAGCAATGCCGTCTACGTTATCACCAAGGTACACGTCGCGTACTGAGCCGTTGGGGTTAAATGAGTAGTAGTCATCCCCAATTGCAAAGGTCCCTGCGTTACTTAATGCATAGATACCTGCATTTGGGGTGTAGATATCATCTGGCACATCTAAAGAATCTTTATTTTCTTCAGTTTGCGCTTGGTTTGCCAAGTTACGGAATGAAGTAGACGTCCAAGGGTTATCAAGGGCGTTCAGGCTTTCTTGGCTGCTGTGTTCAACAGAGAAGGCGATATTACCGCGATCATCATTGAAGTTAGTGCCGTAAGAGAATGAATACTTGTCGTTGCTGTAGTCGTGGTTGTCAGCATAGCCTTTGGTCGCGCTAACTTGTAAGCCTTCAATCTTGTCTTTAAGAATAAAGTTAACCACGCCGGTAACCGCATCGGCACCGTAGACCGCTGATGCACCACCTGTGATGATTTCAACGCGCTCTATCCAGCTGGTGGGTATGGTGTTGGTATCAACAGATGCAGTACCTGCACTACTTGCCACGTGGCGCTTGCCGTTGACCAATACAAGCGTACGTTCTGTGCCCATTCCACGTAAATCAAGAAGGCTTAATCCAGCCGTACCAATGAATTGACCAGAGTTTGAAAGAGAGTAGGTACTTGCTAAAGCCGGAAGCTCGTTTAGTGCTTCACCGATATTCATTGCGCCAGTATTCAGTAAACTTTCGCCGCTAAGCACTGTCACAGGAGAAGGTGCAATGGCCCCTTCACGAAGAATGCGAGAACCTGTGATTTGAATTTTTTCAACTGTGTCAGCTGATTGCGCGTCAGTGCTTTGTTGAGCCAAAGCCTGTTGTGTCATCGCAATTGAGCCGCCTAAAAGCGCGAGCTTTACGGCCTGAGTGATTTTATGCATATGTGTCCCTGAGAAGATATTTATAGGAAATAAAGAATTCATCTGCTGTAAGCGCAGATTGTAGTGAATTGTATTGCTCATTAGGTTGATATTCAAACAAATGTATCGTGAATAATTTGTTAAATGGTGTTAATAACTGTTTACGTGCTCACTATTCGCCCGATTAGCGATTGCTAAATGCGCAGATCGACTGAACTTTGCACTGATTTTTTAGTGGGTTGGAATGGCCGGATTAAATAACTTTAATCCCATCAGGGAGTTACCCTGCAAAGGGCGAGTAGAACCAAAAAACAGCGTAAATTACGCTGAATTTAAGTGTATTTAGCTGAATTTAGCGCGGATATTGGCGAAATGTTAAGACGATTGGCGAAAGTCACTGACCACAGAGTTGGTTTTCTCGAGCAATAGGCGTCCCTGGCGAGATGACTGAGTGATCGCGATAAACAAAATGTCGATAATAAACTCTTGTGCTGTACGCGCCATGATAGAGGATAAACGCGCTGATTCTTCTTCAGCAACTGAATACAATTTGATATCGGCAAGATCAGAAACCGGCGTCGCTCCGTAGCGAGTGACTGTGATCACTTTGCAATTATTTTGCTTGGCTTGTTTGACTACGTTGACGATTTCTCGGGTACTACCGGATTCACTGATTGCAAACACCACATCATTTTCCGATAGGGTGGCTGCAAACGCTAGTTGCGCATGCATATCAGGCTCTTCAATGGCGAGCATTCCGAGTTTTTGTAGCTTGTAAGAAAAATCCTTTCCCACTAACGCTGAGCCGCCTAAGCCGCAAATTAAAATGCGTTTGGCGGATTTGAGCAAATCCACAGCTTGATGAAACGCAGCTTCTTCATTGAGGTTTTTGGTTTCTGTTAATACGGCCACTTTACTGCTGAGCAATTTCTCAGATACTTGCTTGAAACTGTCATTAAGGGTGATTTTGCCGTGTAGGTTACCCTCGGTTGTCGTGGAATTTAAGGCATCGATCACCCCTAATTTAAACGCTGGGTAACCTTTATAACCGAGTTTCTGGGCGAACTTAACCACACTGGATTGACTGACACCGACTACGTTTGCGAGCTCTTGTGAGGATAAGTCACGCACCGCGTTTGATGAACTAAGTACAAACTTAGCCAGTTTCAGTTCGCTATTTGATAAGGTATCTTTAATGGCTTTTATTTTTGTGAAAGTAGACATTAAGCAACTCTAAGTAATAATTTATTATTTAGTTTACCGTAATTTTAGCAACTTACGTGTAAAACCCAGAAAAAATAAGAGCAATAAGCTTACCGTTTTTATCGGTTAAGGTTAAATATAAATCGATAAATTATTCAATTGCTCTAAACACAGTTCAATTTAAAATTTCTTATGTTTTGCGTATTATTCCGCCGCAGTGCGAATGACGTATCTCCGTTTACTCAAGGCTTCAGATAGACCATTCAGAACGCATCACTGACCACGCGACCTGTAAACGCAGCGCATTGTTGAATGCGCTGTTTTTGAACAGGTGACAGTGTTTCAATATCAAAATAACCATATTCGCTGTGTTCGTCACTTAGACATATGGCTTGTTCTGGCAATCGCACTTTAAAAATACAGGCTTGTGAATTGTGCGCACTGTGAAAATACACACCAGATAGGTAGTCAATTTCAACATTTACGCCAAGCTCCTCATAACATTCTCGCAGCAAAGCCTGATGAATCGTTTCACCGGGCTCGAGTGCGCCTCCGGGCAACCCCCAGGCGCAATTACCGTAGGTGGCTTTCAATAAAAGCACTTGTCCTAACGCATTGAAAACCACGCCATGACTACTGATGCGAAACGTATCGTTAAATGCCATCGTTTCTCCAAGGGTTCAAAATTGCTTGCTTTGTACTATTTAATACCAATCAACAAGTAACGGCCTGTGCCTTAACAAGACCGTTTACTTGACAGAATATTTCACGCATTCACCCATGGTTGAGTTGTTTGATGATTAATCGTTCACTTTATCGATACTAACCGGCAGAGCACCTGTTGCTCGTTGATTACCCACCAGTATATTGGCTAACGCGCGATAGATTGGACCGTCATAATATAACGTTGCTTGCCCACTAGCATCGACTTGCTCTGTGACTTGTGTGTTATAGGCAAAACTTGCCAAGATGCCATCAAGGTAATCCGCGTAATCGACGACTGCATAGGGGGTGCGCATGCTAATCAGTAACGATATTTGATGGGGTTTTACCTCTTTCATTAATGACATTAGTTTTGCGTCCAAGGCTTCTTTTTTCGGCCGTAGGCGCCAATCGGTAATGTCATCCATGCCGCCCATCTCTACCAAGCTTTGTTGCGGAGTGATATCACTAAAAATAACCAGTTGCGCGGTGCGTTGTTGAGCAATAATGTGCTGTGTTGTGTCGCTAACAAGACTGGCACAGCGAATAGCAACATCAGTTGTTGAGGGAGTCGCTTTTAGTGCATCATCTAGCGCAGTGGTCATTGCCATGCATTTGCTGTTATCAGGCATCACTAACTGAATGATTTTGGTGGCTGGTTTTATCGGCCATGCTTGCTGGTTTTTAATCGCCACGATTGCACTGTTCGCTAGCTCTTGTTCTGCTTTTAAATGTGCTGGAGAAGCCAGTGTTTTTCGGGCCTTTACTAGAGCTTGAGACAAAGTAAGTTGTTCTTTTTCAGTGGGAACATAGCGCTGTTTTAAGGTATTAATACGCGCGACTGACTGCTCTACTTCTGCTAATGATAATTCACCTGTTTGCACGCTATAGGCTAAATCTGTAATCATCTTTTTAAGTTTAGGTATGTCTTGTGCCGTGCGGATGGCTAATGGCATTAGAGCGATGTCTGTGCCTGCTTTAAATGTTTGTAGCACCGCTTCTGTGGGTTCATAAAAGTGCGCGATGGCGGCCATATCCAGCGCATCGGTAATGATTACACCATTAAAGCCCATTTTGTCTCTTAACAGGTCAGTTAGAATTGCCCGCGACATTGTGGCCGGTAGCACCGTTTTTGTACCATTGGTAGCAGTGAACATGCTGTTATCAAGTGCTGGGTATTGAATATGGGCAGTCATGATCATGCCGGGGTCACCATGCTCGATGGCATATTGAAATGGGGCGAGGTCTACCGCTTTTATTTGGGCTAAATCATGCTCTACCAAGGGTAAGCCTGAATGGCTGTCGGTACTGGTATCACCGTGGCCTGGAAAATGTTTTAGTGCAGCAATCACCTTGTTATTTTGCATGGCTTGCATTTGCGCGAAGCCCAACTGAGATACGACGTGAGGATCTTCGCCGAACGAACGTACGTTTATCACTGGGTTCTCTGGGTTTACATTCACATCTACCGATGGTGCAAAATTCACATTAAAGCCCAGTACCGCTAGCTCTTTCGCAATTACGTCTCCGCTGAGAGTGGCAAAGTGTGTTCCATGTTCTGCGTAGGTGGCACCAATGGCCATATTACCACTAAATGCTGTGCTTATATTTTGCGGAATGCGCACCACGCGCCCGCCTTCTTGGTCTATGGATATAAGTAAAGGAGAGTGGCCGCCTGCTGCCGATGCAGCTTGCAAGTCACGGTTTAAACGGATCATTTGTTCAGTGTCTTGCAAATTATTGGCAAACAGAATAATGCCGCCGATACCCGTATCAGCAACCATGTCTTTAAGCTCGTCAGGTAATGTGGTCACAGGAGTGGTGCAACGCTGCGTCGCAGGATTGATGTCATTTTCACGACAAAAATAGCGTATATCGAGCATTAGCTTTTGGGCTACTAAGGCTTCAATTCGCGGATCAACAGTTGGTTTGTTTGCGCAGGAAACAAAGGTTAAGACCAATAAACTGATTAACAAAATACGCACTGGCCTAACGCCCATGACTCACTCCTGAAAAAATAGCGCGACTACGCTCTGTGCAATAACACCATGCGTTGATGCAATAAGATAGCGCGTGACAAAAATTAAAATAGATAAAAAAATCCCCGCCATAAGCGGGGATAAACAAACAACTACCTGTATTCGCTAAGGATAGTCGTCAAGCTGGATTAGTAATTTAAACTAACCGAAAGTTGCACACGGCGTGGGTTTATCAAGTTTCGTGCTTCACCAAAGGTGGCGCTAGACACGATAGGTTGATAGTTGTAACCGGTTTGACGGTCAAACACGTTGAATACGTCAGCTTTAAACTGCAACTCTAGATCTTCCGTTAGGTTGAATGCTTGTGCATAGTTTAAGTCTAACTGCCAATGGCTTGATTCACGGCGGCTACCAGCGGGTTCAGAGTAACGAATAGTTGAGCTTGAGTAACCGTAAGCTCCGCCATCCCACGCTTCCCATACATCACCAGACTGGAAGACAAAGTTGAAACCAATGTCGGCATTCCAATCAGTGGTGTAATAACCTAGGGCTTTGAGCACATGAGGACGGTCGCCATTCAGGGTACCTGATTTACCATCCCACAACATGCGGCCGGGGCCGTCACCTAAGTTAGACGAGCCAACAAACAAGTTGCCGTCAGAGGCTGTACTTGTAATGTCTTGGTCATAGTTACCGTAGTAATGACTCCATACGTAAGACACGTTCAAGTAGTAGTTGTCGCCGGTATAGTCACCTTCAATACTCCACTCGTAATACGTATTTTCAGCGCCATCTAATTCGGCAATAACATAACTACCATCACTGGCACTTAATCCCATGCTGGCATATTGCTCAGCTAAATCGGGGATAAATAAGCCTTTGTCGCGCAAGTTTTCAGGTACGCCTCCAAACGGGCCGTAATCACCGTAAGTGCGGGCGTTATTAGGTTGATCTTCCCATGCGTGGAAAGCCTTACGCTGACGTAAGTGAGTGCGTACAAAGAATTCATTTGATATGTACTTCGTCATACCTATGGTGATTTCGTCAGTACGACGAGCATCCATGTCATCTTGGAATAATTTACCTGATGAACCGTTTGCTTCAGTGTTGCCAATGAATGCACCGTCGGCATCAAAGTAAACTACTTGAGTTGATTGGTTGTTACGATCCCAAGATGCAGCACGCGCCAAAGACGTGGTATCAGGGTTATAACTAGCGAAGTTAGCAAACACAGTATCGCGACCGTTGTACGCCCAAGTAATACCTAGACGTGGCTGGATCATGTCCATAAAGTCAAGCTCATACATTTTGTATTTGTTGCCTGGCGCGACTTCGTAACCAGAAGCGTTGGCTGAGTTTTCTCTTAACCCTTGGCCGTATAAAGTGTCATTACTGAACAAGAAGCCCACGTTATAGGTAAAGTCGCCATGCTCAATTGTATCGTTCACTTCAATGTTGATAACTTCAGATGTTGAAGTCAGTGGGTTTAGGTTCTCTTCGCCATTTAAGCTATTTGAGTAAACGGTGGCGCTGTAATAGATAGCCTCATCCGTTTCAAAGTTGGTATCTACGCCTAAACCGCCGTTATAGCTGATTGCGCCCCAACCGTTTGACAGGCGAGTCAGCACCTCTTCGCTTTCTTTCCACTGCCCACCAATATGAATATTGTGCACGGTGTTGCCTAATTCCATTTCATGGTCAAGAGCAACTTCAAAACTCTGACGTGAGAAGTCTTGGTTGTTAATCAGAGATGCGCCACCAATATTGCCGCCACCGGTTATTACACCTGCATCATCAAGGTAGCCATACGTATCGATCAATACTTGTGCTGTCTGTGCATCAAAACCTTCATCAGTTCTGATAGTCGGCACAAAGAATAGGCCTTGTTGATCCAAGTTATTTAGATCAAGAGAGCCGCCAATAGTGGGAGTGACACTTGAATAAATTGTGTCAGGGCGACTCGAGTTTTCGTTTTTAAAGTCACTGTACTGGAAGGTTAACGTGGTGTAATCATCGATAATATATGACCCATCGATGGTGAATATATCTTGTGATACTGAACTACCTTCAGACGTCGAATCAGCCGCTTTCGAATCAACAGAGTCGCCTACAACCTCTTTATCAGACGTTCTGTAGCTAACGTTGAATAACAGGTCTTCGGTAGGGGCCCAGGTTAATTTACCGAAATATTCATCACGGTCACTTTCGTATTCTTTTGTTGGGCCATAAGCCGTTTCTTTATTGTCGCGGGTGATTTCCGGGCCAAAGTAAGAACCATAAAAATACAATTCATCTTCAATCAGGGCGCCGCTGACATTGGCGCTCATCCAGGTTTTGTCTTCTTCAAAAGTCGACGTTGTGCTTTCTGTTGTATCTCGGTCTGCTGACAAGCTCGCAGGTTCGATACGGTACTCTACACTGGCGTGAAATTCGTTTGTGCCAGACTTTGATAAGGTGTTAATGGATAAACCGCCTGCACGGTTAAAACCAATTGCTTTTGCACCCCCGCGATCAATTGATACATAGGCAACATCTTGCGTTGAAGGCTCAGATGCAAGGTTTCCGTACATGGGTAGCGAAACGTCTACCCCATCAAAACCGTATTTGTTATCACGACCCGAACCACCAGCTGATGGGCCAAGAGTGGCATTTTCTGAGTATTGAACTCCCGGAATGATAGCTAATAAAGAGCGGTAATCTTGTCCAGTAGGTACGCGAGAAATGACATCTTCGCCTAGGGAATTGGTCAACGAAGAATCCCCTTCGCGGCTGATACGAGAGCCAACAATTTGAATGACTTCGGTGCTATCAACAGGTGCAGCTTCAAACGCTACATCAACGTTAGATGTTTGGTCTAGCAATACATCGACTTGGGTTTGGCGCACCGTACCGTCAGAAGAAGTAAACGTTAGCGTATATCTGCCTGGTTTCAATGCAGGTAGAACATAGCTGCCATCCGCTTTTGTTTTTACTGTTCTAGGTTTGGGCATCACGTTACTTGACGCAGTAACCGTTACATCACTTACTGCGATGTCAGCCGCTTGAGTTTCAACCTTACCTTTTATGCCGCCAGCTTGTTGCGCTAGAGCAGCGGGCGCGCCTGCCAAAGAGCTGGCAAGCAGTACCGCTGAAAGCGTGGTTGCGCGATTGTTCCATGCACCTTGCATGGCACTGTATATCCGTTGTTGTATGAAATTCCTAGATTGTGTAGCCATGTGTTCACCTATTTGTTGCTTGTGCTTTTTTATTTGAGGACGACGACTCATAAGCCTTCATAAAGTCATTTTTTATTATTGTTGTCTGAACATTTAACAAACAATATTCAGTATCGTCAAGAATAATATGTTCTTTATTGTCAGTTTTTTAGTAATAATTTATCTGTTACGTATATGTGAAAAATTCGTGATTGACTTAAAAACGGGTAAGAATGCGTGTTAGACGAATGTATAAGGGTATTTTTTATTACCCTATTTAGCAGTTGCTGTATAAAAGACAGTCTGTTGATTGAATAAAATACAACGCAAACTCGCACGCAACATAACGCGAAGCTGATATATATTGCTCTGCTGTCTCATGTGGTAAAACTGAACATTAAGTTATGGAATTATTATTCAGATTATTTATTATAACAGTAATTAATTATTCTAAACTGTGATCTGCTAAGAATAAAAAGTGATCTGGCAGATAAAAAGCTAACGGGATATCCTCAGTATCATGAAAAAACTTATAGCCAGTTGGCAGCGTTCTGTCTTGATAAGCATATTAACGGTAGGTATCGTCAGCTGCGCGACTATGCCGATTAGCGATATGCCTTCAAAAAACTTTGGCCATCGAGTCAAATTTTTAGTTATGCATTTCACAGCTATCGACTATCAGAAATCGGTTCACGCGTTGGTCGACGAGGGTGGATTGAGTGCCCACTACCTTATCCCTGAATCGAATGATCCTAGTTATCCTAATGATTCGCTGGAAATCCTTAAGCTAGTGGATGAAGACAAACGCGCTTGGCATGCGGGTAATAGTGTGTGGCAAGGGCGCAGCGAACTAAACGATTCTTCAATCGGCATTGAAATAGTCAATGTGCCTGAGTGCCATTTTGATAGTGAAGCGAAGACAACGTCAGAGCATGGCGAAAATCGCTTATGTGTATTTCCTGACTACGACCCTAAACAAATCGAATTGTTAATTGCCCTAAGCAAAGACATACTTGCGCGCAACCCCGATATATCACCCACGCGCGTTGTAGGGCACGCGGATATTGCCCCGGCACGCAAAAATGACCCGGGTCCGCGGTTTCCCTGGTTCGAATTGTACCAAGCAGGAATTGGCGCATGGTATGACAATGACACATTTGAACAGTACTGGCAGCGCTTTAATCAATACCAACCGAACATTGGGCTAGTACAAAGTGCATTGCGAGCCTATGGCTATAACGTGCTTGAAACGGGCATACGAGACGAGCAAACAAGAAATGCGATCAGTGCGTTTCAGATGCATTTTTTACCTTGGCAAGTAACAGGTAAAGCAGACAGCAAAACTGCCGCGGCCATTTTTGCTTTACTGGATAAATACTTTAATAAAAAAGCCAAAACCTTGATGGCTCGCTATATAGAAGAGCAAGTTCCTCAGACAAAAGATATTAAAGTGGTAAAGCATGGGCAAGTGGACGAGGTTTTTCCTATGCAACAACGCAGCACTCGGCAGCTAGTTAACGATCGTAAACGTTTTAAAGCCTACCAAGGGCGCGGTCAAATTCAACTAACCAGCCAAGGCGCAGCGAAAGCAGATATTTATGTGAACGGCCAAAAACTCAATATAACTCAGCCTTTCGCCCCGGATGAAAGCTACGAGTACAGCCTAAAACGTCGCACGCGAGACGGAATGAATACTTTGCGAGTGGATAATATTCTGCCACAAGGTAGCGAGTTAAAGGTAACGATCCCATCCCCCGTCTTGGTTGATAATAGCGCGTCCTATCAAAACCGATTCAAACAAGTCGATGACTTAATAGAGCAAGACGTCAAAAACGGGTTTCCAGGTGCGGTATTGTTGGTGATGCAAAACGGCGAAATTATTAAACGCAGTGCATACGGTGACGCCCGTAAATATGCTGATGGTGGCGAATTACTCCCCAGCCCCCAAAAAATGCGCACCGATACCTTATTTGATATCGCTTCGAACACAAAGATGTTTGCTACCAACTTGGCTTTGATGAAGTTGGTTAGCGAAGGGAAACTGGACGTGAATGCGCCAATTGAGCAATACATGCCCGATTACCAAGGTGGTGGCCGTGATACTCGCTTAGTGCGAGATTTGCTTACGCATACCGCTGGCTACGCCCCACAAGTGCGTTTTTTCACGCCTGACAACGGCGTAAGCAAGAGCCTATATTCGCAAAACCCACAGCGAACGGACCAGCTATTGCTCAATCGCGTACCCTTTGCCATGGGGCGCAATGTTAAGGCTGTGTACAGCGATACCGATTATATGTTGCTAGGTATGTTGGTTGAGCGATTAACTGGCATGGGGCTAGATGCCTACGTGGAACATCAAATTTATCAACCCTTGGGATTAACCAACACCTTGTTTAACCCATTGTTAAAAGGTCGAGCGAAAGCAGAATTTGCAGCCACTGAAATTCAAGGCAATAGCCGCGGTGGGCGCGTTAGCTTCGATAATATGCGTGAATATGTGTTGCAAGGCGAAGTGCATGATGAAAAAGCCTTTTATTCCCTTGGCGGTGTGGCAGGCCATGCTGGCTTGTTTTCTACGGTGGACGACCTAGCCGTGTTGGGGCAGTTACTTTTAAACGGCGGAGGCTACGGGCAAACCCAAATATTTGATGAAGCAGCATTACAGCAATTTATCAAACCAGAAGAACGGGACGACAGCTATGGTTTGGGCTGGCGCCGAGCAGGGCATGGGCAAAGCAAGTGGCATTTTGGCCCTTACGCTAGCGCGCAAGCCTATGGGCATACAGGATGGACAGGCACAGTTTCGGTGATTGATCCCAAATACGACTTAGCGATATTTTTACTGAGCAATGCACGGCATTCAAAAGTACAAGAAGATGACAGCGGCCATGTGGAGTTCGCAGGTAAAACGTTTGAAACCGGTAAGTACGGTAGTGTTATTAGCTTGGTGTACGAGGCCGTGCTTAACGGGAAATAAACCAGAGTCACCCTGATCCTAAGGTTACTTTTGAAGGCAAATTTTAAGGCAAACAACACTATGACGTTAAGCGACCGTAACAAGAACAATTCAGTTATCTCAGTCTTATGTTTGTGTTTGATTGTGTGGGCGACTATGTGGGCGACAACGTCAGGAGCACAAGTGAAATCAGTCAGTCACGACAAGTCTCAAGATACGTTGCTGAGCGAGGTAAAGGTAGACAGGCAAATACATAACATCATGGATAGCTTAAATATTCCGGGTGTTGCTGTAGGCGTGATTAAAGATGGGCGCATAGTGCTTGAAAAAAGTTATGGCGTAAAAGACATACGTACTAACGAGCCGCTTAGCAGTCAAAGCCTTTTTAAGATTGCTTCGAACACTAAAGCCTTTACGGCTGCGACTTTGGCCATCTTAGTCGACGAAGGAAAGCTAAGCTGGGACGACCCAGTTGTTAAGCATTTACCAGATTTTCAGTTGCACGACCCATGGATAAGCGCCCATTTTACCATTACGGACTTACTGACGCACAGAAGCGGGCTAGGCCTAGGTGCCGGGGATTTAATGCTTTGGCCTGAGCCTTCGAGTTTTAGCCGTGCTGAAGTAGTACATAACCTGCGTTACTTAAAGCCCACAGGGCAGTTTCGCGCAGATTACGCTTACGATAACTTGCTATACATTGTGGCTGGCGAAGTCGTTGCCGCAGCAAGCGGGCAACCCTGGGAGCAATTTGTTGAAAAGCGTATTTTTGCCCCTTTAGGTATGCAGCATTGTTACGCAGGCCACATACCACAAAAAGAGCGATCTTTAGCAGCTACCCCTCACGGCATGGTAAACGGCAAGCTGGCGACGATAGAGCGTGATGTCGACACCAGTAAACCCAATGTGTCAGGTGCCGCCGGCGGTATTCAATGCAGTTTAGAAGACATGTTGACTTGGGCCCAAGTGCAGTTAAATAAGGGGAACACAGCAAACACAAAGCCGCTTTTTTCAAGCAAACAGCACCAAGAAATGTGGTCAGCCAAAACGATTATGCCGGTATCTGGCACTGACAAGCGCTACAACAACAGTCATTTTAGTGCTTACGGTTTAGGCTGGCGCTTAAATGACGTCGATGGCAAGTTGCGTGTTCATCACAGTGGCAGCCTTGCAGGCATGTATTCGTATGTGACGTTTTTCCCAGAACTTGATTTAGGCATAGTAGTGCTGACCAACCAGCAATCAAGCGCGGCGCGCAGCGCAATTATGTATACCTTAATGAAACCCTATTTAGGCGATGCGGAAACAGATTGGCTTAATGTATTTGCACCTACTACATCGCCGGTCAACAGCAAAACGGCGCAGAGTAAAGCAAGCACTAACGATGCACCAATTAACCTTGTTTCAACTACCTCGGTACAAGCTGTTCCCGTAACAAACCGTTCGCTTAAAACCGCTTTGGGCCTGTATCGCGATAATTGGCTTGGTGATTTTTATATTGAGGAAAACAACGGGCGCATACAGCTCAGATCGACTCGAGTTATAAAGCTGGTGGGCGGGGTGTATGCTGATGAACAAGCTGACCGTTTTTTAGTGCGTTGGGACGACAGAAGTTTAGAGGCAGACGTGTATATCAAACTGCATCGTGACAAGAATAAAGCAATCAGTCATATTGAACTTATCCCTGTGCATGCAGACATTGATTTTAGTTACGATTTTCAAGATTTAAACCTACGTAAGGTTGATGCCTAACTATCTGATTAATAAAGTTTTATTTTGAAGTGTTGAGCGCCTTTTTAGGCGCTCTTTTTTTGCTGAAAATAATTGCTGATTTTTTGCAAAAAAGTGTTGATTAAATTTACATAACGCCTATATTCCGCACCATTATCATTGCCCAGACCATCCTACAGATGTGGCAAGCATGAGCTGTTAATTACCTAATTGATTTTGCTTGGCTTGTTTACTGACCTCCTGTTCTAGATGGCGTGTCCTAAATACAAGTCAAATTGCTATTTGGAGCGCTGTAAACATGTTTAAAACGATTATTGTGGTTGATAACGCCGAAGGCTTCCCTGTTTTAGATGCCACCGTTATTGACTTTGCTCAATACCTTGCCGACTACCCTAAAGTAGGCGAGCCCAAAACTCGTATTATTAACCTTTGTGACACAGATAAATATTTGAGTCAGGGTTACTACTGCTCACTTTTAGCCGAAGCTCGCCAACACAAGGTGTTGCCAAGTGTGAATACCATCAATGACTTGAGCGAATCATTAACCGATCAAAGCCAAGTGTTGACCCCAGTGCCTAAATACATGAGCACGGATTTGTACGCGCATATTGATGATGACGTACCGGAAGAGATTTTGCTGTTTTTTGGCTGGTCGCAAAATGAGCGTCATAAACGTATCGCCAAACACGTGTTTGAGCGCTTCCCTGCGCCTATTCTGCGATTAACCTTTAGTCGTGATGATAAAGGCTTAAGTGTGCAGCCAAAGGCGTTAGGTATTCGCGAAATCGACTCTAGCCTGTGGCCTTTGTTCGCAGAGCGCTTAGAACACTTTACGCAAAAGTATTGGCGTAGTCGCAGTCAAAAGAAACGTTTTCGTTGGGACATGGCGATTTTGGTGAACCCAGAAGAAAAGACCGCGCCTAGTGATAGCAAAGCGATTCAGAACTTTGTAAAAGCAGCAGAGCAAGTAGGTATTAGTGCTGAGGTGATCACGGCCAAACAAGGGCCAATGATCAGTCAATTCGATGCCTTGTTTATTCGTGAAACGACTGCGATAAACCACCACACTTATCAACTTGCCCGTAAAGGTGAGCAGGAAGGTTTGGAGGTGATTGACGACGCAACCTCGATTTTACGCTGTTGTAATAAGGTATTTTTGCATGACGCTTTTAGCTACAACAAGGTGCCCTCGCCAAAGAGCCGCTTTGTGTCGAACGCTAGCGATCAGACCTGTGAACTGCTGGAAGCAGAATTCGATTATCCTATGGTACTGAAGTTACCTGAGAGCTCGTTTTCGATCGGGGTATGTAAAGTAGACAACCTAGTGGAGCTTAAGCTCAAGCTAGTAGAAATGTTACGCCAGTCCGCTTTGGTGTTGGTGCAAGAATTTGTGTACACAGACTTTGATTGGCGCATAGGCGTATTAAATGGCCGTGCTATTTACGCTTGTCGTTACTTTATGGCGCGCAACCATTGGCAAATTTACAACCATAGCTCGAAGAAGCACTTCTCTGGTGATTTTGAGACCTTGCCGACCTTTGAAGTGCCTAAACCCGTGCTTGATGCAGCGATAAAAGCCAGTGCCATAGTGGGCAAAGGGTTATACGGTGTGGATATCAAACAAGTGAACAACCAGGTGTATGTGATTGAAGTCAACGACAACCCAAGCTTAGAGTCAAAAGTTGAAGATCTCTATTTGGGTAAAGAGTTGTATATGTTGGTGATGCAAGAGTTCGCTAACCGTCTTGAGTTACGAGGCAAATAAGATGTCCCTTGGGCACAAATTACAGCAAGAACAGCCAGCATTGAGTGATGCTACTTCTATGAATACTGCACAGCTTAGCAGTGTGAAAAGCGTGAGCGTGCGCAACGCCCACGTGGATGACATCACGCAGTTGGTGGCCCTAGAGAACGCCAGTTTTGAATCTGACCGATTAAGCCAGCGCCGCTTTATGCACTGGTTAAAAGCCACAAATAGCCACCGCGTTTTTATGGTCGCGACCGAAGGCGAAAACGTGCTGGGTTATGGCTTGGTCATTATGCGCAAAGGCACACGTTTGGCGCGCTTATACTCTATTGCAGTAAGCAGTACTGCCCAAGGAATGGGAGTGGGTAAAAAACTGCTACTGGCTCTTGAGCAGAAAACCCTAGAGCAAGACAAACTGTTTATGCGTCTTGAAGTGGCGACGAACAACACGGGAGCCATTAAATTATACGAGAGTTTGGGTTATCGCACCTTTGGTACATACGCCAATTACTATCAAGGCTCGATTGATGCCCTGCGCATGCAAAAGCCGATTCGCCAGAGTTTGTCGTTGCAAACGCTGCCTGAATATCCTTGGTATCAGCAGACCACTGAGTTTACCTGTGGGCCTTCATCTTTAATGATGGCCATGGCGAATCTAAAGGGCGAGCTGGACATGTCACAATCTTTGGAGTTGGATATTTGGCGGCAAGCGACCACCATTTTTATGACCTCAGGACACGGAGGCTGCCATCCCATCGGATTAGCTTTGGCCGCTCATCATTTGGGCTTTGAGGTAACAGCTTATGTGAATACAAAAGCGCCATTGTTTATAGACGGTGTGCGCAGTGAGCACAAAAAACACATCATGCAGGCAGTGGATCGGCAATTTTTACAACAAGCACAAGCCAGTGGAATAAATATCATTTACACCGATCCTGACCTTAAAGCCTTACAGAGCGGCTTAGAGAACGGCGCGGCGGTGATTAGCTTAATTAGTACTTATCAGCTTGATGGGAAAAAAATACCGCACTGGGTAACAGTTACACACATAGATAAAGATTGTTTGTATCTTCACGACCCAGATCCAGACGATTTACACCCACAACCGATGGATTGTCAGCATATTCCCATCGCTCGAGAAGATTTTTTTAGTATGTCGGCGTTTGGTAAAAGTAAATTACGAACAGCATTACTGATTTACAAAAAGTAGCATTAAATCATATGGTTGTGGTTATTCTGGCCTAAGTTAACAGGCCAGAATTAAGTGTTGTGACCTCGAGCTTTACTAAATGTGAGCTGAAAATGAGCTAAAAGTGCGGCGATCCAAATCAACAAGTAACGCGTAAAACAAGTAATTTGCCAAGTTGTGCTCTTTTGGTCTGACGTTTGCTTAAGTAGTCAATTGAACAAAAGTACCCAATTGTATATTTAACCTGAGTTGGCTTGTGATCTCTCCCATGCTCAAAGTATGGCTGTGATATAGTAGAAACAGATAAATACTGTCTAATCACATATGAGGGTAAGCAATCAGTTTACTCTACAGTAACGGGTAATCCATTAGCGATTTAATATGGCCTCAGGGCCGACATAATAACTAAAGCAAAAAATTTGGATTATCAGTACTCAAAAAGAAGGAATCAGCGTGTCTCAAATACTATTAGTCGATGATGATAAGGAATTTACCGACGTAGCAAGTAATATTATCGAGTTTTTAGGTCATGACGTCGAAATTGCCAACTGTTTAGAAGAAGCTTACAACTGTATCGAGTTTCAACGCTTCGATCACATATTGCTCGACTTTATGTTACCTGATGGTAGCGCGTTGCATTTAATAGACAAGTTAAACACGCAAGATAAAGTGCCATTTGTTACCTTGATTACTGGTCACCCATCGGTCAAAAGCATTATTTCTGGGATGTGCGGCCCTAATGTGAATTACTTGGTAAAACCCTTGCAGCGTGAAGATCTCGAATTGGTGTTATCTGGTAAAACCAAGGCCACCAAGAAGGCTAAATCGTCTGCTATTACCAAACATTTTGGTTGTTTAGTCGGCGAATCAGCGCCGATGCAAGAACTTTACGAAATGATCGAGCGAGTGGGTAAAACCAACGCCAATGTCATGTTAATGGGTGAAAGTGGTGTCGGTAAAGAAGTTGTGGCCCATGCCATACATACCGCCAGTAATACTGAAGGCCCTATGGTGGCGACCAACTGTGGTGCGCTGTCACGTGAACTGATTGGTAGTGAGTTATTTGGCCATGAAAAGGGTTCGTTTACCGGGGCGGTAGGGCGCAAAATTGGTGTGTTTGAGCAAGCTCAACAAGGTACCTTATTTCTTGATGAAATAACCGAAATGCCGTTAGAAATGCAGCCTAACTTGTTACGTGTGCTTGAAAGCAAACGTGTTACCAGAGTGGGGGCTGTAAAAGACATACCCGTTGATTGCCGAGTGATATCAGCTACCAACCGTACCGTTGACGATATTGCACAAAGCAAGGTGCTGCGTGAGGATATCTATTTCCGTTTAGCTGTTTTCCCTATCACGATACCGCCACTTCGTGAGCGCTTAGCTGATATCCCATTGCTGGCGACTGCCTTTATCGAGCAGTTGAACGCTGAAAATGATACTAATTTCGAATGGAAAAATGCTCAGCTTGATCAGTTGAAGTCTTACGCGTGGCCGGGAAACATTCGTGAATTGCGTCACGCTATTCATCGTGCTTTCATAATGAGTGATCCAACTGGTACGGAAGTGACTTTGCCGAAAAACTTTGAATCGCCGTTCGCTAAAAATCAAACATCGACTAACCAGGTTACTGCTGGGCAAACTATCGATGATGTTGAAAAAGAATTGATTCGCGTCACTTTAGAAAAGGTAGAAGGTAATAAAACGCTCGCTGCCGAAATGCTGGGGATCAGTACTAAGACCTTATATAACCGTTTAAATGCTTGGGAAAACCAAGCTCAAGGGTAAATCATGCAACCAACACAAGAGACGCCGCCCGTTACCACAAATACCTTGATACATGACGTGCGCAACCCGCTGAATCGTATCTCAATGCAGGCTGAGATGGTGAAACTTGTGTTGGAGAATGACATGCCTAAGGAAAAGGCGATAGCCGCTTTAGACAAAATCCTTATTGCCTGCCAAGACAGTAGTGCAGCATTGCAAAAGTTGTCTGAGCATTCGCGTACAAACAACGACGGATAAGTGCTTACTGTTGGCTAAATGATTGTAAGTCAAATTAGTGCAAGGCAAATTACCCATTCAAAAATGATGTTTAAGGGATAAAAATGCAAGTAAAACGCTTGTTTGGCAACACAACGGCAACATGGATCATCATCTCGATAATCGTTGTGGGTATCATAGGCATTAATCTGTCTATCGCTTTGAATACGGTGAATCAGCTTTCCTCGGTGCAGAACAGCCTAGATAAAACAAGCAATATAATTGTCCGTCTTGAAAGCCTTCACTTGTCTGTGGTGGTTGCTGAATCAGGCCAACGTGGCTACCTGCTAACGGAGTACGAGGAGTACTTGAATCCCTATCATGCAGAACTACAAAACCTCGACGAAAAAATCGCTTTGGTGAAAGACATCGATTCTGATGTTGCAGGACAAACGGAGCGTATTGCAGAGATGTTAGTGCTGGTGGATGCGAAGATAAACGAGCTTACCAGTACGGTTGACTTAGCCCTTGATGAGCGAGAAAAGACGGCATTACGTCAAATTATGACCAACCGTGGGCGCGATCTTTATCGTGAAATTCGTAAATCAATGCAGCACTTAATCGATAACGAATACCGCCATCGTCAAGAACTCTACGCCCAACTGAAGCAGATCCAAAAAGATGCCAAAGTCAATTTCGGCATTTCAGCGATCACCAGTGGTTTACTGGTGATAGGTATGTTTTTAATGGCGCGTATCAACTTGACCATTAGCAACCGCTATCAGGACGATTTAGAAGAACAGAACGAATTGTTGCAAGAGAAAGTGACCTTGCGTACCCAAGAATTAACCGTCTATTCTGAAGAGCTTTCCCGCAGTAACCGTGAGCTAGAAGATTTCGCTTTTGTTGCTTCGCATGACCTTCAAGAACCCCTGCGTAAGATCCAAGCATTCAGCGACAGACTCACCACTATATATAAAGACAAGCTAGATGAGCGTGGCGTCGACTATATCAAACGTATGACTTCAGCTGCATTTCGCATGTCGACCTTAATCAATGATTTACTTGAATTTTCTAGGATTACTACTCGAGGAAAAGACTTTGTTGAGGTAGAGTTAGACAGCGTTTTAGACGAAGTGTTAGGTGATTTAGAAATTGCCATCAGCGAAAGTGGGGCACAAATTGATATTGAACCTTTACCGAAAGTCTGCGCTGATCCTAGTCAAATGTATCAGCTGTTTTTAAATGTGTTGTCTAATGGTTTAAAGTTTCGCAAGGCGGATGTACCACCCAAGATTACTATTACGGTGGAAGATAAAACACTGCACGATGAGCTTCAGCACATTGATGTGCCCAGTTGCATCATTACCATAAAAGACAACGGCATTGGTTTCGAGCAAACTTATGCTGATAAGATATTTTCGCCGTTTCAGCGCTTGCACGGACGAACGGCGTACAAGGGCACAGGCATAGGTTTAGCCGTGTGCCGCCGAATTGTTGAGCGACACGGAGGAACTATTTCCGCTCTAAGTGCCCCAAATGAGGGTGCTCAGTTTACCGTTAGCTTGCCAATTGATGCTGTCGTCAACAAATACATGGGAGAGTAAAATGCCGTATTCAAAAGCAAAACCAATCGTAATCTTAATGGCTGACGATGATGAAGATGATCGCCTGTTAGCTCAAGATGCATTGCGTGAGAGTCGTGTATTAAATGAGCTACACTGCGTTGAGGACGGCGTAGAGCTGTTAGAATACCTACGTAAAGACGGTAAATACAGTGAGCCTGATGCGGCCCCGCGACCAGGGTTGATTTTGCTGGATTTAAACATGCCGCGTATGGACGGACGTGAAGCGCTCGAGCAAATTAAGCTCGACCCAGAGTTGCGTAGTATTCCCATCGTCATTTTAACCACGTCAGCGCAAGAAGAAGACATGGTAAAAGGCTACGATTTAGGAGCGGCCTCGTATATTACCAAACCGGTTACCTTTGAAGGGCTTGTCGCTTTGATGAGCGCCTTGGGTAAGTACTGGGTTGAGTTTGTAGAGCTACCTACTAGCAACAACTAAGGCAACGCAGCCCATGTCCCCATTAGTTTCACGCTTATTGCTAGTCGAAGACGATGAAGATGATTACATTCTTGCTCGTGATTATATTGAGCAATTCAGCACTTTGGCGTTTGAAATTGATTGGGTGACAAACCAACAAGATGCGTTAGCTAAGATGGCCGAAAACCGTCACGACATTTGCTTGTTAGATTACCAACTGGGGGCTGAGAACGGTTTAACTGTGTTGAAACTCGGCATAGAAGCAGGGTTTACCTCACCGATTATTATGCTGACCGGCCAAGCGGATGAAGAAGTAGACATGGCTGCTTTGGACGCAGGAGCGGTTGATTACATAATAAAAAGTGAGCTCAGCAGCAGTCGTTTTGCCCGAGCCATACGCTATGCGCTGGCGCGACGTGAAATTGAAAAAGAACGGGTCGACCGGCTTAAAGCCGAGGCTGAAAACCGTTCTAAAGATAGATTTTTAGCCCACCTTAGTCACGAATTACGCACTCCGCTAACGTCGATTCTTGGTTATACCGAACTACTGATGGACTCAAAAGTAGGCCAGTCAGCCCAGTCTGAATTATCCATTGTATTAAATAACAGCAAGCATTTATTGAGCTTGCTGAATAACATGTTGGATTTATCCAAAATTGCTGCGGATAAGCTTGAGTTGAACCTCAGTGAGGTCAACCTCGACGCCATGATAGCTGACGTGTACGCGCTGATGACGATCCCCGCTACGGATAAAGGGCTAACACTTACAGTGAGTTCAGCCACGCCATTGCCGCTAAAAATCACCACTGATGCGACACGCTTTCGTCAGGTGCTTATCAACCTCATTAGTAACGCTATCAAGTTTACTGAAAAAGGCAGTGTAAATGTTAGTTTGTGGAGCGAAAAACGCAACGAAACGGATTACTTGTACTTCACCGTTGCTGATACCGGCATTGGTATTCCCAAAAATCAGATTGGTTGTATTTTTAAGCCGTTTGAACAAGTCGCGGATGTAGTCTCAAGGAATCAAGGTGGTAGCGGCTTAGGGTTAGCGATTTGCAACGAGCTAGTGTCAAAAATGGGCGGTGAAGTAAGCTTAACCTCTGAATTTGGCAAGGGCAGCTGTTTTACTGCATATATTGAAACAGGCGATGTTAGCCAAGTGCCTTATGAAGTGTTGAAATTCGATAGCAAACCGTTAATGGCCAAAGAAGTAAATAACCAAAGTTACCAGGGCAAAGTGCTTGTGGTTGACGATGTGAATGATATCAGGATGCTAGTGGGCCACATGCTTTCAGGAATGGGCTTGCATGTGGAGTACGGCAAAAATGGCTTGGAGGCAATTGATAAGATTAACGACGCTCGCAATGAAAGCGCACCCTATGATTTGGTTTTAATTGATATTCATATGCCCGTTATGGATGGCTCAGAAGCCATTAAACACGTTAGGAGTAATGGTATTGATACTCCGATAGTGGCCATGACAGCCGCCACAATGAAAGGCGTGCGTGATCAGTTAATTTATCAAGGCTTCACTAATGTGATTGAAAAGCCGATAAACCCTGAGTCGTTAATGGTCGTACTAGGAACTTACCTACAGCCCGGTACAGCAGAAAAACGGCTATCACCAGATGATAATCAAATTGAGCTAAGCAGCACGACTGAACCCAGTGAACAGCATATCTTGTTGGTAGAAGATGACGCCGATGCTGCGGATATCACAGCCTTGTTACTCGAAAACTTAGGTGTAGATGTACATATTGCTCATTCAGGAAAAGAGTGTTTAGCCGTGTTTAGTCAGCGCAATGATTGGAGTAAAGTGCTGATGGATTTAAACTTACCGGATGCTAATGGCCTAAAGCTAGCGAAAGAGTTACGTAAGAACGCACCACAGCTTGAGATGGTGCTGTTAAGCGGCGAAGAGCCCGATAGCGCCGAAATGGCCGACGCTGATATTTCAAAATTTATCTTAAAACCCATCAACAAACAGGTCTTAACTGATTTAGTTAAAGGCTAAAACAGCGCGTACTAACGCTGTCTTCCCAGTGGTAAATCGTTCATTCCCAGGGAACTAAGTTCCTTGCACGGCCTGTGTTTGTAGGGCTTCTTTCGTGTTTATAACAATTCCAATAAAGAATTACCCACTGAGCAAAAATTTAAACGGACTGGGTATTACATGCCCTGCGGGCTTTGTGCTGCGCTCTCGGTATTTGAAAGGGAATAACCAATACTTTATAGCGACGCCTTAATCAAAAACCGCTGGACGCATTCTGAGACGGTCACTTATTAATGCGGATTGGTATTACTGCTCACCCGCCCCTTAGCTGGACGCATTCCCTGTCGTCACTTACTAATGCGGGTGCATACTTCGGTGTTAAATTGAATCCGTTGGGGCCACAGATAGTAGCAGTATCAAGTGTGGTTTAACGCACGGCCCCAACGAAAGGGGTAGAGAATTAGCGTACTTACTTCGACCTAGTTAGTAGGGCGATTGCCATGAGGCTAATTCAGCAATTTTTTTCACACTGCTTGTCAGCAGCTTGTATATATAATGCTTAAAGCAATTTCTATGCAAATGTTTAACTATATGATTTTTATGGTTAATATCTTTTGCTGTTGTTTTTTTGTGCACAAGCTTGTGAAAGATTGCGACACTTTTGATCGTACTTAGCTATGCACACTGTTTCGTGTGCATTCTTTTATCTTATGACGCCGGTGACGTGCTTTTACGCTTCACAAACTTCTTCAACAACACGGGCAGCAAAGTCGTGTCGGTTATAAACGCCAGTAGCATTGCTAAACTGGTGAGTAAGCCAAACAGAATGCTGGGTACGAAGTCGGAAAAGCTCAACAATGAAAAACCAATGGCGATAATTGTTGTGGTGTAAATCAGTGCATAACCTACCGATTTAAAGGTTTTATCAATGGCCGCTTGATTGTCTGCATCGTTGTGCGAATTACGCCCGTTCAACTCTTCTAAGTAGCGATGAACGAAGTGTATGGTGTCATCGACCGCGATACCCATTGCAATAGCGGAAATGGTGATGGTCATTAAGTCCAGCGGAATGCTCAACCAGCCCATCACACCTAAGATCACCAGCGTGGTCAGTATGTTCGGTAAGACGGCAATCAAGGCCACTTTTATCGAGCGGAATATCACCAACAAAACAACAAAAAGAGCACAAAAGACTAAGCCTAGCGTCATTATCTGTGAGGCGAATAAGCGTTGTAAAATATCTTGATAAAGAACAAAGAGATTAGTCAGGCTGTAGCTGTCAGGTGAAATATCAAGCATGTCTAAATCGCTACGAAAGGTCTCTAAAAATTCTGCTCGATTAAAGTTTTCCGTACTGTCTTGAATACGAGTGCTAATGCGCAACTGATTATTTTCTGGGTTAAAGTAAGCACCAAGCAGCTGATCCGTTAAAGACTCATCAAGCAATTTATAAATAACAGTCAATTCGTATTCTGTAAGCGGTTTGCCTTGATTAATTTTTTTGGCTAACTCGGTGAAATTGACCACAGAGGTAATATTACCTGTTGCGTCATACTGGCGCATAACATGTTGAATTTTTTGCAGTGTTTGAATGGTTTTAGCGCCCATGACTAAGTCATCACGACGCTCGTCCTCAGGGATCGTATAAATTAAATCTAACGGAGTAGAGCCACCAAATTCCTGATCGATAAACTCTAATTCCGTACGTACCTGAGTAGACTCTTTAAAGTAGTTTAGAAAACTGTTTTCTACATCCAGTTTCAAGATCCCAAATATCGCTCCGCCACCAACAACCAATGTGGTCAGTACAATAAAGGTAGGAAACTTAAGAGTAAATCCGCTTATCGCCGACACAATATATTGACTAAAGCGACTCTCGTGACTATCGCCTTTACGCTTAAATGAGGCAAGCACAGCGGGAAATAACAGCAAACTGACACAGATAGAGACACCCATGGCAACTATCATCATCCAGCCAAAACTCACTACTGGTTGAATGCCACTAAATATGAGAGAGGCAAAACCCACACTGGTAGTAATACCTGCATATAAGCAAGGTTTGAACTTGTTGATAAACGTTTGGCGCAGTAATGCTTGCTGGCTCGCCTCGTCATCGGCTTCTTCCCTTTGCCTAAACTCTACAATAAGGTGCACCACCACCGCTAAGGTCAGTATGAGTTGCAGGGCGATAAAGTTTGATGAAATGACCGTCGCTCTCAAATCCAGTAAGCCAAACAAACCTACGGTTAATATAACGCTCAAGCCACAGCATAAAAGAGGCAGAATCACCCAGCGAATCTTTCTGAATAATAAGAACAGGATCACACAAATCGCTAAGCCAATGGCGCTACCAAAAATGGTTAAGTCGCTTTGAATAATGTCGATCATCTGTTGGCCGAGCACATACGCGCCACCCAAATATAAATCTGAATCGTCTTTATAGGGCTTGATGATCTGGTAAATTTGCTTAATTTCTTGCTGACGGGTTTCTTTCAGCTTTTCTTCTATGGGCTGCGCTTTGGTCTTTAAGGCCTCTATTTTCTGTTCGTCTTGCTCACTCAGTTCGCCATCTTCATTATCAAGGATCTTTTTTTGAATCGCGATTATTTGGCTTTGGATATCAAGCAGTTCTTTATTGGGTTTAAAGACAATCTGCATCGCCGTGGCGGTTTGGTCTTGATTGACTAATAAATCAGTGAACAGAGGATGGTCTGTAAAAACCTCACGCATTTTTTCAGCAGAATAGCGATTTGCCTGCCATGTCAGTTGGTCTGGCTCAAGGTTAGGGTCTAATTCATCCGTCAGCGTCAACAGGGGAACATTTAGTATATTGGTCACTTCGCCTACTCTGGGAAGCGCTGTTAGCTCACTTGAAATCTGCTGAATATCATTGAAGGTTCGTTGACTGAATAGCGCATGGTTTTTCGGCTTGTACGCTACCAAAATAAATTCTTGCGGGGAGAACCGTTCATTCACTACTTGGGTTTCAACGAATAACTTATTGTTTTTAATAAGTAAGGTGTCTGCCGATGCATCAATTTTAAATTGCTGTGCAGACCAAGCCGCCAAACCACCTAAAATGGCAAAAGCCAATAATATTAGCTTTGCATGTCGAATTATAAAGTCAGCTAAAAATCTACTCATTCAGTGTTTACTCCTGTGACGATGCGGGGGCATCGTCTGCTAACTCTGACGGTGTGCTAGTAGCATTGTTGTCATTCGTGCTTGGCTCAACATTTTGCGGCTCTTGGTTTTCTGCTGGGTATTGCTGGTCACGCAGCATACTTTGCATGTACAAATTTCGGAAAAACACATAAGGATCATCTGTTTCTTTACGTAGTTCTTCATAGGTCGGGGCTTCGGGCGCAAAGGCATGAAAACCACCATATGATTGAATATATAAAGTCTCTGGACTTTCGGCAGCATATTGAATGGGATGAAATACGGATTCTGTGATGGTGGAAAAGCCATTGCGCAGATCCGATTGTCCCAATATTGGGAGCACGAGATAACTGCCATAACCCACATCATATTTCACTAAGGTGTCGTTGATTGTGGACACGTTCTCGTCTATCTCAAACCAAGCCGTTGCTGGGTCGAAAAAGCCTAGTAGCCCGACGGTAGAGTTGATAAGGAAGCGACCAATGCTTTTTCCGCTGTCACTTACTTCCCCTTGAAACAACTGATTAAGGGCGTTAAGGGGCTCGCGAATATTGCCAAAGAAATGACCAACACTGGTTCGTACAGGATCGGGAACCACATTCGTGTAGCCTTTTGCAGCTGGAATTAATACGTACTCAAACAATTTGTCGTTAAAGGCGAAAATAGGGCGATTGATGAACTCTAAAGGATCGTCGAATGCGATATTCTCACTGTTACTGACTCCCTGTGCATTGTTCTGTGCTGGATAACTGACCACGGTAGGCTCAATGGTTTGCTCTCCATGTGAACTATTGACGACCAGTTCGCTGCCAGCTTTATTAGAAATCTCGGCCTGTTCGGGCGCTTGTTGCGGCGAGTGTGTACTACATGCGCTCAGGAATAATGACGCGCTGAGTAAACTCCCTGAAATGAACTTTTTCAAAAGGTGATGAGTTAGCAAACTGTTATTCCTCTTTATATAACTGCGAGAGCGTCACGTAATACCAGCGCTTCAAGCAAAATTGTCGTAAAGACCGTTATTGTTATTGAATAATTTTGTCTTTACGCAATAGGATATGTGCAAATATACAAAATCCGTTCCATTCATAACTAACTGTTTTATATGCTTAAATTTTAATTTTCTCAGTCTGACAGGGTTTACGTGGGAAAAATATACCTAGTCGTTGCGACAAAGTTACCGATTTAGCTGACTTTCTTCTCAAGCAAGGGGAACCTATTGTTAAATAGCCAGAGTAAGCGTAATTTTTCTTATATTTATCAGTTGTTTGCTGTTTGTGGTTTGGTACTTGCTATGTGTTGCCACGAAATGTGAAATAGCTTCCTAAGGATGACTCATGCAGTACAAATCAGTGTTATTTGGTCTTTTTGCCACGCTTTCTCTTATATCGTTAGGGGGGTGTTCTACCACTACCGATGCAACTGTCACTCAAAAGCGTCAGGCAGTACAAACAATGAACGACAAAGTACTCACAGAATTATTTGCCTTGAAACCCAGTGTGCGATCGCAAATCAATAGTGCGCCTGGGTATGCCGTGTTTGATAATGCCAACGTTAATCTTATTCTGGCGAGTTTTGGCGGTGGATATGGTGTTGTAACCGACAACCAAACAGGCCAACAAACCTATATGAAGATGGCTGAGGTAGGCCTAGGGCTCGGAGCAGGAATTAAAGACTTTCGGGTTGTGTTCGTGTTTCACAACGAAGCCGTAATGTCGCGATTTGTTGAGAAAGGCTGGGCGTTTGGTGCTCAAGCTGATGCTGCGGCTAAAGCGGGTGACAAAGGCGCTGCGAAAGGAGGCGAGGTGACCGTCGATAACATCACCATTTATCAATTGACTGAAAGTGGCTTGGCGCTACAAGCGACAGTAAAAGGTACCAAGTATTGGAAAGACGACGAGCTTAATTAAGCTCGTTCGGCTATTGTCCACACATGCTATTATCGGCGTTTGGTTAATATCCACGCCTGTTGGTTCTAACCAGCCTAGCTAATAACGGGTGCTGATTCAGTGAGGCTCAGTTACGGTTTTGCTGTATCTGCGCTACTTGAAGGCTTTGCGGTGGTTTCACCGGCTGCATTTAAGGTGTGAATTTGGCCGACTTGCAATAAAGGCGCGGCATCTAGCGCTTCGGCGTCCATCATTTTTGCGATGCGTTGCATGGTGGAAACAAGCTGGGTTTGTTCCCATTCGTCTAATGACTCAAAGCGGTTAATAAAATGTTCTTGCAGCAAGGTGGGTGCATTATTAAAAGCACTAGCGCCAGATTCTGTTAAACGAACGCCGACTTTGCGTTTATCTATTTGTGAGCGCTCTCTGACCACGTAACCACGGGCCTCCAAGCGATCAAGAATGCTGGTTACAGTCGCCGAGCTTAAGTTGATATGGCTGGCAATGTCTTTCACCATAACATCATCGTTATTGTAAATTTCTTGCATTACGATCAACTGAGGACTAGTCAAACCAGACTCTTTACTGAGTTTTTTTGAATAGAGGTCTATGGCCCGTATTACGCGTCTTAGTGACACTAGTAACTCATCGTATTTTTTCATTGCTGCTACCTGCTCTGACGTTAATCGCGAACCCTAGCAAATTTTAGCTTGAATGCAACCTAAAGCACTTTTTCTCGCATTAAAAAGTGTAAATGGCAAATAACGCTCTAGCGTTGAAGTCATCTGTGCTGGCGGCGATCTAACTTACTCTATTTATACTGTTTTTTCAGACTCGGGCTAGCTTTTACCCCCTTTAGATCCAGATTTAGATTTGATCTTTGGACAGTAATTGAGCATAATACTTCGTGTACTAATTAATTGACCTGTAATTATCAGTGCACAACTTATCATTCATTTACGGAGATAAAATGAAAACGCTTAAAGCGATTGGCAATACGCTTACTAAACCTGCCACTTTACTGATTAGCACTATTTTTCATAAAACGAGTTTTTGGCTTTTGACCTGCATTTCTTTACTCGTCCTCGCTACTCACAACCAGTCTCGCGCTCGCACCAAAAGCCAAACCTCCGCTAGCCACTAATTAATACAATATGAGTTATATTTCTTTAGCAGTATATTTTATCGCTATGCTGGGGATAGGCGTGTTCGCTTATCGCCGTTCTACTAGCGATATGTCTGGATATATCTTGGGCGGCCGTCAAGTTAGCCCCCAGGTTACCGCGCTTTCTGCTGGTGCTTCTGATATGAGCGGCTGGATGCTCATGGGGTTACCAGGTGCTATGTTCGTTGGTGGCTTTGATAGCATGTTTATTGCTATCGGTCTGCTTATCGGGGCGTTGGCTAATTATATTTTGGTAGCGCCTAAGCTGCGGGTGTACACAGAAGTGGCGAACGACGCTTTAACCATTCCTGAATTCTTTGCGAAACGCTTTAACAATAAAGCCAGCAGTATTCGCATTATTTCAGCTGGTATTATTGTGATGTTCTTCACGCTATACACATCAGCTGGATTAGTCGCGGGTGGCAAGCTTTTTGAATCGGCTTTCGGATTAGATTATCAGCTTGGCCTTTTCATCACGCTAGGTGTGGTGGTGTCTTATACCTTGTTAGGTGGCTTTTTGGCTGTGTCTCTGACGGATTTTGTCCAAGGTTGCATTATGTTTATTGCTCTGGCGTTAGTGCCCATTGTGGCATACCAGCAATTTACAGATAGCAGTGAAATGCTTGGGTTTGCCTATCAATCTATTCCGTCATTCTCGCAGACAATGAGCGATATCACCTGGTTAGGGTTGTTATCTAGCTTGGCGTGGGGATTAGGCTACTTCGGACAACCGCATATTATTGTGCGTTTTATGGCTATCCGCTCGGTGCCGGCTGTTAAAACGGCTCGAAACATAGGTATGAGCTGGATGACAGTGACCATTATAGGCGCTCTATCAACAGGTCTAGTGGGTGTGGCTTATGCGAATAAATTTAATTTAGCGGTTGATGATCCAGAAACCATCTTCATTATATTTTCTGAGCTGCTATTTAATCCGATAATCAGTGGCTTCTTATTAGCCGCTATTTTAGCCGCCATTATGAGCACCATTTCGTCTCAATTGTTGGTGTCAGCCAGCTCGCTCACGGAAGATATTTACCGCTTGAAAGCTGGAAATGAAGTGAGTGACGAGCAAACCGTAAAAATGGGGCGGTACGGGGTTGCAGGTGTAGCAATCGTCGCGTTGTTATTATCACTGGATAGTAACAATAGTATTTTATCATTGGTCAGTAATGCGTGGGCTGGATTTGGCGCCGCATTTGGACCATTAGTGTTGTTTTGCTTATACAAAGCAAATTTAACTCACAAAGCAGCAGTAGCAGGGATTATTTCTGGTGCCGTAACCGTTTTGGTTTGGATTTATGCACCGCTACTACCCGATGGACAAGCACTCTCTAGTGTGATGTATGAAATTGTTCCGGGCTTTATTGTTAGTGCGGGTGTTATCTGGCTTGTTAGTAAATTTGGTGAAGAACCAAGTCAAGCCACAGCCGCCATGTTCGATGAAACCAATCAGGTTTTAGCTAAACAACATTCAAATTAAGGAAACATTCAATGGATCTTTCACAATGGAAACGCGTTGTAATTAAAGTAGGCAGCGCGCTAATCGCACCTAACCGTAAAGGGTGCAGTAGTCATTACTTACTTAGCATAGCGCAGTTTATTGTGCGCTTAAGAGCCAACGGTGTTCAGGTTGTTCTTGTCTCCTCAGGCTCTGTTGCAGCAGGCTCACATTTATTCCCAGAAACCGACAAGGTTGATATCGCCTTGAAAAAAGCGATGGCCGCTGCAGGACAAACTGAAATGATGGCCACTTGGGACAGACTTTTTGACTTCCCTACGGCACAGATTTTACTTACTCACGGTGATTTACGTGACCGCGAGCGTTATGTGAGTATTCGCGAAACGACATTCTCGTTGTTAAATAACGGTGTGTTACCGATTATCAATGAAAATGACACAGTCACCACAGATGATTTAAAAGTGGGTGATAACGATAATCTATCCGCTATGGTGGCCGCTTCTGCAGACGCAGATGCGTTGATTATTTGCTCTGACGTTGACGGTTTATACGACAAAAACCCGAATACCCATGATGATGCGGTATTGCTTCCCGAGGTGACAACAATTGATAGTCGTATTTTTGCCATGGGCGGCGGTGCAACGAGTGCGGTAGGCACAGGGGGCATGAAAACCAAAATTGAGGCGGCTGAAAAAGCCACTTCTCATGGTATTGATACGTTCATTGTTAATGGTTTTAAAGCTACGACCTTTAATACCTTGCTTGAAGGTAAAAACCCCGGCACGCACTTTAGACCGTATGCCAAACCAATGCAGGAAGACGTGCATTGGATGACTCACACCGCATCAGAGCAAGGCGAAGTTGTAGTGGATAACGATTTTGATACCACATTTGCGGCAGAGGGTGAACAGCTCACCAGTGACGAAATTGTCGAAGTAAACGGTAATTTCTCTGTGGGTGACACCATTTTATTGAGAAAAGATGATGGAACGCGCATAGCGAAAGCACGTTCAAACTACAGCAGTTGTTTGCTGAGTTTCATTGCGGACCAAGATGATCGGGAATTCGCCGATGAATTCCAAAATAAAACAGGTCCTATCATCTCGAAGAAAAATATCGCTGTATTGGAGAAACAATAAGCATGATTAAAGAATTAGCGCAAAACGCAGCAAAAGCTGCAAAAGTACTTGCAGTATTAGACGAAAAAACCAAAAACCAAGTTTTACAAGACATGGCAGATGCACTGCGAACCAACGCAGAAGTCATTTATGCAGCCAACAAAATGGATCTTGCTCAAGCCGAGAAAGACGGTTTAGGTGCAGCTATGATCGACCGTTTAACGTTAAATGAAGAACGTGTTGAAAGCATGGCGGCCGGTATTGAAACCATAGTGTCTTTACCCGACCCAGCAGGTCTTGAGCGTGTTGTGGGTGAGCGCCCCAATGGCTTGAAGATCAGCAAAATGCGCATTCCATTAGGTGTGGTGTGTATGATTTATGAAGCTCGTCCAAATGTAACTGCAGATGCAGGTGCCTTGTGTTTCAAATCTGGTAACGGGGTTATTTTACGTGGTGGTAAAGAAGCTTTAGGAAGCAGTAAAGCAATTGCCGCTGTTTTACAAGACGTCTTGCAAAAGCACAATTTACCCGTTGAATTAATCACAGTGGTACCGGATCCCGACCGCGAGTTGATGATGGAGCTGATGCAACAAGACGAGTATATCGACGTGATTATTCCGCGCGGTGGTGAAGGATTAATTCGTCACGTAACTGACAACAGTAAAATACCTGTTATTCAGCACTTCAAAGGGGTGTGTCATCTTTACATAGACAAAGACGCAGATTTACAGACTGCTATAGATTTGTTGGTCAACGGTAAGACCCATCGTACTGGCGTGTGTAATGCACTAGAAGGTTTGATTGTACATAAAGATATTGCGGACTCATTTTTACCACTTGCAGCCGCAGCATTACAAAGCAAACAAGTTAAGATTAATGCCAGTGCCAAAGCTGCTGGTTACTTTGAAAACCCAACAGTCATAGAAGATGATGCGTTCGGTGAAGAATACTTAGATCTTGAAATTGCAGTGGGTATTGTTGATGACCTTGACGCCGCCTTTGAGCATATATCGCGCTTTGGTAGCCATCACACAGAAGTTATCTGTACTAAGAATGAGTTAACCGCCAAGCGTTTTCAGCGCACAGTAGATGCGTCTGTGGTCATGGTGAATGCGTCATCGCGTTTTTCAGATGGTAGTGAATTAGGCTTAGGTGCTGAAATCGGCATCGCGACGACTAAACTACATGCTTACGGCCCTATGGGTCTTGAATCTCTAACCGCTGAAAAATACCTAGTCAGTGGCACGGGGCAAGTACGGGCATAGCTCCTTCTATCGACATAGCTAACCCGGCCGAGGTTGGCTAGCTTCCTGCATCATCGAGGCTATCTATAGTCATTACAACCGGTGAGCATGCTTAGCAAATCAGAGATTATTAAACTAAACGGGGCGAGTGCGCAGCATTCGCCCCGTTTGTTATTTCCGTTATCGCTTCATGATCAGCCTATATCCGTTGTCACCTTAAGAGCATTTATCGATGAATCCACTTAAAGACCGAGATCGCGAGCTCGCCCCGCTCGAGCGAAAGTTCAATCATTTCATATTCTCATTTGAGCAATTTTTTAAGAGCCAAGCCACCGCGAGCATTACCCTGCTACTCGCAGCGATGGCGGCTATGTTCATTGCTAATTCCCAGTGGCATGAAATTTACCAAGACATAAGTCATATGGCGTTTAGCATTTCACTTGGTGATTTCGCGATTAGTTATTCGTTACATACTTGGGTAAATGATGGCCTGATGGTGCTGTTCTTTTTCTTACTCGGATTGGAAATTAAATACGAATGTTTAGTGGGCGATCTAAAAGATTTTCGTGACTCAAGTTTGGTTATCGCCATGGCCGTCGGGGGAATGCTTATTCCGGCGTGTATCTATGCTGGCATCGCCATGACCGGCACCGATGTAGCCATGCGTGGTTGGGGTATCCCTATGGCCACAGATACCGCTTTCGCACTTGGTATTTTGGCGCTGCTGGGTAGTAAGGCACCGCGCTCAGCTGCGGTTACCCTGTCAGCATTAGCCATAGTCGATGACATGGGCGCTGTGGCAGTGATTGGCTTGTTTTACACTGAAAACATTCATTTGGTTTCACTAGGTTATGCGGGCTTAACGCTGCTTGGCTTAATGCTGATGAATCTCTTGGGTTTTCGCCGCCCTATCTTTTACATGTTAGGAGGAATACTCCTGTGGTGGTTTGTGCTGCAATCAGGCGTTCACGCGACCGCGGCAGGTATATTGGCTGCATTAGCGGTACCGACACGACCCTACGCGCAAAGTTCTTGGTTTTCTCGCAATATGCGTAGCGTATTGAACCGCTTCGAGAAAAACGATCGTGAAGATAAATCTATTTTAGAGCAGCAAGAGCAGCATGAATTAGTCGAACAAGCACAAGATATTGCAGCTATGACGACCACGCCTATTCAACGTTGGGGTCATGTGCTCAATCGTCCTGTTAGTTTGATGATTTTGCCTATCTTCGCCTTTATTAACGCGGGGGTTGCATTACCGAGCGAACTGGACAAAATCTTTGAGTCAGTGGTGTTTGTAGCGGTTGGCAGTGGCTTAGTGCTAGGTAAAGTCATCGGCATTAGTTTGTTTGCATGGTTTGCCGTGAAGTGTAATTTTGCGCGATTACCCAAAGGCTTAAACTTTCACCACATAATCGCTTTAGCAAGCTTAGCCGGTGTTGGCTTTACCATGTCGTTGTTTATCGCGTCGCTAGGCTTTGCGAACTATCCGCAACTATTGGCCCAAGCAAAATTAGGCATATTAGCCGGCTCGGTAATCGCGGCGATCATTGGTACCGGCCTGTTTTTACTCGTGAAAAAAGAAGAGGAAGAACCAAAAGAGCAACTTCACAATAAAGCGGGTTTACCGCAAACAGACCCAGAGTAATTCCATTCTGCTTTTAATAAGTGATTCTGAGGGGGCACTTATTAATGCGGATTGGTATCGATTGATCTGTTTAGGCTTTATTAACATAATAAGCTTAAATAGCACGTGGTTAAACGAGACTAGCTGTGAGTAAAAAAAGGCAATTTAGCGTTTTTATCCGCTTAGTGGTTATATCCACCATGACGAAGTTAGCCGATATTTTAATATCCGCGAAAACCACCTTGCCTTGGATAATGACGAGTATGGGGGCCCCAAGTTGGATGATCTCATTGTTGGTGCCAATACGAGAGTCCGGCTCGCTTATCCCTCAGTTACCGTTAAAACGGCGTATTCAGCATTTTGTTCGACGTGAGCGTGTTTGGCGTCTAGGAGTGTTGGTCCAAGCATTAGCGATCCTCGCTATGGTGCCCTCTGTGGCGCTGTTGGGCTCATTTGGCGCGGGCTTATCTATGCTGATTTTATTACTGATACTTAGCCTGGGCCGAGCCATTTGTTCACTCACCATGAAAGACATGGAAGGGGTATTAATCGAAAAAGGCCGACGAGGTAAACTTGTCGGTATCGCCAGTGGGTTGTCAGGTTTACTGTCCTTGATTAGCGCTGGGGTGCTAATTCTGGGCAAGTCACAATTTGAGCAGGCTTGGTTACTGATTATTATTGCCAGTGCGAGCGTGCTATTTTTGGCGACCCTGCCACTATCTCTTGCCCTAAGAGCCCGAGTTACATCTGATCAGAAACACCCAAGCCAGTCATTCTTAACCACATTAAGAAGCGATAAGGCATTAATGCACCTAATCATTAGCCGCTGTTTATTACTACACAGCGCGCTTATCGCACCATTTTTTGTCAGTATTACAACCGGGCAAGATGGCAGCTTTCACTTACCCTATTTTATTGCTGCAAGTGCGCTTGCGGCTTTTTTATCCTCTTATGTATGGGGATCATGGTCTGATAAAAGTGCAGTGCTAACCATCCGTATTGCCAGCGCCATTTGTGTGCTTGCTAGCAGCGCGTTTTATTGCTTTTTTGATATTGGCTCACTATGGTTAAATGTGGGGTTATTCTTTTTACTTTCAGTAGGTTATGCAGGCGTTCGTACCGCTCGAAAAACTTATCTTCTCGACATAGCCAGTGGCGATACACGCACCGAATATGTAGCCACCGCAAATACCATAGTCGGCTATGTGCTGCTGGCATTTGGTGGTGTGTATGCTGTTATTTACCCTATGATTGATCATCATATTATTGCCCTGATGAGTGTGTTTTTACTACTCGGCTTAGGGCAAAGCTATTGGCTTAAAAAAGAGAAGTAAGGCCTTCGCTACTTCATTTATTATTTATAAAATATTTTGTCCTTGCTCAGGGTCGCGCGCTTGCTTGGCTTGTTGACGTATGTCGTGAGTGTCACTGCTTAAGTCATCTACGTGCTCGCTGTCTTGCATATCGTGTTCAATTGCAGGCGATAGCGGTTTATTCACAGTGCTACTTTCAAGCTGCACAGCTTTGGGACCCTCAGCCTCGGCCAATTGATGCACCGGTACGCCCTGAGGAAAGATAATCTCACGCGCATCATCTGGCATGCTGATGTTGTTTTTCTCGAACTCGCGCATGATTAAGCGCATTAACATCGAAGACACTTTGAGCAAACTGTATTGCTGGGCATCAATCCAGAAGTAAACTTGTAGATTTACCGTAGACGAGCCGAGCGTATCGACTAAAACCTGCGGCTCTGGGTCTTGCAAAATAGTGGGCTGCGCCGCTAATACCTTAGTGGCTAGTTGTTGTGCGTCTAAAATACTAGAGTCATAACCGATACCAATAATAAACTTACCTCGCATCTTAGGGTTGGCAGTCAGGTTGCGTATGATATTTTTATAAATCGTCGCGTTTGGGATTTGAATATGGTTACCGTCGAAGTCAACCAAGGTGGTCGCTCTTGCCGTGACCTGCTTCACAATGCCGAGTTGACCCTGCACCTCAATAACATCATCAATTTTAAAAGGTTTCTGCACGCTTAGTAGCAAGCTAGAAATAAAATTCTCCGCAATATCACGAAACGCAAAACCTAAGATTAAGCCCATCACCCCAGTCCCGCTGACAATGGCAATGGCAAACTCACTTAAACCGGCGAAGCGTAAGAACACATATAACCCGAGCAGAATGATCAACAAGCTTATGGTGCGCCGCGTAACTAGCTTGATCAATTGACTTTGACTTAGGTAGCCAATGGGCCTCACAAGTAAAGTGGAAACAGGCTTGGCTAGCAGGTAACAGAGTACGAAAAACACCAGTCCGAGCGACAACATTGGTAGTGCTAACACGAATTGCTGCCACAGGTTAATGACATCGGCCCACACATCTAAAGGTTGGGTTGATATTGCATCACGCGCTGGAGCTTCTTGCGCTTGGGCCTGTGCATAGGCGATAGGCATAAAAATGGCATAACAGATAGCTGTGAATAACAAAGAAACCGATATTTGACTAACACGAGTATGAGTTTGCATTTAATTAGCACCTCAGTTAATTGGCAATAACAACACGACATTTGACGGGACTTTGCGTGAAGCAAGTAATCGAGCAAACGCAAGATAGGTGCCACGCAAGCGCTCATATAGCAACAAACGAATAAGGACTTGCCCGTGACAGCGAACAGAGGACAAAGCGCCACTTCTCCCCAAGGCATCCCATTAGTTGGATGGTGGGATATTTTACGACGTACCGTGAAAAAAATGCTCGATGACAACCTGTCATTGATTGCCGCTGGGGTCGGTTTTTATTTTTTACTGGCTATTTTCCCCATGCTTGCCGCATTTGTTTCTGTGTATGGCTTAGTGGTATCGCCAGATGAATTACAGCAACATTTGAACAGTTTGATTGGCGTGGTGCCTGCCCAGGGCAGAGAGATCATTCAAAAGCAGATCAGCAACATCATTAATAAATCTCAAGCTGAATTAAGTGCGAGCGTGGTATTTAGTACGTTATTCGCTGTATGGAGCGCCAGTAAAGGGGCTCAAGCGATGGTGACCGCGAGTAATATTACGTACGATCAGCGTGAAAAACGTGGATTGATTATGATGCTTGTCATGCGCGTTGTTTTGACCTTAAGTGCAGTGTTAGTGCTGGCCGGAGCGTTGTTGGCCATCGCCTTGTTACCCATTCTTCTTAATCAAATTGGCCTCAAGGAGCACAGCAGTTTCTTCGTTAAGCTCATCACTTGGCCATTTCTGGCGATTGTTTTTAATTTAGCGTTAGCTTCCTTCTATCGCTATGGGCCGCATCGTTCATCGGCCAAGTGGCGGTGGGTAACGCCTGGCTCGATACTGGCGAGTGTAACTTGGGTCATGTTCTCTGTAGGGTTTTCCTATTACTTAGGCCAATTTGGGCAGTACGATAAAACGTACGGCTCACTTGGTAGTGTGGTTGTTTTACTAATGTGGTTTTACTTAACGGCTTTTATCATCTTGCTAGGAGCCGAGTTCAATGCCGCTATGGAGCACCAAACACAAGAAGACAGCACCCATGGATACGCAAAAAAGGCGGGCAGCCGAGGGGCGGTTGTGGCAGATACGAGACCAGAAGATTTGGAGAATAAATAAGCTTAATTTTCGGTGGTTTGACAAGCCGGAACAGTAATTGCGTAACGAGTTGAGACAATTGCTTTTAAATACCGAAAATTTTTCGCTATTTGGCAAATTGGCATTTACAAACCATATAGATAAAACAGGAGTGTTATTATGGATTTACTAAGAATATTGATCGCAATTTTACTTCCCCCTCTAGGTGTTTTCCTGCAGGTAGGTCTTGCTGGAGCGTTCTGGCTAAATATCCTATTAACCTTGTTGGGATATATTCCAGGCATTATCCATGCGGTTTGGATCATAGCTAAACGATAGAATATTTTGCACTCGCAGTGCAGAACGCGCTTGCTGAAGTGGTAGAAATGCACTCAGTCTGATGTAAGTTTTACCACAATGCATTGTTATTCGATCGCAATGACAGTCACCAGCAATTACCCGCCTTAGTAGCGGGTAATTGCTCATTTTCTCAGGAGCTAACGATGAGGTCTGGTACACGTAAAACCGTGATCACTGCCATATGCTTGGTAGCTATTATCGTTGTATTGCGTTTATTGGCGCCATACGCGGTTGAGAAAGGTGTTAATTATGCGATTGCCAGCACACCCGGCCTAAGCGGTCACGTGGGCGATGTGGATATCGCTTTGTATCGTGGTGCTTATCAAGTCCAAGACATTGAGCTGAATCTTGTCGATGGGGGCTTACAAAAACCGCTGATTAAAATTCAGCAATTAGATATATCGGTTTTATGGTCGGCGTTATTTCGTGGCAGCATAGTATCAGAAATGACCTTTTTAAAACCGCAGTTTTATTATGCTGATACCGCAGGTGAAGAAGAGGAAGTAAATGATGACGTACAAGATGAACAAACCTGGATTACCTTAGCCAATAAACTCGTGCCGTTTTCCATCGACCGGATAGATATTATTGATGGTAAATTGATGTTCGAAACAATCAGTAACGAGCGTAAAACCCACAGCGAAATTCAAGATATACATGGGCAAATTACCAATCTGACCAACAGTAAAGCGCGCTCAGGTTCACTGGTTACCAACATGCGGATCACTGCCGAAATAGCAGGCGTTTGTCCGCTGTCACTCTCTGGATCTTATGATCCTTATGCACAAAAACCGACGTTTAACTTAGATGTTGAAATGCAGCGTCTGCCTATGATGCACATAGACCACTTAATTAGTTTCTATTCACCGTTTGATGTGGAAGCCGGACAGCTTGACTTTGCCATGGAGTTTGCCGCAAAGCAGGGAGTAGTCAGTGGTTATGTAAAAGCGGGGGTCTACGACTTATCTGTATTTGATTGGCAAGAAGACGTGGTGCAAGACGGTGATAACCCTTTTCAATGGTTGTTTGAGGCTGTTACTGGCGGCATAGCTGAGTTATTCGAAGGTGGTAACAAAGATCTTGTCGCTACGCGTATTCCCTTAGAGGGGAATATCGATGATATTGAAACACCATTATGGCCTGCAATAGGGGCTATTATTAGAAATGCATTCATTAAATCCCTTGATATTAAAGTTGATGAAACCGTCACACTGCCTCTATCAACAGGGACTAATGATCGCCAGCAACAGTTTGCTGTACAGCGTAAACATTAAACCCCTTGGGTTAATATTTCATGAGTACCACTGCCACCTTTGACTAAAAGCGAGAGCGAAGATGTTTACCACCTTTATCATAGTAACCTGTGTCTTATTGCTACTGACCTTTGTTCCGCTTCTGCCAAGCGATCACTGGGTTGTTAGAGTGTGGGAGTTTCCGCGCTTGCAAATCGCCGTGTTGACAGCCGTTAACCTAGTAGCGATAGGGGGACTTTATCATGCCAATCTGACCTATATGGCGGGGCTGATACTGGTTAATTTGTTCGCGTTAGGCTATCAAATTTATTGGATATTACCCTACACGACTATCGTTAAACCCAGTGTGAAGGTGATGGAGCAACCTGATCCTAAGCGTAGTATTAAAATTATTAACGCCAATGTACTGATGACTAACCGCGAGGCACCCAAGCTAATCAAGCTAGTGGAACAAGAGCAGCCGCATATTTTGGTTACACTAGAAAGTAATCAGTGGTGGCAAGACGCATTAGGTCCGCTGCATGGAGCTTACCCTTACAGGGTTAACATACCGTTAGAGAACCTTTACGGTATGCATATTTTCAGCCGCCTGCCACTAAGTGAGATTACAACCGCAGAACGCGTAGAAAAGGGCGTGCCCTCTGTGCATTGCATAGCAACTTTGGAAAGTGGTGAACAGATTAGATGTCACTTTGTTCACCCTGCTCCTCCAAGTCCAACGGAAAATGAGGAAGCCACAGAGCGCGATATTGAACTACTAGGACTGGCTAAGGAAATAGCTCAAAACGACAGCGAAAGTGCACTGCCGGTTCTTGTCAGTGGCGATCTAAATGACGTGGCATGGTCACCTACCACCCAAGCATTTTTACGGATCAGCGGCTTATGTGACCCGCGTATTGGGCGCGGGGCGTTTAATACCTTCCATGCGCAACATGTATTTGCGCGCTGGCCACTCGATCATATGTTTCATAGTGATGATTTTGCCTTGGTGAGCTTGTCACGGTTACCTGAAATTGGGTCAGATCACTTTCCACTCTTAACTGAGCTTTGCCTAAAGTAAGGGCGTAAGAAAGGGGCACAGATCAAGAAACTTGTTCCTTTTCTAATTGTAATTATTTCAACTTTTCGTTACATCTCGATCTTACGTCATTTAATTAATATAAATATAACTCTTTAAATTCAATGGCTTATGGTGGTTTGTTGGTGTGGCATGAATAGCGCATTAAGTTACTCGACATCCAAATTTGAAGAAATTTTCAAATACGACTTGAAGCACAACTTCAAAACGAGTTGTAAAAAGAAATTTGAATATTTAAGGAGATTATTATGTTGGGTTGGGCATTAACGTTTTTAATTATCGCAATCTTAGCTGGCGTAATGGGTTTCGGCGGAATCGCAGGAACAGCAGCAGGAATTGCAAAAATCATATTCTTTATATTTTTGATTCTATTGGTACTGTCGCTTGTAGCGAATGCTATTCGCGGTAAAGGCCCTAAAGTCTAAATATACAACACACAATTTATTTATAAAAACAGGACGGAGATTCATTATGAACTTACTTAAAAAATTTACTCTTTTAGCGATGGTTTTCAGCTCACTAACATTAGTGACTGCTTGTAACGATAACAACGCGGAAGAAGCGGGTGAAAAAGTTGACGAAATGGTAACTGACACCGGTAACGCAATCGAAGACGCGTGTGAAGATGTTAAAGACGGCGCAGGCGCTGACGACAACGATTGTTAATATGCCCTAAAGGCTCATAACGAGCTTTAGTGTTAAAAGGGGTGCTTGCACCCCTTTTTTAATGTTTATAAATCAACCTCACAGGGTAGTGGGTATGAGTTATGTAAAGGCCAGCACGGCACATTTTACATCAGGTGAGGTTAAACGAATAACCGTGGCAAAATTTGCCCAGGAGAATTCAACATGTTAATGCAAATTACTATGATCGTTTTAATCGTCTCTATTGGTGTTATTGTCGGCTTAACCGGCACGAGTGGTGGAGGCTTCTTAACCACATTTCTGGCCGCCTTTGGGCTTTTCGTGATTATCGTACTTGGGGCTGCTATGGTGCTAGTGAAAAAAAGAAACGCCAATAAAGACTCATAAATACCTTGCCTAGCTGGCCTACAATGCAGAAGGTAAACTGGTCACATTTGCCAGCGACTACCAGCAACTCAAGTCTTGTTAGTAAAGGAATGAGATGAATACACGGATTATCACGCTTTGGGAAACCATACGAACCAGCTTTTGGTTTGTTCCTTCGATTATGGCCTTACTGGCCATAGTATCATCTCAATTAGGGTTAGCATTTGACCGATTTGGCGCTGACAGTGAACTTAAAATACTGGCAGGCTTTTATGAAACGTCCCCTGAATCAGCCAGAGCGCTTCTGACCACCATAGCCACTGCGATGATTACCGTTACCAGTATCGCTTTTTCCATCACTGTGGTTGCGCTTAGTCTTGCTTCGTCTCAGTTTGGACCAAGATTGATTCGAAATTTCATGATGGATACAGGCACGCAGTGCGTGCTGGGCTTTTTCTTATCTACTTTTATTTATTGTTTGCTCATCATTCAAGCCACCAAATCATTTGAGCAACAAAGCTTTGTTCCTGGCTTCAGTATTCTAACCTCGGTGTTGTTAGCCATACTGGGCGTTGGCGTTTTAATTTATTTTATTCATCATGTGGCTAGAGCGATCCAAGCGGATAATGTAATCGACAATGTGTATTGCGAACTTAACGAAATTATTGAGCGCTTATTTCCTAAAGATGATGAGCAACACACGGCACAAAGCGATGCTGATGTTGATTTACAGACGCCCAATTTCAGCCAAGTTTATCCAAATCAGCAAGAGATACATTCACTCAACAGCGGCTACGTACAAACACTAGACTTAGCACAACTTCAATCACTCGCGAAAGAGACCGACATGGCCTTGCGCATGTATGTAATGCCGGGCGATTTTGTGGTCAAAGGAACTGTGCTTGGCGCGGCATATTTCCATCAGCCCAAGCTTGGCTGTGCGACACATAAAATCACCGACTTAGTGCGCTTAGGAGCTCATCGAACACCTATACAAGACGCAGAGTTTGCGATTCGCCAATTAGTGGAAATAGCAGTTCGGGCACTATCACCAGGCATCAACGACCCCTACACAGCGGTCACGGTAGTGGATAAATTAAGTGCAGTGCTATGTGATTTAACCGCCAAAACGTTCCCACCCCAAACCTATGAAGATGAAGAAGGGGTAATACGCTTACAGTGCAAACCTGTAGAGTATGCCGGACTAGGAGAGGCCGCTTTTAATCAAATTCGTCAGTACTCCAAAGATAGCTTAGCCGTGACCATACGATTGCTAGAGGGCTTGAGCAGCATTTTGTCTTTTAGCCAAGCTGCTGAGCATCGTCAGTTTGTGCGTCAGCAAGCGCAAATGATTGAGCAAATTCAGAGTGAATCCTTATTAGGGCAACAAGACTGGCAAGACATCAAAAAACGCCTAGACGACATTAAGCGCCATCTAGAAAATGATTAGCTTTTAGCAAGCATTTTGATGTGTTGTACGTTTCGTTTTTGTGAGCCCGCTGGGCAGTAATGACTTCACGCGGGCGTGCAAATATTTCACTTTTTTCCCCCAGTACTAGCAGCAATCTGAAAAAGATAATGTAATTCAGTGCGTTAGTAAGTGGCATGGTATTCGAATGCAATTACGCTACTTAGTTAACGCGCAAAGCCAGTTTTGGCTTTCGCCACAGAAGAAGGACTGATTCATGCACACTTTTTCACTACCTACCCCGGGTTTTGGCACCTATCGTTTAAAAGGCGATGAAGCAAAAATGGCGGTAGAGAACGCCCTTGATGTTGGCTACCGTCATATCGACACTGCGCAGGCATATGAGAATGAAGCAGAAGTAGGGGATGCTATATCAGCCTCAACACTTCCAAGAAATGAGCTTTTCGTGACGACCAAGGTTTGGTTTGAAAACCTCTGCGCAGATAAGTTTATTACCAGTGTGCAAAATAGCCTAACTCAACTCAATACTGACTACGTCGACTTGCTACTCATTCACTGGCCGTCACCTGAGGACAAGGTGCCTATGAGCGAATATTTGCAAGAGCTCAAAGCGTGTAAAGAGCGAGGCTTAACAGAGCATATTGGTGTGTCTAACTTTACCCAAAGTCAGCTTGATGAAGCCCTAGCCATACTTGGCAAAGATCATATTTTGACTAATCAGATAGAAGTGCATCCCAACTTTCAAAACAAAGAATTAGTGGCCTACTGTCAACGAAATAACATTCAAGTGACAGCTTATATGCCTTTGGGTGTGGGTAAGGTGATGGAAAACGATGTGTTAAATGCGATTGCTAAAGAGCATGACACTACTCCTTCTGCTGTTGCGCTGGCTTGGTTGAGTCACAAAAAGATCGTAGCGATCCCTTCGTCTACTAACGTAGAACATATGCGAGACAACCTCACGGCAAAACAAATGATGTTAACCGCAGAAGAGATAGAGAAAATAGATGCGATTGAACCTCAAGAACGTATTGTTGACCCTGATTTTGCGCCAGATTGGTAACCATGCGTAGAAGCCTAGTCGCTTAACTACTATTGGGTTACAGCAAAGTACGCAGTACTTAAAGCGCCTCTAGCATTTCGTGTTAGGGGCGTTTTTGTGTTTTATAGGTCAAGATAAAGAGGCGTACAACCCTCAATGCATAGCGAATTTATGCTGTTCCACGTTAATACCGTGATCATTCAGCGAGAGTGTATAAGGGCATAAGCAAGGCACATGACTGAATGAATAATTGTGCTGTTTCGAAGTCATGCAACCCTGCGAAACCCCTTTGCAGCTCGCCTGAAAAGAATGCCCAGCGACTTTTGCTCTAGGGTCCTTGCATTCAAAGGTCTCACTATTTAAAGCTGACTATTTAAAAGAGAACGATTTGAAAGAGAACAACCATTACTAGATAGCGACGCCTTAATGAAAAACCACTGAACTCATTCTAAGGGGCACTAATCAATGCTGATTGGTATTACATCAACACTAAAGCTCAAGAATTGCTAAAGAACTATTTACAAGACTTTGGTAATAATTTTCACTAGTTGCACCGCTGTAAAAGTAACGAATTGAAAATAAATTCATTCAATACAACTACTTATGCTGTTGGCATTGAACTGGCATTAAATACTGTGAATCTTAAAAAGGAGATATTTATGAAAAATTCAATCATTTCAGTATTAGTAGCCGCTTCACTTGGAACTGCATCTTTAGCTGCGAATGCAGAGAATACTTGGAAGGACTCAGCGAGCGATGCCTGGATTGACGGCAAAGCCGAAACCACATTGATGCTAAACGGTAATCTTGATTCGTTCGACATCAATACAGATGTTAAAAACGGTAAAGTTATCCTAACGGGCAAAGTTGACCGTGAAGTTGATAAAGCCTTAGCCACTGAGCTTGTCATGTCGCTTGATGGTGTTGCTGACGTAGACAACCAGTTGACCGTTAGCGAAGAAATGAACGGCGAAGACGACGGCGAAGTGATGCAAAGCCTGAACGACGCCAAAATCGAAACGGTAGTCAAAACCCGTTTAATGTTCGAGTCAGAAGTAAGTGGCATGGACATCGACGTGGAATCTGAAATGGGTGAAGTAACCCTTTCAGGTACAGTAGATACAGACGCTGAACGTCAGTTAGCGATTAAAATCGCTGAAAATACTAATGACGTGAAAAACGTTGTTGATATGCTAAAAACAAACGACAAACCTAGCAACGCATAATTTTGCGCAAGGTTAGTGACATAAAAAACACCCGCTTCGGCGGGTGTTTTTTTATGTATAAAATTATCAAGACCCCCATGTTAAAAATGTTTAATTTTGCAACCTAAACTAAATACAATGACACCCATTATAAAAATGGTTAATTTTCACCCCTAAACTACACTTGATGCGTGTTCCATTTTATTGAGTCGACTGTTATGCCTCAGTCACGAAAAAGCCAAATCAGCTTAGTCGATACGCCTTATTACCACTGTGTTTCCCGTTGTGTACGCCAGTCTTTCTTATGTGGTACTAACACGCTGACAGGGCAAAGCTATGAGCATCGTCGTGGTTGGGTAGAGAAGCGTTTGTTGTTTTTATCGACCGTGTTTGCTATCGACATATGCGCTTATGCAGTGATGAGCAATCATACCCATGTGGTGCTTTGTGTGGATAAAACCCTGGCTGATAACTGGGATACCGAATCGGTACTAAAGCGTTATCATACGCTTCATAAAGGTACGTTACTCACGCAAAAATTTGTAAACGGAGATTCTCTAACCCAAGGGGAGTTAATCACCCTTGATGATACCGTTGAAATCTACAGAAAACGCTTATACGACATTAGCTGGTTTATGCGTGACTTGAATGAGCACATTGCCCGTCAAGCCAATAAAGAAGATGACTGCACCGGTAGGTTTTGGGAAGGGCGATTTAAATCACAAGCCTTATTAGATGAAAGTGCAGTACTAGCGTGTATGGCCTATGTGGATTTAAACCCGATTAGAGCGAAAATAGCCAAAACACCTGAAACAGCAAAACACACCAGCATCAAAAAGCGCATTCACGCCGCTAAACATCACCACGCTCAACCAAGCACGCTAATGCCCTTTGCGGGAAGCTCAAGAGAAAATATGCCCCACGGAATCGCTTACGCCCTCAAAGACTACTGTGAGCTTATCGATACCACCGGTCGCTGTATTCGTGATGACAAGCCTGGTTATATCGATAACACTCAAAGCCCTATTCTAGAAAGACTAGGATTAGACTCAGCACAGTGGCTAGCCTTAACCACTGAGTTTGAAAAACACTTCTGCTACGCAGCAGGTGCAGAGCAAATGATGAATGCCTTTAAGCGCCATACTCATCATCAACGAATACGGGGGATGGGCAAAGCAAAAGAGCTGCTAAAGCGCGCCTGAACTTTATCAACTAATCTCAACAAATACACTTAATGCACAGCTTGTGAGGCGGGCGCTTGGCTAAATTCTACTTAAGCTCGTCCAATTTTTCCTCAATCACCCTGACACTGTGTGAAAACAACCAAATGGTCAGCTTAAAATTCCGGTTACTTTTTATCACGTTGAATTCATACGATTGAATAGCAACGTTAAAGCATAATTGAATCGGTTTTGACGCTTATAAAGATGGCTGTCTTTATAATTACTAAATTTACTTGAGGTTTTTGCAAAGGGTGTCTCTATATTTTTCTTTATATTTTGGGGCCGGAACTAAAATTAATAACATAGCTAATGAGCAAGGCGAAAATGCGTTTTTCTTAACTCCAATTTGTGCGCTTTGCAGCCTGTAATTAATTTTTCTTTTCACTCTTCATGCTGCATTCTTTGTTCCTTGTTCCTTGTTCCTTGTTCCTTGTTCCTTGTTCCTTGTTCCTTGTTCCTTGTTCCTTGTTCCTTGTTCCTTGTTCCTAGCCCCAAGTCCCTTGGGCCTTCTTTGTGTGAACTTAGGTGTTTTTTACTCGGGCGATCTGTTCGTCTACGAATGGTAAGTGTTCGGTTTTTATCCACATTCTTGCGCCTTTTTCCCCCGCTCTGCCATGTAAGCTGCTGCCTATGGGTAAGCGCAGCCAGCTATGCTTTTCTAGCGTGTCACTCCTTTCATGAAATTCACCATCAAGCACTAATGCTTCTAGGCCCTTAGCGGCTCCTAGTTCCAGCACGCTATTAGGCGCTAGCTCATACACGCTAACTACTTCAAATTCATCGCGATACAATTCTTTGCATACATTGCCTATGGCTGGTGGCATAAATTCGTTTGATACTACCGTGCTATCTACCCGAGCCGGTACATTGACGTGTTGCCTGTCATCTGGGTTAAATTGCCATAGTTTTACGAAAATGATGCAGCCTTCATCTGAGCCAGGCTTATGTGACGATTGAGGAGGGTTTCGAATATAGGAGCCAGCAGGAAAGTCACCATGCTGATCTTGAAATACGCCATCGAGCACGATGAATTCCTCACCACCGGTATGTACATGGGGTGAAAATTCACTGCCCGGCGCATAGCGCACTATAGTCGTTGCACGAGCCACTTCATCGCCAACGCGATCAAGTGGCCTGCGATCAACCCCAGGCATAGGTGATGCAACCCAAGGTTGCTGCTGGCTATGTACTACAACGCGCTGGCTGAAATCGGCATTTATGTTCATTTTCTGGCTCCTGTCTACTTTTTGATGCGGATTGGCATTAATTCAAACGTCAGTGGGCGCTGAGCTATGCTGCAATACTAGGGCGCTTTGCTACGCGTTCGTACCATGCTTGTAAATGTGTTAAATCGCCAGGAATGCTGACATTACAAAATCCACCGAAGACCAGTCCGCACCACAGAGTAATATCCGCCATGGTAAACGCTTCTCCAGCTACATAGGGTTGTTCAGCCAATATATTATCAAAGTAAGCCAAGCCTGCGAGTGCTCGGGTATGCTGCTTTTGTCCCCAGTCAATATTTTGATAGGTTTCCAATGCAGGGCCTAAACCATCAGTCGCGTGATGAAAGTAGGTGGCAATAGCATCAAGCACTTGGGTTTCTGCGCGGCGCTGCATCATACTTATCACTGCCCGTTCTTTGGCCGTTTCGCCAGTTAGGGAGGGGCCGGCAAAGTGATGATCTATGTATTCGGTAATGGCTGTGCATTCAGCGATATAAGTACCATCGTCTAATTCCAACACAGGTACACCGGCAAAGGGATTTTTATTTAAGAATGCCTCGCGTCTATGCTCACCGTTCATTACATCTACCGGATGAAAGGTGACCGCATCGAGAGCATTTTTCTCTGCCAATGCAATACGTACCCGAAGGGGGTTTGGAAAGTTTTCTACGTCATAAATGATCATGCTTGTCTCTCTTAGGCTTTGTTTTAAAGCTGGGTTAACGTTTGGTAATTTCGATAAAGTCACATAGGCATCATGAATATCTTTTTGATGAGCGTTAAAAGATACTTTGTATTTTATCTATCTACTGGTAGGTAGTTATAAAGATCTGTGTAAAACCTGTCAAGGTTTTTCAGTTAAGGTATTTTATAAAAGCGAGAGGTCTGTAATTTTTAACGAATCTTTTCAAAGAGTTAGGTTTGTTAAAACCCCAGCGATTATTTTCATGGCTATAAAGCCAGCAATGCAGCTGCACAGGCTAATATCCCATTTAAGTATCTATTTAATTTACTGCAGTTTATTAACAACAAAAGCCATGAAACAGGCATGGTAGCCTTGGCTTGTGCCTATTTACCTACTGATAGATAATGCCCGAAACAGGAGCATATATGAGCAAGAAACAGCAACTACTTAAAGCGGCAGAAGCGAAGGTACGAACCGGCGGATATAGCAATTTTAGTTTTCGTGAGCTAGCAGATGAGATAGGCATTAAAAGTTCTAGCGTGCATTATCACTTTCCCACGAAAGCGGATTTAGGCGCTGAGTTAGCCCGTCAGTACACAGACAATTTCTTAACCAATTTAGGTGATCCTAAAATACTTATTGCTGATGGTAAAAAGCCTATTGAAGTGTATTTGCAGCAATTTCAATGTGCACTCACCCAAGACAAAAAAATGTGCCTCTGCGGTTTGCTAGGTGCTGAAACAGACGGCCTGCCAGAGAAAGTTAAAGCGCAAACTCAGCGGTTCTTTGAACAAAATATTGAGTGGTTGACCCAAGCGTATCAACAAGCGGATGGTGCTTCTGAGCAAGCAGCGAACGCGCAAGCTATTGCGACCTTGTCTTTGCTTGAAGGCGCTATGTTGGTTAGCAAGGCCATGAACGATACCGCCATTTTTGTTACCGCCAGTGCTGGGCTACTCGCCACACGCTAAATAGTAAAATTCACCCCATAAGGCGACTATCGTTAGGCCTATTGTTGTTTATTTCGATAAAGTATTTTGCAATTACTGGTGTTTTTCACAATAATTTATAACGGCATACTACTGCGTAAATTCACTGCTCGTCTTGTTATTTCACAAGACGGCGTTTTTAGAATCATTACGGAGTCTTACTATGCCACTTGCTCTATGGGCCTTAACTTTAAGTGCCTTCGCTATTGGTACCACCGAATTTGTTATTGTCGGGCTGGTACCTACTATCGCTCAAGACCTGAGCGTATCACTACCTTCTGCTGGCCTGTTGGTCAGTCTTTACGCCTTAGGTGTTGCTATTGGCGCGCCAGTGCTAACCGCTTTAACCGGTCGCTGGAACCGTAAAGTTGTGTTACTCGCGCTTATGTCTTTGTTTATCGGGGGCAATATTCTGGCGTGGCTAGCGCCAAGCTATGAGTCTTTGATTACCGCACGTATTCTTACTGGCCTTGCTCACGGGGTGTTTTTCTCAATTGGCTCAACCATAGCCACAAGCTTGGTCAGCAAAGACAAAGAAGCCAGCGCGATCGCTATTATGTTCACGGGTTTGACCGTTGCTTTAGTAACAGGTGTGCCATTAGGTACTTGGATAGGGCAAATGTTCGGATGGCGCGCAACGTTTTTAATTGTCGCTTTACTCGGATTAGTTGCGCTTATCGGCAGCGCTATTTTACTGCCAAATAAGCTGAAAAAATCTGCACCAGCCACGATTGCTCAGCAATTAAAAGTACTGACTCAGCCACGATTACTCTTGGTATACGCTATGACAGCAGTGGGTTATGGTGGCACATTTGTCGCCTTTACCTACCTTGCACCTATGCTGCAACAAGTGTCAGGCTTTTCGGCTAGTGCCATAAGCTTAATACTCTTGGTATACGGGGTGTCAGTGGCATTTGGCAATATCTGGGGGGGTAAACTTGCAGATAAACACGGCCCAGTCAAAGCCTTGCAGTTTATTTTCGCAGCGCTGGCACTGGTGCTGTTTATTTTTACCTTTACCGCAGGCAACCCAATTACTGCCGTACTAACCGTATTAGTCTGGGGAGCGTTCGCATTTGGTAACGTGCCAGGCTTGCAGGTGTACGTGGTGCAACTGGCCGAAAAGCACTCACCAAACGCGGTAGATGTAGCTTCAGGGCTAAACATTGCAGCATTTAATGTGGGTATTGCGATAGGCTCAATTATCGGTGGTAGCGTGGTAGAAAACATGCAACTTACTGATACACCTTGGATAGGTGGGTTGATCGTTGTGTTTGCATGGCTACTAACGTCGTGGTCGGGCTCGCTTGATAAGAAGCAAGCTCCAGTGACTCAAGCGCAAGCAATGTAAAATAAATAGCAGTCACACAAAAGCCGGAGTTCGCTCCGGCTTTTGTGTTGCGTTCTCACTATTTGAAAGGGAACAACCATTACTACATAGCGACGCCTTAATCAAAAACCGCTGGACGCATTCTGAGGCGGTCACTTATTAATGCGGATTGGTATTAAATAACGCTGATCCCGCCACCGAATGCACGGTAAATATCCACTAAGCGGTTAAAGCTTTGCTGTTCTTGCACGGCTAGTTGTTCTCGGCTTTGCAAGGCATCACGCTGGGCTTCTAACAATTCCAAAAACTCGCCGCTACCGGCTTCAAATCGCTGGCGGGCTAATATCATCGCTCTTTCACTAGCTTGCCATTGGTGTTCAGTGCTTTGTTGCTGCTGGCGGCTGAAGTTATAGCTTTGCAATGAAAACTGCATGTCGGCTAGCGCATCAAACACTTGTTGTTCGAACTGGGCTAAGGCGATATCAGAATTAGCTTCTGCTTGGCGGATACGCGCCTTTATCGAACCTAAATCAGCTGCTTGCCAGCTGATAGTCGGGGCAACACTCCAGCTTTTGGTGTCGCCGCCTAAGGTTAAGCCTGGCCCAGACAAAAAGCCTAAAAAGCCGCTTACAGATACATTCGGGTATAAGTCAGCGGTTGCCACGCCAATGCGCGCAGTACTTGCGGCTAACGCCCGTTCTGAACTTGCAACATCAGCCCGATAGCGCAAATAGTTTTCACCGGGTACCAAGGCCACGGGCTTTGATAGCTGGGGTAACTCTGGCTCTGTGCTAAGGGCAAGTTCACCTGGTTTTTTGGCCAAAAGTGCTGACAGTGTGGCCTCGGCTCTGGCAAGCAAGTTACGCATTTGTGGCACACTGGCTTCAACTTGAAAGACTTGAGCATCAATGCGCGCCATTTCAAGTTCTGAGGCAAACCCAGCCTGAAAACGCGCTTTTACGATAGTGCGTGTTTGGCGCAAGTTAGCTAAGTTTTGCTCCGCGACTTTTAATCTGAACTGGGCACCACGATAGTCACCATAGGTGGCAGCCACTTGGCTGATAATTTGTAACTGAGCGTCATGCCACAGAATATCAGCTTGCTCGGCTTCAGCCAGTGATGCTTCTATAGCTCGGCGTACCTTGCCAAACAGGTCCACATCCCAGGTTAAATTAGCGCCTGCGTTATAACCACGGGCAATGGTATCGTCGTCAGATTCGAGCACAGTAATGTTCTTTCCCGCCTCGTAGCCTGCGTTTAACGAGCCTTTTGGCAACAAGTCATTATCGCTATCCCGAAATATGGCATAGGCGCGCAGCACGTTGGCTTGTGCTTGAAATAACGTGCGGTTTTCTTTCAACGCTTGGTCAATCAGCTGATTTAAGTCTTCATCACCAAAAGCGTTCCACCAGTTGGTGAGCTTCTCTGCTTGCTCATAAGCGCTAGCTAATTCAATGTTATTTGCTTTGGTTGGGGCTTGGTAATCAGGCCCTACAGCACAGGCAGCAAGGGCTGAGATCAGCCCAGCCAGTGTGCCGATTTTCAAGATGTTACCCATGGTCAGCCTCCTGTTTAGCGTTGTTTTTTATAGGTAATTGGTGAGATTTACGCTCGCCGCGCTTAGCGAGCACATAGTAAAATAATGGGGTGAGTAGTAGGCCAAACACGGTGACCCCTATCATGCCTGAGAACACAGCAACCCCCATGGCTTGACGCATCTCTGCACCCGCACCGCTTGAGAACACCATAGGCACCACGCCCATGATAAAGGCGATGGACGTCATCAAAATGGGGCGCAAACGTAAGCGGCCGGCTTCAAGAATGGCTTCGTAAGCGGTTCTGCCTTCGTCTTGCAATTCTTTCGCGAATTCAACGATAAGGATCGCGTTTTTTGTCGCCAGCCCCACCAGTACAATAAAGCCAATTTGGGTAAAGATATTGTTGTCGCCCCCTGCGATAAGCACACCGCTTAATGCCGACAGTAGCGTCATCGGGATAATCAAAATGATTGCCAGCGGTAAGCTCAAACTCTCGTACTGGGCCGCCAATACCAAGAACACCAACAGGATGATCAACGGGAAGATATACATGCCCGCATTGCCTGCCAGTATTTGTTGATAGGTGAGTTCGGTCCACTCGTAGGTCATGCCGTTGGGTAAGGTTTCAGCTAATATCTTTTCAATCGCTGCTTGTGCTTCGCCTGAACTGTAACCCGGCGCTGCACCACCGTTGATTTCAGCCGTGGTAAAGCCGTTGTAATGCATAACGCGATCAGGGCCTGCGGTATTGTTTACATTAATGAACGACCCGATAGGCACCATATCGCCGTTGTTGTTACGCACTTTGAGCTGCGCTATTTGTTCTGGGGTTTGTCTGAATTGCTCGTCAGCTTGCACGTTCACCTGATAAGTACGACCAAACTGATTAAAGTCATTGGCGTACACCGAGCCCATATAACCTTGTAAGGTGGTAAACAGCTCATCCAAAGAAACCGACTGCTGTTTAGCCTTGGTGCGGTCAATGTCTACATCAAGTTGCGGAACATTAATTTGATAGCTAGAGAACACGCCAGCTAATTCGGGCGTAGCCCACGCTTTTTGCATCACTTGCATGGTGACCTTATACAGCTCGTCGTAACCATAGTTAGCGCGGTCTTGAATTTGCAGTCTAAAGCCGCCTATGGTGCCTAAACCTTGTACTGGCGGCGGCGGGAAGATAGCGATGTAGGCATCTTCAATGGCGGCAAATTTTTGATTCAGTGCCGCGGCAATCGCCCCAGCTGATAATGATGGGTCTGTGCGATCGGCAAAGTCATCCAGTGGTGTAAATACTATTCCGCTGTTGGTGCTGTTGGTAAAACCATTGATACTCAAGCCAGGAAAAGCAACAGAGTTAGACACACCGGGCTGTTCAAGGGCGATACGGGACATTTCTTTAATCACTTCTTCTGTGCGATCAAGTGATGCTGCATCTGGTAACTGGGCAAATGCCACCAGATATTGCTTGTCTTGTCCTGGCACATAACCTGTTGGGGTGGTGGCAAATTGCAAGCCGGTCAAACCCACTAAACCGATGTAAATCACGCCGACTAATAGGCCAAAACGCAGCACTTTTTTCACAACCCAGCCGTAGCCGTCTGACAAGCGAGCGAAGAAACGATTAAACGGGTTAAATAACCAGCCGCCGAGCAGTTTGTCCATACCTCGGGTGAGGGCGTCTTTCTTGCTATCGTGGCCTTTAAGTAGCAAAGCTGACAAGGCAGGGCTTAGGGTGAGCGAGTTGATTGCCGAGATAAAGGTCGAAATTGTGATAGTCAGCGCGAATTGCTTGTAAAACTGACCAGTCAAACCAGACATAAACGCCGTTGGGATAAACACTGCTGCCAATACCAAGGTGGTGGCAACGATAGGGCCTGTTACTTCTTTCATCGCTTTTTGTGTTGCAGCAACTGGCGATAAACCATCTGCGATATTTCGCTCAACGTTTTCCACCACGACAATCGCGTCATCGACCACGATCCCGATGGCAAGTACCAAACCAAACAAGGATAAGGCGTTCAGTGAAAAGCCCAGTAAATGCATAAAGGCAAAGGTGCCCACTAACGATACTGGCACAGCAACTAATGGAATAATCGAGGCGCGCCATGTTTGTAAAAATAGCACCACGACTAAAACCACTAATAAAACGGCCTCAAACAGGGTTTTAACCACAGCTTCAATAGAGCCGCGCACAAACACTGTGGGGTCGTAAACAATGTCGTAACTCAAGCCTTCAGGAAAGGTTTTTGATAGCTCAGCCATTTTGCTGCGCACATCATCGGAAATTTGAATCGCATTGGACCCTGACGCCTGAAATACCGGCATTGCGGCAGCGTCTTTGTTGTCTAGCATCGAGCGAAGCGCATAAGTAGAGGCGCCAAGTTCAACGCGGGCGACATCTTTAAGGCGACTAATTTGCCCCTGTTCGCCTACTTTAATAATGATGTCTTCAAACTCTTCAACGTCAGTCAAACGACCTTTAACATTGATTAAAAGTTGAAAGTCACTGTCACCACTGGGCTGTGCGCCAAGGCTACCGGCGGCAGCTTGTTGGTTTTGCTCACGAATCGCTGACACGATATTGCTTGGGGATAACCCTAAAGCAGCCACTTTGTTTGGATCTAACCAAACGCGCATACTGTAGTCGCCAGCACCAAACACCCGCACTTGTCCTACGCCTTCGATACGAGCCAATTCATCTTTAACGTTAAGCACGGCGTAGTTTGATAAATACAACATATCGTATCGCTCGTCAGGTGAGGTTAAATGCACCACCATGGTTAAATCTGGGGAAGATTTCTCAGTGACTATGCCTAAACGTTGTACTTCTTCTGGTAAGCGCGGCTTAGCACGCTCAACTCGGCTTTGAACCTGGGTTTGGGCTAAATCCACATCGCTACCAATGGCAAACGTGATGGTCAGGGTCATGGTGCCATCAGACGTGGCTTGAGAAGACATGTACAACATGTTTTCAACCCCGTTGATCTCTTGTTCAAGGGGGGAAGCAACCGTTTCGGCAATCACCTTAGGGTTGGCACCTGGGTAGTTAGCGGTAACGACCACAGTCGGTGGTACTACTTCTGGATATTCGGTAATCGGTAGTTGCCATACAGAGATGGCCCCTACGATAAAGAAAATCAGCGAGATAACCGCCGCAAAAATAGGGCGGCGTATAAAAAACTGCGAAAACATGAGAGGCTCCGTTAACCGCGATCAGCAAACGTTTCGTCGGCTTGTGCCGTCAATTCATTGCTGGTTTGGTCGAGTAATTTCTGTTGCTGGCGAAGGGCGGTCAGTGCCTCAATGGAGGTCATTTCTACTAATTTAGGTTGAATCTGCATATTCGGGCGAACACGTTGTAAGCCATTGACCACTATGGTTTCTTCAGGCGCTAAACCATCAGTGACTATGCGTAAACCGTTGACTTTTTCACCTAGTACCACATTTCGGTATTCAAGTTGGTTGTCTTGGTTCACGACCAATACAAACTTGCGATTGAGATCTGTTCCAACCGCTTTTTCATCGATCAAAATGCCTTGATATGAGTTACTGCCAGTCAGTTTAATCCGTGCAAATAAGCCCGGTAGTAAAGAGTGCTCTTGGTTGGCGAAAGACGCACGAATGCGGATCGTGCCAGTGGTTTGATTAACCGCGTTATCCACAAAATCAATGCTGCCCGTGTGCTCGAAGTTCGCTTCGCTGGCCAGTGCCATATAGACAGGGTTGGCATTATCATCTCGGGTACTTGAACGCTGTCCTGACTCAGCCAATTGGGCGTACTTTAAGTAAGTTTGTTCGTCTACATCAAAGTAGGCGTACATCTTGTCCATTGATACCAAGCTCGTAAGCTGGCTTTGTCCGGCGGTGACAAAGTTACCCTCAGTGATAAGGGCATAAGATACCCGACCTGAGATAGGCGCCGTGACTTGAGTGTAAGACAAATCAAGCTCTGCGCGCTCTAATGCGGCAGAAACCGATGCCACAGTGGCCGATGTTTGTTGCTTGCGGGCTAAGCGACCGTCAAGTATTTCAACTGAAACTGCTCGTTGCTCGCTTAACGTTTTCGCACGTTCAAAATCATTTAGTGCTTGGGTATAGGCACTTTTAGCACTGAGTAACTCTGCTTTTAAACGGTCAACTTCTGCTTTAAAGGCACGGGGGTCTATTTGAAATAGCACTTCACCTTTGTTGACCACTGCGCCTTCTTCAAATAGTACATTTTCGATATATCCTGATACACGCGGGATCAACGTCACGGTTTGCGGAGCTTGTAAACGGCCAGTGAACTCGTCCCATTCAGTGATACGCTCATTTACTACTTTCGCTACGCTGACTTGCGGCGCTACGGGGGCAACAGGTTGATTTGATTCGTCTGGGTTGCCACAAGCAACCAACACGACGCTGGCGATCCCACCTAGTAGCCAATTTTTGACAATGTGTTTTGTGCTCATGAGATTCATTTCCTCTGATTTAACCTTGTTCACGACGACGTTCTAATAGAATTTGCTATTTATGTACTGGTCGGTAAGAATATAGATGCGCAGCATTTAGTCAATATATTTTTGTACCGGTCGGTAATTTAATTTTGATCTAATTAATAATGGATTTTTATAGCCCCCGAAGTCACGGGGATAAATAGGATTGATAGCATGCTAAAATTTGAACTTTGATTTGTTTCAACAGACTAATACCAATCCGCATTAATAAGTGGCCGCCTCAGAATGCGTCCAGCGGTTTTTGATTAAGGCGTCGCTATGTAGTAATGGTTGTTCCCTTTCAAATAGTGAGAACGCAGAGCAAAAGCCGCTGGGGCATTCCTTGCAGGCGAGTTTTAAAAGGGCTTACACTGCGTTGCATGACTTCGAAAGAGAACAACTATTCATTCAGTCATGCGCCTTGTTTAAGCCCTTTTAAACTCTCGCTGAGTCATCACTTATTAACGTGGAATGGTATAAGCACGAGGTACATAGTACGCAGTTAAAGCGACATTCTGAATGTCGAAAACTTCAGCTTTATTGCCTAATTCTACGAATACAATAAATGGTCTGTATTGTACTAAAGAGTATATAACCCCATATAGACAAGGGTTAATTAGCTGTTTACTATGTGAGCATAATGACATCAGGAGCAAAAAAATGAGTGCTGTTAGTTGTACTGCCGCTGTGGGGCGACCACGGGCATTTGACATGCAAACCGCCCTTGAAAAAGCGTTAGACGTTTTTTGGACCAAAGGTTATGACGGCGCATCTTTGTCTGATTTAACCTCTGCCATGGGAATAAATAAACCCAGCTTGTACTCTGCATTTGGTAACAAAGAGCAGTTGTTTTTAAAGGCTATCGAGTTCTACGAGAACCGTCCTTGTAGCTTTTTTAAGCCGGCTTTAGAGCAGCCAACTGCTTACCAAGTGGCTGAAACGATGTTGATTGGCGCGGCAAAAAATATGTCCGATGCGTCTCATCCTCAAGGCTGCGTTATGGTGCAGGGCGCATTGGCCTGCAGTGAAGCGGCCTCTGGGGTAAAAGAAGTGCTAACCCAGCGCCGACAAAAAAGTGAAGAAGATTTGCGCGAGCGCTTAGAATTGGCGATCGCGCAGAAAGATTTACCCAGTGACACCGATGCCGCCGCGTTATCTCGTTACTTATGCACGGTTATCAATGGTATAGCCATTCAAGCCAGCAGTGGCGCGACCGAAGCACAGTTAGTTGAAGTGGCAAATATGGCGCTGGCTAGCTTTCCAAAAGGTGAGTGATATTTAACCCCCAGCTCACGTCGTTGAGGTGGGGTTTTGTTGCGTTCTACTGAGCAAAATCTTGTACTTCTAAATACGCTGGTGGCGCAAAGCAATGGGACAAATACTGAAACGTTCGTTGCCAGTCATAGCTATCTTGTTCTTTTATCTCACTGATGCCAATACACGCTGTCGCTTGTTTCGGCTGTGAGCTCTGGTGATGTGTGAGCCACAGTGCATCGAAAGAGGGGCGCGAGGTAATTTGATGCACTATCAATGTTTCGCTTTCGTTAAGTTCAACCTGAACAAAGCGTGGTTGGTTCGCTTGCTCAAGTACAATTTTCTCGCGATAAATAGGTTTTACAAAGGTAATTTCGCTGCTAAATAGCGCTTCTCCGCCTCTCTCAAAATGTCCCTGATATACGGTCGCTTTCACCTTAAAAGTGTCACCTTTGATCAGGCGATGTAAATCAAACGGCTCAGGTTTTATGGTAAGTAAGCCATGCTTTTTCAAAGCACTAACAGCCTTCGACGTTTCGTTTGGCTGGGATTTTAACCCGTTCGCTGACAAGCTCTTGATTATCCTCAACTGATAGACAAGCTGATAATCATGGGGCGGGGTATATAACGGCAGGTGATGCCCGTATGCGCTACCATCTTGAGCAAACAGTAAGGCCATTCCATGAACACCGATATAATGCCCATGCGCTATGTGCTCGGTTTTTGGCAAACTGTCAGGTGAGTTAGCGGCCAAGCTCATACCAGGCGTGATAACGAGCAGATACAATAGCCAGATCGAAAAATGTTGCATGGCACTCTTTCCTTTAGATGACGGTGAATAACACTGCTTACAGTAGCCTGAACTTTAGTGTCGATAAATAGACAAAAGTCGTATTATCATATCCGCATTGGAAACAAAAAGAGTGACAAACATGGATATTGATGACTTGCGTAAAATTATTCATGTGGCCAAAACACAGAACTTGCAGCACAGTGCCAAAGCCCTTGTCACGTCAGCGGGTGCACTATCTAAAATCGTTAAAAAAACGGAAAAATCGCTGAATACGCAGCTATTTGATCGTATCGGGCGAAATATTAAGTTGAATGAGCAAGGGCGTATTTTTGTTCTGCATGCAGCTAACCTGGTTCATGATAGCGATCAACTTTTGAGTCACTTTGCGGCTAAACAAACTCGTCACAGTATGCAGATCAGTGGGCCGAGTATTATTCAAGATTACTGGCTTGAGCGGATCCTGCCGAGCGCCGTTTGTGAGCAATTTTATATTCATGTTGATAACTGTTACGAAGGTGAAGCCCTGACAAAAGTGAAGCATGGCTTAGCGCAATTGGGGTTTGTGACCGGTGAGGCGCTACATAATGTCGAAAACAGCGAGGTGCAACGAATACATTTAGCTAGGGTGCATTTTGCCTTGGCTATTTCAGACCAACATGCTGATTATGCAGAGCTTGTGAGTGATCTTACCCTAGAGCAATTCACACGTTTGGCTTTTGCATGCCCCAAAAACTCTGCGTTTTGTGGGTTGCAGCGCGGTGTTGGATCAGACGGCTGGCGCGATGATCAATTGCCGCGCAACATTCAGTTTCGTTTTAACGACTTGCATCCTTTACTGGCCATGGTGAAACGCGGCGTAGCAGCGGCGTATTTACCTGAATATGTGATTCAACATCAAGGGTTAAACGCCTTTGGGAGTAGTCAATTTCAGCAGGAAATGACACGCCCTTTCGAAGATATTTATCTTATTTGGAAGCCGACGCTCGCCCCAGGGTGGTTGAATGCATTACTGGAAAAAATCACTGCAAATTTAGCCGCGTCCCAGTAAACGTTATAAAGTCATAAATTATATCAAATTAGCGGTAATCAAAGGGCTACAAGGATGTTAATTGGCCGTTGGTTTGCGTATAATCAGGCCTTTGCACACCACGAAAAACGCATTCTTTGTGGATTGGTTTCAGTGCAGGGCTGAGGATCGCTCGCGAAGCATTTATGGCTGTGTATGAGCAACGTTAAAACAAGAGAGCATGACAGGCGTTCGTGTTGTTTCTTGTGTTTCTCATCAAACCAACTTTATTCAATTATTTAATACGGAAAGAGACTATGAAGGTTATTTGCATTGGTGAAATGCTCATCGATTTTGTATGTACAGATACCAATAAAGGTTTGGTAAACGGCGTTAATTACGTAAAAAAATCCGGTGGTGCACCGGCCAATGTGGCAGCCTGTATTGGTAGGTTAGGCGGCGAGCCCATTTTAGTCGGCTCAGTGGGTAATGACCCTTTTGGTGAATTTCTGATTGAAGAAGTAAAAGGGTATTCAGTAAACACTGACCATGTAGCATCTTTGGCCTCTTCTACTACCTTGGCATTTGTTTCGTTAGGGGACAATGGCGAGCGCGAGTTTGCCTTCAACCGTGGTGCTGACGAACAACTGAATTTAGATGACAGCACAATCAACACTTTGCTTGATGACTCGATTTTGCATTTAGGCTCGGCTACCGCGTTATTGGGCGGCGAGCTTGGCGATAGTTATTTGCGTCTTGCTGAACAGGGCAAAGCGAATGGCAATATCATTTGTTTTGATCCGAATTTCAGAATTGATTTATGGCGCGGGCGCGAAGAGCAGTTTAAAACAATTTGTAATCGCTATTTCGCCTTAGCGGATATTGTTAAGGTCAGCGACGAAGAGCTAGTACTTCTTTCTGGGCAGAGCGATATGGCGGCAGGTTGCCAACATTTTCATGACTTAGGCGTTAAAGTGGTGCTGGTTACTTTGGGCCCAGACGGATGCCTGATTTCACAAAATTCTCAGCAATACATAGTGCCTGCGTATGAAATCAATGCCGTTGATACCACAGGAGCAGGTGACTCATTCATCGGTGCTATTTTATTCCAAATGGCCAACAGCCAGCCAGGGGATAACTTCTTCCAAGACGAATTTAAAGGGTTTATCGAGTTCGCGGGCAAAGTCAGCGGTTTGGTATGCGCCAAAATTGGTGCAATGACAGCATTACCGACCTTGTCTGAAGTAAACGGTATGACCTTTGTGGTAAAAAACAAATAATGATTTAGCGTTACGCTAAATCGAATCAACAAAAAAGGGACCATGTGGTCCCTTTTCTATGTGCGGCTGTTACCTTTTATACCATTCCACGTTAATAAGTGATCACTCAGCGAGAGTTTAAAAGGGCTTAAACAAGGCGCATGACTGAATGAATAGTTGTTCTCTTTCGAAGTCATGCAACGCAGTGTAAGCCCTTTTAAAACTCGCCTGCAAGGAATGCCCCAGCGGCTTTTGCTCTGCGTTCTCACTATTTGAAAGGGAACAACCATTACTACATAGCGACGCCTTAATCAAAAACCGCTGGACGCATTCTGAGGCGGTCACTTATTAATGCGGATTGGTATTAATCGATGCTGAGTATTCGCTCTGCGGTGTATTCGTTGGTGATCAACGAGTTAACCAGCTTTGAGCGCAGTACGCCTAGTATGGCATACACCTTTTCTTCACCAGCCGCTAAAGCAAAAACCGGCTTTTCTGATGCCACCAACAATGGCGTACTGGCCACTCGTTGATTAATAGCGCAATCGAGTAATTGGCCATTTTTATCAAATACCCAACTGATCATTTCACCAACCGCCCCGCCAGATTGTAATTCTTCTAGCTCACTTGGGGTCACGAAACCATCTAAGTGTAGCGGGGAGTTAGTCCCTAAATTGCCAACGCCTACAAAGGTGACATCCGCTTGTTGCGCCAATTGCATATTTTGCGAAATGTGCGGCATGGCGTGTAATTGATTTTTAGCTTTTACCGTTTCCGGTAAGACGGGCAGTGGCATAGGGTAATGCTTGGCGTTAACACGTTCGGCCATTCGCACTACAACATCATAGGGTGATGCAGAACCGTCAGATGCCATATTGCCCAATAACGCGACCACTTTATGCTCGGGGCAATTCAGCGGAGCGAGTTCATCGACGCAGGCTCTCAGTACGCGGCCTGTGCCCATGGCCAGTGTTTTGGGTTTAGAGGATTTTAAATGACGCTCAATTTCATTCGCACCAGCTTGGGCTAACCCAACGGTAGAAGAAGGATCGCTTGGGTCGCTGGGCACCACTTCGCAAGTTTGCAAACCAAAACGGTTGGCAATTTTATCAGCCAAATCCATGCACTTTGCAATAGGGTGGTCGAGGCGAACTTTGACCAGTTTTTCACTGACAGACAAAGCAACCATGCGCTGGGCTGATTGACGAGATACGCCTAGTTTTTTAGCGATTTCGTCTTGGGTATTGCCGGCAACGTAATACATCCAACCGGCTCTGGCGGCGTCATCTAGTCGTCTATTTTCGGCATTGGAAAGCTTAACCACGGATACCTCTCAGTCTCAATATGTTGTTGTTAATTCGGGAGCAAGGGCATAAAGATCTTGCCACTGGCTAATAGTGGTAACATCGTCCGTAAGCGGGTCGATAGCTCTGCGCCAAGGTTCCATATGGCTTGCGCCAGCATAGCGGATAACCTGCATGCTCGCTGCTTTTGCCCCTTGAATTCCAGCGGGAGAATCTTCAATGACCAAGCAATGCTTGGCATCAACGCCCATATTTTTGGCAGCATGTAAGAATAAATCTGGGGCGGGCTTACCATTTTTGACTTGCGACGCAGTGAAAATATGCGGCGCAAAGTATTGGTCTAATCCGGTAACTTTCATCGCATGGCCAACACGGGTAGGTGAGCTACTGGTGGCAATACAGCGAGGCACTGCTAATGAATTGAGCAGGTCTTTTAGCCCTAAGGTAGGTTGCAACTCGGCGGTAAAAGCGGCAATCAAGGCTTTTTGATATTCAGGTCGAAACGTGTCAGGTAAAGCCACACCGAAGTCTTGGTAAATTTTGGCAGTTACGTGTTCGAAGCTATGGCCAAGAAAGTGCGCTTCAAAATAGTCGTCGGTGATATTCACGCCTAACGTTTTAAGTAGCGCCAGTAATTCGCGTTTGCTCAGTCCTTCGCTGTCAATCAAGACACCATCGCAGTCAAATATGATCAGTTTGATGTCTTTCAGCTCAGGCATTGTGTTCACTAAATCCATGTTGTTACCACGTTTTCTGGGTTAAATAGCGGCTCGGCTTATCTGTCATAAAGGCAATATGCATTTACTTAATAGACGTTAAGTCATTGCTTTTCAGACAAATTGGCCATTGCTCAATAGGCTGACAAATATACGCTTAAAATTCAAATATTCATTAACTGATTTAATGCGAACTTCAGTAGGGCGGCAAAAACGTTACGCTTGGCCGACCTCGCCACTATGCCTACGGCATATTCTAACCGTTGGCTATGGTTTGGCCTTGGCTATCAAAACGCAGAATCTTATTAGGTTGTGCACCCAAATAAACGTCATCACCATAGCGAAGTGCACAGTCACCATTGGCTTTAACCGTTAGGGTATCTGCACCTTCAACTTGTACATGCAAAAAGGTTTCTGATCCCAAGTGTTCAACTACGCCCACTTTACCTTGCCAAAGACCGCCTGACTCAGTGATTTCGATGTGTTCTGGTCTAACACCTAAACAGGTGGCGCCGTCTTCTTGAGGTGTATCTAACTCGATGAAGTTCATTTTAGGTGAACCAATAAAGCCAGCCACAAAGCGGTTTACAGGATATTGGTATAGCTCAAGTGGCGTACCGACTTGTTCGATGACACCCGCGTTGAATACGGCAATTCGATCTGCCATAGTCATTGCTTCAACTTGATCGTGGGTGACGTAAATCATGGTGGTTTTCAGGCTTTTATGTAGCTCTGAAATTTCTAAGCGCATGTTTACCCGCAGCGATGCATCTAAGTTCGATAATGGCTCATCGAATAAAAATGCTGAAGGTTGGCGTACGATGGCACGACCAATGGCCACGCGCTGACGCTGCCCGCCAGAAAGCTGGCCTGGTTTACGGTCTAGGTAATCACCTAAATTCAAAATGCGTGCGGCTGAGGCGATTTTTTCTTCTATCTCAGCAGGGGGCACTTTTGCTCGTTTCAACGGAAAAGCAATGTTGTTGCGTACCGACATATGTGGGTACAAAGCATAAGATTGAAACACCATCGCAAGGCCGCGTTTAGCCGGTGGTGTGCTGGTGGCATCTTGGCCGTCAATTTCAATGTTACCGCTGGTGGTATCTTCTAAGCCGGCGATCATGCGTAGCAAGGTTGATTTGCCACAGCCCGATGGCCCAACAAAAACGATAAACTCGCCGTCTCTGATCTCTAAATCGAGCGGTTTAATGACATTCACTTCGTCAAAGCTTTTGGTTACTTGTTTTAAGGTAATACTGCCCATGATAATTCTCCTATTTCACCGCGCCGAAGGTTAATCCGCGTACGAGTTGTTTTTGGCTGAACCAACCAAGTATCAGTATTGGGGCGATTGCCATCGCTGATGCGGCTGATAGTTTGGCGTAAAATAAGCCCTCAGGGCTTGAGTAGCTGGCAATAAACGCGGTTAAAGGGGCTGCGTTTGCTGCGGTTAAAATGAGTGTCCAGAATGCTTCATTCCACGCGAGTATCACGTTCAGTAGCAGAGTTGAAGCAATGCCAGGTAATGCTATGGGTAGCAATACGTGGAATATTTCTGCTTTAATGCTTGCGCCATCCATGCGGGATGCTTCAAGTATTTCATTTGGAATTTCGCGAAAGTAGGTGTACAGCATCCACACCATAATCGGTAGGTTAATCAAGGTCATGACTATGACTAAGCCTAATTTAGTATCCAGTAAATCGAAATCACGGAATAACAAGTAAATAGGGATTAACACACCTACAGGTGGCAACATTTTGGTGGAAAGCATCCACATCAATAGGTTCTTAGTACGCTTTGTTTGCACAAACGCCATTGACCATGCAGCGGGTATAGCAATCAATAACCCAATCAAGCTTGACCCGAGCGAAATCACCACTGAATTCCAAAAATGCTCGAAGTAAGGCGAGCGTGCCAACACGTCTTGGTAGTTTTCTAGCGTCCAGTCGAACATAAATAAGCTTGGGCTGGCTGATATGGCTTCTGCTTCCGTTTTAAAACTGGTAAGTAAGGTCCAGAAAATCGGAAAGAAAATAGCGGCGCTTATACTCCACGCCAGTAGGGTGTAAATGATTTTTGATTTATTGCTGCTTTGAATAGCCATGATTAACCCTCTAAGTTCTTGCCAATCAGGCGCATAAGGAAGATAGCCACGATGTTGGCGATAATGACCGCAATGATGCCGCCTGCTGAACCACCGCCTACGTCAAACTGCAACAAGGATTGGGTGTAAATCAGGTACGTAATGTTGGTCGACTCATAGCCTGGGCCGCCGCTAGTGGTGACCAAAATTTCTGCAAAAATCGATAATAAGAAAATCGTTTCAATCAATATCACAGCGGTAACCGCTCGTGATAAATGCGGCAGTACAATGTAAAAGAACTTGCTGAATGGGCCTGCACCATCTAAATCAGCTGCTTCAAGTTGTTCTCTGTCCAGTGACTGAATGGCGGTGAGTAATATCAATGCCGCGAAGGGCAACCACTGCCATGACACGATAATGATGATTGACAGCAAGGGCGCTTGAGAAAAGAAATCTATAGGCTCTATTCCAATGAAGGTCGCAAAGTGAGCGAACAAGCCGTTCACTGGGTTCATTAGCATATTCTTCCATACGAGTGCTGACACAGTAGGCATAACGAAAAACGGTGCGAGTACCATAATGCGTACATAATTACGGCCCCATATGGCTTGGTCGAGCAAAATGGCTAAACCGATACCACCACAAATTGTGATGAGCAACACACCACCGACTAACACTAGGGTGTTAAAAAATGATTCAAAGAAAGCCGGGTCGGTTAAGAAAAACTCATAGTTAAGAAAACCAATGAATTCCTCTGTTCCTGGGCTAAGAAGGTTGTAATCTAAAAACGAGAAATACAAGGTCATGCACAGAGGCACTATCATCCAGGCGAGTAATAAAACCACCGAAGGAAAGAGCATGAACTGCGCTAGCGTACGTGAATGTGTAGTCGCCATAACTGAGTCCCATTACTGAAATAAAAAGCGGGTAAGCACAGCACATTGTGCTTACCCGAACCAAAGCGCTACTTGGGGTAGCGCGCCTTGCGCATTGCGCGGTCTACTAAACGTTGGGCGTTACTGAGAGCTTGCTCTACGGTCATCTTGCCTGCTAATGCGGCAGAGAACTGCTGACCAACGGCGGTGCCAATCCCTTGAAATTCAGGGATAGCAACAAACTGCACACCCACATAAGGAACCGGTTTTACGGTTGGGTTTTTCGGGTCTACCGACTCAATTGAAGCAAGGGTGGTTTCAGCAAAAGGAGCGGCTTCCATGTATTTAGGGTTTTCGTACAGTGATGTACGTGTGCCTGGTGGAACAGCTGCCCAGCCTTTTTCTTTGGCCACTAAAGCTGAATACTCTTTTGAGGTCGCCCAGCTAATGAACTTTTGCGCCGCATCGCTTTTTTGGCTGCTTGATGGTACGGCTAAGGTCCATGCCCATAACCAGTTGCCGCGTTTGCCTAAGCCCATATCGGGTGCCATGGCAAAGCCGACTTTGTCAGCCACTTCAGAGTCTTTCTTGTTGGTTACGAATGCGCCTGCAACGGTGGCATCAATCCACATGCCGCATTTACCGGTTTGAAACAAAGCAAGGTTTTCGTTGAAGCCATTTGATGACGCGCCAGGAGGGCCTGATTCTTCCATCACATCAACATAATATTGCAGCGTGTCTTTCCACTCTTGGGTGTTGAATTGTGGCTTCCAGTTTTCGTCATACCAGCGTGCGCCAAATGAGTTAGACATAGCCGTAATAAGCGCAGTGTTTTCACCCCAACCCGCTTTGCCGCGCAAACAAATACCGTAAACACCGGCTTCTTTGTCGGTCATGGCTTTCGCCGCTTGGCGAATGAACTTCCAGCTTGGCTTAGTCGGCATTTCAAGACCGGCTTTTTCTAGCAAGTCAGTACGGTACATTACCATTGAGCTTTCGCCGTAAAACGGTGCGGCATAAAGCTTGTCATTAATAGACAAACCACTACGAATGGCAGGTAATAGATCCTCTTCGTCGTAATCTTCGCCTAATCCGTCAAGCTCAGTTAGCCAGCCTTGTTTTCCCCAAATCGGCACTTCATACGTGCCTATGGTCATCACATCGTACTGGCCACCTTTGGTTGCCACATCCGTGGTAACACGTTGGCGCAATATGTTTTCTTCTAAGGTGACCCATTTAAGGTCTATGTCAGGGTGCTTAGCTTCAAAATCTGAGCTGAGCTCTTTCATGGTGATCATATCGCCGTTGTTAACCGTTGCGATGGTGATGGTTTCAGCGCTTGCTGAGGCACTGATGGTTAATGCCGCGCTTATGCTAAGCGCGGTGCAAGTTGCTATCGTTATTTTTTTCAACATCGGGCATTCCCCTTATGTTTTCTGTGGGTGACTCACTAAGCGCTGTTTTCAACTGCACGCTTAGTGAAGTGCAAGAAGCCAGCTGTAGCCGGCCAAAACTTAAAACTTAACTGAAATCTCAGACGTGATGCCGTCAAAGCCGGCGCCAATTTGGCCACCAGAGTTGATGCCTTCGTCTTGATCAACATATTCAACTTTCAATAGGGTTCTATCGTTGAACCAGTAACCAGCGGCAACTTGTAAGCGCTCTACTGTGTTGTCTGTTTGGGCAATCAAGTCAGAGGTGTTTTCGGCTTCTCCATAGCGGGCAGCAAGATATAATTTACCTGGAATAATGTAGTGCTGGGCTTCTACGGTCCAATACTCAACAGATGACTCACCTTTGATGACTCTGTTGGAATCAAACGTGGTGCCCTGAGGGTCTGCTACGCCATCGGTGCCGAAATAAGTAATACCGGCAACAGCGTTACCTTCGGTATCTGCAAAGGTATAGTCATCGCTTGATTGTCCTAGCATCAAAATAACGCTGGTATTTGCATTCGGTTGATAAGCTAAGTTTAGCTGAATCGTTGTTTGGTCAAGGCCAGGCATAATACCTACGTGAGTATCACGTTCACTGCTAGGTGAAGCTGAGAAGTTGTAGTTTTCACCGTCGCCAAAGCGATAGTTTGTGGTAGTTAGGCCGTCGAGGCTGGCAACACCGTTTTCAAAGCGTAGTTGGTCGCCTTGATTGGCTTGTAAGAAGTTCAAACCCACTTTAAAGCCACCGGTGAACTCCAAGGTACCTTGAAGAAGGTAGTTAAAACCGCGATCTTCTTGAAATGCTTCACCAAAACTTGAGGTTGTAATGTGGCCCGTCACGTTATAAGCGCGAAGCACACCGCTGTCGAATCGCTCGTTGTAACGCAATTGCGCACCGTTTTCTGCGGTGGCGTAGTCGGTCATCCAGTTACCAATAAGCGCGTTGCCTTGGTTATCAGCACCGTCTTGAAAACCTTTAAATTGGAATGGCGAGCCACCGATATTACCCAAACGTAGGGTCAAATCTGCATTTTCACGCTCGTATTTAGTCAAACCGAACACATCAAACTCGATACCGGCGTAGTCATTGTGAAACGAGAAGTCTCGGTCGCCATTGTTACCAAAGTCATTTGGCTCTTCGGCAATATCGATATCCGCGGTGATGTACTCGTTAACGTGAAACTTAAACATCAAGTTGGCTCTGATACGGCCAAATCCAGCTGATTGCTCTTCATCTACTGGGCGAAACGCGCCTTCTTTCGCCTGAATCGACTGATAGTTTTGCATGGCTAAAAAATTTACATCCACTAAGCCATCAAGGAATGAAGCGGCGTTAACAGGCGCTGATGCGGTCATTACAGCGGCAGCTACTAGGCCTACTTTGCTAAAAAGTGATGCTGAACGGGCATGACTCGCCTTTACGTTAGATGCATTGTGAAAGCGTTTGGTGGCTGTTGAAACTAGTGTTGTCTGTATGTTTTTTAACATCATTGTGTCCTAGTAAAAGTAAATATGTGTGTGGTGGTTAGATTTCCTTAGGAAATCACTTAACGCCGATAAACCCATTAACCATCATTTGATTTAGAGCATAAGCTCTTACGCATCGCTAAAATATATATAATGGGTATATGCCCGACTGGTGAGCATATTCCCAAATTGTTTTAACATCGTCAATTGTTTTTGCTTACAAAAACTTCACATTTCCGCCCATTTTTAAATAATTAGAGGAAGATCAGCGGCTTAACTTTGTTAAAAATGTTGTTTAAATGTGCACTTGCTGTGCGGGTTCGCTTTATTTAACGCTTGCTTAACAGTGACCTTATGTAATAAAGCCTGTTGAATTCTGGTTTTTAAGCCAAGGTGGAATAAGTAAAGTGAGTTGAATCGATATGGGGAGCGAAGGGGCAGCTCGGGGAAAAGCGTTAATTCGTGCGCTTAACCAAAGAGCAACAAGGTGATGGCGTCAGTGCGTCATGTTTAAAGAGAAGTTGAAAACTTAACCAATTGTTTAATATCGAATCTTTAGAATAATTATTATGCTATATAATCGGCAATGGGTTACTTTATAGCCCGCCGGAATATGCTTAATTTATGTGTTTAGTGATTGTATTTTAGCGTGATAAGCCATGCTGTTAGCTTTAAAGTGATTCGGTTGAAAGGGATAGATACATGTTGTTTAAAAGCATTAAAAGCACTACCACTATGCTCACTGTCGTCGCCATTTCATTGGTGTGTGCTGCGGTGGTTGTTTTTTCCATTGAAGAGTATGAAAGACTCTATTTAGAAACAACCAGTAGTGACTTAGATGGCTTATCAGAAAACATGGCGAACGACCTTGTTTCCTTGATTGCGTCAGAACCGGACGTATTTGAGGTCACCACTACCTTGCTGCGCTTAGATCGCTACGAAAACGTTAAATACGCAGTGGTTTATGATGATCAATGGCAGCGTATTAATGTTTACTTCGGCCCGCTTTTTGAGCCTGACGATTTTGAAGGGGATGTGCAGCTAAGCGAATTGCAACGTCGCGAATTTGGGGTGTCGGTAAAAGATGGCGAACTGATTGCACTCAAACTAGTAGGTGATACTCGCTTACCCCTAGGTTATTTGCTCATAGTGAATGACTCAGTAGGGCCATTGAATAACAGTAAGCTAACGCTGTTAAAACGCGTATTACCCTTGGTATTGTTAGTTTTGTTTATTGCGATAGTGGGTTCGTTGATGATTCAACGAAAGCTCTTTTTACCACTGAGCCGCTTGTCTCGCTTAGCGCAAAAAATTCAAGAAACCCATGACTATTCCCTTAGGATCGACATTCGCGGTAAACAAGAAGTGGCTGAGTTAAGCCGTGATATCAATAGCATGATGGAAACCATCAGCAACGAGACTGAGAAAAACAGCGAATACACCCAGCAATTAAAAGAACAGCAAAAAGCCATGGAACGTTTAGCCAACTTTGATGGTTTAACTGGCTTACCTAATCGACAATTTTTTATGGAAACCTTGCGTATAGAGTTGGCGAAGGCGAAACGCGATAAGCGCAATCTTGCCCTGATGTATTTTGATCTTGATGGCTTTAAAGGCATTAACGATTCCTTTGGGCATGAAATCGGTGATTTGCTGTTGTTAGAAGTCTGTCAGCGCACCAAAAACTTTTTACGCGAAGGTGATTTGATTTCTCGCTTGGGGGGCGATGAGTTTTTGATTTTGCTGCACAACGACCCTGACGACATTATGCTATTTGAAATATCAGAACGCATAGTTAACGGCTTAAGCAAGCCATTTGAAATCCAATCTTGGGAAATGCAAATTGGTGTGAGTATCGGTATTGCCCGGGCCAGTGATTCACATTTCAATGTGAGTGAATTTATCAGTAATGCTGATATCGCTATGTACCGCTCAAAAATGGCTGGGCGAAGCACTCATACGGTTTTTGTGCCCGATATGATGGAAGACAATAAACGTCGCCTGTTGGTGGCTAACTCTATTTCTAATGGCATTAAAAACGACGAATTCACTGTACATTACCAGGCTAAGGTTTCACCGAATGAAACCGTAGTGGGTTACGAAGCTTTGATCCGCTGGCATAGTGAACAACTGGGTTTTGTTTCTCCTGCTGAGTTTATTCCGATTGCAGAACAAAGCGGTAAGATTTTATCCATCACCAAGTGGGTTATTCAGCAGATATGCGAAGAGCTAAACCAGCTGCTAGCGTTGCATGAAGAACATGTGGTGTTATCCATCAACCTTTCTGCGCATGATATCAATAATGCCTCTCTGGTAGACTACATTCGCGCGATGTTTGAGAAATATAGCGTTGATACGTCGTTTATTGAGTTTGAAGTCACGGAATCTGCTTATTTGGAAAATTTTGACGTGGCTAACCAGTTTCTAAAACAAATTCGAGATATGGGCTGCTCAATCGCTCTTGATGATTTTGGGGCAGGCTATTCGTCACTAGGCTATTTAACGCAGATTCACTTAAATACTTTGAAAATCGACAAGCAGTTTGTAGATAACTTGAATGTCTCTAAACGTAGTACCCTAGTTACCAAAACCATTATCGAAATGGCCAAGCAGCTCAATTTACATATTTGTGCTGAAGGGGTAGAAACAAGAGAGCAAGCTGACTTTTTAATCGCCAATGGCTGTCATCAATTGCAAGGGTATTTGTTTTCTAAACCTAAGAGTTTGAAAGATATTCTGGCTAGTTGATTTTATACACAACGGTTAGTTCATCAGGTACAGGCATTCCTGCTGGTAAATAACCGATAGAGCCCTGGTGGGTTTTTAAGTACTCTAAAACCTGCTGCTCATTGTTGATTTCTTTCGGTGCTTTTTTACGCCCAGTAAAACGCATTTGCGCCCAATATGACTGAATGCGCGATTCAGTTAGGCCCACCACCTTGGTGTTAAACAACACGCGAGTGTGATTCTCTGGTGGTAGCGCCACCGCATTTAAATCATAGGACAAAGCGCCCCCCATGAAGAGGTTACGCACCTGTTGGCGGGTTAATTGAATTGAAGCGTCAGACGTGTTGGCAACAATAATGAGCGCGTCATTTGCCATTGCCGCTTTTACAGAGCCAAGAAAACTAAGTATCACTATGCAGAGGTATTTATTCATCAGAATACCCACTCTAAACCAAGCTGATACAAAATTGCACTGCCGTCAAAGTTTCCTAGGTCTCGCAGGGTAAAGTCACCACTGATTTTCTCGTCGGCGTCAATATAGGTTGCTTCTGCTTTTAGGGCTACATTTGAACGCCAATCCCAGCGTATACCAACCTTAGTGCCTGCGGACTTATCATCTAAAAAGCCGTTTGTGATGGCAACATAGCCGCCCGCAAGGGCATTTAACTGATCAGATACGCCAAATGGTATTTCGTTTTCTGGATGGTCATAGTAAAGATCGCGTTTGCTGTATGAAAGGTAAATTGTATAAGGATAAAAGTTGTAGCCGACTGAAACATAGAAACTGTCTATATCAGGCACCATGCCACTTTCGCCTTCCATTTTAGCGATTTCACTGCGCAAAAAATAATTTAGATCTTCATAGTTAACACTGAATTGATAAAACTGTATCAACCCGTTCGGGTCTAACCAATCAGCACTTCGCTCAAAACCTACTTGCCTTAACTGCTCGCCAAATTGACTCGCGCTTAGCAGCGTTAATTCAGTGTTGCCTTGGTTGTATGAAGCCCGAGCGTTCCAGTTTTTCCATGTCACGCTGGTGTTAAAGCCAAATAGCCCAGTTACCTTGGTTTCAACGCCGCCATCTGGTGAGTAAATATCATCGTCGTAATAACCCCAATATCCTTCAAGGTTGATGAGTAGAACGGAAACCGGAAACTCGTAATTGGCCAGCAATCCTTCAAAAGTTGAGAAGAATGAGGTTTCGTAAAATTGTTTTGGTAGGGTGAGCCAAGGATAAGCAAAGCCCACATCAAGACTGTCACTGTAATTAAAAAAAGGCAGACGTTGTTTGCCCAATTTTACTTGAAAAGCGTTACTCGGTTTGTACGTGACGTACAACCACTCCAACCCCGATTCACGCCGTTCATTTGTATGCCCCACCAATTGACCAGTGATAGACAAGGTTTCGTTAAATTGATAATCCGCTTGTAAGCCTAAGAGTGATTGCTCTCCTAAACTGATACTGTCGTCATAGCCTGCATATTCGGCGTTGCTATCGTCTAAATAGCCCATTACCACACGCGCAAAACCGGAGAATTGCAGGTTATCTTCTGCCTGCGCATTAGCAAAACATGTATAGCTGCCAAGCAATAAGCAGATGGCGAAAATTGGTCTAGGAAAGAACGTCATATAATAGATAATTCGATTTACAACTGTGTGAAATGCAACATCTTTGTATTAAAAATACTCTAGGATGGCTAAGAGTCAAATTCTTTTCCGGTTATCTTTGCACAATATATTAGCGGCACAGCAAAATGGGTCGAAACAACTATTTATTCAATATAGGCTATAGCCCTCTTAAGTCAGTTGTAAGCATAGTGATATGGAGTTTTTTAGCAGTGAGTTGGTCAGCCCAACGCTTTCCTTTTTTTTAATTGTTCTGGCAGGTTTCACCTCGTTTTTAACCGCAGCGATGGGCGCTGGTGGTGGCTTGTTACTGCTGGTGGTCATGGCGTCATTTTTGCCTATGGCCATTGTTATTCCTGTGCACGGTTTGGTGCAGTTGGGCTCAAACGCTAACCGAATGCTACTGACTTATCGCCATGTTGATAGCAGTATGTTGCTGTTTTTTGTGGCTGGTGGCTTGATTGGCGCGCTAATGGCATTTTTTGTGGTCAGTGATGTACCACTGGATTGGATGAAACTGTTCGTCGGCGGGTTTGTACTTTTTTTACTGTGGGGCAAAAAGCCTAGCATTAAAGAATCAAGCCCGCTTGGCAAAGCAATGGCAGGGCTGAGCACTACGTTTTTGTCGATGTTTGTGGGCGCCAGTGGCCCGTTAGTCGGCAGTTATTTGCACACCAAGGGCTACGACAAAATGCGTTTCACAGCGACGTTTTCATCTAGCATGACCATGCAGCATACCCTTAAAGCGTTAGTGTATGGTGTGGCGGGGTTTGCATTTTGGCAATGGCTGCCTTTGGTCATCGCCATGATCGCCGCAGGTGCCATCGGCACTTGGTTAGGTTTAAAACTGCTCAACAAAATACCCGCAGAGCGATTTAAGCGTATTGTGCAAATTATCTTGTCTGTTTTAGCGCTAAATTTGATGTGGCAAGCGGTGAAGGTGTTATTGACCTAGCATCCAGCTTGGCTTTGAAAGAAGATTTTGTGCTTAACGAACGGTATAAATAACAGATAACCCATCAGGAATAGGCGTGCCTGCAAGCAAATAGCCCACGGCACCCTCATGATTTTGCAAATACTCAAGCACTGACATTTCGTTTTTAATTTCTTTGGGCGCTTTTTTACGCCCTGTGAAGCGCATTTGTGCCCAGTAAGACTGAATTCGCGACTCTGTTAACCCGACTACCTTAGTATTAAATATAACCCGTGTATGGTTTTCAGGGGGCAAAGCAATTGCTTTTAAATCGTAAGGCATTATGCCGCCCATATATAAGTTTCGTACTTGCTGACGATTGAGCTTAATGGATTTATCAGAGGTATTAGCAACCACGATAATCGTTTCAGCAGCCGCCATGTGATGGGGGCAGCAAAATGCGAAAAGCAGTAGTAAGGTAGAATACACTTTCATCAAAATACCCACTCTACACCGAGTTGGTACAGCATAGCGTGACCGTCAAACCCGCCTAAATCTTTAACTGCATAATCGTTACTAATTTCGTCTTGGGCTTCTACAAAGGTCATTTCTGCTTTAAAGGCGATATTAGGTTGCCAATCCCAGCGAGAGCCTATTTTTATTCCTGTGGCTTTGTCATCAGCAAAGCGCCCTATGACGTCGGCATAGGTGGCGGCCAAGAAATCGAGTTCTGGGGTCACGCCCAAGGGGATTTCACTGGGGCGGTGGTCAAAATGCAGGTCTTTTTGGCTGTAGGATATGTAAAAGGTGTAGGGGTAGAAATTGTAGCCAGCGGAAATATAAAAGCTTTCTATGTCAGCTACTAAGCCGCCATCACTGACCATTTTAGATACTTCGCTACGCAAGAAATAGTCTAAGTTTTCGTAGTTTGCACTCAATTGATAAAACTGAATAAGCCCATTTGCATCAAGCCATTCGGCGTTATTCGCAAAACCAAATTGGCGTAATTGCTGACTAAACAGGCGCGCCTCTTCTTGCTCTATGTTTACATCACCTTGGTTATACGAAGCACGCAAAGAAAGGTTTTTATAAGCAAAGCTGGTATTGAAACCAAATAATCCAATTACCTGAGTGTTAATTTCTTCACTTGCTAAGTAGATTTTATCGTCAAAACGGCCCCAGTAGCCTTCGTAATTGATTTGCCAATCGTTAAGCGCAAATTGGTAATTGGCTAGTACACCGTCAAAGGTTGAAAAGAATGCCGTGTCGTAAAATTGTTGCGGCAGGGTTAGCCAAGGATAAGCAAAGCCAACATCTAGGCTGTCGCTGTAATTAAAAAACGGAATGCGCTGCCTGCCTAGTTTGATTTGTAAGGCATTGCTAGGGGAATACGAAATATATAACCACTCTAAGCCAGAATTACGCTGATCGTCAGTAAAGCCAACCACCTGCCCAGTGACAGACAATTCATCGTTAAATAAGTACTCGGCTTGAAGCCCAAGCAAGGATTGTTGGTTAGCACTGATGCTGTTGTCGTAACCCACATACTCAGCATTTTCGTCATCAAGGTAGCCCAGAATCACCCGAGCAAAGCCCGATAATTGGAGTTTATCCTCTGTTTCAGCGTGAAGCGTAGGCGCAACGCACAGTAACAACAACCAACAGGTATGAAATAGAGTGGATAGTCTGCGCGTCATATTTTAAATTCAAGACCTTAATGGCGGTCAAAATATTACCTATTAATCAAGGTACTATAGAGCTGCAATGTGTCAACTTCTATTAGACGAAATGGTATAGCTTTCTCGTATTTTACAGGTTAGATATAAAAAGCCCTTTGCCAACAGATTAGCAAAAGGCTTTGTTTTTCCTTTAGGTATTTACATTATTAGGTTGAAGCCTAAAACGTTATTTCTCGATAACTGCAAACTTACCATCAGTGTGAATAAAGCCCCAAATGGTGTTGCTGTCTTTTACATATCCCCAGTAGCGCTGCTGGCAGTTACTGATTTGGAATCCACCTTCTGGGTGTTGATCCGTTAAGCGATAGTAAACAGAGTAATGATCCGAATAACCGCTTTCGATATAGCACTCATCGGCAAAGGCAGGAACCCATGACTCGGTAGCTTCGTCATAACGACCAATGGTTAAATCAGTAAGGGTTTCTCCCTCTGGCGCGGCAAATACCAATGTCATGGCGTCAGCAAAATCTAGCCCATCGTCAAGGTAACGCTCTGTCCAATTGGCATCGTTACCGCTTGGATTACCGTTTACGATATCGGGATTAAGCGACGTTTCAATATCGGTACCTTTATTAAATACGCCATCACGTGTCACGTGTGTGGGGTTATTTACCTCTTCACCGTTTTGGTTAACATAGATCAACGAAGCTGACTCGCCCTGTGCTAACGTACTATTGTCAACATCCACAGTGGGTAGGCTAACGTAACCGTATTGGTCAAAGTACGAACCTTCTTGGGTCTGGTTACCGCTTATTTGTAATACATCCGATAGGGTGGTTGCATCGTCGTCTACAAACCAACTCATCGTCAATAACTCACGCAGACGTTCTACTTCGCCCACTGAAGCAGCATATGAACTGTTGTAGGTCAGGTTGTAACCGTCAATTATTGTTGCCTCTGAGCCAATATAGCCATCATCTGAGCTAGCTTTTGAGTGAGCGTAGTAGTTTTGATCGGGAGCAACAACGCGCATTGTTGCATCTGTTGTACGCGTATTTTCATCCAATACTTGCCATTCTACTTCTGCACAGGTTTCTGTGGTTACAGCGCCTGTTACCATATAATCACCACTGAAGGTACACCATGAATTTTCGGTGTAGTCATAATATGCCCCCAAGTTCATATCTACTTCGGTCAATGTATGGTCGGCAAAATATGATTTGGTGGTGATTTGACGGCCGTTTATTTCAACAACGACGAATGAAATACCATTACCTAAATCTGAGGTGACACTGGCGTAGCTTGTACCTTCACTGTTGGTTAGATTGCCACCAGTAATGGTGTCGTAGAAATTATTAATAAATAGACCTGTTTCATGCTCGTCGTGCATGCCGTATAAATCTTCATAGGCCTTCCAAGACGCATTACCCCCGATAATTTGGGTAAAGCCGTTAGCGGTATCTTTATCTTCAACCGATGGGTGAATTAGACTGCGTGCATATTGATGATCATGACCCGCCACATAGGTGACTTTGTAATCGTTAAATAAATTTAATATGTCACTCGCAAGGCCAGGATCTGCTTCATCCTGTAGCTGTAAATAACCTAACTGGCCTATGTCATAACCATTTAGGCTAGGCTCTTCTAGTTCTTCGTAGGCGCTGGTGGCTGCTTCAACTGCATTGGTATAGACCGCGATCTCCTCATCGGAAGCATCGCCGGCGACAGCATTATCTAAAGTTGCTTGCGCTTCCTCTAGCGCGGCTTCAAGCGATAAGCGTTCAGCAACATATGCATCATATATTTCTACTTGATAAGTTTGTGGACGTTTTTTGGTCGACAAAGGCTCGTGTCCAAATGCAACAATATGATCAACATCTGCCGCATTGGTTGTAATGACCTCAGTCAACCACTCGTGCAAAATAGTCCATGTGCCTCGATAAGCGCTGCTGTACAGCTCTGCAAAATAGAAGTCTAATGCGATAAACAGGGTTTTATCTTTGATCACGTAATAGACTAAGTCCTCCGCACCCGGGAAGCCAACCGCGGTTCCTGCGTCTAAATGCTCTTGAACCAAAGCGCCAGTGTACGCTTGATAGAGGCGATAGCCCTGATCGAAATCAACTTGCTCGTAGCCGTCATAGGGGTTGATGTCGTTGTACACATTGTTGACCGATTGACGTTCCCATTCTTGCTCGTTGGTAAACCAAGCCGGCCAATTCCGACCGTTTACTACTTCGTGATTTCCACGCGCAGGAAATATACTGACACCTGCATCTATAAGCGGTTGAGCGACTTTTTCCATCCATTGCACGTAATCAGATTCAGCGCGATATTCTGTGATGTCACCTGTGGCTAGCACCATATCAACGCCTAGCTCAATCATCTTATCGGTGACCGCTTCAACTAAAGGTAGCGGTAGTACTTTCCAATCAGGGCCGAAATCTTGACGATCTTCAGGGGCAACCACGATAGGCTCGCCCGCATCATCCGTTTCGATAAAAGGATGAAATGGGTCCATTACGTTGACGAGATAACTAATTCCATCTTCATCCCAGTCACCTTCTTTTACGGCGTCATTTTGGCTTTCTGTGCCTGCATCGTAGTAACCATCGCCATTGTAATCTACGCCAATGTACTCTTTTACCGCCAAGGTATTACCATCGCGGTCGACATCTGCATACACAATCATGTTGTCGTCGTCACGGCCTTGGGTGTCAGGAAATACCGCAAAACGTAAAATATTATCTGAGTCTTTTGCCAGTATGTTAGCGCCTTCTGTACCTGCGCTTCCTAATATAGGTGCGGTAGCCATCAGTGCTTCAAGTTCGGCTTGCAACGTATCGATTTCAGCCTGTAGTGCGATGACATCTTCACTGGCGGTTGAAGCGTCACTTTGTGCTTGAAGGGCTGCTAATGCTGTTTCCATTGCGCTCAGTTCTGCCTGCATAGCGTCAGCGGTAGCTTGTAAGCTTGCGAGATCCGATACGCTGGCTTCATTGAGCGTATCAAGCTGAGCTTGCAGAGCCGCTACTTGCTCCTCAAGGGCGTTAACTTCTTTGTCGTTGTCGTCGGTTAGATTACAAGCGCTTAGTACACTGACCGCGGCCAGTGAAAGTGCAAAATGTCGAAGTTTCATTTAGGGTTCCTTTATCATCCATACAGCGGTGCGTTTTTAATTTTTCTTCAAGTGTGTATTGAAGAGCTCGTGCAACTGACGCGACAAAAAGAAAAAAGGTGACAAAGTTTTTTATATTTTTTTAGAAGCAAAAATAGTCATAAACCTGTCATATTCAACCTATAAGATAAATGGTTAACTAGCTGAATTAAAAGAGTTTTATATCCTGCTGGTAGTTCGTTTGTAGATATTGGATTTAGCCAAATTAAAGCAATTCGACATACGCTAAATTCTTCTTTTAGGAATGTTTTGCACCGTTCATGTGGTGTTTACTCGTGATTAGGCAGTGACTATTGTGAAACAAAGTGACTCATTCATTTCTTTTATGCCTAGGGTGAGGCGGTTTGTTCTTAACAAAACCCAAAATACAGACGTTGCCAACGATGTTGTTCAAGAGACTATGCTCAGAACCTTTCGCTGTGCCCCGAGTGATCCTCTTCAAAGTCCACTTGCTTATATGCTAACGGTAGCGAAATCGGTTTTATCTGATCATTGGCGCGTGGAAAAAAAGCACCAAGTGGATCAAGAACTTAATGAAAGCCAAGCCCATCACACGGATATTGAATTTGAATATTTAAACAGTGAAAAAGTGCGCATTATTGCGCAACTGCTTGAGGGTATGCCCCCACTTAGGCGTAAAGTATTTGAAATGCGCCGTATTGAAGGTAAAAGTCGAGAAGAGATAGCACAGGAATTAGACTTGAGCGTTGAGGCGGTCAAAAAGCACATCAACCGTGCGATGGTTGAAGTAACCCTATGTGCAGAAAAACACGGCTGGGAATTTTAACTAAATATGTCACCTTTTTTTGCCCATTTCCGTTATAACCAAGAGCGACTCCTCTCGATAACGAATTGAACTTAAGATTGATTATGAATAAACATCGACTTGAACAAGCAGCTGACTGGCTTGACCAAGAACAAGAATTGAATGAACAACAGCAAAGCGAGTTCAAGCAGTGGTTGGCGGTGCCAGAAAATGCTAGCGCCTATCAAAAAATGAAAGGGGTGATGGCATCTGATGAGCTTACGCAAGCACTCAATCACTCGGCTGAGCAAACCGTCGTTAATATAAAGCGGCCGCTAAAAGTGACATCGTATTTAGCGTTGGCGGCATCGGTTACGTGTTTAGGTGTGTTGGTGTATTTTATGACATCGATGCAACCAGAGCAGCTTAGGGACGTTCCCGTTGCTGCCACGTCCAATGTTTATCAGCTTGAGCTTGAGTCACCACTTGCACAGCGAAGTTCAAAAGTGCTTATCGATGGCACACAATTACATCTAAACGCCAACAGCGCCGTGCAAATACAGCAAAATTCTGCACAACGCCACGTGAAACTTACCAGCGGTCAGGTTTATTTTGATGTGGCTAAAGACGCCACGCGGCCTTTTGTAATTGATGTTGGTCAAGCCAAGGTGACGGTTTTAGGCACCGCTTTTGATATTGATTACACCACTTCGCACACCACTATTCGCGTATATGAGGGGCACGTGAAAGTGCAGGCTGGGCAGAGTATTGAGTTAACTGCGGGGCAATCTCTTGCCATTTCAGGGGATAAGCTACAAATCGATGAAGATGCGCACCTTGGTATGTTACCTTCGTGGCGAAGTGGTTGGCTTGAAGCAGATGACCTGCCTTTAGCGCAGGTTGTTGAAAAGCTACAGCGATATTTACCTAAGCCTGTGGCGCTTTCTTCGTCAGAATTAGCTGCTATTCCTATCGTGGGGCGCTTTTCGCTAGACGACCCACAACAAGCATTGGCCTTATTGGCGAGTGCGCACCAACTTAGGCTGTTAGATGAGTCGAATCAGTTTGTGCTTCAGCGTTAATCGTGACTTTAATGAGGCAATTAACAGCGCACTAACGCGCAGCATAGATTGGTGCCCGCCACGGCACTGTTCGTGTTGATAACATGCTAGGCAAAACGTTACTGCTATTTGCACTGCTTTGCTCAGCCGGCACGCCTGTGCTAGCCAAAGATGCTGAAAAAAAACACTTCCTTCGCCTTAAAACAAAAACGCTTGCGCAAGCATGTCATCAGCTTTCACGCATATATGATGTGGCATTTGTTTGTGCGAAAGGGGCACATAGCAAGTCTTTAACCACAGATCTAGTAGGCAGTTATTCGATTACACAAGCGCTAAACATCCTACTAAGGGATACCGATTACGCCTATCAAATGACACCCGATGGCATCATAGTTACGAGTAAGCCGGCGGCTAAACATAACCGCCAAAATACGGTTATCGACGAGGTAGTGGTGATGGGCATTCAAGCGTCACTGACGCGGGCTCAAACCTTAAAAAAGGCCACCACAGAGATTTCAGATGCCGTTGTTGCACAAGACATAGCAGCCTACCCCAATATCAACACAGCTGAGGCATTGCAACGAATACCCGGTGTTGTTATTACTCGCGAAGCGGGGGAAGGGCGTCAAGTATCCTTACGTGGGCTTTCTGCTGACTTCACCCTTGTGACTGTAAACGGCATGCCGGTATTAGCCAATAATGACTCCCCCATGGACAGCCGCGTACAAAAGCAACATGATCGTTCCTTTGACTTTAACCTTTTTTCTGCCGAGCTATTTAGCCAGACTCAAGTGTTTAAAGCTTACTCTGTTGAGCAACCAGCTGGTGGTTTAGCGGGGACCTTGGCACTACGTACAACACGACCCTTCGACCGAGAAGGTTTCAACTTTGTAGTGACACCGCAAGTGAGCTACAACGAATACACTAAACAGCCCGCAGAGCGAATCACTAGTATGGTGTCGAATACGTGGGGTGATTGGGGGGCTATTTTATCTGTGTCATACGGTAAACGCTGGGTAGAAGAGCAGGGAGCGAACACCATTCGTTGGCGGCAAATCGCTTTACCTGATAACTCGCTCTCATTGCTGTCGCCCCAGCTGCAATCTACCTTGGCCCAAGGTGATGTCATTATCCCTAGGGGCAACCGGTATTCCGTATGGCGCAGTGAGCAAAATCGATTGGGGATCGGAGGAGGGCTAGAGTACAAAGGCCCGAAAGGGCATGTGAATTTAGATGTGCTGCACGCAAAACTGGATTCACAACGCGATGAATTTCACTTATACCCCAGAGGATATGAATCAACCCCTATTATTAGGGAGTTAACCCAATTGACCGACGCCGAAATTAACCACAAAAACGAACTGATATACAGCCGTTACCAAGATGCACGGGTTGCCACGGAAAGTCGTTATCAGCAAACAAAAACCGACTACGATCAAGTTGTTCTCAGTGCGGCGTTTACCTTATCCCAATACACCCACTGGAACATATTACTTGGCGAAGAGAAATCGAGTTTTATTATCCCCATCAGCAATAAAATTTATACTCGCGGGGTTAGCGATGTCAGTGTAGATTATCGTGATGACCGTTACTTTGCTGATATCCAATATGCTAGCAATTTACGCCAAGACAGTATGTGGTACATGAATGAAATCGACCTAGAAGAATATGCCTCAGCCACACACTACCGACATGCTAAAACCGCTGTTAATCAAACATTTTTTGATAAACTGAATATTGAATGGGGCTTGGATTTTAATCGTTTTACGACATTTTCATCTTCTACATATCAATCAGACTTGTTAAAAGAGCTGTGGGCAAACACAGAAACCGCGTTACCTACAGGAATGACGCGTCTGTTAAGTAGCCACTCCAATGCCAGTTGGTTAGGCTTGAAAACGAATCAAGCGATTCAATCTTTTTCCCTAAACCCCTATGACTTAGCCGCAAACCCTTATGCTATACAAAACAATACGACTCGATTAAGAGAAGACAAAAGCGCGGCTTATATTAGCGCTAAGTGGCAAACAGATACGTTGACCATACAAGCTGGTTTACGTTATCAAAAAGAGAAAATCAGCGTGACTCTTGATTCATTTGAGGCGTGTTGTTCAACCGCAAAACATCAACAATGGTTACCTAGTATAAACCTAGCGTTTCAACCTAACGCACAATTGATAATGCGTTTAGGCCTGTCACGCAATATAGGGTTTCCGTCGTTCGAAGATTTAAGCAGCGCGTTAGCTTACGATGAGCAAAATAAAATTGTGTATGGCGCGAATCATCAACTAGCGCCATATACGTCAGACAATGTTGACATCGCTATTGAACGTTACATCGAACAGCACACTTCTATGTCAGTGAGTGTTTTTTATAAAAATATAAGCGATTTTATTGTGCCACAGGCCACTGAAATGACGTTTGGCGAAGCAAACTTGCCTAACCTTTGGGCTGATACCGACTTAGACTCAACAACCTTAATTACCTTGGTAAATAAAACCAATCAGGAACAGGCAAGCATCGCTGGTATTGAAACCATGGTGCGCTATGAACGCCCAGATCTACCCAAACCTTGGGGGAATATGGGAGTTGTTGGTCACTATACGTTTATTCAGGGAGAAATGACCTACTACAACGAATTTAACGGACAACCTTTGTTTGATAAAGCCATGCCTAATCTATCTAAACACACAGGTTCACTCACGCTGTACTATGAAACGGAGCGCTTCAATGCGCGTCTTTCTGCGACGTATCGAGACAGTTACATATATCGGGTTAACAGTGCGAATCTAAACGATGAAGACGAAACAGGTTTTCACCCATCTACCTATCTTGATGCCAGCGTGCGTTACAAATTGAATAGTCAGTGGCAACTACAAGGTGAAGCACTGAATTTAACAAATGAACGCGAAGAGCAATACACTAGCTCACAAGATAGGGCGTACAACTCAACCACCAGTGGTAGAACGTTTTATTTAGGGGTGAATTACCGTTATTAATCAGTAGCTAAATAAGTACTAAGTTAATCTAGTATTTAAGCGTTTAATTACCTCTAGGACGCATAAAATGAATCTTTTTACGCCGTGCTAATAAGTGGTCATTAGGGCAGTACAGCTCGCCCAATATCCAGCCACCTTGGCCACCATCCACGGCTTTTATATCACTCGCGTCATAAACCGTGTCACAGCTTTTACAATGCACTTGCCCTTTACCCGCTTCAATCATATCGGCGGCGATATACTCAAAACGGTCAAACGAAGTGGGCACCACGTTACACACAAAAAGCGCCGGGTCGTAAGTGCGTAACCAACGATGAATATAATGCTCTTGGGTGTTTGGAAGACTAGGCGTGTTAACCCAACTGCTTGTTTGCGAGTCAATTTCAGCTTCGCCGTCACTCGCCTCGCGCTCAGCATCAGGGCTGTCGTTTGCGCTGTCGGTATCATCGAAAGAAACCGGCTTAGGGTTTAGCTTATCGAAAACCAAGGGTAGCAAATCAACGGTTTCAAAAATAAAACGCCCATCGAGCCTTTCACCGTAAATATCAGTGCCCTTGTACATAATATGCGAGCCACACTGAGGCAGTGTATCTACAAATGAGAGCCATTCTTGATGCAATGTTTGGGCTTCACGCTCGGCATCGCGCGCGCTGTTTTTCACTATGTTTGGGTCAACTGGCCTCGGCTCAGGCATCACAAACTCTGGTTCAGTAATAAAACGTGTTTTGGCTTCACTTTTAAACCACTTCCAGAACAACACAGGCCACACAAAGATATAGGCAGTTGCTCGAATCAGCATAAGGTTGAGTGACGCGGGAATATCCACCCTGTCTTTGTACAGCCACCAATAGCCCACAAACACAAAAGCAGAAAATAACCCAATCGAGAAATAGAAATTGAAAAGATACACAGTGTTGTTACTCCTTTAACGTACTGAAAACCCTGAGGTAAGTGTTCTTTATACAGATTGCTTATTCACCTAGTTGGAAATAATCAAACAATTTAGTTGGTAAAGGCTTTTGAAGCTTCCAAGTTACATTCATGGGGGCCTCACCTTGATGCGTTTGATAATCTAATTTACCAAGATAATAAAATGGTGATGCTGTCCCAGCTGTTAGTTTATTTTTTCTAACAAAAAGATGAACGTTCGAGTGCCTTTGGATTGCAATACCTTTAGCGCTATCACTGCGCGTGCGGCCCTGACTTTGCCAATGGAATGTTGATGGATCGACAAAATAGTCATGGTATTGGTGTTCAGTTGCTTTACCTTGCTTATTGAGTGTGACTAATAAAAATTGTTCGTCACATCCTTTAGGTCTTATATGGCCTGCTTCCCATAAGCCTTTGTTAAATTCTAAGCCGAATATGGGAGGAATATTTTGGCGCATAAACTCACGGTGAATAAATATATCGGCAGGGTCAAGTACTGATTTAAGGAACGCTAATGGCTTCATTTCCTCATTTGCAGCCATCGGCTCATAATCCGGGTTTTGAGCAATTAACTGATATTGTTGATTGCCTGTTTTAGATATGTTTCTTAATAAATACTGATCATCACCTGTCATGTCATAACGTTCAATTGCAACTGTTTTTCCACTTATGCTGCCAGCGTGTTCGGGACTAAAGAGTTCCAGTAACAGTAAATCCCCGTGTTTAATCGGGTGTTTTCCACCATTCATAGAGTCGCCGGTCGCATTCGCTACGAAATGCTTAGTGGGATCTAACTTACCATAAGATTCAGGCACATCTATCGTTTCAATAATTTCGTGCTCACTACTTTTAAAGTGACCGCACGCAATTTTTAAATCAGTAAAATAGGGAATCGATTGTTGCGAAGATACGTCGAGCTCAAATATATTTGGAGCACTGCTCTCAGACGCTTGTGTTTTAGAACTCAAGCGTTGCTCGTACTGTAGGAAACGATAATTTACGAGTTCTTGTATCATTACTGAAAACACATCCTGCGTATTTTCAGCTATTTCAAATAATGTTTGGAATTCGTTATCTTCAACTGCGAAAAAGGATGCGGTGGCATTACTATTACCTCCGATCCAAGCGTTTACTGGGTTATTTCTCCAGTAACGCGCCCACTTAACCCTATCAATTTCAGTTTTATTCCTAAATTCATCTGGGATATCGACTTGCAAAAGAGGGTGACGTTTAAATATCTGAAATGAGCGTACAGCCAAAGAATCCAATGGCGTTGGATTCGTAAACCCTTCTAACTCGAGCATAGCTTCAAGTAGAACAAGCTTAAATGATTTGGTTAATCTAGTTGTTTCTACTTCCAATAGAATTGGTTGGAGGCTACTGAAAATAAGCCCCTCAGTATGCGTCAAGTCTTCTTGGTGTTGAACAAATGCAAACCAGCTCCCGTGCTCTTTGCGCACACGATCAACAGCTCCGCCTGCATGGTAAAACTCAGATAAAGACGGCCTTCTGCCTAAGGATTCTTTGAGGCCTAGGTATACATCAATTTGAGTATCAAAATTGTTATCTATTAATTGCTGTAAAACGTCTATTGCGGATAGCTCTATGTTAACAAAGCAGCCTCTTGGTAACTGTAATGCACCATTCTTCAAAGTGGAAATAAATGCTTTTCGAGCATCGTTTGTGATCCCTAATTTGAACAGAGAGTCAATTTTTCGGAAAAAACTGATGTGGTTACCGATGAAATCTAAAATAACTAAATGTTCTTTATTGGTTTCGCTAGATCTGCGTAACCCCCTACCCAGTTGCTGTAAAAAAATGATTTTCGAATCAGTTGGGCGAAGCATCATTACAGTATCAATTGAAGGGAGATCAACCCCTTCATTAAACAGGTCTACTGAAAAGATTATATCTATCACACCCGTTTTAAGCTGCTCGAGCGCGACATTTCTAGGCATTTTAGAGTTACTGTGTACCGAAACGGCTTTTACTCCGTTTTGTATGAAGTAGGCGGCCATAAAATCGGCATGTTTAGTCGAAATACAAAAACCTAGCGTTCTACTCTGTTTGTGTTTTTTCCAATATTTTAAACTGTGTTTTGCACGGCCAGTAGTAGCTAATTTGTTTTCAAGTTGTTCTGGATCGAATTTTCCATTGCGCCAGCTGATTTCTTTATAATCAATAACATCTTTAATACCCCTATAATCGAATGGACATAGAATTTCCGATTCAATTCCTTTAAATAAATCATATTCAAATACAAGATTATCGTCACAAAGAGAGTAAATATCTGACTGGTCAGTTCGTTCCGGAGTGGCGGTTAATCCCAGCATGAATGTGGGCGTAAAATATGAGAGTAATTTCTGGTAGCTATTAGCTGATGCGTGGTGGAATTCGTCAATGACAATATAATCAAAGTCGCTTGGGCGAAATTCTTGTAGGTGCTGCTTTTTGCCTAAAGTTTGAATTGAGGTAAATAGTAAATCGACGTTTTTTTCTTTGGAAGCTCCAGAGTATCGGCCAACCCTACGATTTGGAAACATTCTATTAAATGTTTTCTCTGCTTGAGCTAAAATTTCTTCCCGGTGAGCAACAAACAAAACTCGTTTTGCATCTATCTGCCGAGCATCGAACGCTGATAACCAGGTTTTGCCTGTCCCTGTAGCCATTACGACTAATCCTCGTTCATAGCCTTTTTTTCGAGTTTCAGATAGAGCCGTTAATGCTTGGAGCTGAATGATATTTGGTTCTGGAGTTGGCACAAATTCTTCATTTTCAGAATCGGCTACTAGTTTGACTGCAAGTTTGGTTGGGATCCGCGCCTCGTACTCATCAATCCACTCGTGGCTTAATACTACACATCGTGGCTCAAGGTATAGATTTTCATATTGCGCTTGTACTGCTTTGAATTTCTCGGGCTCGGTCCTCAATGCAATGCTGAGATTCCACTCAAGACCGTCCTGTAGCGCTGATTTAGATATATTGCTTGAGCCAATAAAAGCACAGCCGTCAATGTTCGGGGCCCCAGCATTTTCTATAAAAATATACGCTTTCATGTGAAAGCTTTGTTTTGCTTTGGATTCAAATACCTTGATTTGTGCACCACGGGACTGCAGTAAAATTAACTGACGTAATGCTCTTGGTTCAGTAATGCCCATATAATCCCCAGTCAAAACTCGCACTTCTGCGCCGCGCAAAAGCGCATCTTCTAATGCAGAGAAGATTAAATTCAGTCCAGACTGGCGTATAAAAGCAGCTGCAATGGCAATAGATGAAGCATAATTAATTGCTTGCAGTAAGCTTGGTAAGAAAGGATCGTTGCCACCCACAGTGAGATGTCTATCTGGGAATGCACTCATTTTAAATTGCCACCTTACGACAAAGAATATTTACCCAAACTTGAACTGAATTTCGTAACGGTTTGGTTTCTTCCCAACATTCGATTATCTCGAAGCCAGCTTGTTGTTTAAATAGAGAAGTTAATTGACTGGTGGTGTAATTATTAAAGAAGCGCCCGCGAGCATCACAAGATTCGTCTTTGCCCAATTTAAAGGAAGCGTACAATATTCCCCGTGAGATTAGAGAATGATGTATTTTGTTCAATACATCTAATATTTGGCTTTTAGGACAATGTAGTAAACTAGCACACGCCCAAACACCATTGAATTGGTTATTATAATCAAGCTCTTGAAACAGCTTTACTTGTACCGGTTGGTTTATATGCTTTTCTGCAATTTTAGCTAGATTAGCGCTACCATCTAAGGCTGTAACGGTAAAACCTAGATCAATAAAATGGGCAGAGTCTCTACCTGCACCACAGCCTAAATCTAATATATGCGCATTTTCGGGAAGTAAATTGAGAAATTTCGGATATAAGTCTTTCATATCAATATGTTGTGTTTCATCTGCGTATGGTTGCGCAAATTGCTGATAAAACTCGGTAAGGCTTATAATTGATTTGAATGATTGAATAAGCGGTATATCTGCTTCAGCCCAATTGAGAGAGTCTAATTCTACAGTTGAAAGCCACTTAATTTGATCATGATCGTTGAGCTGTATTTGACCACTTAAATGCTCTACTTGGAAAGCCATGAGGTGAATAGTTTTGCTGTCGTAAGCATGATAGTTGTCTCCCACATAATTAACTATACGGGTATCAATACCGAATTCTTCTTTGAGTTCTCTAACTAAACAACTTTCAGGAGTTTCGTTTGGCTCGACTTTCCCCCCCGGGAATTCCCACAGACCAGCCAGATGAAGCCCCGGCTTCCTGCGTGCGGCAAGAACTTTGTTATTTTTAACTATTATTCCGGCAGAAACTTCAATAGTAGATGTCATGAAAAAGCCGTTGTCCTTAACTTTAATTTCTTTGCTCCAGGTTAACTTATTTCATTTTTTGTTGCTAATACAAAGAGTTCAATAATCTACACGCTAACTAAATACACACGAAGAATACTTTGTTAACTTGCTGAGAATGAAAAGCTACAACTTTCCAATATTGAAATTCCTTTTGAAAAATATACCAATCATGTTTTTCGGATACTTAATTTACCGTTTTTGGCATTGAAGCTGACTGAAGCTCTGACATAATCGACTTTCTCAAGGTCGTTTACAGGATGTATTTGAGTGAAAGTGTTAATGTCAGTTTTGATCGTATTTGTTGTAACCAGCGCTGATGTGAGTGCGAAGTGCGACTACGAAAAGGAGAGAGCAGATTACTGGAATAAGAAGCTCAAAGAAAAAGTGACGGAGAGAAGAAGGGAACGACATCGCGAGGCTAAAAACGAATTTTTAGCCTGTTTACGAGATGATAAGAACGACGAACAATCAAACAGTAGTGCTAACTCGATTTACTTTAGTGATAGCAGGCAATCGTCAGTTTACCGCTCATCTAGCAGCTATCAGCAAAAACGCTATCCACAAACCATGAATGTGCAGATCTCAAATTACGCGAATTTCGATGGGAAGAAAAAATTAGCATGGCAGCGCTATTTTAAAGAGTCACCCCAGTGTTTATACAACAGCGGAAACATGAAAGTCTTTGTGGCCTGTTCAAAAATTCGCAAGCGAGAGCTAAAGGCATTCAACGCTAGATGGAATGAGAAGACCGGCCAGTTGAACCCAGTCGATTAGCTTTATACTTTAAAAATTGCATGCGAATAGCAAAGACTTTTTTGTTAAAGACTCTGCACTTTTAATTAAAATCTCGCCCTCAACTGACGGCTTTCCGTGAACTTGGAGCGGTGGTAATTCTTATAATTAACCTGTAGCACTTACAGTAAAACATCGATAAAGTCGTTTTAATAATTTATGTATCAATGACTTATATTGGGCATTAAGATTGCTAATGCTTGTGATGTAATACTCATAAATTTATCAAGGGAAAGTAACAATGATCGATCTTACCTATTCCTCATATACGGCGTTTTACTTATATTTAGTGATGCTACTAGTGCAGTGGGCGGTCGCGACGTTTAGTAAGGCAAAGCAACCAAATGCGATCCCTGGGAAGATAGATGAAAACTTATCTCACGATAGTTTTGTGTTCAGGGCGCATCGTACTTTCCAAAATACCCTAGAGAACAGTGCCCTGTTCGTTGGTACGGTACTTTTCGCATTTCTTCTAAATATGCAAAGTCCAGTTTTTGCAATTTGTGTGTGGGTATATTTAGCCGCAAGAGTAGTGCATATGGTGTTGTACTATGTAATTTCGACGGAAAAGAACCCCAGCCCACGTACCTACTTCTTTTTGATTGGTCTATTGGCGAATGTGGTTATGTTAGTAATGTTGGGACTAAGGCTAATCTAGCAACAGCTTGTTAGCATGTCACCCGCGTGACTCCTTAGCATGACATCTGGCACCTTAACATGACATCTGCGATACGGCCGGCTTCGTTGCGCGTTATCGTGACACCCATGATATAGGCTAAGCGAGATGTGAGTGTTCCAGCGCAGATGAGTAGAGGACTGCTTTTTGTGGTTCACCAGACACTTTATTTCTTCCGGTTTTTTTCGAGTGATAAAGAGCTTTATCGGCTCTTTCAAGTGTTGCTTCCCAAGTTTCATCGTCTTCTGAAGATATGGCAAAGCCAACACTGACTGTAATTTCGAGCGGGCCGCTACTGGCATTGAAATTAGTTTTTTCAATTGCTTTACGAACACGCTCAGCTATTTTGTTTAGTTCGTTAACGTTTGTGTCGCTAACTAATATGACAAATTCTTCCCCACCTACTCTGAAACAGTAATCAAAGCTTCTCATGAGATCTTGGGTCGCTTTACTGATCTCTATTAATACTCGATCTCCTGTCGCATGGCCGTGGTTATCGTTTACGTGCTTGAAGTGATCAATATCAAACATGATAAATCCAAAGTACCGTTTTTTCCTTTCAGCTATATAGAATTCTTTCAGTGCTGCTTTTGACAACGCTTCACGGTTTAATAAATTAGTGAGGTAATCGGTCATTGACGCTTCTCGGAGCAACACTTCTTTCTTCCAGAACACAATAATCGCAAAGCTTATGGTCAGCAAAAATATGAACCCGATGATCGCTAAGTTTCCGGACGTTTGCATAAATTGATTACCAATAAATTCTAAACGAACATTTTCTGCCAACATCAATACCGCTCGTATTATTAACTGCGTGATAAACAAAAATAAGATTGCCATTAGTGGCCAATAAGCTTTGCCTATTTTGTCCTTCTTTCTTCGCCATAGTGCGACCAAAGCAGAAACGTTAAGTGCAAATATCATCGGATAAAATATAAAAATCCTCATTTCGACTGATTCTGCAATCATAGGAATGTGATGTAACGGAATAGGAATTAAAAATATTGCTAACGTTAGGGGCCACGTTGAGCGGCCATGGAGGCACCTATGAACACCGCTATAAATAGCTGAATGACCAGCTAAATAGAATGCGTTCCCCATTGCTGGGTGGATAGTGGTGGGAAGATCGAAATTAAGAGAAAATATGGCAAGTACGTTTGACGACATAAAAAATATGCCTGCCATAGCCCAATCCACCAAGTATTTTTCCGTTTTGTCGGTGGTGCGCAAAATTACCATGGTTAACGTCATGATAGCGCTGGCTAGAATTGTACAAATAAATAAAGTAAGAGCGTCCATTAGTTGCCTGTATAGCCTAATTTAATCCATTAAACGTGAAGTTATATCAAATGAAACAATGCTTTGGCAGGTTACTTTATTTGCCTTTCTATAACAACAACTCGAAAAACTGAATTCGTTTACAAAATTATCAAGACACCCATGATAAAAAGCGTTGTAGATGTTTTCGAGTTATCAAGACACCCATGATAAATGAGGTGCGCTTTCATCGAAGTAATAAAGATGGGTGTCTTGATAAATAATAAGCATGGTGTCTTGATAAATAGAAAGTTTAGTAATTGAGCACGACAACTATCCCGATATCGTTGCAGTCTTTGTTTTCGGTTACAGCCAAGTTTATGTTTGCCAGTGATTTTCTCTCATACTTTTGACTTTTAAATTCCAGCCATTGGTTGTGGTACTATGAGAATCCAAAATCAGAACAAGCTGTAGCGCTTTTGCGTTTTTAATAGCAGCGCATGAAATAAGGTAATTATATTGAACCCTATCGCCTCATCTAGTCATCTGAATAAAATCGTATTTGTTGGCGCATCCAGCGTTATAGTTGCACTACTCCTTTTTGCTTTGGGCTCGCCTGAGTTTGCGGACCAAACCTTTTCTAAAGTTCAAACGGCGATCGTTGATAACGGCAGTTGGTTTTACGTACTTACCGTTGCCGCAATTTTAATTTTCGTTATGTATTTAGCTATCTCTCGGCATAGCCAAATTAAACTTGGGCAGGACCACGCAGAGCCTGATTATTCGTTTATATCTTGGCTTTCCATGTTGTTCGCGGCGGGAATGGGAATCGGCTTGATGTTCTTTGGTGTCGCCGAGCCATTAATGCATTTTTTGGCGCCGCCTACCGCAACACCGGCAACAATAGAAGCTGCGCGCGAAGCGATGAAAATGACGTTCTTCCATTGGGGGCTGCATGCTTGGGCGATATATGCAGTGGTCGCATTAATTCTGGCTTATTTCAGTTACCGGCACAATTTACCGCTCACGTTGCGTTCGGCGTTGTACCCCATTATCGGGGATAAAATTTATGGCTGGCGCGGTAACTTGGTCGATATTTTCGCTGTAATCAGTACTATCTTCGGGGTCGCTACATCACTTGGCATTGGTGTTACGCAAATTAGTTCGGGCCTTAACTATTTATTTGATTTTCCTATTTCTGCCCCTTATCAATTGCTGTTAATTCTGGCAATTACTGGCTTGGCGATTATTTCAGTGGTCAGCGGGTTGGATAAGGGGATCCGCATTTTATCTGAATTCAATATGTTGCTGGCCGTTGGGTTGTTGCTATTCATCTTGTTTGTAGGCCCTACGGTATTTCTATTGCAAGCTATGCTGCAAAACACGGGCGCGTATCTGTCAGATATTGTGCGTAACACGTTTAACCTTTTCGCGTATGACAAGAAAGACTGGCTAGGTGGTTGGACTATCTTTTACTGGGGCTGGTGGCTAGCTTGGGCACCTTTCGTTGGTGTGTTTATAGCGCGTATATCAAAAGGCCGCACGATACGTGAATTTATTATTGGCGTGATCTTAATTCCGTCTATGTTTACGTTGGCATGGATGACAATTTTCGGTAATAGCGCCATCGAATTGGTGTTAAATCAAGGCAGTACAGAGCTGGGTAAATTGGCCACTGACAACACGCCTGTAGCGCTGTTTTTATTTTTAGAGAACTTCCCTTGGTCGAATGTGATATCCGGCGTGGCGGTGCTGATGATAGTGGTATTCTTCGTTACCTCATGTGATTCAGGGGCCATGGTAGTGGATATGTTGTGCTCGAACGGTAGGAATGACACGCCGGTATGGCAGCGTATTTACTGGGCTGGTGGGGTAGGTTTAGTGGCTGGTATATTACTTATGGCCGGCGGGTTAAGTGCCTTGCAAACGATGACAATCGCCAGCGCGCTTCCATTTGCCGTCGTGCTCATTATTGCTATGTATGGTTTGGTCAAAGCGCTGCGAGTTGAAGAATACAAGCGCGAGAGTATGACACTGCACGCACCCTCTGTTCAGCACACAACAAATACAGATAGCTGGAAGGAACGCTTGCAGGTTATTGTGGATTTTCCGAATAAAGCGGCGGTTGAGCGATTTGTAGAGCACCGCGTAAAGCAAGCATTTACAGCTGTTGCCGAAGAGTTAAATGAAAATCAGATAGACGCTGATATTACCCAAACCGACGAAGCGGTTATTTTAACGGTTAAGCACGGCGAAGACGCTGAATTTATCTATGCGGTCTACCCAACCATTCATCTTCTGCCTGAGTATAGCCAATCAGCAGAACAGGTTGCAGCCGACTCAAACGACGAGCACACGTATTATCGAGCCGATGTTCATTTGAGCGAAGGTGGGCAAAACTATGACATTATGGGTTGGTCAAAGGTCGCTGTTATCAACGATATTATTGATCAGTATCATCGTCACTTACATTTCCTGCATATAGCCGGGTAGTCTGCAGACTTGAGCTTTTCACTATGGCAAAGCTCAGTCCTTTAAGGGCTGATACCTGTAAACGCTTAGGTATTGTGCAATTAATAATTGGGAAACCGGCGATATGTTAGCCGGTTTTTTTATATCTAAATTTATACCTAGCAAGCATGCTTTAGGCGACTGTGAATTTCGTGCATTAGCTGAAATTTTGCATGCGGTAGATACTGCGACCCCCATGATAGAGGTCAGTTTAAATAGCATTACCGTTCAAATAGCATGACACCCATGCTTTGAGAGCAGAAGTGTTGATGCCATCCATAGTGTTATCGTGACAGTCATAGTAATACCATTCCACGTTATTAAGTGATGACTCAGTGAGAGTTTAAAAGGGCTTAAACAAGGCGGATGACTGACAGCTCTTTATTAAAAGAAAGCTAGTTCTCTTTCGAAGTCATGCTGGTATAAGAGCGCTCCTAGTGATTTGAGTTTGAAGGCGCAGAACAGCAAACATTTAGCCTCATTTATGTAAACGATGATAACGAACTAGAACCTCATCAGTATTCCAGTTATCAGCTAAAGATTTATCAACACAAAGCACGATATGAGTCTACTTCAGGCATCCTGCCTTACGCCCTTCGGGCCAGCTAAAGCGGCTGTAAAGAGCGCCGGCATTTTTACCAATTATCCATGACTGCATACGCGACAATACCTAGCCGCGCTATTGATCGCGAACACAGTAGCTAAAAATAATAAACGCTCCTCTACCAACTCGCGACGATGCTCATAACTGTGGTCTCAATAATTGTCTGTACCGCATAGAAATGACCGGTGTACGCAGCGTGAAACGCAGAGGTAATTATCATGGGTGTCCCGATAAGGGAATTATCATGGGTGTCCCGATAAGGGAATTGTCATGGCTGTCCCGATAAGGGAATTATCATGGGTGTCCCGATAAGGGAATTATCATGGGTGTCCCGATAAGGGAATTATCATGGGTGTCTCGATAAGGGAATTGTCATGGGCGTCTCGATAAGGGAATTAGCATGGGTGTCCCGATA
>BAEM01000015.1 GCA_000314955.1 Paraglaciecola chathamensis S18K6 | reverse complement strand
TTTTTTTAAATTATTTTTTAATTATTTGAAAAATACTTTGTTTTTTTGCATCCAGTTGCCTAGGTGAGTCGTTTACCTAATATCAGCGCCAATAAATACGCTTGCTAAACACGCATAACGAAGCACGTTTATTGGATTTGATATTTATTCAACAGGTAAATAAAAAGGAAACGTCATGCAAAAAACAAAATTAACATTGATTGCCTCGGCCATGTTGAGTCTAACCTTTGGTCAGGTTGCACAGGCTTCAAGCCACAGAGAAGCACCAAATATCACACGTTTACCAACAGTCGATTCTACCGACTTTTACGCGTTTAACAGTTATGAAGAAGGGCGCGGTGAGTATGTAACGCTTATTGCCAACTATATTCCTTTGCAAGATGCTTACGGCGGTCCGAATTATTTTGCGATGGACCCAGCCGCTGTATACGCCATTCATGTGGACAGCGACGGTGATGCAGTCGAAGATATGAGCTTCACGTTTAATTTTAGCCAAGCCTTGGCGAACGACAATGCTGGCGTGGCGCTGATGGTTGGCGCTGAAGGTGAGCAAAAAGCCGTAGGAGTACCGCTAAAAAATGTAGGGGGGATCAGCGCGAGCGATCAAGCAAACGCAAACTTTACAGAAAGCTACACCGTTAACGTGGTTTCAGGACCCATGCGCACAGGCACAAGTGCCGCGGTAATGAATGACGCGTCCGGCAGCGCTAGCTTTGGCAAGCCACTGGATTACATAGGCAATAAAACTTTTGCCAATGCAGAGCAATACAAGGCGTACGCTGATAGCTTTATTTACAGCGCCACCATACCGGGCTGTGATAGCCCAGCTAAAGTATTTGTTGGCCAGCGTAAAGACCCGTTCGCAGTGAATTTAGGCAAGGTATTTGATTTAGTTAACTTTGTACCAGTGGAAGGTGATAGCGCCCCAGGTGCTGATGACGCAGGTGGCTTCCCAGGAGGGATCACCCAGTCGCCAGACAACGACGACTTAGCTGATAAAAATGTCACTAGTATCGCCATTGAAGTGGCGAAATCATGCTTGGTGGGCTCTGGTAATGGCAGTATAGGTGCATGGACAACAGCCAGCTTGCCACAAGCGCGTATTTTGAATCCAAATGCGAGTTTCGATAACACCGAAGTCAACGGTGGTGCCATGACACAAGTATCTCGATTAGGTTCGCCTTTGGTCAATGAATTAGTGATTGGTTTAGCTGACAAAGATACCTTCTCTAGTGCTGCGCCAAAAGATGATGGTCAGTTTGCTGATTATGTAACTCATCCAACGTTACCTGAGTTACTCAATATCTTATTTAAGGACGCTGTAAACACCACCCTTGGCACAGACATTGAAACCTTAGCGCCGACTAATTTCCCGCGTACTGATTTAGTGACGGCCTTTTTAACGGGATTTGAAGGCGTTAACCAATTATCTGTGGTTACTCCCTCAGAGATGCTGCGCTTGAACACTAGCATTGCTGCAAAAAGTGCTGATATGCAGTCTCCATTTGGTGTGGCAGGAGATGATTTAGCGGGCTTCCCGAACGGACGTCGCCCGGGTGATGATGTAGTTGATATTGCACTACGAGTAGTGATGGGCCGTTTATGTTATCCCATTCCGGTAAATGGTGAAGACACAGACTTAGGCTTGTGTACACCGGAAGATGCTAGCGTAGGGAATGTGCCTTTTACTGATGGTGCCCCTAGTGACGCGACTATGATGGATAGCAGCTTTCCCTATTTAGCGATGCCACTACCAGGTTCTGGCGCAGAGTAAGGAGCAAAATATGAGAAATAAAACACTGAAAAGGCTACCTCATCAAAAGGGGACCAGCCAATTACGGGTGCTCAGCGTAGGCTTGGCATTGACCATTGTCTTAGCTGGATGTGATTTTGGCAGTGATGACGACGATAAAAATGTCGCACCCAGTGCGGTATCTGTCGACTTAACCACTCAAACTGAAACCGCCATAGTGGATATGCTCAGTGCCACTGACGATGATGGTGATGACCTGACCTTTAGTCTGGCAGACACACCGTCATTAGGCACTGTGATGGTCAGTGAAAATGGTGATTTTACTTATCAGCCAAATCCTGAGGTTACAGGCAGCGATAGCTTCACGTTTACCGTAAGTGATGGTGTCAATGAGCCGGTTAGCGGTTCGGTCAATATCACCATCGAAGCGTTAGCGGTTACGTTCAGCACGTACAGTCGTGCCGCATTTGCGCAAGACCCGCAGGATGAACCTTTGGTGACCAATGGTCGTTCGTTTACTCAGGATGTGGAAGATCCTGACGCTTATAATGATTTATTGCCGGATTAACACCCCAGCAAGAAGCGTATAAATCTTAAGTTTGACAGCGCCAAGGAAGGCGCCCCTTAAAGGAGGTTTAGCCCGTGAAGAAGCAGGTTTATGCTTTACCGAAAAAGGCGCTCATTTGGGCGTTTTTAACTTTGGTGAGTACATCGTTAAGTGCAGAAAGTTACGTACCTTCATCGAAAGACACTATTGTAGCCAAATGGACTGTGGTAGCGAAAAGTGAGACACCCAAAGAACGTGTAGCTTTGTTACTTAACAAAGCGAATCAACCTGGATTAGCCAGTCGATATTATGGTCAAGCCAGCGCGTTAACCAATAAGCTGTTACAAACATCCCCAAATGACCCGCAACTATTATTTTATCAAGCCAAAATTGCCCAACACTATCACCGTTTTGACGAAGCCTTATCGAAGCTAGAAGGTGTTCCACCTAGCCATGAAAATTATGCCTCCGCTTTGCTATTAAAAGCCAATATTTTGCTGGTCCAAGGAAAATTAGCCGCCGCTAAACGTAGCTGTTTACAGCTTCTTGGCGTGTCAGACTTATGGATCAGCAGTGCTTGTGCACTAGAGGTAAATGCGCAACAGGGTGATAGCAGCCATGTTGTTGATAGCTACGCACAGCTTCTCACCCTAGTTGAGCGCTCATCACTGTATCAGCATACGAATGAACAACAACAGCGCTGGGTAGCACAAATATTAGCAGAGCTGGCAGCAAAACAAGGCTTGTACAATCAAGCACTGTCGCACTTGTCGGCCTTTGAGTTAACTGATGTGCCGGTGAGTTATTTAGCCTTGTGGGCTGATGTACAACTGGCGCTCGATTCACCTGAGCGGGTCCTAAACGTGTTGGGGCCTATAGTTGAGCAAGCCGACAGTTTTGACGATGCGCTTTTACTGCGTTTGGCTTTGTCTGAGCATCAAACCGCTGAGCAAACTGCACGTTGGACTCCGCGATTAACCCAGCGAATAAACATACGTTTACAACGCAAAGATACCGCACATGCTGCTGATATTGCTCGGTATTTCTTAGATATAAAGCCGGATCGAAAGAAAGCGCTTTTTTGGGCTAAAGTCAACTGGCAACACGCCAAGCTAGACGGCGATCAGCGCTTGCTAGAGCGCGCGATGGACGTACAATACGCGGCTGAAGAAACGATCAAACAGCCAGCAGGGATGTAACATTAGTGAAAAACAATAACATGATCAAAAGCCTATTTATGGTGTTGGGCTTAATGATCAGCCTACCCAGTTTAAGTCATCAATTGAGTACCGCTTATATTATTGCCAATTTGGATGATACTGGGCGGATTCAGGGCGAGTGGCAGGTAGGGTTAACTGATTTAGAGTTGGTTCTGGGCTTGGACGCAGACCAAAATGGTCAACTAACTTGGGGCGAAGTAATTGCAAGGCGAGTAGATATTGCCAGCTATTTAGCCGAGCATTTGAAAGTCCAACGTGACGGTCTGGCGTGTGCCACGCAGTTTGCCGGCATTGAACGCTTAGAAGACCACGCTGATTCAGTATTTGCAGTAACAGATTTCAGTGCTCAATGTCCTTTGGCTGGTGTGCTAAGCGTGCAATACAGCGCAGTATTTGCAAAGGATGATAGCCACGAGGTCGTGGTTAACATAAGCGATGATGAAAACACCCAAAGTTTTGTGCTGGATAATGCTCAGCGTCACATCGAGGTAAACCTAGCTGACGGCAGCGCTTGGGTCACGTTTAAAGAATTTGTCTACCAAGGGATCATCCATATCTGGATTGGTACCGATCATATTTTATTCTTGTTAGCATTGCTTTTGCCTTGTGTATTGTTACGTGAAGATGGGCAATGGCAACGAAATCCACAGTTAAAGAATGTACTTAGCACCACAGTGTGGATCATCAGTGCTTTTACCTTGGCACACTCAGTTACATTGACGGCCACTGCCTTGGGTTGGATTGTACCTAGCAGCCGTTGGGTTGAGTTTGGCATTGCGGTTTCCGTACTTTTTGCGGCGTTAAACAATGTTAAACCGCTGATATTGCGTTTAGGCTGGGTCACTTTTGCATTCGGCTTGCTTCACGGCATGGGCTTTGCTGGGGTTTTGGGGGAACTGGGCTTACCTGGAGATCAGAGGCTACTGTCGATTCTAGCCTTTAACTTAGGCGTAGAAATAGGACAGTTAGCCATCGTATTGGTTGCTCTACCTGTGCTTATTTTACTGGCAAAAACCGTATTATATCGTCGATGGTTAATGCCTGCGGCTTCAGTTGGCATTGCACTGGTAGCGCTAAATTGGGCACTAGAACGCTTTTAGCCAGAATAAAAAAGCCGGATGCCCATATTGGGATCCGGCTTATTGCTTTATCGCTCTTTTCGGGTTGTTCGCCCTTATGATAAGAAAATTTTCATAATAAATCGCTGAATGGCAAAAGGCCTCTTTTATAGAAAGGTGTTATCTATAGAATGATTTGGCTATTTGGGCTGCCCCATAAGGCGTTATTTAATGGTTGCATTAAACCTTGCTCAATATCAAAACCGTTTTCGCGATCGGTTTTGATTAACAGTGGGCCGTCTAGATCAACAAATTTGGCACAGTCACTCAACAGAGAAATGGGGGCCATTGCTAATGAGCTACCCACCATACAACCCAGCATGACTTCAAAACCCATTGCTTGTGCTTCTTGTGCTAGCGCGTGAGCTTCAGTCAGCCCTCCGGTTTTATCCAGCTTAATATTAACCGCATCATAGCGCCCTTTGAGGTACGTCAATTCTTTACGCGTATGACAACTTTCATCTGCGCAAAGGGGGACGGGGCAACTGTAGTCAATAAGCTCTGCGTCTTTGTCCGCAGGTAGCGGTTGCTCTATTAATATAACATTCAGTGCTTTTAGACTATCACCGCAGGCTTTTAAATCGTGAATAGACCAGCCTTCGTTAGCGTCCACAATGAATTGACTGTCAGGGGAGGCTTGATGGATGGCTTGCATTTTCGGAACAATATCTTGATTGTCTAATTTCACTTTGATCAAAGGAGGATGACCGAGGGCTTTCGCCGCTGCCGCCATCGCTTCTGGGGTATCTATGCTCAATGTTTGCGCCGTAACGCACGGTGATGGGGTTGATAACGATAATAAGTCAGCAACAGATTTTTGCTCGCTTTTCGCCTTAAGATCCCACCACGCACAGTCGAGGGCGTTGCGCGCTGAGCCGCCAGGTAACGCTTGAATTTTATCTGACAACTGCGCCAAGTCACCGTCAAACGCGCTAAGAGATTGAGCAAACTGATTAATTTCTTGTTTAACACTCTCTACAGTTTCATTGTAGCGTCCATAAGGCACAGATTCGGCCCAACCTACGAGCTGGGCGTTATCTGTATCTGCCGTTAGGGTTACTACCACTACATCTGCTTGTGTTTTTGCCCCTCGAGCAATTCGAAATACACTTTTTAGTGGCAATGCTTGTTGATAAGCCTCAACGTGAAAAATCATGGGGTAAACTCCTGTATTTTTACAAAATGACTTCTCAGTCGGGGTTATAGGTTAGCAACGATTGCGGCGGTGCCATCGCGCAGGGGATCAACACATGGCAGCGAAAATTGTTTACTTAGCTGCTGGCAAATTGCGCGTCCTTCTTCAACACTAACGGCAGATGTATTGACACTAATACCTGCAATAGCCACATCCGGGTTGGTTAGCCGTGCGGCTTGTAAATTAAGCGCAATCGTTGATTCTATACTAGGAAAGTCAGTATCAGGTAAACCACGCATATGCGTGCGATTTAAGGCATGACAAATCACTAGTGCATCTGGTTGAGAGCCGTGCAACAAGCCTAAGCTCACGCCTGCAAATGCTGGATGAGATAACGATCCTTGGCCTTCGATAACGTCCCAGTGACCAGCATCTGCATCAGGAGACAAGGATTCTGCTGCCCCTGAGATAAAGTCAGCGACAACGCAGTCTATGGCTATGCCAGCCCCGGCGACTAAAATTCCGCACTGACCTGTAGCACGAAAATCAACAGCCATGTTCTGCTTGCTCATGGCTTGCTCTAGGCTCAAAGAGGTATACATTTTACCAACAGAACAATCAGTTCCCACGGTTAAAAGGCGCTTACCTGAACGTTTACGCCCTGTGCCTGTATTAAATTGTGTGGTCGGGTGACGAATATCCAGTAATTCAACATCATATTGTTGGGCACAGTGCACTAGCTCAGGGTAGCTGGTGAGTTTTTGGTGAAGACCGCTCACAATATGCATGCCTTTTCTGATGGCTAATTCGATTAACGGCAACCACTTTTTATCTAAAATGCCACCGCTATTGGCAAAGCCGAGTACCAGTGTTTTGGCCCCTTTTTTTGCTGCTTCTTCGATACTTAATTTGGGTAGCTCTGTACTAACGGTGCAACCTTCGACACTAAATTCACCGACGCATAAATCGGGGCGCCAATGGGCGACACTTTGTGCCATTTTAATAGAAAGTGCGTCGGTAGCATCACCAATGAATAACAAATAGGGAGCGTGAATAACCATAGAAAGTCCTTAACAAAGCAGTGTAGTCATGAATTGAACCATCCTAGCGTGCAGTGGAAAGAAAGAAAGTAACGATATTTAGTTAAGGTATAACCCTAGGTTATACCATCTGGCAGACATACTTGGGTAATATGAAAAATCGCTAGAGGATATAAGTCCCGCACATAAAGAAAGGCCTGCTATTGTCAGCAGTTTATGGCCGACTGCAGAAAGGGTAAAAAGCTTTGTACCGCAGTCGAAAGAGGTCGATTCTGTAGATGTAAGGCACGAATATCGAATGCTAAAGGCGGGGTGAATGAGGCTATAGCGGTATTGGCGTCAACATTTCCCATTGCTGTGTGCCTGTCAATAACGCACACACCTAGGCCTTGAGCAACAAGTCTGGCAGCGATAAAATAGGTCTGTACTTGAATAGGACTGTGAGGCTGCATATTTTCACTTTGTAACCGGCTGTAAAGCATGTCACCTAACGGCCCTGAGTCACTGATACCGATAAAGGTTACATCGATTAACTCCTGAATACTTAGTTGTGTTGGCAAGTGTGGAAATAGCCCTTTTGGATAAACCACCACCAACTCAGACTCACCACAAGCAATGCTATTTACGCCTAGTTTCGGACTAGGGTGAAATAACACAGCCACATCAGATTTGTGTTCTATCAAGCTTTGCAAAACCGCATCATTGTGCACGGTATTAATATTGAAGCTCACATTTGGGTGTTGCTGGTGATAACTCGCTATCGCTTTTGGCAGAACGGAAAATCCCAAAGCGGGGGTTATACCAATATTAATGTTGCCAAAATGAGCGTGCTTAATATTGTGAGCGGTGTTGTCGATACTGCGCATTTGTTGGTGAATCTTGTCGACTTCTGCAAATAGCATATCTGCTTCTGGCGTGGGGACCAGTCGGCCTTTGGTTCGAGTAAATAAGGCGAAGCCGAGTTGTTGCTCAGCGTGATGCAGTACTTTACTAACCGCTGGTTGCGAGACATGCAGCAGTTTGGCAGCATTGGTGATAGAGCCTGTCGTGTATATGGCATGGAAAATTTCAATGTGGCGTAGGCGCAAGTAGGGATCTCGTGAATAGTGCTTAAAAATCTAATCTTTGCTGGCTATCCTAAACAAACAGCGCGTGTAATACCATTACGATATAGGCACTTAAGCAAAAACCGCTGGGTGCCTTCTGAAGAGTACTGATTAGGGTGTGTTGGTATCAATTTACAGTTTTTCTTGGTTTTTTAATCCGCTGCCGATTACTGGCTCACCTGTTTTTACCACTGGCTCATCTGTTTTTACCACTGGCTCAAGGCTGATTCCCCTCTGGCTCACATCTTTTCACCACTGGCTCAAGGCTGAGTGTTCATGCTAACGTGCTAACCAAGCGCGCGAAAATACGCAAACCATAATGCGAATAACTGAGCGAATAACTGAGCGAACAAACGCGCGAACAAACGCGCGAACAAATGCGCGAGCAATTACGCGTGCACGTACGATTACCAAGAAAGGGAGTTAATATGAAATTACCACGTATCTGTTTGGCCATAGCAGCATTACCACTTGCGCTTAGCATGCAGGCGAAAGCTGATAGCGTCAGTGACAAAGTCAGCGCTGATTTACCAAAATTGATGGCATTGTACAAAGATTTACACGCTCATCCTGAATTAAGTGGCTTTGAGGTAAATACGGCGGCCAAGCTAGCCAAGCGGGCGAAGGCCCTAGGTTTTGATGTAACCGAAAAAGTCGGCGGAACAGGCGTGGTGGCTGTACTAAAAAATGGCCCCGGCCCGGTGGTGATGATCCGCGCCGATATGGATGGTCTACCGGTTATTGAGCAAACGGGTTTGCCCTTTGCGTCCAAAGAGCGTGCGACCACAGAAGATGGCATTGAATCAGGTGTCATGCATGCTTGTGGTCATGATACTCACATGACAAGTTGGGTCGGCACCGCGCAAGCGCTAACGTCAATGAAAGATGAATGGTCAGGTACCTTAGTGATGATCCTGCAACCGGCTGAAGAGCGTGGTAAAGGCGCGCGAGACATGCTGGCAGATGGGCTATATGAACGCTTTCCTAAACCAGATTATGCTCTGGCTTTTCATGATTCCGCAGGGTTACCCGCCGGCACCATAGGTTATACTCCTGAATTCGCCTTGGCGAATGTTGATAGTGTGGATGTGATTGTAAAAGGGGCTGGCGGCCATGGTGCTTATCCGCATACCACTAAAGATCCAATTGTACTGGCCAGTCGCATTGTGACGTCATTGCAAACCTTGGTCAGTCGTGAGCTTGACCCGCAAGATGCCGCTGTGGTGACGGTGGGCAGTTTTCATGCAGGGGCGAAGCATAATATTATTTCCGATCAGGCCACTTTACTGCTTACCGTACGCAGTTATTCAGACGAAACCAGACAAACCTTGCTTGACGGCATAGCGCGTATTGCTAAAGGTGAGGCGATTGCTGCGGGGATGCCAGAAGCATTGATGCCAGAGGTAAACATAAAAGATGAATACACTCCTGCAACCTACAACACCCCTGAGTTTACCCATAAAATGGCTGAATTATTTACCCAGCGTTTTGGTGAAAAGCGAGTCATTGAAACACCTGCTGTCATGGGCGGGGAAGACTTTAGTCGTTTTTATCGCGCCGACAAGCAGATCGAGAGTTTGATTTTTTGGGTCGGTGGTGTCAACCAAGAAGACTGGGACACAGCGAAAGAAGAGGGCACTTCATTGCCCTCATTGCATAGCCCGTACTGGGCTCCAAAAGCTGACGCGGTGATCACGACCGCTACTGAGGCGCTGACCACAGCAGCTTTGCATATTTTGCAAAAACAGTAATTACTGGCTAAGCACTGCTAAAACACCCAGCAAAGT
>BAEM01000016.1 GCA_000314955.1 Paraglaciecola chathamensis S18K6 | reverse complement strand
TTACACTGCGTTGCATGACTTCGAAAGAGAACAACTATTCATTCAGTCATCCGCCTTGTTTAAGCCCTTTTAAACTCTCGCTGAGTCATCACTTATTAACGTGGAATGGTATAACAACAATTTTGCTTTGAGTTCCGTTTTCGACGCATAATAGTTGCTCACCGGATTACCATTAGTCCATGGCTTAACGCATTCGGTTCCTTCATGCTAACAACACAAGATTTTCAGCAAGCAAGATTAACCCGCGATCCGCGATTTGATGGGCGTTTTTTTATTGCGGTCAAATCTACCGGCATCTTTTGCCGTCCTATTTGCCCAGCAAAGCTACCACGTGAAGAAAACGTAGAATACTTTACCTTGGCTCAGCAAGCTATGCTCGCAGGTTACCGCCCTTGTTTACGTTGTCGTCCCGACAGCGCACCGCATTCTCATGCGTGGAACGGTGTTGATACAACAGTCAATCGAGCACTGTCTTTGCTGAGTGAGAACCTACATTTAAGCATGACCTCAATTGCCGAAAAACTCGGCATTAGCGACCGATATCTACGCCAGCTATTTATTCAACACATCGGCTTGAGCCCCAAGCAATATCAAGTGTACGAGCAAATCCTATTTGCCAAACAATTGCTCCAGCATACCCAACTACCGATAGAGCATGTTGCCGATGCCGCGGGCTTCAACGACGCCAGGCGCCTACAATACAATATGCAACGTGTAATGCGTCGCACACCTAAGGAATTACGTATAAAACCGAGCAACGATATGCAACCCATTGTGATCCCGCTGGCTTATCGCCCGCCTTATAATTGGCCGCATTTACGCGACTTCTTGGCACGCCGAGCCATTCTCGGAACAGAATCCATTGAGCAAAACAGCTATGCCCGCACCTTTACCTTAGGGGGCAGCAAGGGGCACTTTCACGCGCTACACCAATCTGACAAAAATCGCTTTCAAGTCACGTTAACCCTTGATGATTTAACGCAGCTCAAGCCCGCATTAAATAATATAAGGCGAATTTTGGACGTAGACGCAGACAGCACCACAATAGATAACCAAATTCAGCAAAGTGGGTTAGATCCCAAACTTATCACCCCAGGTATTCGCATACCGGGAATTTGGGATACCTTTGAAGCGGGCTGCAGAGCCATTCTCGGCCAACAGATATCAGTGACTGCGGCGATTAATTTGGTGAGCAAATTGGTTGCCAACTTAGGAAAAACCATACCTGATGAGCTTTCTCAACAGATTGGGCTTACGCATTACTTCCCCACGCCCGAAGCGGTTGCACATAGCGACCTTAGTTTTCTCGGTATGCCCAATAGTCGACGAGAAACTCTGCGCAGGTTTGCTGCATTTTATACTCAGCATCCTGATGCGCCACCGGCTGAGTGGCTTGCCATTAAGGGCATTGGCCCGTGGACTATTGCCTATGCAAATCTTCGAGGGCAGTCACACGCAGATATATGGCTAAACAGTGATTTGGTAATTAAAAAGCAGTTAACATTACACGCTATTGACGCAGACAAGGTAAGCCCTTGGCGCAGTTATTTAACCTTTACTCTATGGAGCCAAGCATAATGGCGAAGCACATACCGATTTACCCGCATTGTGAATATTTATCCACAACCAGTGGCTTACTGAAAATTTGTGCAAATGAGCAAGGTATATCAGCAATTACCTTTGTAATGCAGGAAGATGCGCCCGCAATCGGCAATGCTGTCACAAAAGAAGCTAAACAGCAGCTTAGCGAATATTTTAACCAGCAACGAAAAGCGTTTGATTTGCCGCTAGCGCCTGTGGGAACACAGTTTCAACAAAGCGTCTGGCAGCAACTTTGTGTAATACCTTACGGCGAGACATGCAGTTACGCAGACATCGCAAAGCAATTGAATAACCCTAATGCCGTGCGTGCTGTGGGTAGCGCTAATGGTAAAAATCCTATCTCTATCGTCGTGCCGTGTCATAGAGTGATAGGGGCGAACGGCACACTGACCGGTTACGCCGGTGGGCTAACACGCAAAGCCGCTTTGCTAACCCTGGAAAACCCCAATTTCACCGTGCCGACAGGTAAACTAACTACATAAGGAAATGTCATGCAAATACGGGAGTTTTTAGAGTTAGTCTTGCTTGCAAGCATATGGGGCGCCTCATTTATTTTTACGCGAACAGCCACACCTGAATTTGGCCCCATCAGCTTAATTACTCTGCGGGCTGGGCTCGCGAGTCTTATCTTATTGCCATTTGTGTGTAATCGAGCCGCGATTAGGCAGTTAACCCAGCACTGGCGGGGAATATTAGTCGTTGGGTTAACGAACACCGCTATTCCATTTTGCTTATTTAGCTACAGTTTACTGCACATAGGGGCGGGCTATGCCTCGGTTATGAACGCGACAGCACCTATGTTTGGAGCACTCATAGGATGGCTGTGGTTGAAACAACGGCTATCTGGTTTGGCTGTGCTAGGACTGCTAATCGGCTTCATGGGTGTATCGGTTCTCAGCACTGCCCAAGCCGCCGCGTTTGATACGCTCTCTATTTTGCCGACTCTTGCTACTTTGGTCGCTACTGCCCTATATGGCTACGCCGGCTGTTTTACTAAGCAATATCTCAGTGACGTTAAGCCAATGGCACTTGCAGCGGGCAGTTTATTTGCTGCGACGATATGCCTAGTGCCGCTCAATATATGGTTTATGCCAGATACCCTACCATCAGCAAAAAGTTGGGGAGACGCCATCGCCTTAGGTGTTTTATGTACCGCATTAGCGTACTTAATGTATTTTCGCTTAATCGCTAGTGTAGGGCCAAGCAACGCGCTAACCGTCGCTTATCTTATTCCTGCCTTTGGCATTATGTGGGGCATCATATTGTTAAACGAAACATTTACTCCCCTAATGTGGTTAGGGGTGATACTTGTTATTTGTGGTGTGCTGCTCGTCACAGGTGTACTAAAGAGCTTGGCAGACAAGCGCAGGTTGAAGTCCAAACCTGCGCACTGATTAAAATAACAAACTAAACAACCGGTGACTCACTCAGTGTTCTTCAATTAGCTGCAAGCGCACCACGTTGCGCCCTTCGCGCTTAGCAGCAAATAGCGCATCGTCTGCTGCCGCAATCACTTCATTTATCGCCCTTGGGATAGCCGTAAACGACACACCGAAACTGGCCGTCATTTGAATCGACATACTGCCAGTAGTAATGGTCATATTCGCCAACCGGTTACGTACGGTTTCAGCCACATCAACGGCTTCATGTGGACCAGTATTAGGTAACAGTAATAAAAACTCTTCACCGCCCCAGCGCCCAAGCACATCTTGGTCACGTAGCTCTAGCTGCAACATAGACGCGATTTGACGCAGTACAATATCCCCTGCTTTACGCCCATGGGTTTCATTGACCGACTTAAAGTTATCCAAATTGATAAGTACCAAGCTGACAGAGGTCTTTTCGTACATCAGGCCATCAAATGTTAATGACATACTAGCGCGATTAGGAAGTTCAGTTAGCACATCAATCTGACGGGTTTTTTGCATGTCTTTTTTGAAGTAATACAATAAGTTGTAAATAATCAAAAACAGACCAAAAATCAAAACGAGCAAAGTGACAACACTGAATATAAAGCCGCGACTGATTTCCGTTTGGCGAGACTCCAACGGTGTCATCAAATACAAGGTCCAATCGAATGGTTGAATGTTAAGTTCAGCCACTAAAAAGTCAAAACCGTTAATTTTAACGAGCAAATTATTTAAAGAGCCCTGCTGTTGTTCTTCTGACAAATCTTTAAACCAAGGCAAATCCGCTAAATTGGTGAATTGCGAATTAGCCGCGACCAATTTTGGATCAGATGAAAGCGTGATGTTTTTGTCTTGGTCAGCAAAAATAAAGTCATAACCGTAAGTGTCTTTGTAACGGGCGAAAATATCCAAAAAGCTACGCAGACTTTTACCCACCCCAAAAAAGCCAAGGAAACGCTGGTTATCGTCAAAAACTTTTAAATCAATATAAAAATGGGTATCTTCCCACTTGCCGATATCGGCTATTTCATTTTGCGCTGAATTTTTATATTTAAAATACCAACTGACATCCCCTTCAATCAGTTCGGTGATCGTGCCATCAGAGTAATACTGGCGTCGGCTTTTTTCGCTCGCAATAAAGAAGTTCATACCAAATTCACGATGCAAGCGCTTGAGGCTCGCAAAAACGGCCTGTTCGTCTATGGTTTGCGCGCCCATCAAGTCTTGCAACTCTTTTGCTTTAACAAGCGTTTCAGAAATATGCAGGGGCTTCATTAATTGTTCGACGATTAATTCGACAGCAGGAGAATGAGACTGTTGCTGGGCACGGCTTTGCTCTGCAACAATTTTTGATACGCTAAAGTGCACCAAAGTCACAATGGATACAACGACAACGACAAAGAGCAGCAAAATACTGCGATGTAAGGTTCTAAAAATATTCACAAACTGCCCTGTATTAAATAAACCAAAAAACTGCTTATTAGCCTGCCCTGTTAGTCATTAACTGTAGCAGCACTAATTATTTGTTCACGTTAAACTAAGTACCTGTTTTTAACCAATTAAAAAACGATTTTGGCAAAACATTAATACAGTAAAACGCACTTAAGACCATATAACCCACCAGCTTAAGCCAAAAAGGTAGTTAAACTTACCCCAAGATGATCATTATACGCAAGCGTATTAGCAAATCACATTGTACTTTGGTTGCAAAGTAAAATGAGGCCTTTTGAAATCATGGTATCGCTACGTATTACCTAGGCATAATGGATCAAGCGCTGGTAGTTTTATGCTGCATCGGTAAAATACCTCGCATCAATTTAAACACAGGATACAAGATGGCTTTTTCAGTAGTGATACTCGCAGCAGGAAAGGGGACAAGAATGAAATCCTCTATGCCCAAGGTTTTACACCCAATCGGGGCAAAACCTATGGTTCAACGGATTATTGATACAGTCAATCAACTAGGAGCCCGCAGTATCAACTTAGTTTACGGTCACCAAGCTGAGCAGCTCCAGCAAGCTCTGGCCCACAATAAACTGAATTGGTGCTTACAAGCAGAGCAACTTGGTACGGGCCATGCTGTGCAGCAAACCGTAGATTATATTCAAGATGAAGAAGACGTGCTTATTCTTGTGGGGGATGCCCCATTAATAAAAGCCAATACCCTGCATAATCTATTGCAAACCAAGGCTCAGGCAGATGTTGCCTTGTTAACCGTTGATGTATCCGAGCCAACAGGCATGGGGCGAATTATACGCCAAGGCGAAAATGTAACTGCCATCGTCGAACACAAAGACGCCAGCGACGCCCAGCGACAAATCCGCGAAATAAACACCGGCATGATGGTCTTAAATGGCAAAGATTTAAAACGTTGGCTAGCCAACCTAAACAGCAATAATGCCCAAGGCGAATTTTACCTTACCGATGTAATTGAAATGGCAGCCAACGAAGGTAAAGTCATCAAGGCCGCACAACCTAGCAGTGAAATTGAAGTTGAAGGGATCAACAACCGCAAACAGTTGGCCGCTATCGAGCGGGCTTTTCAGTTTGAACAAGCCGAAGAATTAATGATGCAAGGCGTGAGTTTATTAGACCCTCATCGTTTTGACTTACGCGGCGATCTTATTGTCGGACAAGATATCGTCATTGATGTAAACGTGGTTATCGAAGGCACAGTAAAAATTGGCTCAAATGTCACTATTGGCCCGAACTGTATCTTAAAAGACTGCGAGGTTGCTGATGGTGCAACCATTGAAGCCAACAGTATGCTTGACCAAGCAAGCGTGGGCGAAAACTGCTCGGTTGGCCCTTATGCACGTTTGCGCCCAGGCGCCGTTATGCACGAGAACGCCCGTGTAGGCAACTTTGTAGAAATGAAGAAATCGACGCTGGGTAAAGGTTCAAAAGCCAACCACTTAACCTATTTGGGCGATACCACAGTAGGCGTAGGTGCGAACATCGGAGCCGGCACCATCACCTGTAATTACGATGGCGTAAACAAGTCAAAAACCATAATTGGCGATGGCGCCTTTATCGGCTCAAACAGCGCGCTAGTTGCCCCAGTGCAAATAGGCAATATGGCCACAGTGGGCGCAGGCTCAGTAGTGACCAAAACCGTTGGTGATGAAGAATTAGCAATCGCTAGGGCCAAGCAGCGCAATATGACAGGATGGCAACGCCCTACTAAAGGCGAGTAAACATCGCATGTGAATACAAAAACCTTCGCCCGCGAAGGTTTTTTTATACCTGCGCAGGGTAGCTTAGGGTAAAAAGAAAGGCTTTATCTTTCATTTCGAAACATATATATTTCGTTTCATGCAAAAACGAAACACTCAACAACGTCGACGTGCTATTATCGAGCGCCTTAACATTCACCGTGAAGTCATGGTGGATGAACTTGCCCAATTGTTTTCTACCTCTGAGGTTACTATCCGTAAAGATTTAACCGAACTGGAAAATAACGGCCTGTTGTTGCGAAAGTTTGGCGGGGCTGTTCCCTTGCCGCAAGACGCATCAGAGCTATCCAGTGAGAAGCTTTCAGCACGCAAGATTGCTATTGCCGAGGCCGCCCTGCAATTAATCAAAGATCACAACCGCATCATTATTGATAGCGGTAGCACTACAGCTGCTCTCATTCCCTTGTTAAAAAGTAAGCTTGGTTTGGTCGTCATGACCAACTCTTTGCATGTGGCCAATACCCTGCTAGAAGGGGAAAACGAGCCCAAAGTCATCATGACAGGCGGCACATGGGACCCACAATCCCATGCTTTTCAAGGAAAAATGGCGGAACAAGTATTACGTGCATACAATTTCGACCAAGCATTTATTGGTGCCGCCGGTTTAGATTTAAACAAAGGGACGACTACCTTCAACGAACTAACGCAACTGACACAAGTCATGGCTGAGGTTTCCAGCGAAGTAGTTGTGATGGCGGAATCAGAAAAATTACAACGCAAAATACCCAATGTTGAGCTGCCCTGGCAGGCAATATCAATCTTGGTTACAGACGAATCTATCGCACCAAGCGATAAACAACATATTGAACAACAAGGCGTAAAAGTCATTTGCGCCCAAACTAACCGAATTGGAGCATAACCTATGTGTGGGATTGTTGGCGCGATTGCCGAACGTAACGTAGTCGAAATTTTACTTGAAGGCTTAAAACGTCTCGAATATCGCGGGTATGACTCCGCAGGTGTCGCTTTACTCGACGGCGAAGGCAACTTAACCCGCACCCGTCGTACCGGTAAAGTCAAAGAACTTGCAGATGCTCTGCACACTCACCCATCAAAAGGCAATATCGGCATAGCCCATACTCGCTGGGCAACCCATGGTGGCGTAACCGAAGCTAACGCCCACCCGCATTTTTCTTCTGACCGCATCGCGGTTGTTCACAATGGCATTATTGAGAATTACCAACGCCTGCGCAGCGAACTTGCCGCTAAAGGTTATGGTTTTGACTCAGACACAGATACCGAATCCATTGCCCACCAAGTGCATTACGAACTTGACCAAGGGGCAGATTTACTGCAAGCCGTACATAATGCGGTGAAAAAATTCGAAGGCGCCTATGGCACAGTCATTATCGATAAAAATGACCCCGAGCGCATGATAGTCGCCCGTTCAGGCAGCCCACTGGTGATTGGCTTTGGTATTGGTGAAAACTTTATCGCCTCAGACCAAATGGCGCTATTGCCGGTAACACGTCGCTTTATGTACCTAGAAGAAGGTGATGTAGCAGAAGTTACCCGCACCAACGTAACCGTTTATGACCAAGACGGTCAAATAGTGCAACGCGACATCGTTGAGTCAGATATTGAACACGATGCAGGTGACAAAGCGGGTTATCGTCATTACATGCTAAAAGAAATCCACGAGCAGCCCACTGTTGTGCGCAACTGCTTGCAGGGTCGCTTAGGCGAACATGGTATCAGCCCCAATATTTTCGGTCAGGACGCAGACAGCATTCTGGACAACATCAAACACGTACAAATCGTTGCCTGTGGCACCAGCTACCACTCAGGTATGACTGCCAAATACTGGTTAGAGCAATACGCCAATGTGTCATGCAACGTTGAAATAGCCTCAGAGTTTCGTTATCGAAAATCCTTTGTTCACCCGAACAGCTTATTAGTCACCATTTCGCAATCCGGTGAAACCGCCGACACGTTAGCTGCTCTTCGCTTAGCAAAAAGTTTAGGTTACAGCTCAAGTCTAACCATTTGCAATGTGCCGGGTTCATCTTTAGTACGCGAGTCAGATCTTGCTTTTATGACGCTAGCGGGCGCAGAAATAGGCGTAGCCTCGACCAAAGCCTTCACCACTCAGCTAACTGGCTTTTTAATGCTAACGCTCGCACTAGGCAAACACAACGGTATGAGCGAAACAGATCATAAAGCCATTGTTGACGGCCTACACAGCTTGCCAAGCAAATTAGAGGAAACCTTAAGCCTGACTCAAGGCATCAAAGATTTAGCGGAAGAATTTGCCGACAAGCATCACAGCTTGTTCTTAGGCCGAGGAGATCAGTACCCCATTGCGATGGAAGGCGCTTTAAAGCTCAAAGAGATTTCTTACATTCACGCAGAAGCTTACGCTTCAGGCGAATTAAAGCACGGCCCACTGGCTTTAATTGATGATGAAATGCCCGTCATCGTGGTTGCGCCAAATAACGAGCTGTTAGAAAAGCTCAAATCAAACGTAGAAGAAGTACGAGCGCGCGGCGGTATTATGTATGTATTCGCTGATAAAGAAGCACACTTCCAAAGCGACAACACCATGCGCGTCATCAATGTACCCCATTGCTCAGCGGCTATCGCACCGATTATTTACACCCTACCGCTTCAGCTATTATCTTACTACGTCGCTATTATTAAAGGCACAGATGTAGACCAACCACGCAACCTAGCCAAGTCAGTAACGGTCGAGTAAAACACTGATTTATAAGGATTTTTGTGCGCTATAATTAAAGTTTGAAACCGGCTCGAAAGAGCTGGTTTCAGAGTACCGCGACCAAGTCGCTTCGATGTAAAGTGATACCAATTTCAATAAATAATTAACCACCCAGCGAAAATTTAAAAGGGCTTAATCAAAGCGCTTGAATGATAACCCTTTATACAAAATTAACCTGTGCTCTTTCAAGTTCGAGCAACACAGAATGGGTGGTAAATGCCCTTGATGGGCGTTTTTACTAAAATGCTGAATTAGTTCTTTAAATTTTCATCAAGAAAGTCAAGTAACCCCTGATAGAGCTCGCGCCTATCTTCTTCATCAAATACACCGTGGCCCGCTTGAGAATACTTTAAGTACTTTGGGGGATTTCCAACTTTGGTCAGCGCTTCAGATAGGGCTTCTGAGTTAATCTCCGGTACCCGTCTATCTTCTGAACCGTGAATTAACATCACTTTCGCTTTGATCTTGTCCGCATGATATAGCGGAGAATAGGCTTTTAATTGTGCTTTATCGTTCCCGAGCACACGCTGTAGATATGCTTTTCCGCCCCAATTATTTGGAATATCACTTTCTGTAAACATATATTGTAAATCGTATATACCCACATACCCTATAGTACAATTGTACAGGTCGGGCTCTTTCACTGCTGTCATGAGCGCAGCGTAGCCACCGTAACTTGCTCCATATGCACAAATATTATCGCCGTCAACATACTGCTGCTCTATTGCCCATTTGACGGAATCATTTATGTCATCGATCATCTTGCCGCCCCATTGGCGATAACCAATCCTTTTGTATCTCTCTCCGTAGCCATCACTGCCCCGAAAGTTCATTTGCATGACAGCATAACCACGGCTAGCTAAGAGTTGTGTTTCACTGTTGTAATCCCAAAAATCTCTAGTGCCGCTTTGATGAGGACCACCATGGATCATAACCACAAGAGGCGGCTTTTGGTCGCCACTTTTCTGCTTAGGCAGAGTGAGATAACCATTAATCGTTTCACCATCTGAGGCTTTCACACTAATAGGCTTCATGGCTGCAAGGAGTCTAGGGTCTATCCATGAGCTATTTGCCCATATAAAGCGCGCAGCGAGGCTTTCGCTATCGAATAAGTAATACTCCCCTGGATTCACATCACTTCGTACATGTACTAGCAACGTTTTCCAGTCTCTGGTGTGGCTGGCAATGCTGACGGTTTGCCCCTTAAAGGCATCAGCTAATAACTTGTGTAGTTTACTCGTTCGGGTTTCTTCTTTCGCATAAACGTACTGAGACTTACCAGGATAAGTAATCCCCACGGCCGGTAGGCCGCCGTTGTCATAAACGACTTGCTCTATATCGGTATCATGGGGTTCAAAAATTTCAACGTACTGTCCAGTAGCAAGGTTTAATTTAAAATAGGTATAAATACCCTCTTCACTGGTACCCCCTGACATGTAAACGAATTTTTCGTCTTCACTTAAGCCTCTTGGAATAAAGTTTTGTTCTACGTTAAAAACGTCCTCTAGGTTTTTCCACTCGCTCTCATTGTCGTCTCTGTATGCAGCGTGATACTTACCCTCTTCATCCTGCCACTTCATAAAGACAACCTGACCATTTTTTGTTGCTAGCGCGCTGCTACTTCTATGAGGTAATACATCTACTTTTCGCTTTTTCCCCGAAACGATGTTTAGCTTGCTTATTATGGCCGGTCTTACACGGTTGTCGTAATAGCGACTGCCATTTTTGTCCCATGGATATTCACTAATCAGAATATACCTGTCATCATTTTCTAGTAAGCTTATGACCTCTTGACTGGCGAGAACGTCGTCTTTGTTGGAGAGCCGGCTACCTGTTTTCGCGTCATTAGCACGATAACCATAGAGCATTGTTCTTTTGCTTCCATCGTAGTTAATCGCATATAGCTCCCCCGTAGGGACTGGCCTATCAAGAGAAAACCGTTTTTCCGCATATTCAAACACAAGGCGTTCATTATTAGCCCAAGTGACCGTGTGAATAATGTCATTATTTTGTGGCCGCACACCGCCAACAATCTTCATTTCGCTCGTAGAAAGGATACCCAGTATCACTTTATTATCTATACGAATTCTGGCAGCTAGGTATTTGCCATCAGGAGAAAGCTGTAAGTCGAGATAGTCACCGTGTTTAATAAAGTATTCTAGGGGCAAATCTTCACTCGCAGAAATGAATGAAGCATAAAAGACTAACATGGTCACTAAAGTCCGTTTTATCATTGTCCATATACCTATAGGTAGGGCGTCAAAAATAATAACCTACATCACCACACAGTGCTTTACAACAGCGTACATAAGCCGAACAGGTACATTTAACATGGAATTATTGGCAACAATATTATCCAGCCCAACGCTTTTAGCGCATTTTAAAAGGGCTTACTTATTAATTTAATTGGGTAATTTTTATTCCTTCTGCGCGACTGAATAAGCCTCGACTTTGTTTTCATTCACAGCATATCCATAGAAAATGAATGAAAGTAAGCTAAATTAGTTCGCGACAGCCAAGGCGAAAAAAGCCGTGCTTGCGCCCCCGCTCAGCGTGATTCGTGCAGAAACTGAAGCCAAATGCGTTCGCCTATTTGGTCATACTCTTGCACTTTTGCACGAAATGCTTGGCGAAGTGATTCATTAATAAGGGGGGCTGGTAGTAATGGGTCGAAAACCAATTGCTGTAAGGCGCTATCCCCGACTAAATAGCTCTCTTTGGCGGCATCTTCCAAAGACAGCTCGGGTAAGCGATCTAATGCTTGTTCTATATCAAGTATGCCTTGTTGATAACGCGCTTCAAGTTCTTTCACCGGCCAAAGATTGCGGGCTTTATCCTCCATGTCGGAGTCAAATTGCGCCACCTTGAAAACCGGCGCACTGATATCTACGCCTAAGCTGTGTAAGTGGGTACGCACATAATCAACCCCAGCCGAAAAGTTATTAGGCCTTAAATAAAAGTCGTTGGTAATCGCCTGCATACCGAGCATTTTCAGGGCCCGAGCAGTGACTCGCTGGGCTTTGCGATCACGTTTAGATTGAGTGTGAGTTAATACCCCGACCCACTCTCCCTGCCAAGGGCCAACTTGCTGCTCAACGCTGCGCCATGCGCCTACCTCTTTGGCCAACGTTTGGCCTTGTTGACCCAAAGTATAAAACCCTCTGTCGATTAAATTCAGTAGCTTGGCCGCTTGCAAGCGCGTGAGCGTGACGCGCATATTGTTTTCAGTAATACCAAACAGTGCACCAACGCGCACTGCGCTGGCCGCATCCATTTTTATTCCAGAACGGGAGCCAAGCAACTTTAATAACAAGCGCCTAGGGATGGGTTTTTCCATCTTGTCTATTTCCACCTTGGTAATGTCTACCATATTACTAATAGCTTGCGCACCGTGTGTGAAGGACTGAATACTTAACTGCAGCGCTGCGCACCAATCCCTTTTCGATTCACCTAATGCTGACTCAGCGATAAACTTACGCACAAGCCAAACTGCACACAAGCCAAACTGTGCACAAGCCAGACTGTGCATTAACGAGACTATGCACAAACTGCACAATGTACCTAAATGCCTGACAACAGGCAAAATCAGTCTGCTATCTCCCATCATACATCGATCTGCAATACAAAATGCGAGTCATAAAATAGGATAACAAGAACAAGTCTTCATCAAGGGTACACACTAATACATATGGAAAATCACATATAATTGAGCGTATTTACAAACGTAACATTACACAAATTGACACATTTAAACTTATTGAGTAATGTCATAAAAAACGCGCATTAAGGTGCCACTGATGACTCCAGCATTTTCTTTTACAACCCATGTAGTAGAAAACCAACCAGAGATAATGTCTCCCTATAATTTATGGACGTGTGACAGCTTGCTTCAAACGGCAGTCAAGTTAAACGGGGGCCAACACGCCGGACAAACGCTGGAAAATTATGGGCATGTGGTAGGCCATCAGCTCATGGATGCCGGCGAGCAAGCCAATCGGTATAAACCAATCTTTCAGCCATTTGATCGTTACGGGCGCAGAACAGACACGGTAGAGTTTCACCCTGCTTATCATGAGTTAATGACCGCCGCCATGCAGGCACAAGTGCACGCCTACTCATGGAGAAACCCATCGCAAAAAGGTGCTCACGTTGTCAGAGCCGCACTCATGTTTATGCATTATCAAGCAGATGCAGGCACATCTTGCCCCTTGACGATGACCCATGCAGCAGTGGCAGTTCTGAACCAGTCACCGAATTTGCCGGCATTCTGGACACAGAAATTGATCAATGGCGAGTACGACCCTCGTGCGTTACCGGCGGAGAAAAAACATGGCATTACGCTGGGTATGGGTATGACTGAAAAGCAAGGTGGCTCTGATGTGCGGCGCAACACGACTCAAGCAATAAAACAACCGGATGGTAACTATCACGTTATCGGTCATAAATTCTTTTTTTCTGCCCCTTTGTGCGATGCGCACCTAATATTGGCGCAAACAGAAAACGGACTAACTTGCTTTTTACTGCCACGAATATTACCCGATGGGCAGTTAAACCAAGTCCGCATTCAACGCCTAAAAGATAAATTAGGGGATTGGAGCAACGCCTCATCAGAAGTTGAGTTTCAAGGGGCTACAGCTTATTTAGTGGGCGAAGAAGGTCAAGGCGTGAAAATGATCATTGATATGGTCTCTCTTACGCGTCTAGATTGCATGATTGGCTCGACCGCTCTGATGCGCCAAGCATTAGTGCAAGCGCTGCATCATACCCAAAACCGAGAAGCCTTTGGCGCAAAACTCATAGACCAACCACTGATGAAAAACGTGCTGGCGGATCTCACCTTAGAAGTCGCCGCCAGTTTAGCTCTAACCATGCGCGTGGCCAAACCTGTTGATTTAGCCAGCAGCAATAAACATGAAGCAGGTTTCTCTCGTATCGCCACCGCCATTGGCAAGTATTGGATCTGCAAACGTACCCCCGCCTTTGTGAATGAAGCGCAAGAGTGTCTAGGCGGTATTGGCTATGTAGAAGAAAACGTAATGCCACGCTTATATCGTCAAGCTCCGCTCAATTCAATTTGGGAAGGCAGTGCCAACGTACAATGTTTAGATGTGCTCAGAGCCTTACGTAAAGAGCCCGAGGTAAAAACAACCTTGTTTGATGAACTAAGCACGGCTGCCGGTAAAAACAGCTATTACGACCAACATTTAGTTGTTCTAAAACAGGCATTTAATGAGCCTGAAACGTTAGAAGTACGTAGTCGATTAGTGGTCGAAAAAATGGCGTTAGGGCTACAAGGCGCACTGTTATTAAATGGCGACGACAAAGACCTTGCGGACACGTTTTGTCAGGCACGTCTTGGGGGTAATCAAGGCTTGATATTTGGCACGCTACCAGCCAATAGCGCCCTTGATGCTATTATCAACAGAGGTATGCTCAAGAACATATAAATGATTATGCACTCTCGATTAGGCAGATATTGCGCCCCTGCGCTTTTGCTTTATACAAGGCGTTATCAGCCGCTTCGAATAATTCTGCACTCGTATAATGACTTGTTTTTTCTGTCACGCAGGCCCCAATAGATACTTGGGGCGATTCAGCTGTGTTGCTATCATCATCTAGTGAAATTTCCATCACTTTAGATCTCATCTCCTCACATACACTAATGAGTTTTTCCTTAGAAATACCGTAAAACAAAATAGCGAACTCATCACCGCCAATTCGAAAGGCATAATCGTTTGGCCGTCGACAGTAACTTTGAAGAATGGTAGCAATGCAACCTAACACGTGATCCCCAACTCTATGTCCATGTTTATCATTAATCCTTTTGAAATGATCTACATCCACAAGTACTAAACTCACAGGTATATGCTCTCGCCCCATCAGTAGTAATAGATTGTCTAGTTGAGTATCAAAAAAGCGCTTATTGTATAACTGAGTCAAACTATCTCTTATGGTATCTCTGTATAACTGCTTAATGAGTTGGAAATTTTCACGCAATACCCGTTGGCACGCATGGTTAATCAACAGTAACAACACAGCCACCGACGCTATGATGAGAATAGCTATAACCATATCTAGCGACATACGATCTAAAAAGAGATTAGTAACACTGAATATCGCCAAGATAACAACAGTGACCCAACCCGCAGGCTTGATGGGTAGCGCGGTTAAAAGGCAGCCAAACATAAGAATTAGTACTAAACCTAATTGAGAGAAAACCAGATTATGACTAACCGCGAGTGCGTAGATGAGTGAATGGATACAGCCACCAAAAAAATAAACTAACAACAAACTATTTTTAAAATCTGATATTGAGTTAGGTACCCGAAACCAAAAAATGTAGTTGAGTGCTGCAAGCGGTAATACAATAAATAAAAGCCGGACGGGGATAGTGATGCTAGCCATCTGTACGGGAAACTTAATGCAATCGAGTACAGCAAATAAGCCATATAATATCAGCGCAATAAGCAAAGACCATTGACGCAGTTTAATACTCTGCTTCATCAAGTAATGGCTAAAAGGTGCTTTTGCTGTGCTCGCCCAGTCTGGTAACAAAACTCTGCTCTCTTGTTCAAAAAATTTATGATCAGAGGTTGCACTATAATACCTGCGCCTCTAAAAACAATTTTGCTTACGAATACGGTGAACAGAAGCCCTAACTTACTTCTCAAAGAACGTGAAAAGCGTATTGTCACCCAGGCCATCACCTTGCTAGCATAGCGCCTCTTAAAACCAACCGAATTGATCTACGTATCGGTAGCTTACACCGCTACGATAAGGAATGAACTTGAACAAAAGTATACTAACAAACCTTGTTTCTTTGACTTTATTGATAGTAGGCCTTCTGCTAGAAAATATAATAATGACTACGGTCGGTATTTTTGCTTTGTCTGGTGCGGTCACTAATTGGCTGGCTATACATATGCTGTTTGAAAAAGTGCCACTGTTATATGGCTCTGGTGTTATTCCCCAGCGTTTTGAAGAGTTTAAGGCTGGGATACGCGAACTGATGATGACGCAGTTTTTTACTGAACAAAATATCAATCGCTTCCTAACAAGCGGTAATCAACAACTCAAACTGGATCTCGTCCCAGTTCTGGAAAAGGTTGATTTAGAGCCCACATTTGACTCATTGGTAGAGGTCATTAATGCCTCTTCATTCGGCAGTATGCTAGGTATGTTCGGTGGCGCAGAAGCCCTTACTCCGCTGAAACAGCCATTTGTGGAAAAAATGAAAACTTCCCTGATTGAAATAAGCCAAGATGAGCGCTTTTTGGAGACCTTAAGCAGTCAGTTAGAGCAGCCAAATGTGATGCAAGACGTGCAACAAAAGATTGAATCGATTGTTGAGCAACGCTTAGATGAACTTACCCCTAAAATGGTGAAAGACATTATTCAGGCCATGATCAAAAAGCATCTAGGTTGGCTAGTTGTCTGGGGTGGTGTGTTTGGTGGACTTATTGGCCTAATCACGATTTTAGTAGCGTCATAACGCGTTATATCAATCCACGTTAATAAGTGATCACGTCTTAATATGGATTGGTATTAGCTATGCTAGCAAAAAGCCGCGCATGGTGCTTTTAGCGAAGCTGCGGCTTTCCTTCTCTGCTTTATTGCCAACTTTAGCCACTCATCTCAACATAAAATAAGCACCTTCTTGCTATTTTTTGCGTGTTGAAACGCACTACGTCAGGGTAAATAACGCCATAACTAGCGGCTATTGATTTTTTCATCATTAAGTTCACAAATGCACTTGAAAACAATTCTCATTTAGATTAAATTAATACTGCCTGTTTGATACTGAGTTTCACTGGTCCTGGCTTGGTGTCGCATCCGTGGCAGATATTTCAGCCGAAATATCTGCCATTCTTACTATTTCTCCCTTTGTCCCTCTTTCTTTCGTGCTTACTTACGCTAAATTTACGTTGCGGTTGTTGATATTTAGTCAACCGAAGAGTACGGTGAAGTTTGGTGTAGAAGGCAAATGAATTGCCCGTACCAACTCCTTTAGCGTTGAAATGGATGACATGGAATGAAGTATCTAGCTAGTGGTAAAACGGCCAATGTCGTTTTTTTAGTGACGTTTGTGCTCGGTAGTCTTGTCGCGCTTTTGTTATTTAATCAGGGCGTGTCTACTTATCGTAGCCAAGCAGCCGGTCATGCTCAGCAAAGCATGCAACAATTCGTTGCCCGTTACGACTTGGCGTTACAACAAACAATTGTGCGCAATAAAAAGCTTGCACACGCTATTCAATCGAACCCTCAAATAGATACCGCGCAGTTAAATCAGTTTATTCAGTTGGTCTATCCAAATCCACAGGACGTAGCTGAGCTTTTTTGGTTAAAAAACAGTAGCCAAGCATCACCTATTCATTTTTCCCCCATGCAAGGCTTAGTTGAGCTAGAGACGGAGTTAGACACTTACATTCAGCCGTTTATTGCACGTGCCCAGAAGCTAAATAACGTCGTGGTATCGCCCATTTTAGCCCCCCAAATGACCCAGAGCACTCACCCGCTTTTTATTATTGTGCACCCCGTGACCGCACGTCCTCAAAATAGCGATTTTGGCTTTATCATTTCAGTGCATCGTATTGCATCATTAACGCAAGCCTTACCGAATGAGCTCAATCGCACGCAGTATGCCTATGTACTGGCCGATCACGAACGCCACCCCTTTGCCTTTCCTGATAATAAAATGCTAGCTGATTTACCAATTGCAAGCCTTGAGGGGCAGGATATTACCCACGTTAATGTGCCGATAAATATACACGGGCACAAATGGCATCTATGGGTTTACCCTACTAGTAACCATTTCAAGTCGATCCCATTAATTCAATATCTCTATTTGGGTTTGGCGCTTCTTGGTTGCCTTTTTGTGAGCTTGTTTTTACGCTATGGCCTAAAGCAACACCGCGCTCTTTATTTACGCTATTTACAGGAAAATAATAACGCTAAACAAATCGAAAGCGACTTGCTGCAAGCTCAAAATGCCTTACAAGAAAGCGATAAAACAGCCAAGCATGCGTTAAGTGGTAAAACGCAATTTATGACCACCTTAAGTCATCAAATCCGCACGCCAGTCAACGGTATAATTGGGATGACTGACTTATGTATGCAAACTGAACTGACACTCAAGCAACAAGATTACCTGCGCAAAATTCACATGTCGGCTCAACATTTAAACGGGGTGTTGGTTGACTTATCAGACTATGCCCTGCTTGAGTCCGGTGAACTAAGACTTCAAGAACACCCATTTTCGCTACATGAAATCGTTGATGGTTTATATGCCATGCTCTCTAAAGACGCCCAAGACAAAGGCCTTTCTTTTGACATTACAGTACCGCATACCGTGCACTGTGACTTGATTGGTGATAGCCGTCGCATAAAAGAAATTTTACTTAATCTATGCGCGAACGCGATTGAAAATACCACCAGCGGCCATGTGCACTTAGTGATCAACTCAGATACAGAGCAACCCGCTGCTTTGTCAAACAGTGATTATAGTTTGCGCTTTATGGTCAGCGATACAGGCACAGGATTTGCCCAAGAAGATATCGCCAAATTATTTAGCCGCGCGCAACCACTCAATCAAAATAAAAACGTTAATGGTGGTTTAGCCCTGTCAATTAGCCAGGCGCTATGTAAATTAATGGGTGGAGAGATTGCTGTCAGTAGTCAGTTGGGAATAGGCAGCTGCTTTTCCGCACACATCAATTTAAAGCTTAATAATCTTATTATCACTGAACCTGAGCAACCTAAGTTGCTTTCTAAACCTCAACGCATCGTAGTGATTGACGACAACCCAATTTCGCTGACGATGTTGGAACATGCTTTGACCAGCATGGGGGCTGACGTTCAAGCTTATCAATTTGCCAGTGACGCACTAGACGCTTTATTAGACGGCGAGCAACCTGACGTTATCTTGTTGGACTGGGTTATGCCACAAATTGGCGGCCTGGCATTTTTAACTCGTCTACAACAGTCAGACAACAAAATAACCAGTCGAATACTGATTTTAACCGCTTACGATGCAAGCAGCATTACCCGAATGAGCCAGCACTTTCCGATAGAGCGTATTCTTAGCAAACCTTGTCGTAATGAGGAATTGTTTCACATCATCGAAGGACCTGCCCCTGCACCTATTTCCGTTACAGAGGAAAGTAAGCCAAGGCTAAATGGTTTAGTGGTTTTAGTGGCTGAAGACAATATGATCAATCAAGAAGTCATCTGTGAGCTATTAGCCGCCGAAGGCGCAACTGTTATTCCAGCAAATGATGGACAACACTGTCTTGACGAGCTTAAGCGTGCACAACATGTCGATATCGTGCTTATGGACATCAATATGCCCGTTATGGATGGTTTAACCGCGCTAAAACACATTCGCAACGAACTGGCGATGCCAGATTTACCTGTGGTTGCACTAACGGCCAATGTTTTTGAGCATGATAAAATTAACTACCTGCAACAAGGTATGAACGAACACTTAGGTAAACCTTACGATAGAGATAAAATCGTTGAGTGTATTCTAAACCTAACCGAACAGCCGAAACAGTAACCGAGCAAGCGAAGCAGTAACCTGCCTACATAAGATGATCAGTCTGCTTGGCCATCTCAATAAAAGCGTTTTGGTACTCGGGGCGCGTCTCTCCCGCCCTAAACCCAAGGTGGATGTTTTTGAATATGCCTCGTTTCCCCAAGCGAACAGGCACAATCGCCAAGTCTTTTTGATGCTGTTCAACCAGCCATTTAGGCAATGCAGCCACACCGCGCCCTGCGCTTACCATTTGCAGCATAATTTCAGTGGTTTCAATCGTGCGGTGACGTTTAACACTTGCACCTGCTGGCGTTAAAAATTGACTGAATACGTCTAGTCGGCTGCTTTCAACAGGGTAAGTTATCAATACGTCATGACGTAGATCTTGAGGCTGAACAAAAGCTTTTTCTGCTACAAAATGAGACCTTGGCACCACAAGCACATGTTCATATTCAAACACAGGTAAGTACTCTAAGCCTTTTTGAAAAAGCGGATCGGGTGTGATTAACATATCAATGTCATAGCCTAGTAGTGCCCCTAAACCGCCGAACTGAAACGCTTGACGCACATCAACATCGACATCGGGAAACTGCTGGAGAAATGGCGAAACCACTTTTAACAACCACTGGTAGCAAGGGTGGCATTCCATACCAATACGTAACGCGCCGCGCAGTCCCTGGGCAATCTGCTGGATCACTTGCTCGCTATGTTCGAACTGGGGTAACACGCGATTGGCTAAATTTAACAACCCTTGCCCAGCCTGGGTTAAACGCAACCGTCGGCCGTCTTTTCGCCATACAGGTGCGCCTAAATGCACTTCTAGTTTTTTGATCCCGTGACTTAAAGCTGATTGGGTTAAATGCAGAGCATTCGCCGCTTCGGTCAATGTGCCGTGTTTATCCACAGCGTGAATTATGGCTAAGTGATGGCGCTCTAGCATAACGGTAAACCTATGAGTAAAATTCATGTAATATGAAAAATATACCATTATTTTTACTCGCTAGCAGAGCTGAGTTCGCCTTTTATTTCCTTGCGCGTTTTTTCAGACCTAACGCGCGCCGACTTTTCGCTTTAACCACGCGCCAAGGCGTTTGCGGCCCTTTAGGCACACTGGCGCGTAAATGCGCATAATCAGCGTCATCTAACTGCACTTCACCGCCGTGAGCCAACAATATTGATTGCGGTCGAATGACCATAAGCTTGTCGATGGAATGCCCGTAAATTCTAGGGAAGAACACCGGAAATGGCGGAATAAAACGACTCTTCACTTTCACCACCAAGTCAGCCACGTACATGCGCTGACTTGGCATGTGCATTATCGACAAGTCACGGTCGGTATGTCCTGGCGTCTCAAACACACACCATTCATCAAAGCCCGGGATTGTTTGCTTATCAACCAGCTTAATATCCGGCTTCAAGGTTTTGGCGTACCACATACTTTTACGCTCGCGTCCCAAACGTTTTGCTACCCAGCGAGCTAACGCCAAATCCGTTAAGTACATCATCCAACCTGAAACCCCTCTGTACCAAGAGTGCTCAACGTCGCTCGAGATAACCTTACAACCAATAAGCTTTCTCAGTTGATGCGCCGCCCCAGCATGATCTGGGTGCATATGCGTCACCATTACTACTTTCAAGTCACTAAAGGGACGCTTAAGTTCTTGCGTAATAAAATGACGCAGCGTATCAACATCCGCTCGGGTACACCCATCTAGCAGCATGAGTCTATCTGGGTACTCCACCAGATAAATTGACTGAATATAACCCTGTAAATGATGTAACTTCATAACCCTTATTGCTCTTTTGACGCTTTCTTAAACCCTAACAGGATAACGAGCATAGCGACTGATACGAACTTTTAGTTTTAAATAGTTGTGCCAAAAAATTTGATATAACCCCGTAAACAACCAGCGCAATTCAGACAGTTTCACGCTTAACTCCCAACAGGGTATATTTTGGCTCCTGCGTTGGCTCTTAAGAGCTTTTGACTATGTTAGTATTGCGCCTTTATAACCATGTTCACAATGCGCTCAACGAATCTGCTTGAAGGGAACTACCTTGTCTCAACCTCAAACCACTGCTGCACTTCATGTTGTTGTCGGCTCCAAAAATCCGGTTAAAGTAAACGCAGCGAAAAACGCTATCAGTATGCTTTATCCTGACCATCAAATAACCTGTGAAGGTATGCACGCACCGTCAGGTGTGGCTGAACAGCCCATGACCAGTGAAGAAACCCGCATTGGTGCGATAAATCGCGTAAGTTACTGTCAGGCGAATGCTAAAGCAGATTTTTATGTCGCGATGGAAGGCGGCGTAGATAAATTCGAATATGGGCCCGCAACCTTTGCCTACATAGTCATTGCCAATTATGAACGTGAATCTATTGGCCGCGGGGCGATTATGCCCATCCCAGAATCTGTTTATCAAGCGTTAGCTGCTGGCGAAGAACTTGGCCCGCTAATGGATACGTTGTTTAACACCAAAAACGTTAAACAAAAAGGAGGGGCGATAGGCCTGCTGACCAACGGTAACGCCACACGAGAAGGCAATTACACCCATGCAATCGTGCTGGCAATGGCACCGTTTTTACACCCCGATTTATACCCTGTTAACCCCAAATAAACGCTTTTGCTCGGCTAAAAAATCAGAGATACACGCACACCAATAGGTTGGCCGGATTCAGAGTGCTGATTTTCAATCTGAATTTCAGCGTTGTGAAACTGCGCTATGACTTTGGCAATATGTAACCCTAGGCCCAAATGAGGTTCAGACGTAGCCTGTTCAGAGCGAACCGATACCATAGAGTCGAATAGCTTACCTTGCATATTTTTAGGCAATGCAGGGCCATTGTTGTCTATATTCAGCACATGTTTGGGCCCACGTTGGCTCAATTGCACTGCTATCATCGAACCTTGCGGGCTAAACTCAAGGGCATTGGCGATAATTTTGTCCAGCATTTGGCCGAATAAATCCCCGGAACCGAGCAATAGCGTCTCCCCAGCTTCATTAACATATGAAAAGTGATGGCTGGGGTACGTCATTCGATAGCCTTCTACATACCCAGTGAGCAGTGCATTTACGTCAAACTCTTCACGCTCATCACTTTGCACTGCTTGCTCTAAACGAGTGGCTTCGCTCATGTTATTTAAAATACTGCTCAGGCGCTTGATGCCCATTTGCGCACGTTCGATGTACTGAGCATCTTCATTAGTGTGATGGCTAAGTTGGAGGTTTTCTAGGGATGATTTAACAATGGCCACTGGCGTGCGCAACTCATGAGATAACCGCGACGACATGTTCTGCAAATACGCGTTGTACTGCCCTAACCTGCCCAATACAAGGTTAAAGGTATTAGCTAAATCACCTATTTCATCTCGCGCGTTTACATTGGCAATCGTGCCAATGATTTTCCCGTGACTGTCGATTGCCGCCTCAGTCTGATTTCTAAGTTTACGTATACGAAACGACATGCGCGAAGCAAATAAGAACAACGCCAAAGTGCCCAGCCCCATTACGGCTAAGATCACATGAAACAGTTTTTCCAGCGCCCGATTTCGCAAAGTACGGATCCCATTTGTGGTTTGTTCAACCACCACGGCGCCCATCACGTTTTCATCAATAAAGATAGGATGCGCAGCCGAGAGGATCACCGCTTTGTTGTCTGGGCTTAAGCGCCACAAAGAAGCAGGCATGCCAGTAAGCGCTTGATTAATATCTTGGCCTTGCAGCGCGTAGGCATCTTGCAGATCATCAATAAAATCGGCTGGGGGCTTAGTTAATATTTGATAATATATGGGCAATAACCATTCTTGCTCGATACGTTGCCACCAGCTGTTTTTCAGGCTCTGGGTTGATGAATAAGCGCTGCTACTTAGGCCGACAGATTTATGGATATTGCCAGAGCGAGCTAATACTCGCTTGTGTTTATCAATGACCCACACCCTCGCATTCGAATACTTTAAGCCCTTGATGATATTTTCAATTTCCGGCGATGGCACCAGCACAGTGCCTAGGGCATCGCTCTTATTTGGGTTTGCCGTTCCTATTCGATAACGCATTTGCCGATTTTGCGGATCATCGACATCCGTAATAGCAAATGCAATTTTGCTACTCATCATCCCTAGGGGAAAGCGCAATTCGATATTGTAGCCTGTAGCCGTGTTTAACCAACGGCCTTGAATTTGTGTTTCAAGAGAAACAGGGCGCATAGAGTCGACCGGCTCGGATAATAAATAAGCATTCACCCAACCCGCTTCTTGCGGCGCAACAACATAACGCTGAAAACGGCCATCTGGGTCGGTCATGGCTATTTGCAGATAGTCATTGCGATCAACCCTCAGGCTGTTTTTACCGCGCAACAATACGCTTTCATCTGTCACTTCAAACATGGCATATAGATATTCGCCGAACTGCCCCACCATATGCCGAAAATGGAAACTGCTCGGCTCATAATCGTCACTGTAATCAAGCAAATGGTCTTGCCCATACGCAAGGCTTAAATGTTGGTAATCCAGCCAGTCATCTAATTTGCCATCTAAACGAATAGGGTCGTGTATTTTATGGGCATATAAGTCGGTGCCCGGTTTAACATCGGTTAAATACGCGCTTTGAGTGTCAAACAAAGATGGCCTTTCGTGTAAGGCTGTAGCAACCGCTCGCGCTGTGCCAACCATGGTTTGCTCTTGCCCAATACGCAGGTAACTTTCCAGCTCCCATACGTACTGATACCCAAGCCAAGGAATGGCAAACAAAAACAAAGATAAAGCTAAAAGCTTTAAGCGAATACCAAAGCGAAAACGAAACCTCTGCTTGCTTTGCCCTTGGCTGGCTTGTTGTTTTTTAGGTTGGTTGACAGGGCGGCTCATAAAGAATTAATGGCTTGTTCCGTTTTTCCAGCGATACCCCATGCCATAAACCGTTTCAATGCGGTCAAACTGGCTATCAACTTGCTGAAATTTTTTGCGGATACGTTTGATATGAGAAGTGATGGTGCTGTCATCCACCACCATTTTAGATTCGTCCATCAGTTGTTGACGACTCTTTACGTGCCCTGCGTATTTGGCGATTGCATGCAACATCCAAAACTCGGTCACTGTCAGCTCAATGTCTTGCTGTTGCCAACTCACGGTCATTCGCTTGCTATCAATACTCAGGGCACCTGTTTGAATAACATCTTCGGATAACTGCGGTTGGTTTAACAGCGCCACTCGACGGAATAAGGCGGCAATACGCGCTAACAAATGGGGCAAACTAATGTCTTTTGTTAAGTAATCATCCGCTCCCATGCGCAAGCCACAAATCGTGTCGTAGTCATTGTCTCTGGCAGTAAAGAAAATAATCGGTAAGGTTTTAGATAAACTGCGCAATTGCTGGCAAACCATAAAGCCGCCATCGATCTCATCTTGTAAGCCAATATCAATAATAGCCAAGTCAGGCAAGCGCTGGGCAAAACCTTGCTCAGCTTCACGGCGATTAGCGTAACAGATTACCTCATAGCCTTGTTTTTTAAGGGCTGCTGCGTAGTTTTCCCGGATAGCGAGATCATCTTCTACCAGTGCAATACGTTGAGACATAACTACTCTCATATTATTTCGTGACGCCACTATATCCTAAAATTTTGCCTTTTTGATGCACAAAGAGAAATTCCATTTTTTCGCCACAATTGCCCCAAAGATTGCCATTTTTCACTCGTTAATTTGCCGTAAATCAGCGCTGTAATAAGCAACCAGAACGCCCAACTATTCAATGTTTAGGAACAACGATGAAATACGCCACGATCACAATCACCTTATCGCTCATTCTCAACCAAGCATTTTCGCCTTTAACGCACGCACAAACCCAAAGCACAGAACCTGCAGAGACTAAAACACAAAATGACCTCGTAGGATTGGGCTCAGGCGCACTGCTTGGCAGCGCCGTAGGTGGCCCCGTTGGCGGTGTAATAGGCGGCATAATGGGTTTGTTTATTTCAAATGATGTAAATAATGATAACGCCTTAGCTCAGGCTAAATCAGAGCTAAAAGAGACAAAACTGCAACTACTCGCCTTACAGCGCGGCGCCGATGCTCTGACCCCTGCAGGGCAACAAGCAGAGCATAAAATACGTTCCTATCAAACAGCGAGTATTGAAAACCCTGACCGACCTGCGCAGCAAAGCACTGCAGCAATCAATTCCCACGCGGCCATAACGCCAATCGAAACGAATATTCAGTTTCGCACTGGTTCACATCTCGTTGAAGGCCATTACCACAGGCAATTAGATTTGATTGCAGCACTAATACGGCAATATCCAGATCTACACATCACTCTTGCGGGCTATGCCGACGAGCGCGGCGACTCAAATTACAACCAAGCGCTTTCACAACAAAGAGCTATCAGCGTGAAACGCTATTTAACAAAACAGCAAGTGCCTACTGCGCAATTGCACACAGAATCCTTTGGTGAAACCAAGATGAACACCATAGAAAGCCAGCCAGATACTTGGTTTTTCGCCCGAAAAGTCACCTTAGCTATCCACCCTGCGTCGCACACACCGCTGATGGCCGCTTCAGCGACACAATAGCGATAAAACGGAGAACAGGAATGTCCCTTTTACTTAAATTCAGCGGTTTGTTGCTCATTGTAAGCACCATAGGTGTATTGCACAGCGCAGCCTCTCAATACCTGATGCAACCCGACGTCGAGAAAAACACTATGTATAACGAGCAGCGCCTCCAAGGCCAGACCAGCCAAGCAAACACCAATTCAAGCGCAACTGAAAGCAGCTCTCCTGCCGTTTTTGTTGATTCTATTAATGATGTTGAACAAGGCAGCTTGTTTTACCTGCGTGAGCCATCAGAAGGTAGCAACCCCAGTGACGAGCATAATGAGCGCCAAAACGAGCAGGTTCGGCGCTATCAACTGAGCCCGTTGCTAAGCACAGATGTAAAGATTAACGTGACGGGCATGCTCGCCAGAACCCAAGTGACTCAACGCTTTCATAATCCCAGTCAAGATTGGGTGAATGCTATATATGCCTTCCCGCTCCCGGAGAATGCCGCGGTTGATCATCTCAACATGACTATAGGCGAACGCAAAATCACGGGTAAAATCATGCCCAAACAACAAGCCAAAGCGCGCTTCGAGACCGCCAAAGAACAAGGCAGAAAAGCCAGCCTAATTGAGCAAAAACGCCCGAATTTATTTACCAATGCTATCGCCAATATCGGCCCGAATGAAACCATCAGTGTAACCATTGAATATCAGCAGGTCATACGCTTTGACCAGCAAACATTTAGTGTGCGCTTTCCCATGACAATCACGCCGCGCTATTCACCACGCGCTTCACAGATACCTTTAATTAATCAAACTGCAGTGGCAAAGGTCAATTCAAACGGCTGGGGTGAGAGTGTATCGGTACTGAGCCGACAAATTAAAACGCCAGATGAACCAGCAAACCCTATTCGCATCAGCGTGGAATTAAACAGCGGCTTTTCAATAAGCCCTGAAGATATTGTGAGCGAGCATCACCCAATCGATATTACCCCGAAAGACCAACAAGCTGGCCACTATCAAATTGAGCTAACGAAAGAGCATATCGCTAACCAAGACTTTTCGTTGCGATGGAAACCCACCGTAGGTGACATTCCAAGTGCCGCTCATTTTAGCGAAACAATAGGGAATTATCGGTATGCAATGGTGATGCTCACGCCCCCAAGGCAAGATGACGCTGACGATAAAAGTACAAAGACGCCAGTATCAGCAAGAGAAGTAGTGTTTTTACTCGATACCTCTGGCTCTATGGCTGGGGAGTCTATTGTGCAAGCTAAGCGCGCAGTAGATTTTGCCTTAACTCAGCTGCACCCTGAAGATAGCGTCAACGTTATTGAATTTAATGACGCCCCTCAAGCGCTATGGAATATGGCAATGCCAGCCACTGCCAACAATATTCAACGGGCTCGAAATTGGGTCGCTAGTTTGAGCGCAAATGGCGGCACTGAAATGGCACCAGCGCTATCAATGGCGCTACACAAAACCAACCTTGAGCAGGGAAATACAAACGAGGGTAGCCCTGTGCAATTGCGACAAGTGGTGTTCATCACCGATGGCAGTGTTAGTAATGAAGACGCTCTCATGGGCTTGATTGAAAACCAATTGGCAGACAGTCGCTTATTCACTATAGGGATAGGCTCAGCCCCAAACAGCTACTTTATGACCCAAGCAGCACAGGCTGGGCGAGGCACCTTTACCTATATTGGCGACATCAATCAGGTACAGCAAAAAATGACTGAGCTGTTCAACAAGCTCACGCGCCCTGTGATGCAAGACATACACATTGAATTTGCCCGTAACACGGAGTTTTACCCAAGTGTTATCCCTGATTTATACCAAGATCAACCTGTGGTTATTCATTATCGTGCGCCCGTGGCGCATCTAGAGAATGGTATGCAACTGCAACAGCCAGACAACGCGGTTAAGGTTACAGGCTGGCAGACGACAAACGCATCCCCAAGCAAACCTTGGTCTATTCGCATGCCCCTTAGCCCCACAGCCAAAAGCGCAGGAATGGGCGTAGCTTGGGCAAGAGAAAAGATAGAACAACTGAGTCATACCCTGCGACGTGAACGTGACATCACCATGCGTCAAACATGGCAGCGCAGTATCACCGAGATTGCCCTTGAACATCATATGGTTAGCCAGTTTACTAGCCTTATCGCCGTGGATGAACAAGTAACGAATTCAAAAGACGCTAAACCAGAGCACGAAAACAGCAAAAACAAACCGATTAACCATAATGCCCCTGCGGGCCTTGCCATGGCAGGTGTTCAAATACGCGGGCAATTGCCACAAACCGCTACCAATACACCCTTGCATATCACGCTGGGATTCATGCTATTAGGCATAGCCTTTTATGCTCGGCGCAAGCAATCGTCATGAAGGCTATTCGAGCGTTAGGGAAGCTGTTAGATTTTTGGCCAAGTACTAAGCACGGCTCTGTCTCTGCAATGGGAGCAGTAACTCAGCCTGCGAGCGCGGCACAAAAAAGTGCACGCAACAATTCCAAGCCTCTTTTGTCACTACCTAGTCGTAATGCCTACTTAACGGCTATTTGGCTGGCTTGTTTAGTAAGCGGTGGGCTACTGGTTTCAAACGGGGCGTACATGTGGGCAAAAGCACAATTGGCCCAAGTGCTTATCGCCCATGCTTGGCAAAGCAGTGTGCAAGCAGCTGAAATTAACACCCTTTTGCCGAACGCAAATCAAACATTCAAAGAGAAATCGTTCAAAACCAAACCTTGGCCATGGGCTGATACCTACCCTGTGGCCAAAATACAATTTTATTCTGGCCCTACTAGCCGCTTTAGCTCCCAGGGCGCAGCGAAGCACCAAGCGCGAAAGCAAGGGCTAGCAGGTACGCGACAGAAAAAGCTAGCAGCACAGCCACTATATGTTTTAGCCGGAGCCTCTGGGCGCACCATGGCATTTGGCCCAGGCCATATGAGCGCTACCCCCTTGCCATTAGAAGGGGGAAACAGCGTAATTACCGGCCACAGAGATACCCACTTCGCCGCACTGCAATACCTTAACCTAGGCGATCTGATTCATGTGCAAACCCTTGAAGGCCAAGGAGAATATCAAGTCACTGCCACTTTCATTGTTCATCAAAGCCAAACCCAAATCATCGAGTCAAACTATTTCGCGTCAAGCTATTTCTCCTCAAACAGTATTGCGCCAAGCAGACAGGGCCAACTGACACTAATCACTTGCTACCCGTTCAACTCTCTTGTACCCAACCCGACCCTGCGCTACGTAGTAAGCGCTAATAGGGTGCGATAACACTATGTTGCCGCACTGTCGTTTTTAACGGCAAAAACCATCCTAAAAACACTTTATGACTAACAACAAAGTGCAGCTTTCCGGCCCGAAAAAAGGTTATTTTTTGGCTTATTTATTGCTATTTATAATTGATTACACAGTCCAGTTTATCTCATCGACTAAATTTGTGGCCGGCGCGCTCACTTTTACTCTATTTTAAATTGAGGATCTTATGCACATAAATAGCTCTGACCAAGTCAGTCGTATTTACCAAATGAAAGATACAGCTACTCCAAACACCACTAATTTGAATGCGGCCAATAAAAATCAAACTGCAGATAAAATCACGCTCAGTGAAGCGGGGTTAAATGCCGAAAGTAAAATGCAGGATATCGCCGCCAAGTATGACCCAAGCAATATGTCGTATAATGAATTGGTTAGCATGGGTACCGAGTTGCTCGAAAATGGATTAATAACGTCCCAAGAGAGCTTAGCCTTAATGGCTCCCCCTAGTCGAAATTTTGATCCCGATGAGAAATACGACACTGTCGCCCTAGCCAAGCAGTCAGCGGCGTTCGATCAGTCCCTAGGAAATACCCATAGCAAAGATGCAAAGTTAAGAGCAAGCGTGCTTGAAATGTTGCAAGCGATACAAGATTTATCCGACAATAACAGCAATAGCTACAGCCAAGTTAGAGAAGCTTGACTACCACCATAAGACCTTTTCTCTATGGCGTAATATGGAATATACAACGGATTTACGGTAATTTGCGCCGTTATATATTACTTACCATCACCTTTTACCCACTACCATTGTGAGGCTAAGCAAGGAAAGCATGAAGCTCGCTATCTTATTGATCTTTACTTTTTACAGCGTGAATGCGCTCGCCAGCAACGTCTTTGATGAGTTGCCGGCGTCTATCAATTCAAACGCTCATTATGTCTTTTACTCTCACGGTTTTATTGTTGAAGGGGATAACCCAACCCCGCAGCATCCAACGTGGGGCACTTATGATTTTCCAGCCATACTTGAGACATTGTCAGAGCTAGACGCCTTCATTATTGCTGAGCACAGAGTGAAAAATACCGACCCGTTTGAACATGCCAAGAAGCTTAAGCACCAAGTTGAGCACTTAATTGACAAAGGGGTTCCGGCAACTAACATTTCCTTAGTAGGCTTTTCTCGTGGTGGCTTTATCACGGCGATAGCGTCAAGCTATATCGCCAACAACGATATTAATTACCTGATTTTAGCGGCTTGCACCAGTAGCCTTGCCACCCAAAGTGACGTGATTTTGCAGGGGAACATCTTTTCAATTTATGAAACCTCAGACACAGTTGGTTCCTGCGAGCAAGTCGTACAGCGCAGTGGTGACAAGGTGACGTCATTTGAAGAAATTTCGATTTCTACAGGGCTAGAGCACGGTGCCTTTTACCGACCAATTAAGGCTTGGGTTGAACCACTTAACAACTGGCTCGAGCAAAAAAGCGAAAAAGTGGCTTATAGCATTCCTAGAAGTGAGCTCGTTGAGCTGCAAGAGCCAATCTCAAAAAGAATCTATCCGCTTTACATCAAGCTACCTCGCTCTTACCGCAGCAATAAAAGTCAGCACTACCCAGTGATATATCTGACTGATGCACCATACACTTTCCCAATAGTATCTGGCGCTACGCGTTTTCCCATGAATAGTGGCACAATGGAAGAAGCGATTATTGTCGGCATTTCATACTCCAAAGGTTCGAAAGGCGTTTCAAGCAGAGTAAGAGACTTTACACCGAGCAAGGCCAAAGATTGGAAACTAGAAACAGGCGGTGCAAAAGCCCATTTGCGCTTTATTAGAAAAACGTTGATCCCTTTTGTTGAATCAAATTATCGAGCCGCCCCAGAACACAGAACATATGTAGGTAACTCTCTTGGCGGACTATTTGGCGCCTATGTATTATTCACAGCACCAGAGACATTCTCTGGGTATGTGCTGGGCAGCCCATCAGTTTGGTTTAACGATAACGAGTTATTAGCCATGAATGTGCAAAAGCCCAAAAATGAAACAAAAGTGTATTTGTCTGTCGGTAGCTTAGAGACGCCAAAATTCGGTGAGCAGCAAAATATGGTGCGTGGTGCACGATTATTGGCTGAAAAAATCAATGCCGTCGATTCATCTCACTTAATCCTTAATTTTAAGACTATCGAGGGTGCTTCTCATGCTATCGCATTTCCAACTACAGCCATTCACGGACTTGATTGGATCCATGCTAATACCAATCCGCACTAATAAGTGCCCCCTCAGAATGCGTCCAGCGGTTTTTGATTAAGGCGTCGCTATAAAGTAATGGTTGTTCCCTTTCGAATAGTGAGAACGCAGAGCAAAAGGGGCGCACTAAGTGCGCCCCTTTTAAGGTTCAATATGCTCTTTTATTCAACGAAGGCAAATAAATATTGAATACAGCTGACGTTACACGTGTTTACCACCTGTCCAGCCACCTTGAGCGAGTACCTCCTCGCCTAGTGCTTTAGGTGGGGCTTCTAAGTCAGTGGCCATAGAGTCATTCCAACGATTTAGAAAACCATACAAGCATACGGCGCCTAGAATTTCGACAATTTCGTCTTCTTCCCAATAGGCGCGCATTTTTGCCATTAATGGCTCATCAACTGCGTTGGGCACTGAGCCAGCCGCGAGGGCGTAATCAAGAGCGATACGCTCTGCGTCGGTATACAGTGGGCTCGTTTGGTATTCCCACACGGCTGCGACCTTTTCATCAGAAATACCGTGAATTTTAGCGGCTATAAGGGAGTGGGCTTCACAGTATTGGCAACCTGCCGCCCGGCTCGAAAAGTGCGCCAAGAGGCGCTTAAAACCTAAATCAACTGTGCCGTTTTGTGCCATCACTGCTTTGGTTAACACCCCAAAACCGCGTACGATATCAGGGCGGCGTTGCATTGTTAGCAGGCTGTTAGGCACAAACCCTAAAATTTGTTCAAAGATCGCGAAGTCATCCGCTAATTCAGGTGTGGTTTCTTTTGGTAAGGGCTGCATATGGGCCATGGATTTTTCTCTCCTATTTTGATTGAGTCCTGGCTTTTAGGTGCTAATTGGGCACTAGTTGGTTTCTTGCTTTGCGTTTCTGCATTGTCTGCTGAGAGCCAAAAACGTCCCTATGGGAGTAACAAACTAAAAACCTTACATTTTATTCATTGTTCGTCGTGTTTTATTCATTCATCGCCATGATATAATGCATACTTTTCGGTGTGAGTACATCCAGCCAACAACTTTATGCTTTTTCATTTTGTCTCTCTAAGTTGGCAGTCATCGTAAAAGCAGATAATCCAACATCCTGAAAATCACGCGGAATAAAGCATGAATGCATTGAATATCAAAGGGTTAACCAAAGTATATAAAGGTGGAACCCGAGCCCTGAATGGGATTAATTTAGAAGTAAAGCAGGGTGATTTTTTCGCCCTACTCGGCCCAAACGGTGCGGGCAAATCCACCACTATTGGCATTATCAGTTCTCTAGTGAACAAAACCAGTGGCACTGCTGACATATTCGAATACTCGTTAGACGCCCAACCCGTGGAAGCCAAATCATGCATTGGTTTGGTACCACAAGAATTCAATTTCAATCAATTTGAGACACTGACTCAAATAGTAGTCAACCAAGCAGGTTACTACGGTGTGCCGCGCAACGTTGCAAAAGAGCGAGCTGAAAAATACCTTAAGCAACTAGATTTATGGGAAAAGCGCAATCAACCGGCGCGCAATTTATCGGGCGGCATGAAGCGCCGTTTAATGATTGCTCGGGCACTAATGCATGAACCCAGAATGTTGATTTTGGATGAGCCTACCGCTGGGGTAGACATTGAAATTCGCCGTTCGATGTGGACCTTTCTAAAAGAAATTAACGAGCAAGGCATCACCATCATATTGACCACGCACTATCTTGAAGAAGCCGAAATGTTGTGCCGCAACATCGCGATTATCGATAAAGGAGTAATCGTGCAAAACACCAGTATGAAGTCTCTGCTGGCCACCTTAAATATTGAAACCTTTATTCTTGATTTGGCCGGTGAGCACCAAAGCATTGCATTGTCAGGTTTCGAGTATCGTTTACTTGACCCTCACACGCTCGAAGTCGATGTAGCCAAAGAAGAAAGTTTGAATAACGTCTTTGAGCAACTATCTAGCCAAAAAATAGAAGTCTTAAGCATGCGCAATAAATCGAACCGTTTGGAAGAATTGTTTGTACGCTTGGTAGAATCAGGCCGCGAAGAGCTTGCAAACAAAGAGAAAACACAAAAGGAGCTCGCTAATGGGTAATCGCACTATGATTGCACTGCAAACGCTATGGATAAAAGAGTGCACTCGTTTTTTGCGTATTTGGATACAAACCTTGGTGCCGCCAGCAATTACTATGTCCTTGTATTTTGTCATATTCGGTAATTTGATTGGCAGTCGTATCGGCCAAATGGGTGGCTTCAGTTATATGGAGTTTATCGTGCCTGGCCTTATCATGATGGCGGTGATCACCAACTCCTATTCGAATGTATCATCCTCTTTTTATAGCGCTAAATTTCAGCATAATATTGAAGAGTTATTGGTAGCCCCTATCCCTAATTGGGTGATCATAGCCGGCTTTGTAGGCGGTGGGGTCGCGCGGGCGATACTCATCGGTATTATCGTGACCTGTGTATCTATGTTGTTTGTTGATATCACGCTACACAGTATTCCGATTATCATCATTACCTTGCTGTTAACCTCAATTTTGTTCGCCACCGCGGGCTTGATTAACGCCATCTTTGCCAAATCGTTTGATGATATCAGTGTGGTACCCACTTTTGTGCTAACTCCCCTGACCTATTTAGGCGGCGTATTTTACTCGTTAACACTGTTGCCTGAATTTTGGCAGTGGGTTAGTAAAATCAACCCTATCGTGTATATGGTGAATGGTTTCCGTTATGGCTTTTTAGGCGTCTCTGACGTGAACTACATGCACTCATTAGGTTTATTAGTGGTGTTTAATGTGGTGCTACTTGGCTTTGCGTACTCACTGATTAATCGTGGCGTGGGCATTAGAAGCTAGGTGAAATAATAAACGTGATTAACCACAGTACTGCGCCCGAGGGTAATTCTCGGCATATTGACAGCAACCAAACGGGGGTACATGAAAAGCTACCCGATTTGGTTGCTCGTCATTTACAACATGCTAGCCAACGTCCGTTAACTGAGCATACTCTACAGGCCTTTTCTCAGGCGCAGGAGTGGCTAGGGGATTGGCAAGGCCCGCTCATATTAGATGCATGCTGTGGGGTGGGCGAAAGCTCCACCCATATTGCCAATCAGCACCCTGAGGCGAAAGTCATTGGTGTGGACAAGTCAGCCCATCGCGTGGGTAAGCATGAGCATTACAGCTTAAAGCAAGATAACGCCTTGATACTAAGAGCGGATCTAAATGACTTTTGGCGCTTAGCAGTGCAGGCTAAATGGCGCTTAAGTAAGCATTTTTTGTTGTATCCCAATCCGTATCCTAAATCTGCTCATGTGCAAAGACGTTGGCACGGCAGCCCTGCGTTTGCAGAAATTGTTAAGCTAGGCGGGCAACTTGAGGTGCGTAGCAACTGGCAAATTTACATTCAGGAATTCGCTTTAGCCCTTGAAATAGCGGGTTTTAGTGGCGAGGTGAAGCAATATCATGATGCGCAAGCCATAACGCCCTTCGAACGTAAATATTGGGCAAGCGGCCAACATAGCTGGCAAGTGATTAGCCAATTATAATTTGCCAGAGCAAGTGTTAGTGCGCCTGCGCCTTAGGTTGACTAAAGTAAAAGCCTTGGGCGTAACGCACATTAAGTTTTTTCAGCAAAGTGAGTTGTGCTTCGCTCTCAAGATGCTGAGCCACTAAGGCGATATTCTTAGTTTGCCCTTTAGCACACAAAGATTTGATTACAGCTTGTGCCTGCTCATTCTGAGCGAGGTCCGCCAAAATCGGTCCTGATATTTTTAACCCGCTAATTGGCAAAGCAAGTAAGTGTTCTACCTGTTTTACATCGGGTTCAATGTTATCTACGAATAAGCTCAAACCAAGTTTTTTACACAAGTCAGAAAAGGTTGAAAAGGTGTCTGTGTCCGCTAACACATTCTGTGCGGTGACTTCTAATGCCACTCGCTTGGGGTTAGGGTAGCTACTGGCTTGTTCGGTAAGAAATCGATGAATGTTCTCATCTTGCATATCAGCAAGACTGATGTTGATGTTCCATGGCATATTGCGTTCACGGAAATATTGCGCACTGCGATTGAAGATGGTTTCGGTTAATTGCGAACGACTTTCTTGCCGGTCAACCAAGTATAAGAATTCGCTTGGGATAAAAGGCCGCTCACCAAACGTAATAAGGCGCGCTAAGCATTCGTAGCGCCAAACCTGATTATTTGTTAAATCCATAATAGGTTGAAAAAACGGCACAACGTTATCGGGGTTGAAGCTTTCAGTAACTTGAGAAACTTTCATAATTGACAGCATTTTTTCTTTATACTATAGCAAGTTAGTTCCTAATGGCTAGGCTGAATTGAACAACTTTTAGGCACTTTATTCTGTGTATCATCCCTTCACACACTCTGTTACCTTAAATTAGTCGTTAAATAGTCACTATAGCCCTTCATAAACTGGGGGTTTATGTTGGTCTCGCTGGAAAATTAATGTAAAGTTCGCGACCTGAAAGTTTTCATAAGAGGTGTCAAGCGTGGCCGTAGCTGAAGTCAGTTTAGAGCATTTGTTTAGAGTGTTTACCATGCCTGAAGGTAAAGATTCTAAGTTAGCTCAGATTGAGCAGCATCTGTCAGATAACTTGGCTGACTTTTTGTCTCAACACGTGGTAACGAAAGTCACGTCACTTGAGCAAATAGAACAAAGTTTTGCTGAATTTAATGTGCCCGAACACCCAGAGTTTGTGTCTGAGCACGCCGCGAATTTACTTGAAAAACTAGTCGCTAATTCGGTTAATACTTATTCGCCAACATTTATCGGGCACATGACATCTGCCTTACCGTATTTTCATTTATCGTTAGCTAAATTGTTAGTTGGCTTGAATCAAAATTTGGTCAAAATCGAAACCTCTAAAGCCTTTACGCCTTTAGAGCGTCAAGTATTGGGTATGATGCACGAACTTGTGTATGCCCAAGACAGTGAGTTCTACAATACGTATTTACACAGTGCGAATCACGCCTTAGGCGCTTTTTGCTCTGGTGGTACCATAGCCAATGTGACCGCGCTGTGGGTAGCACGTAATAAAGCGTTAGCTGCCGATGGCGTGTTTAAAGGGGTTGCCCGAGAAGGGTTAGCGGCAGGTTTAGACCATTACGGCTATAAAAAAATGGCGATTTTATCTTCACGCCGAGGGCATTATTCTCTATCAAAGTCGGTGGATTTACTCGGTTTAGGTCGCGAACAGCTCATCACGTTAGATTGCCCTACCCAACGCTTGTCCCCTGAAAAAGCCCTCGCTTTTGGTAAGCAATACGCTGAACAGGGCAATAAAATCCTCAGTATTGTTGGTGTAGCTGGTACCACAGAAACAGGCCACGTAGACCCACTAGACGAGCTAGCTGATGTCGCCCAAGAGTTGGGCTGTCATTTCCATGTGGATGCCGCTTGGGGCGGAGCTACGCTATTCTCAAGCACCCATAGAAATATCCTTAAAGGGATCGAGCGCGCCGATTCCGTCACCATAGACGCACACAAGCAAATGTATGTTCCTATGGGCGCAGGTATGGTGTTGTTTAAAGATCCTAACGACAGTAATGCTGTGCGTCATCACGCTAACTACATATTGCGTGCTGGCTCAAAAGATTTAGGTGCCACCACGTTAGAAGGTTCGCGTAACGGCATGGCCATGATGGTATATGCCTCTTTACATATATTTGGTCGCCAAGGGTACGAATTATTGATTGACCAAAGCATCGAAAAAGCCAAAATTTTCGCGCGTATGATCCAGTCACACCCTGACTTTGAATTGATCACTCCCCCTACCCTGTCATTGCTCACTTATCGGGTTAACCCACAAGAAGTGCAGCAACAGGTTAAAGCCGACCCATCATTAAGCCCTCACTTTAACGAGAAGCTTGATAAGCTCACTGTTTATGTACAAAAACAACAGCGTGAAGCGGGTAAATCATTTGTATCACGTACTCGTTTGCAAACTCAAACCTATGGCGAGCAAACCATGACGGTTTTTCGCGTGGTATTGGCTAACCCGTTGACCACAGAAAAGGACTTGCAGAACATTCTTGACGAACAGGTAGCGATCGCTAGCAAAAGTCAGAATTGGGCTGAGCTAACTAACACCGAGTAAGCTTTTGTTATTATTAAACAAAAAGGCCGTTAGTATTTACTAACGGCCTTTTTATTTCTGCGGGTAAAAACAATAATAGCTAAGTTAATGATACCTGCAGGTTATCAATTAGACGCGTGCGCCCTAAGAAGGCAGCCGCTAAAATAACCACTTTGGTTTCTTCATGTCCTGGCTGCAAAAGCGTATCCGCAGAGCGGATCTCGATGTAATCGATACTAAACCCGGCTTCAGCAAGCTGCTCGCAACAGTCACTGGTGATACGCGAAAAGTCACGGCGACCGGATTCAATCTTGTCCTGCATCTCTTGTAAGCGCGTAAACAACGTCGGAGCCAGTGCGCGCTGTTCAGTATTTAAATACTGATTACGCGAGCTCATGGCTAAACCATCGTCTTCTCGCGTGGTCTTGACGCCATGCACAGTTAAATTCATCGATAAGTCTGTAACCATGGCTTTGATGACCTGCAACTGCTGAAAGTCTTTCTCACCAAAGAACGCCATGTTCGGCTGGACCATGTTGAACAACTTACAAACAATGGTCGCCACACCACGAAAATGACCAGGGCGACTGGCACCGCAAATCATATAGGAAATGCCTGGCACCTCGACAAAAGTTTGCTGCTCAAGGCCTCGTGAGTATATGTCTTTCACTTGCGGGGTAAAGAGTACGTCAACTCCCATCTCGCTAAGTACCTTACGGTCATTCTCTAATGTACGTGGGTAGGCTTCTAAGTCTTCATCCGGCCCAAACTGTAATGGGTTAACAAAAATTGAAACCACCACCACATCGGCCTTTAATTTGGCTTCTTTTACCAAGTTAAGGTGGCCTTGGTGTAAATTGCCCATGGTAGGAACAAAGGCAATCACTTTAGAATCTGCCTGCCAGCTGCGACGCACATCGCGTAAACTGGCAATATTACTGATCACTCGCATACTGAACTCACTTACTAAAACTATGGGCTTCAGACGGGAAAGAGCCGTCTTTCACTTCTTCAATGTACTGACTTACCGCTGTGCGCATATCGCCAGTTTCTTGAAGGTAGTTTTTCGAAAATTTCGGCATGTAGTTGGCGCTAATACCAAACATGTCATGCATGACTAAAATTTGTCCGTCAGTCTCTGCTCCTGCGCCTATGCCAATAACGGGAATATCTATCGCTTGAGATATAGCACCGGCCAATTCTGTTGGTACGCATTCTAGTACCAACAACTGAATCCCTGCTGCTGCCATTTCTTTGGCTTGCTCGAGCATTTGCTCTGCTTGCAGATCATCACGGCCTTGTACTTTGAAACCACCAAAAACGTGCACTGACTGAGGCGTTAATCCTAAATGACCACAAACAGGTACACCGCGCTCATTTAGCCCTTTGATGGAATCCAATAGCCAGCGACCGCCCTCTAGCTTAACCATACTTGCCCCTGCGGCCATGAGTTTGCCGGCATTGAGATAAGTTTGCTCTGGGGTGGAATAAGACATAAACGGCATATCTGCGATGACAAATGCCCGCTCAACACCCTTACGTACGGCGCGGGTGTGATACGCCACATCATCAATGCTGACGCCTAATGTGTCATCACAGCCTTGTAAAACCATGCCTAATGAATCGCCAATTAACAGTACGTCTACCCCTTGCTCATCAAACAGCTTTGAGAAGCTCGCATCATATGCGGTAAGCGCACTAATTTTTTCGCTTTGTTGCTTCATTTTCAACAACGTGGAAGTTGTGACTTTTTTCATTTTGAATCACTCCAGTACGATGAACACTAAATAGAGCTTGAGTAAATCAGGCACTATACTGATTTTTTAACGGATTTCTATCAAACTCATTTATAGGGTAATTTTTCCAACCCATTGATAGGACAATTATTGAGCATTTCGCTCACTTTCGTGCCGTTTGGAAGTTGTAATTCGGGGGCAATTTCATGTAGAGGATACAAGACAAACTCTCGTTCATTCATACCGTAATGCGGAACCGTAAGTTCAACAGAATCAATAACTTGATTCGAAAAAAGCAGAATATCCAAGTCTAGGGTTCGTGGCCCCCAGCGCTCAGCTTTACGCTCACGACCATGTTCAAGCTCAATTTTTTGTAAGCAATGAAGAAATTCAACAGGTTGCATTTCAGTTTGCACGCCAACCACTGCGTTAACATAGCTAGGTTGGTCTTGCGGCCCCATTGGCCGACTCACATACAAGCTCGACGTGGCAGTTACGCAAGTATCAGGCAACGACGCAATGGCCAGCAATGCATCTTTTATTTGTTGTTCAGGCTGGGCTAAGTTACTCCCTAACCCAACATAAACTTGGTTCATTGGGCAGCTTTCTTCTTGCCTCTATAGCGGCTTCTGCGTTTAGGCGGGCCACCTTCTTTATCGCGCAGGGTTTTCAACATGCCTTGGCGCTGCTCAGGGTTAAGGTTTTGAAAGTCAGTCCACCACTGGGATAACTCCAGCAACTCGCCACCTTCAATTTGCCCACGTATCAGTAAGAAATCATAGGCAGCTCTAAATTTGGGGTGCTCAAGCATTTGAAATGCCCTGCGCCCGTAACGCTTTGGCAAGCGTTGTTGCAATTGCCAAATCTCACGTACGGTAATCGTAAAGCGCTTGGGGATCATAATGCGCTGTATTTGGCGATGTAATACATCACTCAAGGCCAAATTAAAGGCATCGAAGTGGTTTAAGCCGCCTTCTACCATGTGCTGCTGACAGCGCTCTTCTAACGGATACCATAACAACGCTGCAAAAATGAACGCGGGCGTCACTTTCATATCCGAATTAATACGGTTATCCGTATTCATTAGCACCTGCTCAATAAACGCAAGCTCACGACTATTTTGCGATTTAAGTAAAGGTGTTAGTTGCGGGAACAACTGCTCAAACAAACCGAACTCATTGAGTAGTTTGTAAGTTTCTAGACCTTGCCCTGACAGCAATAGCTTCAACACCTCTTCAAACAAGCGTGCCGGTGGAATGTTCGCCATCAATGGGGCTAGTTCGTATATGGGCTTAGCAGTTTCAGGGCTTATTTTCATGCCTAGTTTTACCGAAAATCGCACTGCACGTAGCATACGCACGGGATCTTCTCGATAGCGCGTAGCAGGGTCGCCAATCATAGTGATCTGACGATTTTTAACCGCCTGCATACCATTGGCAAAATCATGAATGCTGTAGTCAGCGATATTGTAATACATCGCGTTGACCGTGAAATCACGTCGCTCTGCATCTTCTTCTATGCTACCGAATACATTGTCGCGCAATAGTTGGCCATGATCGCTTTGCTTACTTAGGTTTTGACCCTTGCTATCTTTGTCTTTGTCGTTCTCTTTGTCTTCATCTTGGCTTGGGTGATGGCCACGAAATGTAGCGACTTCGATAATTTCTCGACCAAATACAACATGCGCTAAACGGAATCGGCGCCCGATCAGTCGACAATTTCTAAACAGTTCTTTGACCTGTTCTGGCGTCGCATCTGTGGTGACGTCAAAATCTTTGGGTTTCTTTCCAAGCAAAATATCACGCACACAACCACCAACCAAAAAGGCTTGATAACCGTTGTTGTGCAGACGATATAATACCTTTAACGCGTTATCACTAATGTCGCTGCGTGATACCGGATGTTCAGCACGGGGAATTATGTTGGCAACAAGAGTGGTTTTAGCTGTGCTCGGCGTGGTTTTAAACGCCTCTTTAACCTTGTTGATTACGCGAGAAATAATAAGTTCAGCTCCAATATAAGGGACTACCCAAAGCAGGTTGTTTAACGCGTCGGATCATAACCTGTCTTACGCGTCAATTCTATTGTCAAACGCATGACCATTGTCAGCAATAAGCGCCACGCTCCAGTTATGCACTGCAAAGTCTAAAATATCTGGCACCAGGGCGTTGTTTAAATAACTCGGCACACGCAAACCTAACGTTTCTAATGCTGCGCACAAATTATCAGTTGCATGCTCATTATTTAGTGCGGGAGCATGATTTTGTTTACTCAACTTTTGACCATTGTCGCCCATCACAAGCGGTAAATGCACGTATGCGGGTGCAGGCTGCTTAAACAGATTATATAACGCAAGTTGATAAGCTGTAGCGGGTAGAATATCCGCGCCGCGCACGACTTCAGTTACTCCTGAATCAATGTCATCAATGACCACAGCTAATTGATAGGCGTATAAGCCGTCTTTGCGCCGTAAGATAAAATCGTCTTTGCACTGTTCATCAAAAGAAACTCGCCCAAGCGCTAGATCATCGATTTCGTGTACAGCACCGGTATTACGAAGAACGGTTGCGCAGCCCTGAGGATTCAATGCTAACTGGGCGCAAGCACAAGATTGTCCTTTCGGGTTTGCCAGCCGCTGTTTGCGCGTACATTGACAAAAATAACAATGACCGTTTGCACGCAACCATGTAAGCGCTTGCTCATAACGCTCATAGCTATTACGTTGATAAATAACATCTTCATCCCATAATAGACCGTGCGCGTTCAACGCTTCTTTGATGAGTTCATCAGCACCGGCTTGCTCGCGCGGTGGATCAATATCTTCGATTCGTAAGAGCCATTTCCCGTTCATTTGCCGCGCCCGTAGATAGCTACCTAAAGCAGCCACAAGAGAGCCCAAATGTAATGGACCAGAAGGTGAAGGCGCAAACCTCCCTACATAGCAGGTGTCTTGATGAAGTCGGCGTGTATCAAAGGGGGTGGTCATTAAACGAAATCGTGCAAATGAAATAGTGCATAAGCATAAAAAAAGCTGCGTTAAGCAGCTTTTTCGTTATCAGTATTAACCTTGCAGCTGCTTTTCTTTAATTTCAGCTAAGGTCTTACAATCGATACACATATCGGCAGTAGGACGCGCTTCTAAGCGCCTAACGCCAATTTCGATACCACATGTATCACAGAAGCCGAAATCGTCTTCTTCAATACGTTTAAGGGTCTTCTCGATTTTTTTGATCAATTTGCGTTCACGGTCACGGGTTCTAAGTTCAATACTGAACTCTTCTTCCTGAGCAGCCCGGTCAACTGGGTCGGGGAAGTTAGCCGCTTCGTCTTGCATATGATGCACGGTACGATCTACTTCTTGGCGTAATTGGTCGCGCCATGCTTTTAATAACAAACGGAAATGCTCCATTTGTTTTTCATTCATGTATTCCTCGCCTGCTTTCTCCTGATAAGGAGTAAGACCAGCTAGGGCTAATAATCCGAGTGTTTTCATCGTGTTTCCTGTTGGCATCAGCCAATTCTCCTTAACTACGAGCACAGGACGGTTTTGTGCAAGCGGGTATGTATAACAGAAAGAAATACCGCTGGCAATTCTACTCACTGACCTGCTGTTAATGCTAAAAACCAAATTCCGACGGGCAATATGGCGATGTCGGCGAAAAAAGCAACTTATATTTTCATACAATCACTGGGAGTCGTTGATTTAGCGTAATATTTTGTTCGTTAATTACGCATGAGTAAGCCAATACTTCTACCCCAGCCTCAACTGCTTGAGCAAACATTTGTGCATATTTTGGATCAATATGTTCTGCCACTTTTACACTTTGAATACCGGTGTGCTGAACACAGAACAGCAAAACAGCACGATAACCTTGTTCGACCATAGCTGTTAGCTCGCGCAAATGCTTTTGCCCTCGAACCGTTTTGGCATCCGGAAAATAGCCTTGCTCATCTTCTAACAAGGTCACCGATTTCACTTCAATGTAACAATCTTGTTTGCTCGATGCGCTAAGAAGGAAATCAATTCGACTATTTTCGTGCCCAAAACGGACTTCAGCTCGCACACTGTCATAGCCAGCTAATTCACTAATTGTCTTCATCGTCAGCGCTTCCCCGACGATTTTATTGGCATTATTAGTATTGATACCAATCCAATGACCCTGTTGGGTTACCGCTAACTCCCAAGTATAGCCCAGTTTCCGCTTAGGGTTATCACTTGCAGAAAGCCAAACTTGCATGCCTGGCTCAGCGCATCCCGTCATTGCACCAGTATTAGGACAATGAGCAACCACCTCACCTTTATTCAATAACGTGACATCGGTTAAAAATCGTTTGTAACGTTTAATCAACACACCTTCAATCAAACTGTTATTAAATTGCATTCATCACCATACTGTTTATCGTTACAAAATTGTTATGATATTGGCTTACTTATCTTAGGAGTGTTTTATGTCTCGACTTTCTATCCAACTGTCTAATGCGCCAGCCGCTGCCCATTGGGGCAAGAACGCTGTGCTCTCATTCGACAATGAAAGCGCTACAATCCATTTATTATCTGAAGACCCTCAACATAGAACCATTCGCCGCGCAGCGCGCATTCTAGACGGTTTAAATTTAGATTTCGTGACTTTATGCGGTAAATGGCAAATCGAACAACAGTGGGCTTTTGCCTACAGCTTTACCAGTAGTAAAAAACAGCATCACATTCAGTGGGCAGATGACGAAAATAGCAATACCTTAACCCAGCGCTATCAAGCGTTGGTATTCACTCGCAATCAGACCAATGCCACACCCGAAGATCTGTCGCCCGAAAAGTTGGCTAGCAGCAGTGTAGAATGGTTAACCAGCTTAAGCCCTAGTCACGTCAGTGCAAAGCAGTGGGTGGGTGAGGAGCTTGTAGAACAACAGTGGCACGGGTTATATAACGTTGGCCGCGGCAGCCAGCGCCCACCTGTAATGCTTGAAGTAGACTTCAACCCAACAGGCGACCCCCTTGCTCCTGTTAGCGCAGCGTTAGTGGGCAAAGGCATAACCTTTGACAGTGGTGGTTATAGCATTAAAGGTAGCGAAGGTATGTTGCACATGAAATGTGACATGGGCGGAGCTGCGATGGTAACCGGTGGTTTAGGCTTAGCGATTATGCAGGGCCTAGACAAACGGGTGAAACTATATTTATGCTGTGCAGAGAACCTAATCAGTGGCCATGCTTATAAGCTAGGCGATGTAATCACCTATAAAAACGGCACAACGGTAGAAATCGTCAATACCGACGCCGAAGGCCGATTAGTGCTAGCAGACGGCTTAATGGCGGCATGCGAGACCCAAGCGCCATTGATTATTGATGCAGCAACCTTAACAGGAGCTGCCAGTGCAGCACTAGGCCGTGACTACAATGCCTTTTTCGCTCTAGATAAAAGTCTGATGCAGCGCGCATTAGGGTACGCTAATGAAGAAAACGAGCCGGCTTGGCCCTTGCCGCTAGAGAAATGGCATCAAGAAAAATGCCCATCTCATTATGCAGATACCGCCAATAGCCGGGCGCAAAAAGGCGGAGGTGCCGGAGGCGCATCAAACGCAGCGGGCTTTCTTTCGCGGTTTGTAAGCAATGACGGTCAAGGTTGGTTGCATATAGATTTGGCCGCGGCATTTAACGATAGCGCAGATGCCTATACACCTGCAGGCGCGTCAGGTTTAGGTATTCGAACCATAGCCAAGGCCCTATTATCAGAATAAGGGGGTCTGAATAAAGAATGTCAGAATAATGGGTAACTGAATAAGTATTTGGTTTCCCGAATACTGTGAAACAACCTAGGTGCGCAAGACGTACCTAGGTTTGCTGAATTAAAGCTCATAGCCCGCCAAGACGCTCAGCGAGCACTTTGTATTTCTCTACATCTTTGGCGTTAAATAGCGGCCTGCCCTGCTCGTCTTTGTCTACAGCAATCAATAAACTCTCACGTTCTAAGCGTTCAACGCGTATTGCTTCTACACCCAAAAACGTTGCTACCTCATCTACTGTCATCACGCTCATTTTCTAATCCTTTTAAATATGCACACCTTTTACCGACGTGGAAACTTTACAACTAGGCTAATGCCGCACCTGATACCAATTCCAAAAAATAATTAACCACTCAGCTAAAATTTAATGGTATTGATATAACCATAGCAAACAATTTCTTTGAGAGCCGTTGATCTTTAACACTTAAAAATAGATAAATGTTTCAATCAGATGGGCTGAGCTGCATAGATGTTATACACTTGCCCAACCACACCCGTCTTAATTAACTCCCGAAAGAGTAGCACTATGGAAACTTGGTCCGCGGCCATTACATTATTTTTGATTATGGACCCACTAGGCAATCTTCCAGTGTTCATGTCAGTGTTAAAAACTATTGAACCTAAGCGACGTCGTATCGTTCTGATCAGAGAGTTGTTTTTCTCTCTACTGATCATGATGGGCTTTTTGTTCAGCGGCCAAGCCGTACTCGATTTCTTAAGTGTTAAGCAAGAAACTGTCAGTATCGCCGGCGGCATTATTTTATTCTTGATCGCATTAAAAATGATATTCCCACAACCCGGCGGTGTAACCGGCTTACCGGCAGGTGAAGAGCCCTTTATTGTCCCATTAGCTATCCCAATGATTGCTGGCCCATCTATTCTTGCGGCACTTATTCTACTCGCAAACCAAGATCATAGCCGTATGTTAGATTGGTCTTTGGCACTGCTGGCCGCTTGGTCGGTGAGCGCGGTTATATTGATATTTTCGAACCTGTTCCATCGCATACTAGGTGAGCGAGGCCTGATCGCCATTGAACGTTTGATGGGGATGATCCTAATTATGATTTCAATTCAAATGCTACTTGATGGCATCGGAAAATTTTATTCGCTAGTGTAAGAAGCGGAACAACGAGGTAACAATGAAAGAAAACAAACTAACTATTTTTCAACAAGTTAGAGAATTAGAGACTTGGCAGTCGGTTGCCTTTTCAGCAGCGTTATTAGAGCGTATGTTACCGAATTACCAGCTTTTTTGTGAAGCGACCGAATTTGCAGACCCTAGCCCATATCGAAATAGTTTAAATGTGATCTGGGAATGGCTTGCTCATCCGAAAACAAAAATCAATTTTGCCGCACAACTGGAAAAGGTAGAAGCAAACGTACCTGACCCTAACGATTACGACAGCATAGGCGTTTACCCGGCTATCGACACCGCCATGTCAATGTCTGCGCTTATTTTATTGTTAATGGGAGAAGATCTACAAGGTGCCGTTGTGGTCAGTAAACTCGCCCAAGGCACAGTGGAAACCTTTGTTGAAGCCACCTCTGATGACGAAATAACAGACGAAGAAATAAAACAGCACCCACTGATGCAATGGGAAATCGAAATCCAACAAGAGTTGCTCACTTTGTTAGCCAATAGCCCTAAAAATGGCGAAACATGTAAAGCGTTAAAAGCAATCGCTATCGGCGAGGGTATGAGTAACATCGGAATCGATATTACTCCTTAGTTTTATTATGCCATCAGCAACTAGCCTTGATACAGCCGCGCTGTCACCTGGCTAGTTTTGCTCTCTTTTAATAAACGCCATTGAGGCGGCACATTGTATTGAGCATTTTGTGTTTCGCATTCAATATAAATCAAACCATCTTTGGCGAGCAAACCACCCTGTTCAATGCTCTCAATGGCTTTAGGAACAAGGTTTTGATTAAAAGGTGGGTCCACAAAAATCAAATCAAACTCATCGTTTAGCTGCTTTAAATAACTTAAAGCATCACCACATAGCACTTTTGCGCTATCTTCTGTGGCTTTCAAGGTGATCAGGTTTTGCTGTAAATTGCGCGCAACATTTTTGTCTAACTCAATAAACGTAACGTGTTTAGCGTAGCGAGAAAGTGCCTCAAACCCCAAGCCTCCGCTGCCTGCAAATACGTCTAAGCAGCGGCTATCTTGGGTATATGCCATCAACCAATTGAACAAAGTTTCTTTGTTTCTATCTGTGGTTGGCCTTAAGCCTTGAACGTTCATCACCGGCAATTTACGCCCACGCCATTGCCCGCTGATAATACGAATTGCGCCATTGGCGGCTTGAGTCTTTTTTACGTCTCGCTTCATTTATAGTAGGAATGCTATCATTGCTGCAAAGTAACGTAAGTGTACTCAATTAATTCAACGATTTTCCAAGGATTTCTATTTAATATGTCCAAGTTTTTCGGTTGGCTCAAAAAAGACAAGCCCAAGTCAGAGCCACAAAATCCCCCTCAGAGCGCACCAGAAGAAGCCCAAGAAATACCGCAGCAAAGCGATGAAATCATCGACGAGCAAGTTGTCGAGCAAGAGCGTGCCCCTGATAATGTTGTGGAGACTGAGGTAGAAAACGCTTCTCATGCTCATCCTGCTGTGGAAGTAGAAAGCGCGGTAGATGAGCCGCCCCTTACCGATAAACAGTCTCTTATGGGTGAGAGTAGTCAAACGAATGACATAGACGAATCCGCCTCCGTCTTGGCCTCTGAGCTGGAAGAAGCTGATGTTTCAACCTCACCTGTAATTGAAGAACCAGATGAAATTGAAGAAGCTGATGAAATTGAAAAAACAGCTGAAATTGAGCAACCTGGCGAGATAGTAGAAATCACCTCAGAGGTGCAAGAAACAGCGTTAGAATTAACACCTGAACCAGAGCCGACACCTGAGCCAGAATCAGAGAAACCAGCCAAAATGGGACTATTTGCCAAGTTAAGACAGAGCTTGTCGCGTACCAAAGTTAACTTAGGTAGCGGTTTTGTCAGCTTGTTTCGTGGTAAAGCCATAGATGATGATTTATACGAAGAATTGGAAACACAGTTATTAGTCGCTGATGTGGGTATGGATACCACCAATAAAATCATTAAAAAATTGACTGATGGCGCGAAACGTAACCAATTAAAAGACGGCGATGCCTTGTATCAATTACTCAAGCAACAGATGAGCGAAATATTACAAGAAGTCAGTCAGCCACTTGTGCCTGAAGCAGATGAGGGCCCGTTTGTTATTTTGATGGTTGGGGTTAATGGCGTAGGTAAAACCACCACCATAGGTAAAATGGCTAAGCAATTTCAGTCACAGGGCAAAAAAGTGATGTTAGCCGCCGGCGATACCTTCAGAGCTGCTGCGGTTGAACAACTACAAGTATGGGGGGAGCGTAATAACATCCCTGTGATAGCGCAAAAAACTGGCTCTGATAGCGCGTCAGTAATTTATGATGCTCTTGAATCAGCGAAGGCTCGCAATGTGGATGTACTGATTGCTGACACCGCAGGGCGTCTGCAAAACAAAGAACACCTGATGGAAGAGCTGAAAAAAGTGTTGCGCGTTATGCGAAAAATTAATCCAAACGCACCTCACGAAGTCATGTTAACCCTAGATGCAGCGACGGGTCAGAACGCTGTTAGCCAAACTAAATTATTTAATCAGGCAGTGGGTCTGTCAGGCATCACATTAACCAAGTTAGATGGCACCGCAAAAGGCGGGGTCATTTTCGCCTTAGCCGACCAATTTAAAATTCCTATTCGGTATATAGGTGTAGGCGAAGGGATTGACGATTTACGTCCATTTGCCAGTGATGAATTTGTGGAAGCACTCTTTGCTGAGAGCGGCACTGATGCGAATGCCCAAAGTAGTCAATAAGCCGAACGCGCCAAGAGTGATGCTATGATCAAATTTCAGCAAGTCAGTAAAACCTACCCTGGAGGGCAACAAGCACTGCGCAAAGTTGACTTTCACATTGAGCCTGGTGAGATGGCTTTTCTCACCGGCCACTCCGGCGCGGGTAAAAGTACCTTGTTGAAACTGATCAGTTTGATGGAACGCCCTACTGTAGGAAAAGTGTTGATCAATGGTCATGACCTAAATCAAATCAGCCGTCGGCAAATTGCCTATATTCGCCGTGATATCGGTATGATATTTCAAAGCCATCAATTATTGATGGATAAAAGCGTGTTCGACAACGTCGCTTTGCCGCTCATTATTGAGGGCTATTCCCATAAAGAAACCAGCAAACGAGTACATGCGGCGCTTGAAATGGTGGGCCTGCGCGATAAAGTGAAAAACCTGCCTATTATGCTTTCTGGCGGTGAACAGCAGCGAGTCGGCATAGCTCGCGCTGTCGTGAACAAGCCGCCACTGTTGTTAGCAGATGAACCAACCGGTAATTTAGATCCAAAACTGTCGATGGAAATCATCCGCTTATTTGAAGATTTTAACCAAGCTGGGGTATCAGTCTTTATCGCAACTCATGATTTGGGCCTGATTGCTCGCATGAAGTACCGCACACTGACCCTTAAAAATGGGCAAATGATCACCGATGGCCTATCTCAAGACTTTTAATCAGAGCGCTCATGCAGCTGAACACCAACTCAGCATTAACTGGCCGCACACACATAAGTGAGTTTGAAGAATGAGTTTATTATTTAAAGGGCGCTCTAGAGGCGCTCAACTAAGTCAAATTTCTATTCTTCAACGCATTCAAATGTTTTTTCTCAGCCATCTTCGCCAAGCGTTAGGTAGCTTAGGTGAAATGTGGCGAGCAGGGGCCGCTTCATTGATGACCATAGGCGTACTCGGATTAAGTATTACCTTACCCAGCACCCTATATATTCTGGTCAAAAATGCTGAGCAGATAAATGCCGGTTGGGATCAGGCTTCCGAAATATCGCTATTTTTAAAAGCTGAAACGTCCAAACAACATATTGACCAATTACTGACGCGCATTAATTCTTGGCCAGAGGTTAGTAAAGTCACTTACATACCCGCAGATGACGCTCTAAACGAATTTAAGACACTTTCAGGCTTTGGTGATGCGATTGCGTATCTTGACAAGAACCCGTTACCTCCCGTGGTTTTAGTGGCCCCTACCGAAAAGCATGCTGGCCCTGCCGCCGCGCGTTTGCTACTCGATAAACTGCGTAGCGAGCGAGAAGTCGATATCGGCAAGCTGGATTTAGAATGGTTACAACGTCTAGACGCTATTCTCACGGTGGCCAAAGAGTTGGTCACTATGATCGCATTGTTGCTATTTTTAGCCGTGGTGTTGATTATAGGTAACACCATTAGACTAAATATTTTAAGCAAAAAAGATGAAATTTTAGTGATGAAACTCGTGGGTGCCACTGACGCCTTTATTCAACGCCCCTTCATGTACACAGGCTTTTGGTACGGCTTATTAGGTGGATTGTTGGCCTGGTTTACTGTGATTTGCTTACTATGGTGGATGAGCTCAAGTGTTGAAGCTGTTAGTGCGCTTTATCAAAAGCAATTTACCCTTACAGGCGTTGATTTCAGCACCCTACTTATTATGCTTTCTACATCTGTTGTATTGGGGCTTGTTGGCTCAATGATTTCCGTGAAGCGCCATGTGAGCGCAATTGAGCCTAAGTAATATTTGCCTGAGGTAAATCTCAGGCGACAGGATGTAAGTCGCTGCAAAAGCAATTGGTAAACTACTAGAAACGAGTGGCTATACTTTTGATTCAGGAAAGTGTGGCGATACAGATTGACGCAAGCCGTTACCCCACACAATCGCCTGATTAAACATACTGTGCAGGCGCTTTTGGTCTATTTTCAGCAAGCCAGCAATGCGGATAACCTTGAGCCAATTAGCACTTTCAAATGCCTTCGCCAGCACTAAATAAATAGACAAATCATTTTGCCCACCACTTAATGCAAACTTTACGTCATCATCAATTGGCAATTGATTGAGCAAGGTATCCATATGTTGATCTAATATTGCATCCAACAATGAAAATAACCCCACTAAAAAGCCTACTGGTGGGTTATCACCTTTCTTCGATTCACGCGCCACCAAGTCACAAAACTTAGCCCGTACAAGAGATAAGTGTAATAACTCTATCGGTTTGTCATCATTAAGGTTCGCTAAAGCCAACAAGGCGACAAACTTCTTGAGCTCCACTTCGCCCATATAAGTTATAGCATGGCGTAATGACGTAATCTTGTAACGCTTGTTAACCATAGGGTTATTCACAAAGCGCAACAACATATAAGATAAGCCAACATCGTGCTCTATCACAGAGTTAACGCGCTCTATGTCAAACGTTTCGCTTGAGCTCACACCCATTAACTCGACTAAGGTTAGCTTTGAGGTGGGTAAATTCTGTTGTTTTATCGCCTCTGGTTTAGCGAAAAAATAACCTTGGAAATAATCAAAGCCCATGTCTCGATAAATTTCGAAATCTTGCTGGGTATCTATCTGCTCAGCAACCAATTTTACATTGGAATCTAGTAACCTAGGCATCCCCTTAGCTATACCGTCATAGTCACTTTGCATGATGTTCACCTTAACTATGTCGACGTAAGGTAAAAAATCATCCCATTTAGGATCGAGTTTATGATCATCTAACGCAATGGTAAAACCGGTATTTTTGACTTGCCGGCACACATCTAACAAAGCGTCGTGAGGTAATACGGTATCGGATAGTTCGACAACCACATTTGACGGGTCAAGAACGTCAGGTAAGCCATTGACTAATGTTTCTTTTTGGAAGTTGATAAACGACTTTTTATTGCAAGAAATGTCATCCAATCCTAGCGTAAGATAATGCTTAGCGATGAGCTTTTCGGTACGTTCATCGCGAGTGGCATCGGGAAAACAATTGTTTTTACCGTCTCGGAAAAGCAATTCGTAGGCAAATACATCACGTTTACGATCTAAAATAGGCTGACGAGCAATAAAGGCGAACATTTACATCCCTATGAAAACATTTTATTAAGACTATTTAGTCCAAAAGATATAACGCTTGGGGAGCGCTGCAAATTAATTTTAGTACCTTCGATGTACTTTCGTCGTTTTTTTGAACAAAGTCAGACTAACAGACTATTTTAAACCTTGTAAATACGACAAAGGATTGTTTTTACTTCAATAAAACAAAAAAAGATCAATATAGTCTATCAAATGTGATGAAAGACCAGCATATGTAATAGAATATTAATATTGCGAAGATAGTTCTTGCGTACAATGGTAACTGTTATTATGGTTGCATCATTCGTTGTTCATGAAGTATGAGCAACCCCCAAAAGTAGCGCAGTAAAACTTTTCAATTGATCTGGATCACAGAGATCTGTTTTTTGTATAATATATTACTGAAACATCAGTCGCTACATGAAATTTTTTCGCCTTTGAGTGGTCTATTACAACAAGCGTAAACTCAAAGCAGTTCTGGGATGGCAAAGTCATTGCATGGTTCCTAGAACACAATGTTACACGAGGTGATTATGACTACAGATATGCGTGCATTAACGTTAACCGTTCCACAGACCGGTAGCATCGAAACTTATGTTCAAGCTGTTAGCAGCATTGATATGTTGTCCGCTGAAGAAGAGAAAGGTCTAGCAGAACGTTTACAACAGGAAGACGATTTATTAGCTGCAAGAAAGCTGATTATGTCTCATCTACGTTTTGTTGTGCATATTGCTAAATCTTATTCTGGCTACGGCTTACCTCAAGCGGATTTAATCCAAGAAGGTAACATTGGACTAATGAAAGCAGTGAGACGTTTCGACCCTACAGTAGGCGTTCGATTAGTGTCTTTTGCTGTACATTGGATAAAAGCAGAAATTCACGAATTTGTACTTCGTAACTGGCGTATAGTGAAAGTTGCGACCACCAAAGCGCAGCGTAAGTTATTCTTTAATCTACGTAAAAACAAAAAGCGTTTAGGTTGGTTTACCCATGCAGAAGTACAAAAGGTTGCAAGCGATCTTGGGGTAAGCGAGAAAGAAGTGCTACAGATGGAAGCTCGCATGAGTAGCCATGACCAAGCGTTTGACTTGTCTGCCGATGACGACGAAAGTGGCAGCTTCGCGCCAGTACAGTTTTTAGAAGATAAAAGCCCTGACGTTGAAACAGAAGTAGTAAATGCCGATTGGGATGCGACCGCATCACAAAAGCTTTACTCTGCGATAAAAACCCTTGATGAGCGTAGCCAACATATTATTCAGACGCGTTGGTTAAGTGACGATAAAACCACATTGCAAGATCTTGCAGATAAGTACCAAGTATCTGCAGAGCGTGTTCGTCAAATCGAAAAGAACGCTATGAAAAAGTTACAGAGTGCGATGTCATAATCCACTCATTGATACCAAAAAAGCGCGTTTATTAACGCGCTTTTTTATTGCCTGTGAAATATTAAAACGCTTGGATTAAGTCCTTTTTAAATTTTTGCTGAGTGATTAATTATTGACTGGAATGGGTATAAACAAGTCTTTATATTGCGCTCTTAGCTCTACCTTTCTGATTTTTCCTGTGCCTGTTACGGGTAATGTTTCGCAGATGAAAATAGCTTTAGGGACTTCGAACTTCCCTAGCTGCGCTTTACAGTGGTCCTCGATACTGGGAATGTCTGGTTCGCTCAAAGTACTGCTTATAATACAGGCACATACAGCTTCCCCCCAATGAGGGTGACTCACGCCAAAAGCAGCGGCTCGTTCAACACCGTCAAATAGCTCAAGCACCTGTTCTACTTTTTGTGATGAAACATTTTCGCCACCCGATTTTATCGTGTCTTTGATCCGGTCAATAAACAGCAGTTGGCCTTGGTTATCGATTAAGCCGATATCTCCCGTGTGATGCCAGCCGAATTTACCCGCTTCCGCTGTGGCTTGCTCATTTTTATAGTAGCCACTCATAACTTGTGGCCCGCGCCATACGATCTCTCCCGCTTCGCCGTTGGGAAGCTCGTTGCCTTGCTTATCAATAATCGCTTGCTCACCAGTACAAACGGGCTCCCCCCAATAATTACCTTCGCTGAATTCGGTTGGGGTTTTATCTCGATACATACAGGCAACGGGGGCGAACTCGGTTTGGCCGCTGCCCAAATGCATCACGCACCCAAAGGTTTTACGTACTTTTTCTAGGCTTCTACTATTCATAGCAGCCATGGAATACACCCCTAATTTGAAGTGTTTAAAGTCGCGCTGTTCAACATTCGGCGTAGCGAGCAGTGCATGCCACATCATGGGCATGAACACGGCGGTTTCGATTTTTTCCTGCTCAAGACTATCCACAATAATGTTAGGGTCAAATGCGGCGTGCAGCACAGTGCAGCCCCCGCGCATCATCACTGGGTGCAGCACAGATAATGCCGCACAATGGAACAGCGGCAGCACCAACAACATGCGATTATATCGATTTAGCTCAAGCTCAATGGCACCGGTTAACGCCGCTATGGTCAGCGCCAGATGGGATGACTCAACCGCTTTAGGTCGTGAAGTGGTGCCCGAAGTGTAGATCATGTGGGCCGTGTCTCTGTCCTCAATAATACGGTCATTAATCTCTTGCTCACTTTGATTATCGAGCAGCGCTTCTAAGCTGTAATCAGTTTTGCCCTTGGTATTGCCCATTTGCACCGTCAGCTTGATGTGTGGATTACCTTCGGTGCTGGCGTGCACTAGCTCGGCAAACATCGCTTCGTAAACAACGGCTGAGGTTTCGCTGTGTTCAAGGTTGTAGCGCACATCGTCTACGCCTTGCATAAAATTAATCGGTACGGCAATTACACCGAGTTTGTAGCAGGCAAAATACACGGTAAGCATGTCGCGCTGATTGGTTGAGAATAACGCCAGTTTGTCCCCTTGTTTAACGCCCTTTGCGATTAAGCCGTGGGCCAACTGATTCACCCGTTTGTTTAATTCGTTATAGCTGGTTGCACGGCGCTCACCGGCTGGAAAATCTACAATGGCAGGCTGCTCGCCGCTGTCTCTGCTGCGCTTACGTAGCAGGTCACCTAGGGCAACGCGCTCTATCAGGTTTCTATTCAATGCGTGGTTATTCATCTTCATATCCTCGTTGATATTGTGCTGGGCGTTAGCGCAAAACCTTGGGCGGCGCTGAGCGATGAAAGCCGTCCCATGTTGTGCCGTTAACGGGTGCTGTTTGGCCAAGTGGCGCAAGTGCAGGGGCAGAGCCCATACTTGCAGCGCCGTCTACCCATATAGATTGGCCGCTGATGAAGTTGGCGCCTGGGCTCATTAAAAAGCAAATCACCGAAGAGATTTCTGCTTCGCTAGCAATACGCCCCAGGGGTACTGCATGTTTTAGATTTTTTATGGCGGCTTGCATCTCTTGAGGGTAGGTATCAAGGCCAGAAGACGCCACCCAGCCAGGGGCCACCGTATTCACTCGCACGCCATATCGCCCCCATTCCCACGCGGCCGTTTTGGTGAGGTTTTCGACCCCAGCCCGCGCTGCACCCGAGTGGCCCATACCCGGCATACCGTTTTTATTATCCGCGGTGATATTCACTATGCTGCCGCCATGGGCTCTGAAGTGTTGTTTGAACAATTCTCTGGCCATTAAAAAGCCGCCCACAAGATTGGTTTGCACCACGCTTTCAAAGCCTTTTTTACTGATGGCCTCTAATGGCGCGCGAAATTGCCCACCTGCGATATTCAGTAAGCCATGTAAGTGTTCATGGGCTTGTAAAATGGCGCTTACGGTGGTGATGACCTGCTCTTCATCGCGGATATCTAAAGCAAAATAGTCTGCACTTCCGCCATCTTCGATGATCTCATTACTGGTGCGCTGCAATTTCTCTAGATTACGGCCAAGCAGAACAACGTTTGCCCCTAAACTTGCCAGTTCATGGGCGGCGCAGCGCCCTATGCCACTGCCGCCACCCGTGATGACATATGTTTGATCAGCAAAACAATTCGCCCTCAAGCACGATTGATAGCTCATGCTTTTTCTACCCAGCTTTTCGGCACCGTAATCGGCATCGATAACAACATTTGTGCTGCGGCCTTGCCTTGTGTGTCTGTTCTGAGTGACGCCGTACCACCACCGCCTAATGCTTGGGTCATCAAGAAGTTAAACCCGTTTATGCCTGGTAGGTTATAGCGCAAAACGTGACCTTCAAGTTGATGAGCAAAGTAGGTAGCGACGACCTGTTCAGTCACTTGTCGGTAAAGTACAGGTAAGTATTTAGCTTCTCGCGCAATAAGCCCAATATTGACGTTATCGCCTTTATCACCGCTGCGAGCATAAGCCAGTGTTACCAGCGGTACGCTAGTCAGCGACTCACTGCTTGCAGCATCAGAGCTTGTAGCGTCAGCTTTAATCGCATCTGGCGAAAATTGCGCAGCCTCTGCAAAGTGAGATGACTCTGGGGTAAGGTAGCATTGTGTGAAGAGCACGGTTTTGTTTAATTGCACCGTAACGGGTACGTGAGATTTTTCAATCAGCGCCGAATGTACGCGAATCAATGGTTGCGGTTTGGGTCGCCCAGCACCAAAACCACTCATGCCCGGTGCAGCTGAAGTGGCTAAATAGGCGATTTCACTGGCGGCAAAGTGCAACGCCAACTTGCTATCGTGATGCAAACCAACCTTAGCAATCACCTCTCGCGTCTCTTGGGCTTTCGCGTGTGGACCATAGGTATCTTCAGCACCGATAATCTCGACACTCGTGCGCCGATATCCTCCTAATCCTTTATCTGCGAAGGCTCGCTCTGTACGTCGAATAAAGGCGTTTGTGTTTACTCTGGCTTTTTCCGCTGCCCGCTCGCCGCCCATAAAGAAAGAGCTTAACAACTTGTAGCCATCGACGTAGGTGGCGCACACTTTATATTGATTACCCGGCGCTCGCCCCTTCGCCCCTGAAACGCTGACCCGATCTTTGCCCATTTGGGTCAGGGTGATATTGCTAAAGTCACAGGCGACATCTGGCAATAAATAATTCGCTGGGTCGCCTATTTCATACAAAACCTGTTCGCCGATCGTGGCCTCAGTCACCATGCCACCTGTGTTTGGTACTATACCTACCTCGAACGCGCCGTTGGCACTCACTTGAGCAATAGGGTAGCTCATGGTGGAAAAGTCAGGCACCAAATGCCAATCAGTAAAATTACCACCGGTGCACTGGGCACCACACTCTAAAATATGCCCGGCCAATGCACCTTGAGCCAGTTTGTCGTATTCGTTTTCTTGCCAGTTAAATTCGTGCATTAGTGGCCCTAACACTAAGGCGCTATCCACTACGCGACCTGTTACCACCAGGTCTGCCCCAGCAGCTAGGGCGTCAGCGATGGGGCGCGATCCTAAATAGGCATTGATGCTACTCAAACGCTCGGGTAAAGGCTGTCCAGTTTGCATTTCTGCAAGGTCATCGCTATCTAGATTCTGGCGATTGGTGGATAAATCATCACCGTACACCCCAGCGATATTCAAATTAATATCAAGCTCACTACACAATTGCTCAAGCGCCGTGATGCAGCTTGGTACGTTCATGCCGCCCGCATTTGCTATCACTTTTATGCCCTTTTGGGCGCAATCGGCCAATACATCTCGCATGGCCACAGTGACAAAATCTACGGCATAGCCATAATCACTGTTTTTGGCTTTGGCTTGAGACAAAATCGCCATAGTGACTTCGGCTAAATAATCAAACACCAAGTAGTCAATATTGCCATCGTCCACCAGCTGGCGAGCTGATAGTTGACTGTCGCCATAAAAGGCCGATGCACCGCCAATTCTTACTGTTTTGTTGCTCATAAACGTCCTTGGTTACGCATCGCTGTGCGTATCGTCGTTGCTACTGATAGTGACCAATAGCTGTTTGGATTTCACCTGCTGGCCTATTGCTGCGCGCACCTCAGTGACTCGCCCTGTGCTCAGCGCCTTTAACTGATGTTCCATTTTCATGGCCTCCATGACGACCATAAGTTGCCCGGCTTCAACGGCATCCCCCTCTTTTGCCAATACGTCAACTATCACTCCGTCCATGACGGCATTGATTTCGCCACTCGCGTTTTGTTCACTCACGCTTGCCGGTAACTGGGTGATATCGTCTATTTGGTAATGGCCGCTGCCATCGTCTAAAAAGAGAGTTTTGTCTTGCAGCGCATAGCTAAAACCTTGGCGGATCCCCTCTTCAACCACTACGGCTTGATTAGCCCCATGACTTACTAGGGTAAGTTCGGTCTCTTGTGCTTCACTTTTGACTAAATAACCATCCTCGTGTTTTTGTATTTGCACTGCGTGAGTCTGCTCATTGATTTTCAGGGTAAAGTGATACACCTGAGGCGCTGCACTGCTCCAAGAGGGCTGGCCAAATGAAGGGTGCTGAAAGTAAATCATGGCGGCTCTGGCAAGTGTGCCTATAGCGGGGGCTGTATTTTGGGTACTGGCATGCTCAGTAAAATGTTGTTCGATAAAGGCCGTTGTCGCCTCGGCGTTTATAAAAGCGGGGTGGCGCAGTACATTGAGTAAAAAGCGTCTGTTGGTGTTCACACCCACTAGTTGAATGTCTTCAATGGCACTGGCGAGTCGCCTTGCGGCGGTTGCTCGGTCTGGCCCAAAGGCGATGACTTTAGCCAACATAGGGTCGTAATGGGCACTGACGGTATCGCCGCAATGAATACCGTGATCAACGCGAATGCCTTCACGTTCAGGGTACTGCCATACAAGAATATTGCCCGTTTGCGGCATAAAATTTTGACGAGGATCTTCCGCGTACAACCGCACCTCAATGGCGTGTCCGTTGAGTGAAACGTCCTCTTGGGTCAGTTGTAGCATTTCACCCGCAGCTACCCGCAGTTGCCACTCAACCAAGTCCAGACCTGTGATAAGTTCAGTGACCGGATGCTCTACTTGTAAGCGGGTATTCATTTCTAAAAAGTAGAAATTTTTGTCACTATCAACCAAGAACTCAACCGTGCCTGCACCTCGATAACCGCACGCTTTGGCTGCACTCACAGCAGCTTGCCCCATACGTTCCCGCAGCCCTTCATCCACAAAGGGCGATGGTGCTTCTTCAACCACTTTTTGATGACGACGCTGTATCGAACAGTCACGCTCACCTAAATAAACGGTATTGCCCTGACTATCAGCAAATATTTGGATTTCGATATGACGGGGAGCCAAAACAGCGCGTTCAAGAATGAGTTCACCGCTGCCGAACGCACTAAGTGCTTCAGAGCGTGCAGTTTTGATTTGCGCGGCCAGTTCACCTTGCTCAGTGACCAAACGCATACCGCGCCCACCGCCACCGGCTGAGGCTTTAACCATGATGGGAAAGCCCACATCTGCCGCCTTTTCAATCAGCACTTGGTCGCTTTGTTCTGCACCTTGATAACCGGGGATACACGGCACGCCTGCGTCTAACATGGCCACCTTAGACAAGCGCTTGCTGCCCATCAATTCAATGGCCGAGGCATCAGGGCCAATAAACTGAATCCCCGCTGCAGCACAAGCCTGCGCAAACGCTGGGTTTTCGGATAAAAAACCATAGCCTGGGTGAATAGCATCGGCTTGGGTTTTGTGCGCTGCAGCAATAATATTGTCGATCATCAGGTACGACTCGGACACGCTGGCAGGGCCAACACAAACTGCTTGGTCAGCAGCGAGTACATGCGGGGAATTTTTGTCTGCTTCGCTATAAACCGCCACGGTGCGGTAACCTAAATTACGCGCAGTGCGGATCACCCTGAGGGCGATTTCTCCACGATTGGCAATCAGTATTTTATTAAACAAGCCACGTTTTAATAACTCACGCTTTTGCGTTTCCTTGATTTGTTTATCAGTCATTTGCTCAGTACTCATTTATACACACCAACTTGGTTTGCGTTTTTGCATAAAGGCTTGAGTGCCCTCTTTACCTTCGTCAGACGATAAGGCTTGGGCAAATACATCCGCCGCTTCATCCAACAGGGTTTCCAGCTCGACTGTTCCTACCTTCAGCATCAGTGCTTTGGTATTGGCATTGGCCTTTGGCGCACCGCGCTGTACTTGTTTGAGTACCTCATTGAGCTGAGCTTGCAGTGCTTCTTGTGACTCGCAAACAAAGTGCACAATACCCAAGGCTTGGCTCTGATTTGCACCAACACGTTCCCCGAGTAACGCTAGACGCCGTGCTTGGGTTAAGCCGATACGCGTCACCACAAAAGGGGCGATTTGTGCCGGTACCACACCAAGCCCCGTTTCAGGCATCGCAAACACCGCACTTTGATGGGCGATAGCAATGTCTGAAACGCACGCCAAACCAAAACCACCGCCCAATACCGCCCCCTCAAGTAAGGTAATAACCACTTGGGGCGCCTGATTCACTTGGGCGACCATGCGCCCGAAGCTGCGATTGAAATTCCAAATAGCTTGTTGCTTATCTTGTTCACTGCCCGCGTCGCTGTGCATATCTGAAATATCGCCGCCAGCGCAAAAGTTGCCTTCACTGCCACAAATGACCACTGCACGCACCGAGCTGTCATCTGCTATATCGCTAAATACCGCCATGACTTCTTTAACTAGGGCTAAATTCATCGCGTTTTTCTTGTGAGGGCGATTAAAGGTGATGGTCAACACCCCTTGAGTAAGGCTGATTAAAATTTCCCGATACTGCTGTTGGCTTACATTCGACATTTACTTATCTCTATTTGGTTATCTCTATTCCGTTAATCGTGACTAGCCCAAATAAGGGCAGTGCATATTTCGTATTTTTATCGCTAGAATCGAGGTACACCAAACTGGCTGGTATTGACCTTACGCGCTTGGCCTTCACTGCAAATATCTAGCACGAAAGCCAGTATTTCTCGGGTGTCTCTTGGGTCAATAATGCCGTCATCCCATAAGCGAGCGGAATTAGCCAAGGCGCCAGACTTTGCCTGCATCACTTCTACCGTGCGCTTTTCAAGTGCGTCCAATTTGCCTGTATCAATCGCATTAGCTCGGGCCATTTTGGCGCTGGCTACCGTTCTGAGTACACTGCCTGCTTGCGCTGGCCCCATCACGGCCACAACCGATCGTGGCCAAGCAAACATAAAGTGAGGTTCGATACCACGCCCTGCCATAGCGTAGTTGCCGGCGCCGTATGAGCCGCCCAGCACAAGGCTGATTTTAGGCACGCTAGTGTTAGTGACCGCTTGAATGAGCTTGGCGCCGTGCTTGATAATGCCGGCACGTTCTGACTCTGTGCCGACCAAAAAACCTGTGGTGTTGTGCAGGAAAACAATCGGCGTGCCCGACTGTTCACATAGCTGTATAAATTGCGCTGCTTTGGCTGCGCCGTGAGCAGTGATAGGTGCATTGTTACCAATAACGCCGCAGACCATGCCGTGCAATCTCATGTGCCCGCATACGGTTCCCATGTCGTACTCAGTTTTAAAGTCGAGAAAGTCTGAGCCATCGGCAACGCGTGCGATGACTTCGCGCACGTCGTAAGGCGTTTTTGCTTCTTTTGGCACTATGCCCAATAGTTGTTCTTTGTCGTACAAAGGCCCCTTGTACTGACTTACTGCATGAGAATGAGCACTGTCATTCCAGTCCAAGCTAGCGGTTATCTCACGCACAATCCGAATACCGTCTGCGTCATTTTCAGCTTGATAGTCGGCAACACCAGAAATTTCGCTGTGCATTTGTGCTCCGCCAATTTCTTCGTCGGTGGCGATTTCCCCCGTTGCCGCTTTTAGCAGTGGCGGCCCCGCCAGATACACAGTGGATTGCCCTTTGATCATGACCACATAATCTGACAGCCCAGGTTGGTAAGCACCGCCCGCTGTTGCACTCCCATGTACAAGAGTAATTTGTGGGATACCCGCCGCAGACAGCTTGGCCTGCAGAGCAAAACCCGCGCCTGAGAACCCAAACCAATCCCCCAATGAGGTTAAGTCGCCGCCGCCACTTTGGGCTAAGGCAATCACCGGTAACTTGTTTTGCAAAGCCATTTGATACATGCGCAGGCGTTTTTGACTACCAAGCTGAGTAATACTGCCACCTTTGGTTAAGTAGTCATCAATCATGACCATGCAGCGCACACCTGAAACATAGCCTATGCCAGCGATCACTCCACCACCTGCGGCAGAACCATCTGTATCGCCTTCTTGCATATAGCCACATAAGGTCGACAGTTCTAAAAACGGTCCTCCCGGGTCAAGCAAACGCGACAATCTTTCCCTGGGTGGGAGAAGGCCGCGCTTGATATAACGCGGGGCTTTTTCCTCTGCTAATTGGATAACTCGGGTTTCAATATCTCTAAATTCCGATACCGCACTGTGCATCAGCTCTGCGTTTTGTTTAAAAGAATCGCTTTGCTCATCAAGCTGGCTGTTAAATAGGGTCATGTGTTCCATCCATATTAAAAGCGTGGGTGAAAAAGACGTTGGGTATCTGTTTTTGTCTATTTTGTGATAACAGATTGCTCATGCTTATTTGCTCGCGCTTGAAAACGCCGGAGTCGCCACAGCGCTGCGATATTCTTCTTTGAGCTGCGCCACCAATTCAGTCATGGGCAGCACATGTTTAATGCCCGCCACACCATGACCTGCGCTCCAGAAATCCTTCCAAGCGTTGCTTTCCCCTAGGTCCAAATCCACATGGGTTTTCGCAGTAAATTTCGTTAAATCGACTCCCGCTCGTGCAATTGAAGGTTTTAAAAAATTGCACTTCACGCCGGTAAAGGTGTCGGTGTATATAAGGTCGCTAACTTGAGCGTCTACCAACATGGTTTTGTAATCCCCCTCAACTTCGGCCTCTTCAGTGGCGATAAAGCGGGTCCCCATGTAGCTAAAATCTGCCCCAAGCACTTCTGCTGCGCGCACCCCCATACCGTCATTAATCGCACCTGCCAGAGCTAAAGGGCCATTCCAGAACTCGCGAATTTCGCGCACTAACGCGAAGGGGTTAATTTCACCCGCATGCCCGCCTGCGCCCGCCGTCACTATGATGATGCCGTCAACGCCAGCTTGAATGGCTTTTTTGGCATGATCTGCGCGGATAACATCATGAAAAACCAAACCACCCCATTGATGCACTTCTTCAACCACCTCAGCTGGGTTACCTTGGCTAGTGATCACAAAGGGGACCTGATGTTTTTTAACCACAGCGCGATCGCTGCTGAGTCGAGTATTGGAAGGATGTACCACCAAGTTCACCGCAAAGGGCGCTACCGGCCCCTCTGGATTGGTTGCTATGTGTTCATCGAGCTCACTGCGAATTTGGCTAAGCCAAGTATCAAGTAAATCTTGTGTGCGGGCATTAAAGCTAGGGAACGACCCAACAATGCCATTTTTACAGGCGCTGATGACCAACTTAGGACTGGACACCAAAAACATGGGTGCACAAATCACAGGAAGGCTCAGTTTATTTTTAAATAAGGCAGGTATCGCCATGTTATTTTCCCTTGGTTTTTCCAGAGGTGACTACAAGTCAAGGACTCTCGTTCACAGGCTAGTGCTAACCCTTTGCCTACTAACGGCGTTTAGGGAAGATGTCCATGTGCTTAGCGATAATGCCCAGCATCATTTCATCACTGCCACCAGCAATGGATAAAATACGTGTATCTCGATACGCTCTGGCGATGGGGTTGTCCCACATAAACCCCATGCCTCCCCAATACTGCAAACAAGAATCAGTGACTTCTCGCCATAAACGCCCACTTTTGAGCTTGGCCATCGAGGCTAAGTAGGTCGCATCTTCACCATTTACGTGTTGTTGGCAGGCGCGCCATGTAAGGGCCCGCAGAGCTTCCACTTCAGTTTGTAGCTCTGCTAGGCGAAAATGCACTACTTGGTTGTTTAGTACCGGCTGACCAAATGTGTGACGCTCTTTGCACCACTCAATAGTGTTTTGAATCATGCGCTCCATCCCCTTGTGGGCACTTGCTGCAGCGTACATTCGCTCTTCTTGAAATTGCATCATCTGCATGGTGAAGCCTTTATTTTCTTCCCCTATACAATGACGTTTGGGTACCCGGACATCGTTAAAAAAGATTTGCCCAGTGTCGCTGGCACGCATACCTAATTTGTTCAGTGGTTTTGAAATTTCGATCCCTGGGGTATCAAGAGGTACCACTATCAAGGATTTATTGGTATGCACATTCCCTTCACTGGTATTGGCTAACAGGCAGATCCAATCAGCTTGCGTCGCATTGGTTATCCACATTTTACTGCCGTTAATGACATAATCATCGCCGTCACTTTTTGCCGTAGTTTTGAGCCCAGCCACGTCGGAGCCAGCCCCTGGCTCACTGACACCAATACATGCGACCATTTCCCCCGCTACGGCAGGCGCTAAAAACTCTCGCTTAAGTTCATCGCTACCAAAACGCGCCAAAGCCGGAGTCGCCATATCCGTTTGCACACCAATTGCCATAGGGAGTGAACCGCCATACGCACGGCCCAATTCTTCAGCAAAAACCAAGTTATAGCTGTAATCGAGTCCCGAACCGCCAAACGCTTCAGGTTTGTGGATGCCTAATAAGCCCAAGTCTCCCATTTTTTTAAACAAGGAATGCAAAGGGGCAATACCTGCGTTTTCCCATTCTTCGACAAAAGGATCCATTTCGTTATCGACAAAATTTTTAACGGTTGTTCTAAGGGCATCGTGCTCTTGGGTAAGCTGCATTATTTTCTCCAGGCTCAGCATCAGTGTCCCTATCTTAAAGTTGTAAAATTTCTGTTAACAGCGTGACTCAGGTCATTTAACTGGCCATTTGGGCCAACTTTGTAAATAATGCCGAATAGCACTGGAGATCAAAATGCTCAAACACGTTACATTATTTGCCAGCGAAAACGCCATGGGCCTTAGCTTAGGACTAACTCACGATGTATTAGCCTTTGCCTCTACCTTACAAAAGCGCCTACTTGGCCCGCCCATTGATATTTCGTTGGTGACGGTAGATGGAGAGCCCACGACCACCTTTAGCGGTTTAGCCATTACCCCAGACTGCGCATTAGAAGCAGTGCAAGATACTGATTTGATTATTCTGCACAGTATATGGGGCGAGGTGGATACGCTGCTGACACAACAAGCAGCGCTTTACCCTAGGCTGCGCGCATGGCACAAACAAGGTAAACCCATTATGGCTGCGGCGACGGGGGCTTACTTTCTGGCGGAGGCAGGGCTACTAGATGACCGAATAGCCACCACCCATTGGCATAAGCAGGCAGACTTTGCAAAACGTTATCCAAAAGTGAATATTCGCCCCGAGCGATTCATTACAGCCACGGGGGAGATTTATTGTTCAGCAGGCATGAACGCAGCCATGGAAAGTATGGTGTATTTGATTTCGCGCTTATCATGCCCACAAGTAGGAGAGGCGGTAGAGCACGCTTTTTTAGTCGATTTTCGCAGTGGCTATTCAGGCGAATTCACCTCTATGGGTCATCAAACCTACCATCAAGACGATGATATTTTAGCTATACAGCAGTGGCTAGAGATCCACTTTATGGCACCCATTAGTATTGAGACGTTAGCGGGTAAGGCGAATATGAGTACCCGTACCTTCAAGCGGCGCTTTAAAGAAGCCACAGGGGAAACGCCCTTGGGCTACATTCAGCAGCTAAGAGTTGAGCAAGGAAAAGAATTTCTAAAGCACAGCGACAAGAGTGTTGAGGAAATATCTTGGCTAGTCGGCTACCAAGATGCGGGGCATTTTAATCGTTTGTTCAAGCGTAGCTATGGTAAAAATGCCTCTTCTTGGCGACAACACTATCGTCAGCACTAACGTTACGCAGTAGTTGTGCCATTGCGCATTAATAACTGCCCCCTCAGAATTCATCCAGCGGTTATTAAACAAGGGGTCGCTTTGCCGTTATGGCCGTTGCCGCTCAAATAGTAAGAAAGCAGAGCAAAAGCCGCTGGGACATTCCTTTCAAGATGCATTAAATAGCACCGGCACGTTGCTGATAACAGCACCAGCGCGACTAAGGGCGAGCTTGCCGGCCCCCTTTAAGCAATAAGTAAATCGCAAATAAAGCCAGCGGGATATTCAACTGTAGCGCCGCTATGTTAAAGGCCGCAATACCCGATTTAGCGGTGTACGCAGCAACCAGTGCCAACAAAGATACTGCTAGCGCTTGCTTTAGTCTGGCCACCCACAATTGTACATTTTGCTGTCGCGCTGCAATCGCTAGGGCCACTACTAAACCCAGCCAGATAAACAGGTCTAAGCGTACGTGAATGAATAAGTTAAGTAGCGCGCTTACGCTTAATATCAGTGGTGTGCCCCACACAAAGGTTGGCCACCATAGATTAATGACGTCCGTGGTTTTGCGTTTATTGAGCCAAATATTAATGCCTGTGGCTGATACCACCGTTAGCATCATACCCAGCACAAAATACAATAACTTACTGGCATTCCCTGCAAACTCACCAAAGTGCAGACGATACATCGAATAAATCACTTGCTTGGCCGTTTCACCGTCGCGATATCCAGCCGTTTCGATAAAGTTACCTTGAACATCAAATCGATAATTTTCGGAATAAATAAGCCGACCAGGTTGTTTCACGAAAAACTCAATAAACTGCCCAGGTGTATCTGGCTCGTGTACCGTTAAAAATAACGGGCTACCTTCAGGATTGTGCTGGCTTATATACTCCATTGCTCGGCCAATTTGCGGCCTTTGCAGAGGCTGCTCAAGCACTGGCTCAGGTGTAAATAGCTCGTCCATAACGGCTTGATTATCGCCGCCGTAAAACGCTTGTGACGCCAGCCCAATCAATACGGTTGTTAATCCGAAATAAGCTCCTGTTACGCCGATCATGATGTGAAACGGAGCTGCCCACACACTAAAACGATTATGCAAATCAATATTTTCTTGCAGCCCTGGACCACCGCGGCGAAAACGAAAAGCGTCTTTAATAATTCGAGGATGAGCAAGAAAGCCAGATAAAATAAGTGCGCATAACAATGCCCCAAACGCACTAACCACAATCATGCCGAAGCTTTTGGGCAGATGCAGATAGAGGTGCAAATCCACCAGCATTTTTGTCCAATTTGATTGCTCAACTTCACCTAAGGAACCGTCTGGGTTCACAAAATGAGCAACATGGTCATTTTCGACCACCACCCGCGGAATGCCGGAACCTGGAAAGACCACATACATATGCTCTGTATCCTCAGGGTAAGTATCGACAAAGTTGTCGTAGGCTTTATCAATCGCCTGTATATCTACTTCTGTGGTTTCAGGTATTTGAGGTTGTTCCCATCGCTCTAACTCTTGATGAAATACCGCCAACGTACCTGACAAACAAATAATGTACATAAACGCACTGACAAATAACCCCAACCAAGCGTGGGCAGAGAGCGAACGTTTACTGATGGATGGCGTGTTTACTAGGTTTGCGCTTTGATCTGAATTTTTCATAAATTAAACAAATAGATAAATGCTAGAAGCAAGTGAAACAAACGCACTAAACAGTAAGGGCGTACGTGTTTTCGAAGAAGCTAGATGCCAGAACGACAAGCCAGACCACACCAAAGGAATAATAATCACCCCAGCGGCTAATTGATTCGGCCTCTCAAGTGGCAGTAAATCAAGAGCGGCAATGACCAGCAAGCTGCTGACCAACATCAATAAGATGAGGTGGTACACAATGTAGCCGCTATTTTTAAGCAGCTTTTTGCCGTTAAACTGAGTCTTTTTATACTGCCTATCGATGTGCTTGGGTGGCTGCGTTTTTTGCTCGCGAAGAATACCCAACCAGACATAAAGCGCAGGTAAACCAAGGGCAAACACAGTACCAAACTCAGGCCCTAAATCCATAACCAGTAATGGCACGGTAACGAATAAGCTAACCCACCCTGCTAGGGCGGCGAATCTATTATTTTGCTTCCAGCTGATATACAGCAGGTAGCTGCCTATTAAGCCTAGCGCTATTGCGAGTAACAGTATCATTGGGTTTCCGTCGTTTTTATTATAAGTAAACCTAGGGTATTGGCGGGCTAAAAGAGCGACTCAATGCGGCTAAAACGAAGAGCATCTTAGGCTAACAGAGTCTCGCCAGCATCCATCAGATATGCGATATCCGATATCCGATATCCGATAGCATAACAAATGAACGCTTAGCGGCTATTTCATACACTGCAAAGCCAATAGCTTGAGCTAAAAGTTAATAATAATGATTCCTATTAGTACTGTAAAGTTGTTTCTTTTCACTATATTACGACGCTAAAAACACTATCTACCTTCGAAATCACTTAAACCACCATGTAAATACAAATCATTATCATCAGCAATTCCATTCATGTATACTTCTTAGCTCGATTTTTCATATATTGATAACAACAGGAACCCACATGAAGCCGCACACCTTATTTAGCTTGTCTTTACTGACACTTGCCATGCAAACACACGCCCAGGACAAAACTGACACCCAGGAACAACAAGAAGTCAGCGAAGTAGAACACTTACTTATCTCTGGTGTACGTCAAGACAGAATTAGCGAAGGTGCCACCGGTTTAACTATGGATATCAGCGAAACGCCGCAATCCATTAGTGTTATCACCTCTGACCTAATGGCAAATTTCGCCACCTTTAACATCAATGACGCCTTGCGCTTAGCGACAGGCGTAACCGTTGAAGCATGGGAAACTAATCGTACTAACTACTCATCTCGTGGTTTCGAAATCAAAAACTCCCAAATTGACGGCGTAGGGCTACCCAATGATTGGGGCATAGTCACTGGTGCAATCGACGCATACGGCTACGAAAGCATCGAAGTCATTCGTGGTGCCAATGGTTTGTTAACCGGTGTGGGCAACGCATCAGGCACCATCAACTATGTGCGTAAACGCCCTACCAATGAAACAGGCGGCGAAGTGAGTGTTATTGCAGGCTCTTATGATTTCAAACGCATTCAAGGCGATTACAACACCTTACTTACCGAAGACGGCCGCTGGGCAGCGCGCTTTGTTGTAGCCGCTGAAGATAAGAACTCCCATCTTGATGGTTTATCTGATGACTTAGGTTACCTCTACGGTGTTGTTGATGGTCAGCTAACGGACCATTCCACCCTGACTGTCGGAATATCTCATCAAGACGCCAACACTGATGGCAATTTATGGGGCGGCTTAGTATTTAATTACACAGACGGCACGCAAGCACAGTGGGACGACAATGACACAACGTCCCAAGAATGGACCATGTGGGACACCATCAACACCAACGCATTTGTAGAGTTTACCCACCAAATTAACGACAGCTGGCGTCTTGATGTGAACTATCACAAACGCTATTTCGAAGAACAAGATAAGCTTTTTTATGCTTATGGCAGCATAGACAAAGAGACCAATTTAGGACTTTACGGTTACCCTGGTCGCTATGACTCAGAAATTGATTCCGATTTAATTGAAGTAAAAACATCAGGATTTTTTACTGCGTTTGGCTTTGAACATGAAGCGACAATGGGTGTTAGCTATGCGCAAAGTACCGACACGATGTTTAACTACGCAACCGATCTTGCCGAAGAAGCATGGGGCGCACTGCCCGCTTTCCCTTACGCTCTTAACACCATCACCGAGCCTGATTGGCAAGAACGCACACTGTATTCAGAAATTAAGCAAAACCTAACCCGCATCTTCGGTTCAAGCAAAATTACCTTAAGCGACAACTTGTTTATGATCGCCGGTGTAAATGCCATTGATTTCGAGCGCAGTGGCGACAATAGCGGTACCACAATCGATAACAGCGAGAGTGAGTTAAGCCCTTATTTAGGCTTTACGTATGCCATAACCCAAGACATCAATGCCTACGCGAGTTATTCAGATATCTACCAGCCACAAGAACAATATGACATCACAGGGCAATACCTTGACCCTACTAAAGGTAAAAACACCGAAGCGGGCATAAAAGTACAATGGATGGATAAATCTCTTTTAACGACCTTTGCTTACTTCACTGCTGAACAAGAAAACCTTGCATCATATGCTGGCATTAACCCTGATAACGGTCAGTTTTACTATTATGGGGTTGATGTTGAATCGACTGGGTTTGAAGTTGAAATCACCGGGCAAGTTACCGAAAACCTTGATCTTGTTTTAGGCTATACCAACATCGAAATCGAAGATACTGACGGCCAAGATGCCAACACTTGGGCACCTCGTGACTACGTTAACTTTTCGATGAATTACTCTGTTCCTGCACTACCTGCCCTGAAAGTCGGTCTAAATGGTCGTTGGCAATCAAAAACCAAGAACACCGATTACAACGTAACCCAAGACAGCTACTTTTTACTCAATGCATACGCAAGCTATGACATTAGTGACAGTTTGACGGTAAAAGCAAACTTGAACAACGTAACAGACGAAAAGTACATTAGCAGCCTACATAGCTCGTTTTACTACGCAGCGCCTATCAATGGCGTAATCAGCGCGACTTACGCCTTTTAACACCAGGCACTATTTATAGCGTGCTAATCAACAGCAAAAAGGGCAAATTGAGTTTGCCCTTTTTGTTTTCTCGCTGCATATCGTTACACCTTTGCCATCGCTATCTGAATACACCTTAACGTGATCTGGTAGGTTGGATGAAAAGGCTGTTATTCAAAGTGAGCGCCGAGTAAGTGAAAAAAGCCGCAGTTGCGGGCACTTATTAAGGTTATACCATTCCACGTTAATAAGTGATCACTCAGCGAGAGTTTAAAAGGGCTTAAACAAGGCGCATGACTGACAGCTCTTTATTAAAAGAAAACTAGTTCTCTTTCGAAGTCATGCAAAGCAGTGTAAGCCCTTTTAAAACTCGCCTGCAAGGAATGCCCCAGCGGCTTTTGCTCTGCGTTCTCATTATTTGAAAGGGAACAACCATTACTACATAGCGACGCCTTAATCAAAAACCGCTGGACGCATTCTGAGACGGTCACTTATTAATGCGGATTGGTATTATTGAGGCGCTCCAATTATTTTGCTAGGCTTGAAGTCATGAAAATATCATTCATTCATATTACATCTATCAAGTGGTGGCGCTCACTCTGAGCGGCACAGAATTCGTACATTCTTTTGCTGCTGGACGGTAGCTAAGTTTGTATTTTCTTTATATCTCCAGTGGCATTTTTTATTGACCTAGAGATATATCATGAAAAATCAACTACCCACAAAACGAGAAACTATTCTTACTGGCGACAGAGCCACTGGCCCACTTCACTTAGGTCATTATGTTGGTTCGCTGAAGCAACGCGTATCCCTGCAAGACAGTCACGATCAAACAATCCTTGTCGCTGATATGCAAGGGCTGACAGACAACGCAAACAACCCTTCAAAGGTGTCATCCAATATACTAAACGTAGTAGCTGACTACTTGGCTGTTGGCATAGATCCAACGAAAACCACTATTTGCCTGCAATCTCAGCTACCAGCCCTTGCTGAGCTAACAATGTATTACAGCAACTTGGTCACTATCGCGAGACTTGAGCGTAATCCAACCGTGAAGAGTGAGATAAAAAGCAAAGGCTTTGAGCGTTCGGTTCCCGCAGGTTTCTTAACGTATCCGATCTCTCAAGCGGCAGACATCACAGCATTTAATGCTACATTGATTCCTGTTGGTGATGATCAACTGCCAATGCTTGAGCAAACGAATGAAATCGTCAGAAAGGTAAATTCGTTGGCAGGTAAGCCTGTGCTCAATGAATGTCGGCCATTACTAAGCCAAACGTCACGATTGCCAAGCACAGATGGCAAAAACAAAATGAGTAAGACAATGGGCAACGCCATTAACCTTGGCGCTTGCGAAAAAGAGCTAAGAGCTGCTGTGCGTAGTATGTACACTGACCAAAATCACCTGAGAGTTGAAGATCCAGGTCAAGTGGAAGGAAACATTGTCTTCACTTACTTAGATACTTTTCATCCAGATACAGAGTATGTAAGCCAACTTAAAGAACATTACCAACGTGGTGGTCTTGGCGACGGCGTGACAAAGAAGATCCTTGAAGAGTGCCTGCAAGAGTTATTGAAGCCAATCCGTGAGCGCAGGGAACAGTACCTGAATGACAAATCACAGTTAATAGATATATTGCGCACGGGTAGTGAAATCTCTCGGCACAAGACGAACATCACTCTTCATAGTGTGAAAGATATCTTTGGTTTGAATCCATTTTTCTAGTCAAAAACGACTAAGCTAGTTCGGCTAGCAAATGTACGCACATACCGACATCATGTGTACATTCTAACGAAGGCCTAAATGTAATTATTAAATAGAGATAAAGCCGAACGTCATGAATTTAAGTCGCCTATCAGTTCAGGATCAAACCTATTGGTAGCAACGTCACAATCAGATATGAGCTATTGCGCACTGCATTGTTAACGCCAGTCCAAACGCAGTTCCCTTATAGCTTTGCTCTTTTACGGACGGCTTGGCTCTGCTTCGGGCTTAACCTATAGCCCTGTCAGCTAAGTCGTAATCCATCAAGGTAAATACATAGTGGCCGTCTTGGTTGGTCTTTCGGCTGACTTGGTTGTCGAAATACAAATAGTTAAGGTGCGCGAGTGCTTCGGCAATGGCGAAGAACATATTGTGTTCGTTCAATTCCCGTTTAAATAACACAGGTAAACATTCTTTAATGGTTTTACCTTGGGCGCAGAACGCTTTTAAGTTGGCTAGATGCTCATAATGGTGCTCAATCAGTTCATCAACCCGTTTATGCAGCCCAATAAAAGGTTGCTTGTGTGATGGCAAAACCAGTGCGTCGCTGGGCAGGGTTTTAAACTGTGGCAAGGTATCTAGGTACATTTTTAAAGCGTTAGCGTTTGGCTCTGTGCTGTAAACACCTATGTTCGGGGTAATAATTGGCAATACATGGTCGCCTGAAATCAACACCTTAGTGGCAGGGTTAAACAAGCATACATGCTCTGGTGAGTGCCCCCGGCCAATCATAACGCGCCATTGATGCTCGCCTATGGTTAGTTCGTCACCTTCTTGTAAACGTTCATGATGCACAGGAATAGGCCGAATAACCTGCCCTACTCCTTTATTAGTTTTGCGCTTTTCACTGGCGCTGGCAACGTACTCAGGCGACATGCCGCAGCGCACTAAATACTCATCATCTTGCCAGTCTGATGCGCCTCTGCTACCCGCACTCATGGCTCTGCCCACAAAGTATTCAGAATGACTCATGTATAAAGGCGCGCGAAATTTATCGACTAAGTAGCCTGCCATACCAATATGATCTGGGTGCATGTGCGTCACAATGATTTTGGTTAAGGGCACATCCAGTTTGCTCAGTAAGCTATCCCATAACTGTTGGGTTTTACTTACCCCAATGCCAGTATCAATCAGTGCGTAACCTTTCTTGCCCGTGGCTCGGTCATTGTCTTCAAGCAAATATAAGTTGATATGATCCAGCTCGAACGGCAGTGGCATGCGCAACCACAAAATACCAGGTGAGACTTGCTGCCACTCACCCGGCTCAGGCGCTTGTACATCAATAAAATCGATCGTCATTGGGCGTACTCCACAATTTTTATCATCCTATTACAATCAAGTTTTACCTCGATCACCACGCACAACGATGAATCATTAACTATCAAAGCCTTGAATAGCACACTATCGATTCAGCCCAGAAGATGAAATACTGAGGCCTGCGTAAATATAGCTGGCAGCATAACGGTATTGCCCCTCGTTCGACTGATTAAAAATGGAGGTAACATTATGAAATTTTTAGTATTTTTGGGCACAGTGCGTGATAGCACACCGCCTCGTCCTGCTCGCCTTGGGCTGAGGGTCGCAAAGGCCTGTATGGCCTGTTTAGACACGCGTTTTAATGAGCATGAGTTTGAGCTAATTGATGCACTCGATTACCCACTTGAGCCTGTGTTCAAGCCCCATTTTGCCTACGCGAAAAGTAAAGCGCCAACAGTGTTAAATGCTCTGGCTGAAAAAATTTCCGCCGCCGATGGCTTCATTATGCTAAGTCCTGAGTACAACCACACCGTGAGCCCAGCATTAACCAACTTACTCAACCATTTTGGTAGTTCATTGTTTTCTTATAAGCCTAGTGCCATTGTCACTTATTCTGCTGGGCAATGGGGTGGCATGCGCGCGGCTGTAGGTATGCGAACGTTTTTGTCTGAGCTTGGCTGCCTGCCGGTCTCAGCCATGATCCACGTCCCTAAAGCGCAAGATGTGTTTACCGAAGATGGCAGGCCAGAATCAGGTGAAGATCAAGCGTCTTGGTTCGACTATTTTGCCCGTACATTTGGTCAATTGGCGTGGTGGGCCCAGGCCTGTAAAACACACAGTGAAAACGTAAACCCTCACGACATGCTCAAAACATTTAACACCACACCCGGTGAGCGAAATGCGCCTTAAATCAAAATCGCTGGACGTATTCTGACGGGGTTCTAATTAATGAAATTGGTATACCAGCCTGAGGATAAAATCACTCGACTAATTGAGAATTTTGACAAGAATTTGGCAAAAAAGAGTGCCTACAAGATAAAGTTCTCATTTGTAAACTGAACTGAATCATCATAATTCCAGTATTAAGCACCTTAATTAAGAATAAATTTTATATACTCAGGGAATATAGCCCATTTAAATATCTGAAAGAAATCAGTAAGCTATCTGAAGTGATGCTGCTGCCAAGCAAGTGCCACTATTGAGTATTACTGTGAGAGCTCAGTTTTTATAAAGTTAACAACATTGAAATTCACCGTGTATTGACGCTAACTTATTCGAGACGAGCCCAAAATGTCCCCCAAAAATATTGATTTAGTTAACTTGCGCCAAACCTTGTTTGCGCTGTTAAAACCAGAACGTTCTTTTTTCGCGGTCGTTATCGCTTACAGTGTGGTCATTGGCCTGCTGACGTTGGCCGTTCCTATCGCGGTGCAAACCTTAATCAACACCATTGCCAATATAGCGTCAACGCGAGCCGTGATCACTCTGGCGATTGTTTTGTTCAGTACCTTGCTGCTTTCCGGGTGCTTCGCTGCCCTGCGCATGCGAGTCATGGAATATTACGAAAGGCGCATTTATGCTCGCCTAGTGGCTGATCTAAGTCTGCGCACTATATTAGCGCCCCATAGCTATTTTGAAGGCAGTCAAAACACCTCGATCACCCATCGTTACTTCGACATCATGACGCTGCAAAAAAATATTCCCAGCTTGATGATTGATGGCATTGCCCTGATTTTACAAATGATCGTTGGCTTTACTCTCGTTTCGTTTTACCACCCGTTTTTGCTCGCATTTAACTTGTGCGTAATTTTAATTATGTATGTGATTTGGCGGCTGTGGTCGACACAAGCCAAGGTAACAGCTGTGCATCTATCAGCGTCAAAATACTCCACAGCAAAATGGCTAAGCAACTTGGCGTCGGCCAATGACTTCGTAAAATCGTCTTCTCAGTTCGATTATGCCGGGCAGAAAACTGAGCGTTACGTATCGGAATATGTTGATAACCACTCTCGCCACTTTTCATTTACCTTTAAGCAAGTCGTTATGTTCTTAGTGCTTTACGCACTGGCTAGCTCTGCGTTGCTTGGCTTAGGCGGCTGGTTAGTAATAAGCGGGCAGTTGTCTATTGGGCAATTGGTGGCTGCAGAATTGATTATGGCAGCGGTATTTTTAGGCTTATCTCGCTTCAGCCACTATTTAAAACTCTATTACGAATTATATGGCACGGCAGACAAAATCGGTGGCGCTATCAATATGCCACAAGAAGCGCTAGAACAAACTCCCAAACCTGCCCCAGCCGGCGGCGCATTAGATTTCAACAATGTCGTTATTCGGCGCAAAGATGAGTCATGCCTGATCAATAAACACATCGCCCAAGGCGATAAGTATTTTGTATCGACTCAGTCCAACTGGACTCAGCGCACCATAGTCAACTTGCTCAAGCGCTATGAAACCCCGTCATCTGGGTGGATAAACTTAGATAACAACGACTTATCTGATTATGACACTTACGATTTACGCCAAGCGGTGTTCGTATTAGATCGTTCACTGATTATTGAATGCACCATCGAGGAATACATACAAATGTGCGCGCCCGGTGTATCCACCAGCGATATCAACATTACCCTTGAAAAAGTGGGCTTAACGGAAGTGATTAGCGCGCTTCCGCAAAAACTAAAAACGCCGATATCCCCAGTAGGAACACCGCTACAGCCCCTTGAATTTATATTGCTTAAATTAGTCGTGGTAATGCTTTCAAAGCCCAAGGTGTTGGTGATTAATCAACATTTTGACGCGATACCCACCACCAGGCGCGAGCGTATTTTAGGGGTTATTCAAGATACCGACTTAACCGTTTTGTATTTCTCTAACGCCCCCACAACGGCCTTTTTTAATGGCACGATCGAGCTTGAAAGCAAGAAGGAGCCTCAACACAATGGGGCTAAACGTCAGGAGGTGAGCCAATGAGCAACGCACACACTGACTTTATGGGCGCGATGAAAACCTTAAACAGCTTAAAGGTACCCAGAACCCACAAAACGATTATCTGGTTGGTGATCACGTTAGTAATAGGCGCTGTTCTTTTACTTACGTTTACCCCTTGGGTACAAACAGCCTATGGTACTGGCTCGGTAAATTCCCCTGACCCGCTCTCGCGCATTCAACCTATCTCGGCGCTGCTCAATGGCCAAATTGAAACATGGCACGTCAGAGAGGGCGACCAGGTTAAAAAGGGCGAGCCCATCGTCACTTTAGTAGACGTAGACTCTGACCGTCTTGAAAAGCTACGCTCGCAGCAAGTTGCGGCCAACCAGCGTTATGTATCAAATAAGCTCTCTGTGCAAAATGCATTAAGTAACCTGTCACGGCAAAAAAAGTTACTGCAAGAAGGGCTGGTTTCCCAAAAAGAAGTGGAATCTGTCGAAATCGCATTAGAAAAACTCAAGGCCGAAGCGGCTAAAACAGAAGAAGATCTAGACACCTTAAAAATGAGCCTCGCCCGCCAAGAAACGCGCACTAAATTTGCCCCCGTAGACGGCACAGTCGTTAGGCTTCAGTCAGGCGGCAGTGCAACCTATGTCACAGCGGGCAGCATTTTAGGCTGGTTTGTACCCGCCAACGTTGAGCGCCAAATTAGTATCAAAATTAACGGTTTAGATGCCGCGCTTGCCACCAAAGGTAAGAAAGTGCGCATTCAGTTTGAAGGCTGGCCGACCTTCCAATTTAGCGGCTGGCCCGGTATGTCAGTGGGCACCTTTGAAGGCGTAGTATCCTTTGTTGAACCTGTTGCAGATCAGTTTGGTATGTTCACCGTATGGATTGCCCCAGTCAATACCACCGTTGCTTGGCCAGAGCATGAAAGCGCACGCTTGGGCAGCCGAGTTCGTGCCTGGATACTGCTAGAGGAAGTCAGGCTTGGCTACGAGTTATGGCGACAGCTTAACAACTTCCCACCTGTTCGCACCGACCAAACCGAAGGAGGCGCAAATTAATGTGCCGGCTCGTGGTTTATAGCTTACTACTATTTGGTTTTTGTCCATCATCGAGCGCCTTAACCTTGCAAGAATACTTATCGCAGGTGGCTAAAAACCACCCAGAAATATTGGCCATTGATGCCACCACAGGTCAATACCAAGCTGATATTCAATACGCTGACGGTGCTTATGATGCAAAGCTAGAGCACAACAGCTTTTCTCGGGTAACAGGGTATTACGATGGGCTGCAAGCTGCGCAAAAATTCTCTAAACCCCTTGAAGCGTACAATGCTGAAATTTTCTCTGAATACCGTATTTCTGATGGCGACTTTCCTATATACGAGCAGGAGTACGCCACCTTGTCTGGGGGCGAAGCCTCTGTCGGGGTAAAGCTGTCGTTGCTTCAGGGTAGAGAAACCGATAAAAATCGCACGGCCATGACCAATGCACGGCTCAAATACAAAATGTGGAACGAAGAAGCAAAACTAGCCCAAAGCGAATTCTATTATTCAGCCATATTGGCCTATTTAGATTGGGCCGAAGCACTAAGTTACTACCATAAAATTGAGCAACTCGTCACGGTGAGCCTAAATCGACAAGCAGGCATTAAAACGCGAGTCGCAGAAGGGGACGTAGCCGAAATTGAGCTGCTTGAGTTTGAAACCAGATTATTAGAGCGCCAATCTGCATTGCTTGCTGCTGAGCGTAAGGTGCAAGGCAGCTTGCAAAAGTTACGCTACTACATGCACAGTGCGCATCTTCCAGATAGCCAAGCTATGCAGTCGATAAACGCATCACAGATTGCATGGCCAAAGGCATTCAACGAAGCAATAATCACCGGCGGCCCTACAAAGCACCCGGCTTTGACCGCTAAAGCCCACGAGATGCAAGTACTAAAGCAAAAAATGCGCTTAGCAGAAGTGGCGCTACTACCCAAACTTGATATTGAAGCTAAAGTCGCAAGAGACATAGGTTCGGGCCCCACGTCTTTGCAAGACACTGAAACCAAGATAGGCCTGTATTTTTCGGTTCCGTTTGAGCGCTCACAAGCGAAAGCGAAAAAGAGCAAAACACAGTTCGAAATAAGCGCCCTTGAGCAGAAAACCAACGCCCTACAACGCTCGATTGATGCCAAGTTACAAGAGCGCTTGGTTAACTTGTCTTATGCTAAGCGTTTACACAAGATGCAAGAACAGCAGGTCATTTTGTCTCGTAAGCTGTTTGAACAAGAACAGCGGCAGTTTGAATTCGGCTCGAGTGATTTTTTCATGTTAAACAATCGAGAAGCTGACGCATTTCAAGCAGAGTTAAAAGCCCTCACCGCACGTATCAATGTTTACCGTGAAGCACTGGCCATCTTAAAAATAAATGCTGTGCTCGACCACGCTTTTATTCAGCAAACACTCACAGCTAGGGTGTTGAATACGGACAGCCAATCCGGTTTTAAGACTATGCCTTAGCTCGCCAGAAACGCTTCCATTTTCGGTTTTATCAGCAACGTCATTATAGGTGAAAGCACCAAAGCGACCGGTAATACCATTAAATAACTCGCCAAAAAGGCCTGACTAAACTGCTGCAGGTCACCTAAACCGATATTACGGTAGGTGGTGCTAAGCGCCATGATAGCTTCCATACTAAGCGCCATACCAAAGCCAAAAATCAGATTTTTATGTAAACTTGATAAGCGCACGAATACCGTTTCAACTACTTTATACCAATCCGCATTAATAAGTGACCTCCTCAGAATGCGTCCAGCGGTTTTTGATTAAGGCGTCGCTATGAAGTAATGGTTGTTCCCTTTCGAATAGTGAGAACGCAGAGCAAAAGCCGCTGGGGCATTCCTTGCAGGCGAGTTTTAAAAGGGCTTACACTGCGTTGCATGACTTCGAAAGAGAACAACTATTCATTCAGTCATGCGCCTTGTTTAAGCCCTTTTAAACTCTCGCTGAGTGACCACTTATTAACGTGGAATGGTATTATTCATTGCCCACATCACCGCCACACTCGTTGGGAAAATAACGCATACAGCTTGAACAAACGAAAGCGCCCATTGACGGGTAAATGCGTCGCTAAAGCCGATGTTCGAATACGTCATGACACCAGTGAAAGCGCCACCGACTAGTGTGACCATAGCGGTCACGAGTAAAATCTTCTTTAACGTTTTTGACATAGCGCTCACCAAAATCTGACGAAAAGGGTTGGTTTTATAAACGCAAATAACAAACATATAGTTGATATTGTCAACTATATGTTTGTGTGCTTACTAACTTCACACCACCCCTTGTTCAATCATTGCATCCGCTACCCGGCGAAACCCCGCAATATTAGCGCCTAATACCAAGTTGCCCTCGCAATCAAACTCTCTCGCTGTTTCATTGGCCGCGACAAATATATTCTTCATGATCTGTTTCAGGCGTTGGTCTACCTGTTCAAAGGTCCATGTTTGCATACTGGCGTTTTGCGCCATTTCTAACTGACTGGTCGCTACGCCTCCAGCATTCGCCGCCTTACTTGGACCATAAGCAATGCCTGCATTTAAAAAGGCATTAACCGCATCGTTAGTAGACGGCATATTCGCCCCTTCTGTCACTAAATGGCAGCCGTTTTCCAGCAACGTTTCGGCATCTTTTAGCGTCAGTTCATTTTGAGTAGCACAAGGGAAAGCAGCATCAGCTTGATAACGCCAGACTGTGTGGCCGTCACTCGGATAATCAGCCGCTGGGGTATGCACTGCCTCTGAGTAGGTATTAAGATATTCGACTAAGTCGCAGCGACGCCCTTCTTTAAGGCGCTTGATTAACTTCAGGTCTATTCCGCTTTCGTGATAGAGCGTGCCGGATGAGTCACTGCAACTTATCGGGGTAGCGCCAAGCTGATACAGTTTCTCCATGGCATAAATAGCCACGTTGCCAGCCCCCGATACCAAACAGCGCTTACCTTGTAGATTATCGCCACGCTCTTCAAGCATGTAATTCGCAAAATAGACGGCACCATAACCAGTGGCCTCTTTACGTGCCAGTGACCCACCCCAAAGTAAGCTTTTACCGGTCAGTACCCCTTCGTATCGGCCTGTTAAGCGTTTATATTGGCCAAACATGTAGCCAATTTCTCTGGCTCCCACGCCTATGTCGCCCGCAGGTACATCGCACCTAGCGCCTATATGTCGGTAAAGCTCATTCATAAAGGATTGACAAAAACGCATGATCTCAGCATCCGAGCGCCCCTTAGGATCAAAGTTAGCCCCTCCTTTTGCTCCGCCGAGAGGCAGTTCTGTTAACGCATTTTTAAATATCTGCTCAAAGCCGAGAAACTTCATAATCCCTGCGTTTACCGAAGGGTGAAAACGTAAACCTCCTTTGTAAGGGCCTAGTGCTGAATTGAATTCAACCCGATACCCTTTGTTCACTTGAATGTTGCCCTGATCATCTACCCATGGCACGCGAAACATGATTTGCCGCTCAGGCTCAACAATACGCTGGATAATCGCTTGCTGTTGATAACGCTGGTTCTTTTCAAGCAATGGCTCAAGCGAGTTTAATACCTCTTCAACTGCCTGATAAAACTCCGTTTGTGCCGGACTACTGCGCTTCAAATCCGCTATCGTTTGCTCAATATATGTCATCAATTACCCTCTTTGTTTCGCTGATGTTGCTTGCTTTAACGTTTGTTACTTTCGACATTGATAATTTCCACGGATTGCTCACCGCGTTGAGTTTGCCATGTAATACACTGCCCTGTGCTAAGACCAATTAGGGCTGAACCTATGGGGGCAAACACCGAGATACTATCTTCATACTTAATGGTGTCATGTGGCAGACACAAGGTTTTGGTAAATATTTTCTGGCTGTCTAGGATTTTGAAAGTGACCTTACTGCCAATTGCGACAACGTTTTCTGGTAAGTCTTTACAAGCGACTATGCTCGCTCGGTCTAACTCGTTTTCAATCGCTCGTACAGTATCTGCAGGTAATTTAGCGCGCTCCAGTTGGTATTCGAGTTCAGCTAAATCGGCAGTTGAAATAATAATATTGGGTTGCATCTTAGTAACCTCTGTTCTTTTGTTTTACAAAAAGAAGCTCTTGAGAGCCTCTGACTTTAACTGATTAGTTTTATTTCGATTGGCAGCTTGAACACGTTCTTTAAAAGGGTAAATAAACCCGCTTTTAAAACGTCAATTCAGCTAGATAAAACACGGTTTTTAAGGGCCTAAAAACACCCATAACGACGGCTGATTTTCTAACCGTACTGCTAACAAAAACAAAGGAATAAACAGGGGAAATCTGCCGAGCGTAAGGACTACGCTCGGCTTAATTTGGTAAGGTGAGTAAGCTACTCTTTATGAAGTTGATGTCGCTATTTTTGAACATTCTTTCTGAACACTTTTTTTGAACGTTATCTTTGAGCATTATTTTTTTCGAGCATTACGCCCTTAAGGTATGAGGCTGATAATAGCCCGCAAAAAATATAATTCAATAGAAAAGAATGCGGTATATTTTTAACTCCGTATTAGGTGGCGCCAAATTGGCCATACTCCTCACTGACTTCACCACACGATGCGCTGCCCCACACGATGCACTACGCCACACGATGCTCTAAGTCACGAGAAAGACTGTGCCCTGGGTCATTGACGGCTCAATGCAGAAAATCTGCAAAACAGAGCCCCTAATACCGACAATCTCAAGGCAGAGCCTCCAAGACAGCGAGCCCTCGTGTCAATGAGCCCTCGCACTATTGAGCAATAAGATGGCTCACGGTTTCTTCAAGGCTCTCATAACCAGTTGACTCAACAAATCCCAATGAAAAGCGCCGCGGTGTGTTGAGGAACTTATCTTTATTGCTGCGCCCAAACCCTAGCACCGTCATGTAAGGGCGACTAACGTAATTGTCTGGGTGCTTGTCTTCTGATTGATCGGGCGCTAGCTGCTCTGCACCGCGCTGAAGGTCATCTTCATGATGAAGTAAATACAACATACGCTGAGAGTTCGCATCACCAAAGGCAAACCACTCTGGGCTGGGTAAATCACCAATAAATGATTCGTTAATGGGGTGACGCTGGTTGTCGGCTGAGTTGTACCAAAAGTCACTTTCGTCCATCAACCCACCTGGAACACCTTCATATTGCACCCAGTAATGATAACCTGGGCTCACTTTCGCCATCGTAAAATCGCATCTGTCTGGGTAAAAATCCCAGTTCGCTTGCCACTTACCATTGCCCGACGTGAAAACAATTTGAACATGCTCAGGGGTTTCAATCGTCACCCGAGACGTGGAAGGCGCTGTACCTGCATTCATCGCATGAAAATAACTGCCATCTTGTTTATGAATTGCATTAGGAAAGCCGCGGTATTCCCCCTTCCAGCCTGAGCCCGCAACATTATGAAAGCCTATCCAATCAACACCGTCTGTGTCGAGCATGCTGGATAAGCCCCCGCCTTCTTTTTCAAGATAAAAAATCGCGTTTGAGATAGTGACAATATAAGCACTAAGACCACCAGCGGATTCATCAACCCCATGGCGTAAGTGCACCGCTTTAGTCTCATCGTTGCCTGTCGCTTTAATGTCACTCGCGTTTTTTTCAGCATTTTGTTCAGCTTTTTGGCTAACAGCGCCATTTTCAGGCACAGCGTGGCAACCCAGATTTAGCATTGCTGCTATTAGCAGAATAAAAACCTGATTTACTCTGCTAACAGTCAAGCCTCTAGGCGCTAACTTGGATACCCATGGCGCTATTGAACCCTTTCCTTCATTTACACATCTTGTGTCAATCATTGCTTAGCGCCCTTCTTCTGGGTTGAAACGCTCGCTAGCTTGGCTTTTTTCTAGCGTGGCCGTTTCTGATTGAGCATTTTTCAGAGGGATATTTTTAGGCTTGGCACTATTTTTAAGCAAATATCCCATCAGTAATATAGTGCTTGCACATAAACCGAAGACCAAACGCCCCCACATAGGGTTAGGTATAAGCATCATCACGAACACGCCCGTTCCCATGAACATCACCATTGTGCCCAACTTATGACGTTGCTGTTTGTCATATTCATCTTGCTCGAAATCGGCAATCACCGGGGTTTCAAGATCCCTAAAGAAGCTATCTGTGCCGGCTTTATGGTCATCTCGGGCCTCTTTGTAGAACAAGGACGTTGAACAAAAGAAACCAGCAGTAATCACTAAGTGCGCGGCGATGGTGATCATCAAGTTCACGTCAATCGACTCCCGTCGCGTAAGTGCTTGCTCTAGCCCTATCCCATTAGCAAAAACCTCTGGAGTAAGCACATTCGCAGTCAACCAAGATACAAACATACCTACTATCACTGTCGCCCACGGCGCCCAATTGGGGGTTTTCTTGATAAACAAGCCAAATATCAGCGGTACCAGTAAAGGTACTTGCACCATCACAGAAACGCTCATCATCAACTCAAACAAGCTGAGCTCTTTGAGTGATTTAAAGAACAAGGCCACCACAATAACCAGCACCCCGCTGATAAAGCTCACCCAGCGGCTGACATTAAGTAGCTGTTTATCGCTCACGTTCTTGTTCTTTTTAAGTAACAACGGCTGATAAATACTGCGCACAAAAATACCGGCGTTTTTATTCAGCGCTGAATCCATGGACGACATGGTTGCCGCGAATAGCCCAGCTAATAGCAATCCCACCGTGCCAATCGGCATGGCATTGCGGGTAAATACTAAGTACACGGCATCAGCGGCTTTGTTGCCTAACTCAGGGTAAGACGCCGCCGCATCAGGGTATAAAATGGCAGACGCCCAAGGCGGTATGAACCACACTATGCTACCAACGCCCATCAATACCATGGCGAGCAACGCTGCCTTGCGCGCATTGTCGGAGTCTTTAGCGTTTAAGAATCGAAACGCATCATGCATATTCATGATGGTGATCATTTGTTTGGCTAAAAAGAAGATAAACGTACCGACTAAAATCGCCCCGTAATTCATGTCTGGGCCCATGACAAAATCGGTCGGGAAGTTTTGCACAAGCTCAACTGGGCCGCCCACCATCACCAGCGCAACAATGGCACACGCAACAGAAATCACTGCCACAATAAGGGTTTGCACAAAGTCAGAGGCAACAACTCCCCAAGCACCAGATAACACGGAAACAAACACCACGGTAAGCCCAGTCACAATAATGGTCAGAGTAATATCCGCTTCAAATACCGCGCTGGCGAACACCCCTAAGGCGTTTAGCCAAACCCCAGCATTGATAAAGCTAAAAACAATTAACGCCCAAGAGAAGAACTGCTCGTTTTGACTACCAAAGCGCCGTTTTATACCTTCTGTTGGCGTATCAACTCGCATTTGGCGAAAGCGAGCTGAGAAATAAGCCCAACCGCAGAAGTAAGCAAAGGTGTTAGCAAAGAACACCAAACTAATGGCAAAGCCGTCTGTGTAGGCTTTACCCGCTGCACCGGTAAAGGTCCAAGCGGAAAATTGCGCCATAAACGCAGTTGAGCCGACCATCCACCACAGCATGCGCCCACCACCACGAAAGTAATCACTGGTGGAGTTTTTCGCCATATTTTTAAAGGCAAAGCCGATGCCTAAAATCAGTATGAAATAACCCGCGATAACCAAGTATTCATAAAACATGGGATTGCCTTTTATTGCAGATGACTAACGTCAACCCAATTATCATTTTCGCGAATAATATCAATTAGTTGCTGATATTGAGCACCTTCTTTAAAGGTCTGATATGGTGCGACTTTTTCCCCTCTAATATCGTTAACCAACTCACGAATAAGGTAGCGCCAGTTACGCTCGGTGTCGCCTTCACCTTGCGGGGTGTTATCAACGATATCGTCCGGTAACGGCAGTCGAGTCCATTGGTTATTTGAATCATAGAAATACAAGGGGCCGCTGCCATAATGGCCTTTGATGTATATAGCGCCCTTGCTGCCGTAAATAGCAATATGATCTTCATTGAAGCGCGGATGCAAGCCGCCATGTTTAAACAACACAGACACTGACTTTTCAGCCAACTCAGATTCGAGTTTCGCCAGAACGGTATATGACCATTCCACATTTGATTCTCCCCATTTTAGTTCTGGGTCATTGAGATCATCAGGAATAAAGTCCCGGCGTTTTTTGAAGTTATGTACGCCTTCCACTATCGGCGCTCGGCCTAGATCATCCCGCACTTCGCCCATAATCGACAAAATCTTCTCACCGATAATCGAGGTAACAATCGACAACTTGTGGGTGAAGTTGTTACTTAAGCGCCCACCGCCATCTTCTTTGCGGTGTGACCAACCAAATGGGATATCTCGCTCTAAGTTAAAATGCGATATGCATTCCACTTCTAGCGGTTCACCAATTGCTCCAGCTGCCACTATACGCTTAGCGTAAATAACGTCAGGCATATATCTAAAGCTGGCAGCAAAGGCAGTTTTTACCTTCTTGGCAACGGCTAATTCGTGCAACTTCTTAGCCGACTCGCCAGTCGCGGTTAAGGGCTTATCACTAAACACATGGCATCCAAACTCTATGGCTTGGGTAATCGCCTCTTCGTGGGCGCCGCCAGGTGTGGCTATCGACACCACATCAGGCTTGCATTGCTCTAACGCTTGCTGCCAATCTGTTCCGGCGAACGGTATCTCCATGTCTTTGGCGACTTGCTCTACCACGCTTTGCGTTCTGCCAACGATGCCAACCACTTCAGCTCCTACAGACCTAAACGCCTCTGCGTGCCCTTGCCCAGCGAAACCTGTGCCTTGAATCAATACTTTTATACTTTTACTCATGCTTTTTATCTCTACTTATCAAAGACTAAATTCATAATCAAAAATGCCAAATTACCAGTTCCACACAGTGCCATCTTCAAGTCGACTCACGGGCAAATAGGAACGTTTATAGGGGTATTCTTTCGCGGCTTCTTCGTCAAACTCGATACCTAAACCTGGCGCTTCACTGACATTGGCCAAGCCATCTTTCACTTCAACTGTGTGCTTAAAAATTCGCTTAGAGTGCTCATTGCCAAAACCAACAAACTCTTGAATACCGAAATTAGGCGCCCATAAATTCAAATGCATGTGAGCGGCAAAGCACACAGGGGAGAGGTCCGGCGCACCGTGTGGCGCAGTTTTCACGTTATAAACACTGGCAAAGTCAGCAATACGTCGCAAAGGTGTAATGCCCCCGGCGTGGGTGGCCGCAACGCGAATGTAATCAATGAGCTGATTTTGAATAAGATCTTTGCAGTCCCAAATGGTGTTGTGGGTTTCACCTATGGCCAGCGGCGTGGTGGTATGTTGGCGGATCACCTTGTAGCTATCTTGGTTTTCAGCGATAGAGGCATCTTCCAAAAACAGTAAATTGTACGGTTCCAGCAGCTTGCCTAAACGGGCTGACTCGATGGGAGTTAAGCGACTGTGCACATCATGCAACAGGTGTACGTCATTGCCGAAGCGCTCTCTGGCTTGCTTGAATAAACCAACCACCATATTGAAGTACTTTTGGGTTGACCAGTCTTCTTCTGGCGGCAAAGGGCGGTTACCCTGCAACTCAAAATAATCTGCTTTGTCACCAAGCACGCCGTAAGTCACATTCAAACCGGGCACTGCGCATTGCAAACGCACTGCTTTAAAACCTTGAGCGATATGCTCAGCGGTTTTATCTAGGGTATCTTCTATGGTTTCACCACTGGCGTGAGCGTATAGGGTAACGCCGCGTCGGCTTCTGCCGCCTAACAACTGATACACTGGCATATTGGCCGCTTTACCTTTTATATCCCACAAAGCCATATCGATCGCCGCGATGGCAGCCATATTCACCGCGCCCTTACGCCAATAAACGCCCCTGTAAAGATACTGCCAAATATCTTCGATGTTATGGGCGCCTCGACCAATTAAGCACGGCGCTACGTGCTCTTCTAAGTAAGCAACCACTGCCATTTCACGACCATTAAGTGTTGCATCACCAAAACCGTATATCCCTTCATCCGTCATCACCTTAACGGTGACAAAGTTCCGGCCGGGATTACAAACAAATACTTTCACCTGTGTAATTTTCAACTGACGCCCTCTTGATCTAGTTATTCTATAAACCACTTTTTGCATACCGTTTGGCTGATCAAATTGTGTATTACAAAATCAACTAAACCGGTTTAGTTGAACAAGTTAGCATAATCTTGCACTATGTCAACATAGCGCTATTTAACCTAATCGTAGAAAATTCCCCATGGCAAAAGTTAGACTAATCGATGTTGCTCAGCTTGCTTCAGTATCAAAAAGCACGGTATCTCAATACCTTAACGGCCGTTTTGACTATATGTCGAAAGAGACTCAAATACGTATTCGAGCTGCAATTAAAGAATTAGATTATGTGCCCAACCCCATTGCCAGAAATCTAAAGGCCGATAAAACCAAAACGATAGGCGTGATAGTGCGTGATATAACGGGTTTTGACACCAGCAGAACGATTCGCGGAGTAGACGATTTTTGCAAAAATAACGATTATAACGCACTAATTTACAACACAGATTTCGACCCAGAAATCGAAGCAAAATCGCTCGAAGCCCTTTATCAAATGCGGGTAGACGGCATTATTATCGCGTCTTCAGGTAAGAA
>BAEM01000017.1 GCA_000314955.1 Paraglaciecola chathamensis S18K6 | reverse complement strand
GAATGACATCCATGTCATTAATCCAGTGTAAGTCTTCGATGCTCTGGGTGACTTGAGTCGGTAACAAAAGAAAAAAGCAGCGACTGCGTCGCCAATAGAATCGGCTACGCCGCTGATTTAGAGGTGTTTTCAAGTGCGGACTTGATACGAATTATCATGGGTGTCGCCTTAATTAATCGCTTTGCTCACTATGCGCTTCGCACACAAAGATTACGCTGCGCGCTGAGAGTATGTGCTTCGCACACCAAGCAATCGCTTTGCTCACTATGCGCTTCGCTTATCGTCATCTCGGTAACTGCTCCTGCGTTACTCTACCTTCCGCCATCCATGGCGGTCGCATGACGAGTATGACTCTCGTCCCTACGAGCCAGTAACTTCTTTCAACAGCCAAAAGAAGTCACCAAGACAAAATGGTCGGGAACCATTTTGAACATCCAAAGGATGACCCGAAGGGCAAAGTACAGGATGTACTTTGTAAAGGCCGCCCTCCAACCAATTTTTTGATCCATATTTTTAATCGTCTTCAATGCCAGAACGGCGAAAGGTAACATCCCTGTAAAGCACTTCGCTGACTAAGCTCTTCGAAACCCTATAATTCAAAACGGTGTTTAAAGCCGTCCTTGGTGTCTCACCCGGCTTCGCCATCCATGGCGAATCGTTCACCCGATAGGAGCATTGCTCCTAAAAGCCACGGGCTTACCCCTGTCTGGACATCTGACAAGCCAATTAAAAAGATGGAAAATTGGAGTCGTGAACCAAAGTAGCGACTTCGTCGCCAATAGAATCGGCTACGCCGCTAGCTTAGAGGCGTTTTCGGATATTAGTTTCTGAGCAAATAATATTTGAGTGCTGTACACCTGCCAGGTGAAAGAATTAAATAACTTCCCCTGTCTTATGCAATCCAACATAAAAACTATTTCTTAGAACGTTTTAGTGATTTGCTACTTATTTGTGCTGGGCCATATCAGCTAGGGCTAATCTAGTGAAATAGAGCGATGTGAAAACGTTAAATTTAAAATTAAAATTATTAGAGGTACACAATGGAGTTTACGAACAAACGCACCATGCTAATTACAGCATCTTTAGTATTATTGGTGGCGATAACACAGATTATTTATACTGCCCTTTATGTTGCTGAAGTTAGCTTTTCAAGGCAAGTTTTATGGGGGCTAGAAGCATTAATATTTACTGTTCTTGTTGCTTTTGCCGGTGCATCTATGGTGCAGGCAAAAAACTGTCAACTAGGATGGTCGGCTATAGCGTTTAGTGCCGCTATTAACATTGTACAGGTGAGTATTGGCCTGACTTTATTTTCGTCATTTGGAAAAGTTGCGGGTGATGTTGAAGGGGCTCAACCGTTAATTGGTGGCGTGGTTGCTTTATCTTTTATGATTTACTATGCCGCCAAAATGCTATTGGGGTTAGCAGCACTTGTTTTTGGAATGGCAAGTATCGCTAAAGGTGGCAAAGCGATAGGTGGAATTACAGCGTTAGCGGGTGTAGTTGCTATGCTTGCCAATGGAGTTTTAATCACCTTTGGCCGCGACGGGTTTCTTCCCTCAGGTGTTGCTGGTGCCTCAGGTGTGATTGCGACGTTACTTTTAGCGATATGCTTGATAAGTATTTACCGTAAGGAAGATTAATGTCTTACGCGAAAGCGTCTTGTTAAATCAAAAATAAACATCGGTGCATAGTGCATGTGCTGGCACAGAGATTACGCTGCGCTAGGGCATGCGCTGTGCGCACCAAGCATTCGCGGTGCTCACCTATGCGCTTCGCTTACCTTATGAGCTGCGCTCACTTATGTGCTGCGCACACTGAGATTACGCTTCGCGCTGGGAGTATGTGCTTCGCACACGGCATCCATGCCTTTTTTCAAACGAAATCCATTTCGTCCAACTGACTTTTCTTCAACAGCTAAGAAAAGTAAGCAAAAGAAGCCGATCTCCAACCAATTTTTTGATCCATATTTTTAATTGTCTTCAATGCCAGAACGGCGAAAGGTAACATCCCTGTAAAGCACTTCGCCTTGTCCAGACGTCCATGTCTGGACATCTGACAAGCCAATTAAAAAAATGGAAAATTGGAGTCGTGAACCAAAGCAGCGACTACGTCGCTAAAAAAGCGGCATTTTATAGTGCGGATCTGAAATGAATTATCATGGGTGTCCTGTTAATTCCATGTGCTTTCAAGATATATTTCCTTCGCACTAATAGCCTTTCCATTGTCACTATTTTCTGATGGGACTATATTTAGCTTCTGCCCTATAGATAGTTGGCACCAGTCACGCCAATTGCCATTTTTAAAATTATCATAATGCAAAAAATAATCTTGATGAGATGAATCTTTTGAAAAGAGAAAGCTTGCTTTGTCTTTTGGTCTATTGGTTACCTTAACTTCAATCAACCCAGAAGCATCGAATTCTTTTTCATCGGCGTAATCAAAACTAGCAGCAGAGTTATTAGGCAGGTTCTTGAAAGGGTTACCCTTCAACTCTAACACTGAGAACTCCTTAATAATATCTTCAATAGTTCTTCTAGAATAATAAAGTTGGCCTATTTCGAAAATATGTTCATGAACGAACGCAAATAACTCCTTCCCTTCGTCACAAAATTTAAGATAATATTGTTGTCTTGAATAACAGAACTCAATCTCTTCAAATATCTTTACCGCTTGCTTGTTAGCAGTCCTTGAATACCCTTCATTGCGGAATACATCAGATAATATTCTAGTTGCCCGAACAAGAGCATCAACGGTTCCGGCAGGGTCTGTATCAACTAAATTTTCCATTTTTCTTTTCCAGGCACTTGCTCTATAAGTGCCTAGAGTTGATCTATATGGCCCAGACTCTTTCCATTTTTTTGTTTTTTCAAAGACTTGTTCGTATTGGCCGGAAAATAGCAACGAAAGAAAATATCCGCTATATATACTTTTACCAAAATTTACTATGTGATGCTCTTCGCAAGTCCAACCCATAGAGATTAACTGTTCATATAATTCTTGGGCAGAATCAAACTTCTTTACTGCATGGTACATTCGAGCTAGAAGGTAATAAGATGAAGGGTTTTGTTTCTCATATTTTTTTGCCAGCTTGTATTGCTCTTCTGCTGAATTAAAATCTTTTAAAGCCTCTAATACCCGCCCAAATGCCCTATGATAAAGACTATTTCCATCATGGATAAATTTTGAATCTTTGAGTTTTCTGAATAGACTAACCGCTACATCCGTATTTTTTCTAGACTTTCTTATTCCATTGTTGACTTCTGTTATTAGAATTTTGAGATTAGGGTTCGTATCATTTGGAATATAGTCATAGTGCCATTCTGGAAGTTCTTTTTGATTTTGCCTTATATCAATTTCATTTGATAAGTTCCTACGCTTATGTATTACAGCTTGAACTTTACTTCGTACTTCTATGTTCCTCGGTGAAACCAATAGAAGGTCTCGAACTGAGTCGCTTAACCTATATGATTCCTCTTCTTCTGATGAGGATCTACTAATTAAACTAGTTTTTGAAAGCTCACCTACTGCAGCTGAAATTTCATCTATTGACTTCCCCAAAAGCTCACATAGTGAGAATCTAGTAGAAGTATCTTCCACAAAAATCGTTTCCAGAATCTCTACAGCATCTTTTGATAGAGCACCTATAAGATTATTGTAGGAAAACTCCGCAATTTCCTTGTTTGCTACATTAAGTGATCGTGGCATGTCATGACCAGTAACTATTAGGTCAATTGTTAAGCGAATAGCGAGTGGATTAAAAAAACAGCCCTTAGTTAATTGGGTATATGCAGTTTCATCTAGAGATTGCCCACCTCTTTTTGATAAATAAGTCCTTGCCAGATGAATTGCTGATTTTTCTTTTAGTGTTTCTAAGCTTAGTATTGTTGCATTAGACACAGCTATTCGGCTTGTGACCAATACTTGCCAAGTCGGTGGTAGCTGATAGTTGAGCTCCTCGAAACTATCCTGCTTTTCTCTCAAAAGTGTTTCGAGATTATCGATACAAAGTAATATTTTCTGGCTTACCATCTTATCCTTTGCTTCTTCAAAAGAAGAAAATGATTCATCATAAATTTGATTGATCGATTGAAGGATATTATTTTTAAGTTCCTCCATAGTTTCAATCGAGTCTAAAGAAACCACTCCTTCAGAAGTCAACTTCTCTGTTTTCATTGTGATAAAAACTACAGCGTCCAGCGACTTAGAGAAACTTGGTGTAGAAACAATTGTGTTTAGCAAGTCCAAAGCAAGTGCTGTCTTACCTGAACCACCTGGTGCGACTAGTGCTATTGTATTGACACGTGGATTTGAAATGTATTTTTTTAGTTCCTGCAATTCTCTTGAACGACCAATTAAGCCTGTAACACCGTGATCGAATTGTTCAGGTAGGTTATTAGGAATTTGCCAAATGACTTTAGTTACCCAATCTTCAGGCGGGTCAGTTATTACGCCAGTTTCTGCTGACTCTAATGCCGTCTTAACTTCACTTAGACCTAAAATCTCGTTAACAGGGTCACTTGCTATTGCAGCCACCCGATACCAATAGCAATCCCAGAAAGGCCTATTTGGGTGAGATATTGCATTCCTTATCTCATATATATCCAGATGGTGGAAAAGTGAGTATAAGTAATTTATCGAGTCTATTATGCTACTATCTTGAGCAATATCTAATGCAAAACCGAACAACTCATCAAGGTAAGTTGCTTCAACAACATCTTTAATTGAATTGCGATTAAAAACTCTCCCTTTGTCGACTTCACGCTGGTGAATGTTTGCTAAGCTGTCTAAATTAAGGGAGTCTATATCGCCATTATTCAAAACAAATCTCCCCAATGCTTCTTCAATTTGATGAAGAAGCATAGTGGTTTTTCTTTTTATTTCATTGCTCAATTTTCAAATCCTTTTGTAATTCGTATTGCAGTCATAACAATATTTATATCTGGAAATTTTTTGCCTTTCCCCATCTGTCTTTTTTAGCATACACCGTAACTTGTTGTACAGGTTAAATTTTTTCCATCTTTATGCTTTTTCCTTTTGGAAACACGGAAAACTTCCAAGATCTTGCTGTTATCCGGAATAGTCGAAGGTAACGAGTATTTTTCTGTGCTTATAAATAAGCGCAGCGCATGCTTTGTTTTATTCACCGACTCAAGTCACCCCGAGCATCGAAG
>BAEM01000018.1 GCA_000314955.1 Paraglaciecola chathamensis S18K6 | reverse complement strand
TAATCAGCTCATTGCACAGTACATCCAAAAAGGCATGCCGATTGTACACTTTCAGTTAGAGCATGATGGCAGTGAGAAAAACCTTATTTTGTCTGATTATCGCCAGGCCGCGTTTGATGCCACAGAATATCTGATTAACCTTGGGCACAAGCGAATCTGTTTTATGACGCAAGACTTCAAAAACGTAAAGTCGAGAAATGAACGCTATTTAGGGTACGTGTCAGCACTAGAAAAACATGATATTCGTCTAGAGCCGGCGCTGATTCAGTACTGGCAGAGAGAAACCGGTTTTGCGCAATCGCCAAAAAGTATGCTTGAATCAGCGGCCGCACCAACCGCATTTTTCACCCAACATTTAGCGATTACCACCGAGCTGCTAACCCACTTAAACCAAGAGAACATAACGATCCCAGACGACGTATCACTGATAGGTTTCGACGATATCCCCATGGCTGAATTCTTCAAAGTCCCTGTAACGGTTATCAAGCAAGAACCCTACATCATTGGTAAAGAAGCCGCCAAACTACTACTAGAAAACATAAACGACAAAGACAGGCACTCGCAAAAAATCATGATCTCCTGCTCAATAACCCAAAGGCAATCCTGCGCAGCGCCTAAAAATAGCTGAACAAAACCCACTCCTCAGCGCAGAAAAAGCACACAACCAAAACAACAATCTAAAGCCGCACCGCCACTAAACCGATTTACTAATTTATTTATTATTTCCTTATCAAGACACCCATAACAATTCCCTTATCGGGACACCC